>JBCCAH010000001.1:0-447706 GCA_039814925.1 Pseudomonadota bacterium
ACGAACCCACTGGTCGGGAAGACAGGATTCGAACCTGCGACCCCCACACCCCCAGTGTGATGCGCTACCAGGCTGCGCTACTTCCCGAGACCAGTGGAGGCGCGGCCTATACGTGGGCTCTTTTGGTCTGGCAACCCGCGATTGTTGCGATGGCTTTCACGGGTGTCTTTGCGTTGTCTAGTCTGCGCTCAGTCGCCGTGTGTACCACCGCTCGGAGCTCCCCGGCGAAACCTGGCTGTCTCACATGCGATTGCCGGGTGGTTGAAACGCTGCTAGGCGCGCCCACTTGATACCGACGGGGCGGGAAGCGAAGCGGCGAACTCGGGCTAATTCACGGGTTCATCGATCATCGTATGGGATCTTGCCACGCTCAGTTTTCGATAAGTGACATTTAGCAGGTATATCAAAACTCATGTTCGACGTAATCATCGCCACTCTGGCGGCGGCTGGCGCCCCGGCTGAACCGCCCGCATGGCTCACCTTCATGCCGATTATCGGCATGGTTGTGATCTTCTATTTCCTGCTCCTGCGCCCGCAAATGAAGCAGCAGAAAGAGCACCGCGAAAAAATCGCTTCGGTCAAAAAGGGCGATCAGGTGGTCACCGCTGGCGGCCTCGTCGGCAAAGTGGCAAAGGTTGACGA
The DNA here is from genome assembly GCA_039814925.1 of Pseudomonadota bacterium. Classification (GTDB taxonomy): domain Bacteria; phylum Pseudomonadota; class Alphaproteobacteria; order Sphingomonadales; family Sphingomonadaceae; genus Erythrobacter. Next base: position 643 of record JBCCAH010000001.1, read on the forward strand.
CAATTACGTCGAAATCGATATCGCGAAGGATGTGCGGGTCAAGGCGGTCAAGCAGACCATCGGCGACATCATTCCGCCCGGCGGCACACCGGCGAACGACTAAGGGGCCTCGGCCCTCGCGGTGCACAAAGCCGCATCGCATTTTCAGCATAGAACAGCAAAGATACGAAACGCGCCATGCTCGATTTCCCCCTCTGGAAGAAGATTTCGCTCTGGGTGATCACCCTAGGGCTCGCGGCGATGGCGATCCCCTCGCTCTTTGGCGCGGGCGGGGTTGGTCCGGCCTCGACCTGGGAAGAAATGCCGCAGGTCAATCTGGGTTTGGATTTGGCTGGCGGTTCGCACCTTTTGCTGGAAGGGGATGAGGATTTCGTCGCGGTCAATCGGCTCGAAAATCTTGAAGAGAACGTCCGCGTAGCGATGCGCAACGCGGAACCACGCATCCGCATCGGCGATATCTCGACCGCGAATGGCTCCTTATCCTTCATTCTCGATAACCCTTCGGAAATCGACCGCGCGCGATCGATCCTTGAACCGCTGATCGCGGGCGAGGGCATCACAGCGGAGTGGGACCTTCAAGTGGTCGATTCGCAGCGCATGGTGCTGACCCCGACGCAGGCGGGGCTCGATAGCGCGCTTGACACCGCGATGAACGGCGCGGTCGAAGTGGTGCGCAACCGTATTGATGAATTGGGCACGCGTGAACCGACGATCATCCGCCAGGGCGAAAACCGCATTGTGGTGCAGGTGCCGGGCCTGGAAGACCCCGAGGCTTTGAAAGCGTTGTTGGGTGAAACGGCCGTTCTGGAATTCAAGCTGGTCGACCGCGACGCTTTGCCGACCAACGTGCAAGCGGGCATTGCCCCTCCGGGCAGCGAGATTTTCCCGTTCGTCGATGAAAGCGATTTTGCCGGCACCGCGCTGGCAGTGGAGCGGCTTGGCGGCATTCGTGGCGACAACCTGACCGAAGCAAGCCCGGGCAAAGACCCGCAGACCAACGAAGATGTGGTCAACATCCGCTTTGACAACCAAGGCGCGACCAAGTTTGCGAAACTGTCGACCGAGAATGTCGGATACCGTTTCGCCATCATCCTCGATGGCAAGATCCTGTCCGCGCCAAGCTTTAACGAGCCCATCCTGGGCGGATCGGCGCAGATATCCGGAAGCTTCACCGCCGAAAGCGCCAAGAAACTCGCTATCCAGCTGAATTCGGGCGCGCTGCCGGTTGAATTGACCGTGGTCGAAGAACGCACCGTTGGCCCGGACCTTGGCGCCGACTCCATCCGCAAGGGCCTCATCGCGATGCTGATCGGATCGATTGCGGTGATTACACTGATGGTTGCGACCTATGGCCGGTTTGGCGTCTACGCGACGGTCGCGCTGGCCTTTAACGTGATGATCCTGCTGGGCGTCATGGCGGGCCTTAACGCGACGCTGACGTTGCCGGGCATTGCCGGGTTCGTTCTGACCGTCGGCGCGGCGGTGGACGCTAACGTGCTGATCAACGAACGCATCCGCGAAGAGCGCAAGCGGGGGCGCAAAGTGCTCGCCGCCGTGGAGACGGGCTACAAAGAAGCCAGCCGCGCGATTTATGACGCGAACATCACCAACCTGATCGCGGGCGCGTTGCTGTTCTTCTTCGGCTCTGGCCCCATTCGCGGCTTTGCCATCGTGCTGGTGATCGGTCTGGCGACCACCGTTTTCACCGCGTTGAATCTAACCCGGATGTGGGCCGCAGGCTGGCTGAAGAGCCGCCCGGCCGAAATCAACATCTGATCGATAGCGAGCCACACCTCATGAAACTTCTCAAGCTCGTCCCCGCTGACACGAACATCAAGTTCCTCAAGCTGCGCACGCCGTTTTTCATCATCAGCCTGCTGCTAATCGCGGCAAGCTGGGCTTTGGTGGCCGTGCAGGGCCTCAATTACGGCGTTGATTTCGCCGGGGGCCAAGAAGTGCGCCTGACCTTTGAAGAGCAGGAGCAAGCGCCGATCCCGGCCCTGCGCGAGCTTGTCGGTGGCCTTGGCTATGGCTCCCCTGTGGTGCAGGAATTTGGCGCGCCCAATCAGGTCTCGATCCGTCTGCGTTTGCCCGAGGAAGTCGAAGCAACGCCCGGCGCGGCGAGCGAAATCGGCAATCAAGTGATCGCAACCATCGCGCAAGAATATCCAGATGTGCGCAACGACGGGAATGACACTGTCGGGGGCAAGGTCGCGGGCGAGTTTCGTGAGGCGGCGCTGATCGCGTTGATCGCGGCGATGGTCGCGGTGGCGCTGTATATATGGATCCGGTTTGAGTGGCAGTTCGGTGTGGGCGCGCTGTTCGCCTTGTTCCACGATGTGTCGCTGACGCTGGGGCTGTTTGCGCTGTTCCAGCTTGAATTTTCGCTCCAGATCATCGCGGCGATCCTGTCGATCATCGGCTACTCACTGAACGACACCATCGTTGTGTTCGACCGCATTCGCGAGAACCTGAAGAAGTTCCGCAAAATGCCGTTGCCCGAGCTGCTCGACCTGTCGATCAACGAAACTTTGGCGCGCACGGTCATGACCTCGTTGACGCTGCTGGTGGCGCTGTTGCCGCTGCTGCTGTTTGGTCCGGCGAGCCTGTTTGGTCTCGTCGCCGCGATCACGGTGGGCCTGTTCGTCGGGACCTATTCCAGCGTCTATCTCGCCAGCCCGATCCTGATCTGGCTGGGCGTTACCTCGAACAGCTTCGTGCCCGAGGAAAGCGCGATCGAGAAACAAGAGAAAGCCGCGCGCGACCGCTCGCGCGGCGTGGTCTGAACGCGCCTTAGGCGAGCAGCCCCTCGTAGTAGGCGGCCAAATCGGCGGCGTGTGTCGTCCAGTCAAAACGCTCGACTAGCGCGGCCACGTCCTGCGGGTCGGGCGGGGAGGCCAAGACCTCGCGCACACCGTGTGCCACCCCTTCGGCGCTGCGCTTCACCAACCGCCCAGCTATATCGTTGGTGATCAGCTCACGCGCGCCGCCGACATCACAGGTCACGACCGGCGTTCCACAGGCCAAGGCTTCAACCCAGGCGTTGGCGAGGCCTTCGTTGGCCGTGGGCAGCACCATGATATCAGCCGCGGAAAGGATCACCGGCAGCAGGTCGTGGTCGATGACTCCGGTCAAATGGACACGCTCGGCCAGCCCGCGTTCCTCCACCAAGCGGCGCAGCGCGGTGTCTTCTTCGCCTTTGCCGACAAGCAGCAGACGCGCCTTGGGGTGATCTCGCGTCAGCAACGCGAGAGCTTCGATGGCGATATCGTGCCCCTTGCGCGCAACCAAAGCGCCAACACAGGCCAGCACCGGCGCTCCAGCGGGCAGAGCAAATCCCAACGGACCCGCCAATTGGGCGCGCAATTGGGTGTGGCCCAGCGGGCGGAAGCGGTCGCGACCCAAGCCGGTGTAGTGAACGCCAATGGCCTTGCGCGGTATGGAAAGCGTCGCCGCCGCTTCATCGGCGAGCGCCCCGCATACGGCCAGCAGCCCATTGGCTTCCATTGTGGCCTCGCGCATCTGTTCGCGCGCAAAGTCAAAGCCACCCCAATAGGTGATATCGCTCCCGCGCGCCTTGATAGTCAAAGGTCGCTGGAGCGCCTTCGCCAGCGGTGCGGCGGCGGGGCCATCGGGGAAAAAGAACTGCGCATCCACCAGATCGACCGCTGTATCCGCATGTATGGCCTGCGCCACGGGCAAAGCGGCCTTGGCGATGGCGCCTGCGTTGCGCCGCGCGCCGACTTTCGGGATCAAGGTGAAGCGCGGTCGGTAGACGGTCACCCCGCCTTCCTCGGCGCGTTCAGGCAAGTCTTGCAGCGCGCGATAGCGTTCCGACAGCGCGCCTAATCCCAGCGGGGGCATGCCGATCGGATTGATGACGCTGACTTTCCAATCGCCACGCCCTGCCAAGCTCTCCATGGACCGCGCCACAAAGGTCCCAAATCGCGGGTTGGTCGCGTTGGGGTAGAGCGTGGCCAGGACCAGAGCGTGCTTCATCACCTCATCAGACTAGCGCATGGCGGTAAGAGTTTCGTGACCGCTTCATCATAGCCTAAAGCTTGCGCACCAGCATCTCGGTGACTGCGATCCATTCGGGATTGTCGATCACCTGCTGCTTTTGCCCGCTTTGCACGGGCAGGATCCCGACCCGCGATCCGGTCGTGTCGATCACACGACCGAACGCAAACCGACCGCCCGAGCGCGGAACAAGACAATCGCGATTGAGGATCGTGGGGGCGTCGCTGAGATCGACCTGTCGCAGCCAGATCAGATCGCCCGGCCGATATTCGCTTACCGGAGCGGTGACTTCCATCACCAGCATCGCGGCGTCGTCCGGACCTTGCGCCAGTTCGTGCGGCAAAACCGCTTCGCGTGGGGAGGGCAGAGCTACGGCCTCGTTCAAGGTTAGTTCGGCGATGACGCTCGGGCGTTCCTGCGCTTCGGATCGCACGAGCGTTTCGGGATCGACGCCGAGAGCCTGCGCCAAGCGGTCCATCCATTTGGTGGAAAGCGTGCGCATGCCTGTTTCGAGCCGCCCCACCGTTTGCGCGGTGGTGGGCGGATCGCAGGCCTCGGCCAATTGCGCGAGCGTGAGGCCCTTGGCGCGGCGAATTTCGCGAATGCGATTGATCATAAATCACCCTATTGGCTCAAAAAGTACCAAATCGGTTTTCTCTTTCCTACAGAACATCGCCTTTGGCAAGCCTTTGGCACAGGCGGATCACTTCGATGCGTCCAAAGGAGAACGGCCTCATGAAACGTCATCTTGTCGAGCGCGAACTTACTTCAGAAGGCCCCAAGCGGGCGGGCGGCGCGCGCGGGAAACGCCGCAGTGTCACCGTCAATCTGAGTGAGTCCCCGATCGCTTGGCTGCATTCGCGCGGGCATATCGACGACCGGTTGTTCGCCGCCGGAGAGGCTCTGCGCGGTGACTACGAACGCGCGCAACTCTCCGCCAGCGTGACGATGCGCTGGGACCCGGTGCGCGTGAAGACCAATGGAGCCGGACGCGATCACGGCCTGTCGCCCACGGAAAAGCAGATCGCGGCGAAACAAAGGTTTGATCAAGCCATCGCGGCGGCGGGGAAGGGGCTCGACGATATTTTATGGCGGGTCGTGTGCGCCGGCGAAGGGCTGCCCGAAGCGGAAAAATCGCTGGGATGGCCCGCGCGCAGCGGCAAACTGGTGCTCAAACTTGCGCTGGATCGCGTGGCCGATTTCTACCGCATCCGGTGAAAGCGAGTTGGAAAAGTGTCAAGCAAACGGATGTCTGAAAAGCCCTGCTTTTCAGCGACATGCAATGAAATGAGGCGCTTGACAGTGTCAAGCAGGACGGGCGCGAGCGTAGCGCGTTCTATCCGGGATATGGACCCGGAATGTCTGATCTGGCACCTTTCAGCCATGGGGAGAACGACGTTTCGATACGCGCTGCTTTACGGGGTGCCGCTGGCCGCGCTTGCGGTGGCGCTGCAATGGGCGGAGTATCGCTATTTCGCGCTGCGTATGCCGGGGGAGATCTACATCGCCTTTGTGGCGACGATCTTTGTTGCGTTGGGCGTTTGGGTCGGAATGCGCTTGACCGCGCGCCCCGCGCCCGCCGCGTTTGAACCCAATGAGAAAGCGGCCAAAGCGCTGGGCCTTACACGGCGAGAACGCGAAATTCTCGACCATCTGGCCAAGGGCGAAAGCAACAAGGAAATCGCGCGCTCTCTCGGCGTGTCGCCCAACACAATCAAGACGCAGGTCGCGAGCCTTTATGTGAAGTTGGATGTAAACGGGCGTGGCAAAGCGGTCGAGGCGGCGCGGTCCTTGTCGTTGATACCATAGAGCGCTGTTCTGATGGAAAACCGCAGATTTGCTGGGTGATTTGCGGGTGAATGGATCGAATTCACCCAACTGGGTGATGGATCAAAGGGGGCAAATGGGCTCGATCCAGGGACGCTTGCAGTGGGCAGGCGAGCGTCCTTCGGGGCCATTGGATGGAGAACTACAATGCTGCGTTATTCACTCATTTTCGGCGGGATCATCGGCGCGATCGTGATCACATTCATGTCGGTCGTGTTGATTTCGATGGGCACCGACAGTCTGTTTTCGTCCGAAGCGGCGGGCTACGCGATCATGCTGGTCGTGCTCAGCTTGGTTTTTGTCGGGATCAAACGGTACCGCGATATGGAACAGGGCGGCGTGATCACCTTTGTGCAGGGCGCCAGCGTCGGTGCCGGGATCGCGGCGGTGGCGGGTGTGATCTACGCGATCGGGTGGGAATTCTCGCTCATGGCGACCGACTACGCCTTTATCGAAGCGTACTCGCAAAGCCTGATCGACGGTGTGGCGGCGAAAGACATCGATGAAACGGCCAAGGCGGCGGAGATCGCGGAAATCAACGCAAGCGTCGAAATGTATCGCAATCCGCTGTTCCGGCTTCCGATCACCTTTATCGAGATCTTTCCGGTTGGCCTGATCGTGGCGCTGGTATCCGCCCTGATCCTCAAAAACGCCAAGGTGTTGCCAGCGCGGGTGGCGGCGTGATGACGGATTGCGGGCGGCTGGGGGATTCTGGTTCTGGACCGTGTAACACGTGGTCCATGTCTCCCCCCAGCGGCTTCGAACCGAGCGGCGTCAGGCGGACAGCGCGGAGGCCACGCGGCCGCGCAAGGCGGGGAGAGTGTCGGCTTCGTACCACGGGTTCTTCGCCATCCACATCCGCACCCGCCACGATGGATGGGGGAGAGCGACAAAGGGCGCGCAACGCTCGGGCTGCTGAACCCGCTGCGTCATCGACCAACGTTTGGTGTGGGGCAGGTATTGGGTTTGCGCGAAGGCTCCGACAAGCAGGGTCAAGCGGTCCTTGGGCAAAAGCGCGAGGATGCGTTCATGCCAAAGCGGTGCGCATTCGGGGCGGGGAGGGGCATCCCCACTGCCCGCTTTGCCGGGATAGCAGAACCCCATCGGCATCAGCGCGATGGCGCCGGGATCGTAGAAGGTCGCTTTGTCGACACCCAGCCAATCGCGCAGGCGGTCGCCGCTGTCATCGTCCCACGGAACACCGCTGGCGTGGACCTTGGTGCCGGGGGCTTGGCCAATGATCAGGACCTTGGAGGTGGGTGCAAACTGAACTACGGGTCGCGGGCCAAGTGGCAAGTGCTCGGCGCAATGGGTGCAGGATGCGATCTGCGTGTGCAGGGCAGTGGCGGCGTTGGCGCTCAACCCTCGACCCGTTCCGCGAGATGCAGCCAGCGCTCTTCGGCGTCGTCCTTCTCGCTCCGGGCGTTCTCCAGACCTTTGGAGATCGTGGCGAAACGCTGGGGGTCTTGGGTGAACAGATCGGGGTCGGCAAGGATTGCCTCACCTTTGGCGATGGCCGCTTCGAGTTCCTCTATGCGCGCGGGCAGAAGCTCGTAGTCGCGTTGGTCTTTGTAAGAAAGCTTGTCCGACTTTGGAGCAGGCGGGGGCGGGGGCGCGGTCTTCGACGAGCTTGGCGACGAGGCGCTTTTGGGCTTGCCCATCATGGGCCGTCGCTTGGCTTCCCAATCCTCGTATCCGCCCGCGACGATATCGACCTTGCCGGTGCCATCGAGGCCAAGCGTCACGGTCACCGTTTTGTCGAGGAAGTCGCGGTCGTGGCTGACGATGAGGACAGTGCCGTCGAAATCGGCGATCACCTCTTGCAAGAGGTCAAGCGTTTCGAGGTCGAGATCGTTGGTCGGCTCATCGAGCACAAGCAGATTGGCGGTGCGGGCAAACTCGCGGGCCAGCAGCAGGCGAGAGCGTTCACCGCCCGACAGGATCCCGACCTTGGTGTCGACGATCTTGGGATCGAACAGGAACTCTTTGAGGTAAGCCTGCACATGCTTTCGCGCGCCACGAACGTCGATCCAGTCGCCCCCTTCCGCCAGGATGTCCCGCACGCTGGCGTTGGGTTCCAGCAGTTTGCGCTGTTGGTCGATCATCACGCCGGACAGAGTGCGGGCGTGGGTGATCGTGCCCTCATCAGGCTCCAATTCACCGGTGAGCATTTTGAGCAAGGTCGTCTTGCCCGCGCCATTCGCGCCGACGATGCCGATCCGGTCGCCGTTCTGGATGCGCAGAGTGAAGGGCTTGATGATCGCGCGACCATCATAACTCTTGGAGATATTCTCGGCGACGATGACCGACTTCGATTTGAACTCCTCATCGTTCGCCAGCTTGAGCTTTGCCGCGCCACTGTCCGAGATCATCGCGGCCCGGGTCGCGCGCATTTGGTAAAGCTTTTCAAGCCGTCCCTGATTGCGCTTGCGCCGCGCGGTGACGCCGCGTTCGAGCCAGTGCGCCTCAAGCTTGAGCTTGGCGTCCAGCTTCTCCGCCGCGCGCGCTTCTTCGGCGTAGACCTGCTCTTCCCAAGCCTCGTACCCGCCAAAGCCGACGTCCTTGCGCCGCATAGTCCCGCGATCAAGCCACAAGGTTGCGCGTGTCAAACGTTTCAAGAAGGTCCGGTCGTGGCTGATTGTGATAAAGGCGCCCTTGTACCGCGTCAGCCAGTCCTCCAGCCAGTCAATCGCGCCCAGATCCAGGTGGTTGGTTGGCTCATCGAGCAGCAACAGATCGGGATCCTGCGCCAGCGCGCGCGCAATCGCGGCGCGGCGCTTTTCACCGCCGCTCGCCGTCGCCGACTCGCGGGCCATGTCGATGCCCAACTGACCTGCGATCGACTCCACCTCATGCTCAGCCGGCGCGTGATCGCCAGAAAGCGCGAAGTCCATGAGGGTGTCATGGGCGGTGAAGTCCGGCTCTTGCTCAAGAAAGACGATCCTCGTGTTGGGCTTCACCCTGCGTTGCCCGCGATCCATTTCGATCCGGTCGTCGATCATTCGCAGCAGCGTCGTTTTGCCCGCACCGTTGCGCCCGATCAGAGCCAGGCGGTCACCAGGCAACACATGCAGATCAATCGGTTTGGCGCCTTCGCCGGGTTTCGGCCCACCAAACAGCCAGCCCCCGCCTTGTTGCAGGCCGAGACCTTCGAGACTGAGGATGGGAGGTTGCGCCATAGGCTGCGCCACGTAGGGGCTTGCGCCATGGCAAACAAGTCGGTTCAGTGCTCATCAAGGCATGAGGCGTCAAAAGGCGCGCAATTGGAGGGAATACACCATGATCCGCACACTTCTAGCCGTCAGCGCACTGACGCTGGCGAGCGTTTCCATCGCCCCTGCATTTGCCGCTCAGATCGAAATCGAGGCGGAAGGGCCGGTGATCGAGCTCAACATTTATGAAAGCGTGACCGCCGAACCCGACATCGCGACTATCGGAGCGGGCGTCACCAGTGAAGCGCCAACAGCGGTCGAAGCGATGCGCCTTAACGCGCGCGAGATGAACGCGGTGATTGATCGGATCAAATCGCTGGGCGTCGCCGAGGAAGACATTCAGACCACCGGTATCAACCTCAACGCACGCTACGATTACAACCGGCAGGACCGCAAACAGGTCTTCATGGGGTATTCGGTTTCGAACCGGGTGAGCGTCAGACTTCGCGAGATCGATGAAGTGGGTGGCGTGTTGGATGCGCTGGTTTCGGCTGGGGCTACCGACCTTAGCGGTCCGAGTTTTGCGATCGAAGACGACGAGGCGGCGAAAGACCAAGCTCGCATGCGGGCGGTGGAGCGCGGCATGGCGCGCGCAAGGGCCTACGCAGCGATTATGGGTGGCGAGGATGTGCGGGTCCTTGAAATTAACGAGAGCATCCGGGCGCAGTCTCGCTTTGACGGCATGGTGCAACGTGCCGCAGCGCCAGAAGCGATTTCAGCGTCGGCAAGCCCGGTCCAACCCGGCCGCGTGAGCACCGGCGTCTCCCTGACAATGAAGTTCGAAGTGATCGACGCCGATGCTGAGGAAGAAGTCGAAACGGCAGAGTAGGGCTGGCCAAGCGAACCGTCTGAACCCGGTTCAAAAGCATCATTCACAGCTTGTTCAACGGTGCATGGCTAGGCATGACATAATTATGAAACACATCCCCTCCTCGACCCTTGTCCTCTCGCTGGCGCTCGCGCTGTCGGTTGCGGCTGCCCCTGTGTCGGCTGAGGTTGTTTCTCAGGCACAAGCGTCACCCATTCCCACCTTTGACTGGACCGCGTCCTATTCCCAGAAAAAGACGCGCGACGACCAAGGCGAAGCGCGCCGGGAAATGAAGGCGGGCAACCAACTGTCCCTGCGTGAGATTGAAAAGCGCATCCTGCCCAAAATGCGCGGCGCGGAATATCTGGGGCCGACCTACGACGCGGCCTCGCACGCCTACCGGCTAAAATTCATCAAGGATGGCCGCGTGATGTATGTTGATGTCGATGCCCGAAGCGGCAAGATCGTAAACCGCTCTCGGTGATGGAAGGCGGCTCGTTGCTTGACCTTGTCAGCGGGAAAGCCCACCAGTTTTAGCATCATGCAATCAAGACTTAACGGGGTAACATGCGCATCCTGATCGTTGAAGATGAACCCACTCTTGGCCAACAGTTGAAATCTACGTTGGAGCAAACTGGGTACGCGGTTGATTTGTCCACCGATGGTGAGGATGGGCACTTTCTGGGCAGCACCGAAGATTACGACGCCTGTATTCTCGATCTGGGTCTCCCCGAGATTGACGGACTGAGCGTGCTGGGCATGTGGCGCAAGGAAGGCCGGGATTTTCCTGTGTTGGTCCTGACCGCGCGCGACAGCTGGTCGGACAAGGTCGCCGGTCTTGACGCAGGCGCGGACGATTACCTTGCAAAACCGTTCCAGACCGAAGAGCTGATCGCTCGCCTGCGTGCGCTTATTCGCCGCGCTTCGGGCAACACCTCTTCCGAACTGACGGCTGGCAATGTGCGCCTCGACACGCGTTCGGGCCGGGTCACATTGGACGGCGAACCGGTCAAATTGACCGCGCAGGAATACAAACTGCTCAGCTACCTCATGCACCACAAGGGCAAGGTGGTCAGCCGAACAGAGCTGATCGAGCATATTTACGACCAGGACTTTGATCGCGATTCCAACACGATTGAAGTCTTTGTCACCCGCATTCGTAAGAAACTTGGCGCAGAAGTGATAACGACGATCCGTGGCCTCGGTTACAGCCTCGACGACCCGGCAGAGCCCCCGCGCGCTTCCTGAGGAAGCCAATGGGCATGCCCCGGCCACCGGCGCGCCATTGACCGGCGTGGATGGGGCATCGGGCGTGGACGCGTCTGCTCAATCGGAAACTGAGGCGGAAGCCCCAGCGCCAAACGTGAATCGTCCGCGCGGCAGTTTGGCGCGGCGCATGGGGTTCATCGCGGCGGCCTGGATCACAGTTCTGCTGGTGGGTGGCGGGATCGCCCTTGACCGGACACTGGCTGCGCAGGTTCAGGAGAATTTCGACGAGCAGCTCGAATACATACTCAACGCGATGATATCCTCGGCGGAGATCGATCCGTTGGGCGATGTCTATTTCGAGCTCCGCCTAGGCGATCAGCGGTTCCTGGAGCCGGGCAGCGGCATCTATTGGCAAGTCAGCGGGGGCACCTCGATCCCCTATCCTTCGCGCAGCCTCTGGGATCGCGAACTTGAAGTGCGCGATGTGACTGGCCGCGATGGCGCATTCCCGGATGAGCCTATCTTTTACGATTCCGACCAGTGGGCCGATGAATCGCTGCGTATCGTGCAGCGAACGATAATCCTGCCAGGCAGCGAGACACGCTGGACCTTCGCGGTGGCCAGCCGCCCGGATGAAAAGACCGAACAGCTTCGCAATATCCGCCTGATCCTTGTGTGGAGCTTTGCGGTGCTAGGCTTGGGCTTGATCGCGATGGCCCTTCTTCAGATTCGCTATGGCCTCTCTCCATTGCGCCGGGTGAGGGCGGCGATATCCAAGCTGCGGACAACGGGCGAGAACCGCATCACCGAACCGCTTCCGACCGAAGTGGAACCGCTTGTGGAAGAGGTCAACGCGCTGCTCGAACACACCGAAAGACAGGCCGAAGAGGCGCGCATGCACGCGGGCAACCTGGCGCACGCTTTGAAGACGCCGCTGACGGTGCTCACCAACGCAGCGACGGCGCAAGACCCCGATATTGCGCAAGCGGTGTTTCGCGAAACGCGCACAATGCAACGCCATGTGGATCACCATCTGGCTCGGGCGCGCGCTTTGGGGCGCCGAGCTGTGGGTCATGCCCGAACCAATGTCCGAGCCAGCGCTGAGGCCGTGCAACGAGCGGTTGAAAGGCTTTACCCAGATGGCCGTCTGGACATTGCTGGCAACCGAGAAGCTCAAGTTGCGATTGAGCGGCAGGATCTTGATGAAATCCTGGGTAACCTGATCGAAAACGCGGCGAAATATGGCGGCGGCAGTGTCTTTGTAACCGTCGATGCCGAGCCCGATTCCGAACAATGCCTGATATGGGTCGAGGACGACGGCACCGGCATTCCTGAAGCGGAGCGCACAAGGATATTCGACCGCGGAGCGCGGCTGGATACGGGCAAGCCCGGGACTGGCCTGGGCCTGGCAATAGTTCGCGATGTGGCCGAGATTTACGGCGGTACGGCGAAGCTTGACGAAAGCGAGGATCTGGGCGGGCTTCTCGTGGAGCTCAGTTTACCGCGAGCGTAAACGACGGGAAAACTTGCTTGGGCTCGCCTACTTTTCACGCGCTTGTTCGTGGTGGCGGATCACTTCGTCGATAATGAAGCGCAAGAATTTCTCGCTGAACTCCGGATCCAGATCGGCGGCCTCCGATAAAGCGCGCAGCCGCTCAATCTGACGTTTCTCACGGTCTGGATCAGCGGGGGGCAGTGTGACCTTGGCCTTGTATTCTCCAACCGCCTGCGTGATCCGAAATCGCTCCGCCAGCATATGGATGATCGCGGCGTCGATGTTGTCGATGCTCTTACGATAGACGGCCAGAGCCGGATCGGCCCCCGTCTCATCGGTGGGGGCGCTGGGGATGGGTGTGTTGAGCTCGGGTTGCATCTCTTGCGACATGCCTACGGCACTACGCAGCAATTGAAGGCTTGCCAAGCGCTTGACCTCGCCCCTAAGGCCAACCGCGATGAGCGCTGAAGTAATACCTATGCCGCGCAAACGGCCTTCGCTTGAACCCATGTTGTCGCTGACCGCCAATGGAATGAATTCGGTCAACGCGGTCATTCTGGATCGCATGGAAAGCGAGATCCCTCTTATTCCACGGCTCGCCGGGCACCTGATCTCAGGCGGTGGCAAGCGGCTGCGCCCTATGTTGACGCTCGCTGGGGCCGAGTTGGTCGGATACAAGGGCAACCGTCATCATAAGCTCGCAGCGGCGGTGGAGTTTATCCACACCGCCACGCTTTTGCACGACGATGTCGTTGATGGCAGCGAGCTGCGCCGGGGCAAAGCGGCGGCTAATATCATTTTTGGTAACCCGGCTACGGTGCTGGTCGGCGATTTCCTGTTCAGCCGCGCGTTTGAGTTGATGACCGAAGATGGCTCGCTCCGTGTCCTCTCGATCCTGAGCCACGCCAGCGCCGTGATCGCGGAAGGCGAGGTTTCGCAGCTGACCGCGCAGCGCCAGATCGAAACCAGCGAAGAGCGCTATCTCCACATTATCGGCGCCAAGACCGCCGCCTTGTTCGCCGCCGCCAGCCAGATCAGCGCGGTGGTCGCCGAATGCAGCGAAGAACAAGAACGCGCGCTTGAAGACTTTGGGCGCAACTTAGGCGTGGCGTTCCAGTTGGTCGATGATGCGATCGACTACGATTCCGACGCTGCCGAAATGGGTAAGGATCAGGGCGACGACTTCCGCGAGGGTAAAATGACGCTGCCGGTGATCCTCGCCAACGCGCGCGGTGACGCCGAAGAACGCAAGTTCTGGAAGGACGCGATCATTGGCCACCGCACGTCAGACGAAGATCTCGCCCACGCCATCGCTCTGATCAAGAAGCACAACGCGGTCGAAGACACCCGCCAACGCGCGCGGCATTACGCACAGCGCGCCATCGACGCGATTTCGATCTTCCCCGATGGCAAAGCGCGTCAGGCCATGGCCGAAGCGGCGCAGTTTGCCGTCGCTCGCGGCTATTAAACCCATAGGTTTTTCGCCAAAGACCGCTCCACCATGAGCGCTGATCTTCCCATTCATGAGGTTCTGCAGGACTTGCGCGCTGCCTTACGTGAGGCCGGCGCGGCTGTCCTGATCGCTCCTCCGGGTGCTGGTAAGACCACGGCGGTGGCCCCGGCTCTTCTCGACGAAAACTGGTGCGATGGTGAGATCATCCTCACGTCCCCGCGCCGTGTCGCGGCGCGTGCGGCGGCAGAGCGGATCGCGGAACTGTTGGGAGAAAAGCCTGGCGAGACTGTGGGCTACCAGACGCGCATGGACTCCAAAGTGTCGGCGCGCACGCGGATCCGCATCGTGACCGAGGCAATCCTCGTCAATCGGCTTGTGGCCGACCCGGAGTTGCCCGGCGTCTCCGCCATCCTGTTTGACGAAGCGCATGAGCGCCATCTCGACAGCGATCTGGGTTTGGCTCTGGCGCTGGAGACGCGAGGTGTTTTGAGAGAGGACCTGCGGGTTCTGGTCATGTCAGCGACGATTGATGGTGCGCGTTTTTCTCGCCTTTTGGGTGATAACGCCCCTGTGGTGGAAAGCGAAGGGCGGAGCTTCCCGCTCGATATCAGATGGTTGGGCGCTGACCCGACGCAGAGTATCGAAGACCAGGTGGCCACAGGCGTCATGCAGGCTTGGGGCAAGGAAACGGGCGATATCCTTGCCTTTCTGCCCGGTGTGCGAGAGATTGAACGGGTGCGCGAACGGATAGAGGTGCGGCTGCCCGATACGCCGATCCTGCCGCTCCACGGTCAGATTGATCCGCCGGGACAACGCGCCGCCATTCGCCGTGATCCGCAAGGCCGCCGCCGAATTGTACTCGCCAGCGCGATCGCTGAAACCTCCCTAACGCTCGATGGAGTAACCTGCGTCGTCGATAGCGGCTTGGCGCGGCTGGCTGAGTTTGATCGCGCAGCTGGAACAACGCGGCTGGTGACCCGGCGCGCGAGCCAGGCCGACTGCGCCCAGCGCGCTGGGCGCGCGGCGCGGCAGGGGCCGGGTGTCGCCTATCGATTGTGGGAGGAGGCGGGACACGCTGGAAGGCCCGAATATGCGCCGCCAGAGATCGAGACGGCGGATCTCACCGATCTCACCTTGCGTTTGGCGCTGTGGGGAACCAGCGATCCGTCGAGCCTTGCATGGCTGGACACGCCGCCTGAGGCGTCGATCAAAGCGGCGCGCGCCGGCCTCGAAGCAATGGGCGCGCTTGACGCGCATGGGCGGATAACACCCTTTGGCGAGGCTGTTGCCAAGCTGTCTGTGGCGCCGCACGAAGCCGCCGCGCTTTTGTACGCGGCCAAGGCTGGTGTGGCGCAAGAGACCGCCGAATTGATCATGCTCACGCAAGAACGTGGTCTGGGTGGGCGCAGCGAGGATCTGGCGCAGCGTCTGTCCCGATGGCGCGGCGATCGGTCCAAGCGGGCTGAGACCGCGCGACGGATTGCGCAGGGATGGGCGCAGTCGGCAAATAGGACTTCCCTTGAGATCGAGGCATCAGTGGAAGAACCCGCCGAAGCGCTGGCTCTGGCGCGCCCGGATTTCGTGGCTCGTAGGCGCGATCAGAGCGGCGAAAACTGGATCAGCGCGGGCGGGCGCGGATTCACCCTCGATCCGGCTTCCCCATTGGCGAGGGCGGAGTGGATCGTAATCGCCGACGCGCAAGGCACAGCGCGATCGGCGCGAATTACTGGCGGTGTTGAGCTTGCCGCGTCGCAGGTTGAACGTGTTTTCTCTAACACGCTTAAAGAGCGTTCGATAGCTCATTGGAATAAATCCAAAAATCGGGTCGAAATGCGGCGAGAGCGACGGCTCGGCGCGATTGTGCTGGCCAGCGGTCCCGATCCGAACCCTGATCCGCAGATCGTGCAGGACACCTTGATAGCCAAGGCGAAAGAGGCGCTTCCAGACCTTCTTCCCCCGGCTTTCCTTGCGCGGGCGCGATTTGTAGAGATTGCTGAGCTTTCCTTAGATCGATTATCTCAAATAGCCGATACGTGGTTGATTTCTCTACTCGAAAATCGCCGCGATCTTGACCTTCCCGCACACCGGGTGGCCGAGGCGGCCTTGGCGCAGCTTGATTGGAACCTTCAGCAAAAGCTCGCGTCTGAGGCGCCCAAGGCATTCACTTCGCCCGCCGGCACGCATCATTCCATCGACTATGGCGGCGATGACGCGCCCAGCGTGGAGGTGCGCGTGCAGGCGCTGTTCGGGCTTGATACGCAACCGATGATTGGCCGCACGCCGCTTTTGCTTAAGCTCACCAGTCCGGCGGGCCGCCCGATCCAGTCCACGCGCGATCTCCCCGGCTTTTGGCGCGGCAGTTGGGCCGATGTCGCCAAGGACATGAAGGGCCGCTACCCCAAACATCGCTGGCCCGACCAGCCATGGTTGGAAAAGCCGAGCCTCAAGACCAAAAACGCCTTCAATCGGCAGTGAGTTTGGATTATTGGAGGCCACAAGGGATCAAACGGGCCGCGACAGCGGGCCGCAAGCGCGACCGCGCGCCCGCAGCGATGCGATCCTTGGATCGCAACAAGCGAGGAAGAGAAAAAGAGTAATGCCAGCACGAATCTATCAAACCCCCAAAAGCGCGATGCAATCGGGCAAGGCCAAGACCGACACGTGGGTGCTTGAATTCGAACAATCCGAAGCGCGCAAGCCTGATCCGCTGATGGGATGGACCGGAAGCGGCGACACGCAAAGCCAGGTGAAACTGAACTTCCCGACCAAGGAAGCGGCGAAGGCTTACGCGGAGAAATACGGCATTCCAGCGCGCGTTCATGCAACGCCGACCAAGGCGCTCAAGCTCCAAGCCTACGCCGATAATTTTCGGTAATTGATTTTTAGCGAGCGGGTCGCCATATGCATCTCCGGGAGTCGGGTGGACGTTTGCGTTCGCTCACCGGGTCAGGTCCGGAAGGAAGCAGCCCAGGTGAATTGCGACGGGTCGCTCGGCTCCTTTTATTTCCCAACATCGTCATGACAAACGCAGGCCAAAGGCTTAGCGTATCTTTGTGACTGATTCCGATCCCCTTGATCCCGTTGACGCTCCAGACAACGTTCCCGCGCACGAAGAGGAAGCGGCACCGACCGCGGCCGAGCTCGAAGCGGCTGGGCAGAATTCGATGTTCGGTGATGCGCCGGCTGAAACCCCGGCTTCGACGCCAGCGGCAGTAGAGCCTACTCCGGCATCAACTCCCGAAGAGCCGGGCGCGCAACCCTATCGCGTGCTGGCGCGCAAGTACCGTCCGCAGACCTTTTCCGAACTGATCGGGCAAGAACCGATGGTCCGAACCCTCGCCAACGCGATTGAGCGCGATCGGCTGGCGCACGCGTTCCTTATGACCGGCGTTCGCGGGGTTGGGAAAACGTCGACCGCGCGCCTGATCGCCAAGGCGCTGAATTGCATTGGCCCTGATGGGCAGGGCGGGCCGACGATCGATCCGTGCGGCGTGTGCGAAAATTGCACCGCGATTGCCGAGGGACGCCATATCGACGTGATTGAAATGGACGCGGCCTCCAACACCGGCGTCGACGATGTGCGCGAGATTATCGAGGCGGTTCGCTACGCAGCGGTTTCGGCGCGCTTCAAGATCTACATCATCGACGAGGTCCACATGCTCTCGCGCAACGCTTTTAACGCGTTGCTCAAGACGTTGGAAGAGCCGCCCGCGCATGTAAAATTCCTGTTCGCGACAACCGAAGTCGACAAGCTGCCTGTCACGGTTTTGAGCCGGACGCAGCGTTTCGACCTGCGACGTATCCCCGCCAGTCTTCTGGCTGAGCATTACGCCAACGTATGTCGCAAGGAGGGCGTGGACGCCGACGAAGAGGCGCTGCGCATTATCGCCAACGCCGCCGAGGGCTCGGCGCGCGACGGGCTGTCAATTCTCGATCAAGCTATCGCCCACGCAGACCTCGAGACCGATGGCAAGGTCAGCGCAGAGCGGGTCCGCGATATGCTGGGCCTGGCCGATAAGAGCGCGCAGCGCGCGGTTCTTGGCCATGTGCTCAACGCGGACGCAAAGGCTCTTCTCGCTGGGATTGAGGAGCAATACGCTCTGGGAGTGGAGCCGCTGGCTTTGATGCGGGCGCTGATGGATTTGGTTCACAAGGTAACCGTGGCGCAGGTCTCGGGCGCCGAACCGGACGCACCGGGCGAAGACGAACGCGCGACTTTGGCCGATTTCGCTGAAAGGCTTTCGGCGGGTCAGCTGCATCGCCTTTGGCAATTGTTGCTCAAAGGGCATGAGGAAGTCCGTTCTGCGCCCGATCCTCTGGTGTCGCTCCAGATGGCGCTGCTGCGGGTCCTTCACGCCGCTGACATGCCCGATCCGGGCAAATTGGCGCGGCGTATTGAGCAAATTGCGACTCATCCCGTCGCAGCCGCTAGCACCTCTTCAGGCGAAGCAGCCTCTGCTCCCGTAGCGCAAACGTCTGACGCTTCGTCGGACTGGGCCGAACTTGTTGAAGGTGTCGACCGCGCCGGCCATATGCATGTCGCCGAAATGATGCGTTCGCGCATGCGGGTTGTGGAATTGGGACCAGAGCGGCTTATCTACCAAAAGGCGGACAGCTTCCCCGATGATCCGGGCCCGGACGTCAAAGAGGCCTTGTTCAAGCTAACTGGCAAACGCTGGGCGGTGGAGCAGAGCAGGTCTGAAGGGCACCCGACCTTGCGTGAACAGGCCGAAGCCAACGCCAAGGCGACCCGAGACGCGACGCTGTCCGATCCATTGGTGAAGGCGGTGTTTGACGCCTTCCCAGACGCCGAATTGATTGAAACCCCGCAAGGGGCCGAAAACGCATCCTCGCCGCGTTCGGCCTCGGGCGGAAACTGGAATTAAGTAAAGGAAGCACGCCATGAAAAGCATGGAAGAAATGATGCAAGCCGCGCAGCAAGCGGCTGAAACCATCCAAAACCAGATGAACGACATGCAGGTGAAGCTCGACAATATCGAGGTTCAGGGCACCGCTGGCGGTGGGTTGGTCACGGTGAAAGCGACCGCCAAAGGCCGCATTTTGAGCGTGAGCATCGACGACAGCCTGATGAAACCCGAAGAAAAGGGCATCGTTGAAGACCTCGTCACCGCCGCCTTCAACGACGCACGCGACAAAGCCGACCGCGTTTCGGCTGAGCAGATGAAGGAAATGCAGGGTTCGATGGGCCTGCCGCCGGGCTTCAACTTGCCCGGTATGGGGTAAAACCACGAGGGGCAGTGCCCCGCTTCCTTTCCGCCGGATTGGATTTTGGGGGAGGCGATTGCATCCACAGGTTCCTCACCTTCGCCATTGCGACCCCCAGGACGGCTACCCATATTCCCTGCAAAGGTGCGCCCAAATGGCGGCCACGGAACCATAAGAATGACTGAACCTTTCCCCCTCCTTCCCTTGCGCGACATCGTCGTTTTCCCAGGCATGGTTGTGCCACTCTTTGTGGGCCGCGAGAAATCGGTAGCCGCGCTTGAAGCGGCAATGGACGCGTCCAAGGACATTTTCCTGCTGGCGCAGTTGGACCCGACGACTGACGATCCCGAAGGCGATGATCTTTATGACACTGGCGTCGTCGCTCAGGTGCTTCAGCTGTTGAAGCTGCCTGATGGCACCGTGCGCGTTCTGGTCGAAGGCACGCACCGCGCGAAGCTCGAAGGGCTAAGACCGGAAGGCGGCCATATTCTGGCGGACGTCAATCTGCTTGACTCGGAAACCGTTGGCGGCAGCGAAGTCACGGCGTTGATGCGGCAGGTAGTCGATCAGTTCGCCGAGTACTCCAAGCTCAACAAGAAGATGAACGACGAGAGCGAAAAGGGCAGCGCTGATCTGTCCGAAGTCGACGACGCTGGCCAGTTGGCCGACACGATCGCCGCGGCCATCAGTGCTAAGGTCTCTGACAAGCAATCGCTGCTGACCGAAGCCAATCCGCTGAAGCGTCTCGAACTCGTCATGGCCTTTATGGAAGGCGAGCTGTCGGTGCTCCAGGTCGAACGGAAAATCCGTGGCCGTGTGAAACGCCAAATGGAGAAGACCCAGCGCGAATATTACCTCAACGAGCAGTTGAAGGCGATCCAGAGCGAGCTTGGCGGCGGTGACGATGGCGATGTCGACGAAATCGCAGAGCTGACCGAAAAGATCGAGAAGACCAAGCTTTCCAAGGACGCAAAGGAAAAGGCCAACCAAGAGCTGAAAAAGCTCAAAGGCATGCAGCCGATGAGCGCCGAGGCGACCGTGGTTCGCAATTATCTCGACGTGCTTCTGGGCCTGCCGTGGGGCAAGAAGAGCCGCGTCAAAAAGGATATTGCCAAGGCGCAGGAAATCCTCGACGCGGACCATTACGGGCTTGAGAAGGTCAAGGACCGGATCATCGAGTATCTCGCCGTTCAGGCGCGTACCAACAAGCTTAAGGGTCCGATCCTTTGCCTCGTTGGGCCTCCGGGCGTCGGTAAAACCTCTTTGGGCAAGTCCATTGCTAAAGCGACGGGGCGCGAATTCGTGCGCCAGTCACTGGGCGGCGTGCGTGACGAGGCAGAGATACGCGGTCACCGCCGGACCTATATCGGCTCAATGCCGGGCAAGATCGTAAACAATTTGAAGAAAGCTGGCACGAGCAACCCGCTCTTCTTGCTGGATGAGATTGACAAGCTCGGTCAAGATTTCCGGGGCGATCCGGCGTCGGCTCTGCTTGAGGTGCTTGACCCTGAGCAGAACGACAAGTTCCAGGATCACTATCTCGAACTCGATCTTAACCTGTCGGACATCATGTTCGTCACCACCGCAAACAGCCTCGACCTACCGCAGCCGCTGCTTGATCGGATGGAGATCATCCGGCTCGAAGGCTACACTGAGGATGAAAAGGTCGAGATTGCGAAGCGTCACCTGATCGCGAAACAGGTTAGCGACCATGGTCTAAAAGATGGCGAATTTGAGCTGACCGAGGACGGTCTGCGCGATCTGATCCGCTACTACACGCGCGAAGCCGGTGTTCGCACGCTGGAGCGTGAGATAGCTCGGCTGGCGCGCAAGAGCCTGCGTAAGATATTGGAGAAAGAGGCGGCCTCGGTCACGATTACGCCGGAAAATCTCGGTGACTTTGCCGGCGTGCGCAAATTCAAGCACGGGACCTCGGAAGAAGAGGCGCAAATCGGCGCGGTAACGGGCCTCGCTTGGACCAGCGTGGGCGGCGAATTGCTCACCATCGAAAGCGTAACGACCCCAGGCAAGGGCGAGATCAGAACCACGGGTAAACTGGGCGAAGTGATGACCGAAAGCATCGCGGCGGCCTTCAGCTTCGTTAAATCGCGCGCGCCTGCCTACGGGATCAAGCCAAGCCTTTTCCAGCGCAAGAATGTGCACATCCACTTGCCCGAAGGCGCGGTGCCTAAGGATGGACCGAGCGCCGGGATTGGCATGGTCACTTCGATCGTCTCAACGTTGTCAGGCGTCGCGGTGCGTCCCGATGTAGCGATGACGGGCGAAGTAACGCTGCGTGGTCGTGTACTGGCGATCGGCGGGCTCAAAGAGAAGCTGCTCGCAGCGCTTCGCGGTGGGATCAAGACTGTCCTTATTCCTGAGGAGAACGTCAAAGACCTCGCAGAGATTCCCGAGAACGTGAAGGCGGGGCTCGAAATCATCGCGGTCAGCCATGTTGACGAAGTGCTCGAACGCGCTTTGACCGACATGCCAGCCCCGATCGAATGGAGCGAGGCCGATGATCTGGCGAGCCAACCTGGCTCGTCGTCTGGCGGCACGCCCGCTTCCAGCGGACCAACCGCGCACTAAAAATTGCTCATGGTTAGCCTTGGCATTCGGTCTCTAACCGTTTGCCAGAAGGTACGATGGACACGTTTCGTCGCAAATTTGCAAAATTGGCCAAAAACCGCCGTTCTCGCTTTCATTTGCCTTTGACAGGGCTGTGCAAAAACGCTCAATTTGGGAGTTCGCGGGCAAGCGATTCATACGCGCCGTTATCCGGTTTAAGTTTAGGGGTATCTCGAATGAACAAAAACGATCTGATCAGTGCTGTCGCTGAAAGCAGCGGCCTTTCGAAAAACGACGCGTCCAACGCCGTTGAAGGTGTCTTTGACGCGATTACGAAGGCCCTGTCTGGTGGCGATGAAGTGCGTCTGGTTGGATTTGGCACGTTCTCTGTGGCTAAGCGCAAGGCGTCGACTGGCCGCAACCCACGTACGGGCGAGCCGATGAACATTCCGGCGTCCACGCAGCCCAAGTTCAAGGCTGGCAAGGGCCTCAAAGACGCGGTCAACTAACGCGAAATTCAGATTGAGAGGCCACAACGCTGTGGTCTCATACAAGAAGGCCCCGTCAGCGTGATAGAGTTGGCGGGGCTTTCTTGTCATGAGTGCGGAGCGCGGCTTTCGGTCTAACCGCCAGTTGCAATCAGTGCAGTGGGCGCTGCATTCGTACGCGCATCGATTTCCCAGACCAGCTTTTCACCGTCAGATGTGGCGCTGGGCCCTTCATCGGTGTTGTTGGCGCGGATGTTCATGCCGCCTGAGGTGACAATCGTAAAAGTGCCTTCGGGCGTTGGAAATTCCGGCATGGGTTCGTCTCCACTCGGTCCACTTTCGCCCATGGACGCGGCCATTCCGGCCATCCCTGCAAAGCCGCCCATCATGGCGCTCATCGGGTTGTCCTCATTCTGAGCTGAGAAACCCGGCGCGTTGATCCGGACCAGATCGCCGTCGCGCAGGAAGATCTGCACAAAGGGGTTGGTGGAGGGCACGCCTTCGATCACCGGGAAAGCGAATTCATGCGTCAGCTTGCCCTTCAGCGTGTAACTGACATCGAATACGCCGTTGCCCTTGTCTTCGACCCGGTCCCAACCGCGCTGGCGCAGCAAAAGCTGGGTGAACTTGGCTGTGGCTTCCGGATCGGTTGCATCAATCCCACCTAGCAGCGCCGACATCTGTTCCGCTTTTTGAGCGGCTTCGGCGGCGCGCGCTTCAGCGCCCGCTTCCCATGCAGCCCGTTGGCCTTCGAGTTCGTTTGTGGTGCAATCGCGTTCGTCGAACGTGCCATCGACATAGCAAGGTTCGGCTTCGAACTCCTTCGCGCTTTCGCCCATTTCGGCAAGCTGCGAGAGTCCAAGAAAGAAGATTTCGCCTTCATAGGTGAAGGAGAATTCATCATCGGGGCCCAAAACCAGCTCGGACGTAAACTTGCCCGGCGTGATAAAGCACCCGGTAAGAAAGAGCGATAGGCTGGCGATGAGGGCCAGGCCCAGTCCGCGTTTACGGGATTGGTGTGTGCGTTCAGCGTTCATCGGCTTCTCCTCCTTGCCGGGTGTGGCGCGAACTTACGCCTCTCTGGTTGCCACAGCGTAAAGCGAAATCGCCGCTGCGTTGGAGACATTGAGGCTCTCAATATCCGAAGTGATTGGCAATCTGGCAAGAGTGTCGCAGTGTTGGGCGATGTTGTGGCGCATACCTTCCCCCTCCGCTCCCAGGACCAGCGCGATTGGACCGGTGGTCAACGTCTCTGCAAGCGTTGGCTCCGCTTCGCCAGCAAGACCAATCCGCCAGTATCCCGCATCGGCCAGATCATCGAGGGCCCGGGCAAGGTTGACGACCCTGACCCAGGGTACGCTCTCCAAAGCGCCGGACGCTGATTTGGCCAGAACACCGCCTTCAGGCGGCGCGTGGCGGTCTTGCGTGACAATTGCCGCTGCCCCGAACGCGGCGGCGGAGCGCAGGATCGCGCCGACATTGTGCGGATCGGTTACTTGATCGAGCACGACGATTGGCCGCGCTGGATCTCCAGTCGCCACTTCATCAATAAAGACCCCATCAAGCGGCTCGCACTCCAGAACTAACCCTTGGTGAGGGGCATCCTTGGCGACCAACCGCGCGAGATCCAGCACATCGGCGTATTCGACCGGAAAATCGGGTGGCAGCTCGCCATCGAGTGTCTCAATGCCCTCGCGCGTCGCCCACAGCTTGCGGTGCTGGCGCGCGGGGTTCTTCAGAGCAGCCTCAACCGGGTGGCGGCCCCAAAGACGCACATGGCCCGCTGTTCCGCGGCCCGAACCGCGTCCGCCTTTCATCCGTCCTGCTCTTCCGCGCAGCGCGCGCTTTTTCTCGCCCTTGGCCATCTTTGCCCGCTTTCATGTCTGATTTATTCCAGCCCCCTGCCAGCCCCCCCATTGACAGGCAAGCGCCGCTTCGCCATTGGGCGCGTCTCGGCAAACGGAACCGGCCTTCATGTGCTTTTTCCGATGCTCGATTGAGGCGGGTTTTCGGACCTCTCAATCGCCCTTTTGCGAGCAATCGTGTGGACAGGTGGCCGAGTGGTTAAAGGCAGCAGACTGTAAATCTGCCCGCGCAAGCGTACGCTGGTTCGAATCCAGCCCTGTCCACCACCAACCATCGCTCTTCGAAACATCCCCTTGACGCTTGGCAAGCAGTGCAGGCACTGTCTCGTTCAGAATTGAAACGAGAGGGGATGGCCATGCGCAAGACATGGACAGCGCTGGTGTGTGCGAGCGCCTTTGCGATTGGTTTGGCTGGGTGTTCGGAATCCGAACCGACCTTGAGCGAAGACAAATCAGGCGATGGCACCGATACGATTGAGCTCGCTGAGTTTCCGGATCGGCCCTATTGGGGGGACACGCACCTTCACACCGATAATTCGGTCGATGCGTTCGGCTTTGGCACGCGCCTGGGGCCTGAGGCTGCCTTGCGCTTTGCCCGTGGCGAAGAGGTGACCGCCACGACCGGGGCAAAGACCCAGCTCTCCCGGCCGCTCGACTTCCTCGTCATTGCTGACCACTCGGATGCTTTGGGTGCGACACGTCGTCTTTTCGACGCACCGCGTTGGTACGTTGAATGGGTAATCGGCGATGAAACCGTGCTGCGATGGTACGATATGATGCACGAAAGCCCGCAGCAATCGACGCGCGCGATCGGGGAGCTCGTTTCAGCGGCCGCCGAAAACCGAGTGCCGGAAGCTATAGCGCCCGATGGCGCCGCCGCCGCAGAAGCCACGAAGGATATCTGGAATACGCAGCTAAGCGTTTTGGACCGATACAACGAGCCGGGCGTCTTTTCTGCAATCGCCGGCTATGAGTGGACCGCGATGCCGAACGGCAACAATCTCCACCGTGTGGTGATGTTCCGCGACGGCAGCGAGCGAACCCGCCAAACGATCCCGTTTCCCGGTCTGACAACCACGGCGCCGCAGCTTTGGGAATATATGCGCGGCTATGAGAAGGATACGGGCGGCCGTGTCCTTGCGATTCCGCACAACCCGAACCTTTCCAATGGTCTGATGTTTCAGATGACGATGGAAGACGGATCACCCATGACACCCGAATACGCCGCATTGCGCGCATGGGCGGAACCGGTGGTTGAAGCGACACAGATCAAGGGCGACAGCGAAACGCACCCCTATCTCTCGCCGAACGATGAAATGGCCGGTTTCGGGGTTCAGGGCTGGGATTTTGGCAACCTGTCTTTGACCGAGAAGACCGAGCCGTCGATGTACGCGGGTTCCTACACCCGGTCGGCCTTGCTGCGCGGGTTGACGCTTGAACAGCAATTGGGCGTGAACCCCTACGCCTTTGGCATGATCGGATCGACCGACAGCCACACTTCGCTTGCCACCGGCGATGAGGACAATTTTTGGGGCAAGCACACCGGCAATGAGCAGTCCTATACCGACCGCGCGATCAAGGCGCAGAATCTTGGCACGCGCGAAGGGCGGTTTGGTTGGCACTATCTCGCAGGTGGGTACGCAGCGGCGTGGGCGCGCGGGAACACCCGCGCAGAAATCTTCGACGCGTTTGCTCGGCGCGAAGTCTACGCCACGACCGGCCCTAGAATGAGCGTGCGCGTGTTTGGCGGCCATGGCTTCACCACGGCGGACTGGGAAGGCGATTGGGTGCGCAAAGGCTATACCGATGGCGTACCGATGGGCGGCGAGCTGGACGATAACGGCCAAGCGCCCAGCTTCCTGATCAGCGCTATGAAGGACCCCGACGGGGCTAACCTTGACCGCGTTCAGGTGATCAAGGGCTGGCTTGATGCGTCGGGTGAAATGCAAGAACAGATCTACGATGTCGTGTGGGGCGATGCGGATAAGCGGCGCAAGATCGGCGGTAAGTTGGCGCCGGTTGGCGACAGTGTGAATCGCGAAGACGCAACCTACACAAACGATATTGGCGCAGCCGAATTGCGCACGACGTGGACCGATCCCGATTATCGCGAAGGGCAACGTGCGTTCTATTATGTGCGTGTGCTTGAAATTCCGACGCCGCGCTGGACGCTTTTCGATGCGGTGCGTTTCGGTGTCACCTTGTCTGAAGACGCCATGGCGGACGCCGTTGCTCAGGAGCGTGCCTACACGTCGCCAATCTGGCTTAAACCCAGCCCATAGGAAGGCCTTCTTCTCGTGAATCTTCCCATTTGGACGCGCGAGCCGCTGGTCCATTTCGTCGCTCTTGGCGCGGTTTTGTATGTGGCGTTGACTTGGGGTGGGAACCCGCCCGATCCCGCTTCGCGTGTCATCAGCGTAGGCGCCGCCGAACGCGAAAAGATCGCGGAAAGCTGGACGCTGACAATGGGGCGTTCGCCCACCGATGCAGAGCTCGACGCCGCCGTCGATGCCTTTGTGCGCGAAGAGGTTTTGTACCGCGAAGCGCTGCGGCTGGGGCTCGACGAAGAGGACGCCATTGTGCGCCGACGGCTGGTTTCAAAGATGGACCTGTCGGCCAGTCTGGCGGCTGAGACCGTGGAACCAACCGAAGACGCTTTACGTGCCTATTTCGAGGCAAATAAGGAGCGCTACACCGACCTTGAGCAGGCGAACGCAAAGGTGAGCTTTGATCAGGCGTTCTATTCCAGCGAGGCCAATGCGCGCACAGCGAAAGCGCTGGGCGACAGCAAAGGCGAGGCAACAAGCCTTCCAGCGGCAATCCGAGCGGCCCCCATGCGCGATGTCGAATCGCGTTTTGGACAGCAATTTGCGGAAAGCCTGCGCGGCCTGAACCCCGCTGTGGAGTGGCAAGGACCGATCCCTTCGGGCTTTGGTTGGCATCTGGTGCGCCTAGCGGAGCGTGAGGTTCAGCCGCCTGAGTTCGAGAGCCTAAAAGGAGCTTTGGCAAACGATTGGCGTAGCGAGCAGATCGCCGATCGCAAAGAGCGCGCTTACCAAGTTTTCGCCAGCGCCTATCGGATCGACATCGACGAATGAGCCCTATGATCCGCTGGCTTCTAATGGTCTTGGCCGCGCTTACTGCGTTGCCGTTGTCGGCGCACGAATTGCGCCCTTCTGTCGTGGAACTGCGCGAGGTCGAGCCGGGCGTCTATATGATGGACTGGAAGGTCACGCTTGCAGTGGGCAGTGGCGCGGCGCTTGCCAGCCGGCTCGAGCCCGTCATTCCGGAAAACTGCGCCTTCGACGGAGAGCCGGTCAAGCGGATTCAAGCGGCTGCGCTGATGGGCAGGGCCAATCTCGCTTGCGAAGGCCCGCCCGCCGGTGGCCAGTTTGGCCTGAGTGAATTGTTGGGCAAGTCAGACGCCATTGCTCGCTTCGTCCCGCTTGAAGAGCCAACGCAGAGCTTTCGTTTGACCGCTGATGAGCCGTCGGCGATCATCCTAGCCGAGCCTGACATGGTGAGCGTGCTGTTCGACTATTTCATCATCGGGGCCGAGCACATCGTCTTTGGTTGGGATCACCTGCTTTTCGTGATCGCGTTGGTGCTGCTGGTGCGCAACCCATGGCCAGTGGTGAAGGCGGCGACTGCTTTTACGGTGGCCCACTCGATCACGCTGGTTGCCACGATCCTGGGCTATTCGGGGTTGCCCGGTCGGCCCGTCGAGATGCTTATTGCGCTTTCGATTGTGTTCCTCGCGGTGGAGGTCGCCATCGTCCTGCGCGACCAGGAAAAGCGCACTCTGACGCGCACCTATCCGTGGGCGGTCGCTTTTGCGTTCGGTCTTGTGCACGGCTTTGGCTTTGCAGGAGCACTGGCCGATATTGGTTTGCCGCAAACCCAGTTGGCTACCGCGCTCTTTGCCTTCAACGTCGGGGTAGAGGCGGGGCAGTTGCTGGTGGTCGGCATCACGCTCGTGGTGCTGGCAGCCCTCGCGCGGACACCGGAGCAAACACAAGGACAGGCGCTCAAGGCGGCGACTTACGCAATCGGCACGATCGGAAGCTTTTGGCTCATTGAGCGCCTAATTGGGTGAGGCATTGCCCTAGCGACAAGGCTCTACGACCGTATCGCTATCGTTTTCCTTGCTGCCTTTCCCTTCCGAAAAGATCGGCCACAGCAATTGTTGACCAAGCTTCGCCGGAGCGAGGTTTTCGACACCGTAGCTTTGCGGGTAGCTGCGCGTGATCTTTGCCGTCCCGAAAAGCACATCCCAGAAGAACAGCAGATTACCGTAATTCCCTTTGTAGTTGACCGCTAGATCGTCGGCGTGGCGACCGTGATGGGCGTGGTGAGTGGCGGGTGTCGAAATTGTGCGTTCGACCACCCACATAATGGGTGAAAGCCATTTGCGTGCGTAAAGCGGCTTGTCCCAAGCGACGTCGGAATGCGCGCCGGTGATGACCAGCAGCTTGACTACAATGTACCCGGCATAGACCCAGCCTAGCCCCAACCAGATCAGCACACCCGAAAGCCATAGGCTGGGCATCATGGCGTAGTAGATGATGTTGTTCCGGTAAACGAGCCGCACGCTCATGTAGCGCGCGTTGTGATGGGCGCGGTGCAGGTTGTAGAGCCACGGAAAGGTGTGGCTGGCCCGGTGCCACCAATATTGCGTCATATCATCCAGAACGAGGAACAGCGCGATCGCGGCGAGCAGAGGAATGCCTGAGAGAGCCTCGGCGTATTGAGGCGCCAACGAGTTCGCAAGCCAGCCGGCTGTGAACAACACGGCGGGCTGTGTCACTGCGAGCAACATGGTCATGCTGACGATCTCAACAATGCCATCGTCCCGGGTTTGCTCGGCTTTGCCAAACAGGTCCGAACGCCAGAGCTCCAGCAGTGCAAAGCCCAGATAGATGGCGACAACGGCGATGGTCGATGACTGCATTTTGGTGATCCTCTTCCCTTGTGCGCGCGCTCAATACCGCCTACGTCGATCAAAGAATGTCAAATTCTATACATTTTGACGATCCACGCCGTTCTTTGACGGCGCCTATGCTGTTCGCCGCACTTGAAGCGGACCTGAAAGAGACGCTGATCGCATCAAGTCCGCCCCGGCGTTTTGACGACGGACAGCTTATTCAGCAGCGCGGCACACAGGCGGACGGGTTCTGGTTGATCGAGGAAGGCAGCGCCCGTGTTGGCCAGTTTCTCGTAAATGGGGAATTTCGTGCGGTCGCGGTCTTGGGGCCGGGAGACTCATTTGGAGAACTGGCGGTCTTCGCGGGCACGCCGCGGGTCGTAGATGCTGTGGCAAGAGGCGAGGCACGCTTGCGCTTTATTGCTAGGAATAGGTTTCTCGTGGCCCTCGACGACTACCCGGCATCATCCCGCGCGCTTCTCGGAGCGTTGTCCGCGCAGCTTCAAGATACTCTTGATCAGCTTGCCGGACTGCGACGCGTTAGTAACCCCGCACGCTTGGCGGGATTACTGCTCAATCTGGCGGGGGAAGGGGAGGCCACGCCGACTACCCAGCAAGAACTCGCCGAACTGCTCGGTGTCACGCGCGCTACTGCCAACGCGGCCTTACGCGCGCTTGAACACGCTGGAGCGATTCAGCGGGGCTATGGATTCATTCGAGTGCGTAGCAAAGACACTCTCCTGCGCATCGCGCAGAACTAGGGCTGGCCTGTCAGAGCGAAGGCCGCGTGGTGTCCGCTGATGCGCTCGCTACGGTGTCGACCGGCGCTGCGCCGCTGATGCCGCGGCTGCCATCACCGAGGACGATAAACGCAGCCCAGTAGAACGGATGCGAAGTGTCCTCGTCCGCCATCAGACCACGCTGTGCGGTGCGCAGGTTCGTTGCTAGGCCTTGCCCATCTTGGCCCGATATCAAACCTTCAATCAGCCGTTGTGTGGCGTTGAAGTCGTCCGGAACGGGCCAGTGGCTTGCCACAACTGCCCGCGCGCCCGCGCCGATAAAGGCGCGCACCAGACCATCGAGAGCGTAGTTGCCGCCTCCAACGATGCCCGCCTCACGCGATGCGGCGGCGGTCGCCTTGCCCGCGGTGTCGCACGCCGAAAGGATAACAACGTCTGCGTCGAGGCTGAGGTCGAAGATCTCACGGAAGGTCAGCAGGCCATCCGAACCCGGTGCGCCGAAAGATGTGACCAGCGCAGGGCGCGCGGGGCAATCGGGGTTGGGTGCGGTCACCAGACCATGCGTCGCGAAATGGACAACGCGGTAGTTAGAAATGTCCTTGTTTGTGAGAAGCGCCGTGTCAGAGAACTCTTCTCCGGTCTTGACGTCGCTCACATCCTCGCCGAACCGTTGGGCTGCGAAGAACAGTTCGTCCGGGACAATAGGATCGCGCCACGTGTTGAGGCCCCAGGCGCACGGATCGGTGGGATCCTCGCGGCCCGTTGGAAGAGCGTTTGAGCCGACACCGAGATAGGCCTGCTTGGCACGCGAGGGCGCGATGTTGCGAATGTCTAAAAAGCCGCGCGGGCTTACCGCGATCGAAACGTCGCGTGAGCGACCTAACCAGTCGATCTCGCGATAATCGAACAGGTTGGCTTCTTCGTCGGTTGTGCGCTTGAGATAGGCGTCAACGCCTTCCTCAGAGGCGATGAGGACTTGCGGCGGCAATTGCAGCATCGGACCATCGGGTTCGAAGATGAGGTGCTGAACGCTCTTTAACTCCTCCTCAACAGGACCAAACAAGGTCAGAAACAATTCTCGGGCCTGCTCAACTTCGTACGGGAAGGTCGTGATCTGGCCGCCATCGTAGGAGACGATGGACTCTCTCAGGAACGTGACCGCGTCGTCGATCCCAAACAGCCCGCCTTCAATCGGGAAGCTGCGCGCGTCGTTGGCCGTGATCCAAAGCGCGTACACTTCCTCACCCACGATCGCCATTTTGTAATAGGCTTCGCCGGTTCGCAGTTCCGACTGCAAGTCCGAAATTTCGAGGCGCGTAGGAGCGAGCGCGCGGAAGCGCGGATACTCGGCCAAGCGCGACAGCAGGCCAGCCTGTTCGGACTGGAGGTATTGAAGCGTCTCGCGGGCGGCGGCGAGGCCCTCCACTTGCAGTTGGGTGGGTTTGGCTACAGCCGCTAGCCGGTCGGCGCGCGCTTGAGTGCGTGCGATTTCACGACTGCGATTGAGAGAAAGACGGAAAAGCGCTGAGGCTTCGTCGTTCCCTTCCGACATTTGCCGGGCCAGGATCGCCTGCGTTTGCGCAACGCCAGGGCGTTGAAGCATTTGCGACGCGCCAAAGAACTCGGCGGTGGCCTCGGCGCTGCCATCTTCGGCCAAAAGCGCAAAATAGGGTTCGAGCAAGTTGCGCAGACTCGCCCCGCTATCAGTGGTGTTCTGTGCACGATCCACAACGCTGCGATACAGTTCGCGCGCTGGATCGTTTTGGTTGGTCCGCAACAAGAACCCTGCCTTGCGGGCGTAAGCCGCGAGCAGCACCGGGGATTGCGGATAATCGCGTGAGATCGCAGAGGCTGCAACATCGTAAGCGCGCGCCGCGAAGTCCATGCGCCCCTGACCTTCGGCCACCAGAGCGCGCTCAATCGCGATCTCCGAGCGCAACCAACGCGCTGAAGTGACACGGCCTTCGCGAACATCGGCAATGCGCTTGTCGGCGCGCTGCAGTAGCCGTTCAGCCTTCGAAAACTCGCTGCGCTGGCGAGCGATGGATCCCCGGATCGCATCGCCCTGCGCATCGAGCAATTCGGCTCGCTCGACAGGCGTTAGCCCCAACTCGACGCCGCCAAGACGCCGCAAAGCGACGTTTTCGCGATTGATTTGCGCCGAAAGAGGATTGTCGATGAAGCCGTCGCGGATTGAAAGATCGTCCGTTTCGGTCTCCACTTCCCGCATGGGTTGGGACAAGGCGTTCAACGCTTCATCTGGGAAACGTTGGTTGAGCAAGTTAATAGCCCGGTAGTTTCGGATCAGTCGCTGTGCGACACCGTCCTTGCGCGTAAGCGAAGCGTCCGCTTCATTAAATAGGCGGGTCGCCGCGTTGAAATTGCCCAGATTGCTTTGCTGCAGGCCCTGGTTGGCCAGCACTTCGGGCCGCCCGGCGTATCGCCCGCCAGACCGGCCCAACAGACTTTCAAAAAACTGTCCGGACTCGGCAAATCGGCCAGAATTGTTTCGCAGATATGCTTCGTTGAGAACGTCAAACTGCGTGAGCGAACCGGCTTGAACGCGTGCGAAGGCCGCGGCATCGCTCACTTCGGTTTGCGCAACCTCGATGGTGCCCGGAACAGCGCGGTCGTTATAAACAGAAGCGAGGGCCAGGCGCAGGACAGGATCGTATCCCGCCAACCCTTCGGCAAAGTAAGTGCGTCCGTTGGCTCTCACCATGTAAGAGCGGTAGCTGACGCCCGTCTCGCCGGATGTGCAGGTGCGCTTTGTGACGCTCCCTACCTCATCGATTTGGACGGATTCTGGGGTCTGACACTGCGAGGAAGTGTCGATGCCGTCGGGCAGAGGATTTAGCTGATCGCCATCGCGGACCACGATCATGGTGCCGACAGCGCTCGCCGCATCACGGCAGGTGAGGCGATAGGCGCGGTCAAACATGCCTCTAAGCCGCTTTTCTGATGGCGTGTTTTGCGCCGTGCAACGCACGCCAGCGTCACCGACACGAAAATTGGTGCGGAAGGAAAGCGAGTCGTCTTGGGACGAGGCTGGGCCGACGATCAACGCACCAGCGGTGCCGATAGCTGCAAGAGCGGCAAGCTTGGCCTGCCCGAAGAGTTTTGATGAGCGAATGAGGGTCATTGGGAGCCTCCATTTTCGTTAGCTGGAGCAGCAGGCGGTTCGGGCACATTGATTTCCGGATCAAGCAGTGCCGGGTTGCCGGTGCCGCTGATCGGATCGTTGATGGCCGTGTTGCGGTCCAGATTGTTGGTGTCGATGAGCGGAGCTGGCGCGGGGATGGGGCCTGTTGCAGGGCCTTCGCTATCCTCTTCCTCCTCTTCAGAGGCTTCTTCTTCCTCCTCTTCGTCCTCGGATTCCTCTTCGTCCGATTCGTCTTCGGATTCCTCGGCGTCTTCGCTCTCGTCCGATTCTTCGCTCTCGTCCGATTCTTCGGCGTCGGATTCTTCCTCTCCGGCTTCGGAGTCTTCGCCGCCTTCGGATTCTTCTCCGCTGTCGGCTTCGTCGCCGCCATCATCTGAGTTGCTGTCGTCCGAACCCGAGTCATCGGAACCAGAATCGTCAGCGCTACTATCGTCGGATCCGCCATCGTCGACGCCGCCGTCATCCGACCCTGCGCCATCATCTGATCCTGCGCCGTCGTCCGAACCTGCGCCATCGTCGCCGCCCGAAGTGTCCGAGCCGTCCGAGCCATCGCCCGAATTGTCTTCGATCACGAAGTCGTCGTTGCCGCCTCCGCCATCGTCGACGTTGTCAGGATTGACGTCGCCGCCTGAGTTGGAACCGGTATCGGTGCTGCCGGCATTCGTACCGCCGGAATTGTCGGCGTTTTCTTCAGACGCGTCATCACCGCTGTCATCCGAACCACTTTCTTCGCTTGAACCGCTGTCACCGCCCGAACTTTCGCCCGACCCGGTATCTCCCGCGCCTGTATCCCCGGCTCCGCTTTCGCCAGAGCCAGAAGAACCAGAGTTGTTTGCGCCGGTGCCCGAGCCCGAATTAGAGCTGCCGCTGTCGATCACTCCGTTGACCTGCGCCGAGACGTCTGAGGTGGCTTCACCCTGATCAGTGGCGACACAGCCACCCAACTCGCAACCATTGATAAGGCTGGCCGGTGCCAGATCACTGGTGTCACCCTGCGCTTGGAGGAAGGCGGTGCCCGCTTCAATGCCGCTTGTTGTCGCCCCGTCGGCGCTGATCTGGCCATTAATCACAACCAGAGGCCGCTGCCCGTTGGCAGGTTCAAACGCCCGGCTGCGAACCTGGAGCCCCTCCGCGCTGCCGACCACAAAGCCGGCTGGCTCTTCCACGGTGCCCGAATTCTGGATCAGAATGGCCTGCCCACCTTCGAGCGTAAGCGCATTCACGTTTATGGCCAGGGCAGCGCCCGGTTCAACCGGCGCTGCGTTGAAGCTCTCGATCAAGGTGTCCGGTGCCTCGTCGCCGGTTGTTCCCGCTGTCAGTTCACCGCTGCCCACCAGGATGACATCCGCCGAAACAGCAAGATCGCCGCCAACCGCAGTGAGATCCACGTTCGCGGTGTCGGTATCGAGCTCGAACCGGCCCGCTCTAAAGCTCAATTCCTGTGGCGCCTCGGCCGAGCCGCTGGTGACAGCGCCAATCACGCGGATGGTTCCGTTGGGGTCGGTGGTCGCAAAGCGCAAGGCACCCACGCCCGAGGCGCTGGCCGTGTCGAATTCACCGATGAGAATGTCTGCTCCCGCCGCGTTGGCCGAAGCGGAGACGGTCAATTCGCCGCCTTCAATCGCGGCGAGCATGGCCTCGGTCAGTTCGAGGGGCGGTTCGCCCATCTCGCCGCCAATCTCTCCGGCGTCGCCAACCACGAGGCCGCTTCCATTGGTGAAGGTGAGGGCGATCGATCCGCTTGGTCCAGCGGCAAGAGCGCCGTTGTCGAGGAACTTGAGCAGCGGCGTTGTCACGGCGATCTGCGAAGCGGTCCATTGCCCGTCGATATCCACGCTGCCGAGGCCGTTGGCGGCGATGCTGTCAGCCGTCACATCGGCCAGCAACAGCCCTCTATTGGCGGCAAAACTGGCGTCGCCTTGCGCGGTGATCGTTCCGGTGCCGGTTATAGTGCCGTCGACGCTTCGCGCGTTGATCGATCCGGCCGCAATATCGGCCAGCTCAAGCGATTGCGCGGCTTCGATATCGAGAAGCCCTGAGAGGTTCAGGAGGCCGGTTGAAGACGCTCCGCCATTCTGAGCGCGCGCTCTCAGCGTGTCGGCAATAACGTCTGCCAGAGTGATTGCTCCAGAAGACTGCAAGTCGATGGCCCCGTCATCCACGGTCAGGGTTCCAGTTGCAGCAAAATCGCCCGTTCGTGTTACGGCGGTAAAGGCGTTGGCCGTTGTCTCGCTAACCGAAGCGGAGGCGGCTGCGATGCTCACCGAACTGGAAGTGACAGCGCCGAGGTTTACGTCCCCGGTGGCGTCAATTTGCAGGGAACCGGTCAGGTCGATGTTGCCCGTGCTCTCAATATCGCCATCCTCTGTATCCGCTATCAGGGAGACACCCGAGATGCTGGCAAACAGAATGGAGCCAAGAGCGTCGAGACTGATCGCTTCTTGAGCGACCAGCGATCCGGCGATCAGATCGCCGCCAGCGGCGTTTGCCGTGATTGTGGACGCGCTTACGTCGCCCAAGGTGACCCCTCCGCTTGCGAGTGCATCAAACGCACCTGTGAGGGTGATCAACTCGCTGGCAACGATATCTCCGCCAAGCGCATTCGCCAGCAATGACCCACCATCGACGCTTGTCAGGGCGATGCCAAAACCTGCTTCGAGGTCGATCGCGCCGCCATCTGCGATGATCGCACCGAACATGATATCCCCGCTGACCGACCGGCCAACAATTGAAGTAGCGCTCACAGCTCCCTGGGTTAGAGCCGTTCCAGCTCGCGCGTCGAATGCACCCGAGGTGACGGATGTAAGGGTGATCGCGCCGCTCGATTGCGCGACGAGATCTCCGGTGAGGGTGATGAGGTCGCTCGCAACGATGTCGCCACCCGAGGCGTCCACCTGCAACGACCCAGCATCGACACTGGCGAGGGCGATGCCCATGGCCGCATCAAGGTCGATTGCGCCGCCGTCCGCGACGAGCGCGCCGGAGGTGACGCTCGCGTTGATAGACCGGGCAATGATCGAGGTAGCTGTTACCGAACCAAGGGTTAGCGCTTGCTCGGCTTGCGTATCGAAAGCGCCGGAAGTGACGGATGCGAAGGTAATCGCCCCACTCGACTGCGCGTCGAGATTCCCTGTCAGGGCTATCAGGTCGCTTGCAGCTATGTCGCCGTCGAGAGCGTTCAGCAGCAGTGACCCACCTTCGACGCTTTCTAGCGTGATGCCAAGAGCGGCTCCGAGGTCGATTGCGCCGCCATCCGCGACAAGCGCCCTGGAGGTGATGTCTGCGTTAGCCGAGCGACCAAGGATTGATTCAGCCGTGACGGCGCCAAGCGTTAGAGCCTGTCCGGCCTGCGCATCGAATGCGCCCGAAGTCACTGTCGCGAGGTTGATAACGCCCGCTGCATCCACATCGAGCGCGCCGGTTACGGCGATCAAGTCGTTGGCTGTGAAATCGCCTTGCTCCGCGATCCCGATCAGCGATCCGCCATTGAGCCTGTCGAGCACGACCGAAGTGGCGGCTTGAAGACGCACAAGCCCGCTTTGCGCGTCGAGCGTTTCAGCGACCACCGATCCATTGGCCGCCGTGGCGGTGATCTGGCTCGCTGTAACCGCGTCGAGAGCGATATCGACGCCCGACTGCGCGTCGAAATTGTCGGTCAGCGTTATAGAACCGCTGCTGGACACGCTGCCCATAGCTGTGGTCAGCGCTAACGACGCCGCTTCGACGTCGGCAACATTGATAGATCCCGCTGCACCCAGCGCGATATCCCCACCAACTGTCGTCAATTCGCCTGTCGCGGTGATATCGCCGCCCAAAGCGGTGGCCATAAGCGCGTCCGCGGTCAAAGAACCCAAGACGACGGAACCGGCTGCATCAAGCTGAACTGTACCCTGCGTCGCAATCGGGCTGGAGCTTAGAATATCGCCTTGAGTCGAAGTGGCTTGGATGCCGATGCCCGTGATGTTCGCAAGCTCAAGGGTATCCTGTGATTGCAACACAACCGCGCCGTCGGTCGCGGTCAGCGATGCAAATTCCAAATTGCCGTTGGCGGCCAGTGCGTCAATGCCGCCGGCGGTGACGACGTCTAGGTCAACCGATCCCAGTCCCACCGCGATGAACGTATCAGTTAGATCAACCGTGCCCGATACTGCCAAGCTTCCAGATCTCGAGACGATACTGGCTGAACCACCCGTAACATCGCCAAGCAAGACAGCCGTCTCCGCTTGAACGCCGATCGTGTTCGCGTTGAGCGCACCCAGCGTCGCTGAGCCGGTTTCCGCATCAATCGCTATCGTATCGGCGGTGACGTCAGCTAGCGCGATCGCATTGCCCGCCACGGCGTGAAGCGTGCTGGTCAGATTCACCGAACCCGTGGAGGTGAGATCTCCGTTCTGGACAATTGCATCCAACGCGCCGCCTGTGATGCTGCTAAAGGTAGTGTCGCCGCCAGTTGTCAGGGTAATCGCGTCACCGTCCAGCGCGCCAACAAGGGCACCGCCATCGATGACGTTGATCACAACCTCACTGCCTGAAACATCGCCAAGCGTCGCCGCATCTCGCGCCTGCAAATTGGCCGTTTGATCGACGGTGATACCGCCGGTGGCATCCAGCGCGCCCATAGACACTTGGACGTCTAATGAGCCCGAGCTTACCTCCGAAAGAGACACACCTGTCGAGGCCTGAACACTGATCGCGCCGACCCCTGTATCGAGAGCTCCCGAGGCAAATGAACCGCTGGTGTCGGCGTCGATGGAGCCTGCGGTCACGTCAGACACCGCAATGGATTCGCCCGAAACCGTCAACGCATCCGATAGTGTAATGAGGCCAGTCGCCTCGACCTCGCCTGTTTCACTGTTCGCACTTAGACTCTGGGCTACCCCAGACGTCAGGTTGACGCCAAGAACGCCATCAAGAGTTATGGCTCCACTGACCGCCGATAATGCGCCAACAAGCAGATCGCCTTGAGCGGTGGCTGAGATAGACCCAGCGGTCGAAGTCACGTCACCCAAAGTGAGGGACATTCCCGAGGTTGCGCCCACATCGCCTGCGACCGTGATCAGGTCGCTTACGGTGAGATCGCCGACCGCAACAAGCAGCGCGCTCGCCGCTTCGATCTCGGTCGTTGATATTGCACCAGAGGAATTGAGGCCGACGACTCCGCCGGTGCCAAACAGGCGACCCGTTGTGATATCGCCGCCCAGTGACGTCGCTGTAATTGACTCCGCCGTCAGGCCTTGAACGTTGATCGATTGGCCCGCTTCGATGACGAGATCGCCGTTGAGCGCAAGGTCGACATTGCTGATGACATCGCCATCGATCGAACGCGCCGTAATCGAGTTCGCGTCAACCGAAGCAAAGGCCGCTTCGAGATCAAGCGTGTCGAGCGATTGGATCGAGACGGCGCCACCGTTGGTGTTGACCGCGCCGGTCGTAATCGTGCCAGTTTGGCTTTCTAGAAAAACGGCGGGCGCGGAAAGCGCGGCAGCGAGAACGTTGCCCGGGGCGTTGAGGATTATCTCGTTGCCTGCGGTCAGTTCGGCATCGATCGCCAGATCGCCTTCAGTCGCGGTTAGCGCAATTTGATCTGCGATGTTTAGGTTGCCGCGATTGGGATCCTGAGGCGGGCCCATCGGGTCCACTTCCAGAAGCACGAGTGCGCTAGCGGTGATGCTGAATGTGTTGGCTGTGAGCAGAGAACTCGAAAAGTCGGTTTGTGCCTCACCCGGCGTGACAATGTTGACGGTATCGGCCACGAAGGTCGCATCGGTCAGCGTGAGGTCATAGGGAACGACATCGATCGGTACCTGATCGCCTGTGACTGGGTCTGTAAAGGACACGACGGGGAAGTCTGTGCCAATGAGCTGCACATCAAACGAACCGATATCAACATCAGCCTGTGTGATCTCGAAGGATCCACCGGTGGCGTAGAAACTCGCCCCTGGTGAGGAGCCGTTCCCGCCAATACCTTCCGATATCATGGTGAGCGCGCCGATCTGCGCGCTTCCGCGCCCGGGGTTTTCAAACGCCTGGCTGATTACGGACGATAGGAACCCGCCAATACCATAGCCACCATCGCCTTGGGTTGCGCCCGACCCGCCATCGCCGCCGCGCCCAGTTGTGCTGAAATTGACGGTATTCGCGACCAGGGGAGCACCGCGAACGTTAATCGATACTTGGTTGCCTTCGCCCGCGCCGCCTGTTCCGCCGGTTCCGGTGGATGCGTTGCCCCCTGCGCCACCGGTTCCATCATTCACCACACTCAGCGTAGTATAGCGCGCCGCGCCGTTAACTTGATCAGGGACCGATGCCCCGCTTGATGTGCCCACCAACACCGC
The DNA here is from genome assembly GCA_039814925.1 of Pseudomonadota bacterium. GTDB lineage: Bacteria > Pseudomonadota > Alphaproteobacteria > Sphingomonadales > Sphingomonadaceae > Erythrobacter. The sequence continues at coordinate 39,976 of JBCCAH010000001.1, forward strand.
ACGCGCCGAACCAAGGCCGCCATCGCCGCCATTGACACCATCGCCGCCCGCGCCGCCAATAGTGTTGAAATTGAAGACACCGTTTCCGCGCGCTTCCAACGTACCATCGAAGGCGCGTCCCAGAATGAAGGCCCCAAAGCCGACCGCCTCGCCGCCTCGACCACCATCAGAGATCGTAAGGTTATCACCACCATCGCCTCCCTGAACGGTTGTATTCACAATCAGGTTATCAACTGAGATCAGCGTTGGACCCTCGCCAGGGCGGCTTTCGGAGATAACTCGCACCGATCCACCCGTGGCCAATCCGCCGTCGCCAGGTGATATGCCGGCGAATGCGTTGCCGCCCGTTACATTACCCGTCACCGTTGCATCGCCTGACGCTACGATCGATCCGTTCTGGTTGAAAATGCGCAAAAGCGGACCCGTCGCCGCGCCGCCGTTTGCCCCATCGCCACCGTTTACGGTGCCGGTGATGTTGACGTTTCCGTTGATCGTTACATCGCTTGAAGGGTCTGGAATTCCGGTGTTGGGATCGATTTGACCAACCGCAAATATCTCAGCGCCGGCGGCCGAGGCTATACCCCCTGTCCCGAACGAAGCTGCACCGCCGTTGGCCGTCGTTGCAACGTTCAGATCACCGTTGAGCACAAAGGTGCCTTGTGCGCCCGCTATAAGACTGGAGAAGTCCGTGTTGGCTGCGCCTCCCTCTCCGCCAAAGGTTCCGGCATCTCCACCGTTAGCGATGGTCGAAACGAAGAGATCGCCATTAATCACCACGTCGGTGTTGGCTCGAAACAGGCCTGTCTGAGGGTCGAAAGCGTTGATGTCATGGAGGGCGCGTTGCGCCGTCGCGTTGCCGCCATTGCCCACGCCGCCCGCGCCGACCGAGCCCCCCGTCGCGCTAGACGTGAGATTGATCGCCGGTGCAGAGGTAACGGAAGCGTCCCGGAAGTTCGTAAAGGCTTGGCCTGAATCCGCGGCGCCTGCGTCTCCATCCACCGCGTTTCCGCCGCGCGCACTCGTAAAAATTCCGATCGCTTCGGTGGTCGTAAGCTCGCTGCCATCGTTAGTGAAGAAAAGCGTTTGCGACTGCGCGTCGCCGCCTATGCCGCCAGCGAAAGGGTTGTTAGGATCGGTCGAGGCCGCGCCGAGCGCGTCACCCCCGAACGCCTCCAATTGATGATCGATTCGGCCATCAATCGAGACGTTCGAACTCTCCAGGTTGAAGTTGCTGAAGTTGCTTTCAGCGAAGCCGCCCGAAAAGCCGTCACCCCCGAACGCCCTCGCCAACAGGGAAAGGCTCGAACGGAAATCGAGATCGGAGCCGCTGGAGAAGAGGTTGAGGCCACCGCCAATTGCGTTTCCGCCCCGTGAGGAGGGGGTGGATGATCCTGCCCCGCCTTGCGCAACGATTGAGACGATTGAGGTCGATATGTCGACAAGGGAGTCCGTAAAGTTCAGGTTGAGCGCACCGGAAGAGGCGTCGCCGCCATTCCCTCCAGGAATCGGTCCATCGAGCGCGTTGCCGCCAACGGCTTGCGCGAAGAAGTTGGTGTTCCCTAAAAGGTTAGCCGTCGAACTGAAAATGTTGAACCCGACCCCAGCGGTGTTCGCAGATCCACCGAACGCGCCATCGCCTCCGTCCGCTAGGCTTTGCAGCGAAGCGTTGCCTGTGAATTGCAGATCAACGCCCGTGGTGTTGATATCAGCGACCCCAGCCGTCGCGTTCCCGCCACTGCCAAAAACGGAGGCTCCACCCATTGCTTCGGCGCGCATGGTGACTGTTGTACCCACCGTTATCGCGCCATCGCCCTGAGCGAAAATCAGGGCTTCGTTCGCGGTCGCGGAACCACCATCGGTGTTTCGAAAGAACGGCCCCGAAGGACTGGTGTCTCCGCCACTTCCACCCGTTGCTGAACTGATAGCGGTGAAACCGCCTGCGAGCGTCACATCGTTGTTGCCGACGCCGGTGTTGAAATCGATTTCCAGGCCAAGGCGCGCAAAGCCGGATTGCGCTAATCCACCGCGGCCAACACCGCCAGGTTCGATTGATCCGCCCGTGGCGATGCTTTGCGCGTTAAGGCTCTGGGCGGTGAGTGTGGATGCGCCTGTGATGGTGGCGTCGACGAAATCCGCCACGGCGTTGCCGCCTTTGGTGTCCTGTGCATTTCCGCCCGTTGCAATCGCGGCGAGTGAGAACAAACCCGATATGTCGAGATTGGTGTCGGTTGCGCGCAGAATTGTCGCTGAAATTGAAGCGTTGCCGCCAACTTCGGATGGTTCGGCACCGTTAATAGGATCCAAAGCGTCAGGCGTCAGGGCCGCGCCGCCAGTAGAGCGGGCAACGGAGATAAAGCTGCCGGAAACTGTAATATCTGATTCTTGGAGTGTAACGTTGGGGCCAGTGACATTGGTTGACCCCCCAAGATTCCCCAAACCACCTTCGGCGAACACCGAGGGGTTCAGGTTCGATCCGACATTGACGACCGAATTGAAAACATTGATGCCCAAGAGGCCTGAGAAAACTCCGCCACCATTGCCACCGTCGCCCAAGCCGCCATCGCCACCGGTAAGGTTCACTTCCAACCGGTCAAACGCGATGTCTATGTTCGAATCAAAGAAATCGATGCTGACGGCTCCGCCAAATGCATCGCCGCCGCGCGTGCCGGTAGCACCGGATGTGGCGAAACCGCCGCGTCCTATGGAGCTAACAAACAGGTTTCCAAAATCGCCGCTGGAATTGAACGCCTGTACTAATGTCTGACCGAGATTGGCCGACCCGCCAAAACGATTGTTTGCGGGCGTGTTACCGCCTCGTGCGGAGTTGAGAACCAACAGCGGTGTGCCCACAACGTTGGGCAGATTGAGCGTTGCGCCATCATTAACACTAAGCGAGATCGTGCCTGAACTGGCGTTGCCGCCATTTTCCGTCACGCCGTCACCAGCAACCGCCCGTGACGAAAGAAAATTCAAGTTACCTTCGGATTGTTGCCCGGTGAAGTTGGGGTTGGTGACGATCAGCTGCGATCCACTGCCGAATACAGAAATCTGCGCTTGCCCAGCGTTTGCATCACCACCGCCTGCGCCGATATCTACGCCGCCAAACGCGTCCGCTGATATGTTGAGTTCGCCAGTAGTGAAGCTTCCGCCTTGGTTGATGCTGAGTTCGGCGCTGTTTCCGTTTCCAGCAAATCCATCCGGACCAAAAGCATCGCTTCGAATGCGCGTTGCGCCGCCGACGCTTACTGAGCCGCCGGTGTCGACGAACACGCTCGCAAACCCGGCTTGAGCCGTGACGGGCGTTCGTCCGCCTTCGAGATCGACGCTCGCATCCAAAATCAGATCATCGCCGATTGTGACGATTGAAGCTTCGTCAACAAACAGTCGTGCGAATTCGGACCGCACTTCACCATCGCCATTCGTGTCAAAGATTGCGTTGGACGCGATCACCAGACTGCCATCCACTTGCAGTGAAGAGCCACCACGAAAATCGAGCAGAGCGCTTCCGACATCGCCGAATGTACCAGCCGTGTCCGCAAGGAACACTAGGTCGCCGCGAGCGATGACATTGCCTGAGATGGAAGGGTTGGGGCCAAAGGGATCGTTCTGAACCGTTAGTGACACGGCCTCGGCGGCGATCTGCGTATCCCCTTCGAAGGTCAGGTCATTGGTTATGAAGCCGCTTATCTGCCCGCTGGCTCTGGCGTCGAGCGCGGAGGTGAAGATCACATCAGGTGTGGGACTAAACTGATCGGTGTTGATGGTGATGCCACCAACATTGCCGCCGGCTTGCAGACCGTCGATTTGCCCGTCAACGATATTGTATCCCGAAGACAAGACGACGGTGTTACCGTCCATGCTGGCGGCTCCGGCGACATCGAAGCCCAACTCACTTCCACCGTTGATCGCCATCGAAATAGCGTCGTTTTTCGCGACCGCGACCAGATAGGCGCGATGGTTGTCGCCTGCGCCTGATGACGCCGCCCCGCCGGTCGAACCGCGATGGTCGATCGCGTTGAATTGTTCGGTGCCGATGGTGACTTCGATATCGAACAGCCCATCGGGACTGAAGGTGATCGTGCCCGCTTCGCCCGCAACCAACGCGGCCTGCCCGTTGACGTTGATATCGCCAAACTGACCAATGCGCGGTGCAAACAAGGCGACATAGCTGCCTTCGTTTAGCGCGTTGATCTGTGCGCCTGCTTCGACCTGAATGGCCACGTCGTTGCGCGATTGCTGAAACTGGACTTGGTCGCCGATGATGAAATTGCCGTCACCGTCTGTCACGGGCGCGGCGGTGGTAAGACCTAGCGCGCCGACATCGATTGAGGCGTTGGGGCCAATGACGATCCCACCGGGTGTGTAGAAGAACACCGTTCCCCCGGTGACCGTGCCCATCCCATCCTGGATCTGCGAGACGATGTTGCCGTCAAGCCGAATGGCCCGGGTGACGTCAGAAGGCAAAATGCGGTTAAGTACAGCGAAGTCCGAAACGCCTGTCCCGTTGGTAAAGGTTGCGGTCGTGCCCGCGTCCTGAAAAGCGATCTCGACGAAGTTGCTGATGTTATCGTCATCAGGCGTCCAGTCGATAACCGCGCTTTGCGTTTCGACCGTAATTGTGGTCGTGTCAGAGCCTTCGATGATGATCGCGTCGCCTTCGACCACCAGGCCCTGTCCATTGAATGACTGCGCGTGCACCGCGCCGCTCATCAAGGCGAGGCTGGTTGACAAGGCGAGGGCGGAGCAGCGCGTGAGCATCGGGTTGATCGGCTTTGTCATTGTTCAGTTTCCCCGATGGATCAGATGCGAGCGGTGAGCGTGAAAAGAACGCGGACATCGCCTCGTTCGGTTTGGAGTCCCGCGCGTTTCAGAGGCACTGCGACCATGCTGTCGAGGCTGAAGCGGTCAAACGAGACCCTTGCGCCCGCACCGACCGAAGAGAGGTTGTCGTCGAAGTCTGGCGCTTCGTTCCATATCTGCGCCAGGTCAAAAAAGGCGTAGGGCTGGATCGCGGCCTTCTTGCCCAGAGGCATGGTCGAGGTCCGAATTTCGGTGGTCAGACCGACACCGCTATCGCCGATAATCGTGCCGGGATCGTAGCCGCGCCCGACCGTGAAGTTGCCAGCGGCGAACTCCTCAAAGCCAAACAGACCACCGCCAAGCGAAAGCTGTGCGCGCGGTTTCAGCGTTAATGCGAGCATGCGAGAAAGCGACAGCTCGGCAAGCCCGTTTGCCCGAACTACCGAACTGGTGGGCGAACCGTCCAAACGGCCTGGATTGATCTGCCCCGCTGGACACGAGGGGCCAAGACACACGCTTGATGCGCCTAAGATGTCGAAGCCCTGACGGAACTCAACCGTGGCCGCTGTGCGGTAACGCGGCGCACGGCGCGCCAAGTCAATGGAGTCGTAGTCAAAACGCAGCCACCCCACGCGGATACGATCACGCGAAAGCGGGGCTATAAAGTCGACGTCCTGATTGACGTAATCGAACCCGGCCGAGATCGAGATATTTTCGCCTTGGGTGCGCTTGACCGGATAGCTCATGGACAAGGTGCCAAAAAGCGTTTCGGCGGTAAGGTCGGCCGGCAAGCTGCCCAGTGCGGCTGCGGTTCCAAGGTCAGGCGCAGTTTCGGCATAGGTCAGCTGCCCGCTGACTGTTAGTCCATCGCTGCCCGGGCGGAACTCATGGGCAATCTGAAAGACTTGTTGCTCGTCAAAGTCCGAGCTGGTGAAATAGGAAAGGGTCGTCGCATCTCCCAGACCCGTCAAGCCAAAGAACTGCGCTCGGGCCTGCCCACCAAAGGGACCCGTGGCCTGAGCACCAAAGTTCTGAACGGCCAGATCAAACGCAGCCCGCTGGCGCCGCACGGTGACTTCACCAATAAGTGAACCGGGTTCATCGCTGGCTGGCACAAGGCGAAGATTTACATCATAGCCGGGCAAATCGCGGGAAAGCAAAAGATAGCGTTCGGCATCGTTCCGGTCGAAGATGTCTTTATCGGAAAGCCGGCCAAGATATTGTTCAAGCTTTCTTTCAGCGCCCCCCGTTTCACCGCGCGCGCGCACGGCGCTGATTTTGCCGTACAAGACTTCCAGAGTGACTTTGCCGTCCGAAATGCGCTGCGTGGGCACTTGTGCGGCGGCGAGATAGCCTTTGTTGCGCAAAATCGTAGCCGCCGCGTCGCGAATTTCACACAAGACAGCGACCGGTTGCTCTTTTCCCTCAAACGGTCTCCACGCCGGCTCAAGTTCCTTTGGATCGGCACCTTTGAGCCCGTTGAACATGACTTCGCGGACCGTGACCATGACGTCGGCGTATTGCGGATCGGCAAGAGCGCAGGGGGACCGTTCAATCCCGCCAGAAATTGTCAGTCGTGGGACCTGAACTTCGTCGGGCCGCGAAACCCCGCTTAATTCTTCGCGCGTGATGATTTGAGCCGTCGCCGGTGCGGATGCCAAAAGCGAACCGGAGCTCAAAGCCGTAGCCAGAACTCCCGCAAAGCGGATCGTATAAATAGTCTTCGCTCCCCCAAACGCATCGTTCCCAATTGCCCCCGGAAACGGCGCTGCGATTTTGCAAACCCTCAAATTTCGCGCAGACTTAGAAGGTTAATGCGGTGCGCAAGTCAACCGCAAACTTCGGCCAGTTAAGTCTTTAACGTCGAGGTGTAAGCTTGGTTCGTGTACGATCTCTTAAACGTTGGATGCGGCTTTTTTGATGGCTCTTCGGATACTTACATAGGTGCCGCAGCGGCACAGATTAGTCATCGCTGAATCGATATCTTCGTCTGAAGGATCGCCGTTTTCCTTGAGTAGGGCGGTCGCCGCCATGATCTGGCCTGACTGGCAATATCCGCATTGCGGCACATTGTCCTCAATCCAGGCTTCGCGGACGGCATCGGCTGCGCTGCCTTCTAGCCCTTCGATCGTGGTGATCTCCGAGTCAGCAAGCCCATCGTGCGGCAAGACGCATGACCGCGTTGGCACGCCATCGATGTGGACCGTGCACGCGCCGCATTGCGCCACACCGCACCCAAACTTGGTTCCGGTCATCTTCAGGTGATCGCGCAGAACCCATAGCAGCGGTGTGCCCGGTGCTGCGTCGACCTCTTGTTCCTGCCCGTTGATTTTCAGCTTCATAGCCATGGTCTGTCTCCTCGGGATCAGGCGATGTCGGTGGTGTCTTCGGTCGGCATGGGAAGGCGAGCGCCATCCGGGCCGATCATCGGAAGGGTGCGCATGCGATGGCCGGTTGCGACGAAGATCGCGTTCGCCAGAGCCGGCGCGGCGGGCGGGGTGCCGGGTTCGCCCACGCCCGCGGGCGGCTTGTTCGAGCGGATGATCTCGACCTCGAATGCGCGAGGGCTTTCGGCCATTTTCATCAGGCGCCAGGATGGGAAGTTGTCTTGGACAATCGCCCCATTCTTGGCGGTGATCGATCCATACAGCGCGTTGGAGAGGCCGTAGATTGTACCCCCTTCCATCTGCGCGCGAACGTGGCGGGGGTTGATCACCGTACCAGCGTCCACTGCGAGCCAAATGCCCGGGATCGAGAGGTCGCCTTCGGGCGAAACTGTCACCTCCACGACCGTCGCCACATAGGCAAGAAAGGAGCGGTGGACGGCGATGCCGAGGCCGGAACCTTCGGGCATATCTCGACCCCATTTTGCCATGTCTGCGGCCTTTTCGACGACCGCCTTCAGGCGTACGGTTTCGATCGGGTATTCTTCGGGCGACCCGCCATAATTGCCGTATTCCGCGCCTTCGGACGTGGGATCGATTATGCGGTCTTCGCCGATCAGTTCGAGCAGGTAGTCCTTTTGGTCGCGGCCCGCCGCAGCGGCCATTTCGCCGGCGAAACTCTGCACGGCGAAAGCGTGGAAGACGTTGCAGACCGAACGCAGCCAACCGGTGCGCACATGGCCTTTCGCCTCGCCCGATTCCACTTGCAGATTTGGCATCGCAAACGGGACATCCGTCGCGCCCAGGCCCAGCTCGCCCGCGCTGGGCGCCGTGACGCCGTTGGCAAAAGTGGACGAAATCGAAGGGAAGGTCGTGCGGTGCAGATAGCTGGTGCATGTGCCATCGGCGTCAAGGCCCGCTTCCATCCGCTGCGCGCTGACCGCGTGATAGAAACCGTGGCGCACATCGTCTTCGCGCGTCCAGGTGACTTTGACCGGCTTGCCAACTTCTTTCGCCAACATCGCGGCTTCGATCATGAAGTCCGGCTTCGATTTGCGCCCAAACGCGCCGCCGAGCCAGGTCGGTTTAACCGTGATCTTTTCCTTGTCCACGCCCAGCACCTGCGAGAGCACATTACGCGTCTCTTGCGGGTCTTGGACGCAACCCCAGCATTCCAGCGTGTCGCCGGTCCAGCGTGCGGTGCCAGACGGCGGCTCCATCGGCGATTGAGTGAGGTGTGGGGCGTAGTATTCGGCGCTGATCGTCTTCGCCGCCTTGGCCATCCCGGACGAAACGTCACCGCGTGAACGTTGCACCTTGCCCTTGCGCCGCGAGGTTTCTTTGAGAGCCTCGCCATAGCTGTCCGAATTGTAGCCCGCGTTCGGCCCATCGCGCCAGCTGACCTCGAGCGCGCGGCGGCCTTGGATGGCGGCCCAGGTGTCTTTCGCGATCACGGCGACACCGCCCATCGGCTGAAACAAAGCCGGAGGCTTGGCGTCGGGCATAGGCACCGTTTGCAGCACGCCGGGCACCGCGAGAGCCTTTGCGTCGTCGAAGTTGCCCGTGCGGCCAAAGACCTGCGGCGGGCGTGCGATGGTGGCGTAGACCATGTCGGGCACATCGACATCGATGCCGAATTGCCCTTCGCCGCGTGTGATTTTTGGAATGGTGAGCGACGGCACTTCCTGCCCGATGAAACGCCAATCCTCCGGCTCTTTCAGCGTAATTGCGTCTTCGGAAGGGACAGGCAGTTTGGCCGCCAATTCCGCGAGATTGCCGTAAGACAGCGTTTCGCCGCTCTTGTTGTTGCGAATAAGGCCAGCGTCGGCTGTGCATTCCGAAGCGTCCACTTCCCAGTACACCGCCGCTGCATCGGTCAGCATGTGTCGCATCGCCGCGCCCGCGGTGCGAAGGCGGTGGAAGTTGTAGCGGACCGAGCGCGACCCATCGGTGTTCTGATCGCCGTACCGCTCGTGCCCTTCGGCTTGCTCTATAGTGACTTTGTCCCAATCGGCCTCCAGCTCATCCGCGACAATCTGCGCCATGGAGGTCCAGACCTGCTGGCCCATTTCCGATCGGTGGCAGGTGATCTTGACTGTGCCGTCTTCCTCGATCGCGATCCACATGCCGGGTGTCGCATCGCCGCCGGCGACTTCGGTTAGCGGGCTGGGGCCAGGGTCACCGACATCAAAGGCGTTCGCGTCGACATCGGGTTCGACATAGGTGTTGCAGCCGGCCAGCGTGAGGCCAAGGACGAACACGCCCGAGACACCCAGAACACCGCGCCGACTTAGATTTGTAAGCGCGGCCTTTTCGTTATCGCTGGGCGCGCCAGGGGCGGCTCCGGGAACAATTCCGATCTCACGAAGAAACATGCCGCCTTCTCCCTTTCGTTCAGCGCTGGGCTTTATGACCTATCAATTGCCCTGAGGTCCAGCCACCGTCCACCAATTGATCGATTCCACGTCGTGCGCCGAGGTCCAAATACCTTGTGGCGTGTAGCGGATCGCGCCGCTGCCCTCGGGCCGTCCCACGCGGGCGAGGATATCGTTGGTCTCAGCATCGATCACCACAAAGGTCTGATCATCGGTGGTGCGCAGCCAGACCTTGCCATCCGCCACATCGATATCGCCATATTTGAGATTGTCGCCCACTTTCACGCGGGCGGTGACTTCCAAACTCTCCGGGTCGATTTTTGCCACCGTCCCATCGCCTTGTTCCTGCACCCAGACCGCGCCGCCACCGGCGGTCAAGAAGCCCGGCGTGTCGCCCAAACTGACGGTGCCGGTGACTTCGTTGGTTTCCGGATCGACGCGCTGGAGGAGGCTTTCTCCACTGGCGACGGCCCATAATGCGCCTTCGCCAAAGGCAAGGAACGCGGTGCCGGCGACTACTGTCACCTTAGCCAGCGTTTCGTCCGTCTTCGGATCAATGCGCGTGATCTCGCCATCGGCGTTGCTGGGAACCCACACCGATCCCGCGCCCGCAACCACATTGGTCTCGCCGCTCGGTTCGGCGAGGCCGGTGTCCAGGATCGAGGTAATCTCAGCGGTTTCGGCGTTGATCTTGTAGACCTTCAATTCGGGACAGCTGGCTTGCCACACATGCCCTTCCGCCATCGTCATGGTCCCGCACGGGCGGGGCATCTCGACTGAGGCGACTTTGCCTTGGGTGGACCACTTTTCAAGCATCCCCTCCGTGCGCGACGTCGCGTTAGTCGCCCAGACGTTGTCGCCATCCACCAGCAGGAAATCGACAAAGCCGGGCACCGCAATGACTTTTTCATCGAAGGTGAGCTTGCCGGGATTGGGCGGCGGCGCTTCGGAAGCGCAGGCTGCGACGATGGCGAGTAAGGGTAGGGCGGTCACGTGTTTCATCAGGTCGGCTCCCCCGCGACATTTCGTCGCGTATCGAGTGTTGCGGCACGCCCTCCCAGACGGCTGTTTTGATGCGATCTCGTCTAAGTCGCAGAGCTTTCGAAGCAACATATGGATATTACCAGCATTCACAACGGTAATAATTTGCGATGGACACAGGCGTTAAACCCCGCGATGTTGCGGTTGCGAAAGGAATACGATTCATGATCAACGCACTGCGCCGCCTTCTCTCTCTAGCGGCGATTGGCTTCGCTCTCGCTTTGGCCTCGTGCTCAGAGGCTCCCGAAGAAGCCTCGGCCGAGCGCGACACGTTCAGTATCGGCTGGTCTATCTACGCGGGCTGGATGCCGTGGCCCTATGCGGACCAGGCGGGCATCGTCGATAAGTGGGAAGAGAAATACGGGATCACGATCAACTTTGTGCAGGTGAACGATTACGTTGAGTCCGTGAACCAGTACACGGCCGGGCAGCTTGATGGCGTGACCGTGGCCAATATGGACGCGCTGACCATTCCGGCGGCGGGCGGCAAGGACACCAGCGCGATCATCGTTGGCGACTATTCAAACGGCAACGATGGCATTCTGCTCAAAGGATCGGACCGTGTTGCGGCCTTGAAGGGGCAGCAGATCAACCTCGTGGAGCTTTCAGTTTCGCACTATCTCTTGGCGCGCGCGCTCGAAGGCGCTGATTTGAAGATGACAGATGTGAACACGGTCAACACGTCTGATGCGGATATCGCGGGGGCCTTTACATCAGATGATGTGACAGCGGCGGTCGCCTGGAACCCGCAGCTGGCAACGATGAAGGCCACCGATGGCGCGAGCCTTGTGTTCAGTTCAGCCGATATTCCGGGCGAGATCGTCGATCTGATGGTGGTCGACACAGCCCTGCTCAAAGCCAATCCGAAACTTGGTCAGGCACTGGCGGGCATTTGGTACGAAACCATGGCCTTGATGACGCAGGACAACGAAGAGGGGCAGGCGGCGCGCGCGGCGATGGCTAAACTTGCGGGCACGGACACCGAGACGTTCGAAGGGCAGTTGGCGACGACCTTCCTCTACGCCGAACCCGGTGCCGCTGTCGCCGCCACCTCCGATGAGGCTCTGATCGAGACGATGACGAGAGTGCGCGATTTCAGCTTCTCGCAAGGGCTGTTTGGTCAAGGCGCCCGTTCCGCCGAAGCCATCGGTATGGAGTTTCCGGGCGGCAAGACGTTGGGCGATGCGAACAACATCACGCTCCGCTTCGATGCGACCTATATGCAGATGGCGGCCGACGGCGCGCTCTAAGGTCGGTATGTTGGAGGCACCCGAAGGCAAAAGATGAGCTGGCTGACGAGCCGAGACTGGAGAGGCAACAAGGCCCTGTTGGGTCTGGTCCCCGTCCTTGTCCTCATTATCGTGTATCTAATCGTCGCCGCGGATCGTAACGCCATCAACCCGGCGGAAAAGATCACCCCCATGCCCTCGGCCATGGTGGAGGCCATGTGGGCGCTGGTGTTCGAGAAAGATCAACTTTCGGGGCGCTATCTGTTCTGGTCGGACACCTTAGCAAGCCTGCAAAGGCTGGGGCTTGGGCTCGGCATCTCGACGCTGACCGCGCTGGTCGTGGGTCTGCTTCTGGGCGTTTTGCCGACCTTTCGCGCGACCTTTGGAATGACGGTGACCAGCGTCGCGGTCATCCCGCCGATTGCGCTGTTGCCGATCCTGTTCATCGTCTTTGGTCTTGGCGAAACGGCGAAGGTTGCGTTGATCGTGGTAGGCATTGCCCCGTTTATGGTGCGCGATCTGGCGCAGTATATCGGTGACCTGCCACGAGAGCAGATCGTAAAGGCGCAAACCCTGGGCGCAAGCACATGGCAATTGATGCTGCGCTTCGCTTTGCCACAGGCGATGCCGCGCCTGATCCAAGCTTTACGATTGTCATTGGGACCGGCGTGGGTGTTCCTGATTTCGGCAGAAGCGATCGCGTCGGATATCGGTCTCGGTTATCGCATATTCCTTGTGCGGCGTTACCTCGCGATGGATGTGATCCTGCCGTACGTGCTTTGGATCGCGATCTTGGCGGCTCTTATAGATTGGGCGCTGCGGGCCACCAGTCGTCGACTGTATCCCTGGGCGCATGGAGAGAGCCATTGAACGCGCTCTCCATGAAGAACGTCTGGGTTGAGTACGGCGACAAGATCGTGCTCGAACGGATAAATCTCGACATTGACGATGGCGCTTTCGTATCGGTCGTCGGCCCATCGGGTGCGGGCAAGAGCAGCCTTCTGAAACTGGTATTGGGCCAAGCGGCCCCATCGCGCGGTTTGATCACTTTGGATGGCGAACCGCTCAAAGCCGAGCCGACGCCCGACCGTGGCGTGGTATTTCAGCGCTATTCGGTGTTCTCGCATCTGACGGTTCTGGGCAATACGATCTTCGGCCTCGAATGCGAGAAGGCGCGGATTATGGGGCGTTTGTTCGGAGCCAGGCGCAGAGCCGCGGTTGAAACGGCAACTGAGATGCTCGAAGCGGTTGGGCTGGGCGATGCGCTCAAACTGTACCCCGCGCAGATGTCGGGCGGGATGCAGCAGCGCCTTGCTATTGCGCAGGCGTTGATCAAGCGGCCCCGCATCCTTTTGCTCGACGAACCGTTCGGCGCGCTCGACCCGGGTATTCGCGCCGATATGCACGCGCTGATAACGAAGTTGTGGCGCGAGCATTCGCTGACGATCCTGATGGTCACGCACGACATTCAGGAGGCCTTTTCGCTCGGCACGCGTGTGCTCACGCTCGACAAATCGCGCAGCGATCCGCACGCGCCCAATCGATACGGAGCGACCGTTGTGTACGACCTGTCGCTGGACCGGCGGATTGCCAAGGAAGCGGCGCTCGCGGCTGACTTGGATGAGAGAGCATCGTTGGCAAGCGAAGGGAAGCCACAGGCACCGATCCGCGACAGTATTACGATTGACACAATAAGTAATAAATGAGAGGATCCACCCCCATGGCCACAGACCCCGCCAGCCCCGCCTCGCTCGCACGGCTTTCGATGAGCTTGCCGTCCGACTTGCTGCACCACCTCGATGTGATGGTCGATGAACGCGACATGCCCTCGCGCTCGCAAATGATCGCGCAGCTTATCCGCCGCGCGGTGGCCGATCACCAGGCCGAACGCCACCCGGACGAGATGCTCGCGGGCACCATCACGCTGGTCTATCGCGGCGATCAGGGCGGGGCGCGCCAACAGCTCGCCAGTAAACAGCGCGAATTTCTCAAAGAGGTCATCTCTTCGCAGCATGTCTTTCTCGAAGACGATCAGTCGCTCGAAGTGCTGCTGGTTCAGGGCCCCGCCAAACGTCTCGACGATCTGTGCGACTGCCTGCGCTCCGTGCGCGGGGTTCGTCAGTTGCAATTGGTCACCACCACCGCGCTCCTGCCGCCGCTGCACGAACAGGGCGATGACACGCCGCAAAACCAGGAAGGAGTCGCCGCCTGATGACGGGGTCCAGCGGACAACTGGGTGATCCGCTCGCTGCGCGTGACCACGCGCGGGCGATGGAAGGCACGGTGGTCGAGGCAATGCCAAAGCTTCCCCCTGTCGCGGATGATCTGCCCGACGGTGTCGCCGCAAGCGATCTCGTCTGGGAGGAAACCATTGCTGCGGGAGGCTATTCGGCCCATCGTTTGCCGCGCGGCAGCCGCCTGCGTCTGGTCGATACCGAAGGCGATGCGTGTGCCTCGCTGATGATCTTCAACGCCGAAATGCCGACCGAGCGGTTGAATGTCGCCGACACGGTCAAGGTGCAATGGAACGCCTATCTCGAAGCGGGCAAGCTCTTGCTCTCCGATATGGGCCGGGTGCTGATGAGCATTCTTGAGGACAACGCGCAGACGCATGACGCGTTTTGCGGCACTTCGAACGCGTCAACGAACGAGGCGAAATACGGCGAAGGGCGCAATTCAGGTCGCTTTCCGAACGGGCGCGATCGCCTGCTTTTGGGCGCGGCGAAATTCGGCCTTGGCCGGCGCGATGTGCATCCATGTGTGAACCTGTTCAAAGGCACCCGGATCGAAGCTGACGGAGCGGTCACGCCGGTCATCGGGCCGTTCAGCGGCGGGCGCGAAGTGGTGCTGCGCGCCGAGATGGACGTCTATGTCGTCATCGCCAACGTGCCCCATGTGATGGACCCGCGCTCTGAATACTCGGTCACGCCGCTGCGCGCGACCGCGTGGCGCGGGGCCGTGACGCCCGAGGACGATCCGGTTCGTAACGCCACGCCTGAAGGGCTGCGCGCCTTCCTCAACTCTGAGGACTATTTTCGAAGATAGGGGCTGAGCCCCCGCCAAAAGGACCTCTCCCCTGATGAGCGATACAGACCCTGCAGAAGGCCTTCCCGGTGCCATCGTCCACGATGAAGTGGTGCCCGCCCGCGCGCCGTGGTTGCACCATGTGAAGAAGGGCCAGACCCTGCGCATCGTCGATATGGAAGGCAACCAGGCGGTCGACTTCCTGCTCTATTCGACGGATGACGACGCCGAGCGATACAGCGCGCAGGATACTATCGCCGGGCAGGGCAATATCTTTCTCAAAGAAGGTTCGGTTATCCGCTCCAACGAGGGGCGGGCGATGCTCACCATCACCGGCACATCGGTGGACTATCACGATACGATTGGCGGCGCGTGTTCGTGCGAATCCAACACGCTGCGTTACGGTCATCACACCAAGGCTCAACACGCCTGCGTCGACAATTTCCTCGAAGCCAACCTGACCGAAGGGCGCGGCAAGCGCGACATGGTCTCCAACATCAATTTCTTCATGAACGTACCCGTCATGCAGGACGGATCGCTCGGGATCGTCGATGGCATTTCGGCGCCCGGTCTGATGGTCGATGTGCGCGCAGAGATGGACGTGACGGTGGTTGTCTCCAACTGCCCGCAGATCAACAATCCCTGCAACGGGTTCAACCCAACGCCCGTACGCATGATTGTCAGCGAATGAGCGTGCCGGGCCTTCACAGCACCGTCCTTATCGCCAATCGCGGGGCAATTGCCACGCGGATCATTCGCACCTTGAAGGCGATGGGCCTCAAATCCGTCGCCATCTATTCGGAGGCCGACGCCGGGTCGCTCCACGTCGCGCAGGCCGATGAGGTCGTGTGCGTTGGCCCGGCCCCGGCGGCGGAGAGTTATCTCAACATCCCCGCGATTATCGAGGCAGCGAAGGGCACCGGCGCGACCCTTATTCACCCTGGATATGGCTTCTTGGCGGAAAACGCGGAATTCGCCGAAGCCTGCGTCGCCAACGGCATCGGCTTTATCGGGCCGACGCCAGAGAACATCCGAACCTTTGGCCTCAAACACTCCGCGCGCAGCTTAGCAGAGGCGAACGGGGTGCCGCTTGCGCCGGGCACCGGTCTGCTGACCGACGCGGAAGAGGCGGCCAACGCAGCCGCCCGCATCGGCTATCCCATAATGCTTAAAGCCACCGCCGGGGGCGGGGGCATCGGTATGCGCGTGTGCGAAAACGAAGCGCAAGTGCGCGACAGCTTCGAAAGCGTTGCGCGGCTGGGCAAGGGCAATTTCGGCGACGCGGGCGTGTTCCTCGAACGCTTCATCGCCGAAGCGCGCCACATCGAAGTGCAGGTGTTCGGCGACGGGCAAGGGCGCGTCATGCCCTTGGGCGAGCGTGATTGTTCGCTGCAACGCCGCAACCAGAAGGTCGTAGAAGAAGCGCCCGCGCCCGCGATCTCGCAAGAGGTTCGCGAGGGGCTGATCGCCGCCGCTGTGCGGTTGGCCGAAGGTGCGAAATACCAGTCTGCCGGGACGGTTGAGTTCCTGTTCGACGCGAAGACGCAGGAATACTTCTTCCTTGAAATGAACACCCGACTTCAGGTGGAACACGGCGTCACCGAAGAGGTTATGGGCCTCGACCTCGTTGAATGGATGATCCGCGGCGCGTGCGGCGACTTTTCGATGGTCGAGGGCGAGGCGCCCACGCCAAAAGGTCACGCGGTGCAGGTTCGCCTTTACGCGGAAGACCCGGCGCAGGACTATCGCCCCACGACCGGCACGATCACCAATCTGCAATTCCCGGACGACATCCGCGCTGACACTTGGGTGGCGGCGGGTGGCGAGGTGAGCGCGTGGTACGATCCGATGATCGCCAAGCTTATCACCTACGCCGAGGATCGCCCGACCGCGATTGCCGCGATGCAGAGCGCGTTGGCGCAAAGCCGCATTGACGGGATTGAGACAAACTTACGCTGGCTGCGTGACGTGCTTGCGGATGAGGAGTTTGCCGCGGGCGAGATGCACACCAAACTGCTCTCCGGCGTCGAATACGCGCCAGACAGCTTCCGCGTGATATCGGGCGGAACCGCGACGTCGGTGCAGGATTTTCCGGGCCGCCAAGGGCTTTGGCATGTGGGCGTGCCGCCTTGTGGCCCGATGGACGACGCGTCGCTGCGATTGGCGAACCGCCTTCTGGGCAACCCCGAAGGAACGGCGGGGCTTGAGGTCACCTTCACCGGGCCAACGCTCGTGTTCAACGCGTCCGCGCGACTGTGCCTGACGGGCGCGGATTTTGCGGCGACGTTGGACGGCGAACCGTTGACGCGCGGCGCGCCGTTTGATGTGGCGGCGGGACAGACGCTGGCCATGGGACGCGTGTCGGGTGGAGGCTCGCGCGGCTATATCGGCTTTGCCGGTGGGCTCGACATTCCGAGCTATCTTGGCAGCCAATCGACCTTCGCGCTGGGCCAGTTTGGCGGGCATGGCGGGCGCTGTCTGGTGGCGGGCGACACGCTGCATCTGGCGCGCGCGAAAACAGGGTCAGAGGAAGCTCCCGAAGCGCCGCAGTCCTTCTCCACCAACTGGACCATCCGCGTCATGTACGGCCCCCACGGTGCGCCCGATTTCTTCACTAATGAGGACATCGCAACCATCGTGAAGGCGCAGTGGAAGGTTCACTACAACTCCAACCGCACCGGTGTCCGGCTGGTTGGTCCCAAGCCCGAATGGGCGCGCAAGGACGGGGGCGAAGCGGGGCTTCACCCGTCCAACATTCACGACAATCCTTATGCGATCGGCGCGGTCGATTTCACGGGTGATATGCCAATCATCTTGGGTCCCGATGGGCCCTCCTTGGGTGGCTTTGTGTGCCCCTTTGTGGTCGTTGCGGACGACCTTTGGAAAGTCGGGCAGCTGGCTCCGGGTGATCGCTTGAGCTTTGTGCCGGTCGCGTTGGATGGTTCCGAATCGAGTAATATCAGCGCTCTATCTCCGATCCTTCATGACACACCTGAGCAAGGCGAGCGCCCACGCACCATCTATCGCCAGCAGGGGGACCGCAACATACTGGTCGAATACGGTCCCATCGTGCTCGACCTCGAACTGCGCATTCGCATCCACGCTTTGATGAACGAATTGCAGGCGCGTGACCTGCCCGGCGTTGTCGATATCGTTCCCGGCATACGCTCGTTGCAACTGCACTTTGACGGTGAGGCAATGGATCAACGCGCCGCGCTCGACGTGTTGATCGCGGCGGAAGAGAAGCTCGGTGATCTGGGCGACTTCACCGCGCCTTCGCGTATTGTCCACCTGCCGCTCAGCTGGCGTGATCCGGCGACGACGCAGACGGTTGAGAAATACATGGCTGCGGTGCGCGACGACGCGCCTTGGTGCCCGGACAACATCGAGTTCATTCGCCGCATAAACGGGCTGGAAGACCAAAAGGCGGTCGAGGATGTGATCTTCGACGCAAGCTATCTCGTCATGGGGCTGGGCGATGTCTATTTGGGAGCGCCGGTCGCCACCCCGGTCGATCCGCGCCACCGCCTCGTCACCACCAAATACAACCCTGCGCGCACCTGGACGCCGCCCAATGTCGTCGGCATCGGCGGCGCGTATATGTGCATCTACGGGATGGAGGGACCGGGCGGCTACCAGTTGTTTGGGCGCACCACGCAGGTTTGGAAGACGCACGGCACGACCGCGTCTTTTGAGGACGATAAGCCTTGGCTTCTGCGGTTCTTCGATCAGATCCGCTTTTTTGAAGTCAGCGCGGATGAGTTGACCGAGTGGCGCCGCGATTTCGCCAACGGTCGGCGCGCGATCAAGATCGAAGAAACGACCTTCAGCCTCGCCGAACACCGCGCCTTCCTTGCCGAGAACGCCAAGGATATCGAAGCCTTTCAGGCCACCCGCCAGGCCGCCTTCGACGCCGAGCGCGCCGCTTGGGAGGCGAGCGGCGAGTTTGATCGCGTCTCTCAGCTCACAGAGGAAGCTGATGGCGCGAGAGAGCCGGAAGCCATCGACTTGCCGGAGGGCTCGCAGCTGGTTGAGGCGCCCTTTGGCGGAAGCGTTTGGAAGTTGCTCGTCAAAGAAGGCGACCGCGTGGAAGCGGGCGAAACCATCGCCGTTATCGAGGCGATGAAAATGGAGAGCCCGCTTGAAAGCCCCGCCAGCGGCACGGTTGCTGCGCTCTACACTGCGGAACGCTTGGCGGTGGAACCCGGCGCGCCAATGCTCGCGTTGAGGGCAGACTGATGGCGGACCTGACACGCCTCAGCCCAACCGCTATCGCCGCGAACGTCCAAAGCAGTGAAACCACCGCGCTTGCCATGGCCGAGAACGCGCTCGCCCGCGTCGCCGCTTATAACACGGTGCAGCCGCAGATATGGATCAGCCGGTTTGAACCGGACGCTATCCTATCCGCCGCGCGCGAGGTCGACGCGCGAATTGCCAAGGGTGAGACGCTCCCGCTCGCTGGCGTGCCCTTTGCGGCGAAGGACAATATCGACGTCGCCGGGCTGGAAACGACCGCTGGCTGCCCCGCTTTCGCCTACGCGCCGGGCGAAAACGCGCCGGTGATTCAGCGCCTATTGGACGCGGGCGCGGTGTGTATCGGCAAGACCAATCTCGACCAATTTGCCACCGGTCTGGTCGGAACGCGCAGTCCCTATGGCATCCCCGCCAACGCTTATAACCGCGCCTTTGTGAGCGGCGGGTCGAGTTCGGGCTCCGCCGTCGCAGTGGCCGCAGGGCTCGTTGGATTTGCTCTGGGCACCGACACCGCCGGATCGGGCCGCGTTCCGGCCGCCTTCAACCACCTGATCGGGATGAAACCGACCAAAGGTCGCTGGAGCACATCGGGCCTCGTTCCTGCTTGCCGGACCATCGATTGCATCACCGTCTTCACCGACGGGATTGAGGATGCGAGGCTTGTCGATCAAGTGGTCGCCGGGTTTGATGAAAGCGATCCTTATTCGCGCCCGCTCGAGAACCGTGCGTTGACGCCCAAACGCATCGGCGTGCCCAAGCCAGAGCAGCGGGTCTTCTTTGGCGATACCGCGTCCGAATATTTCTACGACCGGGCGCTTGAGCGGCTGTCCGAGACCGCCGAGCTCGTCGAGATCGACACAGATTTCCTCGATGAAGCGGCCAAGCTGCTATACGAAGGGCCATGGGTGGCCGAACGCACGGCGGCGATCCACGATCTGCTGACCAGCAATCCCGAGGCCATCGATCCGACGGTGCGCGAAGTCGTGCAGCCGGGCCTATCCATTGGAGCGGTTGAGACGTTCCAAGGCGCCTACCGCTTGGCCGCGCTCAAGCGGCGGGCGGATCAGATGTGGGACGAGATCGACGCGCTCGCTTTCCCGACCACCGGAACCACCTATCGCATTCGTGAGCTGGCCGAGGCACCGGTCGCGCTCAACAGCCACTTTGGCAAATACACCAATTTCGTGAACCTGCTCGATATGGCGGCCATTGCGGTGCCTGCGGGGGCACGAGACGATGCGACGGGCTTTGGCATCACGCTAATCGGACCGGCGCACAGCGACCGCGCGCTGATGGATGCCGCGCAAGAATACCTCGACGCGGCGGATTTGCCCGCGCCGCCACCGCTTGATCTGGAGGGAAAAATGGACACCGTGAAATTGGCCGTCGTCGGCGCGCATCTGGAAGGCATGCCGCTGCACTGGCAACTCACTTCGCGCGATGCGACATTTGTCGGCGCGTTTGAGACCGCGCCGACCTATCGCCTTTACGCCATTGCCAATTCGACCCCGCCCAAGCCTGCGCTCGTCCACAGCGAGGATGGCGCCGCAATCAAGGTTGAGGTGTACGAGCTTGGCATGGCCGAATTTGGCAGCTTCACCGCCGAAGTGCCCGCGCCGCTTGCCATCGGTAACGTGACGCTGGCGGATGGATCAAGCGTTAAGGGTTTCGTCTCCGAACCGCGAGCAACCATCGGTGCCCAAGACATTACCGAGCTTGGCGGGTGGCGGGCCTTTATTGATAAACCCCAATAGAGTCATAAAATTACGCCAGTGAGGCGAATTTGCAACAAACAAGCAGTCCTTCGTCAAAAACCTGTAGTGTTACTCTTGACCCAAACGTTAACATCGATACCCATCGTTGCGTAGCACAATAAAAATTGCGCACGGGAGAGGGATAGGACACACATCGGTCGCTTTTGCGGCGCGTTGTGTATGATATTTCTCGGGGCTCGGATCGTGTGGATGGGCCCCAATCACTGGGGTTCTGCATGGCAGGTGTGCAAGTCGGAAATCGAATGATTGGCGCGGATTCTCCCGTCACCGTGGGGTGGGAAAACGTCCCGCGCGTCGAGGGCGGACCCATCAAGCAGTTCGTTTTTACCTATTGGTTGCCGTTCTGGCTCTTTTCGATGCTCGCCTTCGTTTATTGGGGCCCAAACGACATCGTAAAAGCTTCGACGATGTTCATGATCGGCATCGGCTTTCGTGTTTTGTTGCTGGCGCTCGAGTGGGTGAATCCGCGCTTTGAAAGCTGGAAGCTGACCTGGAAGGAGTTTGCGACCGACATATTCTATGTGTCGATTGGCTACACAATCCTACGGATGGTCGACAATTACATTGGCACTGGCGTGATGATCGAAGCGATCCAGGGCGCGATGATATGGGAAGACTTTGCTTGGTTTACGGGCCTCCCTTTGCTTGTGCAGGCGGCGGTCATTATCCTCATTTTCGAGTTTGGCCAGTATTGGATGCACCGGGGGATGCACAATTGGTACCCGCTGTGGCTCACCCACGCGCCGCATCATTACATCACGCAGTTGAACATCAACAAAGGCGCGGTCGGCCACCCGGTTGAGCTGTTCCTGATCGGTCTGGGTGTCGGTGGCTTCTTTGACTTTCTGCCAAAGGCTTTCCTCTTGGCCGGCGCGGTTCGGATGACCACGGGCATTTACCAGCACATCAACGTCCGTTTCAACACGCCTCGATGGTGGAGCTTTATCTTCAACACGACTGAACATCACAGCGTGCATCACTCACAGGATTACGAAGCGACGCGAAGCAATTACGGCAGCACTCTGATCATCTTTGATCGCCTGTTTGGGACCTGTATCGACGGCGAGGCGGAAAAGCTTGGCATGGATGGCGGGCGACGCATGGATATCGGTGAGACGATGCTGTTCCCGTTCACCGAAGCGATGAAGTCTTACAGGGGCGCAGCGGATCGCATGAAGAACGCTGGCACCCCTGATCAACACCAACAACAAGAACCCGCTGAATAGGACGATGATTTTCGCCTGAGCCGCCGAGAAAAGGGCCGCAGGGCTTTCCCGCACGAGAGGATGGTTTTGGGGGCCCGCGATTGTGGGAACGGGGAAGCTTTCGACTTCCGAAGGAGAACGACAGGAAATTATGCAGGCGCGAGTGCCATACATTGACCGGATCTGGCGCGCGGCGAGTTCGATTGAGCTCGACACACAGGTGTGCGTGCGTGAGGCGTATGAGCGGCTTGCGCCACTGTTTGACACGCAGGGCACCGAGGTCGCGATTGATGGCAACGCGATGACCTACGCCAAAACCAATCCCGTCGCGCAGGACAAGCTTGCAACCTTCACATCGGGCACTCTGGTCATCACTGAGGACGAGGCGAAGACCAGTCTTTCGTATGATGTTGGCAGCACGGCTCTTTTCCTGTGCTTTCTCGCGCCGCTTGCCTTCCTTGCCTTGGGCCAGTTTGCCGTCTTCCTAAACGAGATCGAACGCCCGGCTTACTTGGCTGAGAAGGCCGAAAGGGAAGCCGAGAAGGACGCCGAAAAAGACGAGGCCATCGAACTGCACTGGGTCGACCAGATGCTTGGCGCACCGGCGCCCAAACAACCTGGCGAAGAAGACGAAACGTCACGCCGGGAAGACGCGCGCGGGGGCGAGGATCGTGAAGATGAAGGCGAGGGCTATCACTCTCCCAAAACTGCTTACGCGTTCGCTGGCATCTTTGCCGCGATCTACCTCGTGGGGCGTGTGCTTGAACCCTATCTGCTGAAGAAGACCTTTCGCAACGCTCTCAGCCTTGCGCAAGCCGCTGATAAAGAGGATATAAATGGCTGAATAATAGAAGAAATCCGGGCTTGGGGTGCGCCATGCCTGATAACAAGAAGAGTTCCAGAATTATGAAAACCCAAAGAGAAAAACAGGGGGTAGCTATGAACTACACAAACACATCCAATCCACGCAGGCGGCTGATGTCGGCCGCTTTGCTTTCGGCATCGGGCCTGGCGCTGATGGCTGCGCCAGCTCTGGCACAGGAAACGATCACAACCGATGAAGCGGCGCCTGAGGAAGAGAAACGCATTGTCGTAACGGGTTCGCGTATTGCGATTGATTCGACCACCGCGCTGGAAAGCCCAGTCCAGGTCATTGATGCCGAGCAATTCAAACGCGCGGGTGAAATCGACTTAACGCAGACCCTGCGTGAAATTCCGGCCCTGCAGGGTTCTGACCCGGCCAACCTCGACAGCGCGCAAGGCTTCGCGCTGACGGGCGCCAGCACGCTGAACCTTCGCTCTCTGGGGTCAAACAGAACGCTGGTTCTGCAGGACGGCCGTCGCCATGTGCCGGGTATCGCTGGCACCGCAAACGTCGACGTAGGTTCGATCCCTCAAGCGCTGATTGGTG
This sequence comes from Pseudomonadota bacterium, assembly GCA_039814925.1. GTDB lineage: Bacteria > Pseudomonadota > Alphaproteobacteria > Sphingomonadales > Sphingomonadaceae > Erythrobacter. The sequence continues at coordinate 63,474 of JBCCAH010000001.1, forward strand.
AAGTTCAGATCCTAACCGGCGGCGCCTCGGGCGTGTACGGTGCGGACGCTGTGTCGGGTGTTGTGAACTACATCACGCGCACTGGTCGCGATTTTGAAGGCGTTGAGTATCGCGCTCAAACCGGCATCAGCGACGAAGGCGATTCTGAAGAAGTTTTTGCCTCGGTCGCTGGCGGTGGCACTTTCGAAGACGGCCGCGGTAGCGCCGTATTCGCTCTCGAATATTCGCACAACACCGCGATCACTAACGGCGATCGTGATTTCGCTTTTGGCGACGGCCAATGCGATTACCGCCAGAGCGCTCCGATCTTGAACGAGGCGCAGGGGCTCAATTCGGATGCGGCCAACGCACTCATCTGTAACCCTACGCTTCCGGTGTCGAGCACCAACGCGATTATCGCAGTTGGCGGTTTCCCGTTTGATCGCCTTGCTTTCGGCCCGCGCGTGGCTGTCGGCTTTACCCCGGGCGTGGACACGGTCCCCAATCTTGACGGAACGGACATTCCGATCCTGCAAATTATCGATCCGGAAACGGGGCAGCTTCGCGCTTACAACCCAGGTATCTCGGCCAGCGCGTTTAACGCGATTGGCGGCGACGGTATCCCCAGCAACCCTCCGGGCCTCACGCTTATCCCTGAGACGACGCGTGTCGTCGCGGCGGCGGGCGCTGACTATGAGTTGACCAACACCATCACGGTGTTTGCGGATGCCAAGTTTGCCTATGTCGAAACGTCGAACACGGTCGGTATCCCGTTCACGGATGACCTCTTCTTCCAAGCCGATAACCCGTTTGCACCGCAGGCTTTGCAAGATCAGTTCGCCGCCTCAGGCGCATCGTTTGCAGGCGTTGCGCTGGATAACCTGTCTTCTGACACAGGTCGCGGTGACGACATCGAACGTTCGACCATCCGGGCGTCGGCTGGCGCTCGCTGGGATGCGCCGGAAAGCAATGTCAGCTTTGAAGCGACTTACACTTGGGGGCGCACGCAGGTTGATGAGACCAACCGTCGTCGTCGGATCAACGATCGTTACTTCACCGCGTTTGACGCGGTCGCTCTGACGCCAGAGAACATCGACGGCACCGATCCGATTTTCAACTTTGAAAGCGGTTCGGGCACACTTAACGCGGTGCGTGCGGGTGAGGAGATCCAGATCACCGCAGGCGACGCTCAGGTTGGCGATATCGTCTGCCGTGCGGAAGTGACCGGTCTGCCTTCACCGTCGAACGCTCCGTTCCTGGTGGGCGGTCCTCCGATCTTCGCGGACGGCACAGTCATCAACGGAACCGACGTTTCCGGGCAAACCCGTCCGGTGACCTTCCAGATCGGCGACGGAAGCTGCGCACCCTTGAACCTGCTTGATCCGCGCAATTTTGGTCAGGCGGCTCTCGACTTTGCCTTCCTTGATCTGAAGCAAGACACGGTCATCGAACAGCAGCAGTTCCTGGCTGTCCTTTCGGGTGATACTGAGCATCTGTTCGAGCTGCCCGGTGGACCGGTTGGATTTGCGGCTGGCTTCGAATGGCGCCGCGACGATTCACAATTCACGCGCGACAGCTTCGAGTCGATCGAAGGCCGTGTGATCGAGAACGTGAATGCGCCGCTCTTCAACTCGCCCAATCCGGCGGGCCAGGGCATTCGTGTCTGGGAACTCTTCGGTGAGCTTCGTGTGCCGATCCTGGCGGGCGTGCCCTTCGTGGAGAACCTCGAAGTCACGGCTGCGGGTCGTTATTCGGATTACAACACGATCGGCACGACGGAGACCTACTCGTTTGGCGGTCAGTACAGCCCTGTCGACTGGTTGACATTCCGTGGGACGTATTCGCAAGCCATTCGTGCGCCCAACATTGGCGAGCTGTTTGCTCCGCAGGGCATTGCCACGATTGGCGTGAACGCTGACCCGTGTGATGATGGCAACATTGACTTTGGTACGTCTAACCGGGCAGCCAACTGCGCGTTGTTTGTTATCGATGGCTTTAGTTCGGACGACTTCCTGACGGCGTTCTCGACCGGTACGAACGGGGGCAACCCCAACCTGACCGAAGAAACGTCAACAAGTTTCACCATCGGTGGTATCTTCCAACCGCGTGGGATCCTTGGCGGGGCTCTCGACAATCTTGTTGTGATCGTCGACTACTATGACATCGAAATCGATGACGCGGTTGGTAGCTTGACCGGCGCTCAGATCGCTGAGGCCTGCGTTGACTTGCCTGACGTGAACAACCAGTTCTGCGATGCAATCGTCCGCGATCCTACCCGTGGCGGTGCCATCGTCGGCTTCACCTCGGGTAACATCAACCTGGAGGTGCTTCGCGCGCGCGGCGTGGACTTTGAGACGCGCTACACGTTCGATGCCCCGTTCGGTAGCGGCGACTGGGGTACCTTCACGCTGTCCGCGGTTGGTACGCACTTCCTTGAGCGTTTCACCGAAGGTGATCCGATTATTCAGGAAACGATTGCCAGCATCACGGATCCGGTTGAGCAACAATTGCAGATTGTCGACCAGGCCAACAACAGCAACCTTCTGGGTGTCATCGGTACCCCGGAATGGATTGTGAACTTTGGCATCAACTGGGACTTTGATCGGTTCAACATCGGTTGGAGAACGCGTTGGGAAGATTCGTCTCTCAACGACTCCAACGGTGACACATTCGATGCCGTGGAACAGAATGGCGAAGTGTCGCTCGTCGTGAACGAGAACGTCAACGATCCGTCGCAACGCTTTACCGGCAATGGGTTCGAGCACGATTTCAACATCAGCTACGAAGCCACCGACAGCATCCAGGTTTATGGCGGCGTCAACAATGTGTTTGACCGAGAGCCGTTCCTTGGCAGCCTTGCGCGTCCGGTGAGCCCGCGTGGTCGGTTCTTCTTCCTGGGCGTCTCCGGATCCTTCTAAGAAAAGCGCGCCGGTTTTGATCGGTGTCTTACACAACAAGGCGGGGCGGGGGAGCGATCTCCCGCCCCGTTTTCGTTTGGGCCATGGCCGCCGCCTGATCGCAATCCTCAATGCAAAGCCTTGCCACTCTTGAAGGACGCGCATCATCGGCTTATGCCCCGCGCTCCATGGCACACACCACTCCCAATGACGTCCAGCTAACCGGACGCCCCGTTATCTCCGCCACCGGCCTTTTCACGCCGGAGGAAAGCATCACCAACGAAGAGCTGGTCGCAAGCTTCAACGCTTTCGTCGACCGCCACAACGCCGCCAACGCCGAAGCGATTGAGGCGGGTGAGGTTGAGGCTTTGTCGCATTCCTCGGTGGAGTTCATCGAAAAGGCGAGCGGCATCAAAGCGCGCCACGTAATGAGCAAGGCGCCGATCCTGGATCCCACGACGATGGAGCCGCGCCTCGAAGACCGCTCGAATGAAGAGCTTTCGGTGATGGCGGAGATAGGCGTGACGGCGTGCAAACAGGCGCTCGAACGCGCGGGTCGCAAGCCGGACGATGTCGATGCGGTTCTGTGCGCGGCTTCGAACATGCAGCGCGCCTATCCGGCGATGGCGATCGAGATTCAGCAGGCGCTGGGGATCGAGGGTTTCGGCTTTGACATGAACGTCGCGTGTTCGTCCGCGACCTTCGGCCTGCAAACCGCGGCCGATTACATCCGCGCAGGCAACGCGAAATCGGTGCTGGTGGTCAGCCCCGAGATCACATCGGGCCATCTGAACTGGCGCGACCGTGACAGCCACTTTATCTTTGGCGATGTGGCGACCGCCGTGTTGGTTGAAGACGCCGCGATCGCTCCGGCGGAGCATTGGGACATTGTCGGCACCAAGCTTAAGACGGTTTTCTCCAACAACATCCGCAACAATTTTGGCTTCCTCAACCGCGCCGCACCGGAGAGCGTAGGCGATGCGGACAAGCTCTTCGTTCAAGAGGGGCGCAAGGTGTTCAAGGAAGTGGTGCCGATGGTCGCGACCATGATCCTTGAGGAAGCGGAGCGCCTCGACCTCGATCCCGCCGCTTTGCGCCGCATGTGGCTGCACCAGGCGAACGCCGGGATGAACCGCTTGATTGCGCAAAAGGTGCTGGGCCACGAAGCGAACGAGGATGAAAGCCCCACGGTGCTTGATACGTATGGCAACACGTCCAGCGCCGGATCGATCATCGCGTTCCACTTGAACAGCGATGATCTGAGCGCGGGCGATACAGGGCTGATTTGCAGTTTTGGCGCGGGCTATTCAGCGGGCGCGGTGTTTGTGCGCAAAGCGGCTTAGGCGTTCGCATCGGCACGACGGCGTTCTAGCCACGTGTCCCATGCGGTGATCGTCCAACCCGTGGCCTTCCACAGCGCGATGACTGCGACCAGCGATACCAAGCCGTCGACCGCGTAGTGGTAGGCGAGGTGTACGCTGGACACCCAGGTGACAAAGAAAAACACACCAAAGAACGCACCCCAGCGTGGCGATATACGGCGCATTGCTATCCAATAGAGAAACGCGATTGCGCAATGCATGCTGGGCATGGCGGTGATCCCGCTACCAAGGCCGTTCTCAGCGGCGGCGAACCACTCGAGCAGCATTTCTTGTACGGGCAAAGTCATGATCGGGATTTGTTCGTTCGCGGCGTTCAGATAGGCCATCTGATCGTCAAAGCGTGGATCGCCTAACATCGGCCCGACAAAGCATGGGCCCACAGAAGCAAGCCAGGTGGCCATCGCTCCGCCAATCAGCGTCCAGCTTAGGAAATAGGTCAGGAAGAATTGCCGCCGCACATCATGGTCTACGCGTGCAAAAGCGAAGAACATGACACCGGGATAGAGCAGCAGGAACCACAATTGGTAGAGCAGCGCCAGGAAAGCGGTAACGATGGGAAAGCCAATCACGGGCTGCAAAACCTCCCATGCATCATAGCCAAAGAAGATCGCGCGGTCCCAAGCGACGAAGGTGTCGTCCCAGGTGTAATCGGTGAAGAGCGGTATTGCGGCCTTCATCTTTGAGAAGAACGGCAAGAGCAGAATCGCAACCGCCAGCATGGGCGCGCCGGCGGCCATTGTCGCGCGGGCGGGGGGGGAGGTGTAACGCGTGGTGAGAAACGCTGTCGGGCTGTCCGGGCGATGCCTGAATAGCTGAATCCCGGAGTCGAAAGCCGCGATCAGCAGCACAAACATTCCAAAGAGCTGCGCGTTCACTAGCACGCCGTCGATGGTCGGATAGACGCCCTTGAACGCCAGGATTACGGTGCACACTGCAAACATTGCAAAGGCGACAAATAGGATCGGAGCCTCACTCGCCCACCGATGGATCGCGCTAACGGGCGCGCCTTGATCTAATGCGCTATGGGCAGGCGGGATCGGAGTTGTGGACGCGGTCATCGTGAGACGCGCGTTTAAGGTAAACATCTCACTAAAACGTGAATGCGCGCACGCCCACTTGGTTGGGATGGCAAAGACCCATGCCGCCGCGCAGCCGGATTTGTCCGCGCGAAAGATTCGCGCTTGCTTGCGGGGTTGGATGGCGGGCCTTAGATGAAAGGGCATGGCAGGCGAAATTCTCGACAATCAAGGGCGTGGGGATGCGGTGTGGACCATGCCGTCCACGCATCCCGAAGGGCGCAAATACGCGATTGCTGTGGCGTTGGTTGGCCTGTTTTTCTTGTTTCCTATTGGCTGGGGTTGGGTGGGATGGCCCCTTTTGGCGCTTTCGGGCGCGGTGCTCGCCTTCTTCCGCGATCCCGAGAGGGTTGTGCCGCAGGATGACAATGTCATCGTTTCGCCCGCCGACGGTATTGTTTCGCTCATCTGTCAGGTTGAACCGCCGCTTGAGCTGCAAGTCGAAGATGGTTCCGGCACACGCGGTCTGCCGCCAGGGCCGGTGACGCGAATTTCCATCTTTATGAGTGTGTTTGACGTTCACATCAATCGCACGCCGATTGGCGGTGTTGTGCGTCGGATCGTCTATATGCCGGGCACTTACATCAACGCCGATCTCGACAAGGCGAGCGAACAGAACGAGCGTCAGCACTTCTTGGTTGAGCGCGCGGATGGCACGCTGATCGGGTTTACCCAGATCGCAGGTCTCGTGGCGCGGCGGATCATCAGCTTTGTGAAGCCGGGCGACACGGTTGCCGCTGGTCAGCGAATTGGCCTCATCCGATTTGGCAGTCGGATGGATGTCTTTTTGCCCGCTGGCACCGATCCGAAGGTGTTGATGGGGCAAAAAGTGGTCGCGGGCGAAACGGCGTTGGCGGAACTTGGTCAGCAGCGCCTGTTAGAAGGGATACTGCAATAACGCGCTTTGAAAGCCTCGACGCATGAACGCCCTTCGCTCTTCGAAGCCGCGCGGGAAATTCGCTCCACGCCTTGGCCCCAAGGCAGCGGAGGATGAAGAAGGTCCCGAAAACTCAAAGGGTGACGGTCACGGGCTGACGCTGCGAGCCATGCTGCCCAACGCGATTACAGCGGCGGCCTTGTGCTCCGGCCTTACTGGCGTGCGCTTCGCTATCGACGGAGAGTGGGCCTACGCCATCTTGGCCGTGGTGCTCGCGGCGGTTCTGGACGGTATCGATGGCCGCATCGCGCGGATGCTCAACGCTCAGTCGCGGTTTGGAGCGGAATTGGACAGTCTGGCGGATAACATATCGTTCGGAGTGGCTCCGGCGATCATACTTTATCTGTGGTCATTGAACGCGCTTGACCGGTTCGGATGGTTCGCCGCGCTGGCTTTTGCGATCTGCTGCGCCTTGCGATTGGCGCGCTTCAACGCGCAAATTGACACCAAGAACCAGCCGCACAAATCCGCTGGATTCCTCACTGGTGTGCCCGCGCCGGTTGGGGCAGGGCTGGCCTTTGCGCCGTTCTACGTTTGGCAGGCCACTCAGGATCCGTTCTTCCGCGATCCGATCTTTATGACTGTTTGGGTCGGTGCGATAGCGGCGCTCATGATTTCCAACATGGCGACACTGAGCTGGGGGGCTATCCGCCCGCGTCGTGGTATTCGTCTGTGGCTGATTGCCTTTGTCACGATCGCTTTTGCGGCGTTGCTGCAGGAACCGTGGTGGAGCCTATCGGTGATTGCCGGGGCGTATCTGCTGCTGATGCCCTACGCTCTGTTCAAGTATGGCCGGATCAAGCGGCGCCGGGCGCAGCGCGCTGCGTGCGCGGACGAGAATAGGGGCGATCCGCAGCCAGACGCGGAGACGGGATCCGAGACGGCGTAGCCAGCGCGTCAAAGCGCACCGGCTGACGAACGCGGACTTCGCTGGCTGCGGCCATAGGAACGAACCCAGCGTCCAACAGCGCGCGCTCTTCCTGCAAAGCTTCGAACACATAGCGACCACGGATGAAACTATCGACCAGCGTCAGTCCAGTCGCGATGACCATGGCGCCAAGCAAAGCGATAAGAGCAAGAGTGATCATCGGTTCGTTCCTTCAGTTCGTTCTTTGTTCTCGCACCTTGTTCCCTAAGTGTTCCCATAGGTCAAGCGATTTTGTTCCACTTGTGTTCCAAAACGGCAGATTGCACTAGATTTTGTGGGTAAGCGCCGCTAATGGCGCTGCCTCGCAACAGCGCGCGATGCGAATCACCGTGCCCGCAGCTTTTGCGAAATTCACATGGAAGGCGCTTCACACCGGTGCCGTAGGTGGGATCTCCGCCAACACGGTTTCCAATGCCTTCCAGAGGACGAACCGGAAAGGAATTACCTATGGCGGCCACCACCGTCACCATGCAGCAATTGATCGAGGCCGGCGCACACTTCGGCCACCAGACCCACCGTTGGAACCCGCGCATGAAGCCGTACATCTTCGGCGCGCGCAACGGCGTTCACATCATCGACCTGTCCCAGACCGTGCCGCTCTTCGCGCGCGCGCTCGACTTTGTTGAGCAGACCGTCCGCGCAGGCGGTAAAGTTCTGTTCGTCGGCACCAAGCGTCAAGCGCAAGAGCCGATCGCCGATGCCGCGCGTTCCTCGGGTCAGCACTTTGTCAACCACCGTTGGCTGGGTGGCATGCTCACCAACTGGAAGACCATCAGCGGTTCGATCCGTCGTCTCAAGACGCTGGAAGAGCAGCTTTCGGGCGACACGAGTGGTTTCACCAAGAAGGAAGTCCTTCAGCTGACGCGTGAGCGTGACAAGCTTGAGCTTTCGCTGGGCGGCATCCGCGACATGGGCGGCGTTCCGGACGTGATGTTCGTGATCGACGCGAATAAGGAGGACCTCGCGATCAAGGAAGCCGCCGTGCTCGGCATCCCCGTTATCGCGGTTCTTGATACCAACGTCGATCCGACCGGCATCGCTTTCCCGGTTCCCGGAAACGACGACGCGGCCCGCGCCGTGCGTCTCTACTGCCAGGCCATCGCCGATGCAGCGACCGCGGGTCGCGGCGGTGCCGTGGCAGACTCCGGCGCCGACGTTGGCGCGATGGCTGAGCCTCCCGCCGAAGCGCCCGCAGTTACGGGCGCGGAAGAAGCTCCGGCTGAAACCGCGTAAGCGATCCACACGATCCTGGCGGGCGGCGTAAACCGCCCGTCACAAAACCCAATTAGCGCGCCGGCGTAACCCGAGGGGAGGCCCGCACAAGGCTGACCCTTTCCGGCGCATGTAATAGAATGAAGGAAATCCCGATGGCCAATTTCTCCGTTGCGGACGTGAAGAAGCTCCGCGAAAAAACCGGCGCCGGCATGATGGACGCCAAAAAAGCGCTGACCGAGGCCGATGGCGACATCGAAGCGGCGGTCGACGCGCTGCGCGCCAAGGGCCTTGCCACCGCTCAGAAGAAGTCGAGCCGCACCGCGGCCGAAGGTCTCGTCGGCGTCGCGGTCGAAGGCACCAAGGGCGTAGCGGTTGAGATCAACTCCGAAACCGACTTTGTCGCCAAGAACGATCAGTTCCAGGACTTTGTGCGCAAAGCGACCACGGTCGCCGCGTCGCTGGGTTCGGACGATGTCGAAGCGCTCAAGGTCGCCGGTTATCCAGATGGCGGCAGCGTCGCTGACAAACTGACCGACAACATCGCGACCATCGGCGAAAACCAGACCGTGCGCCGCATGAAGACCGTTTCGGTCGGCTCGGGTGCGGTTGTGTCCTACGTTCACAACGCAGCCGCCGAAGGCCTCGGCAAGATCGGCGTTCTGGTTGCTCTCGAAAGCGACCTTGGCGCGGATGCGCTGGAGCCGTTCGGCAAGCAGCTGGCCATGCACATCGCCTCGATGTTCCCGCAGGCGCTTAACGCCGACGGCCTCGACGCCGAACTGATCGAGCGTGAGCGCGCGATCGCGGCGGAAAAGGCGGCCGAAAGCGGCAAGCCTGAAAACGTGCAGGAAAAGATGGTCGAAGGCGCGATCAAGAAGTTTGCCAAGGAGAACGCTCTGCTCAGCCAGATGTTCGTCATGGATAACAAGACCAGCGTCGAAGACACGGTTGCCAAGTTCGGCAAGGACAACGGCGGCAGCGTCACCCTGACCGACTATGTCCGCTTCCAGCTTGGTGAAGGCATCGAGAAGGAAGAAGGCGACTTCGCAGCCGAAGTCGCCGCGGCGGTGAAGGGCGACTAAGCTTTTCGAAGGTCCCTCGAAGGATGGGACCGCCAGCCTAACGCATGAGATCCCCACTCGAAGGGGGGCCTCTCGTCTCAAACAAGGGCCGCCGCAGCGTCGATCGCTGCGGCGGCTTTTTGTCGTCGTAAGAAACGGCGTTTGGATTGGCTTGCATCCTTGATTGCGCTCGCTCTTGCGCATCATCGTTAAGCAACGAAGCCGACGAAGGTTCGTGGGCCGCGTTGGGTCTGGAAGCGGCTTCAGTGGATTTATGCAGGGGAAGGCCAACGCAACGGGAAGGCGACGAGCGCCAAGCAACTCGTCCTAGTCGCAAGTCCAAAAAATCCAATAAAACAGAGCAGTAGACCACTATGTGATAAGAATCACATGAACAATAAGTAGAAGTGTCGAATTCATACAGAAATAAAATTTCAAAGAGAGTACTATAGCTTGGTCGACTCGGGAATTGCTTATTGAATTAGTCACTATTATATAAAGTGATTTTACTCGCGTCGGCTGGGTGTGGATGCAATCCATCGGTCGATCATATTGATCGAACCGCGCATGATATTGGCCAAAAACACTGGAGGTTATCATGGCTAGAAAATCAAATGAGGCACGAACAACGCGTATTATCACCTTCAAAAAGAAGGATAAGCGTTCCAAATCCGCAGACAAACAGACCATATTGCAAGAGGCAATCGGCGATGAATTGAACTTCGTCACGGCCGAAGCGGTCTCAACCCGGGCGCGACCGGTGCCATCGGGTCAGGACATGGCCAAACTGGGTTACGATGTTAACCGTTATGATGCGCCGATCCTGATCGCCAACCTGACCGATGACGAAGTCAAGCAGTTGAGCAAGGACAAGGACATCGCGCGCGTTGAAGAAGACGGCCAGATGTTCGCGCTTGATGCGCCGTCAGGTCCGGACGCGCTGGCTCAGACCATGCCTCCGGGCATCGCGCAGATCAAAGCGCCCGACGCCTGGCCCAGCAGCATGGGCGAAGGGGTCAAGATCTTCATCTGCGACACCGGGATCGATTCCGACCACCCCGACCTCGTCAAAAACCTGCGCACCGGCAAAAGCTTCGTCCCCAGCGAAAGCACGACTGAGGACTTCAACGGCCACGGCACGCATTGCGCGGGTACGGCCGCGGCGGTGGACAACAACACCGGCGTAATCGGGGTGGCGCCTTACGCGTATCTGTACCCGGTCAAGGTGCTCGCTTCGAACGGCAGCGGGAACTGGAGCTGGCTGATCGCTGCGCTCGACTGGATCATGTCGAAGAAAGGCGCGCGCGTTGCCAGTATGAGCCTTGGCGGCGGCGGCGCACCGCAAGCGCTCGCCGATATGTGCGAGGCGGCTTACGATGACGGCGTGTTGCTGGTGGCTGCGGCGGGCAATTCGGGGCCACCGCGACAGGGCCAGCCCACCTCGGTCGGCTTCCCGGCGCGGTATCCGCACGTGATGGCCGTAAGCGCGATCGACTCCTCGGATATGCTGGCGACCTTCTCCAGCCGGGGGCCGGAGGTGGAGATTTGCGCGCCCGGTGTTTCGATCCGTTCGACCACGCGTGGAGGCGGCTATGGCAATTTGAGTGGGACCTCGATGGCTTGTCCGCACGTCTCAGGCGCGGCGGCGTTGACATGGGGATCACACCGCAGCGTCAACAACAAGCAGGTGCGCTGGCTGCTCAACACCTTTGCCGACAAGATCGGGAATCAGGATCCGAACGACTTCGGCAATGGACGGGTGGATTGCAACACATCCGCCTTCTGGTTCGGCACGCCGCCTGAGCACACGCTCTAAAGCGCCGCGCTGAAATCGGATTTGAGGTGAAAAGGGGCAGGGCATGGATCAGGATGCACTTTCGGTAACAGTGATACCTTTAGCCAGAACGATCCATTGCCCTGCCCCCGCCTCAAAGAAGACCCGGCCATCTGTTCCCTCAGGCTATGGTCGACGCGAACAGTGCCGTCCGTTTGTTGAGGCAAACGGCCTGGGTCTCACAATCACCTCCCCTTTTTCGTGGGGCTATTGCTTGCCAAGCGACGTCCCAAGCGGTGCAAGGTCGTTCCGTTCCCCGGTTGAAGGAGGATGCCCGGCGCGGGTGTTCTATGTGCAAGACGATCCAGCGAATGGCTTCGCCCGCAACCAGTATTCGGTGCCCGACGACGTGATCGGGCGGACCGGCCCGCTCGCAATTCCTGGCCTCAGTTTCTTTGAAAGGCCGGATCAGCAAAAGCAGGTTAAGTTGCATCTGCCCTACGTCCTATGCACCGAGGGTGGGATTGGATTGCTGTTTACACCGCCGATCAACCGGCCACGATCAGATGGCCTTCAGCTGCTATCCGGCCTGGTCGAAACCGCGTGGTACGCCGACGCGGTCAACATGGTGTTTGTCCTGCCAGACATTGATCAGCCGGTGCATGTCCAATCGCAAGAGCCTCTCGCTCAAGCCATTCCAACGCCGATGGCTGCCACTCGAACGAGCGTGAGCTGCGCTGAGGCGCATCGCAAGAAAACGCGCGTGACACTTGATGCAATGGCGGATTGGCGCGCCCAAAAAAACGCGGATCGCGCGGCGTACAAGCGGATTGCGAAGACGCAGTAAGCCCAGGCTCTATTTCGGCGTCTCTACTCGGGCAGCGCCCGCATTTCTCCATCGGGTTCGACCCGCTTGATAGCCGGGTTATCCGACAGCGCCTTGAGCCCCATAGCGTCAATTTCGGCGATTACGATTGGTGTGCTCTGCATTGCGTTGAGCACTTTTACGCCTTCTGCCGCTTCGAGCGTGGCCATCGCTGCGCGATTTTCGAGTGTGATGATTACCTGCTGGGTGGACGCTTCGTTTTGCGCAAAAGCGTTCACAAGGTCGGGGCTGATAGATGCGTTCATCGCGCCATCCTTTGAATTGTCATTCGGTCTCTGGATTGATTCCGAATCCGCGTTGCTGCGCTCAAGCGGCTGCTCTTCTGCACAGCCCGAAAGCGATAACGCGCCTGCACAACCCAGGGCGGCCAAGAGGGTGCGAAAGCGCATTGGATTTCTCATTCCCCTTGATACCACAGATTGAGGATTGTTCAGGCGCCAAATTCAGATTTCCGGACGCGGATTCTGGGTTGGCGCTATTTTCAATCCATAGGGCAGAGGCAAAGGCGGCCGCATCACACTGGGCGACTACGCCCGCTTCCAGCTGGTGAAGGCATCGAGATGGACGATTGCGACTTCGCAGCCGAGGTCGCTGCTGCGGTGAAGGGCGACAAAGCTCTTTTCAGCATTACCGATCAGAAAAGGCCGTCGCGGGGAAACCTCGCGACGGCTTTTTGTTATAGTGATTGCCAGCCTGATCTTGCGTGCGAGAGGTCGTTACGCCCTATCGAAATTCGCCTTTCTCGTAGGCGGTCACAATTCCGGGGCTGGGGATGCGGCAAGTCCGGGGGGCGTCAAAGAAATAGAGACAGGCGGGCCGTCCATTTTCGAACGTAACCCGCACCGATCCGTTGTTTGGTTGGCCCAGCTGGCTGAAACGATAGCGCGCGTTGATCGTGTTTGGTCTGCCATCCGGTGTTGCGCCAACATTGACGCCGGAAACGCTGCCCCGGATGTATCGGTTGAACGCCCAGCCTTGCGCGTTCTTCGCGATCAGCGCATCGATCAGCATGCCATAGTCTGATGGGATGTAAGGGCCATCGCTACCCCGTACGGATTCAAGTGTTGCCCCATTGGCGAGGCGCAGCGGGGCTTGATTGGTGCCAAACCTTTCCAGATTGGCTTGAAACCGTTTCAGCGCCGGGCTTGTGCAACGGTTCTGGTTCAGCAGCGCGGCCATATCGCCATTACCAGCCAACGCGATATCGGTCAGACGCCGGGCGGTGGCCCCGGCATCGGTGCCCTGTTGCGGTATGATGCTGCCTATGATCTCTTGCGACATCTTCTGTTCGAGAGCTTTTGATATTCGCAACAGGTCGGGATCAGCGAAATAGCCCGTCTTCTCGGTCACATATTGCGAACAATAGCGGTTGGTCTCCACACCAAAGCCGTTGCGTGTCACGGTCTCTTGCACACAGCGTTCGCGGGTGAGCGCCACTTTGTTGGCGGGCAAGTGAGCGTCGCACTTCTTGGAATAGGCGTCGATGAAATCGTTCAGCAGGAAAGCGTATTTGTTGCCTTCGGGCTCCAACCGGGCGTTGGCGAAATCGCCCAGATAGATCGCTGTCGCTTCGCTTTCATAGTTCAGGCCGCTGACTTTGAGGTCGCTTGATGACAAACCGGATTGAGCGTGAATTGCGGTTCCACACACAAGTGTGGCGAAGAACAAAGCGGCGCGTTTCTGCATTTCGAAGTCCCCAATACTCTTGGAAGATGCTCGGCTATTGCAAAGGAACTGTCAATTGATTCAAATAGCTTTTGAAGACAAAGTTTAGAATGTTGGTGGCGGCTTATTGCGAACAGTCTCGAGAATGTTTCCTGGCCATTCCAGGTTTGCAGAAAAAAGGGGATAACGGCCCTCTTGCCAAGCCAGAGCGGCTTCCGTCTAAGGTTGCACAATGCCGACAGACACGCCCGATATCTTCACTGGCCCGGATGGCGAACGCGGAATAGTTCTGGTGGTTGACCAGGTGCTGGATCGCGGTTGGTTCCGATCACAAATCCGCGCGCTGCCCCACTTCTTGACTGATGACAGGCCCGGTTTTTTCCGTGCGAAGCAATTGTCCTATGATCGGCGTATCGGCGCGCGGGTCGACATGACCGACATCTGGGTCGAGCGCGACGTACCGGTTTATCTGGTGTGTCGGGGCAGACGCTGGCGTAAGAACGATGCGATACCACCGGCGGAGATTCTTTATCGTTATGAGCCGTAAGAGCGCGGTGTGAGTGTGGCCTGGAAGGTTCGGTTTTCCTACTCGCGTCCCACACTTTATTTGGTGCGGATGCCTGTCATTCACTGTGTCGCGACGCGTCAATGCGTTTGGTGTGGCGGTCCGATTGATAGAGGTGTCGGAACGAAAGGTGACACTTTGCGCCAAGACTTGCCGGTTTGTGGACTGAAATCGCTCAATAATCGAGGTCAGTCGACTTTCGCAAAAACCCCACTTGTGTGGTCCACGCCTTGTGCATCGCGGGCACCATAGCCCTTGGCATCCCGGCGCGGCCCCGATAAGGGCGGCTCACCGCTGCCACACCGCCAACAAGAGCACACTATTCATGACCATGCCTTCCATCAAACGCGTCCTGCTGAAGCTATCAGGCGAGGTGCTGATGGGCGAGCAGGAATACGGCATCGATCCGGCCTATGTCGCGCGGCTTGCCGAAGAGGTGAAAGCGGCCAAGGACAGCGGCTTGGAAGTGTGCCTCGTGATCGGCGGGGGCAACATCTTCCGGGGTGTCGCGGGCGCGGCGCGTGGCCTTGATCGCACCACGGGCGACTACATGGGCATGCTGGCGACAGTGATGAACGCGCTGGCGATGCAGAACGCGCTGGAACAGGCGGGGGTTCAGACGCGGGTGCAGTCAGCTATCCCAATGTCGAGCGTATGCGAACCGTACATCCGTCGCCGCGCGGAACGGCATCTGGAAAAGGGCCGCATCGTCATCTTCGCCGCTGGCACGGGCAATCCGTTCTTCACGACCGACACCGGCGCGGCTTTACGTGCGGCCGAGATGAACTGCGACGCGCTGCTCAAAGGCACCAGCGTCGACGGCGTCTACGACAGCGATCCCAAGCACAACCCTGAAGCAACCCGCTTCGAAACGGTATCTTACGACCACGTGTTGTCGCAAAACCTCAAGGTGATGGACGCGACCGCCGTTGCGCTTTGCCGCGAGAACCACATTCCGATAGTGGTCTTCTCGATCCGCGAAAAAGGCAATGTCGCGCGCGTCCTGGCGGGCGAAGGTGTGCAGACGATTGTACAAAAGGACTGATTGAAAATGCAGTATGACAAGGCTGATATCGAGCGCCGCATGACCGGCGCTGTCGAAGCGCTCAGGAGCGATCTGGGCGGGCTTCGCACCGGCCGTGCGAACACCAGCTTGCTCGATCCAGTGCAGGTTGAGGTCTATGGCGCGATGATGCCGCTCAATCAGGTTGCGACGGTCTCTGCACCTGAACCGCGCATGCTGAGCGTGCAGGTTTGGGACAAGTCAAACCTCATCGCAGTGGAGAAGGGCATTGCTCACGCGAACCTTGGCCTTAACCCGATGATCGACGGCCAGACACTGCGTCTTCCGATGCCCGACCTCACCGAAGAACGCCGCAAGGATCTGGCGAAACTGGCGGGCCAGTACGCGGAGAAAGCCAAGGTCGCCATCCGTAACGTGCGCCGCGACGCGATGGAAAGCCTGAAGGCCGACGAGAAGAAGAAAGAGATCTCCGAGGACGAGCGCAAGCGCCTCGAAGACGAGGTGCAAAAGCTCACCGACGCGCACGTCAAGCAAACCGACGAGGCCGCCGCCAAGAAAGAGCAGGAAATCCTGACGCAATAAGCTATGCCGGGTCTGGGACCCGGTAATTGGCATGTAGTTTGACGGTGTCAGGGGAGGCATTTGCAGCAAGAACGCGCCAGACATGTCGCCATCATTATGGACGGCAACGGACGCTGGGCGAAGCGGCGGGGCTTGCCGCGCGCAGTCGGCCATCAGCGCGGTGTCGAAGCGGTGCGCAAATTGGTGCGTGGGATTGAGTCGCTTGGGCTCGATTGCCTGACGCTCTACGCGTTCTCGTCAGAGAACTGGAAGCGCCCGGACGAAGAGGTCGATGACCTTATGAACCTGATGCGCCGCTTCATTAAATCGGATTTGCCCGAGTTTATTGAGAACGGCGTAAAGCTCAAAATCATTGGTGACTGGCAGTCGCTTGCGCCCGATATTGTCGCGATGCTGGAGGATGCTTTGGAACAGACCTCTGGCGGCCATCAGACGCTGGCAGTGGCGCTCAATTACGGGGGGCAGCACGAAATCGCGCGCGCGGCTACAAAGGCGGCCGCGAAAGGCGATGTCACCGCCGAAGCCATTGAAGCCGAGCTTGACACGAGTGATCTGCCGCCGCTCGATCTGTTGATCCGCACCAGTGGCGAAGTGCGTTTGTCGAACTTCCTGCTGTGGCAGGCCGCCTACGCCGAGATGCTGTTTGTCGACACGCTGTGGCCCGACTTTAAGCCTGAACATTTGGCCGACGCGCTCAATGACTTTGCAGCGAGAGAGCGACGTTATGGCGGGCGGTAACAGCGCGGGTGCGGAAACCGCGCAAGGCAGGCACGCCGATCTGCCCCTGCGGCTGGTTTCCGCCGTCATCATGGCCATCATCGCGGCAGGAGCCTTGTGGCTTGGCGGCATAGTCTGGATTGGCTTTGTCTTGCTAATCGCAGGCCTGACGCTTTGGGAGTTCAACCGTTTGGTACGCGGATCAGACGCGTCGCCCCTTGGCGAGGTGCTATGGCTGTTTTTCGGCGCGGTGTATGTCTCTGGCGCGGCGCTGGCGCTGGTGCAGGTGCGCGACAATTACAGCTTTTGGGGTGTCGCCTTCATCTACATTCTGCCAATCATAGCCGTCGACGTGGGCGCCTATTTCGTAGGGCGAGCGGTCGGAGGCCCCAAGATCGCGCCTAAGCTCAGCCCCTCCAAGACTTGGGCCGGACTGATTGGAGGTGCCATTGGCGCAAGCGTGATAACCGTCGGCGTTGTGATGAGCGGTTTGCTGCCGGAGCAATTGGGTGCGGTCAGCCTCTCCGCTTTCGCGATGGCCATCGGCGCGGGCGCGTTGATCGCAGTGATTGCGCAGGCGGGCGATTTTTTCGAAAGCTGGTTGAAACGGCGCGCAGGGGTGAAGGATTCAAGCAATCTCATTCCCGGCCATGGCGGTGTTTTTGACCGCGTGGACGGATTTTTGGCGGTGTTCTTCACGGTGTTTTGCGTCAACGTTCTTCCCGGCCTTCTGGGTGGAGCGTTCTAATGGCACGTTCGCTGACCTTGCTGGGGGCGACGGGCTCTATCGGGGAATCGACACTCGATCTGATCCGGCACAATCGCGAAGACTGGACTGTCGAGGCGCTGACCGCCAATTGCAGCGCCACGGAACTGGCCGGTCTGGCGCGCGAGTTTGGCGCAAAGATCGCCGTAGTGGGTGATGAGCGCTGCCTGCCCGAATTGCGAGAGGCCTTGGCGGGCACCGATATCGAAGCGGCGGGCGGTAACGAGGCTTTGTGCGAAGCGGCGGCGCGGCCGGTCGATATGACCGTGGCCGCGATTGTGGGCTGCGCGGGACTAGCGCCCACAATGGCGGCGGTGGAAGCAGGCGGCACGGTTGCTCTTGCGAACAAGGAAGCGCTCGTCTCCGCCGGCGATATCTTGAAATCCGCCGTGACCCGTGCGGGCGCGACTTTGCTGCCAACTGATTCCGAACACAACGCGATCTTCCAGTGCCTGGCGGGGAACGATATTGCTCAGGTGCGCCGCATCCTTTTGACAGCGAGTGGTGGACCGTTCCGCACGCTCGACGCCGAGGCGCTCAAATCGGTGACGCGCGAACAGGCGCTGAAGCATCCCAATTGGTCGATGGGCGCGAAAATCACCATCGACAGCGCTACCCTTATGAACAAGGGCCTCGAGTACATTGAGGCCCACCACCTGTTCCCGGTTGGTCTCGACAATATCGAGATCGTGGTCCACCCGCAAAGCATCGTCCATTCCATGGTCGAATATCGCGACCGATCGGTGCTTGCGCAGTTGGGGCCGAGCGATATGCGCGTGCCGATTGCATCGTGCCTTGCCTATCCTGAACGGATGAAGACACCGCTCGAGCCGCTAGACCTCACCAAGGTCGGTACGCTGACGTTTCAAGCGCCGAACGAAGAGCTGTTCCCAGCCACGCGCATCTGCCGCGAAGCGATTGAAGCGGGCGGGGCGACACCGGCCATCCTTAACGCCGCGAACGAGGTGGCCGTAGCGGCGTTTCTTGACGGTGCGATTGGTTTCCTTCAGATCACGCAGGTGGTGGAGAAAACCCTGACGGGATTGACCGCCCCCGCACCGGGGTCATTGGAAGAGGTTCTGGCCATCGACGCCGAAGCGCGCGCAAAGGCTCAGGACATGTTAAGCCCGCGCTCGTAGAGTTCACACATGTTTGAATCGCCCCCTTTCTGGATGTACATCATCGGCTTTCCCCTGTTGTTGGGGCCGCTGGTGACGGTGCACGAGCTTGGCCACTATCTGGTCGGCCGTTGGTTTGGGGTCCACGCCGAGGCGTTTTCTATCGGGTTTGGCAAAGAGTTGTTCGGGTGGACCGACAAGGCGGGCACGCGCTGGAAGATTTCCGCGCTGCCGCTTGGCGGCTATGTTCAGTTCAAGGGCGATATGAACCCGGCGTCCGTGCCGGACCAAGACGCGCCCGTTGAACAAGGATCCTTCCAAGGCGCGGCTTTATGGAAACGCGCGCTGATTGTCGCGGCTGGGCCGGTGACGAACCTTGTAGTGGCCATCGCCATTCTGGCCGGATTTTTCGCTATTCTGGGCAAGCCGACCTATTCTGATGCGTCCACCACCATTGCCGTATTCGGCGAGGAATCGCCGGCGAAAGAAGCGGGTATCGAAATCGGCGACAAGATCGTCGCTATCGACGGCACGCCAACCGCAACCTTTGACCAGGTTGTCGAAAATGTCGCGCTCTATCCCGAACAGATGCTCTCGATCGAAGTCGACCGGGGCGGAGAGAGCTTCACCTACGACGTAAAGACCCTACGCGTCACCGATGACGATGGCTTCGGCAACAAGGGCGATCGTGGCATGATCGGGGTTGGACCGGACCCCAATTCGCTTGATGTTACCTGGGAAGAGGTGTCGGTGTTGGCGTCCATCCCAATGGCAGTCGACCGATGCATAAAGATCACACAGATGATGATCACCGGTATCAAGCAGGTCGTGATAGGTCAGCGCTCTATCAAGGAGTTAGGTGGGCCGGTGAAGATCGGCAAAGTCGCGGGCGAACGGCTTAGTCTTGGCACCATTCCCTTCATTGAATTGCTCGCGCTGATCTCGCTTAACTTGGCGTTCATCAACTTCTTGCCAATCCCCGCGCTCGATGGCGGGCACCTTGCGTTCTACGCCGTCGAAGCGGTTCGGCGTAAGCCGGTTGGGCCGCAGGCAACCGAGTGGGCGTACCGCACTGGCATCGCGCTTGTGCTGACGTTTATGGTGGTGGTCACGTTCAACGATGTGACTTCTCTGCCACTGATCGGCGGCCTGTTCGGCAGTTAGCCGGGGAAACGTCGCAAACAGGCCGTGGGCTGGCCGTTTGTCCGCTTGATTGCGTCTCTCGCATCGGGCAGAGGCGTGGACGAATATTTTCGGGGAATGGCGAGGGGAGAGCCGGTCCTGTCTGGGCACCAGACAGTCGGCTTGCAAAGCTTCGTTTCCCGGCGCGCGTCGAAGAGACCCTTCGGCAACATATATGACGGGTTGAACGGGAAGTTTTACGAACATGAATGGATCCAAGGCAGCGGACGCCTTACCTGTGAATTCAGGGCCCGCCACTTCCGGACCTAACGCGTCTGTCGCTCGCCTCGCGATTGCGCTCACTTGCGGTACGATGCTGGCCGGTGTGCCGGGAATTGTGCTGGCACAGGACGCTGCCTCAGGCGAGGATCAACCGGCAACGCAGCCCACACCCGCGCCGACGCCCACTCCGGCTCCCGCTCCGGCTCCAGCAGCCGCCAACATCATTCGCACGATCAGCGTATCGGGTGCAGAGCGTCTGGAGCCGACGACGATCTTGTCCTACATCCGTTTGCGGGTTGGCGACGAATACACCTCCGCCGCAGCGGATCAGGCGCTCAAGGATCTGGGCGCGACCGAACTTTTCAGCAATTCCTCGGTCCGCAATGAAAACGGCAATGTCGTTATCTCGGTTACCGAGAACCCGGTGATCAACCGCATTGTTCTGGAAGGGAATGACCGGTTGGATGCGGATAAGATCCTGCCCGAGATCAAGCTTGCACCGCGGCAGATTTTCACCCGTTCCAAGGTTCGCGCCGACGTCGCTCGCATTATTGAACTCTACAAGCGACAAGGCCGCTTCGCTGCGACGGTTGAACCCAAGATGGTCCAACTGCCGCAGAACCGTGTCGACGTTGTGTTCGAGATCAGCGAGGGTCCCAAGTCCAAGGTTCGCCAGATCAACATTATCGGCAACGAGGTGTTCTCCGACGGCGATCTTCGCGGCGAGATGGTGACGAAGCAGGCGCGATTTACGCGCTTCTTCAGCTCCAACACCAGCTATGACCCGGATCGGTTGGCGTTCGACCAGCAAAAGCTGCGTCAATTCTACCTGACCGAAGGCTACGCCGATTTCCGCGTCGTCTCCGCCGTGGCCGAGCTTACGCCCGATCAAAAAGACTTCATCATCACCTATGTGGTGGAAGAGGGTGAACGCTATAAATTCGGCAATGTCGAAGTCGACAGCCAGCTGCGTGATTTTGACAGCGACCGTCTGGCCGCCGGTCTCGCGATGCAAACCGGCGATTGGTACGACGCGAAGGCGGTTGAAGACACGGTTGAGCAGCTGTCCGAGCTCGCGGGCCGTTTTGGCTACGCCTTTGCCGACGTTCAGCCGCGCTTTGAGCGCAACAAGGACAACCTGGAGATGAACATTACGTTCGTCCTCCGCCAGGCTCCGCGCGTCTATGTCGAGCGCGTCGATGTGAACGGCAACACGCTTACGCAGGATAAGGTCATCCGGCGCGAGTTTCGTCTGTCGGAAGGCGATGCGTTCAACTCGATCGGCGTCGCGCGTACCACGGCGCGCATCAACTCTCTGGGCTATTTCCAGGAGAATTTTGAGGTCAATCAGGTAGAAGGCTCCGCGCCGGACCGGATCATCCTCGAAGCGAACATTCAGGAACAGCCAACGGGGGAACTGCAGTTCTCGGCTGGTTTCTCATCGATTGAGCAGTTCATTCTTGCCGCGTCGATCCGCCAGCGCAACTTCCGTGGGCGTGGTCAAACGGTTGGCTTGAGCGTCAACTATTCTCAATTCTCGCGTCAAGCGCAGATCAGCTTTACCGAACCCTATGTGTTCGATCGCAACATTTCAGCGGGCATCGATATCTACCGCCGCGACTTCAACAGCTTCAACTTCCAGGGCGGCGATCGGAACACGACCTTCGAACAGGCTACAACCGGTTTTGGCGCGCGTTTGGGCGTGCCTCTGACTGAGTTTATGAGCCTCGTCGGCAGCTACACGCTGAACTATGACGAGGTGAGCCTCGACGAGAACCAGTTCTTCTCCGATCTGGATGGCGACGGCACGACCGAATGTAACCCGCTCCTTGCTGGTCGCTTCCTGTGCGATGCACTGGGCGATCGATTGAGCTCAATCGTGGGTCTTAGCCTCAACTACAACTCGTTGAACTCGGCCTTCCGCCCAACACGCGGTGAACAGATTTCTTTGAGCGCGGAGTTCGCCGGGCTTGGCGGTGATGTCCGTTACACGCGTTTCCGTGGCCGTGCGCGCAAGTTCTGGGGCCTGGGCAATTCGGGCTTCATCTTCTCGCTCGCCGCGGAAGGTGGCACGATCATCCCGCTTCAGGACCGCCCCGGCGCCGGTGTCGATGATGTTCTTCTGACCGACCGCTTCTTCCTGGGTGAACCGCAGATTCGCGGCTTTGACATTCGCGGCGTTGGCCCGCGTGTTCTGACGCAGTTCTACGTGCTCGACCCGGTCACTAACAACGCTCAGATTGGTGAGGATGGCCTGCCGGTCCTTATCACCGACATCAACCAAACGCGCGATGACGCCATTGGTGGACGCAACTACTATTTGGGCCGTGCGGAGCTTGAGATTCCGCTGGGAACGGGCGCGCGCGAGTTGGGCCTGCGGCCTTCGATCTTCGTCGATGTGGGGTCGCTGTGGTCGGTGACGACCCCGGTGCTTCAGGATAACCCCAACGGTATCCAGCGCATTGACGCGGATACGGGCCTGCCCCTGTTCTCGACCACCATCGATGATAACGGCAACCCGATCGTGGACGCAAACGGCAACGGTGTGCGCGTGCTCACCACCACCGCGGTCGACGCCAATGGCAACGACAACCGCCGTGAAATCCTCCCGAATTCGAACATCCGCGAAACCTTCCTTGGCAACACGCCAAGCCCGCGTATCGCGGTTGGTATCGGTGTGAACTGGAATTCGCCCTTTGGGCCGTTCCGGATCGATCTCGCTCAAATCGTCCGCCAGGTGGACGGCGATGACGACAAAATTTTGCAATTTAACGTAGGAACACAGTTCTAATGAAGACGATTACCAAACTCCTTGGCGCCGCCGGCCTTGCCGCTGCGGCTCTCGCCACGGCTCCCGCTTCGGCACAGGTCGATGGCAGAGTTGCCACGGTCGACACCACACGCGCCATCATCGGCACCGACGCTCTGCGCACGGCCTATGAGCTGGTGACCACGACGTATAAGGCCCAGATCGATCAGCGCACCGCTAAGCAGAGCGAACTGACCGAACTGCTCAAGCCGTTCGACACCAACTCCAATGGTCGCATCGAAGAGGGCGAACTGCCCGCGCTGCAAGCCGCGCCGAATTTTCAGCAGTTTCAAACGCTTGAAGCGGAAGTGACCTCGCTCACTAACCAAGTGAACAACGCGCGTATCTTTGCCGTGGAGCAGATTTTTCAGCAGTATGGTGCCGCTATCGAAACCGTCGCCAACGCTGACCAGATCGAGATGATCCTGCCGATCAACTCCGTCCTTTACGCAAAGAACGAAGCCGACGTGACGGCCAAGGTGACCGCCGCTCTCAACACCGCTCTGCCGAGCGTGGGTGTGGTGCCGCCGCAGAACTACCGCCCCTCGCAGCAGGGTGCCGGTCTGTTTCAGGAAATCCAGCAACGTCTTCTGACGGCGCAGATTCTTCAGCAGCGTCAGCAACAGCAGCAGGGCAACACTCAGGCGCCGGCGGGCCGCTAAGGCCAATTCGAATGCGCGCAGCAGGGCTTTGAGAATACGATGAGCGAAGAACCGACCTCGTCCGAACCGATCATAGATTACGATATCCAGAAGGTGCTCAAGGCTCTGCCGCACCGCTATCCGTTGCTGTTGGTTGACCGGGTCAAGCGTATCGATCTGGGTGAACGCATCCACGCGGTGAAAGCCGTAAGCATGAACGAGGAGTTCTTTCAGGGGCATTTTCCCGGCGCTCCGATCATGCCGGGTGTGCTCCAGATTGAAGCGATGGCTCAGGCCGCCGGGATCCTCGGTATGGAGACGTTGGGCTTGGCCGGTTCGGGCAAGCTGGTGCTTTTCATGGGGATCGAGAACGCCAAGTTCCGCGCTCCTGTGACGCCGGGTTGCCTGCTTGATCTTGAGGTTGAGCTGACCCAATCGCGCCGCCAGATTCACAAATTCTCCGGCAAAGCGAGCGTTGATGGTAAGGTGACCTGCCAGGCGGACTTCACCGCCATGGTGGCCGACGCGCCTGAGAATTGATGATCGCCCTTGGTTGAGGGCAATCAAACAAGACTCTCCTTGCATTTTACGCGCACGCGGCTATTTGGCGCGCTTCCAGTTTAACAGCAGGCCCGGTTGGTACCGGGCCAACGCTACAAAGGACTAAGACCATGAAGGCCGAAGGGCATCCCGATTATCACATGATCACGGTCAAAATGACCGATGGCACCGAATTCCAAACCCGCTCGACCTGGGGCAAAGAGGGCGACACGCTCGCGCTCGACATCGACCCCACGAGCCACCCGGCCTGGACCGGCGGCAACCGCCAGGTTCAAGAGGGCGGCCGTGTCGCGGCCTTCAACAAGCGCTTTGGCGGTCTTTCGCTGAAAAAGTAAGGGTTTCAAACCCATCGCTTCGAGCCCAAGCGGTTCGCGATTGTGCAAAGAGGGCGTTCCTTATTGGAGCGCCCTTTTTCTTTGCGCCTTTTGCTTCTCTAACGAGCGGGGTAGGGCACGGCCATGTCCCCTTGGTTCTACCTTGCCGCCGCTATCGCTTTGGAAGTGATGGGCACATTCCTGCTTAAGCTTTCCGATGGCTTCGAAAAGCCTCTTTGGGGCGGACTGTCCATTGCGTGTTACAGCGCATGCTTCTGGGTCCTTGCGCCTGCGATGAAAGCTCTGCCGGTCGGCGTTGTGTACGCGATCTGGTCGGGCGTCGGCATTGTGGCAGCCAGCCTGATTGGGCTGTTTGCCTTTGATGAGCGCTTGGGGGCGTTGCAATTCGTCTTCATTGCAATGATCCTAATCGGCGCGGTGGGATTGCAGCTGACGGCAAGCGGGGCGCACGGATAGCGAGATCAGCCCCACGCCCTTTCGCGATACCATTTTGTGATCACGTATTTCGTGCCATTGCGCACTTTCATCCCGTGGTGGAGTGTGTTGGGGTTTTCGCGTCCGTCGGGGCGGCGATTGTTCCAGCAAAGCAGTTTGCCTAGCTCAGGCTGAAAGGTCTTGCCGACCGCTTTAAATCGCGTCGCACCGCCGGATTCGACATCGTTCAGGTAGATCATGAACGTCCAGGTGCGCTGGCCCGAAACTGCGCAGAACTGTTCCCAGTCCGGGCCGCCCGGTGTGAAATAGTCGGTGTGCGCTTTGAACTCCTGCCCCACAGCGTAGCGCTGCCCTTGCAAGGGCTCTCCGTGCGCGGGATCGATGCCGGATAAGTCGGTCAACAAGCGCTCAAGTTCCTGCACAGCCGGTTCGTGAGCGGGGAGGTCGCAGGTTTCGGAGGTGCGGAAGTATTGGTCGCCGTTGTCATCGGCGATTGTGCTTGGGCGACGATCGCGATCGATTAGCGTGATCAACCCATCGCACTGCTTTGGCGATAGAAAGCCGCGCACCTGAAAGATCTCAGCCTTGGGCGTCGGCAGGCGCTGAACACCATCCCGTTGCATCAACCGTTCCATCGAAGAATCACTCGCTAATCCCATGATGCGAACCCTATGAGCGCGCCGCGATCAGTCCAAGAGCCTATGGCGCTGTCATGGGTTTGCGAAATAATATTACGTTTGTGTTTCGTGCTCGCAGTTTTCGCTTCCCATGGCACGCGCTTTGTGCAACAGGCTCGCGCCCGTTCATGGCGGCCTTGACGCACCCTGGACCTTGCGCAAAAGCGCCTAGCTTAGCGCGGACCCGGTGGCATCTGGCTGGCGAGTTTGAGCGGGTATATGGCGATCGTAGCTCAGTTGGTTAGAGCGCCGGTTTGTGGTACCGGAGGTCGGGGGTTCGAGACCCCTCGATCGCCCCATTTTCTCCCCGCTTGTTCTCACCTTTTCAGGCCCTTGCTCCCGATGCGGCGCGGGGATTTTGAGGGGTGCGATACGCCAATGACCGCTTTCTGGACCGAACCCGATTTTGACGACCATGAACTCGTGCACTTTGTGCGCGAGCGAAAGTCGGGACTAACGGCGATTATCGCGGTCCATTCAAGTCACCTTGGCCCTGGGGCGGGCGGCACGCGCTTCTGGCATTACGCCGACCCGAAGGACGGCCTGCGTGACGCGCTGCGCCTCTCTCGCGGGATGAGCTACAAGAACGCCATGGCCGGCCTGCCAATGGGCGGGGGCAAAGCGGTGATCCTCGCCGACGAAGCGCGCACCAAGACGCCCGAATTGCTCGCCGCTTTTGGCGACGCGGTCGAAGGGCTGCGCGGTCGCTATGTGACGGCGGAAGACGTCGGCATGAGCGAAGCCGATATGGTCGCCTTGTCCAAGCGCACGGCGCATGTTTCGGGCCTTCCCGTCAGCGGAGAGAACGCCGCTGGTGGCGATCCCGGCCCGTTCACCTCTTACGGCATTTATCTGGGCATTCTGGCCGCCATCCGGCACAAGCTGGGCAAAGGCAGCGCCAAGGGCGTTCATGTCGCAATTCAGGGTGTTGGCAGTGTTGGCGGTGGTGTCGCTCGTTTGTTGGCCAAGGATGGGGCCAAACTGACGCTGGCCGATATCAACGCCAAGGGCGCCTCTGACCTCGCGGACGAATTGGGTGGTACTGCGGTCGCGGCGGACGCGATCATGACGACGCCGTGCGATGTGCTGAGCCCCAACGCGCTGGGCGCGATCCTCGATGAAGAGAGCATCGCCGCGCTCGACACGGCGATTGTCGCTGGCGGTGCGAACAACCAATTGGCGCGCGCGCACCATGGCGAGCCGTTGTTCAAGCGCGATATTCTTTACGCGCCGGACTATGTGATCAACGCGGGCGGAATCATCTCGGTTGCCTCGGAATATCTCGCCCGCCGTGAAGGACGCACAGGCTCGGTCGAAGAGGTGCGCGAACGCATCGAACTCATTCCGGGGCGTCTCGAAGAAATTTGGCAGAAAAGCGCGAGCACCAGGACGTCGCCCGACATCGTGGCGGACCGCATGGCGCAAGAACTGATCGGGCGCGGATAGCGCGTTTGACCACCCCGATTGCTTGCGGATGACCGGGTCTTGTAAAATTTGCGCTCTTGCGGGGGAATCCTAAGGCACTAAAACGGTGCGAGGGATTTTAGACCACGTGCACATTTACGCCAATCCAAAGCGCTTCCTCGCGCTCGCCAACTGGCTGACGCCGACGCTGTTTATCAGCGGTCTGGCGCTGGTCGCGGCTGTCATCGCTTATGGTCTTGCGCCTGACCTTCCCGCTTTCGTGAAGGCCGTGGGTGTCGAACCCGTGCCCGAAGATCGCCTGATGGGTGAGACGGTGCGTATTCTCTTTATCCATGTTCCCGCCGCGTGGCTGGGCATGGGCGGTTGGACCGGTATTGCGATTTCTTCGGCGGCGTTGCTGATTTGGAAGCACCCTTTGGCGGGTTTATCGGCGCGTGCGATTGCTATGCCAGGGCTGGTGTTCACCATTGTGTGCCTCGCTACAGGCTCGATCTGGGGGCGGCCGACCTGGGGCACCTGGTGGGTGTGGGATGGCCGACTGACGAGCATGCTGGTGCTCGCGTTTCTGTATATGGGTTACCTCGCGCTGGCGCAGGCGACGGCGCGCGAGGGCGCTTCGCCGAAGATCGCCGCTATCTTCGGACTGGTGGGCGCGATCAACATTCCCATTATCAATCGCAGCGTCGTGTGGTGGAACTCGCTCCACCAACCGCCGAGCCTCACCGCGGGCAAGAGCGCGATTGATGGCGCGTTTCTGGCACCGTTGTTGATCGCGGTCCTGGGCTTTTCGCTGCTGTTCGGCGCGATTGTGCTGATGCGGATGCGGGCGCTTATTGCGGAACAGCAAGTCGAGGCCCGCTTGCGCCGCCGGGCTATGCAGGATGAGCCGATGCCGGTCGCAACCGGGGCGATGGAGCCAGCCGAATGAACCGGGAAAGCCTGCCGCAATGGGACTATGTCCTCGCCGCTTACGCGGTGTTGATCGTGGCGATGGTCGCCCTCATCGTGTGGAGCTGGTATTCGATGCGGCGCGCGGAAAAGCGCCGTGAGGAGTTGAAACGCCGATGACTCAGATTAAGGCCCCAATGAAGGCCAAACATCAGCGTATGACGCTGGTTATCTTCGCGTTGGTCGCGATCGTCGCCGCAGGGCTGATCGCGGTGTGGGCGTTGCGCAATCAGGCGAATTATTTTTACTTGCCCGAAGACATGGCCGCGACCCCGCCCCAAGTGGGGCAGCCAGTGCGTTTGGGTGGCATGGTTCAGACGGGATCGCTCTCGACCGAGGCGGACGGCATAACGGTCAGTTTCGTCGTCACCGGCAACGAGGCCAGCACGGTGCCAGTGCGTTACAGCGGCATCCTGCCTGATCTGTTCGTAGAAGGGTCCGGCGTGGTCGCGGAGGGCAGCCTGCAATCGAACGGCACCTTCCTCGCCACCAATCTTCTGGCCAAGCATGACGAAAATTACGTGCCCAAAGAGCTCGAAGGGCTCGAAGGGCACAACGCGGCTGAGACGGTCGCTGAGACCACGGTTGGTCTTTAGAGCGCGCTAAACGAAAGACGCTGAGATGTTTGCTGAGATAGGACACGCCGCGCTTTGGCTCGCCGCCGCATTGGCGGTGCTGCAAATGGTGTCGGGCGCGCTGGCACTGCGGACGCCGGAAGGCGAAGCGTCGCCTTACGCGCTCTACGCTCGGCCCGCTGCTGTGGTGCAGGCGTTCTTGGCGGTGCTGGCCTTTCTGACCTTGCTGCACGCCTTTGCGGTGACCGATCTTTCGGTGAAATTGGTCGCGACCAATTCACACTCGATGAAGCCGATGCTTTACAAGCTGACGGGCACCTGGGGAAACCATGAGGGCTCTATGCTGCTCTGGGTGTCGGTTCTGGCGCTCTCTGGTGGTCTTCTGGCCTTCGCTGAGCGGCGTTTGCCCGAGCGCACCATGTCCGCCACGCTGAGCGTACAAGGCTTTGTGGCGCTGGGTTTCTATGTGTTCCTGCTGTTCAGCTCGAATCCGTTTGAGCGTTTGCCGGTGCCCGCGATTGAGGGGATTGGCCTCAACCCGCTGCTCCAGGATATCGGCCTCGCGATCCATCCGCCTACGCTTTACGTCGGCTATGTCGGCCTATCGGTCGCGTTCAGTCTGGCCATGGGCGCGCTGATCACGCGGCAGGTTAATCCGAATTTTGCCAAGGTCATGCGGCCCTGGGTGCTGGGTGCGTGGGTGTTTTTAACCTTTGGCATCACCGCCGGTTCGTACTGGGCCTATTATGAGCTGGGCTGGGGCGGCTGGTGGTTCTGGGACCCGGTTGAGAACGCCTCGCTTATGCCGTGGCTGGCGGCGACAGCCTTGCTGCACTCAGTCAGCGTGCTCGCCGCGCGCGACGCGCTGCGCACCTGGACAGTCATGCTGGGCGTGGTCGCGTTCTCGATGAGTATGCTGGGCACGTTCCTTGTCCGCTCAGGTGTCATTACCAGCGTCCACGCCTTTGCCGTGGACCCGGAGCGCGGTACGCTTCTGTTGGTTCTGCTGGGCCTCTATGTCGGCGGAAGTCTTACGATTTTCGCTTTGCGCGCCAGCTCTATCGCTGAGGGCAAGCGCTTCACCGCGACAAGCCGCGAAGGCGCGTTGGTGTTCAACAATGTAATGCTTTCGGCAATCCTTGCGATTGTGCTGCTGGGAACGCTTTATCCGGTGTTGACCGAAGCGTTTGATGTGCGCGTTTCGGTGGGGCCGCCGTACTTCAACCCGGCGGGTGCAATCTTTGCGATCCCGATGTTCCTGATCATGGCGGTGGGGCCGCTGCTTCGCTGGAAGGACGACAATCCGGGCCGCATTCAGCCGCAGATTTCGATCCTTGCGTCGATCGCTTTGGTCGTGATCGCCTTTGTGGTCTTTATCGGGGACTATCCGATCCTGCCCATTCTTGGGCTGGCTTTGGCGGCGGCTTTAGGACTCGCGGCGCTGATGCCGCTAAAAGACCGCAAGATCAGCCGTGTGCCCATCGCCACATGGGGCATGATCGCGGCCCATTTCGGCGTCGCGGTCGCTCTCTTCGGGATGGCCAGCGAAAGCGCGTTTTCCGAAGAGCGTCTAGCTGCCGTCGCGCCGGGCGGAGTGGAGCAACTGGGCGGCTGGACCATTCAGCTCGAAAGCGTTGATCCCGTCTCCGGCCCTAACTGGACCGCCATCGAAGCGCGCATTGCGGTGAGCCGTGACGGCGGCGAGCCGACCATTCTCACCCCGCAAGCGCGCAACTTCTGGGCTCCGGCGCAGGCGACCAGCGAGAGCGCGCTGCTGACGCGCTGGGATGGGCAGCTCTACGCGGTGATCGGAGACGCCGCCGGGATTGGTCCCGACGGCCAGCAACGCTGGCAATTGCGCATCTGGTGGAAGCCATTTGTGACCTTCATTTGGTATGGTGGCCTTCTGATCGCCTTTGGGGGCGTTCTGTCGATTGTTGGTCGCCTTCAGGTCGACCTGAGGCAGCGCAAAGCCTTGCGCGTGCGAACCGAACGCGCCGAAGAAGAGGCCGAACTCGCCCAATCGCGCGCTGGCAAATCCAGAGGCGCTGGACCCGCCGTCGCTCCGGAGCCGGCCGAATGAACACCACGACGAGCGACGATGATGGCTTTCAGTATGGTGCGACCAAGTGGCTTGTTTGGGTGCCTCTGATCCTGTTTATCGGGATTGCCGGGCTCGCGGGTTTCATGCTGAGCCAGCCCAAGGATGAGTTTGTCCAGAGCCAGATGGTCGGCAAGCCGCTTCCAGCGATGGACTTGCGCCCGGCTGCGCAAGACCGCCCCGGCGTCAATCTGGCGAACTTTCAGGACGGCAAACCCAAATTGCTCAACGTCTGGGCAAGCTGGTGCCTGCCCTGCATCGCCGAAGCCCCGCAATTGGAAGAGCTGCAAGAGAGCGGCGTCGAAATCATCGGCGTTGCGATCCGCGATCGGCCTGCGGATGTTGCGAACTTTCTTGGAAAATATGGCAATCCTTACTCGCGGATCGGCGCGGATGATCTGTCGGAAGTGCAATTGGAAATCGGCTCCTCCGGTGTTCCCGAAACCTTTGTGATCGATGGGCAGGGCATCATTCGTCATCAGCATATCGGCGATATCCGATCCGAGCATGTGCCAATGCTGCTTGAGAAATTGCGAGAGGCTCAATGATCCGCTTGGTTCTTCTCATTGCCGCACTTCTCTCAGCGCCGCTGCTCGCGCAGAGCGCGGTGCCGCCTGCGCCTTACGCATACACACAATTGGCCGATCCCGCGCAGGAGGCCGAGGCCACCGCTCTCATGCTGACCTTGCGCTGCCTAAAATGCCAGTCGCAAAGCATTGCCGACAGCGATGCACCCATGGCGGGCGATATGCGCCATCAGGTGCGTGTGCGGATTGAGCGGGGCGAGAGCCCTGACCAGATCCGTGCCTGGCTCGTCGAACGCTACGGCGATTATGTCAGCTACGAACCCAAGGTCAGCGCGACGACGTGGCCGCTCTTCGCCATCCCGGCGTTGCTCTTAGCGATTGCTGCCTTCGTTTTGCTGCGCAGGCTTGGCCGTAAGCGCGCGGGGACACCGGCGTAATGGGGTGGATCGGCGTTCTTCTAGTCGCGCTTGCCGCGTTTGCGATAGCGGCCTTCGCGCTTCGGCTGCCGAAAGAGGGCTGGGCGGTGTTTGCCGCTATCCTCCTTTTCGGCATGGCCGGATATGGCTGGCAGGGCTCGCCCACGCAGGCCAGCAGTCCCAAGGCGGCCAATCTCGTGGCTCCCGAATCCGGCGAAGAAATGGTGCAAGCGCGCCGCGCGTTCTTTAACGATGTTCAGGCCAAGCCTGACTGGTTGATGTTGTCGGATGGCTATGCACGAAGGGGACGCTTTGACGAGGCGGCTCAGGCTCTGCGTGGAGGGTTGAACAAGAGTCCGCGCAGTTTCGAAGGTTGGCTGGCGCTGGCCATGGCCTTGACCGCGCATTCTGACGGCAATGTCACGCCCGCAGCCAGCTACGCCTATTCGCAAGCGCGTCAGCTAAACCCGCAAAACCCGGCGCCGGATCTGTTCTTGGGTTTCTCCTACGCGCAATCCGGCCAAATACGGGCTGCGCGCAGCGTGTGGGGCAATTTGCTTGACCGGTCACCGGAAGATGCGCCGTGGCGGGAAGACCTGCAATCGCGTGTCGCGCGTCTCGACGAGATGATCGCCAACGCGCCGATGCTGCAATAGGTGAAACAGGAGCGGGGCGATGACGGTTATGTTGCAGGCGCGAACGCACGGTGCTAGACGCGCCGCCTTCGCGAGTGAAACCGCGTAAAAAGGGCAGTACCAAAAGGACCTGTTAAGGGGCCTTGGATACGGGAAATCCAACTGGCATGAGCGACACGACCTCTCAACACACACCGGTATCGCACCCCGATAGAGCGGGGCATGGCCACGCCGCGTCGAAGACGGCGTTGGCGGTGGGCGCGATCGGGATCGTGTTTGGCGATATCGGCACAAGCCCGCTTTACGCGTTCCGCGAAACCTTTGTCGGTCCGCACCCGCTGGCGCTCGACACACCGCATGTGCTGGGCGTGATCAGCCTGATCTTCTGGTCGATGACGCTGGTTGTGGCGATTCAGTACGTCACCATCCTGATGCGCGCCGACAACAAGGGGCAGGGTGGAAGCCTTGCTCTCGTTGCGCTGATTTCGCGCAGCATTTCCAAATCGAAATACGGCTGGGTCGCGGTGCTGCTGGGCGTTTTTGCGACCAGCCTGTTTTACGGCGACTCGATGATTACGCCGGCGATCTCGGTGTTATCCGCGGTCGAAGGGCTAACCGTCGTCGATCAGAGTTTGCAGCGCTTCGTCATCCCGATTGCATTGGTGCTTCTGGTTTTCCTTTTCGTGCTGCAAAAGCGCGGGACGGCAAAGGTCGGTGCGCTGTTTGCGCCGGTCATGATCGTCTACTTCACCGTGATCGCAGGGCTGGGGCTGTGGCAGATCGTCCAGATGCCTGAAATCCTGTGGGCGCTAAACCCCTATCACGCGGTCAATTTCTTCGTGCTCGACGGCTGGCTCGCCTTTCTCGCCATGGGCAGCGTCGTGCTCGCGGTGACGGGTTCGGAAGCGCTCTATTCCGACATGGGCCACTTTGGCCGGGGGCCTATGCGGTTGTCCTGGTTCGGCTTTGTCATGCCGTGCTTGCTTTTGAACTATTTCGGCCAAGGCGCGATGATCATCAGCCTGCCGCCAGAGCAAGCCGCCGCCGCGATCCAGTCGCCGTTCTTCTTCCTTGCCAACGAGGAATACCGCCTGCCGCTCGTCCTGCTCGCCACGGTCGCAACCTTTATCGCCAGCCAAGCGGTGATCTCCGGCGCGTTCTCAATCACGCATCAGGCGATCCAGATGGGTTATATTCCGCGCCTTTCGATCCGTCACACCAGCGAGACTGAAGGCGGCCAAATCTACATTCCGGTGGTCAACTGGGCGCTGATGGTGGCGGTCATCATTCTGGTCCTCACCTTCCAGAACTCGTCTAACCTCGCCAGCGCTTATGGCATTGCGGTCACCGGGGCGGTCACGATCGATACTCTGTTGATGGGCGTGCTGTTCGTGGGCGTGTGGAAGTGGAAATGGTGGTACGCCGCGCCGGTCGTGATCTTCTTCCTGATCATCGACGGGGCTTACTTCGCGGCGAACCTCACCAAGGTGCCGCAAGGTGGCTGGTTCCCGCTCATGGTCGGCTTCATCGCTTTCCTGCTGCTCACCACCTGGGCGCGCGGTCGCAACCTGATGCGCGCCCGCATGAGCGAGCACGCGCTGCCGATGGAGATCTTTGCCAAAAGCGCCAAGAACTCCGCCACCCGCGTGCCGGGCACCGCGATCTTTATGGCGAGCCAGTCTTCCGGTGTGCCTTCGGCGCTGCTGCACAATATCAAGCACAACAAGGTCCTGCACGAGCGCGTCGTCATCCTGACCGTCGATATCCAAGACGTGCCTTACGTCGATCCGGCGAAGAGGTGCGAATACAAAGACATGGGCGACGGATTCTTCCGAGCGGTGTTGCATTACGGCTTTATGGAAGAGACCGACGTGCCGACGGGTTTGAAAAACATGGGCCTGTATTGCGGCGGCGAGTTTGAGATGATGCACACCAGCTTCTTCCTCAGTCGCCAAACTCTACTGCCGAGTGAAAAGCCCGGAATGCCGATCTGGCGAGAGAAGATCTTCGCCTGGATGCTGCGCAATTCGGCGAGCGCGATGGATTTCTTCAAACTGCCGACGAACCGGGTTGTGGAACTGGGCAGCCAAGTCGAAATTTAGGGACAGGACCCGCTTTCTGCGGCCTGCGCTGCGGTCATTTTATCACGTCTGCGCGCCACAAAATTTCCCACGCGCTTGACACTGTCAAGCTGCGCCAAGGGTAAAAAATCGGCCTTTTCATCAATACAAACAAAGACATGTTGAAGGAGGTGTCCGCTTGACACTTATCCAACTCGCTTGTCGGTTGGGGATGCAGTTTTGAAAGAGCCGCCGCTATCCTGACGCGCCTTGGTCGAGTAGGAAAGCGTTTTGGATACCACGTTTCAGGAACCGCCTGCACCATGCCCACCACCGTTGATTTCAAACGCCTCGTCAAAGACTTCGCCAAGCTTGAGGGCGAGGCGACGATCAGCATCGGCACCACCGGTTTCGCCGGTGATGGCGACCGGCTGTTCCTCAACTTCGACGATGTCGGTATCCTGTTCAGCCACGAGGATGCGGAGGCGTTTCTGAAGGCCGCGATGGCGGCCTATTTGCGGCTGGGATACGACACAGCTGGCGAGGGTTAGGCCGGCGTCGGCGCTGTCAGCCCGATGGCTTGCAGCGTTGCGGCCATGGCCAGCATGACGACCAACCAGTGCAAACTGGTGCGCAGGCTTGATCGTGAGGACAATTCGCTCACCGCACCCGACACCGCGATGACCGGCGCGATAAAGCCGATCCAGATAATAAAGGGCGTCGCCAGCGCCATGACCCAAGCGGGTGCTTGGGGAGGGGCAAGGATCAGCGCCCCGGCAAGGATGCACGCCATCCAGAACTCGGCCAGCGCGACTACGCAAAGAGCGGAAACGCTTGGCAGCAATCCATTGGAGATTCGCACTGCGAGAAGACCTAACAACAGTCCTACCGTGGTCGCGGCAAAGATCGCGGCGATGTTCTGCAAAATGTAGACCATGCGGTGGTCTGTATCAGTCCCCACCTGAACCAATGACCAACCGCAAGGGGCCATCGAAAAACGGCTCGGCGCGCCAATGGCCATATCTTTCGTCCCACGCGCCGCTTTCCAGGTCGGCGGACAAGGTGGTGACGAAGCGGTCGACCGCCGCCTTGGGCACCAGGCTCCAGCTTGAACAAGCGAGGCGCGCGTTTTCGTCGAGGAACATTTCAGGGCGACCGTAATAGGCCTCGTTGAAGCCGTCGCGGCAGTCGAGGGGGATGGGCACCGGTTCAACGCGCGTTCCGGGTCCCAAGGCCTGTGTCAGGCGATCAATCGCCGGGAAACGCCCTGCCTCGTTTTCGCGCACCTCCGGGATGTAGTCGTTGAGCCAGTATTCGTGCATGCGCGCCGGATCACAGACGAGCAGAACGACCGGGCCGCGGGTCACCCGGCGCATTTCGCAAAGGCCTTTTTCAAGGTCCGACCATTGATGAACCGTGACACTCGCCATCGATGCGTCGAAGGCGTCGTCTTCGAAAGGCAGATCTTCGGCCACCGCGTCAACAGCTTTGGCCAAATGCGCGGGACGCTGCGCGCGCATCGAGGCAGAGGGTTCAACAGCGGTGACAGCGCGGTCGGTGGGTTCGTACGATCCCGCGCCTGCGCCGACGTTCAGCACCGTTTGCGCATCGCCCAGCGCGCGGTGGATCTGCGCCTCGATCACCGGATCGGGCTGGCGATAGCGGCTGTAGCTGGAGCCAATCTCGCCGTAATCGACATCACCCGCGCTGCCATCGGATAGGCGATGCCCTCCCATCATTCACCACCAATCAGCGTGATTTCGGTCTGTCGGCCATCGAGATAGCTCACCGTCTCACCATCGAAGAACGCGTCTTCCTCGGTGCGGAAATCGACGCGTTGACCATCCCATTCGGCGACGGCGGCGTAGCTGGTGAGCTCAATCGCCCAAGCGGTGCCCGCGCGCACTTTGTCTGACCCGCGCGGGTCGGGCTGCTGGTTGTCCCAGAACCCAATCGAAGGCCCCGCGCCGTGGCCGTGCAGGCCGATAGGGTGGGTGTAGATCGAGGGATCGAGCCCTTCGGCGATCGCTTGCTTGCGCGCGCGGGCGAGGACTTCGTTGCCCGACAGGCCGACTTGGAAATTCGCGGTCAGGATGTCCTGCACGCGGGTTGAGTTGGCAAAGCCGGCGCGCAGGCCCTCCGGGGCCTCGGTCTCTCCCGGTCGTAGCACATAGGCAAGGTGCTGTGTGTCGGTGTTGAGCCTGAGATAGGTGATGCCAAAATCGGTCCAGACGAGATCGCCATGTTCGATGACCGTATCACCGCTCAGCATGCCCTTGGCGCCTTTGCGCTGGACGGCGAGGCTGGGATGGAACCATGGTTTGAGGCCCAGCTCTTTCAGCCGCTCACGATACCACCACTGCACATCGGCGCAGGTCGTGACCCCGGGTGTGATGACCTTCGAAGACAGCGCCTCCCCGATGATCTGGTGCGCCAAGGCGACAATATCGGGATAGATGTCCAGCTCGGGCGCGGTGCGGGTTTCCAGCCAGCGTGTGCTCAGGATCTCGCCCGGGACGATCCGGGTCCGATAGGCGGGCGCCAATTTCGCCATCATCGCGTCGTGCTGGCTCTTGGTCATGCCATCGGCAAAGCGCGTCGCGTCCGAGACGTTGACGGCGATTGTTGCCGGATCGCGCGCGGCGATGATTTCGGCAACAGCCTGCCATTGATCGGGTTGCACCGCGGGGTCCCAAGAGGGTTCGAACAGTCCTGCAAGGCCATAGCGGCTGACAGTAAGCCGCTCGATCGGCTTGCCTTCGCCCGTATCAATGAAGATCAGAATAGTCCGCCGACGCGCGTGCATGCTGGTTGCGTTCAGCATCGATGCGGTGACCGGGTCTTCGAAATATTCGCGGCTCATCAAAAGCCACATGTCGACGCCTTCTTCGCGCATGATCAGCGGGATCAGCGTATCGAGCCGGTGCGCCAGATGGCTGTCGATCACCTCGGCTCGTTCACTAAGGGGCAGGGGATGGCTAGCCGTGTCCTGTGCAGTGGCAACGCCGCTTCCAAAGAGCAGGGCGGCGCCCCCGATGGCGCCCAAAATGGCATGTTTAAGGCCCACACGTCTCTCCCCTGCTGGTCGGCGAGGCAAACTATGCTGGCTGCACCCAGCGGCTGTCAATCGGCCTAAGCCTTGTCTTCGCTCTCATCCTCAAGGCCAACGTCCAGCCCATGTTTCAACAGCATCGGGATGTTGGCAAAGGTGAAAAGGAAGGTCAGCGGCAGGAACACCCAGAACTTTGCCCAAAGCCAGGTCTCAAACTGCCCATTGGGTTCGTTGTACAGGGCGCGCAGAACCTCGTTCAGCCCGGCGAGGACAAAGAAGAACACCGCCCAATTGCGCGAGAGTTTGAGCCAGCCTTCTTTCGACAGGCCTTCAAACGCGGCTTCGAGCAGGATTTTGAGCAGCGGCGCGCCTCGCAGCCACCCGATCAGCAAGGCGGTGCCCATGACCGAATAGATGATCGTCGGCTTGAGCTGCACAAAGGTCGGATCGCCAAAGAGGATCGTGAGCGCGCCGAACCCGACGATCAGAGCGGTTGAGAACCACAGCATCGGCGAAATCTTGCCCAGCAACATGCGGCTGGCGACAAGAGCGACCACGGCGGCGGCCATAAAGGCGCCCGTGCCATAGATGATCGCCAGCAATTCGCCGCCCGCGCTGCTCTCTTCGGGCGCCATGGAGCGGTAGACGATCAGGAACACCGCCAAGGGTCCGTAATCGATAAAGACGCTAAGCCAGCTGGAACCGGCTTTCTTCGTTTCGGTGTCCGCGCTCTCGCTCATTAGGCGACCCCTGCGATGACGCGCGCCACCAGATCGGGATCGAACGGGCGCAGGTCTTCCATTTTCTCTCCCACACCGATGGCGTGGATCGGCAGGCCGTATTGCTCCGCCGCCGCAACCAGCACCCCGCCGCGCGCGGTGCCGTCCAGTTTGGTCATGATGAGGCCTGTGACCCCGGCGACTTCTTGGAAAACATCAATCTGGGACAGCGCGTTCTGGCCGTTGGTCGCATCGAGCACCAGCACTACATCGTGCGGCGCGGCTTCGTTGAGGCGGCCCAACACGCGGCGGATCTTGGAAAGCTCGTCCATCAATTCGCGCTTGTTCTGCAACCGGCCAGCGGTGTCGACGACCAGAGCGTCAATCCCGGTGTCGGTCGCTTGCTTGACCGCGTCGAACACGATCGAGGCCGGATCGCCGCCTTCGGGGCCGCGCACAAGGTCGACCCCGGCGCGTCCCGCCCATGTCGCCAATTGCCCGATGGCGGCGGCGCGGAACGTGTCGCCGGCGGCGAGCAGCACGCCGTAATCGTCTTCGGTGAACAGATGCGCGAGCTTGGCAATGGTGGTGGTCTTGCCCGATCCGTTGACGCCGATCACAAGGATCACCTGCGGGCGCGGGAAGGCGGTGATCTCAAGCGGCTTGGCCACCGGGCGAAGGATTTCGGCGATCTCGTCAGCCACGGCGAGTTTCAACTCGTCCTGCGTGATCGCGTCGCCAAAGCGTTTTTCGCCAAGCTTGTCGCGGATGCGCGCGGCCGCTTTGGGGCCAAGGTCCGAGATGATCAGCGCGTCTTCGATATCGTCCAGCGTCGCATCGGACAGTTTGCCGCCGCCCGCCAGCCCGGCGAGGTTGTCAGACAGGCGTTCAGAGGTCTTGCGAAAGCCGCCCAGCAGGCGGTCGCTCCAGCTCGATTGTGTCTCGCTCCCAGAATCACTCAACGCAATAGGCCTCCGTCCACTTCGCGCACCGTCACATCGACGATGGCGCCCGCCGGTGTCCCTTCGGGCAGCGCAACCCGCGCGTAGGAGGGCGCATAGCCGGTGCCGTCGCGTTCGGCGAGGACGCGATGCGTTTCGCCCACAAATCCGGCAAGCCAGTCAGCGCGGCGGGCGGCGACGGCAGAGCGCAGCTGAGAGGCGCGTGCCTTGATCACACCGCGATCCAGTTGTGGCATGCGCGCGGCGGGCGTGCCGGGGCGCGGCGAATAGGGGAAGATATGTCCGTGAACGATGTCGAGCGTGTCGATGATCGAAAGGTTGGCGGCGTGGTGTTCTTCGCTTTCGGTCGGGAAACCCGCGATCAAATCCGCGCCAATCGCGATCTCAGGCCGAGCGGCTTTGAGGCGCGCGACCAGCTCAACCGCGTCGGCGCGGCTGTGGCGGCGTTTCATGCGTTTGAGGATCAGATCGTGCCCGTGTTGCAGCGAGAGATGCAGGTGCGGCATCAATCGCTCTTCGTGCGCGATCAGATCGAACAGCGCCTCGTCAATCTCGATCCCATCGACGGATGAAAGACGCAGGCGATCAAGGCTGGGAAACTCGGCGAGGATGGCCGTGACCAAAGTGCCCAGGCCGGCTTGTGTCTCAAAATCCTGTCCCCAGCTGGTCAGATCAACGCCGGTTAGCACGACTTCGCGCGCGCCTTCGACCAAATGCGTTTCCACCTGCTTGAGCGCCTCAGAAACGCTCAAAGACCGGCTCACCCCGCGCCCTTGAGTGATGACGCAGAAGGTGCAGGAATGGTCGCAGCCGTTCTGCACGCCGACGAAAGCGCGGGTGCGTGTCGGCGGCAGCGGGGCTTCGGGCACGGGCGCATTCCACGCGCGCGGGTCCAGCTTGGCGGTGTTGGCCACGATCCCGTCAACCTCGGGCATATCAGCGATGGCGTCGCGCTCAATATCGGCGGCGCAGCCGGTGACGATCAGGCGCGCCTCGGGCCGGTCGCGGCGCGCGCGGCGGATCGCCTGACGGGTTTGCCGCACCGCTTCGGAGGTGACGGCGCAGGAATTGACCACCACGACATCGCCCGCATCGGCCAGCATGCCCTTCATCCGCTCGCTTTCGGCGATGTTGAGGCGGCAGCCCAGACTGATGACTTCGGGTGTGGGGACGCTCATGCGTAGTCGTCCCACTCAAACTCACCGCGAAACGCTTCGGTCGCTGGCCCGGTCATGCGGATTGTTCCGCCACGTTCCCCGTTCTTGGGCCAAGCAATCTCCAGATCACCGCCGGGCAAGCTGACCGTGACGGGGCTTTGCACCAGTCCTTTGGCAATGGCGGCGACGCCTGTGGCGCAGGCGCCCGTGCCGCACGCGCGCGTCAGACCCGCGCCGCGTTCCCAGACCCTTAGGGTCAGATGATTATCGCCAACGACGCTGGCTACGTTCACGTTCACGCCTTCGGGAAAGACCGGGTCGGTTTCGATGACTGGGCCAACCCGCTCCAGATCGACCGCCGCCGCGTCTTCGACAAAGAAGATCGCGTGCGGGTTGCCGACATTGACCGCCATCGGGCCTTCGAGATCCTCCCATCCGACCGGCATGGCGGCGGTGTCCATGGGATAGGCGAGGGGGATAGCGTCCCAGTCAAAACGGGGCGCACCCATATCCACGCTGGCTCCGCCTTCCGAGGGTTCAAGCGCGATCACGCCGCCATCGGTGTGAACCTTGGCCGGTGCACCGTGCAACAACGCCACCGCGCGGCTGGCGTTGCCGCACGCTTCCACCTCACCGCCGCCGGAATTGAAGATGCGCATTCGGAAATCGGCAGCGTCGCTGGGCTCAAGGATAATGAGTTGATCGCACCCAATCCCTTCGCGGCGATCGGCAAGGCGCTTTGCGGCTTGTGACGTCATCGCGGGCAGGGCGGTGGCTCGCCCATCCAGGACGATAAAGTCGTTTCCAAGGCCGTGCATCTTGATGAAGGGAACGCGCATCGTGAGGGCGCATCTATGCACCCGGGGGCTTGGCGTAAAGAGATCGTGGGATTGAAGTCGGCTGGCGTTCCGTCGCTACGATCAGCCGCGTGAACCACCAAGCTGGCGCAAACGTTCGCCATCGTCGCGATCATCGAGGCGAACCCGATCGCGTTTGGTGTTTGGCCGCGGGTCTTGGGAGAGGAAGTTGGGAGCGCTCAAAAGGCCGTGCATCTCCAACCGCTGTCGCACATCCTGGGCCGGTTCGGGCCGACCATAGAGGTAACCTTGCCCCTTGATGTCGCCCATCTTTTGGAGCGCCATCAAGATCTGCTCGTCTTCGATCCCTTCGGCCGTGATCGGTAGATCCAAACCACGACCAAGCAAAACGATGGCGTCGACAATGCGGGACTCGCCTTCAGTCTCGCTAAGCTCACTTATGAAACTGCGGTCAATCTTGAGCCTATCGAAGGGAAGTGATTTTAGCTGCGCAAGGCTTGAATAGCCGGTTCCAAAATCGTCGAGGCTCACCCGAACGCCCTGATTTCGCAGCGAGACAATCATGGTTCGCACGGTATCGAGATTGTCGTGCAGGCAGCTCTCGGTGATTTCGATCTCCAACCGTTGAGGCGGGAAATTGGCTGCCACCAGCCGTTTAAGCAGCTTTTGGGCAAACCAAGGATCGCGCATCTGCACCGGTGAGATGTTGATCGACAAGGAGATTGAATCCGACCATTCGCGCGCATCGGCGAAAGCCTGCTCCATCAGCTGATCGCTCATTTCGGCGATCACGCCAATGTCTTCGGCGATCGGGATGAAGATATCCGGGCTTACTAAGCCGAGCTGCGGAGAGCGCCAGCGCGCTAACATTTCGAACCCGACTATCTCGCCGGTCTCGATATTGATCTGTTGTTCGTAGAAGGGAACAAATTCGCGATTGGCTATGCCGCGACGAATGCCGGCTTCCAATTCGTTGCGGAAGCGCAGTTCGCTTTCCATGCTGTCTTCGAACCAGAAGAACCGGTTTTTGCCCTGTTTTTTGGCGTGATACATCGCGATGTCCGCGTATTGCATCAACGCATTGGCGTCAGTGATCAGCGGGCTTGGACCATGGTCACTGTAATTGGTCGCGATGCCAATTGATACGGCGACTTCGACGCACACGTCATCAGTGACAACCGACTGGGCCATGCGTTCATAAAGACGGACGACGATATCTTCGATGCGTTCTGGGTGCACGGGGTCATAGTGAGTGGTGAATGCAAACTCATCGCCGCCTAATCGGGCTAGGCACGCGTCTTTTGGCAAGATTTCCTTCAGCCGCTTGGTAAACTCCACCAGCACCGCGTCTCCGGTCGAGTGCCCGTACATATCGTTGATCTGCTTAAAGTTGTCCGCATCGATCATCACATAGGCGAGGGCGAGACCCTGCGCGTTGGCGTTGCGACGCATCGCTTCGGATTGTTCGGCCATCGCGCGCCGGTTCAGGCACCCGGTCAAGGGATCAATGCGCGCGAGCGTGCGCATGTGCTGCTCGGCTTCTTCTCGAAAGGCGATCTCTTCGCGCAATTGCCGATAGCGGCGCCAACTGAACACCACGAGAGCGATGTTGAGGAGCAAAGCGCTGGCCAAGAGGTTGCTGGGCGACGCGTCGCCATAGACGATCGATCGGAAGACGCCGGGCAGCACGGAACCGCCCGTCGCGACAAACAAACAGATCGCGCCAAACGCGATGCCAAGCGCCACCAAATCGCGTTCAGCCTTTCGCTTGGTCCCATCGGTAGCCACGATATCTCCGCCCGTTTCGATTTGTGTCAGTTCGTGGTCCTGCATGGCGGATGCCATTGCCTCTTCCCGATCTTCGTAAATGCCCTTACGGCTTGATCGTAAATTTACGTGAAAATCCGGTTAATTGGCGGGCATCAGGCCAACCGAGTCGGTAGAGGTCCGGTCAAGATTGGCTGGTCGCTCGATCCAGCGGCAGCTACGGCATGAAGACCCGATCACGTTTTCGAGGAGCCTCAATCGATGTCCGATGCGTCCAAAAGCTATTGGCTGATGAAGTCCGAGCCGTTCAAATATGGCTGGGACGATCTCGTCGCCGAGCAAGAGGGCACATGGGACGGTGTGCGCAACCACACCGCGAAGCTTAATCTTAAGGCCATGAAAGTCGGCGACGAGGCGTTCTTCTATCATTCGCGAGAGGGTTTGGAGA
The DNA here is from genome assembly GCA_039814925.1 of Pseudomonadota bacterium. Classification (GTDB taxonomy): domain Bacteria; phylum Pseudomonadota; class Alphaproteobacteria; order Sphingomonadales; family Sphingomonadaceae; genus Erythrobacter. The sequence goes on from JBCCAH010000001.1 coordinate 106,518, forward strand.
TTGTCGGGATCGTGACGATCAGCGTCGAAGGTATCCTCGATCCGACGGATGAGACCGGAAAGTGGGCGGCGGTCAAAATCAAGCCCAAGCGCAAATTTGATAAACCCGTCACTCTCAAGCAGATCAAGGCGACACCAGAACTGGCCGACTGCGAATTGGTGCGCCTGTCGCGTCTGTCGGTGGCGAAGATCACGCCAAAGGAATGGCAGATTATCTGTTCTATGTCTGAGGGTTAGGTCAACACCGCGAATGCCTTGCGCAGGCTGTTTGGTTAACGCCTCATTAGCAAAACTGGTTATCACTGGCCTAACTGTCCCGCCGTGCGACAGCGGGTAAGCGCGCGCTCGTCATAGGTTAAGAAAGTGTTAACGCCTCCCCAACACCTTTGGGGAGAACATAAGAATGAGCCGTCGCAATCTGGTCCTTACCGACGAAAGCGCTCGCCACCCGTTCCGCGCAAGCCTTCCGCCGCATGTGAAGCGCGAGATTCATGACATTCCGGCTGAGAGCCTTTGGCGTCTGACGATGGACGACGCGCGCGGCTTTGCCAGCGTTTATGTCGCAGCGACCGCTGCGATTCTCGCGTTTATCGTTTGAGCGGTCGGGCGAGCCTGCTGCTCGCTCGACGTATGACGGAACGGGCTATTCGGCCGCTTCGGCCCGAGCTTCCTCGTTTGTGTCATTCGCCGCCTTGAACGCGGCGTTTTCCCGAGCTTCCTTCTCGGCGGAATAGAGTTTCCATCCCAACCACGCCGAACCCACGCACATGACCGCAGCAAGCAGCAGCTGTTCAGCCGTTGGTATCCCAACCAGTGTCAGCGCCACCGCGATTACGGATCCAACCACCATCGCCAGCGAGTTGACGATGTTGTTGGCCGCGATCGTTCGGCTGGCGGCATCATGCTCACAGCGCGTGGTGAGGAACGCGTAAAGTGGTACGACAAAGAAGCCGCCCGCCGTCGCGATGCCAAGCAGCATGAGGGACAGAGGGATTGCGAGAGGTTCGAGTAGCCAGCTTCGAATAGGCAAAAGGTCAGCGGTGTCGTGCGCTGGCCATGCGCGGCAAACGAGATAAAACCCGATAACAAAGCCTGCCATAACGACGACCGATAGCGGCGAATAACGCGCCGATACCTCGCCTTTAAGCAGGGCGTTAATGCCGACTGATCCTATTGCGATGCCGATCGAGAACATGACCAGAAAGAAGCTCGCGACCTCTTTCGACGCCTGAAGCTGGTTCTTGGCGAGCGGCGGGAACTGGATGAACAGCACCGCGCCTATCGTCCAGAAGAAGCTGATCGCAAGGATCGCGTACCAGATCTCTCGATTGGATTTGGTGTCGAAGACCAGTCGCCAGCTCATCACGACCTGATCCGCAACGGCTACCGGTACGTAGCCCAGCCAGCGCAGCGCCTTGTTCTTCGTCTTTTTCGCAAAGGGTTCGAGCAGCGGGTAATGCATCTCGTGGTCGCCCTGCGGCGGCGCGTCGGGCACCCACCGGCTGACGAGATACCCGATGATCGATGTCACCACGATGCCGATGATCGCGTGCTCAACACTGATGAAACCGGCGAGGATCGTGCCCGTAAGGATCGCAATATAGGTTCCCGCTTCAACCAGGCCGGTGCCCGGTAGAACTTCATCTTTTTCAAGATGCTGCGGCAGGATCGAATATTTGATCGGCGCCAGAAACGTCGATTGCGCGGCGGCAAGAAACACCACGAACAACAACAGCGGGATAGCCACGGTGTGCACCATGATCCCTTGCCACGCCATAAAAAGACCGACGGCGCCCAGAGAGGCCCAGAATATCTCGAACAGTTTGACGCGGCGGATGATCATCGCCTTGTCGTTGGTGTCGGCCAATTGCCCGGCCAATGCAGATAGGATCACGAAGGGCAGGATGAAAATGCCGGTGGCCAGCGCGCTGAACACGCTTTCCTTCGCCTCATCGGAATAGACCGAATAGACAACAAACAGGACCAGCGCGGTCTTGAACAGATTGTCGTTAAAGGCGTTGAAGAACTGCGTGACCATCAGAGGCAGAAAGCGCTTTTGGCGCATAAGGTGCGTTGAGGTCGTCATGATGCTTTGTCAGACAGCCTTCACGGCTGTCCATCGCTCAAATAGCGTGCCTGAGCGCACGAACAAGCCTTGACGTTAACCTATCACGCGCCAAAGGGGCGCTGTGTTCCGATTGTACACGCTTTATTGCGCAAGTGAGGAGCAGGCTCTTTTGCGCACGCGGCGGGGACGCTAGGGGATTAAATCAAGATGTTGACGCTGCCAAACATCCTGACGCTGAGCCGTATTGTCGCGCTGCCGCTGCTGGGATTCTTCCTGTGGTGGCCGCATTGGGCGACAGGTTATGCGATCGGCTTTGTTCTTTATTGCCTGATCGGGATCACCGACTTTTTCGATGGCTATCTGGCCCGCGCGCAGGGGACGGTGTCGAAGCTTGGCATCTTTCTCGATCCGATCGCCGACAAGATCATGGTGGCCACGGTCATCTTGGTGCTCACCGCGCAGGGTTACCTGCGAGGCCCCTATGTGGGGGATTTCCACGTTATTGCCGGGCTCATCATTCTGATGCGCGAAATCGCGGTTTCGGGCCTGCGCGAATTTCTGGGTGGGATCCAGGTGTCGGTGCCCGTATCCAAGCTCGCCAAATGGAAGACGACGTTCCAGCTGATCGCGTTGGGAGCGTTGATCGGAGGCGGGGCGCTGCACGGGCAGCCCTGTCAGGAACTGGGCAATCAGTGCAAGACCGTTGCGGAAAGCTGGGCGCATGTCGTGGGCCTTACGACGCTGTGGACGGCGGCGATCCTGACCTGCATTACGGGTTGGGATTACCTTCGTGTGGGTTTAAAACACATGGATTAAGCCGACAAAATGGGATGAGCTGACTCCGTTCTAGAACGCCTTGCCGCCACTACGTCTCCGCTAAACCGGTTCCCAACCACGCAAAGCTTGACCGTTCACTCGATTGACAGGTTTGTGCGCCAGAGAGCGTCACCTTCTTACCAAAACAACAGGGTCCACCCGCGTCTGGGACGACATTTGAGGCGCGGATACAAAGAATAAGAATTAAGGAGATTCGTATGCGCGCGATTTTACACCGCCCGCTTTTCACAGGCACTATCGCCGTTGGCGCGATGGCCGCATTGGGCACCGCTTCGGTGGTGGCCGCGCAGGCTCAACCGATCCCGGTTGAAGCTGTTGAAAGCTACAACGAAGACGGCGTGCTCGTCACCGGAACACCGCCAGCCGATCTTTCAGCTTATCCGGCTGGGCCTGAGCTTGAAGGCTTTGTCTCAGCGCGTGCTGGCAATCGTGTCGAAGTGACGCAGGCCGACGGTCTCGCCACCATGGTCACGATTGGTGAAGGCACCGAGATCAAGGCGAGCGGCGGCTTTCTGGGCCTTTCACGCGACGAATTGGGAATGGCGCAATTGTTGAATGGCATTCCCATCAAAGTCGAAACCGTCGAATGGGGCGGCAGCCTTGTGGCGAGCAAAGTTCGTCTCAAAGCGCGCGACCTCAAAACCGCGCAAATGATTCAGAGCGGTACGCAGCAGAAATTTGCTCAGCAAGGCGCGAAGATCGTGGAAAACACCGCCGCCACGATGCGCAACGCCGCCGCCGCGGAAGCTTTGCGGGGCCGGTTCGGCGATATCGACAAGTACAACGTGCGTGGCACGACTAACGTGTATTTTGACACGGGTAAGTACAGCCTTTCACCCGTTGCTCGTCGTGAGCTTTGTGATGCGGCGCAAACGGCTGAATCGAACGACAACGCGCTGCTTCTGGTGGTTGGCTACACCGATTCGACGGGCAGCTATGAAGTGAACCAGGCCCTTAGCGAAAAGCGCGCGGGCCGCGTGGTCAACTATCTGCAACAGCAATGCGGTTGGAAACCCTGGCGCATGCTCGCGCCTTCAGGCTTTGCGGACTCCGATCCCACGGCTGACAACTCCACACGCGAAGGCCGCGCGCAAAATCGCCGCGTGGCGGTGAACGTGCTGGTCAGCAAAAGCGTGGAAGCGCAGTAGGGCCTTCAACCCCTATGAAATTGATTGAGAAGGGCGGGCCAGTGATGGTCCGCCCTTTTTGTATTGGTTAAGCCTAACCCGCCCGCAGTTCTTCGGCGAGCAATCGAAAATCCGCCTCTCGCGGGGAATTCTTGCGCCACACCAACGCGATTTCTCGTTTTGCGGTGTCGCTTTTGACGGGGCGCGCGACGACGTCAGTGCCGGTCAAAATACCCGCGTCAATCGCCATTTCGGGCAGCATCGTGAGGCCCAGATCGTTATTCACCATCTGCACCAGCGTGTGCAGCGAAGTGCCGATCATAGCGGCGCTGGCGCGCAGTTCGGAGCGGTTGCACGCGGCCAGCGCGTGGTCGCGCAGGCAGTGACCGTCTTCAAGCAACAGCAGGCGCCCTTGATCGATCATATCGGGAGTGATGGATGCGGGCGGATCGCGCGGATCGTCTTTTGGAAAGGCGACGAACAGCCGATCATCCGAGATGTGCTCAAACTCCACATCGCCGGTGTCAAAAGGCAGGGCGAGCAGCACGCAATCGCTGCGGCCGTGTTGCAGGCTTTCGATGGCGTCCTGGCTGGTTTCTTCGCGCAGCATCAATTGCAGATCGGGGCGCTCTTTCTTGAGGCGCGGCAGCAGGCGCGGCAGAACGAAGGGCGCGATGGTCGGGATCACACTCATGCGCAGCTGACCTGAAAGCGGTTTGCCAGCCGCCTGCACCAGATCGGAAAGCTCCTCCGCCTCGCGCAGAAGGCGGTTCGCCTTGGCCACCACCTGTTCACCCAAAGAGGTAAATCGCACCACGCGACGAGACCGCTCGACCAGCGTCACGCCCAGAAGCGATTCCAGCTCGCGGATGCCGGCAGAAAGGGTCGATTGAGACACAAAACTGGCGTCCGCCGCGCGGCCAAAATGCTTCGTTTCGTGCAGAGCAACGAGATATTGCAACTGCTTGATTGTGGGGAGGTAGGTCGACATTCGGCGACCTTACTCCGCCGCCAGCGCGTCTTCCATCCCTGAATGCATATCATCGATATGCGCCATGGCGAGCTTGCCGTTCTGGACCGCGAAGGCGAGCTTGCCTTCGACCAGCTCCAGCGCGTCCTTGCCGAACACATCGTAGCGCCAGCCTTTAAGAACCTTCAGATCGCGCACGCCCGCGGCGAGCGCTTCCATCTCATCAGCGCGCGTCAAAAGGCGCGCGGCGACATCAATTTCGCGCGCGCGGATCTTGAGGAGCAGCTTGAGCAAGTCTGCCACCAACGCCCCTTCCTTACCCAGCGGCGCCCCGCGCTTCATCTTCTCGGGCATTTCCGACTTGGGCAACGGTTCGGCGTCGGCGATGATTTTCATCATGCGCTTGCCTATGTCGTTGTCTCTCCAGGCGCTGGAAAGCCCGCGCACTTTAGCGAGGTCCGCCTGTTTCTTCGGCGGGTGGCTGGCAATATCGGCCAGCGTTTCGTCGCGCATGATCCGTCCGCGCGGGATGTTTTTGTGCTGCGCTTCGTCCTCGCGCCAACCGGCTAGCGCCTTGAGCCGACCCAACACTTGCGGGTTGCGTCCCGGCGAACGGATGCGTTTCCAAGACGTATCAGGGTCAATGATGTATTTCGAAGCGTCGGCGAGCTTCTCCATCTCCGCATCAAGCCAAGCTCCGCGACCGGTCTTGATCAGTTTTTTGAGGATTTTGGGGAAGATCTTTGACAGGTGCGTCACATCGCCAATCGCGTATTCGATCTGCCGTTCGGTCAGTGGACGGCGGCTCCAATCGGTGAAGCGCGCGCCTTTATCGATGGTCAGGTTGAGCCAGGTTTCCACCAGATTGGCGTAGCCGATCTGCTCGGATTGGCTGATCGCCATCATCGCGATCTGCGTGTCGAAAACGGGGCTGGGCGTTTTGCCCGTCATGTTGACGATAATTTCAACGTCCTGTCCGCCCGCGTGGAAGACTTTGAGCACGTCTTCATTTTCGGTCAGCAGGTCAAGAAGCGGGGTCATGTCCAGACCATCGGCCAGCGGATCAATTGCGGCGGCTTCTTCGGTGTTGGCGATCTGCACCAGGCACAGTTCCGGCCAATAGGTGTTTTCGCGCATGAATTCGGTGTCGACAGTGACGAATTCGGATTTCGCCAGCCGCTCGCACAGGTCGGCGAGCGCGTCGGAGGTGGTGATAAGATCGTGTATCTTCATTGTACTCGTATTCGTTTATGCGAGCGGAGTGCCGCTCTCGGGGTCTTTCCCAGTGCCTCGATGGATTCGAAGCGCCGCCTCTTCCCTTGGCGAAGCGCCCTTGACAAAAGGGTAGCCTTGCCCTGTTAGCCCGCCCATCTTTCAAAGGCCTTTATGTGGCCTCTTAGTGGCTGGCGCGCCCTTAGCGTCATACCCTCGAACAGGACAAGAGTTTAGATGCACCTTTACCGTAGTCACACTTGTGCCCAGCTTTCCGCTGCGCATGTCGGCGAAACCGTCCGTTTGTCGGGCTGGTTGCACCGCAAGCGCGATTTCGGCGGCGTGTTGTTTATCGATCTGCGCGATCACTATGGCATCACGCAGGTTGTGGCGGACGTCGACTCGCCCGCGCTGCCCGTGCTGGACCGCCTGCGCGCGGAAAGCGTTGTGACGATCGAGGGCGAAGTGAAGGCGCGTTCAGCCGACACAGTGAACCCCAAACTGGAAACCGGCGAGATCGAAGTGTTCGCGCGTTCGATCAAGGTGCAAAGCGCTTCGGATGAACTGCCGCTTCCGGTGGCTGATGAACAGCCCTATCCGGAGGACACGCGCCTCAAATATCGCTTCCTCGATCTGCGGCGTGAGACGCTGCACAAAAACCTGATGACGCGCACCAAGATCGTCGCTGACATTCGCGAGCGGATGAACACCGCCGGCTTCAACGAGTTTTCGACCCCGATCCTGACGGCATCCAGCCCCGAAGGCGCGCGCGACTTCCTGGTGCCCTCACGCCTTCACGCGGGTCAGTTCTACGCGCTTCCGCAGGCGCCGCAGCAGTACAAGCAATTGCTGATGGTGGCGGGCTTTGACCGCTATTTCCAGATCGCGCCGTGCTTCCGCGACGAAGACCCGCGCGCTGACCGTCTGCCGGGCGAATTCTACCAGCTCGATCTGGAGATGAGCTTCGTTACCCAAGAAGAAGTGTGGGACACGATGGAGCCGGTGATGGCGGGCGTGTTCGAAGCGTTCGCCGAAGGCAAGCCTGTGACCAAGGCGGGCGAGTTCCCGCGCATCCCCTACGCCGAAGCGATGATGAAATACGGCACCGACAAGCCAGATCTGCGCAACCCACTGATCATCTCGGACGTGACGCATCACTTCGAAAAATCGGGCTTTGGCCTGTTTGAAAAAATCGTTGGCGGCGGCGGCGTTGTCCGCGTGGTCCCGGCGCCCAGCACACATGAGAAGAGCCGCAAATTCTTCGACGACATGAACAACTGGGCGCGCAAGGAAGGCTACGCTGGCCTTGGCTATGTCACCCGCAAGGGCGGCGAATTTGGTGGCCCGATCGCCAAGAACCACGGTCCAGAGCGTATGGCCGAACTCTACGCCGAGCTGGGGCTGGGCGAGAATGACGGCCTTTTCTTTGCCGCGGGCAAGGCATCGGACGCGGCCAAGCTGGCGGGCGCGGCGCGCATTGAGGTTGGCGAACAGCTTGAACTGATCGACGAAGATCGCTTCGATTTTTGCTGGATCATCGATTTCCCGTTCTACGAATATGACGAAGACGCGAAGAAGGTCGATTTCAGCCACAACCCGTTTTCTATGCCGCAAGGTGAGCTGGAAGCGCTCGAAAGCACCGATCCGCTTGAGATCACGGCCTACCAGTATGATTTGGTCTGCAACGGCTACGAATTGGCCTCAGGCTCGATCCGTAACCACAAGCCGGAAACGATGGTGAAGGCCTTCGAAATCGTCGGTCTCAGCCAAGAGGACGTCGAGCGCGAATTTGGCGGCATGTACCGCGCGTTCCAGTATGGCGCGCCCCCCCACGGCGGGATGGCCGCCGGGGTGGATCGCATCGTCATGCTGCTGTGCGGCGCGAAGAACCTGCGTGAAGTGACGCTGTTCCCGATGAACCAGAAGGCCGAAGACCTCCTGATGGGCGCCCCGTCCAAGCCAGAGCCCGCTCAACTTCGCGAACTGCACCTGCGCGTGGTTGAGCCGCCCCAAAAACCGAAGGCGCAAGAAGGCCAGTAGGGGCCTGCTGCTTTCCGAAGCGCGCGGAAACGCCTTTCTTCACCGGTCCTAAAGTGGCACCTTGCCAATCGGGTTCCTTAGGCAACCGGGAGGAGGGTGTCGCCGTGGCTTTACGCAATCTCACACGCATCGGCGCGGGGCTCGCAGCCGCGCTCGCCATCGCTCCGGCGGCTCACGCCGAAACGCTCGATATCGAGGCAGTCTACGCCGCCAATATCGATCTGCCGGGCGACATCGAGACCATCGTTATCGACACGTTGCAGGGCGAGATTGGTCCCGATGCCGAGATTGCGATCCAGGTCACGCTGGGCTCGGCGGCGCTCGATGGTTTGCTCTATTACCGCGTGCTGCGCGCTGATGCGCCAATGACCGGCGGCACCGTCACGATAGGCGATCAGGAGAGCGTGCGAAGCGCCATTGCACCCGATGCCATCCTGAGCGGGGTGGTGCGCGCCGACATCATCGAACGCCAGCTCGATCCGCGCATGCGCTCCGAATGCGTTGAGCGTGACGATAAGGACCGGTGTGTCCGGCGCGAGGAGTTCCCGATTCCCTGTCGCGAGATGACCGTCCAGCTTATGCCGCGCCTGTTGTTGACGGATGATGCGGGCCAGCAGCTTTATATGAACAATGAGGCGCTGTCTCAACGCGTGCGCTTTTGTCGAAACGACAACGTGATCCCCTCCGCGTTCGATATCAGTGACGCGCTGATCGATGAGATGGCGCAGAACATCCGGCTGGACCTGGCTCCGATCAAGCGGTCCGAAAGCATCCGGATCATGGAAAGCCGCAAGGATCTGGCGCGCGGGGATCGCGATGCGTTTCGCGACGCGGTGCGGCTGACCAAGAGCGATCAGGCGGCCTCGTGCGACGGCTTTGCCAGCCTTGAGGAGCGCAATCCGACGCAGGTCTCAGTGCTGTTCAACATTGGCCTATGCCACGAGGCGGCGGGCGAGTTGGACGAGGCCAAGGGGTATTACACCCGCGCGCTGGAGGTCAGCCCCGGGCGTGGTTCGCCCACGCAAGGCCTTAGCCGGATCGTCAGCCGTGAACGCGCCGCGATTCAGATCGTCGCGCGCGAAGCGGCGCGCGCGCCTGATGAGAGCGTGCCAGAGTAACCTTCTAGCCCGCTTCGAGCCCCGCCAGATAGGCTTCGACATTGCGGCCCAACGCGTCGATGCGATAGCCGCCTTCCATCACCGTGAGGGTGGGGAGGTCGAGCGTAGCGATGGCCGCACCGATGCGGTGCATGTCCTGCGTCGTCAGCTTGAATTCTGAGATCGGATCCTGCTCAAACGTATCCGCGCCGTAGCTGACAATCAGCGCCTTCGCGCCGAACGCCGTGATGCGCGCCAACGCTTTGTCGAGGGCGGGGGCATAGGTTTCCCAAGTGGTGCCGCGCGGCAAGGGTTGGTTGAAGGTCGCGTCTTCGCCTTTGCCTTCGCCTTTCTCATCCGCGTGCCCCCAGAAATAGGGGTAGTCGCTTTTCGGATCGGCGTGGATCGATGCGAAGAAGACACCGCCATCCGCGTAGAAGATGTCCTGCGTGCCGTTGCCGTGGTGATAGTCCACATCGAGGATGGCGACCGGGCCAAGACCCGCCGCTTCGGCGGCGCGCGTGGCGATGGCTGCGTTGTTGAGGTAGCAATAACCTCCAAAATAGTCCGCTCCCGAATGGTGGCCCGGCGGGCGGCACAGCGCGAAGGCCTGTTGGGTCTTACCAGCGATGATCGCGTCCAACCCGCTCAGCGCCGATTGCGCAGCCCAATACGCCGATTGATAGGTTCCCGCCGCGATCGGAGAGGCCGCGTCAAAACCGTATTGGCCAAGTCTTGCGTCGATCCGATCGTGCTGCAGCGGGCGCCGTCCACGCACCGGGAACGCGTATCCAATGGCGTCGCCCTCGCGTCCCTGTTCGAGCCATTCCTTGTGGGCGTTTTGCAGGAATTCCACATAGCCCCCATCGTGAACGGCGAGGATTGGTTTTATCCCATGATCCTTTGGCGCGATGACTTTGGGCACTTTGTCGAGGATTGAACCCAGCCGTGCCGGGCTTTCGGCGAAGTCCATCCATTCGCCGTTGTTGAGTTCGCGTAAGGGGGCGTGGGCGGTTTGATTTTCGCTGTAGACGGTGAGCATAGTGTTCTCGAACAAGGAAATGGAACGCGAAGTCGCCGTAACCGCAGTAAGGCTCGACGCGAAAGAGGAAATATGCGCTTGCTTGCCCGCCGCCACGTTCTGAAAATCAGCCTTGTTGCTTCGGCAGGCGTGCCGGCCTTGGCGGCATGCGGTGAACCTTCCCCAAAAGGGCCAGGCACGAATTCCGCGCTTACTCGCGTGCATGTCATGGGGACCATCCATTCGCGTCATCGCAACAGCGAGCTGTATTCATTGGACGCACTGGAAGCCGCGATCCGTCGCGCCAACCCTGACGTGATCCTCGCCGAGATCCCGCCAGAGCGAGTGGCGAAAGCGTTCGAGAGTTTTGAAGCCACCGGTGCCGTTGACGAACCGCGCACGAATGTCTTCCCGGAGTACACCGATGTGATCATCCCGCTTGCAGGGGCGCAAAACTGGCGGGTGCTGGGCACGGCGGCATGGACGCCGAGTATTGCGAGAGACCGCGGCCGGGCTCTTACAGCCATCGAAAAAGACCCGGCGCGCGCCGCGCAATGGGCTGAACACCGTGCCGCTCGCCGCGAATTTGCGCAAAAAGTGCGAGGAAAATCCGATGATCCCCACTTTATTCACACGCCAGAATTTGACCGATTGGTGGCCAAATCGCGCGAACCCTACGCGCGCAATTTTGACGCGGATCTAGGGGCGGGCGGCTGGACGCAGATCAACGCTGCGCACAACGCCTTGATCAACGAAGCGCTTAATACGCTTGCAGGACAGGGGTTTAGAGTGCTCATCACCTTTGGCACCGCGCACAAATACAAGATCATCGAAAGCCTTTCACAGCGCGATGACGTAACGTTTGAGGACACGCAGAGCCTGTTTGCGTAGAGGCATCCACAGCGCGCTTTGCGCGTGGTTGCTATCTTGACTTGCGCTGAAGTGAACCGATCTCTAGGGCGTTACCGAAATTCAACACCCAAAAAAATGGACGAGGGATACACATGAGCGATACTGCCGACCGCGTGCAGAAAATTGTAGTCGAGCACCTGGGCGTCGAAGCCGACAAGGTGACGCAAGAAGCCAGCTTCATCGATGATCTGGGCGCTGACAGCCTCGACATTGTCGAACTGGTGATGGCGTTCGAAGAAGAATTCGGCGTCGAAATCCCTGACGACGCGGCCGAGAAGATCTCGACTGTCGGCGACGCGACCAAATTCATTGACGAGAACGCCGGCTAAGCCAGCTTTTTTGTCGAGCGCCCGGTTTAAGGGCGATCATTTCACAGGCCCGAGCCCGTAAGGGTCTTCGGGCCTGTAATGTGTTGGAGAAAGACATGCGGCGTGTTGTCGTAACTGGCCTTGGCCTCGTCACCCCCTTGGGCGGAGATGTGGAAACCTCTTGGGCGAACCTGATCGCCGGCGAAAGCGGCGCAGGGCCCATCACCAAATTCGATCCCGAAGCGCAAAAGTGTAAGATCGCTTGCGAGGTGAAGCCATCCGATCACCCTTGGGGCTTTGATCCGGACAAACGCGTTGATGGAAAGGTTCAGCGCCAAGTTGATCCGTTCATTGTCTATGGCATCGACGCGGCTGGGCAGGCGCTGGAAGACGCTGGTCTGACCGACATGACCGACGCCATGAAAGAGCGCACTGGTTGCTCAATCGGCGCAGGCATTGGCGGTCTGCCGGGGATCGAGAAGGAATCGGTCAACCTGCATGAGCGCGGCCCGGGCCGCGTTAGCCCGCACTTTGTCCATGGTCGCCTGATCAACCTGGTCACTGGGCAGGTGCAGATCAAATACGGATTTATGGGGCCGAACCACGCGGTCGTGACGGCCTGTTCAACCGGCGCGCACTCAATCGGTGACGCGGCGCGAATGATCGCGATGGATGACGCCGACATCATGCTCGCGGGCGGCGCGGAAAGCACAGTCAATCCGCTTGGCATCGCCGGCTTTGCCCAGGCGCGCGCGCTCAACACCAGCTTCAACGACCGCCCGACCGAGGCAAGCCGACCCTACGACAAGGCGCGTGAAGGCTTCGTCATGGGCGAGGGTGCGGGCGTTCTAGTGCTCGAGGAATACGAACACGCCAAGGCGCGCGGCGCGAAGATCTACGCCGAGGTCACCGGATACGGTCTGTCAGGCGACGCGTACCACGTCACCGCTCCTCACCCCGAAGGCAAGGGCGCCGAGCTTTCCATGCGCATGGCGATGAAGAAGGCGGGCCTTAATCCCGGTGACATCGACTACGTCAACGCGCACGGCACCAGCACGATGGCCGATACGATCGAACTCGCCGCGGTCAAGCGCGTGCTTGGTAATGATCTGAGCGGCGCTTCGATGAGCTCCACCAAAAGCGCGATTGGCCACCTTCTGGGCGGCGCAGGCGCGGTTGAGGCGGTGTTCTGTGTCCTTGCCATGCGCGACGGTGTGGTTCCGCCCACTCTCAACCTGCACGATCCTGATGAGGGCACCGACGGTATCGACCTCGTCCCGCTCAAGGCCAAAAGGCGCGAAGTGAACGCGGTGCTGAACAACAGCTTTGGTTTTGGAGGCACAAACGCCTCGCTCATCATGCAGAAGGTCGACTGAGATGAAGCGGATCGGACTGCTCCTTGTGGTCCTGATCGCTATGGTCGGTGGCGGCGCGTTCGTCGCCAACAGCGCCTTGGGCGAGGCCACGGTTGAGGAGGACACTCCCTTCCAAATCTCGGCGGGGTCGTCGCTCAGCGCGGTTGCTACCAAGCTTGAGAGTGAAGGCCTGATTACCAGCGCGGACGGCTTCCTGATGCGCGCGCGGTTGTTCGGCTCATCCGATCCGATTCAGGCGGGCGAGTTCAACCTCACGCCGGGCATGGACCAGGCCGCGATCCTGCGCGCCTTTCAATCGGGCGATGTCATTCGCCGCTTTGTAACGATCCCCGAGGGCATGCCCTCGATCCTCGTCTACGAGCGCTTGATGGCGACCGAACTTTTGAGCGGGGAAATCGGGGTTCCACCCGAAGGTTCGATCCTGCCCAACACCTACGCATATGAGCGGGGTCAGAGCCGCGCATCGGTGGTCGAACAAATGCAAAGCGCCATGGACACAGCGTTGGCCGAAGAATGGTCCAATCGCGGTCCCAGCACCGTCGTCGACAACATCCGAGACGCGGTGATCCTGGCCTCCATCGTCGAAAAGGAAACCGGCAAGCCCGAAGAACGACGCATGGTGGCGGGGCTTTACTCCAACCGCGTGCGCACTGGCATGCTGCTCCAGGCGGACCCGACGATCATCTACCCGATTACTAAGGGTAAGCCATTGGGCCGCCGTATCCGACAATCCGAAATTGCCTCGGTCAATGGCTACAACACCTACACCAAGGTTGGCCTGCCCGATGGCCCTATAACCAATCCGGGACGTGAGAGCATCGCTGCCGTGCTGAACCCGGCTCAGACGAGCGCGTTGTTCATGGTCGCTGATGGCACCGGCGGGCACAAATTCGCTGAGACGAATGAAGAGCATAACGCGAACGTCGAAGAGTGGTACAAACTACGCCGTGAGCGCGGTGAGATGTGAGCTGGTATGGCGCGGCCATTCATCCTGACCGCCGCACTGCCACCTGAGATTCAGGGTTGGGCCGAAGGCCTCCGGCGCGCGCACTACCCGCCAGAGCGCAACCACCTGCACGCGCACGTGACGATGTTCCACTCCTTTGCGCCTTCTTTGCTGGAGGAGCTCAAAGACTTCCTGCCTCGTATCGCAGCCGAGTTTGCCGCGCCGACCGCGTGCATTTCGGGCGTTATGGATCTTGGCACCGGCACCGCAATCGCATTGGCTTCAGAGGAACTCCTAACTCTGCGCGCGATGATCGCAGAACACTTTCACGGCGCGTTGACCGATCAGGATCTTTACGAACCACGCCCGCATATCACTGTCCAGAACAAGGTCACCAAACGCCAGGCGAGGGCGCTTCAAGACGCTTTGAAGCTCGAGGTGGAGATCAAGGCTGATTACGGCCCGTTCGCGTTCCCCGCGCTCGAGCTGCACCACTATCAAGGCGGCCCATGGGAACTGACCAAACGAAGCGCTTTTCGAGGTCGTGAGCGGCCCTGACGATGAAAAGCGCACTAATGCGTTCACAAGGAGTTGACCCCAAGCCACGAGCGCCCTACACGCGCCGCTCGCTTGAGGCTTTTGCCTCGCGAGATGCCCCTTTTTGTTGGCTAATGGGGCGGAGTAGCTCAGGTGGTTAGAGCAGCGGAATCATAATCCGCGTGTCGGGGGTTCAAGTCCCTCCTCCGCTACCAACACAGCAATGATTTCGACCTGTTCCGGAATGCTGCTTGATGGCAAGAGTATGCCCGTCGTCGGCTGGATTGAAGCATCCTGGCTATGCAGCCTTCTTGATCCCAAGACTTCCGAGATTTCCGGATACGCGAACGACTGGGTGGCAGTCCTGTTGTGCTTGCGCCCTAACCAAAGACGGTTTTGCTCTGAGACGCCTTGATCAAAGAGAAACTCTGCAATGCTTTGCTACTGAGTCGGCTGTTGGACGGAGCGCAGGACGGCAGATATGGCGACTTCTGAGAGGTGGGAGCGGACTATCCGCATCTGTTGGCGAAGCACTCGATGCGAATAGTCCAGATTGCGATCAGGCGGTGACATATGCCCGCGAAGATCAATGGTATGCCGACTTCTGCCTTGCACCGATTGTTTCGAGGTCAGGCGAAGGAAGGTTTCCGAGCGTCAGGTGAGCTGTACCACCATGCGCACCATCGATCATCAAGAGACGAATGACATCCCCCAACGCTTCCGTGGCGCGCATCGCTGCTGGCCCAGCGCCCAAGTCGACCGCTTCAAAACCAAGGTCTTGAACGATCTGCGCAACAATTGCCTTTGCCTCAGCGTCATCGCCAGCAAAAAAGGTTTGTGCGCCCGCAGCTCTGAGCCTCTCAGGAGAAGTGTCAAATGCCTCCATCGCGATAGTATTGAGTGCTTTGACAACTTTTGCCGCAGGAGCAGCCGCCTGAAGCCTCTCGCCGATCGCACTATCAAACCAAGCGCCACCCTTCACTTCGTTGGCGTAGTCGCGATTGTTGAGATCCAACAGGATCTTGCCATGCAGTACACCAGCATCCTTGAATACGGACTCAGGTTCGGGCGCACGGATCGTCCAGATCAGTACCTCGCCGAATTCTGCTGCGTCGTCATTTGAGCCGAATGAAGCGCCCGATCCGGCCAAATCGGCTGCCGCTTGCGCTTGCTCGATCCGACGTGCTCCGAACTTCACTTCGTGTCCGATGCGCGAAAGGCGAACTCCAACTGCCCGACCCATGTTCCCTGATCCAATGATACCAATTTTCATGTTCAACTCCATCTGATTGCCAACTGCCTCATCGACAATTCGGCTCGCTTTCGATGGAAAGAAGATGACAATTGAAACTAATTCATTCAAATTGATTGATATGAGTAAGTCATTCAGCGAAATTGAACTTAGAAAGCTCGACCTGAACCTCCTACTGGTTTTTACAGCAGTATACCGCGAAGGCAGCGTGACCGCTGCGGCGCAACGCTTGTTCCTTGGTCCTTCTGCGATCAGCATGGCGCTTTCGCGGCTCCGAGATGTCCTGAAAGATCCCTTATTCGTGCGGAACCCCGGCGGCATGGTCCCAACTCCGAGAGCAGACCGACTGTGGCGCGAGATCGAGCCCGCGCTTGCACAAATAGAGGAGGCGACAAGGTCAGAGAGTTTCGCGCCCGCAACCGCCGAAATGGACCTCGTGCTAGGCGCGCCTGACGATCTGGAGTTTGTTCTAGTTCCCCGACTTTTGAATCGACTTGCGCAGGAGGCTCCGGGTGTTCGGTTGGTCGTTCAGCCAATCGATTTTCGAAGCCTCTTCGACCGCTTGGACCAGGGCGACGTGGACGTTGGTCTGAGCGCTTTGCCTACACGTGGGCAAGAACCACGACATCATGCGATGATCTTGCAGCGCGAGACTTTTGTTGCTCTCTATGATCCGGACCAGATCGATGGCGACCGGCTGGCCAGCGTTGAAGAATTCGCAGGCATACCGCAGATCCTCGTTTCGATCCGAGGCGACTTCTTGGGTCCGATCGATGAAACCCTGGCAGAGCTTGGTGCAAAACGCGGGATTGTAAGTGCCTTTTCCCGCTTCACAACGATCCCATTCGCACTCCGCCAAAGCCCCATATTGGCTTGTGTACCTTTTCTGGCTGCAAGTTTGATGGCTAAGGAATTTGATTTAGAGCTCAGGCCGCTACCTTTCGTATCGCGTGAATTCGATCTCGGTCTGGCCTGGCACAATCGAGTTCATCTGGACCCTGCTCAGGTCTGGTTCCGTAAAGTGGTTCAAACAGAGCTAAGCACCCTCATTGCAGCTGGGACCGATGCGCTAAATTGACGGCCGCCCGAACCGCCTCTGTAGCCAAAATTCGTCCACTTCTGGGTCGATTGCGGACCGTCTGATTTTCGATCACGATTGTTTCAAGGTAGACAGAGCGCTGTCGAGCCAAGTCCGGTCTTTTCACAAATCAGCCAAAGTGATCAGCGTCGCGGCATCTGATGAGTTGGGCGAAACCGTCATCGGGCAAGTGTGGCCCTCGATGAGTTCAACATCGTATAATTCACCGATGTCACCATCGATGCGGAACCAGTCGACGCAATTGCCTTTTTCCAGATCTATCACCTGAACGCCGCACCAAGGTTCGCTATCCGCGTCCTTGAGCGCCTTGTCGAGCGCCAAGCCTTCAAATCGCTGGTAACGCGGGCGCGACAGGCCGACAAAAGCAAAATTGCCGTGGAAGGTCAGCCCTCGCAGAAATCCAGGACAAAAGAGAATGGGCTTAAACTCGCCCTTGTTGCTTCCGCCATCCTCAAACTCAACGTAACCCAGTTCCCCGGAACCAGAGTTTAGCACGTACAGTCGGCCATTATGCCAACGCGGGGAGTGCGGCATGGATAGCCCCTCGCACACAACTTCATTTGTTTCGACGTCAATCACAACGCCGCCGTCATCGCGCCGATCGCGCCAACCATCGATCGTGTTCGAACGCGACACCGCCGTGACATAAGCCGGCTTGCCCTCACGCATAGCCAGCCCATTGAGGTGGCACCGGTCCTCATCAATAATCTCGCTGATGAACGCGGGACGCCAAAAGGGTTCGAACGAATGGGTCTGTGACAATTTGGCAAGGCAATTGTAGCGCGTGTTTACAAAGACAACGTCGCCCTCTGCGGTCACGCCCACATCGTGCCCGTCAAGCTGTCCGGTGAGGTGCTGTTTGCGCGGCATGAAGCACGCGTCGTACACTTGGTTGATCCGCTGCTCGGCGTTCAGCACATTCTCGAACCAAATCACTTGAGCGCCCGCCGTCATAACAAGACGCCCGGGCCCGTCGGACCAGAGACCCATAGGTTTGGGCATTTCCGACTGATGCAGTTGCGCACCGCCGGCGGCGTTGCGCCCAAGCATATAAAGAAAGCCGGACTGGTACGAGGTGAACGCAAGCGAGGCGTTTATCCCCTGTAAGCGCGCCAGCATACCGCCCGAAATCGAATATTCGACACGCGGGGGCGTTGCGCTTGTTTGGCTGGCCGCAATCTGTTGGTTTTGACCGGTCATCGGGCCCTCGCCATTCCTTGTTTCGCCGCGCTATGTCGCAGGAGCGCGGCCACGTAAAGTGTGCCCGCGCGCCTGCGTCTTGGCGTTTGTTCTGCTGTGGTTAGAAGCGATAACGAATATTGGCGTTCACGCCAAAGCCATCGAGATCATCGCCGTACAGGATGTGCCCTTCGACCCCGCCGCTCCACGGCGACGTTTCGTTGCCGATCGTGATACCTGCGCGCGTTTCGATAAAGTCATCGAAAGGCCGTGCGCCGAAGGTTTCCGCGCGGCCATTGCTGATGAAAGTGACCCCATCGTCGCCCGCCAGTTCGGAAACATAGTGCGCGCCGAAATAGGCCACACCGGTCGTCTTGCCTGAACCCAAGCCCTTTCCGATGCGCGCGCCCAGTCGGCCCAGCAGCGAGCTGTCTTCGTCGAAATCAAACCCACCTTGCGACACGCTGATATCGTCCAGGCTGGCGTCAATCCATGACAACGATGCGACCGGTTCGAGGAAAACGCCTGTGCGGTCCCCGATCAGCGCCCCGACTTCGCCGCGCGCACCGATTGTCGAACCATCGGTGTCACCATTGAGGAAACCTGAGCCTCCTTCAAATCGGCCGTCAATCGTATCGTATTTGATCAGGGCGTTGGCAAAGAACGCGCCGGTGTCGAGCGTCAGATACGCGCCGATATTGAACACGTTGTAATCGATGCGATCCGAAGTGCTGGCGAATTCGTATTCGCTCACGAGATAACCGCCAGTCACGCCGTAACGCAGCGCATCATTGCCGAAATCAACACCGCCCTGAAAGCCCAGGAAGTCCTGATCATAACCCAGATCGATGGTTGTCGTAGTGAGGCCGCTGGTGAAAGTTTCCACCCGGTCGCGCTGGATTTCGCTGGCGTTGGCGGTGAACCAAACGCGGGCAAAATTCTCTCCCTCGCCGCTCAAGTTGCTGGTAGTCGTTGCGCTCGCTCCGCTCTCATTGCGAAGGCTGGCCAACTGGTTCGACCACGCATCGAGTGATTGCCACCACAAATTGCGCGCGCCTTCTGCAAAGTTGCTTGTCTGCAGCGCTTCGTCGGTTGGGAGCGAGACGACGAAATAGTCGTCCGTTGCGCCGTCGAACGCGACTTCAAACCGCAGCAAACCGATTTGCTGGCGCTCGCCGACAAGGGTGAACGCGCCGTCTTCGCTGCCTGCGCCTGCATCGACGATGAGGATGTCGTCAAACATCGAAGCGCCTGGCTCGCCCAAAAGGTTGAGAGCAACCTCGGTTGAGCCAGTGGCCGCGCCGGCAATTGTAAGCACGTCGGACTGCATATCGTTGAAGGAGAAATCGAGCGCCAAAGTCGAGCCGCCTGCACCGTCGAAATCGCCCGCAATGGTCAGGTTATTGCCGATCTGATCGTCGACCAGGCTGATCATTCCGGTGTTGGCAAACCTGGTGAGCCCATTGAAAGCAACCGGACCGTCGCCCGTCACGGCAAACAATCCGGTGTTGGCAAAGGTGTTCGCACCCGCTCCAAAATCGCTGTCCGCGCTCGCGCCAAACTCACCGTTGTTGGTGAAGTTATCGTCTCCGTCGCCAAAGGTGACGAAGCCCATGACAGCGCCATCATTGGTCACATCCGCGTTGGCACCCGTCACGCGGAACGCTTCGCCCGAAGTCGCCATAACAGCGCCCGAACTGGTAACGGTCGTCGTGCCTTCTCCCGCGTTATCAGCGACAACGCCGGCCTCACCCCCCATGATGGTGCCCGAAAGTGCGATGACGATATCGCCCGCGCTCGCGGCGTTGGTGGCCACGATGGCTGCGCCTTCGACGCCCACCACACCATCAACGGTTAGAGAGGTGTCTCCGGACCCAGTGTTGCTCGCAGCAATGCCGTTTATCTGTCCAGCCACGGCGCCCGCCGTCGTGTCGACTGAAAGGTCCGTGCCTGCATTGGCTGCTGAGATGGCGTCCTCCGTCACACCGGTCACACCGGCCGTAACGATCGAAAACTCGCCGGAGCCAGTGTTGGTCGCTGCGATACCATTCGCTTGGCCGCCAATGGTGCCAGCCAATGTATCAATCGAGAGCGCCGTGCCCGCGTTGCTCGCCGAAATAGCGTCGCCCATAGCGCCGGTCACATGGGCCGTGACAATCGAAAGAGAACCGGAACCGGTGTTGGTCGTAGCAACACCGTTCGCCCCACCGGCGATAGCTCCCGCCGTCGTATCGACTGAGAGGTCCGTTCCCGTGTTCGATGCCACGATGGCATCGGCGGTCATGCCGGTCACGTTCGCGGCGAGGATGGAGAGGGCGTCGGAACCGTTGTTTGTCGCCGCAATGCCGTTCGTCTGTCCGGCGACCGCGCCTTCGACCGTATTGATCAACAGAGCAGTGCCAGCGTTCGTGGCAACGATGCCGTTACCCGTCGCCCCCATCGCTTCAGCCGTTGTGATCGTCAGCGCGCCAGAGCCGTTGTTGACCGCGGCCACGCCATCGATTTGGCCACCTACAGTCCCCGCCGTGGTATCAATCGTAAGCGCCGTGCCCGCGTTGGTCGCATCTATGGCGCTGGCGCTCGTACTGGTGACACTCGCCGTGGTGATCGTCAGCGCGCCGGTGCCGTTATTGAACGCGTCAACACCCGCCGCGCCCTGGATGGTTCCGGTCGTCGTGATGTCGAGTGAAGTGCCCGCCGGTCCTTCGGAACCATTGCGTGCAAAGACGCCAGCAGCGTTGGTTCCGATGGCATCGGCCACCGTGATCGCCAACGCGCCGGTTCCTTCATTGCGCGCGTCAACACCGCTTTCGAGACCGATGGCCTGACCAGTGACAACGATGGAGAGGTTAGAACCCGTCGTCGTCGCAAAGACGCCGGCGTTGGTCATCCCCGTCGCATCCGAAACGCTGATCATCTGCGCTCCGGCCCCGTTTTGGTTTGTCAGAACGCCGTTGACATCGCCCGAAGCGAGCGCGGTTGTGACCGAAAGATCGCCCGATCCCTCATGCTGCGCGTTGACGCCGTTTGCGCCGCCCATCGTGGTCCCAGCTGTTGTGTCAATGACAAGCGCACCCGCGCCCGCTGCGGTCGTTGCGTAGATGCCGTTGCCTTCGCTCGCCGTCACATTGGCTGATGTGATCGAAAGATCTCCGGTGCCCATTTGCATCGCTGCGATTCCAGCGTTGGATCCAACGATATCGCCGAGCAAAGTGTTGATCGTGATGTCACCGCCAAGGCCATAGGCCATGATCGCAAGGTCATTGCCGCCCGTCGCGTCAGCCGTCACGATATCGATTGATCCAGCGCCCAGGTTTTGGGCCTCGATCGCGCGTTGATCGCCCCTTGCGGTTCCCGCGCTGGTATCGATCGCGATGTCACCGGTGCCTTCGGTCGTAGCAACAATTGCGGTGGTCGCACCGGTTGTGTCACCAACGCCGGTGGTTGAGCCGATCGCAATCGATCCGCCGCCCGCCATTGCGGCAATCGCCGCGCCGGTGTCGCTCGACACTCCTCCGATAAGGCCGACCCCATCGATGGTTATGTCGCCTGCCTCGCTGTTGGCCAGGATGCCCAAACCTCCGGCGCCTGCGATCGATCCGATATCGCTAACCGTGATTGCGCCGCCCGCGCTTGCAAGATCAAGGGCTTCGCCCGCTTGGCCTGCGACGCTGGCGAAGCCTTGGGCAAGGATTTCTCCGCCAGCCGCGGTCAGACTGATTCCATCCGTTGCGCCTGTAACCTCTCCAGAGGAGCTTTGGACGGTAATGGAGGTCCCTACGACGGTGTTTGCCGCAAGGATGCCTTCGGCACCCAGGCCCACGACATCTTCGACTGTGATCGTCGTCGCGCCCGTACCGTTATTCAGCGATTCGATACCCTGACCGCCGCCCGAAACCGAACCTGCGCTGGAGTCGATGGACAGTGATATCCCTTCGCCGCGAGCGAAAATTCCGTCATCGGTGTTGGCCGTCACATCGGCAGTGACAATGGACAGCAATCCGGTTCCGTAGTTGAACGCTTCGACGCCGTCGACCTCGGCCATGACCGAACCTGCGCTTGTATCGATGGTAAGATCAGTGCTCGCGTCCCGATTGAAGCCAAGCACGCCGTCGCCGATAACACCGGTTGCATTGCCCGTGGTGATGGAAAGCGCACCTGTTCCGTAGTTTAGCGCCAGAATGGCTCGTCCTGTTCCCGTCGCCGTGCCTGCGCTCGTATCAATGGTAAGGCCGTTGCCAACCGTCACGGCGTAGACGCCGTTATACGTGTTGCCGGTCACATCAGCGGTCGTGACAGACGTGCTGCCGGCGCCCGTGTTGTTGACGTTAATGGCGTTGCGAGCCCCGGCTATTGAGCCGGCGGAGGAGTCGATCGCCACGTCGCCAGAGCTTGCGCCCGCAAAAACAAGCACGCCGTCGAAGCCAGAACCGGTGACATCGCCTGTGGTCACATTGATCGAGCCAGCGCCCACGCCAGACGCGACGATTCCTTCGGCACCGCTTACGGTTCCTGCGCTTGTATCAACCAACACGTCGCCGCTTCCGGTGGCGACGATGCCTTGGCTTGAGGTGCTTGTAACGTCGGCGGTGGTCACTTGCAGCAGCCCGGCGCCGTTGTTTCCAACGTTGATCCCGTTGCTTTCCGCTTCAATCGAACCGGCCGTTGTGTTGACGATCAGGTTGCCAGCGGGACCAACGACCGAAGAGCTAATTCCGACACCTGAATTTGAGGTGACGTCGCCTGTCGTGATCGTGATGTCCGCGTCGCTTGTGTGCGTTACGAGGACCGCTGTGTTCTCGGCGGTAATGTCGCCGGCAGCGGTGTCCACGGCGATGGCGCCGGAGCCTGCCATCCCCTGGGCCAAAAGGCCAAGATTTGTCTGCCCGGCAACGTCAGCTGTCGTCACGGACAGGTCGCCACTGCCGTAATTGATGGCAAAGATCCCGTTTCGTGCGCCGACAACCGATCCAGCGCTGGAATCAATCGCCACAGACCCCGTCGCGCCGTAATTGCGTGCAATGATCGCATCGGCCCCGCTGCTGCTAACGTCGGCGGTGGTAATCGAAAGCTCACCCGACACCGAATTGCGCGCATCAATCCCGTAGGTCGCGCCCGTCACAGTTCCGGCGCTGCTGTCGATCGTAACACTGGGACTTACGGTGTTGGTTTGGACAATGATGCCCGAGCCGTAGGCTCCAGCTACGTCGCCGGTCGTGACGGCAACGCTCGCTGTGCCATTCTGAATGGCAAAGATCCCGTTGCGGTTGCCTATGACCGATCCGGCGCGGCTGTCGACCGACAGTTGACCACCGGCGGACTGAGCCAAAATCCCGTCAAAGGACGCAGCGCTTACTCCGGCTGTGGTGATCGAAACCGAACCCGTGCCGTAAGCGCGAGCGTCAACACCCTCATTTCCGCCGCTGACGCTGCCAGCACTCGTGTCGATCAGAATACTTCCTGAGCCATCACTAAGGGCCAGGATACCATCGTCGGAGCCCGTCACATCGCCGATGGCTGTCGTGCCGCCGATATCGATATCGCCGCCTGAACCGCCGCGGGCGTCGACTGAAATTCCAGATCCACTTGTGCCCGAAATCCCGCCGACAAGACCAACGCCTTGGATCGAAGTGATGCCGCCTTCGCTTAAGGCAAGAATGCCAAACCCGCCTTCGCCGGTAATCGCACCAATGTCGCTAACAGTGATAGCGCCGCCTAGCGAAGCCAGATCAAGCCCATCGCCGGCCTGCCCGGTAACGCTGTCGAGCCGCTGCACTGTGATTACACCGCCGACAGAGCGGAGGTAGATACCGTCCGTTGCGCCGACCACGTCGCCCGACGAACCCTGAACGGTGATCGCCGTATCCGCGGCGTTGTTGCGGGCCCGAACGCCTTCTGAAGCAAGCCCGGTTACGTCGTTGACGGTAATCGTGGTCGGCCCAGATCCGTCATTACGCGCTTCGATACCGCGGTTTCCGCCTGATACCGATCCCGCGCTGCTATCAATGGTTAGACTGGTGCCGTCGCCTCGCGCATAGATACCGACGTTCAGGCTGCCCGCGACATCGGCCGAGGTGATCGAAATGGCGCCCGCGCCGCTGCCTCTAACGCGAATACCGTTGCCGCCCGAAGAGATGGAGCCGGCCACGGTGTTGACCATCACATTGTCGCCAGCCCGATCGACCTCGATGCCTTGCGCTCCGGGTGTGGTGATATCCGCGGTGGTGATGGAGACATCGCCATAGGTGCCGCCGATCACCGTAATACCCGAGCTTCCGAAAAGCCGCTGCTGCCTTCCGAAGACCTGAATATCGCTGGACCCACCGGTAATCGAACCCGCGCTTGTATCGATCGTCAGACCTGATCCGACGCCATTTGCAAAGATGCCGATGTTTTCGCCGAACAGGATGTCAGCGGTTGTAATCGTTGCCGAACCGGCGCCTGAGTTTCTGAAACTGATTCCGTTGATCTGGCCCGTAAGCGTCCCGGCTCTCGTGTCTACGATGGCGTCACTAACCGAGACCGATCCACTGACCGCAACGTCCGCCGCGATATCGGCGGTTGTGATCTCCAGCGTTCCGGTACCAGATTGCGTCGCCCTGACGCCATATGTGAGGTAAAACGCACCCGGCACCTTGGGGCTTGAAACGGTGCCCGCGCTGGTGTCGATGATCAGGTCGGTCCCGTAATTGACGGCGTTGATGCCGTCTCTGGTGTTGCCAGTCGTTTCGACATTCGCCGTCGTGATTGTCAGCGATCCCGTGCCTTCGTTGCGCGCCAGAATGGCGGTGCGACTGGAGGTCACAGTGCCAGCCGTCGTGTTGATGCTTACCGACCCGTCCGATCCGAACCCTGTCTTGCGAGCCTCGATCCCATAGGAGATCCCGCCGGCCACATTGGCCGACGCGATCTCAAGATCGCCGTCACCGGTCTTTCGCGCGTCAATCCCAGAAAATCCGCCCGCGACATCGCCGGCGGTGGTGTCTATCGAGACCGATCCGGTCCCTTCGAGAGCGGTGATTTCTATCCCGTCATCGGAATTGGTGCTGACGCCAGCCGTTGTGATTGTAGTCGTGCCGCTTCCGTAATTTCGCACGGTGATGCGACCATCCACGTTTCCGGCGCTCGTATCGATCGACGCGTCAGAACCGTATTGAGTGAGGCGCACCGTTCCGATCAGATCACCCGTGGCGATCTGAGTAATCCCAGTCCCCCTGTTGACCGCCAAGATGGCATCAACAGGCGCGCTGACTGTGCCGGCGGTCGTGTCAATAATCAGGTCTTTGCCAGCGCCATACGGGTTGTCAGCCGCAACACCGGTGTAGGTTTGAGCGGTGACGTCTCCGGTAATTACAGTTGTGCTGCCTGTGCCCCGATTGTTTGCAACGATACCGGTCCTTACGCCTGAAACCGATCCAGCGCTTGTGTCGATGGTGATCGAACCACTGGCCGTTGAGTTGAAGACTTGGATACCTTCGACATTCATCGAAGTGACGTCTGCCGTCGTCACGGATACATCGCCGGAACCATTTTGGCGGACCTCGATACCCTGGCCCGCGGCCATGACCGCACCAGCGCTGGAATCGATGGTCACGGAAGTGCCTTCGTTGCGAGCGTAAATGCCATCATCTGTGCTGGCCGTAACTGCGCCGGTAACGACTGAAACAGAGCCAGTGCCGTAGTTGATGGCTTCAACACCGTCGACTTCCGCCATGACGGAACCAGCGCTTGTGTCGATGGAAAGATCGGTGCCACCAGCTAGAATGCGACCGAGAACACCGTCGCCAGTGGTTCCCGTTGCATCAGCGGTGGTGATGGAAAGCGCACCCGTCCCGTTGTTGAGAGCCAAGACACCGCGGCCATTTCCCGTGGCCGTACCGGCGCTGGTGTCCACGGCAAGGTCTTGGCCATAGCTTAGGGCATAGACGCCGTTATACGCCGCGCCACTGACGTCGCCCGTTAACACTGTGACGCTTCCGGCACCCCTGTTGATCAGGCCTATCGCATTGGTCGCTCCGGTCACCGACCCGGCCGTGGTGTCGACGGAGATATCTCCCGAGTCTGGTCCGGCGGAAACGAGCACCCCATCACCAGCGGTGCCTGCCACATTTCCTGTGACGAATGACATGGAGCCAGCCCCAAACCCCAGCGCCACAATGCCAGACGTTCCGCTAACACTGCCCGCGCTTGTATCGACAAGGAGGTCGCCTTGGGCGAACACAACAATTCCCTGACTTGAGAGACCGACGACATCCCCCGTCGTGATCCGCGTATTGCCCGAAACGCTGCCGTTGACGTTGATCCCTTCCCGCTCAGCCTGGATCCGCCCTGCGGTCGTGTCGACGACCAAATCTCCGCTAGCCCCGTTAATGAAGGCGCTAACCGCGTTCCTCTCGTTCGAAGTCACATCACCGGTAATAAGCGTGACATCGCCGATGCCGTTGTGGCTCACAGTGACCCCTGCGCTCTGAGTGGCGACCACCCCCGCCGATGTGTCGACGGTTACCGAACCTGAGCCCACGGTACCAATTGCTCGAACGCCGTTGTTCAATTGCGCGGTCACGTCTGCCGTCGAAACGAACAGATCCCCACGACCCCGATTGGATGCAAAGATTCCGTTGCGCACGCCGTCTACAGAACCGGCAGTGGTATCAATAATGAGAGAATCGCCACCCGCTTCGTTAAATACGAAGATCGCATCAAGGCCCGTGCTGCTCACGTCAGCGGTTGTGATCGAAAGGTTGCCGGAGCTCCGATTGCTTGCGCTAATCCCGTATCTTGCCCCGCTCACATCACCAGCGCTCGTATCGATCGTTAGCGACGTCCCATAGGACCGCGCGTAGATGCCGTCACTGTTAGCGCTGGTAACACTAGCGGAGACGATCGAAAGGGATCCTGTCCCGGCATTGCGAGCGTAAATTCCGCGCCCACCCTGTGCCGAAACGGAGCCAGCGCTGCTATCGATGGTAAGGTCCGTTCCCGCGTTGTACGCGCTTATTCCTTCAACATAGGACTGGCCGCTTGTGCTCGAAACATCCGCCGTCGTGATCGACAAGAACCCCGTGCCAACGTTGCGGACATAAACGCCTGTCCCTGTTGACGAGATCGCGCCTGCGCTCGTGTCGACGATCACATCCGTGCCGCCTGCGCGGACATTGACCCCGTAACCATTGTTGTAAGGCGAACGGTTGCTGACCGATCCGGTGACAACCCGCGTTACCTCAGCCGCACTGCTGTAATTGCGGACCGTTAGACTACCATTCACGAAATCGAGAGCGCCGGCCGACGTATCGACCGATACATTGGCAACCGTACTGGCCGAGCTGGCGCCCACGAAGATGCCGCTGAAACTGGTGACATCGCCGGTTGTCACGGAGATGTCGCCCGTGCCGAAGGAATACGCGAACAGAGCGGTGTTGGCGCTCTCGATCGTGCCGGCCGATGTGTCGATCGTAATGCTGCCGCTGCCAGCTTGGCCAAAGATATCGATGGCGGTGCCACCGCCCAGCTGCGCGACATTACCTGTCGTCAGCACGACATCGCCCGGACCGTAATTGCGAATTCCAATCCCGGTCGAAGACTGCGCGACAACGTCTCCAGCCGTGGTGTCGATCTGAACACCACCAGCGTTTGACGCAGTCACGTCGATCCCATTGGAATCAGTCAAAACGTCTGCGGTGTTCAGGATGATCGAGCCGGCACCGCCGCTGGACAGTCGGATGCCGAACTGGCCCGCCACCGTCCCAGCTGTTGTGTCCACATTGAGATCTCCACCGCCTGGATTGGTGATGGCTGCACTGATTGCGGTGGGAACGAAGCCGGTGTTGAGACTGGTCACATCGCCAGTCGTGATGCTTACATCGCCGGTTCCGTTTTGCGTTACGTCAACGCCATTGGACCCCGCGGTAATTGGTCCAGCGACCGCGATTGTGACAGCCCCAGAGATCGAGTTTATCACCTCGATGCCGGTATCCGCCGCCGAGATTCCGCCCGAGCCAATGGCTTGTACCAGGCTAATTCCGTTTGTCGTGTTGGCTGTGATGCCATCACCGACGACCGTATCGATGTCGAAGCCGTCTTGGAGATCGACGGTCACATCGTCGCCGAAGATAAGTTGAGTGTCGGTTGCAGGGTCTCCAATGTCGGCACACACGAACTCGTTCGGAGCGACTTCAACACAGGCGTCGGGAAGCTGCGCGATTGCGGAGGTTGAGCTCATCAGAAGAGCCGCTGGCGCAACACTCACCGCGACCGATTGCGAGACCGCAAGAGCGGCAAGGCCAACGCCAGTGGCGGCCCTATCAAGCGGAACAACGACGCCAAGCTCCGGCGCGTAGGAGGCCGCTTGGCCTTTATGTTTGGTCATTCGCCCGCCGCACAAAATGGCGGAAAGTCGTTCTCTGAAGTCTCGATTGGAGTCGATTTTACTTGCCGTGCGCCCAACGGCCGCGCCACCGCAGCCAGTCCAGAAATTCATGCATCCGCCCCTTGAGGTATAAAATCAGCCCCGATGCGCGCCTTCATTGTTGCAAACCCGGATTGGCGTCGCAGCACTTCGATTCTATTGAGTTCACCACACTCTATGTGACAATTGCAGAAATAGGCAACCGACTTTGTGCATAAAAATCAATACTAAGGCTGACTATTTTCTGTTTCTGCCTCCTTACCCGCAAGCATAGGATTTAGGCGCGAACCACAAGAAGTCCGCGGCGGAAAGACTAATCCATTGGACAGGATGCGGTTGGACATGGCGCGACTTCTTCCTCACCGAACTCTGAGTAAGGCGGATGAACTTTCAGACTTCGGGCGCGCGCGACACCGGTGCCTTGCTCGTCGGTCAAAATGGGACGGATGAGGGATTTTCCGGCAGGTTACGCCGATGGTACAATCGCGATGTTGGGGCCAAGGCGGCGGCCTTTGAAGCGGCCTTGCTGGAAGTATCCCCATCGTCGCTGGCCACGACTTCACTTGGACGGCCAAAATGGTAGCCTTGAAAGCAAGAACAGCCCAGTTCCGCCATCGCTTTGGCCTGATCTTCGCGTTCGATACCTTCTGCGGTGACATCGATCTCAAGCGATTGCGCAAGCGCTACGATAGCGGACACGACTGCCTGGCTGCGTTGCGATCCGGCCGCAGCGGATTGAACGAACTCACGATCAATTTTGATCATGGAGAAGTCCATTTTGTCGATGTAGTTCAATGAGGAATAGCCGCGCCCAAAATCATCGAGAGCGAAAGAAACACCCAGACTTCGTAAGCTCGCCAGCAATTGTTCAAGCTGCTGATCCATTTCCAGGACCAGGTTTTCCGTCAGTTCCAGGATCAGCCGTGAGGGGGCGAGCCCGCTTGATGCGAGCGCCTGAGCGACTGTGTTGAGAAAGCTCGATTCGCCCATTTGAAGCGTCGAGATATTGACGGTCAGCTTGGCATCGTTGGGCCAATTTGCCGCCGCTTCGCAAGCTTCGCGCAGCATCCATGCGCCCAGATGCTCAATCAGTCGGCAGTCTTCGGCCACTGGAATGAACACGCTGGGTGGGACGATACCGCGCTCTGGGTGATTCCACCGCATAAGCGCTTCATAGCCCAAGATCGACCGGTCTGTGTTCCGCACAATCGGTTGATAACAAATCGAAAGTTGACCGTTTTCAAGCGCGCCCTCGAGATCTTTTTCCAGACTGGAACGATCTTCAAGCCGTTCACGCATAGCCGGTTCGTAAACAACACAGCGACCGCGTCCGTGATCCTTGGCAGCGTATAGCGCAAGGTCGGCGTTGGTCATGTGGACACTGGAGTTGGCGCCATCGGTGTTTTGCGCAAGGCCAATTGACGCGCCAACTGCGATTTCGAAGCCATCGATCGAGAAGGGTTCGCACACCCCATCAATGATCTGTTCGGAGAGCTTGACGGCGTCGTCCATCGAGGTGCCTTCGGGCATGACCATCGCGAATTCGTCACCGCCCAAACGCCCGATAACCGTCTCTGCGCCCGCTGCCGAACGGAACCGTTGCGCCACTTGTTCAAGCAGTTGGTCTCCCGCTGCGTGTCCAAAGACGTCGTTGACCTGCTTGAAGCGATCCAGATCGATAAACGCGAGGATCGGTCCGCCCGAAGTCCCTTTGCTCGCATCGATCCGTTTATCCAGCAAGTGTCGGAAATGATCGCGCGCAAACAGTTCGGTCAGGCTGTCGTGCTGGATAACGTGGGTCAGCTTTTCGTTGGCCACCTTGATCTGTTTGCGGCTGCGGTTAACGGCGCGCAGCGAGAACATCGCAGCCAGGAAGGCTGCGACGACCAGAAAAATACCGGCCGTGAGCATGATGACTTGCTGTTGCGTGCTGTTGAGTTCGGCCTCGTTCGCGGCCTTCTCCAGGCTGAGCTTTTCGATCCGGAGTTCGCGATTGGCCGCATCAAAGCTCGCTGCGAGCAGGGCGTTGTTAGCGGTCGAGGAGACTTCGCTCGCTTGCCCATCGATGCGATGAAAGGCCTCAAGGTGCTTGACGGCGGTTTTGTAATTGCCGGTTTGCGAAAAGGCCTTGTAAGCGGTTTCATGAAAGTCGCGGTAGTAGGATGCGGTGGAGCTAAGATCCTGGCCTTGAAAGGTGCGTTCGAGATAGGAACCCGCCATCGCTGCGTCGCCTCGAGCGAACACAATTTGCGCGCGCACGCCAAACAGGAATGGCAACCATTCCGGTGCGCTTTGATAAGCGATATTGAAGCCGCGCTGGATCGTGAGTTCGGCCGCGTCGAGGTTTCCGGCGAGGTATTGCGCCGAGGCAATATTGGTCAGAATGCGCGCTTCGAGCAGCGGGCTGTCCATATTCGCGGCAACGTTTAACGCAGCCTCGAACTCTTCTTCTGCCGCCGCGTAACGGCCCAACTCTTTGAGCGCGTTGCCGGTGTTGTTGCGCGCCGAAAGCGTTAGCGCTTTGTCTTCAGGAAACGCTTCGTTGGCTTGCTTGTAGTAGCCCAGCACGCGTTCGTAGTCGCGCGCATCGGAATAGAGCGAACCAATGTTTTGAAGGACAATCGCTCGACTTCGATCCTCGCCGAGCGCTTCATACAGCTCATGCGCCCCAAGGAACGAGGAGAGCGCTTCGCCATAGTCGCCCTGGCTGACTTGCAGGTTGGCTTGCGAGCGCAGAAGGTCAGCGTGCAGCTTCGATCCGTTGGAATTGACCGCGATTTCTTTGATTGCAGCGTTGATGGTCTCGGCGGCTTCGTCAGCGCGGTTCAAGCGCATCAGCGCTTCGCCTTTGAGCCATTGCGCGGTCAGGCGGGCCTCTTGCGCTTCCTTGCTTTCGCCTGAAACGAAACTTTCGGCTTTGCGGGCGCTCTCGAGGGCGGCCGCTGAGTCCGCCATCATCGAAGATTTGGCCTCGCCAATAGCCGCGTCAAATTCGGCTTGTTGAGCGAGGGGGGCGCCAATCGCCGGCGCGCTGAGTAGGGCCAAAGCTGGCGCGGCAAGGATCCCCAAACCATTGTAGCGCTCTGTTTTCATCCCAATTTCCCCACAACCGTAGTTCTATTTCTGGCGCGACCCAAGATACTGAGTGTACGCTGCCAGAAAGCTGTTTCCGAACTGTGCCTCGATTGGACAGTTTACTCCGTTAGCCGCGCGGTTTTAACTCAACGCACTCGCTATGAATGCAATTTTGCAAGATCAGGTTAACGCTTGCGAGTGCCGACTTGGAAGCGGAGCGCTTTCAGAAATTCAGGCCTTGGGCAGTTTCGCCACCTGGGCGTTGAGGCGCGCGATAGCAGCGCGGTGCTGCTGAAGCTTCGCCTCGCGGCCCAGAGCCGAGTACAACTCAACGGCGGTTTCATGGAATTCGCGAAAATGCGCGGCCGTCTTGGTCAGGTCTTCGCCGTCAAAGGCGCGGTTCAGATGCGTTTCCGCTTGGTCCGCGTTGCCCTTGGAAAGCTCGATCTGAGCCAGCACACCGTCGATAAAGCGCGCCCAATTCGGGGCATGTTCTTTGGCGATGGCCATCGCGGTCGCGGCGGTCTCTTGCGCGCCTGCAACGTTTCCGCCCAGCGACTGCACTGAGGCAATGTTGGTGAGAATACGCGCCTCGAGCATCGCGCTCGGCTTCTGCTTGGCGAGGGTCAGTGCCTTTGCGAACGCAGCTTCGGCTTCGGCGTAGCGGCCAAGCCCTTTAAGCGCGTTGCCCATATTGTTGTGCGCCGAAAGTCCCAGAGCCGGATCCTCAGGAAACGCTTCGTGCCCCTGGCGGAAGTAGCCAAGCGCGGTCTCAAACTCACGCGCGCCTGAGTAGAGCGAGCCGATGTTCAGCAAGACAATCGCCTGACTGCGCGCTTCGCCAAGCTCAGCGTACAGTCCCTGCGCCTTCGTAAAAGCCGGCAGTGCAACGGCGAAATCGCCTTTCCGCGCGTTCAGGCTGCCTTGCGAGCGCAGCAGATCGGCGTGCAATTTCGAACCATCGAAATGCTTGGCGGTTTCTGAGGCCGCATGATCAAGGATCGGAGCGGCCTCGCCTGCGCGGTTCATCCGCATCAGCGCTTCGGCTTCGAGCCATTTCGCCGTCAGTCGGGCCTTCTTGGCTTTCACGCTTTCGCTGGCGACCAGCGAGCGGGCTTTGCGGGCGTGCTTCAGCGCGGTTGCGGATTGGCCCATCATGTTCGATTTGGCCAGGCTGATCTCAGCTTCGAAGGCTTCGGCTTCGGCGCTTGAGAGAGCGAGGGCTGGGCTGGCGGTGGCCAGCAGGGCGGCGGCTGCCATCAAGACACAATTCGGGCGTCGGTTGGAAAACATCTTCAGTCCCCTTTGAAGAGCGTTTCTAAATCAATTCACTATCGTGGATGGTGATCGGTGATTTAGAACCTGAAGTTGAAGTTTCCGCCGAGCACGAAGCCCGCATCGTTGGCAAAGTCTCCGCCGGTCACGTGTCGCCCGAAGACCGCGAAGTCGGCGCGGTTACTGACCGGCATCGCGTAGACCGCTTCGGTGGTGATGCGGCGTTGCGTGGTGATGCCAAAGGTCTGCGTAACCAGCCCACGTTCACCCGTGTCGCGGTTGATCACCTGCTCGCTGGTGAACTGGAGCTCGCCCTGTTCAATCTGGAGCGGTTGGGCAACCGTCAGGCGCAGCGTGTCCTTGCGGGACAGAAGCCCTTTCTTGGTGGCCGAGATCTGACCCGCCGTGCTCATCACAGCGCCGGCGTTGGTGAACAGCTGATCTTCCGAAGTTTCGGTGCGCGCGCCGGTGGCCGACACGTCGAGGCTGAAGCCTGAACCCATGTCGATTGAGGCCGACACCGTCATCGCTTCGGTTTGCGAACCGTTGCCCAGGAATTCCTGAGAGGTGGTCTGCGCACCCAGAACCGCGTTGGCTTCGTCGAGCATCGTGTATTGGACGCCGACCGAGATGCGGTCGTTGATTTTCTGATCAACGTCGAGCGTCATGGCGCGGGCTGGGCGATCACCAAACTCGCGCTGAAGGAGAGCCTGCTGCGGGTTGTCGATGGCAACCTCATCCCAATCGAGGCGATTCTCCGAGAAGCCAACCTTGACCGTCGTGTTCGCCGCGACCTTGTAGCCGGCCTGAGCGAAGGTCTGACCCGAGGCGAGACCCAGAACCGGGTTCACACCACCGGTCAGCGGATCGTGGTCGCTTTGGATACCAAACTGGTAGCCGGTCAGCGCCATTGCGCCCTCGCCGTGGCCGAAAGTGAACGACGCCTTGCCTTTGGGAGCGATCAGCGTCGCGGCGCCGTGCGTCATCTGAAAGCGGCCCTGCTGGCCAAAGCGCGGTGCCATGCCGTCATAGCGCAGGGCCCATTCGTTACCCAGTTCGCTGCCGTTTGAGCGAAGCTCGGTAAAGCCGGCCTGACCGTCGCCATCGATGTCGGTGCCGCCGCTGTTGATCCAGTTTGAGAAGCGCTGCGAGACGTAGTCCTGGAAACGTTCCTGCCCGCGGCCCAGAGCGTCCGTGCTCTGACCGTAGGTGAAGGTCGACACCGGGATCGAGAAATCGCGATAGGTGCCACCAACGTTCTCAAAGCCGGTGAAGAAGACGTTTTCGGTTTCCCAATTGCTTGGGATGCCAGCGGCGAGGAGTTGCTCACCGGTCATAGCCGTGGCGCCACCGTTGCCGTTGCCGGCCTTGTACATGTTGAACGTCATCGCGTTGAAGTCGAGCGGCGATTGCGACGCCTGAACGTCGAGCAGTCCCCAGCCATAGACTTCGTCCGGACCCGGAGCGCCCAGATCGCGCGCCGAACGGAAGATGATTTCCGCCGAGGCTTCCGGTTGAACCGACAGCCAAGGCCAACGGTCGTGCAGAAGCGCGATGGCACCGGACACCAGCGGAGCCGAGAAGGAGGTGCCCGAGTGACGGGTCACGCCGCCCATGCCATCCGACATCAGGATCATTTCACCCGGCGCCACAACCGTGCGCATGTAAAGCTCGTTGCCCGCGTTGCACACGCCGTTGTCGAGCAGGCAGGTCTGGCCTGGACGGTTTGAGAAAGAAGAGATTTCGCCATTCGGGTTGACCGATCCCACGAAGATCGTGACCGGCGCGTCCTTGCCATAATACCAATTGACGTCGGTGTTCTGCGTTACCCCTTCGTTACCCGAAGCGATGACATAGACCGTGTCGCGGTTGACCTTCTTGATCTCGCTGTCGGTGAAGACGTCAGCCAGACCTTGCGTGATCATCCAGCCTTTTTCACCCAGCGACATGTTGATGATGCTGGTGCGACCAAACTGGTTCGCGCCTTTCATGCCGCTCGGCTGCATCGCGAGGATGCCCGCCTTGACCTCGTTCCAGCCCGAACCGCCATTGGGGTTAAACGGGTTGTAGGTCGCGATGTTCACATCCGGGGCGATGCCCATGACGCCTTCGCCATCATGCGCGCCCGCAATCAGGCTGGCGACGCCCGCGCCGTGGCCGCCGACATAGTTGTCGTAGCCACCGGCCCACACGATGTTGTTGCCAAGATCGGTGTCGGTCGCGAAGCTGCCATCGATAATGCCGATGATCGTGTCACGGCCATTGCCCTGAATCTGCGTCAGCTCCGGCGTCCAGTTGATCGAAGCCATCCAGTGGTCGACCGCGTCAATGCCCGAATAAACATTGATGCTGTCATGCCAATCTAGGAACAGCGCGCCGCGCTCCGCCTCGGTCAGGTATTCGAGGGTGGCGCGGTTGTTGGCATCCGCTCCGTGACGAGCGAAGATCTCATCGACGAGTACATCAAAGTCATTGCCAGTGCGACGCGTATACTCGGCGCCGAATTGCGTGGCGCCTTGCGCGATCAGGTCTTGCATCGCCGTCATCATGCGCGACGGCGCGCCATCACGGATTATCAGGCCGCTGGTGTTGAGTTGGATTTCAGCAAACTTCGATTCAACCACAGCGATCTGCGCGCTGTGCTGTTCCCAGAAGGTGCCCAGTGCGTTCAGGTGGTTGGCGTCGAAAGCGGCGATGTCACCATAGAAAGCGTCAATGTCGCCCCAGAACGCATCGATATCGCCCCAGAACGGGTTGATGTCGCCCCAAAAGGCATCGATGTCGCCATAAAACGGGTTGATGTCGCCCCAGAACGCATCAATGTCACCCCAGAAAGCGTCGATGTCGCCGTAGAACGGATTGATGTCACCATAGAAAGGCGAAAGGCCGCGCAGCGTTACAACGCCGGTTTCCTCACCCGTGTGATACTTAGGCTGACCTAGGTCAGCGAGCGGCGCTTGCAGCGGCGCGAAGTTGAGCACGGCGTCGTTCGCCGCCTGACCCTCAATCGCATCAAACGCGTTGAGGAGGCTGTCGGAAACATTCAGCTCGCTCTCACGCGTGTTCGTCTGGTCAGTCGAAGCGTTGTCTTCGGTTTCGCTTTCGAGCGTGTAATGCGCGGTGTCCTCTGCAGCCAGCAGAAGCTCTTCCACGCTGATCTTTGGCCCATAGACCTCTGCATCAACGGAAGCGTCCGCTGCCAACTCGTTCGCATGCGCGGCGCTCATCATTGAGATAGCGAGAGCAAAGCCTGCGGTGCTGCGTGCAAATTGCGTTTTCATAAGACCTGTCCAGTTCCCCTTGGCGATGGAATTCCCATCTGGTCGTGGCCCTGTTTTAGAAGACACCGCTGGTCATTCGGTTCACGCAGGTGGTTAAGATATTAAGAAGTTCGCGATGGCTCCGGCGCCTCGAATTGAAGCCCGAATTTGCGAAGATGCACGCAGAGCGCGGAAGACGATCCTTAAGCTCGGGTAAACGCGGCATCAGTCGTGGATTTTTGCAATTGTTACCGAGCGTCCAGCGTTAAGCGGTGCCGCCTAACCGGCTACTTAAAACGAATCGGCAAAGAAGTGACGTCAAAGGGTCGTCCCAATGGACCGGCAAGGGCCAATCGGGGATATCGCGCGTGACCAGTTAACGCGGAGAGCCCGTCGCTGTTTGCCGCCGTCGATGAGGGTTAGGCGTGATAGACCAAGGCCGACAGAGCAATCCAGGTGGAGAACATGATGACATAGGGCCATCTGCGCGGCCACAGGCGCGCGACAAGCGCCGTCGCGGCCGCCGTCCCGGTCAAAGCGATTAAGGGAGCCATGGCAGCGTCTAGATCGCCTGCGGTCAGCGAGGCTTGAATGGCTAGGTTGGTCCATTGAGCTGGCAAGAGCGCCAGAAGCCAAAGAGGGAGATCGCCGGGACGGGCCGCGGCCATAATCAGAATGGCCGCTTCACCCGCGACAACAAACAGAGCGATCCACCAGCCTTTGTCCTGCGCGCTGCGAGCGAACAGAGCGCCGCGTATGGCGAAACTTACGCTTGCGACGAATACGGCTAGCCCCCAAGCGGTCAAATGCGCAGGGGCAGGAGTGCCAAGAGCTCCCGCCAGTCGGGTGAGTACCACGGCGGCGCCGAGGGAGAGCAGCACGCCAACCCAGAAACGCCCCGCCACCGCCGCGCCGATCAGGCCAGCGCCCATCAGGCCGATAGAAATAAAGGGCACGGGACCCATTAACTCTCCGAAGAGCAGTAGCGCGATGACCGGCGCCACCAACCCAGCGATAGCTACGATGAACCACGTGTAGACGGACAATGCCTTAGGCTCTTCATGCGACAGGTCGTTCATGGAACCACCAGTGGTTCAACCTCATTCGCTTGTCGAGCCGCAACCTTTGGCCGCTTACTCCACAACCGACACCGCCAAGATACGCGCAGACTGTGCGGCCCCAGGGGTGTCATTCGACCTTCGCTCGTCTATTAGGCGCCGCATAGCCAAGACGCTCCGA
Source organism: Pseudomonadota bacterium (assembly GCA_039814925.1). Taxonomy (GTDB): domain Bacteria; phylum Pseudomonadota; class Alphaproteobacteria; order Sphingomonadales; family Sphingomonadaceae; genus Erythrobacter. The sequence continues at coordinate 143,752 of JBCCAH010000001.1, forward strand.
TCGAGATCCCAACCTATGAACCAACCCAGACACTCCAACCGGACAGAAAAAGAAAAACACTCGGTAACAAAGGATTATCTGCAAAATCTCGAAGAAATTGAACTGCGATTACGGTGGCTGTCGTCTTGGACAGTGCACCACGCCAACAATATCCGCCCAAAACGCGACGGGTTGAAGGTCGGGGGGCACCAGGCGAGTTGCGCGTCGATGACGGCGATCATGGCGGCGCTCTATTTTCACGCTTTACGTCCACAGGATAAAGTCGCGGTCAAGCCGCACGCCGGACCGGTGCTGCACGCTATCCACTACCTGCTGGGCCAGCAAACCCGAGACAAGCTGGAGCGATTTCGCGGGCTGGGCGGGGTGCAGAGCTATCCCAGTCGCACTAAGGATAGCATTCCGGTGGACTTCTCAACCGGATCGGTCGGGCTGGGCGTCGCCGCCACGGCGTTTTCTTCGCTCGCGCAGGATTATCTGCTTTCGCACGGTCACCTCGCGCCTGAGCAGATGGGTCGTATGATAGCGCTGCTGGGCGATGCGGAGCTGGACGAAGGCAACATTTATGAGTGCCTGATCGAGGGGTACAAACACAATCTGCGCAATTGCTGGTGGATCGTCGATTACAACCGCCAATCGCTCGACGCGACGACGGCAGACCGGATGTTCGATCGGTTTGACGATATCTTTGAAACCTGCGGCTGGCGGGTCGAAACGCTCAAGTATGGCAAGGCTCAGTTGGAGGCGTTCGGAAAGCCGGGTGGCAAGGCCTTGCAGGACTGGATCGACAATTGCCCCAACGCCGACTTCTCAGCTCTAACGTTTCAAGGCGGTGCCGCGTGGCGTGAGCGGTTGCTGGCTGACATCGGGGATCGCCGTAACGTTCGCGATCTAGTCGCCTCGTACAGCGATGAGGATCTGGCGAGCCTCATGACCAATCTGGGCGGTCATTGCGTTGCCAGCCTCGTCGAGACGTTTGACGCTATGGATGATGAGCGCCCGACGTTGCTGATCGCTTACACAGTCAAGGGCTACGGGCTGCCTCTGGCGGGGCATAAGGACAACCATTCTGGCATGATGAACACTGGCCAGATCGAACAGTTTCGCGACCACCTTGGCATCGCAGAAGGGGACGAGTGGGACAAATGGGGCGGGATGGGCAACAACGCCGCCGCGCGGTTGCAGGCGTTTGTGGATGGGAGCGTTTTGGCGTCGAATTCGGCGGAGCCTAAAGTTCCTAAGTTTGCCCTGCCGGAGCGTATTGATACGCCTCAAGAAACCTCACAATCGACGCAAAGTGCCTTTGGTAAAATATTGCACAAATTAGCAAAATCGGATGAGGCTTTCGCCGATCGCATCGTTACCACCGCGCCTGATGTTACGCAGACCACAAACTTAGGCGCCTTCGTCAATCAGCGCGGATTGTTCTTCCGCGAGCAGATGGAGGATGTCTTCAAGAACGCCAAAATCCCCTCCGCGCAAAAATGGACCGGGTCCGGCAGTGGTCAGCATATCGAGCTGGGCATTGCCGAGAACAATTTCTTCCTCGCGCTCGCGTCGTTTGGGCTCACCGCGCCGCATTTCGGCACGCGCCTGTTCCCCGTGGGCACGGTCTACGATCCGTTCATCGCGCGCGGTCTCGATGCGCTTAATTACGCTTGTTACATGGACGCACGCTTCCTGCTGGTCGGCACGCCATCAGGGATCACGCTTGCCGCCGAAGGGGGCGCGCACCAGTCGATCAACACGCCGCTGATCGGGATGGGGCAGGCCAATCTTGAAAGCTTTGAGCCCGCTTTTGCCGACGAAGTGGCGTTGATGATGCACGCCGCGTTTGAATCGATGCAGGATCCCGATGGCTCGTCCTGGTATCTGCGCCTGTCCACGCGCAGCATCGATCAGGTCACCGACAAGCCGCAGGGCTGGGAGGCGGACGCGCTACAAGGGGCCTATTGGCTCAAACCCCCGGCGAAGGGCAGCCGCGCGGCCATCGCCTACACCGGAGCGGTCGCGCCCGAGGCGATGGAGGCGTGGGAGGCGATGCAAGAGGATTTCCCTGGCATGGGACTGCTCGCCATCACATCGGCGGACCGGCTGCATCGCGGCTGGATGGAGCAGACGTCGGCCCGCTGGAAGGGGAAGGCCCCGCAACCCTGTCACCTCTCGCATTTCCTAGGCGCGCTGGGGCCGCAGGCGAACATCGTCACCGTGCTCGACGGGTCGCCCTCGGCGCTGTCCTGGATCGGCAGCCTGCGCGGCGATCGGGTCAGTCCGCTGGGCACGGTGGACTTTGGCCAGACCGGCGATTTGCCTGATCTCTATGCCACGTACCGCCTCGACGCGGAGGCGATCATTGACGCGATGGCGGAACTGCTGATCTAGCCTTGCGTGCGGGCCTTTGGAGGGGCAAGGCGAAAGCCGGAGAGGGAGGGTTTGACGGTCATGCGTATCATGATCCATTGCGCGTCGGTGGGTGTGCCTTGGGATTCATCACCTGAGGTAATGTGGCAAAATATGCCCTTAAGCCACCAATTTCAAACACAATTCATGGGTCAGCTATGGACCGCGTAACGCTCGTCCACGAAAACTTCCTGCGCCGGGTGGTTGAGCGCGACTTGCCGCAAGGACTCGCGCCCCAAGGGCCTTTAACCGACGCGCAGGCGGTAGGGATCTTCCGCTCCGGCTGTCTGTCGCGCGCGCTTGATCGGGTCAGCCGCGCGATGCAGGCACGCGGCACCGGATACTACACGATCGGCTCTTCGGGCCACGAAGGCATGGCCGCCGTTGCCGCCGCCTTACGCCCCGATGATATGGCGTTTCTCCATTACCGCGACGCCGCGTTCCAGATTGAGCGCGCGCGACAGGTTCCGGGCCAGACGATTACCTGGGATATGCTGTTGTCCTTTGCCTGTTCGAGTGAAGACCCGATATCAGGTGGGCGGCATAAAGTGTTGGGAAGTAGGGCGCTTAATATCCCGCCGCAAACCTCTACTATCGCCAGCCATCTGCCCAAAGCGGTGGGCGCAGCCTATTCGATTGGCCTCGCGCGGCGACACGCGCCTGAGCATCAGGCGCTGTCCAAAGACGCGATTGTCATGTGTTCGTTTGGCGACGCGTCGGCCAACCATTCGACCGCGCAAGGCGCGCTCAACACCGCCGGGTGGACATCATACCAATCCTCTCCGTTGCCGCTGTTGTTCGTGTGCGAAGACAACGGGATCGGCATTTCGACCAAGACGCCCAAGGGCTGGATCGCGGCGACCTACGCGGATCGCCCAGGCCTCAAATACTTTGCCGCCAACGGGCTCGACATTTACGACACGTTCCGCGCCGCGAGCGAGGCGGCGGATTATGTGCGTCGTCACCGCAAGCCCGCCTTTCTGCATCTCAATCTGGTGCGCCTGTACGGGCACGCGGGCGCGGATCTTGCGACCAGCTACCTGCCCAAAAGCGAGGTCGAGGCCGAGGAAGCCAACGATCCGCTGCTCCACGCCGTACGCTTGCTGGACGAGGCCGGGGCGCTTTCGCCAGAGGCCGCTTTGTCGATCTATCAAGGCACCGAACGAAGGGTCGAAGCCATCGCCGCGCAAGCGGAGACGCGCCCACGGTTGAACGACGCCGACGGGGTGATGGAGCACCTGATCCCGCCGCCGCGCGCCAACACGCCCAGCGTGCGGCCAGACGCCAACGCGCGCACGGCGGCGCTGGGTGATGAGATGAAGGCGATGCAATCGCCGCAGATCATGTCGCGCCTGATCAACTGGACGCTGGCCGATCTGATGCTGGAGCACGAAGAGATCGTGCTGATGGGCGAGGATGTGGGGCGCAAGGGCGGCGTCTATGGCGTCACGCAGAAGCTTTCCAAACGCTTTGGCCGGGCGCGGGTGATCGATACGCTGCTGGACGAACAGTCCATTCTGGGGCTGGGCATTGGGCTGGCGCATAATGGCTTCCTGCCGATGCCCGAGATTCAGTTTCTGGCCTATCTCCACAACGCGGAAGATCAGTTGCGCGGTGAAGCGGCGACTTTGCCGTTCTTTTCGAAGGGGCAGTTTACCAACCCGATGGTCGTGCGCATCGCCGGGCTGGGCTATCAAAAGGGTTTTGGCGGGCATTTTCACAACGACAATTCGCTCGCTGTGCTGCGCGATATTCCGGGGCTTATCCTGGCGGTGCCGTCCAACGGCGCGGATGCGGCGATGATGCTGCGCGGATGCGTGCGTCTGGCGCGCGAGGAACAGCGACTTGTCGTGTTTCTGGAGCCCATCGCGCTCTACCCGATGCGCGATCTGCACGAGGCGGGCGATGGGCTGTGGATGCGCGACTATCCGGAGCCGGACGCGCGGATTGGCTTTGGCGAGGTTGGAATAGAGGGTGAGGGCGATGACCTTGCCATCGTGACCTTTGGCAACGGCACCTACCTGTCGCATCAGGCGAAGAAGGTGTTGGAGGAAAGCGGAGTGTCGACCCGCGTGATCGACACGCGCTGGCTTTCGCCCTTACCAGAGGCTGCGCTGGTCAAGGCGGTCGAGGGCGCGCGCAATGTGTTGATCGTCGATGAAACGCGCCGTTCGGGCGGGGTGGCCGAGGCGTTGATGGCGCTGTTCGCGGAAAGCGGCGTGCGATCCATGGCGCGCGTGACCGCGACCGACAGCTTTATCGCGACCGGCCCTGCCTATGGCGCGACCATGCCGAGCCGGGAGAGCATCATCGAAGTGGCCATGGCGCTGGTGGAGAAAGGGCAATGAAGCGCGCGGTGGTGATTTGCCCCGGACGCGGGACGTATAACAAGAGCGAGCTTGGCTACCTTGCGCGGCACTTTCCGGAGGCGGAATTGCTCGCCGCTTTCGACGCGCAGCGCGCTGAGATGGGGCAGGAGAGCCTTGCGACGCTGGATCAGGCGGCGAAGTTTTCGCTCGTCAAGCACACGCGCGGCGACAACGCCTCGGCGTTGATTTTTGCCTCTTCGCTCGGCGATTTTTTGAGCATCGATCGCGAGGCGATCGAGATCGTGGCGGTGACGGGCAATTCGATGGGCTGGTACACAACGCTCGCCTGCGCCGGAGCGGCGAGCGCGGAGGACGGCTTTCGGATCGCGAACACGATGGGCCAGCTGATGCAGGACAATCTGACCGGCGGGCAGGTGGTCTATCCGTTTATGGGTGCGCAATGGGAACGCGCGCCGGAGCGGCTCGAGGCGCTGATCGCGATGGTTTGCGATATTGCCGCGCGGGAGGGGTGCGAGCTTTACCCCTCGATCCATCTGGGCGGGATGCTGGTGGTGGCGGGCAACGAGGCGGGGCTCAAAGCGTTTGAGGCCGCGGTGGAGCCGGTGCAGGAGCGGTTCCCTATGCGTCTCGCCAATCACGCGGCGTTTCACAGCCCGCTAATGGCGCATGTCGCCAAGGCGGGAAGGGACGCGCTGCCGGCGTCGCTGCTGCGCGATCCGCAAGTGCCGATGATTGACGGTCGCGGCGAAGTGTGGTGGCCGCACGCTTTCGAGATGGGTGATCTCTACGACTACACCCTGCGCACGCAAGTGATTGAGACCTACGACTTCACCCGCGCGATCACGGTCGCGGCGCGCGAATTTGCCCCCGATCTGTTTATCGTCACCGGCCCCGGCAACACGCTGGGCGGAGCGGTGGCGCAATCGCTGATATGCGCGGATTGGCAGGGGCTGGGCAGCAAGAGCGCCTTTATCGACCGTCAGGAGAGCGCGGAGCCGATTCTCGCCTCGATGGGGCTGGATGACCAGCGCGCCCGTGTGACTTAGCTTTAGGGCCGGGTCTGCCCGTCGCCGTGGACGATATATTTGAAGCTCGTCAGCTGTTCGAGCCCCACCGGCCCGCGCGCGTGCATCTTGCCGGTCGCGATGCCGATTTCCGCGCCCATGCCAAATTCGCCGCCATCGGCAAACTGGGTCGAGGCGTTGTGCATGACGATGGCGCTGTCGATCTCGGTCTGGAAACGGCGCGCGATGGCGGCGTTTTCGGTGAGGATCGCGTCGGTGTGGCCTGAGGAATGCTCCGCCACCCATTCGATCGCTTCGTCTGCGCTCTCAACCACCTTGATCGACAGGATGGCGTCAAGGAATTCGGTGTGAAAATCGCTCTCGCTCGCGGGTTTGATCCGGTGGTCGATGGCGGTCGCGATGGCGTCGCCGCGCAATTCGCAATCGGGCATGGCCTCGGCAATCAGGGGCAGGGCGCGTTCGGCGATGGCGGCGTCAAGCACAAGGCTCTCCGTGGCGCCGCAAATGCCGGTCCGGCGTAGCTTGGCGTTGCGGATCAACGGGATCGCCTTGTCGAGATCAGCCTCTTCGTGGACATAAATATGGCAATTGCCATCGAGGTGGAGAAGCGTTGGAACCTTGGCATTGTCGCGCACCAGTTCGGTCAGGCCGCGTCCCCCACGCGGGATCACCAGGTCGATATGGTCGACCGCGCCCAGCATTTCCGCGACCGCTTCGCGCGAAGTGGTCTGGACGGTTTGCACCGCGTTGGCGGGCAGCCCTGCGGCTTTGAGGCCGGCTTGCATGCACTCGACGATCACGCGGGTGGAATGGCGGCTTTCGGAACCGCCGCGCAGGATCACCGCGTTGCCCGATTTGAGGCACAAAGCGCTCGCGTCCGAGCCGACATTGGGGCGCGATTCGTAGATCATGCCGATAACGCCAATGGGCACCGCGATGCGTTCGATCGAAAGGCCATTGGGCCGTTCAAAGGTCGCCATGTTCCGCCCCACCGGATCGGGGAGGGCGGCGATGTCTTCGAGCGCCTTCGCCATGCCTTCGATACGGTCCGCGTTGAGGGTCAGCCGGTCGATAAAGCTCTCCGGCTTTGTGTCGCGCACGCTGTCGACGTCGCGGGTGTTGGCTTCGACCAGATCGCCGGTGGCCGCTCGCAAGGCCTTGGCCGCCTCGATCAGCGCTGTGTTTTTCGCCTCGGTCCTCGCCACACGCAGTCCGCGCGCGGCCGCCTTGGCGCGTTCGCCAAGCTGGGCAATGTGCATACGAGGGTCGAGGGAATTATCGGTCATCGCGGAGTTCTTTCGCTGTCGCTGGCCTCGTATCACACTTGCCCAAAAGCGTCAGGGCATCATTGCGCCGGTTGAGGCTGTACTGCGCTCGCGGTCGCTTTGCTGACCAGAACGATGGCGGCCAAGGCTGCCACAAAGCCCGGCACAATTTCATACAGCCCCGGCCCGCCCATAAAGCTGGCGTTCCATCCCAGCGCAATCCACACTCCGACGACCAACGCGCCCGTCACCAGGCCCGCTAGCGCGCCGGCTCCCGTCATCCCGTTCCATGTCAGGGCCAACAGGATCAGCGGCCCGAACGCCGCGCCAAAACCGGCCCACGCATTTGAGACAAGGCCCAGCACTTCGCTGCCGGGATCGGACGCCACCGCCATCGCCGCCACAGCGACCAGAGCCACGCACACGCGGCCCACATTGACCGCTTCGCGTTCGCTGGCGTTTTGGCGCAGAAACAGGCGGTAGAAATCCTCCGTCAGAGAACTGGATGACACCAGCAACTGCGAAGAAATGGTGCTCATTATCGCGGCAAGCAGAGCAGCAAAGAGAAAACCCGTCACCGCCGGGTGGAACAGCAATTCGGACAGGATGATGAAGATCGTCTCCGGGTCCTCAACCACAATCTCGTTGCGTTCGGTGTAAGCGCGTCCGGCAACGCCCATTCCCACCGCGCCGATCAACGACACCGCCATCCAGCCAAGCCCGATCGTGCGCGCCTTGGCGACCTTTTCAACGGTATCAATCGCCATGAAGCGCACGATGATGTGCGGCTGGCCAAAATAGCCGAGGCCCCATGTGACGGCGCTGATGAAGCCGATAGCGGTGAGCCCTTGTGTAAGGCTCAGATACCCTTCGACGGGTACGTCTCCAATCGATGCGCCCGCTTCGCCGCCGCTGCCGAACAGGACGACTAACGGCATGATGACTAGCGCGAGCATCATGATGACGCCCTGCACAAAATCGGTGAGGCTGACCGCCAGAAACCCGCCGATCATCGTGTAGGCCAGGACGATGCCCGCTGTGATCCCAATGCCCAGCGCGTAATCGCTCAGGCCCAGACCCGGCAGTACGCCCGCAAAGGCGGTTTCAAACAGCTTGCCGCCGCCCACCAACCCGGCGGCGGTGTAGACGGTGAAGAACACCACAATGATCAGGGCCGAGACAACTCTCAGAGCCACGCCCTGTTCGGGGAAGCGATTGGCCAGAAACTGCGGAATGGTGAGCGCGTTTCCAAACCGTTCGGTCTGTTCGCGCAGGCGCGGGGCGACGATCACCCAGTTGAGGACGGCGCCCAAAAACAGGCCAATACCAATCCACGCTTCGACCAGACCCGCAGTGTAGAGCGCACCGGGAAGGCCCAGCAGCAGCCACCCTGACATGTCGGACGCTCCGGCCGATAATGCGGCCACCGAAGGAGGAAGGTTGCGGCCTGCAAGCAGGTAGCCTTCTGAGGTTTCGGTCGATTTGCGCCAGGCAAACAGCCCGATGCCGATCATCAGAAGAAAATAGAGACCAAGGGTGAAAAGCGTGGCGATGTTCATATCGCCGCGCGCCTAGCGAACTTACAGCGCCATGGCCACCGATCTAACCTTAACGCCGCAGTCCCGCCGCTGCTGCGGCGTTCGCTGTGCCGCCTCCAGCCGGGGCGATGACGTTGTGCAGATCCGCCGCGATCGAGCGCAGCTTGGCCTCATCTCCCGCCGCGTAGGCCGCATCGCCCAACGCGATCAGTTGATCGAAACGGTTTTGGTCCATCGCGGCGTGGCGCATGGTACGCAACTGCTGGAAGTAGGCGGCGATGAAGCCGGGCGAATCCACCACGTAACGTGTGAACACCGTTTCGGCGGCCTTGATCGCGCGCGAGCAGACCTGGAATTCCTGATTGTCCAAGGCGCGCTGCGCGGTTTCCAGATGCGCACGGGCCTCGTTCATGCCGACCTCGTCGAGCGTTCCCGAAAGGCGGCGCATTTCCTGTTCCGCTTCGTAGATGCGCTTAGCCAGCTCGGTCGCCTGAACCTTGGGCTTGTGCCGCAGACGCGAGATCTCCTGTCGGATCATGCGCGCTTCTTCGGTGACTGAGCGGAAGACATCGGCCTCATAACTGGTGCTGACGCGCTTGGCCTGTTCGTCCAACCGGCGGCGGATCGCGGTGATTTCATGCGCGTATTCATTGCCCGCAATCTGACGCAGCTTGTCGAGGTCGCTTTCGGCCGCCAGCAGCGCTTCGCGGGCAAAGCGGTCACCGTCCTGGCTGAAATCGATCTTGGCGAGGTCATCAACGTAGAAACTGTGATCGCGCAGGTGCAGGCCGCACGATGGCAATTCGACCGACGCGCGGATCAGCTGGCTGTCATCCACCGCCCAGTGCAGGATCACCTCATCCCCCGGCATCAGCGGGGCGACATGCGGCGGCAGATCGGTGGCGGACAGGCGGAACGATCCGATCAGCAGGTTCGCTTCGGGTTCGGGCACGTCGGGCGCTTTTTCGTATAGCTCCACGTCGATCCAATCCGCCGCGCCGGGTTCCAGCTTGCGCGCGGCGCGGAAGGTGCGCTGGCCTTTCTTGGGCAGCACTTCGCCTTTTTCGAGCAGCGGTTCGAGCATGTTGATCGCGCGGGTGCCGTCGGTGTCTTCGACCTTGACCGCGATGGTCGCGGTGCACGGCGCGCCGGTCGCGGTCGCCATGGTGCGGGTGAGGGTAAGGGCCTGCGAGGCCGCCTCCACCGGCGCGCCGTTTTCATCGGTCACGCGCATCTGGACCACGGTTTCTCCGGGTTCGAGCAGGATTGAAAAGATCGGCTTTTCCGCGACGCCGCGCGTGCCGTAATCCTCGCCCTTGTTGGAGGTTGCGGTGACGTTCCAGTCTTCGGTGCCTTGCTGACCGATGACGCGGATACGCGCGCGCTCGCTGGTGGTGCGCGCTTCGAAGTCGAAGGCGATGTGATCGCCCGCGCCCTGTTTGACGCGCGATTTCTTGACCCCGGCGCTGCTGTCCTGATGATCATGGGCGGTGCCATCGGCCTTCTTCCATTCGCGGCTTTCGGCGTAGATCGCCGCGCCGCGCGCCACAGCGGTCATCGGATCGATGTCCAGATCGACATCGACGCCCAGATCGCCCGGCACGCGTTCGCGCACCACCGGCATGCGCGATGGTCCGCCGATCAGCACAACCTTGGTGACGTCGCCCGCCGTGTAATCGTGATCGGCGAGCACCTTGCGGCACAATTCTATCGAGCGTTCGATCTGCGGCCCGACGATCTCTTCGACCTGCGCGTGGGTGATGGGGATGTCGAGATAGATCGGCTTGCCATCGACATCGCGCGCCTGCGCTTCGGCTTCGGAGACGAAGATCGTCGTCTCCTGCATGGTCGAAAGCTCGATCTTGGCGCGCTCGGTGTGCGCTTTGGCGATCGCCATCAGCTGTTGCAGCTGGGGCGAGCGGGTGATGTCTTTTGGAATGGTGAAATTCTGTTGCAGCCATGGAGTGACGACATGCTCAATAAGGAGCCGGTCAAAATCGCTCCCGCCCAGCATGTTGATGCCTTCATGCGCCTCGACCGTGACCGCGCCGTTGATCGCGCGGACCAAGGCGACGTCGAACGTGCCGCCGCCCAGATCGTAGATCAGAAACAGGCCGTTGCGCGCGTCCGGGTTTTCCATACACGCCATCGCCGCCGCGATGGGTTCCTGCAACAGGCCGACCGGGTTCAATCCAGCGGCGTTGGCGGCGCGAATGGTCGCTTCGGATTGCATCTGGTTAAAGGCGGCGGGCACAGTCACGATGGTGCCAACCAGCTCTTCCTCGCCCGTCTTCGCGCGCGCCTGTGTGAGCAATTGCTTGATCACTTCGGCGCTCGCCTCTTCGGGCGTGATCGTCTCGCCCTCATTGCCAAAGGGCAGGGCGGAGCTGGTGCCGAGCAAGCGTTTGAACCGCGCTGCGATCCCTTCGGGCGACACGCGCATCTGTTCGTAAGCGCGTTTGCCCACGTAAAGGCTGCCCGATCGGTCTTTCATGATGACCGAAGGGAGCGTGTCTTCGCCCATCACCGTCTTGAACAGCTCCAGCTTGCCGGCGCGGTTGCCGACGATGGTCGAGTTTGAGGTGCCAAGGTCAATCCCAAGATACATGCGCTTTTACTCTTCGTTGGCGGGGGTGTTGGCGAGCATGACCTGGCCCGGAATAAGGACCTCCCCGCTGTGCAAAATGGTGGGTTCGATGGTGCGCGAGACATGGACATGGTCGCCCGACACATCGTCGCTGTTGATCGCAATGGTGGGGAGCGAGGCGCTCCACGCCTGCCCGTCAAAGCGGCGCAGCTCCATGTCTTCTTTGGCCAGCACCGCGTCCAATCGCCCGCGCGAATAGCGCAGCATGGCCGCGTCGCTGCCGCCTTCGTCCTCGCCGTGCTTGAGCGACATAGCCTCGCACAGCTTCCAGTAATGGGTCGCGAGTTCGGCGAGCGCGGCGTGCGGCTGGCTCATTTCGCGTCCTTCAGGATACGCTGCATCTGGCACATGTCGGAAACCAGTTGGTTGCGGACCTGTTCGGGGGAATTGCGCTCCAGCAGCCACTCGACCACCATCAGCGCGATATCGACCCGGCGCAGCTTTTCGGCGATGGCGACTGCAAGCTCGCGCCAGATCGTCCACGGCCCTTCTTGGTGCGGGTTCACTTCGAGCAATTCATCGAAGATCTCGCAGTATTTGCCCACCAATCCGCCGACATCCGCGCCAATGCCGCCGCGATCCAGCTCGCGGGTGAAATCGCGCAAATTCTTGGCCACCGTGGTCGTCAACTCGTCGAAGCGCTTGAACAGCACGTTGCCAATCAGGGTCGGCAGGTCGCGTTCGACCGCTTGTTGAAGCCCCGGCACCGCAGAGAAGCAATGCTTCAGCGCTTTGGCGATGCGCAGGCTCTCATCGTACATGTTGTGATCGTTGGTTAAGGTGATGCCCAACTCGCGCACGGTCTTGAACAATTCGGCCGATTGCGGATCATCGAGCCCGCGCGCTTCCTCCAGCTTTTGCAGCGGCAGGCGCCATTGCGACCACAGGTCCAGCGTGGTGGTGATCAAAGTGATCTTGGCCGGATCGCGCGGATTGGCTTCGAGGGATGCCACCGCGTCAACGATCTTGCCGCGCAGGTTCTGGAGTTGCGGATCGGCGAGCGAACCATAGCCCTTCACAATCGCTTCCAGCGTCGGCGTGTCGCAGGCGCGGATATCGGCGCTGTTTTCGCTGATGTGTTGAGCCAGGAGGATGCGCCCTTCGCGTGTGGCGCTCAGCGCTTCGGCTACGGAGCGTCCGACTGTGTCGCGAAAAGCCGAAACAGCCTGTTCGTAGTGATCATCGCTTGTCGGGCTGAACCGGGCGCGCGAGCGGGCTTCGTCGATCCGGTCGCGTGTGGTGTGCGCGTCCCAATTTACCAGGTCCGCCATCAGGGTGCGTTGAAGGTTTTCGTCCTTCGCTTTGATGGTCAGCAGCGTGAGACCAAGATTGATCCGCGCCAGCCCGATGGCCGAAAGGCGCAGGTTGAACAAAGCGTCCGCATCGCCAGCGCTGACCGCTCGGCGCGCTTTGGCCTGATCCTCTGCGTTCAGCTCCGGCAGCCAGGCCAGTTCGTGCTTCACCCGATCACGCGGGGCCAGCAATTCCGCCTGCGCGGCTTCAACCGCGTCGGGGTCCACGTCTTCGGAGAAAGAAAGATCGTCGGCGGCCTGTGCGATTGCGCCTTGGTCTGCATCTATCGCCACATTGAGCGTGACGAACGCGTTGCCGTCGAAATAAGCCTTGAGAGCCTCGCCGTCCCGGCTACTCTCTTCTTGAGCCGCAGCCTGTTCATCGTCGCGCCGCGCCTTCAGCCGGTCGAGCCGCCGCCTCGCGCCTGCTTCGGCGGCAATCTCCGCCTCACTTGGCTCAACCTCGCGCGCTTCGTCTTTGCGCAGCCTTTTCCAGAACACGGCCAACCCCTCGTAATGACAAGTGGGTTTTGTACTGAAGGCCTATCGTAAATATCCCTTTAAGTTCGCGAGATAGTTGAGATTTATTGATACTTACTTGTCGGAGTTATTTTGCGTCGCTCAACAGTGTTTTCGCCAGTTTGGCCGCTTTGCTCGATCCTTTGAGCGATTCAAGATTGGCCCGCACACCTTGCGAGAGAGGAAGGCCGCTGCTCGCTTGCGCTTCACTCAGGCTTTCGAGCACATGGAACGCGCCGCGTTGCGCAAAATCGAAACTGGGCAGCCACAACTGCATCGCCTGGCTCATCGCGTTGGCGTGCAGGGGCGAGGCTTGCGCCACTTGCGTCAAGCTTGCGCCGAGTCGGTTGAGCTTCACCCATTCCGCGTCCGAGAGTTTCTGCATGATCCGGGCAAAGCGTGTCGGCTGGAACGCGCCGTTTTCGATGCCTTCGATCATGGCGTCGATGGCCAGCCCCTTGGCGTCGGCGTCTTTGCCGACAAGGCCAAGGCACAGAACCAAATGCCCACCTTCACCCCAAGGGCGACCGCGGACGAACAAGGCATCGAAATATCCATGAGATGGCGACCACGAACTGGTGTCTTCGTCGATGCGGCTCATCAGGGACGAGGTTGCGCGGAAATAGGCGCCGGTGACATCCTGCGGCCAGATGTAGAACAGCCATTGGGAAATCCACACGCTGAGCAATTCGGACCAGCCAAACTGGCTGCGTTCAACGCGGCCATTGGCGGCGATGGTGGGAATGCTTTTCCATTCGGGTTCAGCGGGTTTGCCCAACAGGTTGCGGCCAAAGCTTAGGAGCGTTTTGGTCGGCGTTGATGATGGCCCTTCGTCTTCGGAACCGTTGATTTCATAGCTGAGATTCGCGTTTTTCCAGCGCATATCCTCATAGGATTCCTTGGTGTGCGAGGTGCGCCATGTGAAGCGCGCGGGGCTGACGCCTCCAGCATGCGTGTCTTCGACCCGCATAACCGCGAAGGTCTCGCTCCAATCGCGTGTTGGGTCGCACGAACGCGCAGCACACAGCCATGCGGCGTAGTGTTTCGCGTCGTCCTTTGCAGGGCGGTCCTCGCCCCCCAGCGCAAAGCGCGCGACGCGGCCAAGATCGCCCGGCATGTCCGCGATCAAGTGCAGCGCGGCTGCGCGGTTGTCCGGGGCCAACCGGACGAGGGAGCGATGCAAGTCGATGGAACCCAGCGCGCCCGGTTCATCCGCCCGGTCCCTCAGGCGCTCCACCCAGACCAGCGGGTCGATCCATCCGCCGCGATGGGTGGGCGTGGCAAGCGGCTGTTTCGCGATCCCTTGCACCACTCTTTGCGCCATCGCGTGCAAATGACCGATGACGGGTACGAAGGTGTTTTCTTTCGAATAATATTTCAGCTGGCCCTTGACCGGGCCGTGCAGCTCTCCGCTGGCCCAGGATTGAACAAAGGCGCGCGCGCTGTCGCCAACCCCGATTGATGCGGTTGCCAACCCATTTTGCGCGGTCGCCAGCGAGCCTTCACTCAACCGGTGCAACATCGGCGCGACGCGCTGGTCAAAATCGGCGGGGCGTTGGTCGGCCATGCGGCTGATCCCGTCGATGATCCGCTCTATTTCATCGGGGCCGTCAACCACTTCGACCGCGTGAAAGGCGGCGTCGATCAATTCATCGAGCGTGGCGATCGGTTCGATCCGGTCCTCTTCGAACAGCATCCGGTTCGCCAAGAGGTCTTCGCTGAGCGGCTCGTAATTCTGGGTGTCGGTTGGCGCAGGCTCAGGCGCATCACTGGCGCGGCCTGACTTGGCGAGCAATTCGGCAAAGGGTCGTTGATGGCTCGCCGCGATAAAGCCGGAGGCGTCTTCGACCCGGTCCCACAGCGCATCGTCCAGCGCCGATTCGTGGTCCGAAAGCAGAGCCATCGCCTTCGCCTGTACGTCGCCGTTTTCGTGTTGCAGCGCCTCGATCACCGCCTCCAGCGCTGCCGTATCGGGGGCGCCTTTCTTGGCGGAGCGCTTGATGATCTTTTCCAGCAGTTTCAACGCGGAGATCGCTGTTCCCTTGGCCGGTGCGGCGAAGACCGCTGGCAGTTCGCGCAGGGCAGGAACGGTGTCGAAGGCGTCCGAGGTCTCAATCTTGGCAAGCGTATCGACCGCAAACTTCTGAACCAGCCCCACCTTATGGCAGAGCAGGTCGATGATGGCCCCTTGGCGGGCGAGCAATTCCTCCTTGGTAGGCTTCATCGCCTTGAAGAATTTGGCGTAGCCCGACAGCTGGTTCTGTTTGATATCCGCGCGCAGGCCTGTGACGGCGTGGTCGAGCAGCTTGTCGCGGCTGTAGTGGCCTTCGGCTGAAAGCTTCAGCAGCGCATCGGTCCAGGTCTCCCACTCATCCGACGCGCCTTTTTGCAACCAGGAATTGGTGTTGAAAGCGTTGGTTTCGACCCGGAACAGACCTTCGATATCGTCCAGCAGATCGGGCTCGGCGAGAAGCTGGCGGCTGATGGGAGGTACTTTTTCGCCGTGCCGATCGTAAAAGCCGGTGCTCATCATATGCGTGGCGAATTGCCGATAGTAGCCATCCACCGTGGGCTTTTCGCACGCCCCCGCTTTCACCCAGGCGCGGACCGTCGAAAATTTCAGATGAGACCATTCTTTCTCAAGCTCGTGATCGACCCAAGCGCCCAACCATTCGGGCTTTCGATCACCAAGAATCGCATCACGCAGGTCAGTGTCGGTGTAGAAATCCTGCTTGGTCACAGCGGATAGCGGGCCGCAAGCGTACACGGCCAAAGCCGCGCGCTTGGTTTCCGGCAGGTTCCATGTCCCCCAGCCTTGCTCGTCTATCGTCTTAATTGCGCGTTTCAGAGCCTCGGAAGCCCCCGCATTCACCTTCGCACGATTGAACTGTGAGAACAGCTTTTGCGCGGTCGTCGATAGTTTGACGCGGTCAGCTTCCGGCATGCCCATAAAGGCGGACCGAATATCGCTCTCTTTCTTGGACGTAAGAACTAGGTCTTCTAGCTGTTCCGGGGTCATTGCGCGGCGCCTTTTTCAGCGATTTCCTGATCCATCATCGAAGCGGCGAGGATATGTTTGCAGGGGCCACGCTGGCCCTGGTACTTGCTGAACCAAGGGCAGGTGCAAGCCTCACCGCTTTCGTTCAGGCGCACGCGGTGGACCGTGCCGGTGCCTTCCACCTCGTAAATCGCGGTTCCACTGCCATCATCGCCCGTCACAAGCCGAACCTTGTCCGCTTCGATCAGTTTGCGCGCGCCCAGCAGGCGCGGCTGCATCTGCTCCACCTTGCCAAGGTCGAACGGCAGTTCGCGGTGGAAGTAATGCGCGCCGCCCGCATCGTATCCGGCCAAGCCCCGGCTGCCCAAGACCGCGAGCGCGCCTTCGACATCGTCGGCGGGGACGTTCAACCGCTTGGCGAGGTCTGCCGGATCCACTTCGGATTGCCATTTAAGGCTCGCACGGACCTGCGCGACGACGCTTTCGTCGGGCGGATTGGCGAGGTTGGCGAGCACCTGACCTTCGCCGGAAAAGCCTCGATAAACCTCGGGGCTGATCAACAGGAAGAACGATCCGACATCATAACAAACCTCCCACGCGCTCGCGCCGCTGTCGTCGTCGGCCCAGACTTTGAGCGTTTTGGCGCGCAGCAGCAGCGGCTCGATCACCTTGACGCGGTGTGTGCCCAGGATTGGCACCGCGCCGCGCGCCTCGCGCTGGCTCGCCCGGATCGAGCGGCCCGAAGAAACAGCGTAAGTGGGCCGCTTGGGCCGCGCAGCCTTGGGCAGCGAGCGTAAGAAGCGCAAAGCGTCCGCCGCTGGCACCTCCATCTTCAGATCAAGGCGCGGCATATAGGCCTGCACCTCGCTGAACCCCTTGATCCAGCGCAGCGGCAGTTTGACCTTTTTCTCAACGGTGCGTTCATCGCCTTTGCTCAGCACGACTTCGTCCGCGCCCACGGCGAACTCGACCGCTTCATCGTCGCGCAGGCGCAGCAAAGCGGCGCGCATATCGGTGTTGAAATCGACATTGGTGGTGCCGCGCCCATGGCAATCGCCTTCGAACACGCCCTCGGGCAGATCGACGCGGGCGTAGACGCCGCAGCAGCCGCTGAACCCTTCGAGGCGGAGCAGGTTTTCGTTGCTGGTGAGAACCGGGTCGAGATTGGGCGGCACGGGCAGAAAGAAATGCGTGCCCACCACTTCGCTCAACACGTAGAGCATTTCGCCGGTCATGCGCGGTTTGCGCAGTTTTCCGTCGAAAAAGTAAGGCTTGGCCAGATCAGCGTTGCAGGTGGCCAGCGAGACCTGAGGGCCGCCCAGATCGTTCGCCGCGACACCCGATGGAAAGGCGTACTGGTATGTAAAGTCTAGCGAAGCGCCCATGCGTCCCTCCTGCAACCAGGACACCGTATAGCCGATGGATTGTCAAAAGAATCCCTAATGGCTCCGTCAATTCCTTGAAAAGCCGCTCTTTGCCGCTTGCATGGGCTGGCTGCGCAGACTTACACAACTTGGAAGACCATGCCTTGATGAGCGAGGCGAGCGCGGGGGCGTTTTTGGAAGACGAATATCAGACCGAACCGGTGCCCGAAGCGGCAAGCATTCCGTGGCTTCGCATTGCATTCCTGAACGCCATTTTCAGCATTTCGCTGCCGACCTTTCTGGGCGGACTGGAGCTGTCCGCCGCCGCGCCCGCCTGGACGTTTGTGTGGGGCGTGATCGCAGGGGGCGTGGTCCTGACCATCATGGCGGCGTTTATGGGCGTGATTGGCACACAGACGCGGCTGAGTTCGTACATGCTGGCGCGCTTCGCCTTCGGCAAACAGGCCTCACAATTGCTCAACCTCGCCTTCGCTGTGTCCTTGCTCGGCTGGTTCGGGGTGAACATTGAGCTGTTCGCGGACTCCATGGTGCTGCTGGGTGATCAGACTGGGCTGAATGTGCCGGTGATTGCGTTGGAGGTTCTGGGCGGCGCGATGATGACCGCGCTGACCTATCTGGGGCTGCGGCGGATCAATCTGTTGTCGCTGATCGTGACGCCGGTTTTGGCGGTGGTGACGGTCCTGATGCTTGTCCTGGTGCTTAACGCCGGGTCCTTTGGTGACCTTATGGCGAAGGGGCCGACCACCGGCCTGTCGTTCGGCAATGTCTTGTCCGCGACCGTTGGCGCGGTCGCGGTTGGAGCGGTGATCATGCCCGACACCTGCCGCTTTGTGAAAGGCTGGGCGGGCGGCGTGGGCGTGGCGATCGTGACCTACCTAATCTCTGCGCCGATTGTGACCCTGGTCGCCGGGCTGGCGGGTTTGGCCAGCGGGCAGGGCGATATTCTGCCTTTGATGCTGGCGCTCGGCCTTGGTCTTGGTGCGTTCGCCATCGTCTTTGGCGGAAGCACGACTCTCAACGCGCTCAACCTTTACAGCGCCACCTTGTCGATGGGCACGGTCATGCCGGGCGTACCGCGCAACGTCGTGGTTCTGGTCGGCGGAATTGGCGGGACGATCTTTGCGTTCCTGAACATTCTGGAGAGCTTTATCCCGTTCCTGATCTACCTCACTGTGATCTTCATTCCTGTGGGCGCAATCATCGTGGCGGATTACTTTCTGGTGCCAAGCTCATCCTACGAATTCACCACCTTCGATGACGTCGACCCGATCCGCTGGCCCGCGCTCGCGGCGTGGGGGTTGGGCAGCGCGGTCGCCTTTTCCAGCATGAACGAACTGATCACTCTGACCGGGACGGTGGCGTTTGACGCGATATTGGTGAGCTTTGCCGCGCATCTGGCGCTCAGCCATTTGGCCAACCGAAAGGCCGTTGCCGCGTGAGGATCGGCATTGATGTGGGCGGCACGCACACCGATGCGGTGCTGCTGGATGGCGAGCGCATAGTCGCCTCGTGCAAAGAGCTGACCAGCGCGGATGTCATTTCAGGCGTGAAGGCGGCGCTGATCGAGCTTCAACGGCAAGCGGGCGAGTGGCCACGGCTCGAAACGGTGATGATCGGCACAACGCAATTCACCAACGCCGTGATCGAGCGCCGCGAGCTCTCGCCAGTCGCCGCGATCCGCATCGGACTGCCCGCCGGACGCGGGTTGCCGCCGGGGGTTGGTTGGCCCGAAAACATCCTGAACGAGCTGGGCGACCACGCCTACACGCTGCCCGGCGGATACCTCTACGATGGAAAGCCTCTGGCGCCGCTTGACGAAAAGGCGATGCAGGCCTGCCTCGATGATATCGCGGACAAGGGGATCACCAATATCGCGATCTCTTCGGCCTTCTCGCCCGCGAACCCAGAGCCCGAACTTGCGATAGCGGAGAAGGTGCGCGCCGCGATTCCGGACGCCATCGTCACCCTGTCGCACCAGATCGGCCGATTGGGCCTGCTGGAGCGCGAGAACGCCGCGATGCTCAACGCCGCGCTTCGTCCCTTCGCGGTGCGGGTGGTGCAGGCCTTTGTCGGGGCTTTGGCGGATCTGGGCATCACCTGCCCGCTTTATATCAGTCAGAACGATGGCACTTTGATGGACGCCCGGTTTGTGCGGGAGTTTCCGGCGCTCACCTTCTCCTCCGGCCCGACCAATTCGCTGCGCGGCGCGGCGCGACTGACCGGGTTGGAAGAAGCGATTGTCGTCGATATTGGCGGCACCACCAGCGATATCGGCGTGCTGCGCGGCGGTTTCCCCCGCGAAAGCAACCGCGCGGTGGATGTGGGTGGGGTGCGCACCAATTTTCGGATGCCGGATATTATGGCGGTCGGGCTGGGAGGGGGCAGTCTGGTTTCCGAGGACGGCCTTCGCGTGGGACCGCAATCGGTGGGCCACCGGCTCGTGACTGAGGCGCTGGTCTTTGGCGGGTCTACCCTCACGGCGACCGACATTGTCGTCGCCGCCGGGCGCGCGGATGTGGGCGACCCATCGAAGGTTGCGCATCTGCCGAAGAAGACGGTCGAAAACGCGCTTTCCACAATGCGCGCCATGCTGGAGGAAAACATCCGGCAGATGAAGCCGGACAAGCAGCCTTTGCCGGTGATCCTTGTCGGCGGCGGCGCTATCCTGGCGCCGGAAAACCTGTCCAACGCCTCGCAGCTTTTGACGCCGCAGCACAGCGGTGTCGCCAACGCCATGGGCGCGGCGATTGCGCTGGTGGGGGGCGAAGCGGAAGTCTTCGCCGACTACCAAGAGGAAAGCCGCGAGGACGCCCTGCAACGCGCCAAGGAGCAAGCCAGCGACGTGGCGGTGCGCGCCGGCGGGGATCGAGACACGCTCAAGACCACCGAGATAGAGGAAACCGCGCTGCCCTACATGGATGAAGGGGCGACCCGGATCCGCATCAAAGTGGTGGGCGATTTAGCGCGCGTCCCATCGACCGGCGCAGAGGAGGTCGTATGAGCGTGCAGATCACACTCGAAATGCTCGACGATATCGCGGCGGGCGCCGCCTTTCTGGCGACCGGCGGAGGAGGCGATCCGCATCTGGCGTGCCTGTGCGCAAAGGAAGGGCTCAAAGCCTACGGCCCGGCACGCATGATCGCGCCCGAGGAACTGGCCGATGACGCGTTTGTGACCGCCGTTGGCGCGGTGGGCGCGCCGACCACCAGCCTCGAATTGCTGCCTTCGATTGATGAAGCGGTGCGCGTGGTGCAGGCCTATGAGGAAATCGTCGGTCGGCGTCCGGACGCTTTGGTCTCGTTCGAAATTGGTGGCAGTAACTCGCTGATCCCGATTGTGGCGGCGGCGGCTTTGGGCATTCCTCTGATCGATGGAGACGGGATGGGGCGCGCTTTGCCCGAGGCGACGATGATGACCTATGCCATCGCAGGCATCTCTCCGACACCGGCGGTCGGGCTCGACTATGCAGGCAACACGCAGCGCTTCGATGCGCCCGATGTGCAGGCCTACGAGCCCATGATCCGCCGCTTTGCGATGGAGCGCGGCGGCATGGCGGTCAGCGCCGAATTCGGCATGACGGGGGCGCAATTGAAGGCGTGCATCGTGCCCAAAACCGTGACCTTGTCGGCGGAGCTGGGACGGTTCCTGCGCACGGGCGAGGGCAACGCGGCGGAGCGCGAGGCGGATCTCGCCACGCTGTTCCAAGGCACGATCTACGGCCCGCTCGAACTGATCGCATCGGGTCTGGTCAGCGATTACACGAGCAAGGTCGTGGGCGGTTTCGACGTGGGCGAAGCCACTTTGGAAAGCGTAATCAAGGGCGAGGAACCGCTGAAAGTGGCGGTGAAGAACGAATATCTTGCGGTGAAGCAAGCGGGCCGGATGGTCGCGTGCCTGCCCGATCTCATCACGCTGGTCGATTTTGAAACGGGTTGGCCGATCAACGCCGAACGATTGCGCTTTGGCCAGCGGGTGAGCGTGTTCCGCATCGGCAGCCCGGCGCACTACACCACGCCCGAAGGCCTCGCCGCGCTGCAACCTCTGATTGATACGGTCCAAGGATAAGTCGTCCGACCGGGGCTGGTTCGGCGTAAAGCCTGAGCCTAAGGCCTTCACACAGTTGGAGGGAATGGCGATGCGCTTTGAAATGGTCGATGTGTTTGCGAACGGGGCGTTTTCGGGCAACCCGGTCGCCGTTGTGTTGGACGCGGACGATATCGACCCCGCGCTGTTTCCGCAGATCACGCCTTGGTTCAACCTATCGGAGACGACTTTCCTGCTGCGCCCGACCCATCCTGATGCGGATTACCGCGCGCGGATATTCACTTTGGAACGAGAGATGCCTTTTGCTGGCCACCCCACGCTTGGTTCGTGTCAGGCGTGGCTGAGCACCGGCGGTCAGCCGAAACGCGACGGGGTGGTCGTTCAGGAATGCGGCGCGGGTCTGGTGGAAATTCGTCAGGACGCCGAAGACCCCGCGCGCCTCTCTTTCAAAGCGCCCCCGCTGATCAGGACCGGCCCGGTCGAAGCCGAGACGCTCGACCGGATCGTTCACCAGTTGCAGCTTGATCCGGTGCAGATCGTGTCCGCAAGCTGGGCCGATAACGGGCCGGGTTGGGTGGCGATCCTGATGGATAGCGCCGAAGCGGTTCTGGCCGTCGAACCTCAGCGCCACAGCCCTTCGCGCATGGATGTGGGCCTTGTCGGGCCTCACTCCGAAGGTGGCGAGGTCGGCTTCGAACTGCGCGCGTTCTTCACCGATGCGTTCGGCGCGGTGGTCGAGGACCCGGTGACGGGCAGCCTCAACGCCTCGGTCGCGCAATGGCTCAGGTCGTCCGGGCGCGTTGCCAGCGGCTACCGCGCGGCGCAAGGCACCCGGATCGGTCGCGAAGGTCGTGTGGATATCGACTATGCGGGTGATGACACTTGGGTGGGCGGGCAGGTGCGCACGATGTTCACCGGGCATTCCGCCGATTGGGGTTAGGCCCCCGCCTCAGGCTTCGTCGCCAAACTCCGCCAGCAGCTCCAGATATTCCATATCGCGGATCACCAACGCGCGGCCTTCGCGCGCGATCACCCCTTGCGATTCCCATTCGGAGACGAGGCGGCTGACATTTTCGCGTGCAAGGCCTGCAAAAGCGCCCAGATCGCTTTGGCTGGGGTTGAACAGCAGCCGTCCATCATCCCGGTCGGCGTCCACAAGCCGCACCAGCGCTCTGGCAAGACGCGGCCCCATAGAGAAGGTTCGGTCGCTCTCAATCACGAGGTTTTGTTCGCGCACACGCCGGGCCAGTTCGCGCAAAACGGCGATCATCGACTTTGTGCTTGTGGCCACCGTGTCGAGGAAGGCCTGCGTGGGCAAAAGCAAGACGGTGGTGTCCACCACGGCGGTCACCGCGGCAGTGCGCGGTCCGCTGTCGAGCAGGGCGATCTCTCCGACCAGTTCGCCGGGAGCGCAATAGTTCAGGATGATCTCCCGCCCGCCAGCGCTCACCACGCTGATCTTTAGGCCACCGGACAGCAGATAGACCGCAAAGGCGCCCTTCTCATCGCCTTGGTTGATGATCGTTTCGCCGGGTTTTAGGTCGCGCTTGCGCGATTGACGCAAAAGCGCGTTGAGCGGTTCGGGTTCCAACGCGCGCAGCAGGCTGTCGGGCGCGAGTTTTTCCAAGACGTCATCAAACGTTTCCATCGCGAATTTCCCCTTTGGCGAAGCGATAGCTCAGCGGAGCGGATCACTGCAACAGCGCCGTTTCATACGCCTGGTCGCAAGGAAATGCGTGTTTTCCGAATAAATCGCACGCGAGTGTGATGGATATCACAGCCGGATCGATGAGGCGCACCTATACCGGCGCTCAAGTCATGAGGTTCACGCTACGAAGTTCGCGTTACGAAATTCAAGAGGCGACCCGAGCGGAGGAGAGTTCCCTCCGTTACCTTTGGCTCACATCCCTGGGGGGAGGGATGTGAGCCATTTTTTGGCGCATGGGACGTCCCAGCTCACCTAAGTCGCCATCAAGGGCTCTAGCGCCCCGCTTTTCACACTGGTCCTGAGTTTTTCCGCCATCTCATCGGCGATCCGCGCCTTCAAGGCGTTGGCGAACGCCGGGTCGCGCGTCTCCAGCGCGTGCAGAGCGGCGGCGTCCCACTCGACGTAGCGCGCTCCGGGTTTGGCGCGCGTGGTGGCCGAAGCCGGGGCGTTCTGAACAAAGGCGATTTCCCCGATGAAGTTGTGGCGCGGCACGGTGAAAGAGTGGCCGCCCTTTTCGACTGCAACTTCGCCATCGAGGATGAAGAACAGCGACCGACAAGCCTCATCCTGAACGGTGAGCGGCGCCTCTCTGTCCGAGTCAGCGGTGCGCCACTTCGCCAGCTTCAACGCTTTGCGAAACTGGCCGGGTGTGAAGGTGGAAAGAGCATCGAGCAGCCGCTTCTCCTCCTCATTCATCCGAAAGGTCGTGCGGTCCAGCAGCACTTGGAACAGCACCCACAGATTGACCGCGACCATCAGAAATCCCGTCATCACCGAATCCCACAAGGGCGGTTTCGGGACGAGCCAGTAATACGCGTTGAAGACTAGACTTGAGACGATGATCATCAATCGCAGTTTAAGCTCATCGCGGATGAAATAGCCGACAAGCAGCAGGCCGGTGCCCAGATGTATCAACCAAGCCGGATCGAGCAAATTCATTGGCGTTTCTCCCAGTCGGTGACCGTAACGCTTGCCTGCTCAAAGGCTATCCCCCTGCGTCGGCGCAGGTTTGATCTCGGCGGCTCGATAGGGCACTTCCTTGGGTGAGGGATCACGAGAAAGGGAGAGGCCGTCATGGAAATGCCGAAATCCGGCAAAAGTTGGAGCGAGCTTCAAGAGGTCTTGATCGAACGGGGCGCTGGGGATGCCAAGTGGCGCGATGGCAAAACGGCCGTCTATGTCTTTAACGCAGGGCCAGAGGTCGCCGAGGTCCAGCACGGCGCCTATTCGCTCTACATGTCTGAAAATGGGCTGGGGCCACTCGCCTTTCCTTCGCTTGCGCAAATGGAGCGCGAGGTGGTCGGCATGGCGCTTTCGCTGTTGCACGGCCCCGAAGGCGCCACGGGAGCCATGACGTCGGGCGGGACCGACAGCATCACGATGGCGCTCAAAACCGCGCGCGATTACGCCCGCAGCGAGAAGGGCCAGTGCGGCCCGGCCAATATCGTTCTGCCGCAATCGGCTCACCCCGCCTTCGACAAGGCGGCGCATTTGATGGATATCGAAGTGCGCCGGATCGCTCTGAAAAGCGATGGCAGCTACGAAGCCGATCCCATCGCCATGGGCAAGGCCTGCGACGCAAACACGGTGATGATGGTGGGCTCCGCGCCCAATTTTCCGCACGGCATCATCGACCCAATCGCAGCCTTGGGAGAGGTGGCCGAGGCCAAAGGTGTGTGGCTGCACACCGATGCCTGCGTCGGCGGCTATTTCGCGCCGTTTGCGCACATGAACGGCGTGCCTGTTCCTCCGTTCGATTTCGAAGTTCCAGCCGTTCATTCGATGAGCGCGGATCTGCACAAATACGGATACGCGGCCAAAGGGGCATCGACCGTGCTGTTTCGGTCAGAGGCTCTCTACAATCACATGCCGTTCGATGAACGCGATTGGAGCGGGGCTCCAATGAAAACGCCCACCTTGGCGGGCACGCGACCAGGCGGGGCGATCTCAGCCGCGTGGGCCGTGATGAACGCGCTTGGCGTGGAAGGCTATCGCGAGAAACAGGGGCTGGTGTGCCACACGCGCGAACGGGTTGAGCAAGGTCTGGCGAAGCTTGGGTTTGAGGTGTTGGGCAAACCGATTCTGGGCCTGATCGCCTTTCGCCATCCCGACTACGACAGCTTTGCCATCTACGGCGAGATGTATCGCAAGGGCTGGTTTACATCGATCACGGTCGATCCACCCAGTCTGCACCTAATGCTTTCGCCCAAACACGCCGAGGTGGTGGATGAGTATCTGTCTGATCTCGCGGAAAGCGTGGCGACCGTCGCGGCTGGAAAACAGGGCGAAAAGGTCGAAGCGCGTTATTCGTAATCGGCGGGTGAGCCTTAGACGAACCGCCGCGCGTCCTCGCTGCGTTCTCTCAGCAGCCCCGCTTCGCGCAGCACATTGGTTTTGAGGTCTTCGTGCGGCGGACGCGATCCGCGCTTGGCCAGCAATCGGGCGACGCGCGTGATCAGATAGGCTGGGTCAAGTGGCTTGCGAATGTAGTCCTGCGCGCCCGCGTAGATCGCTTGCGCCTCATCTTGCGCGCCTATCATCGCAGTGAACATGATGACCGGCAGATCGTAGAATTGCGGGCTGCTCCGCAGTTTGCGCAGCAGGCTGACGCCTGACGTGCCGGGCATATCCTGATCCAGCAGCAGCAGGTCCGGGCGCCGTTTGTGTGCCACTTCCCAAGCCTCATCCGCGGTCGTAACCCATCCGCAAGCGTGCCCCACATCAATCAGAGCTTCAGAAGCGAGGGCGGCAATGAGTTCGTCGTCGTCAGCGATAAGAATGCGGGCCATGGCGGCGGGGCTCTCGTTGAAGGGGCACGGTTTAAGACAATCCTTTAGTTAGTTGGGCGGTTGCAAAGGGAGAGTTGGCGGCATCCTCGTTGGCATTACCTAGGATTAGTCGTTGCCGCAGCGCGCGCAGGTCTTCACACGGACAACCATGATTCGAGAGACGAACACAGACCCCTTCCTCCCCACCGAGGGCATTCACAATCTGCGCGATTACGGCGGCTGGGCCGTCCCGGGTGGCGGGCGCGTGAAAACGGGGCTGCTGTGGCGTTCGGGCCAGCATCGCGATGCCACGGACAATGACTTGGACGCGTTCCACAAGCTAGGCATTCGCACGATCATCGATTTTCGCGGGGAGAGCGAACGCGAGAAGTTTCCCTGCCGCCGGCATTCGGAATTCGACGCCGATATCATCGCCCATCCGGGCGAAACCAGCAGCTCTCCTCCACATGAAGGTGGAGGTGGGTCGGTCACAATGACGGCCGAGCTCGCGTTCGATCGCATGATCTCGGTCTACACGCGTATGCCGGTGAATCCGGCGATGATTTCGATGTTCAGCCGCTATTTCGAAGCGCTCGATACGCGCGAGGGCGGCAGCCTTATCCATTGTTTCGCCGGAAAAGACCGCACCGGGGTTGGCGCCACCCTTCTTCTGCATGCGCTGGGTGTTCATCGGGATGACACGGTCGCCGAGTTCCTGCGCACCAATGACGCGCCGACCAAGCATATCCTCGAAAACCAATCGCTCCCGCGTATGCGCGAAGTGTATGATGGCATCGAAGACGGCGCGGTCGAAAACCTGATGAATGTGCGTCCCGAATATATCGCGACCTATTTCAGCGAGGTCGAGCGCGACCACGGATCGATTGATACCTACCTTGCACAAACTTTAGGTGTGGACGAGGCAAGGAAAGCTCGCCTGCGCGACAAGTTCGTGGCGTGACAAGCGGCTCGCGGCTTCCCATATTCCCCGCCTGACAGAACACAAAAACCCAAGAGACACGACCATGGCTACCCATCGCACCAAAATGCTCATCATCGGCTCCGGCCCGGCTGGCTATTCCGCCGCGATCTACGCGGCGCGCGCCATGCTGGAACCGATTGTGGTTCAGGGCCTGCAACCCGGCGGCCAGCTGACCATCA
This sequence comes from Pseudomonadota bacterium, assembly GCA_039814925.1. GTDB lineage: Bacteria > Pseudomonadota > Alphaproteobacteria > Sphingomonadales > Sphingomonadaceae > Erythrobacter. The sequence goes on from JBCCAH010000001.1 coordinate 170,829, forward strand.
CCACCGATGTCGAGAATTACCCCGGCTATCGCGAAGTGGTGCAGGGCCCGTGGCTGATGGAAGAGATGAAAGCGCAGGCCGAACATGTCGGCACGCGCATGATGTACGACATCATCACCGATGTCGATCTCGACAACGGTTCGCCGTTCCGCGCCGTCGGTGACAGCGGTGATGAGTATATCGCGGACACCGTCGTAATCGCGACCGGCGCTCAGGCGAAATGGCTCGGCGCGCCGGGCGAAGCGGAACTGGGCGGCAAGGGCGTGTCGGCCTGCGCGACCTGCGACGGGTTCTTTTATCGCGGCAAAAAGGTCGTCGTGATCGGCGGCGGCAACACCGCAGTGGAAGAGGCTTTGTACCTCACCAACCATTCCGATGATGTGACGCTGATCCACCGCCGCGACGAACTGCGCGCGGAGAAGATCCTGCAAGAGCGGCTGTTCAAATCGGACAAGACCAGCGTTCTGTGGAACAAGACCGTCGAAAGCTTCGAAGCGGGCGAAGACGGCGCGCTGAGCCACCTGGTGCTCAAGGATACGGTCACCGGCGAAACCTCCACGATTGATGCGGATGGTGCGTTCGTCGCGATCGGCCACGCCCCGGCGACCGAGCTGTTCGAAGGCAAGCTGCCCATGCACTCAGGCAAGTATCTTCAGGTGGAGCCCGGCACTCCGAAAACCCCGATCCCTGGCGTGTTCGCGGCGGGCGATGTGACCGATCATATCTATCGCCAGGCGGTGACAGCGGCGGGCATGGGCTGCATGGCGGCGCTTGATGGCGAGCGGTTCCTCGCAACCCTCGAAGACACGGCCGAGGCACAAGTCGAAGCGGCCGAGTAACCCGGTTCAATCGCAGTATGGAAAAGCGCTGTCGCGGGTTCGCTGCGAGAGCGCTTTTTCTTATCCGGCTTTCAAAAGGTTTGCGCCCTGAAGTTCGCTCCCCGAACCGAACACAACCATCGCTGCGTCGAATATCAGCGCGATTAGAACCACGCTGGAAAGCAGGAACAAGACAAAGCGAACCAGAACGCGGTTCGCTGTCACATGGACCAGCGAGTGCACGACGCGCAGTCCGACATAGATCCACCCCAGAAACGCGTTCATCCCATCGCCTGCGCCCAGAATAGCCAGCACGATGGCCACTGCGTAAAACACGGTCGGTGCTTCGTGCAGGTGGTTGTAATTGTGCGCTTTTGTCTGGACGCTGGTCGGAAGCTTCTGATCAAGGAGGCCGACAACGCCAGCTTGATCAGGCTTAATGTTGGCCTTTTGCATCGCCGGAATACGGGTGGCGTACATCCACGCCCAAATGATCATCGTCCAGATCATCAACGCGACGACCGGCTGCAGGATATCCATACCCATAAGGATGATGCTCTCTCTCACGATTAGGTCAGGCGGGGAGGGCCGATGGATCGGCGAACACGGTGACCATCGCGGCCCGCACGGCAAGCGTAATCAGTGCAATTGAGCTGGTGAGGAATAGGACGAAGCGGACCGGGATCGTGTTGATGAGGATTTGCCACAAGGAATGCACAATCCTCAGCCCGACATAGATCCACGCAACCAGAATATCGAAGCCGCTGGGTCCCATGATCGCAAGGATAACCACGACCGCGTAGAACAGGGTGGGCTGCTCGTGGAGGTGCGTGTGATTATGCGCGGGCCAGTTGGCTTTGTCGGGAATGACGCCTTCCAAATCCCCGCCACGCACGCCCTTCTTCTGAGGCAGCTGCGATTTATCGGCGACTTTGGCGATGGATCCAAAGCGGGGCGGAATAATCCAGAACAAAACCACCAAGGTCCACAGGACCAGCACCGCCGCGGGTGCGAGCATTTGCGCTTGCATGAAAACGATCCCCTAAGTCTCTCTCCCGCACACTACTGCGAGGGGGCAGGGCGGTTGTCAATTGCAACCGATTGGCGTGTCCTCAGCCCGGAACGCGCAAAATGTGGAGCTGGAAATAGCCGAGCTTTCCGCGCTGCGCTGAATGCTGCAGGCCACGCTGCACCGCGATGCGCTCGCAAGCCTGAGGAAGCGCGCTGCGGGTCTCGACATGAAACTTGGCGAGCCACCGGTGCAGGGCGTTTTCCATCGGGCCAGGCAAGCCCGACAGGTCGCCAAAGTCCACAACGTGCAACTCACCGCCGCGCGCCAGTTGCGCCGCCGCGTGGTCAAGGGCGCCTTCCCAATCGGGGATCATCGAGAGCGAGTAGGACAGGATGACGCGCTCAAACCCATCTTCGCCCAGCAGCTTTTGCGCATCGAACGAACAGGCATCGCCCGCGCCAAGGATGGCGTCTTCGCCGACCGCCTTTCGCGCGTTCTTGAGCATCTCTTCAGAGATATCGAGGCCAAAGAGCCTGACCCCTGGCCAAGCCTTGCGCACCTTCGCCATGTTGCGACCGGTGCCGCAGGCAACCTCCAGCACGCGCATTCCGGGGCGGCAATCCAATCCTTCGATCAGGGTGTCGCGGCCGAAAAGGTAATATTTGCGCGTGGCGTCATAGATGTGGCGCTGGCCCTTATAGACGCTGTCCATCAGCGCCGCATGGCCACCCTGCGCGGCGTCGGCGGCCATCAGGCGAGCTCGTAGACGTGGACGCCACCATAGATCGACGAACGATCGCGCTGTGTCAGGTCAAGCGAATGCTCCTCAAGGTAGCGCCACTTCGACAGGATCGCGTCATCCAATCGACCCGGCAGCATCGTCGGCACAGCCGCCGTGCGGAACAGCACCCGCGCGCCGGGACGGCTGGCCCGTGTGATCAGACCCCACAGCTCGTCCAGCTGCGCGTTGTTCATCCAGTCCTGCGCGTCGAGCAGCACGAAACGGTCCATGCTCGCCTCGTCCCGGTCGCCAATCCAATGAACCATATTGGCGCGCACCACGTCGAGCCGGTCGATCCGCTCTTTCATCACATCCCAGTTCTGGCGCTGCAGATAGGGCGGCAGAGGCGCGTCCATGTCGCGGCTGTAGCCCCGGCCAAAGGCCTGCCAGGCGAAGTAGTTGTCCTTGATCTCAAAGTCGCAGGCCAGCTTTTCCAAACGGCGACGCAGCACCTCGGCCATCCGCTCATCACCCGCGAGTTCGGCGTATTGCGCGGGTGGAATGCCAAGGCCGAACAGCGAGGCGGGCTGGTCGGTCAGCCAACGGATGAACTTCTTGTCGAACACCGGCGCCAGCTCGCGTTCGAACACCTCGCGCTGTTCGTCCATCGTCTCCGCTTTGAGCAGCTTGGACAGGTCAATCTTGTACAGCTTTGCAAATAGATGCGCCAAACCGATGAAGTTGCCCAGAAGGCCGCGGCGATACAGCCCTTTGGTGAAGTAGGAAATGCGTTTGCGACCCTTGAGGTCACGCTTTTCCCAGAATTTGCGGCTTTCCTCGTCGAGATGCGGAGCGATCAGCTCTTTGTAGATCGACTTGTTCTCTTTGTGGTCCGCATGCTGGAAGAAGCGGCTGAAGCGGTCGTAGTTTGGCAGATGCTTGATCGCTGTGATCTTGAGCTGCCCCAGCGCGACATGCGCGCGGTTGAGGTCAACCGCCGTCACGCTGGCCGGGTTCGCGGTCAGGTAAGACAGCGCGTTGCACGATCCGCTCGCGATGCTCATCACCCGGCTGTCGGGCTCTATCGCGAGGCCTTCCATGTCGACAACCGGGTCTTCCCAGATCTGCGCGTAGACGAGGCCGTTGAAGGCCAGCGCGAACGCCTTGTCGAGCAGCTTGTCCTTCGCACTTACGTCTTTGCGGACGACGGCGTCGGCGATGATGCGCTTGGGTTGAACGGTCATGTGCAGAGGTACCTTTTCATCCAATCCGGAAGGTCCCCCTTATGACCGCCGCGTGTCGGATGTGTGACGGTTTCCACAGCTACGCGCTCTCCAGCAACGTCGCGGCGAAGGCTTCGGGATCGGCGTTGCCGCCGGTCAGCATGATGACGCTGCGTTCATCCAGCGCGACCTTGCCCGCCAACGCCGCCGCGAGCGCCGCGGCGCCGCCGGGTTCGAGCACCATCTGAAGCTTCGCGAACGCCCAGCGCTGCGCCTCGCGCACCTCTTCGTCCGTCACCGTTAGACCCGGCTCCGCACGGCCTTTCAGCACGTCGAGGTTGACCGCCTTGGTCGCCGTGGGCTGCAGCGCATCGCAGATCGTCTTGGGCGCCTCAGCCCTAGCGTGCACGATCGCGCCCGCCTTCATCGCTTGCCCGACCATATCCCAGCCTTGCGGTTCGACCACCTGCACCTTGGCCTCTGGACAGGCGAGGGCGAGGCCCGCCGCCAGCCCGCCACCACCGCAGCACGCGATGATCTGCGAAGGCCCGCCATCACCGATCTGCTGCGTCAGCTCGACGCCCGCGCTGCCTTGCCCTTCGATCACCCAGGGATCGCCGAAAGCGTGAACGAGCGTGCCGCCTCGCTCCTCCAGCAGCTTGGCAGCGACCTCGTCCCGGTCCTCTCCGGGCCGCTCATAAAGCACCACGTCCGCGCCAAGCGCCTTGGTGTTCTCCAGCTTTACGCGTGGCGCGTCGCGCGGCATTACGATGGTCGCCGTAATGCCCAGCTTTGCCGCCGCCCATGCGACCCCTTGCGCGTGGTTGCCTGAGGATACCGCGACCACGCCCGACTGGCGTTCGTAGCGATTGAGGTTCGACAGCCGACACCACGCGCCTCGAATCTTGAACGCGCCGATCGGTTGCAGGTTCTCCGCTTTCACGAAGCACGAAACCCCGCCAATCTCGACCGGCAGCAGCGGCGTCATGCGCAGGATCATCGAGACCGCGCGCGCCGCTTTCAGCGTGCCTTCGTGGGTGGGGAGGCGGTGTTCTGTCGTCATTCGCAAGGGCCGTTTCGGGGTTGAGACATGGACCACGTGTTACACGGTCCTAGGGAGAAAAATTGGACTGTTTTCAAACGATTTTTTCCGAGTGACCACAACGCCAATGTTGGAAGAAGAATCGCCATACAGTGGACTATGCCCAAACCGGAACCCGTAGGAAACGCCGGATCGTATTGCAGCTGTGGCGCATTGCCCTATGTGACACCCGATGCGCGTCCCCGCGAAGGCGGGGACCTCTCACTTTCTTGCGCTGATCCGAGGGAGGCTCCCGCCTTCGCGGGAGCGCACAAGGAGCTTAAGCAATGTCAAAAGTACTGGTAATCGGCGCAGGGGGCGTGAGCAGCGTCTGCGTTCACAAAATGGCCCAATTGGGAGCAAATGGGAATGCGGGGATTTTCCCCGAAATCCACCTTGCCAGCCGCACTCGGTCCAAGTGCGACGCCATCGCCGCCTCGGTCAAGGAACGCACCGGCGTCGAGGTTCCAACCTACGAGATCGACGCCGAAGAAGTGCCCGCCATGGTCAACCTCATTAGGAAAATCGGCGCGACCCATGTCGTGAACCTCGCGCTGCCGTATCAGGACCTGCCGATCATGGATGCGTGTCTGGAAGCGGGCGCGCATTATCTCGACACCGCCAACTATGAGCCAAAGGACGAGGCCAAGTTCGAATACAAATGGCAGTGGGCCTATCACGACCGCTTCAAGGAAGCCGGATTGATGGCCCTGCTGGGCAGCGGGTTTGATCCGGGCGTCACATCCGTTTTCACCATGTGGCTCAAGAAACATAAGCTGAAGACGATCCGCACGCTCGACATCCTCGATTGCAATGGCGGCGATCATGGTCAGGCGTTCGCCACCAACTTCAATCCCGAAATCAACATCCGCGAAGTGACCGCGCCTGCGCGGCATTGGGAGAACGGAGAATGGGTCGAAACGCCCGCCATGCAGGTATCGACCCCGTTCGACTTTGACGAGGTGGGCACACGCCAAGCCTATCTGATGTATCACGAGGAGCTGGAAAGCCTCTCCAAATTCAACCCGGAGATTGAGCGCGCGCGCTTCTGGATGACCTTTGGAGAGGAGTACATCAAGCACCTCACCGTGCTGCAAAATGTCGGCATGACCGGGATCGAGCCGATCATGTACCAAGGCAAAGAAATCATCCCGCTGCAATTCCTCGCCGCCGTTCTGCCCAAGCCGGAAACTTTGGGTGAGACGACCAAGGGCAACACCAATATCGGTTGCATCGCGACCGGCGACGCGCTTGACGGATCGGGCGAGAAGACCTTCTACATAAACAATATCTGTTCGCATGAGGCCGCTTACGAAGAAACCGGCAACCAGGCGGTGAGCTACACAACCGGCGTGCCTGCGATGATCGGCGCGGCGATGATGGTGACGGGCGCATGGTCAGGTGAGGGCGTCTTCAACATGGAAGAAATGGACCCCGATCCGTTTATGGAGATGCTCAATCAGCACGGCCTGCCGTGGCAGGTGAAAGAATTGGATGGGGCGGTGACGTTTTGATGCGCTCGTTTAGGCTGGCGGCCGCGCTTTCTTTAGCCATTCCGATCGCCGCTGCGGCTAGTCAGCCAGAAGAGGCATCGGTTGAACAATGGGACGCGGCGGCGGCCTGGGACGAGTTCGAAGGGCTGCTGCGCGGCGCATACGCCTATATTGAGCGCGACGACATCGACGTTGAGGCGCAATTGGAGCGTTCCAAAACGCTGGCCGGTCAAGCGCCTGACAAAGCGGCGTTTCGCAAAATCATTCACCAGACCGCGTTGACCTTTATGGACCCGCATCTGATCGTTGGTCCATTCGAAGACAGCGATTACGCGATTGTGATGTCGGCGGCGGATATGTCGGCGCGCTTTGTGGATGGTGAGGCGATAGTCGAGGATGTGCGGCGTGGTTCGCCCGCGTTTGAGGCGGGCGTGCGGCCCGGTGATACGCTGTTGGCGATTGATGGGGCCATGCCGTCTATGGCGGCCTTACTTCCTTTTGGCGAAACCCTTCCTGTTCCAAGCCCGGCGCAGCGCGATTATGGGCTGACCCTGGCGGTGAACGGCAAACGCGGCTCGGGCCGGACGCTTGGCGTAAGGGGCGCGGATGGTGACGCGCGCACAATTGAGCTTGTCTCAACCCTAGAATACGCCCGCTCGCTCTCGGATCGCGATCTGGTGACGCTGAAATTTCTGGGTGAGAACAGCGAGATCGCGCACATCACCGTGCTTAACTCGCTCGGCGATAACGGCACGATAACCGCCTTTGACGCGATCATGGAACAGGCGGTAGGCGCGCGTGCGATCATCCTCGACTTGCGTGAGACGCCCAGCGGAGGCAACACCGAGGTGGCGCGTTCAATCATCGGTCACTTCGCGCCAAAGGTGGCGCCATACCAGATGCACATTGTGCCCGTGTATGAACGCGAGTTTACGGTTCCGCGCCGATTCGTTGAATATGTCTACCCGCGTGACCCGCAATACTCCGGGCCTGTTTTCGTGCTCCACGGAAAATGGACCGGCAGTATGGGCGAAGGGATTGTGATCGGCATGGACGCCGCCACTCAAGCGGTCTCGATTGGATCGGATATGGGCGACTTGTTGGGCGGATTGTGGAACCGTGACCTGCGGCAAAGCGGCGCGCGCGTGGATCTGGGCGGCGAAGCGCTGCTCCATGTCGACGGGACGCCCCGCGAAGACTTCGTAGCCGATCACCCCATGATGCCCGTGAGCACTGACCGCAATGGCGGTGATCCGGGGCTGGCCAAGGCGATGGAATTGCTCGATCAAGCGAAGCGCGAGGACTAAAGCCAAAGACGATTAAGCGTTGGGACAGGGAGAAGGCGCGGACATGACACATTCCAAAGGTCCGTTCACACGGCGCGGCTTTATAGGCGCGGCGGGCGCGGGTGCGGGGCTGGCCGCTACCACAAAGATGGCGGCTGCGTCCGCCGGTGCAGCTTCAGGCAAAGCCACCGGCCCGTTCCTCCTCACCACATGGGACTTCGGCCCCGGCGCGAACGAGGAAGGCTGGCCGATCCTTTCGGGCGGCGGTCTCTCAATCGACGCGGTCGAGAAAGCGATCAACTATGTCGAGCTGCTCCCCGACGAATACTGGGTTGGCTATGGCGGTGTGCCCAACGAAGTGGGCGAGACGACGCTGGACGCCACGATCCTTTGGGGACCGACCCACGATTGGGGCGGGGTGGGGTGTTTGAAGCGCGTCAAACGCGCCATCTCGGTCGCACGCAAGGTGATGGAGGAGACACAGCACACACTGATCGCGGGCGATGACGCGACGCGTTTTGCCGCGCGCATGGGCTTTGACGAGACCTCTCTCACCAATGTCCGTTCGCAGACCCGGTTTGAGGAATGGGCGGCCAAGGGTGAGCCGACCGACGCCTTCAGCCCTGAACCCTTCGAAAAAGACGAATTGCGCGGCCACGACACAGTCGGCTCCATAGCGGTGGATGCCCAGGGCAATCTGTCCGTCGGCTGTTCGACTAATGGCCGCGAATTCAAGATCCCGGGGCGCGTGGGCGACAGCCCGATACCGGGCGCAGGCGCTTACGGCGATCAGGACGTGGGCGGCGCGGTCGCGACGGGAAACGGCGATGTGATGATGCGTTTCCTGCCGACCTATCACGTGGTTGAGCTGATGCGCCAGGGCATGCCGCCCCAGCTTGCTTGCGAGGCGGCGCTCAAACGGATTACGGATCGCGGCTACAAATTCGGCGGCGGCATTGCCGCGATTGGGATCGATGGCCAGCATGGCGGCGCGCAAGTGGGCTGGGACGACGCCGGTTTCAGTTACTCAATCCGCGATGCGAGCGGCAACACGAAAATGCCGGTTGTGTAATCGAAGGTCGTTTGATCCAATCCGGACTACTCCGCCGCCGTCTTTCCCGATTGTCCGGTGTAGGCGAGGATCAGACGCAGCACCGCCCATACAATTCCGGTCAATCCCGTGGTGATAAGCCCCAATCCGAAATCTGGTTGAAATACGCGCACCGCGTTGAGCGGCGCTCCGGCGGCGTGTGGGATGATCACGAACGCCACAATCGCCAAGGCTCCGGTCGTCACCACTGGAAGCCACAAACTGACATGCCGCATAAGGCCGGTCTTAGCCCGGATGGTATCCCGTTTGACCACGGCCCAGACCATGGCGATCAAGAAAAGGATCGGAGCAATCATAAAGAACAGGTACACGCCCTTGCGGCCCCATCCCGACCCCGATTCATCATAATCGAGGCCAAGCGCGCGCGCTACGAAGCCGCGGCGCAGATAGCCTGTTTCCCCAAATCCGGTGCCGCTGCCTGAGTTGACGAGGACAGCGGCCCCTTTCTTATCGACGGGCAACATAGCGACCAACGCTTCGTGTCCGGGGCTGACCCCTTCGTGCGTCACAAGTGTGTACCCGTCTTCGCGCTCAATGAACCACCCGAGCCCATATTCGGGCGATGCCTTGCTCGCCGGCGTCATCATCATCGCTTTACTCTGAGCGGAGATCAGGTCGTCCTCGCCATTCATCATCAAAGCCAGATAAAGCGCGAGATCCCCGGCAGTGGACACGATCCCGCCCTGCGGAACGCTGCCTTGACCAAATTTTTGCTGCGCAATGATGCGCCTCGAAATCAACCACGGCTCATGCGCTGCTGAGATGCGAGGGTCGTCGAAACGGGTGTAGGTAAATGTGTTCACCATGCCGGCAGGCTGAAAAACCCTTGTGTTCATGTAATTAGAATAGGTCTGGCCGCTCATCACCTCGATCAGTCGACCTGCAAGGGCATAGTTGGCGTTGGAATAGTCCCATACGGTGCCCGGCTTATGAGCAGGCGGCATGGCACCGATCGCTTTCGCGCGGCGTTCCAGCGCTCGTTCGTCGGTGGCAAAGTCATCTTGCGTTAGATTGCCCTGGTACGTGGAATAGCCACTTGTGTGGCTGAGCAGTTGGCGCACGGTTACAGCGGCGCCAGTGGGGTTGCCATCGAAAACCCCCAGATAGTCGCTGATCGAGGCGTCCAGATCGATCACCCCAGCTTCTGACAATTGCACCACACCAAGAGCCGTCAGTCCCTTAGAAACGGAACCAATGACAAAGCCGGTTTCCGGCGCAACCGGTTCGCTCGATCTGAGTTGCTTGACACCCGCTTGGCCGGTTCTCACTTGGCCGTCTTCAACGAGGCTATAGGAAAGACCCGGAACCGCTGCCTCGGCCATTTCACGCTCAACAAAATCAGCAATTGAGCTCTTTGGTAAGCTCGTTTGAGCCGCTGCCATGACCGCTAAAAGGATACCAAACACCCAAAAGCAGATAGTTTTCATCCTTGCCCTCCGACCTGTTACTTTGTGGCAAAAATAACTGCGCAATGATACGGCAAATCGCCCGGTGACTTGCGCGAGGATGTCACTAAATGACAGGCCATGAGTAACTCAATGCAAACCAAAGCCGGTGATCCGGGCGCTTTCGCCCAGTTTGATCTCAATCGCGTCGACACGCCCGCCTTTGTGGTGGACGCGGCCAAGATCCGCGCCAATTGCCAGATCCTCTCCGACATCCGCGACGCCGTTGTCGAGAGTGGGGCCGGGTGCAAAGTCTTCGCCGCGCTCAAAGCGTTTTCCATGTGGTCGGTCGCGCCGATATTGGGCGAATATCTCGATGGCGTTTCGACCAGCGGATTGTGGGAAGCGCGCTTGGCTAGCGAGTTCTATGACGGTGAGATCGTGACCTATTGCGCCGCTTACAAGCCGCAGAATCTGGAGGAGGTGTGCCGACTTTCCGACCACGTGATCTTCAATTCGCCCGGCCAGATGAAGCGCGCGGCGCTTATCCTTGATCACGCAGCCACCACCGGCGGCGATGTGTCGCCGGGTCTTCGTATCAACCCGATGGTGGCGACGGGTGAAGTGCCCAAATACGATCCCTCCGCTCCGGGCTCCCGGCTTGGCTTCCCGCTCGATCAGCTGACCGAAGAGCATATGGAGGGCGTCGAAGGCATCCACTTCCACAATCTGTGCGAGCAGACCTTCGAGCCGCTCAAACAGACTTGGGACCGCGTGTTTGACGCGATTGAGCCGTGGTTCGGGCAGCTCAAATGGATCAATATGGGCGGCGGCCACCACATCACCCGCGCCGATTACGAACGTGAGGAATTGATCGAGTTCCTCAAAGACGCGGCCGAAGACACGGGCGCAGAGATCATTCTGGAACCGGGTGAAGCGGTGGCGCTCGACGCTGGCATACTGGTCGGCACGCTGCTTGATACCATGTTCAACGATGGCCCCGTCGGCATCACCGATATCAGCGCGACCTGCCATATGCCCGACGTGCTCGAAGCGCCCTATCGCCCCGCCATGCTGGGCGAACTGACCGATGACAGCATTCCGATCCGGCTGGGCGGTCCATCCTGCCTGGCCGGCGATGTGATCGGCGAATACCGCCTGCCGGTCGCAGCCGAAGCAGGCGCGCGCTTCGCGTTCCTGGATCAGGCGCATTATTCGATGGTCAAGACCAACACCTTCAACGGTGTGCAGCTTCCCTCGATCTGGCTCTGGGATTCCGACACCGACGCGCTCGAATGCGTGAAGCGGTTTGAATACGAAGACTTCCGCGATCGGTTAAGCTAAAATGATCAAGTGGCTGCAAGCGCTGTTGGGCTGGGGAGGTGATGGAGAGACGTCGCAGCAAGCTTCTGAATCTTCGCCCGCCGCGCAAGATGTTCCCCCCTTGCCAACGGTCGACCAATCCACCGCAACCTCGCAAGGATACGCGAAACCGCATTTCCGTTTCTTCCCTAACGCTTATGATTTTGGCGCGGACGGTGAAGAGGTCTTCAAGCGTGAGACAGGTCCCTGCCATTGCTGCGGTATGCGCGACATCTACGCTTACCAACGATCGGTGTATTGGCTGAGACGCGACAAACCGGTCATCAGCGCGCGATGTATTGCCGACGGCACAATGGCCGGGCTTTTGTTCGAGGGGCAGACTTACAGCTTTCACGATTGCGAGGTTGAAGGTCTCGACTGGGACAGTCCTGAGGTCGAGGAAATCCAAAGCCGCACGCCAGGTTTTCCCACGTTCAACCCGTTTGATTGGCCTTCTATCGGCGGCGAGCCGATGGCCTTCATGGGCTATGGCGATGAGGAAAAGTGGAAAACCGTTCCAGAAGCGCGCGCCGCTATGAAAGAGGCGAATGAGGGACAGGACCGTTTTCCCTGTCCCTATCTGCTGATTTTCAAAGAGATTGACGGGCCGCGTTTCAAAGCGGTGATCGACCCGGACTAAGCACCGCCCGCGACCTCGCGCAAAACCGCTGGATGGTTCGGCGAGAAATCGCGGGAACCTTTGGCCCTTGCGACGTTTTTGCTTGCATCGCGAAAAAGGAAAACCTATTTCGCCCGTCCGCTGCCCCAAGGGAGCCTAACCGCAAGGCAGCCTCAACCGTTTGGTTAAACAGCTAAACCTCTGGGGGTCCCTTGAGTTGCACATCTATCCTGACGCTCGGTCTGTAGTTCGCTCGCTTGAGCCGGACGAACCGGTCATCCTAAATCGCCCGCACGCCGCCAAGCGCGCCGCCCGGTTCTTCGTTGAGAAGTTTCCGGGCAAGGTGCTCTACGCCGTCAAAGCCAACCCCGCACCCGATTTGATTGAGTGCCTGTGGGAAGCGGGCGTTGGGCATTATGACGTCGCCTCCATCGCGGAGGTGCGGCTGGTTCGTTCGATCCTGCCCGAAGCCACCTTGTGCTTCATGCACCCGATTAAGACCAAGGCTGCGATCCGTGAGGCGTATCACACGCACGGCGTTAAAACCTTCTCGCTCGACACCGAAGAAGAGCTGGCCAAGATCGTCGAGGCCTGCCGCGACCCGGAAACGGGCGAGGCGGCGAGCGATCTGCGCTTGTGCGTGCGCCTGCGCGTCTCCAGCGAACACGCCGCGCTCAGCCTTGCGGCCAAGTTCGGGTGCGATCTGACCGAAGCGCCCGCGCTCCTTCAAACCGCGCGCCAGCACTGCGATTGGCTGGGCGTGTGCTTTCACGTGGGCAGCCAGGCGATGACGCCCTTTGCCTTTGTGCAAGCGCTTGACAGGACCCGCGCGGCTATCGCCGAAGCCAGCGTCGTGATCGACATGGTCGATATTGGAGGCGGTTTCCCCAGCGTCTATCCCGACATGGAGCCGCCGCCGCTCGAAGATTACTTCGCAATTATCCACCAACACTTTGAAGCTTTGCCTGTCGCGTATAACGCGGAGCTGTGGTGCGAGCCGGGCCGGGCCTTGTGCGCGGAATATTCCTCGATGATCGTGCAGGTGACCAAGCGTCGTGGAAACGAGCTTTACATTAACGATGGCGCGTATGGTGCGCTGTATGATGCGGCGCATGTCGATTGGCGCTTCCCGGTGGTCCCGCTCGAAGATGACCTGCGCGATCCGGTCGAAGACTTCGCCTTCTACGGCCCCACCTGCGATGACGCCGATTATATGGCCGGGCCGTTCCCGTTGCCGGGCGACATTCAGGCGGGCGACTATTTCGAGATCGGCATGCTGGGCGCTTATGGCGCGGCGATGAAGACGGGCTTTAACGGATATGGCGAGGCGACCATCGTGACCGTTTCGGACGAGCCGATGATGAGCCTGTTCGACGGATCGCGCGCACGGCCAGAAACGGATAACGTGGTCAGTCTTCGTTGATTTTCTGAATAGAAAGCATCGTCCAACGGATTTGACAATTGTCAATGTTGCTGGACGTTTGGTTTGATATAAGCTCTCCCACCACTGGAGGAGAGGCCATGACAAATCCCTACATTCTGGTTGCCACCGATTTCTCATCGCGCGCTGACCGCGCGATTGACCGTGCCTTGCAACTCGGCCGCGACACCAAAAGCCCGATCCGTTTTATGTTCGCGCTGGAGCCGGGCAAGAACGACGCGCTGACCTTGGACGATCTGGACCGACGCATGGAGCAATGCGTCGGTTATCCCAAGGGCACCGATCAGGGCGGCGGCCCGATCGAATACATCTATCCTGAAGGTTCGCCCCCGATTGCGATCGCGCAGGCTTGCGAGAATTCGGACGCGGGGCTGCTGATCATTGGACCGGCGCGCTACAATTCGTTTGGCGATTTCTTCCTCGGCACCGCGGTCGATTACGTCTTGCGTAACACGACAAAGCCCGTGCTGATCGTGAAGAAACGCTGCCGCGAGGCCTACGCGCAGATTGTCGCCGGCACCGATTTCTCGCCCGGATCAGCCCACGCGATCATCGAAGCGGCGCGAATGTTCCCCGACGCGAATGTCCACATCGCCCACGCTTGGCACGTCCCCTTCGAAGGCTTCCAGCGCGACGGCTATGTCGCGGACGAAATTGAGGAAGGTGAGGCCAAACGGCTGACGGACTTCAAAGCGCATCTGGCGGAGCGCGAACCGCGTCTAGCCCAAGCCACCACTGGATTGGTGCATGGCGGCGCTTTTGACGCGGCCAAGGATGGGCTGGAGCGCTATCCAAATGCGCTGGTGGCGTTGGGCAGTCACGGTCAAACCGGCTTCCGACAGGCGACCCTGGGCAGCAATACGAGCGATATGCTGCGCTTTCTCGATGCGGATATTCTGGTGCTGAACACCAAAAGTGCGGGCAGCTGAAACTCGCGTGTCCAATCCCGATCACGAAAGGGGCTATGCTGCGTGATAAGCCCTTCGCCACGCCACTCCAGCTGAGCAGCGCTGAAAGAATCTGTCGGTCACTTTGAACCTTTTTCGCAATCCTTGGTACTAACCATAGTCACTCGCGCGCTTCATCACAGCGATGCAGAGGGCAAAGCTGGCTTTCGGAAAGGACCATCATGTTTCGCATCGGGCAATCAAAATCGCTTTTTGGCGCCGTCCTTTTGGTTGGCGGGATCTCTCTGTCGCCGTTCTATATGGCCATGGCCGCTGGCGGCGGTGGTGGAGGCGGTGGATCCGCGCCAAGCGCGAGCGCGCCGCGCTACGATCCGGCTGAGGAATATCGCAGCGGCATTAACGCGCTCAACGCCGATAACTACAAGGCGGCGATCAAGCATTTTCGCCGGGTGACGAAATCGGCGCGCAAGAACGCGCAAGGGCACTACTTCCTCGGCGTCTCCTATCTGCGTTCGGGTGATGCGAAAAAGGCGCGCAAGCCGCTCGAAAGCGCGGTGAAGTATGGCGATGACATGATCGTTGCTAAGCGCGATCTGGCGCTGGTCTACCTTAAGCTGGGTCGTTCAGCCGACGCGCAGGCCCTTCTGCAAGACCTAACCAAGCGCGACAAAGCTTGCGCGCAATCCTGCAGCGACAAAGGCGCCATCACACAGGCGATCGCCGCGATTGAAACCGCGATGAAAGGCGGCGCTCAGGCCAGCTATGGCGTTGATGTCAAAGCGCTGGCGGATGCGTCGACTGCGGATCAGTTCTATTACGAGGCTGTAAGCGCGATCAATCGCGGCGAATACGAGACGGGTCTGCACCACCTCAAAACCGCCGCCTTGGCCTTTGGTCCGCACCCCGACATTCTCACCTATCAGGGCTTTGCCAACCGCAAATTGGCGCGCTTTGAGACCGCGGAAGGGTATTACAATCGCGCCTTGGCGATTGCGCCGAACCATCTGGGCGCGCTCGAGTATTATGGCGAGCTCAAAGTGGAACGCGGCGACCTGAGCGGCGCCCGTTGGCACTTGGCCAAGCTGGATGCGATTTGCACCTTTGGCTGTTTCGAGGCGGAGGAGCTGCGCGGGTGGATTCAAAACGCTGGAGCCTAATTTCGATCCTCGCAGCCGCTTTCGGCCTTTCAGGAACGGTGATGGCTGGAGAGCCACCCCCGCTGCTGGAGGCCGGGTGGCTCGCGTCTGAGGGGCAGCTCGAAGCGCTTTCGACCGAGCCAAACGTTCCGCGCGAAAAGGTGCACGCCGCCGCAAGAGCGAGCGATCTTTCGGCCCGCTTTTCCAGCGAAGCGTCCTTGCGTGACGAGTTGCTGACCGGCGAATTTCTGTTTCGCTCGCCCCTGCTTTTGGGAGGGCAGGCCGCCAAAGCGGGGCTATCGTGCCATTCTTGCCATGTGAACGGCCGGGGCAATCCCAACTTTGAGTTTGCAGCGATATCGGACGCTCCGGGCACAGCCGACACCACGCACAGCTTTTTCAGTAAGACGCTTGGCAATCGGACCTTTGATCCGGTTCCGATTCCCGATCTGACGCAGCCTGGCAAGGTGGATCACGATCCGTCCAGCGGCGATCTGGAAGCGTTCATCACGAGGATTGTCGTTGACGAGTTTTCCGGATCGCGCGCGGTCAACGAGGCGATTGGGCCGCTTGCGACGTATGTCCGAGCGTTGCGCCAGACAAGCCTTTCCAAAGAGGCCGATTATCGTCCGCGGTCGTTGATGCGCGATATGGCCGATCTTCAGGTGACAGCCGAGGAAGCGCGGCTTCGGCTCAAGGCCGGTCAATGGCGCGCCGCATCGCTCTTGGTGGCGAGTGCCCAAGGACAAATGCAAAATGTCTACGAACGGTTGCGGGTCGACCCGCATGAACAGCAGCGTTCGTGGCTTGTTGAGCGTTCGTTGGAAGCCGGCAGTCTGCGTCGCGCCTTAAACGCACAGCAGGTCTCAGCTTCCGAGGAAATGATCCAATGGCAAGCTGGACTGAAAGATTCTCCCGATTTCGCTGGGATTGAGGAAGAGACGCTCTACAATCCTCGGCTCCTGGCAAAGGCGCTAGAGCGCTAGCCGTCTAATCAAACCCCACAAAACGTGCCGCCTCGCCGACCTCGCGGCGGGTGATCTTAACCGGGTTGGCCGGGAAATCGGGGTCGGGCCAGCCGAGCGCGACGGCTTTCATGATGACCTGATCGCCGGGAATGCTGGCGTGTTCGCGCACGACGGGCGATTGCATGATGCCTTGCGAATTGATCACACAGCCAAGGCCTTTGGACCACGCCGCGTTGACCAAAGCGGTGGTGACCGCACCGCAATCGAACACAGTGTCATCGGCGTCGGATAAGTCTTTGTCGTAGGTTACAATCACACAGACCGGCGCGTCGAACTGGCGGAAACCGCGCAGAACCCAGTCCTGGCGCATTGCCTTGTCGTCGCGTCCGATACCCATGGCTTCGAACAGCTGGATGGCGCAGCCCACCTGCCGGTCGCGGTGCTTGCCTTCGAAGGGGTGGCCTTTGCGGAACTCGCGGCTGTCGGGCTCTCCGGCTAGAATACGCTCGGTGTTGCCTTTGCGGATCCGGTCGAGCGGCTCGCCGGTGATAACGTGGAAGTGATAGGGCTGTGTGTTCATCGAGGAGGGCGAACGCATCGCCATTGCCAGCACTTCTTCGAGCAATTCTTGCGGAACGGGTTTATCCAGATATCCGCGAATGGAGCGACGGCCGTGAACGACCTCTGCGAAAGTCTGGTCCGGCGAACCGTATTGCGATGCCATGTGTGTCTCTCCCGAATCTGTGATTTGATCGAGAGCTAGCGCAGCCAAGGTGTAAGGCAAAGGACGCTACGGCAGAGGGACGCCTCAGGCTTCGAAATAGGGCTTGTCTCCGGCCACCGTCACCCGTTCCATCACGCGGCGCGCGGGGAAATAGTCGGAAACGGCGAGGTGCTGGCACACGCGGTTGTCCCAAAACGCGATGGAACCCGCTTCCCAGCGAAACCGGCACTGGATTTCGGCGTCCTTGGCGGTGGCGTAGAGGTGGTCGAGCAGCCACGCGCTTTCCTTGGCGCTCATCCCTTCGATATGGCTGGTGAAGGCGGTGTTGACGTAAATCACCCGCTCACCTGTTTCAGGGTGCGTGCGGATCACCGGGTGGCGCATAGGTGGGTATGTGTCGTGCAGGTCCTCGGGAGCCTTGCCCAGACGCTTGGCAAAGACGCGCGCGATATCGTGAACGGCGGTGAGCTGTTCGCAATGGCGCTGCATGGCCTCAGACAGCCGCTCATAGGCGAGGTGCATATTGGCAAACAGAGTGTCGCCCCCGCATTCGGGCACTTCGCGCGCCATCAGGATCGAGCCGAGCGAAGGCTTTTCGCGCCATGTGACATCGGAGTGCCAGTTGTTCTCCTGCCCCCGACTGTCCGGCCCGTGCGCGATACGCAGCACCTCAGGGTTGGGCTGATCCTTAGGCGTGGCGGGGTGGACTTCCAGACCGCCAAAATGGCGCGCGAAGGCGATATGTTGTTCTTGGCTAAGGTCTTGATCGCGGAAGAAGATCACGCCGTGTTTGAGCAAAGCTGCGCGGATATCAGGAATGCGCTCCGCGATATCAGCTGCGCCAAGATCGATCTCGAGAATTTCCGCCCCGATCGCAGGCGTCATCGGCTTGATCGTCAGCGCGCCTGTGCTGAGCGCCGCTTTATCAAAAGTGGTGGCCATTGTTCCTCTCCCTCTTGCGGGAGAGTGTGCCGCCTTAAGCCGCCTCGCGCAAGGACAGCTCCAGCCGGTCCCAGATCTCGACCAGGGCTTCGGTCAGGTCGTCCATCATCGCTTCGGTGTGATGCGGACCGGGGGTGAAGCGCAGACGCTCGGTTCCTCGCGGCACGGTGGGGAAGTTGATGGGCTGTACATAGACGCCGTATTCGGCGAGCAGGATGTCGCTGATCTTCTTAGCGGCGACCGGATCACCCACCATCAGCGGGACGATATGAGTGGTCGAATCCATCACCGGCAGGCCAGCCTCTGCAAACTTCAGCTTGAGCATGGCGGCGTGGCGGTGCTGCGCGTCGCGCTCCACGCTGGAGCCTTTGAGATGCTTGACCGATGCCAGCACACCCGCGACCAGAACGGGGCTGAGCGAGGTGGTGAAGATGAAACCGGGCGCGTAAGAACGGATGCA
This sequence comes from Pseudomonadota bacterium, assembly GCA_039814925.1. GTDB lineage: Bacteria > Pseudomonadota > Alphaproteobacteria > Sphingomonadales > Sphingomonadaceae > Erythrobacter. Next base: position 189,519 of record JBCCAH010000001.1, read on the forward strand.
GTCAATCACGCGCTTTTCCGCGGTGATATAGCCGCCCATCACGCCGAACGCCTTGCCCAAAGTTCCCTCGACAATGTCGATGCGGTGCGCGGCGTTGTCGCGTTCGGAAATGCCGCCGCCGCGCGCGCCATACATGCCGACGGCGTGAACTTCGTCGATGTAAGTGAGCGCGTTGTATTTCACAGCCAGGTCGCAAATCGTGTGGATTGGCGCGGTGTCGCCTTCCATCGAATAGACGCTTTCGAACGCGATCAGCTTGGGCGCGTCCGGATCTTCGGCGGCGAGCAATTCTTCCAGATGCGCCATGTCGTTGTGGCGATAGATGCGCTTCTCACAGCCCGAATTGCGGATGCCCGCGATCATGCTGGCGTGGTTCAATTCGTCGGAAAAGATCACGCATCCCGGCAGCAATTTGCCCAACGTCGACAAAGTCGCGTCGTTCGAGACATAGCCGCTGGTGAAGAGCAGCGCGCCTTCCTTGCCGTGCAAGTCCGCCAGCTCGCTTTCCAGTTCGACATGCAGGTGCGTGTTGCCGCCAATATTGCGCGTGCCGCCGGACCCGGCGCCGACATCGTGCAGCGCCTCTTCCATGGCAGAGATCACCACATCGTGCTGACCCATGGCGAGGTAATCGTTCGAGCACCAAACGGTGATCGGCTTGGGCCCGTTATGCCCGTGGAAGCAACGCGCGTTGGGATATGCGCCCTTGTTGCGCATGATGTCGATAAAGACGCGGTAGCGCCCTTCTTCGTGGAGGCGGTCAATCGCCTGGTCGAAGATCTGATCGTAATTCACGTTTCGGCTGCTCTTTTTGATCCCACGAATTGAGAGAATAACCGCCCTCAACCCGATTTGTTTCATACGAAAATTAGGTGAGGGTGATCGGATTTGCCACTGCGATCTTTGCAACCCGTTAGCAGGTGCGGTGCAACGGACTTATCCGGGCGTGTTGAAGCTTTCGACAACGCCGAACCCGCGCGAGGCGAGGGCCGATTGCAGATCGTTCGCTTTATCGGCCGGGCCGGTGACGACGAAACGGTCTGGTGAGGCGCGTTTCGCGTCGCTGCCGGGCAAAAGCGAAACGATGCGCCGCGCGATCCCATCCGCTCCGTCTATCAGCTGGGCGCTGGCCCCGAAGACCTCCGCAAACTCTTCGCGTAGAAGCGGAAAGTGCGTGCAGGCGAGCACGATCGTGTCGACCGTTGCTCCATCCGCCATCGCGTTCAGCCTTGCGGCGATATGGCGGATCGGTTCATCCGAAACCGCTTTCCCGCGCAGCTTGCCCTCGGCCAGATCGACCAGTTCGGGCGCGGCGATGCGCAGCAGGGTTTTGTCACCGGCAAAGCGCGCTTCCAGATCGTCCACGTACGCCTGCCGGATCGTCGCCTTGGTCCCGACCAACGCGATGGCGCCGGTCCGGGTAAGCGCAGCCGCTGGCTTGATCGCAGGCACGGTGCCGACGATCGGTATCTCGAGAACCTCGCGCACCATGCCCAGAGCAATCGTGCTGGCGGTGTTGCAGGCGATGCAGGCGAGGCGCGGCTGATACCGCTCAGCCATGCGGCCCAAGAGGCCGGCGACGCGCGCGGCGACTTCGGCCTCGGTCTTTTCGCCATAGGGAATGCCAGCGTAGTCAGCCGCATAGATCACCGGCAGATGGGGCGCGATCTTGCGCAACGCATCATGGACGGTGAGCCCGCCAACGCCGGTGTCAAACAACAAAATGGGAGAGGCGCAGTTATCCACGCCAAACAACTCCGCTCACCCTGAGCCTGTCGAAGGGTTGTCTTTCTTTCATGCGCCGCGCTGCTAGAAGAAGGACGACGCTTCGACAAGCTCAGCATGAGCGGTTCCTTGGGAGGGAATATTGCAAGCCATTTACGCAGCCCTGCTTGGCTTCATTCTTGGATCGATACCGTTTGGCCTGATCCTCACCCGCGCCGCTGGCCTTGGCGATGTGCGCCAGATCGGCAGCGGCTCCATCGGCGCGACCAACGTGCTGCGCACCGGAAACAAGGGATTGGCGCTGGCCACCGTGCTGCTCGACGCGGGGAAAGGCGTGGCGGCGGTTCTGCTGGCCAAGGCGTTCCTACCCGGAACCGAGGGTTTTGCCGCCGTGGGCGCGGTCGCGGGACACTGCTACACGCCGTGGCTCAAGTTCAAGGGGGGTAAGGGCTTTGCCACAGCCGCGGGCGTCCTGGGCGCGCTGTCTTGGCCGCTGATGCTGATCTGCGCGGGCGTTTGGGCCGCGACGGTGGCGATCTTCCGCATCTCCTCGGTCGCCTCGCTCGTATCGGTGAGCTTTGCTGTGGTTGCCGCTTTTGTCGCGCCGTTCGTGGGTTTTCAGAGCCTCGCGCCTTTGTTCCTGCCATTGATCGCCATTCAGGTGATCGTCGTGATCAAGCATAATGAGAACATCAAACGCCTGTTCGCCGGGCAAGAGCCGAAGATCGGATCGAGCAAACCCGCAGCCCCCGCGACGGACGAGGCATGAGCCTCTCCCAGCCCGAAGCGTTCGCGCGCATCCGGCTGCTGCGATCCCCCAATATTGGCCCGGTCAGTTATCGCGCTTTGCTGGCGCGGTTTGGTACAGCCGAGGAAGCGGTTGAGGCGTTGCCCGATCTAGGATCGCGCGGCAAAACGCCTTATCGGGCTGCGCCGACTGACCGGATTGAGCGCGAGATCGAAGCGGTGATCGCCGCCGGGGCGCGGTATCTGTTCCACGATCAACCCGACTATCCCGCGTTGCTGGCTGAGTTGGAGAGCGCGCCGCCGATCCTAACCTGTCGCGGTCAACTGCCGCTCGCGAGCGAGCCGTGCGTCGCTATTGTCGGCGCGCGCAACGCGTCGGCCGCGTCGGTTAAGCTGGCGCGCGATTGGGCGGCGGAGCTCTCTCAGGCGAGCTTGACGGTCGCATCGGGCCTGGCGCGCGGGATCGACGGCGCGAGCCACGAAGGTGCGTTTCCCCGCACTATTGGCGTGATCGCCAGTGGCATCGACATTGCCTATCCGCCGCAGCATTCTGAGCTTCAGGAACGCATCGCCAACGAAGGCCTGCTGATCGCGGAACAACCGCCGGGCACCGAACCACGCGGGCGTCACTTCCCCAGCCGCAACCGTATTATCGCCGGGTTGGCGAGCGGCACCTTGGTCGTTGAAGCCGCGCCGAAATCGGGCACGCTGATTACCGCTCGGCTGGCGGGTGAGGCGGGGCGCGAGGTCATGGCCATCCCCGGCTCGCCGCTCGACACGCGCTCGCTGGGCTGCAATCAGCTGATCCGTGACGGCGCCGTGTTGGTGCAATCGGTGGAGGATGTGATCGAGCTTCTCCAAGGTTTTACCGGTGCGCCGCGATCGACCTTCAACGTGAATGAAACGCACGCACCGTTCGACTACGCGCAGCTGCGCGAGATGCAGTGGGGCGAAGCCAAGGTCGATCATTCGGACGACCTCGCCAGCCTGCTGACCAAAGCGCCGATTGCGGTGGATGAACTGATCCGCCAGACCGGCGCGCAGCCTGCGGCGGTGCATATGGCGCTTCTCGAACTGGAATTATCCGGAGAATTGGAGCGGCACGAGGGCGGGGCGGTCAGTCGTTTAGGGTGAACGAGCGCCTCATCTGGCGTTCACAATCTGCGCGATATCTCTGAACAAGGTGGCGCTGCAAAGCGCGTTGGGTTGGGGTGTTTTATGCGCAAATCGGTTGGTCTTCTGTGTTCGCTCGCACTGGTTTTGCCGGGCGTGGGCAGCGCTTCATTGGCGCAACAGGCGCCGCCCGAACCCGCCGAACGCGAAGGCTTTTGCCGGTTGCCCGCCGCTTTGCCGGATCTCGGGCCGGAGAGCGAGAATCAGCAGACACGCGACGATGATTTGGTGCGCCGTTCGCGCGGCGCGGAGGGCGTTGAGACAGTAATCGTCACCGGATCGAGAATAGCGCCGGCCATGGAAGCCGCGCCGGTTCCACTGGCGAGCGTGACCGCCGACGAAGCCGCAGAATATGCGGGCGATAGCTCCTCCACGCGTCCCGATCTGCCGCCTGATAAAAGCCGCCCGGGCTATCCTCCGCCGCCGCCTCCCCCGCCGCCTCCCCCGCCGCAGCCCGGGCCGCAATCAGGCCTGCTTACCGCGGGAGAGCACGACGATCTGCTCAACCCGGAACTTTACGCCGACTATGTCCGCAAAAGTAGCGTGGGTCAGCAAGTGCGCGACCTTCCGCGCGTCGACACAAGCCGGATGCTTACCGTCGAGGTCCGCGACGACAAGGGCCGCGCTTCGCCTTTCACGCCGGTAGAATTGCGCTGTTCCGACGGCAATTCGATCAAATTGAAGACGGTCGCTGATGGCAAGGTTGTGTTCTTCCCCGAACATGACCGGCTGAGCAACGAGGTCTGGGTGCGCGCGCGTGGATCGCAGTGGCGCAAACTCAGTCTTTCGGCCGACGCCGGATCGCAAAGCGTGACGATCACATCCAAAGCGCCGACACCGGTTGTTTCCAAGCTCGACCTTGCTTTGGTGGTCGATGTGACCGGATCGATGTCGGACGAACTTCGCTATCTCCAGGCCGAGTTGGTCAGCATCGTAAGCGATCTGAAGGATCGGCATTCCGACCTCGATATTCGCGTCGGCCTCACCTTTTACCGCGACAAGGGTGACGCCTTTGTGACCCGGACTTTTGCGATGGGATCGGACATCGATAAGGCGCAAACGCACCTCGATGCGCAGCGCGCCAGCGGCGGCGGCGATTACGAAGAGGCGATGCAAGACGCGCTGATCCGTGCGGCCAATCAGGAATGGCGCGAGGACGCGGTGAAAACGCTGCTGCTGGTGGCGGACGCGCCGCCGCACAACGCCGATGTCCCACTGACCTGGCTAGCCGCCGAGCATCTGCGCCAGAACCGCGTCCATATCGTGCCGGTTGGCGCGTCGGGCGTCGCGGATACGGCGGAATATGTCATGCGCGCGATGGCGGCGGTGACCCAGTCGCGCTACACCTTCCTCACCGAGGACAGCGGCATCGGCAATCCCAAAGCGCCGCCTGCGATCGACTGCTACCTTGTCACCCGGCTTGACCAATTGCTGCGCCGCGTGATCGACAGCCAGATTTCGGGCCGTCGGATCGAGCCTGAGAAGAACGAAGTGATCCGCGCTGTGGGTCAATACGACGCCGGTCGCTGTGTCTTGCCGCCCGAATTCGGGAAACAGGCCTGATCCAAAGAGGGAAGGCGACGAGTGCTGTGGTCTGAGCGCACAACGAGCGAGAGATGTTCGCTGATTATGGCAGGGCTTTGGGGGCTATTTTTTCTCTGGCTCGTGGCTATCTCAAAAGGCCCTATCGATACAGGTGAGGAGGCTGCCGACTATCTTTTGGGCCTCGTCATTCTGGCGCTCTTTTTTCTATTCTCGATACCCGCTGCTATCGCCATGATTTTCTGGGGCGGCGCGGAATTTGAAGCACCATGGCGTCGCCTCATCGACAAGTTCCTGCCAGCCGCAACCATCATCGTTGCTTACTTTGTTTTGCAGGCTCTCTAGACCTCGATTCCTTCCATCGTCTTACACAAGGAAAAGGCGGTTCATGGCCTCGTTTAAGACGCGCTCGATCGGTCAGCCCGAAGAAGGGACGTTTCGGCGAAACCTTTTCCGAGTGCCTTGTCGAGCGCGACAAATGCCATTCCAGCCAACCATGCGGTGAGGGTGGTTGCGCCAATCAGGCTGAGGACGAATGGATAGCCATGCTTTCCGACATCGCTGACGGCGTAGGGATACTCGCCGGTGAGCGCCCCTCTGGTCATGCCGTAAAGGGTGTAGAGTATGGGGAAGATCGTCCAGGTGAGGGCGTTCCTCCATTGCATTTTGCCCTTGGGAAGCAAAACCAAATAGAAGGCCACCAGCAATGGACCGAGCGCGCCATGCAGGAATTTGCTGCGCAAGGGAGACGTCCAGAAACCTTCTGACCCTCTGAATATCCAGTAATGCGCGAACAGGATCCCGATGATGATGAGGACATGACCATAGTGCCTGGGACTGGCCCAGCTGGTCCTGCCGAGCGCCACGCCTGAAAAATACACTGCGATGAACAAATTGGCCGCGTGTGAGTAATAAAGGCTAGTCGAGACAAAGCCATTTGTGAGGTTCTGAAGGCCCCACGAATAGTCATAAAATGTCCAGATGAGGGTAACCCAAGACAAGACGGCAATGGCCGCAGCGGCTGCGCGCATCGGATGAATTTGAGGGATGCGGGTCATCAAAAAATTCCATTGCGGCCACGTTGCGAAAAGAATGAAAATCCGCCGAACGATAACGAAGAACTAGCTGCAACTCGAAATTTGCTCAAGTCCAGAGCAATGCCGGAGAGAGATGCTGGGCGGGCCGCGCGCCTTCGCTCTTGCTGATCGGAACTTCTGCACCTACTTGACGCATCCGCAAAAGCCGCCCCACTCTCGCGCGTACGTACACGTGTAAGGATCCTCTCAGACCACCATGCAGCTTGTTATTGTTGAATCGCCCGCCAAGGCGAAGACCATCGAGAAGTATCTCGGCAAGGACTTCAAGGTTCTCGCATCCTACGGCCATGTCCGCGATCTGCCGGGGGGCGATGACGCTGTAAACCCGGACGATGATTTCGCGACACGTTGGGAGGTGTATTCGGACAAGCGCAACCGCGATCAGGTGAAAGCAATTGCGGACGCCGCGAAGGGAGCCGACCGTTTGGTTCTGGCGACTGACCCTGATCGTGAAGGTGAGGCGATTAGCTGGCACGTTCAAGAACTGTTGTCGAAGCGCAAGGCGCTGCCGACCAAGGTGGATCGCGTCACCTTCAACTCGATCACCAAGGCCGCCGTTACCGAAGCGATGACCAAGCCGCGCGAGATCGATCAAGATCTGGTCGACGCGTACTTGGCGCGCCGTATTCTGGACCGGCTGTTCGGTTTCACCCTTTCACCGGTCTTGTGGCGCAAGCTGCCCGGTGCGAAATCGGCGGGCCGGGTGCAGTCGGTCGCTCTGCGCCTGATTGTTGAGCGTGAGCGCGAGATCGAGGCGTTCAAACCCGATGAATATTGGTCCGTCCTCGCCAAGTTGGAGCACGATTCCACCGCGTTCGACGCGCGCCTGGTCAAATACAACGGCAAGAAGCTGGAAAAGCTCAGCCTTGGCCACAAAGGCATCGCGATGGAGGCGAAAGCGGCGGTCGAAGCCGGACGCTTCACCGTCGAAGAGGTCGAGAAAAAGCCGCTCAAGCGCAACCCGGCGCCTCCGTTCACCACCTCGACTATGCAGCAGGAAGCCGCGCGCAAGCTCGGCTTTTCGGCCAGCCAGACGATGAGCACCGCGCAGCGCCTCTACGAAGCGGGCGCGATCACTTACATGCGTACCGATGGCGTGCAGATGGACGGCAGCGCGATTGCCGCGTGCCGCGGTGAGATCGGTCAGCGTTACGACGAGGCCTATTGCCCGGAAAAACCGCGTTTCTACGCCACCAAGGCCAAGAACGCGCAGGAAGCGCACGAAGCGATCCGCCCGACCAATTTCGGCCAGGACCGGTTTGGCAGCGGCGACGAAGCCAAGCTTTACGCGCTGATCTGGAAGCGCGCCATGGCGAGCCAGATGTCCGCCGCGCAGTTGGAGCGCACCACGGTGACCCTGCGCGACGCGACCGGTCAGCACGAATTGCGCGCAACCGGGCAAGTGGTGATCTTCCCCGGCTTCTTCGCGGTCTATCAGGAAAGCTTCGACGACAAGGATGACGATGAGGATGGCCTTTTGCCCTTCCTCAAAAGCGGCGACACCCCGGCCAAAACGGCTGTGGAGGCCAACCAGCACTTCACCCAGCCGCCGCCGCGTTTCTCCGAAGCTTCGCTGGTCAAACGTCTGGAAGAACTCGGCATTGGCCGCCCGTCGACCTACGCCTCAACCATCCAAACCTTGCGCGACCGCGCCTATGTACGGGTGGAAAGCAAGCGCTTCTTTGCCGAAGATTCGGGTCGTCTGCTGACCTCTTTCCTCGAACGTTTCTTCCCCAATTACGTCGCCTATGACTACACCGCCGGGCTTGAGGACGAGCTTGACGTGGTTTCGGACGGGCGCGAGAATTACAAAGAACTGCTCAGCAAGTTCTGGAAAGACTTCAAGCCCAAGACCGAAGAGGTCATGGAGAAGCTGCCTTCGGAAGTGACCGAGGTGTTGGACGAATATCTCTCCGATTACCTGTTCCCCGAGCGCGAGGATGGCAAGGATGCGCGCCATTGCCCACTATGCGAAAAAGAGGGCCGAGAAAACGGCCGCCTGAGCCTTCGTGGTGGCCGCAACGGCGCGTTTATCGCCTGCGCCAACTACCCCGAATGCAAATTCACCCGCACCTTTGGCCCGCCGCGCGAAGACGGCGATGACGCCGCCGTGGATGGCCTTATGGGCGAACACCCGGTGACCGGTGAGGAGATCCACCGCAAGTCCGGGCGTTACGGCGCCTATGTCCAGATGCAGGTCGATGGGAAGAACAAGAACGCCTCTATTCCCACCGACATTGACGATTTCAATTTGGATTGGGCGGTCAAGCTGCTCGACCTGCCGCGCATCATCGGCGCGCACCCGGAAACGGGCAAGGAGATCGAGGCGGCGATTGGGCGCTATGGCCCATACCTGCGCCACGATGGCAAATATGCGAAGCTGACCAACACGCTGGAAGTCTTTGAGACCGGGATGAACCAGGCGGTCGTGCTGCTCGCCGAAGCGGCGAACCGCAAAGGCGGCGGGCGCACCAAGGCCGAACCGATCAAAACGCTGGGCGAACACCCGACCAGTGGCGGCGAGATGAAAGTGATGCCGGGGCGCTACGGCCCCTATGTCACCGACGGGACCACCAACGCGACGATCCCGAAGGACGTGAAGCCTGAAGACGTGACACCCGAACAGGCGATCACGCTGATTGATGAACGCGCCGCGAAAGGCCCTGCCAAGAAGAAAGGGCGCAAAAAGGCTCCGGCCAAGAAGAAGCCCGCGGCCAAGAAGAAGGCGCCAGCGAAGAAGAAGGCACCCGCAAAGAAGGCGGCGGCTAAGGGCGAAAGCTAGCCCACCAAGGGGTGGGCTGCGGCCCGTTTCGCTTTTTGCCACGCGGTTCATCGCGGCGTTCGTAAATCCTTTAGTATTGTGCCTTAGGTCTGGTTTGAGACCAGGGGCCATGCCGTGATTGAAATCGAAGTCCAGAACGAGACTCATCAAACCCAGGACCGCATCCGCTTTGCCGCGGTGCCTCGCATAGGCGAGGGAATTCGCTTGCGCGAACCCGATGGCCTATGGGCCAGCTATGACGTGTTGGATGTCTGGTATCAAAAGGCCGAATACGGCGATATCTGGATGCCATATCTGCATGTCCGCATCACTCCGGGAGAGCCGGGGAGTGAAACGCAGGATGACGATGAGCATGGTCTTGAAGACGAGAGCCAGTTTGCCTCGCTTGCTGGGGAGGCTGAGCCATTCAAAATCTGATCAAACGCAATACCGGCCCGCACAAGAACAAAGTGCCCGTCGAACGCCGCGCTGAGCCACGCCAGCCCGAGCCTGCGCAAAACGTGCGCGATGCGCTGGGCGCAGAAGAATTGCCCGGCGACGGTTCTGTGGAGCAAACCGATGCAATTGTCGCCGCCGCCAAAGCGATGCGCGATGGCGCCGCGCCCGAGGTCGCTCCGGTCGAAGCGGCCAAGGTCTGCCTGATCGTCGATGACAGCCGCGTGATCCGCAAAGTGTCCTCCAAAATTGCCCGTTCGCTCGGCTATGTGCCGGTCGAAGCGCAGGACGGCGAAGAAGCCTTGGCGCGTTGCAAGAAAGCGATGCCTGCACTCGTCCTCACCGACTGGAACATGCCCGAAATGGACGGCATCGAGTTCGTGCGCCGCCTGCGCGGTATCCCCACGCCAAAAGCGCCCACCGTTGTGTTCTGCACCTCCAACGGTGAGGCCAAGGACATCCACGAGGGCATCAGCGCGGGCGCGGACGACTATATTGTGAAACCGTTTGATGAAGCGGCGCTGAGAGCGAAGCTGGAGAAATTGGCGGGGGATTAACGACCTGGCCCGAAGGTTCAGGTATCCGTCGACACCTCGTCCCAGTCTTGGTCCTCGTATCCAATCAGCCAATTGAGCGCGTGGTGCCGCTCCATTACGACTCCGGGATCGAGGTTTCCTCCCGGATCGTTGCCGGTGATTGAAGCATCGCGAACGGCCCAATGGAAACGATAGATCAAATCCGCTTCATCAAGGATCTGTGCATCCGGTCGACGCGGCGCATTTGAAAGGCTTGCATAGTCGTCTCTGACAGCCGTTATGATGGTTCCGATATCGACCATGTCATCGGGGTAGGGGAGTGCGCGCTCCTGTTCGTCCAAGGCCCAGAGCAGCACAAAAGCCGCTTCGTAGCGCCAGGATAGTTGAAGACAGGTGTTCGCGTCCGGTTCGGCGGCTGCGAAGAACGCTTTTTCTTCTGGAGTAAACCACTCCGCCGCGCCCAGCAGGTCGACCCGTTCGTGAATGAAGTCATCGACTTCCCGGTCGGGCGCTGCGTTGCTCATTTCGGCCGCTCGAAGCGCGGTAAAGCTGAGAGCGACGAAGCGTTCGAAGATCTCACGCGATGATCGGAATTCAATCTCATCAATCGCTTCAATGCAAGGCAGGTGGGGATTGATGTGGATCCGGCGTTGGGCGAGTAGCGTTTCGGAACGGCGTTTGCGGTCAAGCTGGTCAGCCGAAAGATCGGGATTGTTGAGGAACGCTTCGGGAACCGGAGGGGCCTCTGGGGAACCAAAGAACTTCCTTATCCAATTCATAGCGCTGCTCTCCCTTTTGATCTGACGCTAGCTCAAAGGGAAGCCGAGCGCCAAGATCAATCGTAAGAGCCCCGAGGCCTCAAGTCTCCGCTGCGAAACGCGCCTCACCGGCCAGTTTTGACGCGATCAGGTTGCCAATCTCGATAGCCGCGCCTGTGCCTCCGGCTTGATTGGTCACCACGGCGATGCCCATTTGGCGCTCGGGCGCGTAGCGGATATCGACCAGTCCGCCGCCGCCGCTGTGGCCGAAGAAGGCGATATCGCCGAACCGCTGAACCGCGACGCCCATGCCGTAGCCTTCGCCGTCCGCATCGCCGCGCAGTTGTTCCAGACGGCGCGTGTCGTTCACCAACCGCCGCACGCTGTCTTCGTTCAGCACGCGCCCTTGCGCGAGCGCCAAGAGCAATTGCCGCGTGTCCTTGCCGGTGGATTGGAACCCTCCAGCGGGCGCGAAGAAGGCGGGGTAGTTGGAGATATGCGGCACCGTCTCGCCATCCTGATCCTGAAAGACCTTCGCCTCGTTGCCGACCCTGGTCGTTTTGAGCGCGGCGGGCTGCAACAGCGATTGTTCGACCAATTGCGGCCAGGTGGTGCCTGCGCGCTTGGCCAGCGAATGCGCCAGTAGAGCGTAGCCGCTCTGTTGGTAGCGCCATTGCTCTCCGGGCTGGAAATCAAGCGCTTGTTCGCCGATGATCGCGCGCAAATCATCGATGGAAAAGCGGCTGAGGCGGTCCTCGTCCATGCTGCCGAATTCGGGGCGGGTGACGATCATGGGCAAGCCCGACGTGTGGTTGAGCACGCGCCAGACCGGCAGGTCGCGCCACACTTCGGGAAGGTCGGGATCGAGATCGCCCAGCGTCTCATCCAGCGACAGCGAACCTTGCTCCACCATCGCCGCCACGGTCAGCGCCGTGACCAGTTTTGAAGCGGAAGCGAGCCGCACGATGCTTGTGTCCGTAAACGCCTCGCCGGTCGAAGGATTGGTGCCAAAGGCGCGAGAATAGACCGTGTCCGGTCCCATCGTCACCGCCACATGCGCCCCCGCAACGCCGGCGTCCTTGAGGATCTGCGCAATCCGCTCGCTCAAAGCGGCGCGGTTCAGTTCAGCCGGCCCTGCGATTTCGTCCGCAGTTTGTTGCGATGGTACAGAAGTACCCTCAGTTGGCGCGGGCGCGGCCATCGAAGTGAAGCTGGCGGCAAGAGCGGTGAGGACGGTGGGCAAGCGCATAAGTGATCTCCCTATTGATTACAACTGTAGACGATAACGGGAGGCAAGGCCGGAAGAAGGGGCGTTCGACGAACCTCATTTCCTAGCCGACAAAGCGATCGCGAGCTTCACCCTCGCTATTGCTGTCAGGTCCCGGTAGGCCCGCAGCCATGGGCAAAGAACACTTCGAACGGCACAAACAACCATGGAACGCGGAAGAAGCGGGGCGACTGCGCTTGCTCGCGTCAAAGGGGCAAGGCCTAAAGCAAATCGCCAAAGCGCTGAACCGAAGCGAGGATTCCACCAAAAGCTTCGCCAAGCAGCAAAAGATCAAGATCGCCAAGAAGCGGTGAGAGTATTTGGCGAGCGCATGTCCGCTATCCGGGGCAAGCTTTACAGGCGCCTACAGCCTGAATTGGTAGGTGGAAGCGGACACCGCGAATCAGTCCAGTATGGCTTTCAATCGAGTTGATCGGGCTCGGGACCTGTTGCGGCAGCCATCACTGTGAGATCACCGCGTCAAAGAACAGCCTCGCTGCGCCGGCGTAGATCGCCCGGCGCTGTTCTTCGGTAAACTCAACATGGCCGCTTGATCCCATGACCAAGAATAGCTCGCTGCGCGCGCCCTGAGTTTGATAGGCATCGGTGGTCGCGCATCCGCCCGACACGATCAAACCCGTGTTGCTCGATCCCTCCGCCGCCGTGCCGCAGGGCACCACAGGATCGAATTCTTCGTGTGCGGCAAAAAGCACTGCCGAACTGGTATCGACCCAGCCCAGTTCGAGGATTGCACCGGAGAGGGGCATCGCGCCGCTGATCGCAGAGCTGGTCGACGCATTGCCTCCGACCGCTCCAAAGGGACCACCATTGGCATTCACATAGGCGCGCAACGCTGCCGTCGCGATCGTGTCGCCCGGATCAATTGTGGCCGCAATCGCCGCCATTACCCCGCCAGCCGATTCCCCGCTCACAAAGATGGCATCGGAACGGACGCCGAATGAGTTCGCCCCTTCTGCGTCGGCTCGAAAGAATCGGACAGCCGCGAACATGTCATGCGTCGCCTCGATCCCGGCGATCGCCAGATCTTCGGCATTGGCGGGCTGGCGACCCAAGACCCGATAGTCGATTGTTGCAGCGACATAGCCGCGCCGGGCAAAGGCCCGAGCAATCGGCTCGACCGATTCTCGATCTTCGTCGATGAAGCCGCCACCCGATGCAACGATCATAACCGGGCGATTGGTTACCGTGTCGCCGTCAGGGCTGTAGAGGTCGAGAAACAGGCCGGGCGCGTATTCGATGCCGCGTTGCAGCTCTAGAGTCGCGAAGACTTCGTCGACATAGCGTTGGCTGGTCTCGGTTTCATCGATCACGTTGATCGTTACTGAAAGACGATCGGTGGCCCCGGTCGGGTCGCGTACCTCAACGGTGAATTGATATGCGTTGTCACCATTTGCATCCATCGGCGCTTCGAAGTCTGGCGCCGATACAAAGGCCACTTCCCCCGAAGCGCTGTCGATTGAGAACTGCGGAGCATCCGCGCCCTCGAGCGTAAACATCAGTGCATCGCCGTCAGGGTCATCAGCTGCCGCTGTGTAGACTGTGCCAAGCGAGTTTTCAGGTACATTAGCGTTCGCGGAGGAGGTGATGATCGGAGCTTGGTTGATGCCGATATCGGGCCCCTCAGGACCGTTGGTGATAGTGTCGGAGCCGCATGAGGCGAGCGCGAGAACGGCGCAAGCAAGGACGCCGCGCGACACTGTGTGCCTTAGGAGATTCTGCATCAAATGAATTCCCAGCTTGGCGGCGTGAAGCGGCCAAGATTCGGGAGGGCGCTTGCCGTTTCAGATGGCGTCAATCCAAACCATCGGCCAAGCTGTGCTGCGTATTGATCAACCGCAAGGGTCGGGATCAGTCGGCCGCCACCCACTTCTTGATCGTGGCCGATTGTCGCAGGCGGGATATCGCCATAAATCTCTCCGCCTCGTACCGCGCCTCCAATAGCAAAATGATGACCGCCCCAGCCGTGATCCGTCCCGTCACCGTTGACCGCCAAGGTTCGGCCAAAGTCCGATGCGGTAAATAAAGTGACCTGCTGCGAAAGGCCTAGAGACACCATCGCACTATGAAAGGCTGCGATCCCACTATCGAGTTCGCGAAGCAGTCTGGGAAGGTCGATAGCCTGCGCAGAATGCGTGTCAAAGCCGCCAAGTCCGACAAAGAAGATTTGGCGCGAAGCGGATAACTGGCCGCGCACGGCAATTGTATTCGCTACTGCACGCAATTGGGCGCACAACGGGCCGGCTCCAAACCCGCTGAAGCTCGCCATGCCGCTCGCAAGCGCTTGGCCGTAGAAATCGTTGCTATCCAGACCGGCCGCCAATTTTGCTGCGATGTCACGTTCGATTACATTGCCGCCCGCGAAGGAACGCCCGGCCAGCTGATCTCGCACGGCGTAAACGAAGGCCGGATCGGCCTGGTCAGCCAATTCCTCAAGGATGTTGACTTGCGCTGCTCCATTGATGCCGATGCGAAACGGCGCTGCGGTTCGCCCGGTGAGGAAGGGCCCTACTTCTTCAGTTGTTATAGTTGTGAATTGCGGGCGATTGCTGTTGCCTCCGGACGCAAGGACCGCATCAGCAAACAAACCGCCCCAGCCAAATTGCGCGCCTTCAGGGGCCCCAGCCTGCCAAATGTTCTGCTGATCATTGTGGCTAAAAAGGCGCGGCGGCAATCGAGCGACGCCCGCTTCGAAGGCCTGCCGTGTCACCGGCTCGACAAGGGGCCCGACATTGGCGACCACCGCCGCATCGCCTGAGTCATAGAGCGCCTTGATGTTCGCCAACTCGGGCGCAAGCGCGTGCTGAGGAACCTCTTCGGGCGGTCGGCTGGCACGAGTGAGCGACAAGAGCGATCCGCGATCACGCGAGGCGCCCTGACGCGTAACAAAAGAGCGACGGATGGAACGCCAGCCATCATATTCAGCCCGCTGAAAGGGGATCACCACATCGTGGCTGTCCATACCGCCGAAAAGGAACACGCACACAAGCGCGCGATAATCCGAAGTGTCAGCGGCATGCGAAGTGAACACTCCAGGCGCGCCAGCCATGGCCGTTCCCGCGACAGCGCCAGCACCCAGGGTGCGCAGTGCGTTGCGGCGGCTGATGGATAGGCTGTTTGTCATCGGCGAGGCTCCTCAGCGCTGAACCAGGTAATCGGGCGAGGTCACAATAAGAAAGACCGCCAACTGGACGCGCAGCTCTCGCCGTTCGTCATCCTCTTCATCATCCAGTGGGATCTGATTGACGACACCCTCGATCGAGGCACGCGTTTCGCTTGATAGTGTGCCGTAGGTGAGATTGCGATCGAGGCGGTCCAGCAGCGCCGCCGGATTGTTCGCCAATGCGATCTCGGCGGAGTGATCGGGCCGCCATGCGCGGGCGACCTCTTCGCTGTCGAAAGGAATGTTGAGTTCTGTAAGCTCGGCCTCAATCTCGCCGGGGTCGAGCATATCGAGCCCGCCAAAGGTCCAGAACGACATAAAGTTGATGTAGCCAGTGGTCGATGTGGCGTTGACGATCTGCAGTTCGGGCACAGTCATGCCCAAAGCGCCCGATTGCGTTCCTGGTGCGGTGTATCCTGGCCGGTAGAAGTTGAAGACACTGCGCGCGCGATGCGGGTGCTGTGACAAAGCGCCCGGATCGCTCGTATCGGTCAGTTCCAGCGCGTATTCGGGCTTTGTCGCATCAACACCAAAGGCGCGCGCCCAATGGGTGAAGCGCAAGACAGGTTCACGGATCTTGCCGAATTGCGCGTTGTCCAGCGCCGGATCAACCTGCGCCTCGGGATCAAACAGGATGGCCGCAAGCGTGGGGGGTAAATCACCCTTGCGACCATCCCCAACCCTGCGTCCGTCAGGCAATACAAAGCTACCGGTATCAAACGCAGTTGCGACCCGCTCCACATAGGCAGAAGAGGGGGTGCTGGTTGAAAAGCGCTGGATCAGCTGTCGCGACACGAAGGGCCCCACATTCGGGTGAGCCATTATGCAGTCCAGCGCTTGTGTGATGCTATCAAGCGTGCGGGTGCCAGCCGGAATAGAGCAGTTAAGGAACCGCTTTACGCGCTCTGAATGCAGCGCGTCGTTATAGGTCATCGGGCGCAAAAAGTTCTCACCCAGATCATCGACTTCGCCAACCGCATCGACCAGCGAAGGAAAGACGCTGCGATCGAGACCGGCGATATCGAGCCCGGTAAAAACGCGCGCGAGACCCGTCACATCCTGATTGTTGTACAGCTCTACAGGCTGGCCGTTTTGCAGCCGCGGTTCGCCGTTGGGTTGCAGTTCAACGATGCCCACCGTGAACAATTGCAACAATTCCCGCGCGTAGTTTTCGTCAGGCACCCGGCCTGTCTCATCGGCCTTCTGGTTGCCCATATAGGTCAGCCACTCGCCCATGGCTGGGTTGAAGGTGATCGCTTCGAGCAGATCGCGATAATTGCCAAAGGCGTGGTTTCTCAGAATATCTTGGTATCCGACCATGCTCTCGGGCACATCGGACAGGATCTCCCCGCCCGCGTCAGACACAACAAGGATCTGCGACAACGCAAAGGCCATGCGCAAGCGAAGCTGATCAGGCGCTTCGATGGCTTGCTTCCAGAACACATAAGAGGGAGCAGCGAACATGAGCCCACTTTCCTCCCCCTGCTCCTCGATCTCCTCAGCAAGCGCCAGATAATCGTCGAAATCGGGCTGAACGAAGGTTGGCTCCATAGCGAGTTGCCGCGCAAACCACGATGATGCGGATGTACCTGTGAGGCTGGAAACCTGCCTGGGCTTTGGACCAAAAGTCGCTTGAGTCAGGAAGCGCGCCGTGCTCAGCGAGGTTGCGAAGGCGCCTTCGCCTGTTGTGATCGAGGGACCGTCTATCACGATAGGTGCGGAGCCGCTGCCTTCTCCGCCGCATCCGGTCAGCAGGAATGCTACCGCCAGCGCCGAGGCGAAAGCAAACTTGCGCTGTCTGAATTTGAGCCGCTGTCTGACCACCTTAAGAACTCCCGGACGATAAGCCTTGTAGGAGCCAGCCTAACGCATAGCGAAGCCAGTGGAGGTTACAGATTGGGGTGCGCTTCCATACAAATTTGTATGGAGAAACAGGGTCCGATTATCCGTCCATGGATGCCGAGTTCGGAAACGTAATTGCGACCACAAGACCCGGCTCGGTCGCCACCACTTCCGCCGTGCCGCCATGCAGCCCGGCGATAGATTTGACCAGACTAAGCCCCAAACCGTTGCCAGCTTTGGTTCGCCCCGGATCCATACGGACAAATCGGTCAAAAATGTCCTGCGCTCGGTTGGCCGGGATGCCCGGTCCGTCATCCCCGACCAAAAGCTTTACGCCGTTGTTGCGCAAGGTGAGTTCCAACCAAACCCTTGCGCCATCGCGCGCGTGCTCAAGGGCGTTTTCGAGCAGGTTGGTGATCAGCTGCGCGACCAGATTGCGATCTCCCAACACCGTGACACTCGGTGAGATATGGGCTTCAAAGGTCTTGTCATCCTCCTCAAAGAGCGGTTCAAAGCTCTCTGCCAATTCACGGGCTAACGCGGAGAGATCAAAGCGCTCAAACGCTTCGCGCCTTGCACCCGCTTCGATTTGGCCGAGCCGTAAGAGCGCATCGAGCGTCCGCAGAAGCGCTTGGATATGTTCGTTGGCGACGCTTGCATGCTCCTCAATCGCTTGGGGATTGCCCGCATCGCGTTCAATCAATTGAAGCCGGCCAGCGATGTTGGAGATCGGCGTCTTGAGATCATGCGCGACGTCGACAGTCACGCCTTCCAGATTGCGGGTCAGTGCCTCGATCCGGTCGAGCATATCGTTGACCCCGCCGGCGAGCCGATCAAACTCGTCATCCTTCTTGGAAAGCGGAATACGCGCGTCGATGCGATCAAAACCAATCGCACTGGTTGTGGTGGCAATCGTATCCAGCCGACGGAAAACAGAGCGACTGGTGAAATAGGCCGAAATCAGCGCAATCGGACCCAAGGCCAGCACCAGAAAGAGCGTTGCCAGCCGCATCACTTCATCGTTGTACAACACGCGCCCCGGAACAAAGCGCGCAATCACCAGCTCATAACCATCGGCAATCGCTTCTCGTGAGACAATCAGCGGCTCATCACCAAGATCTGGGTGCTCCAGAAAGTACCAATCGATCAGACCGCCCGGGGGGTCGATATCGGGATAGCCAGCCAGTGTTTCATCATCCGCATTCAAAAGGCGAACAACCCGCTCTTCCTCTTCGAGCATGAAATACAGGTCATCGGGATCCCAGATCCGCCGATCATCATGAGCAAGGGCGCTGGCCAAGGCTTCCAATCCTTCGTCTCGAACAAGGGCTTCAGCATCCTTGCGCGCGTCTGATAGCTCGGCGCGCAATTGGTCAAACTCGCTTTGGCGCACGACGGCATGCGCCAGCCAGGCAAGCGCAAGCAGCAACGCAAGGCTCGCAATCGCGGCAAGCAATGCGCGGCGAAAAACGCTTGATCCGAATACAGACTTTGCTTTGGTTTTACCCAGCCGAGAGGACATAGCCAGACCCTCGGACCGTCGTTATGAGTTCGCGATCAAACGGTTTGTCCACCTTCGCGCGCAGACGGCTGAGGTGCGTTTGCACGAGGCTGGTTTTGGGATCGAAGTTGTATCCCCAGATCCGGTCGAGCAGCATGGTTCGCGTAACCAATTGCCCTTCGTTTAGCATTAGAAACTCAAGGATCCTGTACTCGCGCGGCAAGAGATCAAGGATCTGCCCAGCGCGCTCGACGCTTTGGGTGGTCCGCTCAAGCACGAGATCGCCCACCGTGATCCGGGTCGGGGTTTCTTGAGCGAGGGGCCTGCGTCGCGCGAGCGCTTTGAGCCGAGCGTAGAGCTCAGCAAATGCGAAGGGCTTGACCAGATAATCATCAGCGCCCGCTTCAAGACCGGAGACGCGATCATCTATCCCGGAGAGCGCAGTCAGCACCAAAATCGGCGTCTCAAGGCCAGCCTTGCGCAACACTTCGATGGCATCGGTGCCGTCCATTTTCGGCAGCATGCGATCAAAAATGATAACATCGAACTCTCTGCTACCAGCCTGAATCATGCCTTCTTCGGCGTTGAGCGTATGCTGAAACGTATCTCCAGACTCGGTTAGCCCGCGCGAAATGAAATCCGCCGTCTCCTGATTGTCTTCAACTAAAAGAATTCTCAACGTGGCGGACCCATATCAGAAGCATTGCTCGGACTATCGGTTAGCAGGGGTCTTCGCCTTCGAGCAAACACGTAACACGTGTCTGCTTATGGGTCGTAGGCGGAACTTCTGCTTTCAAGACGGATCTTTATCAGGCGGGCAGTTCCCTCATGAGGTTTCGCCCACCTTCACTTCACCCAATCCAGCCCCATTTCCTCGAACACCTCTTTATCCTCGCTCCAGCCTTCCGACAGTTTCACGTGCAGGAAAAGGTGGACTTTCACGCCCAAAACCTCAGACAATTCTTGCCGCGCCGCTTCGCCGATGGCTTTGATCTTGCTGCCGCCTTTGCCGAGCACGATGGGGCGCTGCGTTTCGCGGGCGACGACGATTTGCTGGTGGATTTCCAGGCTGCCGTCGGGGCGGTGCTTGTACAGTTCGGGGCGCACCGCGGTGTCGTAGGGTAGCTCTTCGTGCAATTGCGCGTAGAGTTGCTCGCGGGTGATCTCGGTCGCGAGCAGGCGTTCCGAGGCGTCGGAGACCTGATCTTCGGGGTACATCCACACGCCTTCGGGCATCATCTTCGCCAGCGCTTCCTTCATTTCCGGCACGCCTTCGCCGTTGAGCGCCGAGACAAAGAAGATCTCTTCGAATTCCACGCGTTGTCCCATCTCCTGCGCCAGCGCGAGCAGCGGCTCTTTCTTCGCTTTGTCGACCTTGTTGAGGACGAGGATCTTTCTCTCGGGACGCTTTTCCAGCGCTTCGAGGATCGGTTCGAGTTCGTGGCGCCGCTGTTTGATCGGATCGACGATCAGCAACACCGCGTCCGCGCTGTCGGTGCCTTCCCAGGCGGCGTTCACCATCGCGCGGTCGAGCCGCCGCTTGGGTGCAAAGATGCCCGGTGTGTCGACCAGGATCATCTGCACTTCGTCCAGCAAGGCGATGCCCAGCATCCGGGCGCGCGTCGTCTGCGCTTTGGCGCTGGTGATGGCGACCTTTTGGCCAACCAGTTGATTGACCAGTGTCGATTTGCCCGCGTTAGGCGCTCCGATGACGGCAACGACGCCACATTTTTTCAGGACTGTGTCCTCGCTCACCCAAATTCCTCCAAGAACGCCTGTGCGGCGCGTTTTTCCGCTTCGCCTTTGCTGCTCGCCATTCCGCGAGCCGATCCCAGCGAAGGGATGCTGACTTCGACTGTAAATTGCATGGCGTGATCGGGACCGCTGCGGTCGACCACTTGATAGGATGGCATGGCGCGCTTGTTATGGGCGGCCCATTCTTGCAGCGCGCTTTTGGGATGCTTGGCCTTGCCCGCGTCGCCCGCCAGCTCTTTGGCCCATAGGTCGTAGACCGTGTCGCGGGCCTGATCATAGCCATGGTCGAGGAAGCACGCGCCGATCAACGCCTCCATCACATCGCCCAGAATGTTGTCGCTGTCCGCGCCGCCGTCTTCGCGCGCTTGCTTGCCCAGCCGGACATGGTCGGGAAGGCCGATCTGGCGAGCGATGCGCGCGCAGGTCGCCCCGCTGACGAGCGCGTTGAGGCGCTGCGAAAGCTGCCCTTCGGGCGCATCGCCCGCGCGGTAGAGCCAACTGGCCACGGCCAATCCCAGAACGCGGTCGCCGAGGAATTCGAGCCTTTGGTAGTCGCCCGCCGCAGGAGGCGCGCCCTTGGACGACGTTGTGCCATTAAAGCTGCCATGCGTAAGCGCGCGCAGCCAGCGTTCTTCATCTTGCACGACGAAGCCATGCTGGCCGAGCCAATCTCGGCTTGCGGCCGGTAGGCTGGTGTCGAAACGGGTCATGTTAGCTGAACGCTCACAGCGCCCTGCCGATCCGGTCCCAACGCGCGGCGCTGAACCAAGTCCAGGGTTTGGCCCATTCGGCGCTGCCATCGGTGGACCAGAAGATCAGCCATACGCGGCCGACCAGATTGTCTTGCGGGACCATGCCAACGCCATCGCCGGCTAGTGCGGGAAAGCGACTGTCGCGCGAATAGTCGCGGTTGTCGCCCATCACGAACATGTGTCCGTCGGGAACTGTCGCAATGGGGACGCCATCGCCCGGAGATAGGCCGAAATCGAGTGTGTCGTGGCTCACGCCTCCGGGAAGCGTTTCGCGAAATTGGATATACGCGCAGCGATCCGATTCGCCATCCGCGCCCGAGCGTTTTTCGCCAAAGGCGCAGGGGCTGTGCGCGGAGATCGCGAGTGTGAAGTCGGCGATGCGCTCTTTGGCGACAAATTCTCCATTGATGACCACCTGCCCGCCAATCATCGCAACCGTGTCTCCGGGAAGGCCAATCACGCGCTTTACATAATCCTGACGGTCCACTGGGTGCTTGAAGATCACGACATCGCCGCGTTCGGGCTGGCTGGCGAAAATTCGCCCCGGCGGCAGCGGGGCTTCGAACGGCAGCGAGTTGCTGGAATAGCCATAGGACCACTTGGTCGCGACCAAGTAATCGCCGTGCCACAGTTTAGGCAGCATGCTTTCTGAAGGAATGGAGAAGGGCGCGATCACGAAAATGCGCAGGACCAGTACGAGAAGCACGAGCTTGAACAAGAACCAGGCAAAGCCAAACAGGCCGTCCGAACCACCGCGATCGCTCTCGCCTTGTTTCGTATCCGATCGGTCCGGGGACGCCGCGCCTTGTGCAAGCGATGCGCTGATCGGATCAGTTTGGGGCTTAACATCCATCGCCAGTCCCCTTAGGCGCGCTTGAGCGCGACGCAAAGGGGATTGCTGCATCATGACTACGGTATCACAAACCGCCGCCAAGGCTTGGGATCAGCTTTCCGCTTTGCCAGCGAGCCCACTTAAGGATCTGTTTGCGGGCGATGCGGGCCGCGTTGATGCAATGACGCGCCGCTTGGAATGGCCGGTCGGGCCCGATGGTGAAACCACGGGCATGCGGATAGATTTTTCCAAGACGCACCTCGATGACGCGACGCTGAAGGCGTTCGAGGCGCTGGCCGACGCGGTCGATTTCGCTACGGCTCGTGAAGCCTTGTTTTCTGGCGGTATCGTCAATGCGACTGAAGGCCGCGCCGCCAATCACGGCGCGATGCGCGGCAGCGGAACCGACGCGGACACGGAAGAAGCCGCTGCGCTCCTCGCGAGGATGGGCATGCTGGTCGATGCGATCCACGATGGTGTGCTGGGCGAGGTCAAACATCTGATCCATATCGGGATTGGCGGATCGGCTTTGGGCCCCGCCTTGGCGGTCGACGCGTTGACCCGCGATCTGGCGAAGGTCGATGTGCATGTCGTCTCGAACATTGATGGCTTGGCCTTGGAGCAGGCCTGCGCGGCGTGCGATCCGGCGACCACGATGATCGCGGTGGCTTCGAAGACATTCACCACGATTGAGACCATGACCAACGCCGCGAGCGCGCTGGCGTGGTTGGAGCGCGAAGGGGTGACCGATCCCAGCGGCCGTGTCGTGGCGCTGACGGCGAGCCCGGAAAAGGCGGTGGCCTGGGGTGTGGATGAGACACGCATTCTGCCGTTCCCCGAAAGCGTGGGCGGGCGCTATTCCTTATGGTCGAGCATTGGCTTCCCGGTGGCGCTGGCCATCGGGATGGAGGAGTTTCGCGAATTCCTCGGCGGCGCGCAGGCGATCGACACGCATTTCCGCGAGGCCGATGGGCGCGATAATACACCGCTGCTCGCCGCCTTTGCTGACCAGTACTACGCGCGCGTTCGCGGCTGCCAGACCCGCGCGGTGTTTGCCTATGACGAGCGGCTCGCTCTGTTTCCCGACTACCTTCAACAGTTGGAAATGGAATCGAACGGGAAAAGTGTAACGACGGATGGCGAACCGGTCACGGCCCCGACCGCGGCGATAACATGGGGCGGGGTGGGCACCGACGCGCAGCACGCTGTGTTTCAGTTGCTCCACCAAGGCACGCATCTGGTGCCCGTCGACTTTATCGCCAGCGTTGCGCCGGGCGACGAGCTTGATCCCGCGCACCACCGCACCTTGCTGCTCAATTGCCTCGCGCAGGGCGCCGCGCTCATGGCGGGCAAGGCGAGCGCCGACGATCCCGCGCGCGCTTATCCGGGGGACCGCCCTTCCACGACCTTCCTCACCGATGACATCGATGCATCGACGCTGGGCGCTCTCATCGCTTTCCACGAACATCGCACCTTCGCCAACGCGGTTCTGATGGGCATCAACCCGTTCGATCAGTTCGGCGTTGAGCTTGGCAAGGCGATCGCCAAACAGATCGGCGCGGGCGAGGGCGAGTTCGACGCCAGCACGAGCGCGCTGATGGAAGTGGCCGGGTTGCGCTGACGTCACATGGGTGTGGGCTGATCGTTGTATTTTGAGGACGAACCGCACTATTTTGCGGACGAACGACAATTTTTGCGCGCGTTCAGGCTACGCTAAGTGACCATTATGTAACACTTGGAGGCGTTCTGAGGGACGTATCTTGGGGCTTTTCGCTTGATCTTGACCGTTTTGGCTGACCGAATCCCCTGATTCATCGCGTTGATTTTGTAGCGTTGAAACGCTTCCGTAATCATTCGCTTGTGTTCAAAATTGCTGGTTTCTTAGCGTGTCGCGATGACGCACGATTATTACTGTTTTTCGTACTATCCTTGTCGGATTTGCACTTAATCCGCTTTTGCGTATGGTCGCGCCGCTCTCAAACCATGAAAAATTCGAAAAGGTCGCCTGATGCCCGTCATGCTTACTCTCCCTGCCGCTTGCGCCGCTTTGGTTTGTGCCCCGGCTGATCTTGGACAGGATATGACGGCTTCGTTGAGTCAAGAAGCGCCCGGTACGTCGGCGGCCCCGGCTCGCCCAGCCAAACCCACTGCGGTAAAACTGGTGGAGTTTGATGGCGCGTTTGATTTCCTAAACACATCGCGCCGCTTGCGCATTTGGCGCCCGGCGGTGCAGTTCGACATGAAAGTAGACGAGCAAGGTCAGGCGACAGATTGCGAAGTGGTCGACCGCTTCCGCAAGAATTACGTGAATATCAAGCTGTGTGAAGTCGCTATGGCGCATTATACGTTTGAGCCTGCCCGCGACGTTCACAATCAGGCAGTTGTTGGTTCCTACCGCGCGAAGCTCTCCTTCAAGGAGCTGCGCGAGGAGCTCGACTGATCGAGTTTCAACTCTCACGCCTTCGGCGTTGACGTAAAGGGGCTGGCGGCTTGCGCTGGCCCTTTTTCGTTTCGGCCAATCCGATTGCTTGCATTGACAAGCTTCTTCGCCAATGGCTCCTACTTGTTGACTTTCTGGCCGCTAGCGACCATCTGGCGCGCATTCGCAATGCGATAGGCCAGCGTGAAGCGCGCCGGAGCGACAAGCGTTCGGTGTCCAGCGGCCCCACACAAACCCCACACAACTTCCCTTTTCACGCGGGTGGTCTTTCTAAACCCCGCGAGTTCGCGACCTCCCTTGGTCGCGGCCGCACCCATTTATGCGAGTGCGCAATGACACAAATTTCCGAAACCCCTCTTTTTGAGGATCTGGGGCTTTCCCAGCCCGTTCTTCAAGCTCTTGATCTCAAAGGCTATTCCACCCCCACTCCGATTCAGGAGCAAGCGATTCCGCCTGTGCTGGAAGGGCGCGACCTGCTGGGTATCGCGCAGACCGGCACTGGTAAAACGGCGGCCTTCATGCTTCCCAGCATTGATCGCCTGCGCGAGGCCGACAACCGCATCCCGTTCAAATCGTGCCGCATGCTGGTGCTCGCCCCAACGCGCGAGCTTGCCGGGCAAATCGCCGCGAGCGCCAAGGATTACGGTGCGCTGGCGGGCCTGAAGGTTCAATCCATCGTTGGCGGCACAAGCGTCAATAAAGATCGCAACAAGCTGCATCGCGGCACCGACATTCTGGTGGCGACACCGGGGCGCTTGCTCGACCTGATCGATCAAAAGGCGTTCAACCTGTCGGGCGTCGAAGTGCTTGTCCTCGACGAAGCGGATCAGATGCTCGATCTCGGGTTCATTCATGCGCTGAGACGGATCAATCAACTGGTGCCCAAAGAACGCCAGACGCTGTTCTTCAGCGCGACCATGCCCAAGCAGATCAAGGAATTGGTCTCTGGCTATTGCCGCAACCCTGTGCAGGTGTCCGTCACACCCGAAAGCACGACGGCGGAGCGGATCGAACAATTCCTGTTCATGGTGCAACAGGATGAAAAACCGTCTCTGCTTGAACTGGTCCTGTCAGGCCGTCACCGCGTTCCGGGCGATTTGGACCTCGTCCTGATCTTTACCCGGACCAAGCATGGCGCGGACCGCGTGGTCAAGAAGCTGAGCCGCTCAGGCATTCCAGCCAACGCGATCCACGGCAACAAGACGCAAGGCCAGCGCCAACGCGCGCTTGATGAATTCAAGCGCGGCAAGACGAAGATCCTCGTCGCCACGGATGTCGCGGCGCGTGGGATCGATATTCCGGGCGTCAGCCACGTCATCAATTACGAGCTTCCCAACGTGCCCGAACAATATGTGCACCGCATCGGTCGCACCGCACGCGCGGGCCGTGATGGCGTTGCGATTGCGTTCTGCGCCGAGGATGAGCGCGCCTATCTGAAAGACATTCAGAAAACGACCGGCGCGAGCATGGATCGCCTCGACCTGCCGGAAAATTTCCGCGCCGTGGTCGAAGGTGTTGGGCCAACCAAACCGCCGCCACGTGGCCAAACGCGCGTCTCGACAAAGAAGGTCAGGCCCAAGCCCGTCGGTGGCGAAAAAGCAGACGGCCAGCCCAAACGGAAACCGGCGCCCAAACACACCGCCCGCAAAGGAAAACCGCAAGGTAAGCGGCCCGGCCAAGGCGGCCCGGGTGCACCCCCTCGCGGCGGCCAGCGCAGAGGCCCCGGTGGACAGCGTCGGCGGTCCGGTGGCGGTGGTCGCACCCGTTCTAGTTAGGGGCTGAGTTATAAGCGCGCGTCTTACCTTATCTTAACCACGCAGGGCCTAACGAAACGCTTATGAATCGGGAGGCTCAGCGCGCGCAATGATCAGGACAGAAACTACTCTGGTCATTGGTGCAGGCGCGAATTGCGAAATCGAGATGCCCGATGGCGCTGAGCTGCTCAATCGGATCGCTGCGGGCTATGATTTTGATCGTCTCGGCACCCAGGTGCAGACGCGTGACATGGTCGCCTTGGCGGCGATTTTCGAGCAGAACGCCGAGCGTTTGGGTACGTCTTATGAAGCGCTGCTCGATGCGGGCCGTACGATCAAGCAAGCGAGCCGAGTTACGAGTTCGATCGATGCGGTGCTGGAGCAATATGGTAGCGACAATCCCGACGTAATCGCGGCGGGTAAGCTGGCGCTGGCCTATTACACGCTTCAGGCCGAGCAGAAATCGACGCTGGCGGTTGAGCCGCGCGATGCAGGCGACCTGCCGCTGCGCGGAACGGAGAACTGGTTGTTCCAGCTAGGCCAGCTGATCACCAAAGGCGTGCCGCGCGCGAAGGCCGAACAGTGTTTCGACAACCTTTCGATCGTGTGCTTCAACTACGACCGCGCGATTGAGCACTACATGCCTTGGGTTTTGACCATGGCGTTCGGGATGCCGATGGAGGAAGCGCAGATGTTGGTCAGCACTCATCTGCGCATCGTTCACCCTTACGGCAGCCCGGGCAGCTTGCCCTGGATGTTTGGCGCGGGCGAACCGTGCCAGTGGGGCGAGCAGCAACCCGAAGACTGGCTGGCGCTGGCAAAGGGCCATTACACCGCTTCTGAGCGTGGGCGCGACAAACGCTTCTCCAGCTTTCTGATGGCTGAGATTGCGCATGGCAAACGGCTCGGCTTTCTGGGCTTTGGCTTTGACCCGATGAACACCTCGATGCTCTTCGATCGGGTGCTTGACCACGATCCTGATGTGATGGTGGCGCTGACCGGGATTGGCGCGGGCACGAAGAAAGCCGTTCACTATCTGCTGAAACGCAACACCGGGGTGCAAAACCCGGATCTGATCCAGATTGAGGATATGAAAGCCTATCAGCTGCTGCGCGATAACGGGCTGTTTCTCGAAACCTAGGGTCTTGGCCCTTGGCAGTGTAACGCCCCGCCTCCATATGCCGAACTCCGGTCAAGGAGGACCCACATGGCGGATCAGAATTACGACTTCGATCTTTTCACCATCGGCATCGGATCAGGCGGCGTGCGCGCCAGCCGGATCGCCGCCGCGCATGGCGCGCGCGTGGCTGCGGCCGAGGAATACCGTGTCGGCGGAACCTGCGTTATCCGCGGTTGCGTGCCCAAGAAGATGCTCGTCTACGGCGCGCACTTTGCTGAGGACCTCGAAGACGCCAAGCAATTTGGCTGGGACATCGAAGGCAAGAGCTTTGACTGGGTTCGCCTGCGCGACATCGTGCAACGCGATGTGACGCGGCTTGAGGGGCTGTATGGCGAGACTCTGTCCAATCACGACGTGACCGTGTTCGAAGAGCGCGCCGAAATCACCGGCCCGCACGAAATCACTTTGGCGAGCGGCAAGGTCGTCACCGCCAAATACATCCTGATTGCGACCGGCGCGAAGCCGCATATGCCCGACTTCGAAGGCAACGAGCACTGTATCACTTCGAACGAGGCGTTCCATCTGGACGAAG
The DNA here is from genome assembly GCA_039814925.1 of Pseudomonadota bacterium. Classification (GTDB taxonomy): domain Bacteria; phylum Pseudomonadota; class Alphaproteobacteria; order Sphingomonadales; family Sphingomonadaceae; genus Erythrobacter. Next base: position 217,350 of record JBCCAH010000001.1, read on the forward strand.
TGCCGAAGCGCATTCTGATCGCGGGCGGCGGCTATATCGCCAACGAATTTGCGGGCATCTTCAACGAATTTGGCAGCAAGGTGACGATTGCGAACCGCTCCGATGTGATCCTGCGCGCCTACGATCCGGCCCTGCGCGATCGGCTGCTCCAGATCAGCCTGACCAAGGGGATCGAATTCTGTTTCAACGTCGAATTTGAATATGTCCGCAAGCAGGAAGACGGAACGCTGCTGGTCAAGATGACCGGCCATGACGAACGGGTTTTTGATCAGGTCATGATCGCCACGGGCCGCGTGCCCAACACCGATGGGCTGGGCCTTGAGACGGTCGGTGTTGAGCTCGGCAAAAAGGGCGAAATCAAGGTCGACGCGTTCTCCAAGACCAATGTCGATTACATTTACGCGGTGGGCGATGTGACCGATCGCGTGCAGCTGACCCCGGTTGCCATCCGCGAAGGGCAAGCCTTTGCCGACAGCGTCTTTGGTACCGGCGAACCTTATGCGGTGGACCATTCGTGCATCCCCAGCGCGGTTTTCAGCCACCCGCCGATCGCTTCGGTGGGAATGACCGAAGGCGAAGCGCGGAATCGGTTGGGCAATGTGAAGGTGTTCCAATCTGACTTTCGCCCCATGAAGAATGTGGTGGCCGGCCGCAGCGAGCGTGGGCTCTACAAGATGGTAGTGGACGCGGCGAACGATCGGATCGTGGGCGTGCACATGATCGGCCCGGAAAGCCCGGAAATCATGCAAGCGGCCGCTGTGGCGGTGAAGGCCGGTCTCACCAAGGCCGATTTTGACGCGACGACGGCGATCCACCCGACCATGGCCGAGGAACTGGTTCTGCTGAAATAGGCCTAGGCCTCAAAACGGGCGGGTGACAGGTGCGCCGGTGCAAGGCCGGCCGCCTCAATATCCACCGGCCATGCTTCGTTTAGCGCGACACATTCGCCGATCCGGGCGAGCGCGGCGGATGTTTGAAAGCCGTATCCACCTTGGCCTGCGTACCAGATGAAGCCGGGGGCCTCTGAGGCTTCTCCAACGACCGGCAGTTCGTCGGGTGCAAAACTGCGCAGGCCCGCCCAGGAATGCTCAATGCGCCGGATCTCCAGCGTGGTCGCGTTGGTGATCCTGTCCGCCGCAATCGCGATGTCCAACTCCTCGGGCGCGGCGTCGCAGGGGTCGCTGGGTGTCTGGTCCATATAGGAAGCGAACAGGCGCGAACGGCCTTCGGGCAAGGTGTAGAACCCTTCGCCAACCGTTTTGATGAATGGCCAGCCGGACACGTCGACCCCGATCGGTGCGGCAAAACTGATGACCGTGCGGCGGCGCGGTTCGAGCCCGACGGGAGCCACTCCCGCGAGGTGTGCGATCTCGTCGGCCCAAGCGCCTGCGGCGTTGACGATCACGGGTGCCTGAAAGGAGCCCACCGAGGTCTCAACGGTCCAGAGATCGCTTTCCCGCTCGATTGATGTGACCTTGGCTCCGCATTCCAGCGCGCCGTTTTTAGCGCGAAGGTCAGCGGCGTGGCGACCCAGCATCGCGTCCGTGTCGAGCGCCAGCGAACCCCGGTCCAGGATCGCCCTATGCGCGGCCTCTGATCCGACTTTCAGGGCCGGAGCGAATTCCTGAATGGCTTCGCCGTGAAGGATCTCAAAATCCGCTCCGAAGCGTTCGTGCACCGCCGCCAGTTCGTCGAACAGGTCGCCTTGATCCGCGCGTGCGATGTGCAAAGCGGGAAGCACCCTTGTGATTGGCGCGCCCGATGCCCCCTCCATTGCGCGAAATTCGGAGAGGCTGAGCGCCGTGAGGGTGCGGACAATCGTCTCGCCAAGGCCATAATGCGCAAACGCCACGCTTCGCCCAGAGGCGTGGTATCCGGGCTGGCTCTCAGCTTCGAGCACCACTACATTTAGGCGCCCCGCCAATCGCGCGGCCAGCGACAGCCCGGCAATCCCGCCGCCAATCACAATCGCGTCCGCCGTTTTCACTCGCGCCTCCTAACCTTGCCAGCGCATATTTGCCTAGGGCGCGACAAAGCACTAGCCTCACCTCACACAAAAGAACGCAAGGGGTCACTATTATGAGCAAGACGGTACTCGTCACCGGGGGCACGGGCTACATCGCTGGTGAACTGATCCGCCAATTGCTGGCCCGCGACTGGACAGTCCACACTACCGTTCGGAACCCGGCGAAGAGCGAAGCGCATTTGCGCCAGCGTCTCGGCAATCCGAGCGAGGATCAGGTCAAGATTTTCAAAGCCGAGTTGATGAGCGATGAGGGCTGGGCCGAGGCCATCGCGGGCTGCACCCACGTCGCGCATGTCGCCTCGCCCATCGCGGCCTCCACACCCAAGGATGAAAACGAGATGATCGTGCCAGCGCGCGAAGGCACTTTGCGCGCGCTGCGCTTTGCCAAGGAGGCGGGCGTGACCCGGTTCGTGCAGACCAGTTCGATGGCCGCCGTTGCCTATGGCCGTAGCGATAAGGTCTACACCGTCTCAGAAGCGGACTGGACCAATATCGACCACCCCGACGCCTACCCTTACGTCAAATCCAAGACGATCGCCGAGCGCGCCGCGCGCGATTGGATCGCTAAAGAGGGCGCCAAGGACGGGCACAGCATGGAGTTCGTCTCGGTCAACCCGTCCATGGTGCTGGGCCCGGTGGACGATCCCGATTTTTCGCCTTCCGTCGAAGCGGTGCGGCAGTTGCTCGCCGGCGAAGTGCCGATGGCGCCCGATTTGGGCTTTGCCATCGTCGACACGCGCGACACCGCCGCGTTGCATGTCAAATGCCTCGAAGAGCCGGGCCTTGCTGGCGAGCGTTTCCTCGCCGCGGGAAAGTTCTACAAATTCATCGATGTCGCCCGGATGCTGAAAGCCGGCCTCCCGCCCGAGCACACGAAGAAAGTGCCCACCCGGGTCATGCCCAATTTCCTCGTTCACATCCTCAGCCTGTTCAACGAAGGCATCCGTTCGATCAAAAGCGAACTGGGCAAAAGCCGCCATTGCGATGTGAGCCACGCCAAGGAACGTCTGGGTTGGGAAACGCGTTCTGCTGAGGAAAGCGTGGTTGATTGCGCCAAAAGCCTGATCGAACACGGCGTCGTGCGGCCCTAGGCCGTCAAAAAGCCAAGGGGCAAAAAAATGGATTTAGCTGGCAAGACGGTTCTCCTCACTGGGGGAACGAACGGTATCGGGCGCGAAATGGCGCTTCAGATGAAAGCCAAGGGCGCCGAGGTCATCACCACCGGCCGCAACCCTGAACGTGTCGCCGCCACGCGCGAAGCGGGCTTTGAAGTGATTGAGGCGGACCTGTCCGATGCGCCGGGCACCGACGCGCTGATCGCGGCGCTGAAAGGCCGCTCCATTGACGTACTGATCAACAACGCGGGGCAGCTTGTCGATCATGATTTTCGCAAGGAAGCCCCCGATCCCGATGTCAGCGACACGGCCATATACGCCAACCTTTCCGCCCCGATCCGACTGATCGTCGGTCTGATGGAGACGCTGCGCGCGCGGCCGGAAGCCGCGATTGTCAACGTCACATCGGGCCTTGCCATCGCGCCGGCTGCGCGCACGCCGGTTTATTGCGCGACCAAAGCGGGCCTGCGCTTCTACACTCTGGCCCTGCGCGCTCAGCTGAAAGACACAAACGTCCATGTCATCGAAGCGCTGCCCCCTGTGGTCGATACGCAGATGAATGATGGGACCGATGCCAAGAAGATGTCCCCGCAAGAATGCGCGCGCCAGATCGTGGTCGCTATCGAGAAGAACGCGGACGAGGCCAATATCGGCATGACCAAGGCGCTGCGCGTGATGGAGGGCATTCACCCCAGCCTTGCGAAGAGTATGACGCTCAAATTCTAGAGCGCTCGTACAGAGGATTTTCGAAGAGACAGTCTTCAAGCGCTCTCGGAGAACGCCCCCAAAAGCGAGAACCGTTCGCAAGAAGGATTGACCCAGCGTTTGCGCTGCGGCAACGGGTGGCGCGATTGAGATAAGAGGAGCCCCCCACCTATGTCCGCCAACATCGCTGAAATGGAACGTCGCCGCGAAGCCGCCCAAATGGGAGGCGGACAAAAGCGCATCGACGCGCAGCACGCCAAGGGCAAGCTGACCGCGCGCGAGCGGCTCGATGTCCTGCTCGACGAAGGCAGTTTTGAAGAAGTCGACACCTATGTCGAACACGACTGCGTTGATTTCGGCATGCAGGATCAAAAGATCCCCGGCGACGGCGTTGTGACGGGCAGCGGCACGATCAACGGCCGCCTTGTCTATGTCTTTTCACAGGACTTCACCGTTTTCGGCGGGTCTCTGTCCAAACGCCACGCGGAAAAGATCTGCAAGATCATGGACACCGCGATGAAGGTCGGTGCGCCGGTCATAGGTATCAACGACAGCGGCGGTGCGCGTATTCAGGAAGGCGTCGCCTCGCTCGGCGGTTACGCCGAAGTGTTTCAAAAGAACGTGCTAGCATCGGGCGTCATCCCGCAGATCAGCCTGATCATGGGGCCGTGCGCGGGCGGGGCGGTCTACTCGCCCGCCATGACCGATTTCATCTTCATGGTGAAGGACAGCTCCTACATGTTCGTCACCGGACCAGAGGTGGTGAAGACCGTCACCAACGAAGAGGTGACGCAGGAAGAACTGGGCGGCGCGATCACGCACACGACCAAGACCAGCGTCGCCGATATCGCGTACGACAACGATGTTGAGGCGCTGCTCGCCACGCGCGATTTCTTCAACTACCTGCCGCTGTCGAACCGGCCAGAGGCAACCGGTGAGATGGGCCCGGAAATCCCGACGGGCGATCCGTGGGACCGTTTGGAGCCCTCGCTCGACACGATCATTCCGGACAACGCCAACCAGCCTTACGACATGCACGAGGTCATCAAAAAGACCCTCGACGAAGGCGAGTTCTTTGAGATCCAGCCCGCCCACGCGGCGAATATCATCTGCGGCTTTGGCCGGGTGGAAGGCAAGACCGTGGGCGTCGTCGCGAACCAGCCGATGGTGCTCGCGGGTGTGCTCGACATTGCGAGCTCAAAGAAAGCGGCGCGCTTTGTGCGGTTCTGCGACGCGTTTGAAATCCCGATCGTCACCTTTGTCGACGTGCCCGGCTTCCTGCCCGGCACCGCGCAGGAATTGGGTGGCATCATCAAACACGGCGCGAAGCTGCTCTTCGCCTACGCCGAGGCGACCGTGCCCAAGATCACCATCATCACCCGCAAGGCCTATGGCGGCGCCTACGACGTGATGGCGTCCAAGCACCTGCGCGGCGATCTCAACTACGCCTGGCCCACCGCCGAAATCGCGGTGATGGGAGCCAAGGGCGCGGTGGAGATTATCTTCCGGTCAGACCGGGGCGATGCGGAAAAGATCGCCGAGAAAACCAAGGAATACGAAGACCGCTTCGCTAACCCCTTCGTGGCGGCGCAACGCGGCTATATCGACGAGGTCATCCACCCGCACTCAACGCGCCGTCGGGTTGCGCTGGGCTTGCGGAAACTGCGGGGTAAGCGGTTGGAGAACCCTTGGAAGAAGCATGATAACATTCCGCTTTAGGGACCTAACAGACCATGACTAGGTCACAGGGTTTTGTTGGCGGTTTGTTATTGTGGACTGTGCCGGCGGCTTCATGGTGGACGGCACTCACCCTTCGGGCCGCGAAAGATCCACTTGTGATCTTTGGCGAGCCGTTTTCTCCCTTTTTCGCGATGGTTATCGGTATTTTGTTCTTCGCGATTGGACCACTGTTTTCAATTGCAGCCTTTTTTGAGCGAAAGAGTTTCGAAGGCGAGATTCGCGAGCTGTCCGCAGTGTGTGTCCTATTTCTTGTATGGAGCGGACTGAGCGGAGTAGGCGCGCTAAACATAGCGGAGAATCAAGCTAGGCTGATCGAGATTGGGGTAAAAAGATGAAACTAGGCCGCTTGAACCATGTCGGGGTCGCGACCCCTTCTATCGCTGAGAGCGTCGCGCATTGGCGCGATGTTATGGGCGCCACTTCGATCTCGGATGAGATCATTCTGGAAGCCCAAGGGCTCAAGGTTGTGTTTGTCGACACGCCCACCCATTCGGGCATGGACGGAACCCAGATCGAACTGATCGAAGAACTCACCCCCGGCGAAAGTGCGCTCACCGGCTTCCTCGCCAAGAACCCGCTCGGCGGCCAGCATCACGTTTGCTTCGAAGTTCCCGATATCGAAGAAGCCCGCACCGAGTTCGAAGCCATGGGCAAACGCATCCTTGGCCCCACGCGCATCGGCGCGCACGGCACGCCGATCTTCTTCGTCCACCCCAAGGACATGCAAGGCATGCTGACCGAAATCATGGAGACGCCGAGGGGCGCGCATTAGGGCCCTTACGAAGCGAAATTTCGTCATGCTGAACTTGTTTCAGCATCCATCGCCGTGCATTAGGTTTCAAAAGCAGACCAAGAAATGGACCCTGAAATAAATTCAGGGTGACGAGTGACTGGAGAGACACGTGAGCTACGAACATATCCGCGTCGAAACCGATGGCCCCTTGATGACCATCACCCTCAACAAGCCCGATCGCCTCAACGCGATGGCCCCGCAAATGGCGGACGAGATCGGACAGGTCTTTTATGACCTCGGCGATGCGCGCGCGGTGCTGATCACGGGTGAGGGCAAAGGGTTTTGCTCAGGCGCGGATTTGTCGGCACGCTCCACCTCGGAAAGCCCCAGCAACAAGGGCGGCTCGCACCAGGCGCTGTCCCAGCATTACAACCCCGCGATCAGCCAAATCCTGCGCGCCGAAGTCCCCGTGATCTGCGCCGTCAACGGCCCGGCTGCGGGCGTTGGCTGCTCGCTGGCGCTCGCCGCCGATTTCACCATCGCGGCGGAGCGCGCCTATTTCCTCCAAGCCTTCGTCAATATCGGCCTTGTGCCCGATGGCGCCTCCACATGGCTCATCACCCGCGCGATTGGCCGCGCGCGCGCCACGCGGATGATGATGCTGGGCGAGAAAATCAGCGGCAAACTGGCCGAGGAATGGGGTCTTGTCTACAAATGCGTCGCGGACGAGGCGCTGATGGACGAAGCGCGCGCTCTGGCGGAGAAACTCGCCAACGGACCGACGGTCGCGATCAAGACGATGAAGCGCAACATCAACATCGCGCTCGACGGGAACGTCACCGAAGTGATGCTGGCTGAGGCCGAGGGCCAGCGCATCGCCGGCGCGAGTGCGGACGCGATGGAAGGCGGCATGGCCTTCCTCCAAAAACGCAAAGCCGAATTCAAAGGTGTATGATGCACAATGAGCCTGACGCCCATCTCGCCCATCCACGCCGATGAACTCGACCGACAAAGACCCACCCTTGCGTTTCTACGCGCTGATCGGCGGGGTCTTTGTCGCTTCGGTTTTGGCCTATGCGAGCTGGGATCAGGCGCTCCATTTCGATCCGTGCGACAACATCTTCAAACCGCCCGCGCGCGCCTGCGAAACGTCCCCTTGGGGCTATGGCGGGGCCGGCGCTTTCACCGCCTTTATCGGCGTGCAAGTCTTGTATTGGACCGTTGTTAAAGGCCCCCGTGCGTTGGGAAGCCGCGCGCAGGCGGTCATGGCGGGGTGGATTGCGCTGTGCGTTGCTGTGTCAGGCGCGGCCTGCCTGTTCATCGCCTTTAATCTGGCCATCGCGCCGCCCGAAGCCGCAGCCGTTGAACGCCTGTCTTGGCTTGCCCCCGAACGGCAACTTTTCTAACCCCCTCGCGAACATTTCCGCGCCACCGGTGACCATTGCGCGGCGACCATGGTAGAGAACCCCGATGACCCAAAAACCGACCCCCGCCGATTGGAAGGCTCTTGCTGACAAGGAAAGCAAAGGCCGCGACCTCACATGGAACACGCCCGAAGGCTTTCCGATCAAGCCGCTCTATACGGCTGAAGATCACGAGGGCTGGGATCCGGGCCTGCCCGGCTTTGCGCCGTTTACGCGCGGGGTAAAGGCCAGCATGTACGCCGGGCGCCCGTGGACGATCCGGCAATACGCTGGCTTCTCGACCGCCGAGGAATCCAACGCCTTTTACCGCCGCAACCTTGCCGCCGGGCAAAAGGGGCTGAGCGTCGCCTTCGACCTCGCCACGCACCGAGGCTATGACAGCGATCACCCGCGCGTGGTCGGCGATGTCGGCAAGGCGGGCGTCGCGATCGACACGGTCGCCGACATGGAAGTGCTGTTCGACCAGATCCCGCTCGACGCCATGTCCGTCTCCATGACGATGAACGGCGCGGTCATCCCGGTGATGGCGTTCTACATCGTCGCGGGCGAACGTCAGGGCGTGCCCACCGAAAAACTCTCCGGCACGATCCAGAACGACATTCTCAAAGAGTTCATGGTTCGCAACACCTATATCTACCCGCCCGAACCCAGCATGCGGATTATCTCCGACATTATCGGATACACGTCCGCTAACATGCCGAAATTCAACAGCATTTCGATCAGCGGCTATCACATGCACGAAGCGGGTGCGACGGCTGTGCAAGAACTCGCCTTCACCATCGCGGATGGTAAGGAATACGCGAAGCGCGCCATGGCCACCGGCCTTGATGTTGACGCGTTCGCAGGCCGCTTGTCGTTCTTTTTTGGCATCGGCATGAACTTTTTCATGGAGATCGCCAAACTGCGCGCCGCACGTACGCTGTGGTACGAAGTGATGGACGATCTGGGCGCGAAATCCGAACGCTCGAAAATGCTGCGCACCCACTGCCAGACCAGCGGCGTGTCTCTGCAAGAGCAAGACCCTTATAACAACGTGATCCGCACCACGGTGGAAGCGATGGCGGCGACGCTGGGCGGCACGCAAAGCTTGCACACCAACGCGCTCGACGAAGCGATTGCGCTGCCCACCGATTTCTCCGCCCGGATTGCGCGCAACACGCAATTGGTGCTGCAAGAGGAAACCGGGATCACCAACGTCGTCGATCCGCTGGGCGGCTCGCACTATATCGAAGCGCTGACGGCGAAACTGGTCGAAGACGCGCGCGCGCTTATGGCGACAGTCGACGAAGCGGGCGGGATGACGGCCTATGTCGGCACTGGCGCGCCCAAGGCGGAAATCGAACGTGCGGCGGCGGAAAAGCAGACCGGCATCGATCAGGGCTCAACCGTGATCGTGGGCGTGAACAAATATCAACCGGGCGAAGAAGAGCTGATCGACACGCTCGACATCGACAACGCCGCGGTGCGCAAGGGCCAGATCGAACGCCTCGCCAAGGTGCGCGCAGGGCGCAACGAAGAGGCGTGCCGCGCCGCGCTAGCCGCGCTGACGGCCGGGTGCAAGGCGGGCGGAAACGTCCTCGAACTCGCCGTGAACGCCGCGCGCGAAGACGCAACCTTGGGCGAGATTTCATCGGCCATGGAAGATGTCTTTGGCCGCCACGACGCGACGCCCAAACCGGTCAGCGGCGTCTACAAGACCGCTTACGAATTCGATCAACGCTGGGCACAGGTCACCGATGGCGTGGACGCGGTGGAGCGCCGCCTTGGCCGCAAACCGCGCATCATGGTCGCCAAAATGGGCCAGGACGGCCACGATCGCGGCGCCAATGTGATCGCGAGCGCGTTTGGCGATATGGGTTTTGAAGTGGTATCCGGCCCGCTGTTCCAAACGCCGGAAGAAGCCTGCGCGATGGCGCTCGAAAACGATGTCGATGTGGTCGGCGCCTCGAGCTTGGCCGCCGGTCACAAAACGCTGATCCCCGAACTGATCCGCTTGCTCAAAGAAGCGGGCCGCGCCGACATCAAAGTCACCGCCGGCGGCGTGATCCCACCGCAGGATTACGATTTTCTGAGGGAAGCGGGCGTGCAGGGGATTTATGGGCCGGGTTCGAACGTGGTCGAATGCGCGGCGGACATCCTGACGCTGCTGGGGCATAATATGCCGCCGCTGGATAGCGTTTTGGAGGAGGCGGCGGAGTGAATGCGCTTCTTTCCGGCTTGGTGAGCTTGTCCGTTATTGCCAGCTTATGCGGTGCAACGGTGACCGATTGGCCTGATCTTCCTGAATCCGGCTTCCTTTCGGGGCGCGTTGCTGTGCCAACCGATGTTGAAGCGGAGAATGCTGTTTTCTCAACTGATGGCGCAAGCGCGGGACCTCTCGACATCGCGATTCCGCAATACGCCTTTTGGACCGATGAACACGGCGCGAAACACCCAGTGATCGTCATTCAAGCCGAAAGGCTACCTGACGGTCGAGCCCTTTTCGGCGCGCAGAACACAGATGGCGTACGTATGGCGGGTTTTATGACCGAATTAGAACTGCTTGGACAAGAGAAACCGAAAGTAAAATGACACAAATCCGAACCGACTGGACCCGCGAAGAAATCGCGGACCTCTTCAACCTCCCTTTCACCGAGCTGCTGTTTAAGGCCGCGTCGGTCCACCGCGAAAACCATCCGCCTGAGCAGATCCAGCTGTGCACGCTGCTTTCCATCAAGACCGGCGGGTGCCCGGAAGATTGCGGCTATTGCTCGCAAAGCGTGAAGGCCGATAGCGGCGTTGAGGCGACCAAGCTGATGGATGTGCAGGCCGTGCTGCAACGCGCCGCGCAGGCGAAGGATGCAGGAAGCCAGCGTTTCTGCATGGGCGCCGCGTGGCGCAATCCGAAAGACCGCGATATGCCCGCGATTGTTGAGATTGTGAAAGGCGTCAGCGACATGGGTCTGGAAACCTGCATGACGCTGGGCATGTTGGAGCCGCATCAGGCCGATATGCTCGCTGAGGCCGGCCTCGATTATTACAACCACAACATCGACAGCAGCCCGGAATATTACGAACGCGTAATCTCAACGCGCGACTTCCAATGCCGCCTCGATACGCTCGATCACGTGCGCAAGTCGGGCATCAGTGTGTGCAGCGGCGGGATCGTGGGCATGGGCGAAACGCGCGAGGACCGCGTGGGCTTCATCCACACGCTTGCCACGCTCGAAGCGCATCCCGAAAGCGTGCCGGTCAACGCGCTGGTGCCGGTTAAGGGCACGGTGCTGGGCGATATGCTGGCCGACACGCCACTGGCCAAGATCGACGATATCGAATTCGTGCGCACCGTTGCGGTGGCGCGGATCACCATGCCGATGAGCATGGTCCGGCTGTCGGCGGGACGCGAGAGCATGAGCGAGGCGACGCAGGCCCTGTGCTTCCTAGCGGGTGCGAATTCGATCTTCACCGGCGACAAATTGCTAACCGCGCCCAATGCAGGCGATGACAGCGATGGGGCGTTGTTTGCGAAACTGGGTTTGACGGCGTTGCAAGAGGAAGAGCCGGCCAGAGCTTGCAAGACAGCCGAAGTTGAGCCTGCTGAATGATCGTACGGGCGCTGATGGCGTTGATGGCGGGGGCTTTTCTTCTCGCTAACAGCGCGCCCGAATTCGCGCCGCTCACCATCGGCGAAACCGCGCGCGTCACCGTCTTGGGTGCCGAACGTGAGATCAACGTGATCCTGCCAAAGGACTACGCCAAGGATGTGGACAAAAGCTGGCCCGTCGTCGTCATGATCGATGGCGGGCAGGGCCAAGACTTGATGATGGGCGTGGGCGTGCACAATTGGAACCGCCTGTGGGGCCGCAGCCAAGAAGCAATCTGGATCGGGATCGAAACCAAGGACCGCCAGCGCGAATTGCTGCCCCCCACCAGCGACGCCGCGCAGCAAGACCGCTACCCCACAGCGGGCCAAGGCGATGCGTTTCGCGCGTGGCTGGTCGACCAGATGTTACCGGCCTTAAAGGCCCGCTATCGCACCAATGGCATGGCGTTTTTGGTGGGCGAGAGCGCGGCGGGGCATTTCGTGCTGGAAACGTGGTTCAGGCAGTCAGATGCCTTCACCGGATACGCCGCGATCTCGCCCAGCCTGCAATGGGACGGGCAATCCCTATCCAAGGCCATTATGGCCGGGACCGATGTGGCGACGGCGGGTACACGCGCGCCGCTCTATTTCTCGCTCGCCGATGAGGGCGGCGCGTTTGAAGAGGGCGTGCTGCGTGTCGCCGCCTCGCTTGATCCCAAGCAAGACTGGTGCTTCTCCGACCGGCGCAGGGACCTTAAACACAGCAATTCGCTCCACGGTCTGTTACCCGAAGCGCTTCAGTACTTGATGCCGACCGAAGCAGACTGGCTCGAGGAATACGGCTTTACTCTCCGCTGCGATCGAAGCGGACGCTCACCCGAGTAACGCGCACTTTGCGCTTGCACGCACGCGTGCTGCGTCCGAATAGTCGGCTAAACCCGATCTCGCGCCGTCAGGAGGCTCCAATGACCGAACTTCGCCCCGAAACGCTTAGCGTCCACGCCGGATGCGAGCCGGACCCGACCACCAACGCGCGCATCACGCCGATCTATCAGACGAGCTCCTACGTGTTCGACAGCCCGGAGCACGCGGCGAACCTGTTTTCGCTCAGTGAGTTCGGCAACATCTATTCGCGCATCATGAACCCGACAAACGACGCGTTGGAGAAGAAGATCACCGCGCTCGAAGGGGGCGTTGGCGCGCTGGGCTGCGCGTCAGGCCACGCGGCGCAATTGCTGGCCTTTCACACGCTGATGGAGCCGGGCTGCAACATCGTCGCGGCCAAGAAATTGTATGGCGGATCGCTCAATCAGTTGGGCGAGGCGTTTCAGAAGTTTGGCTGGGAAACGCGCTTTGTCGACACCGATAATCCGGAGAACGTGCGCGTGGCGATGGATGACAAGACGCGCGTCGTTTTTATCGAGAGCCTCGCCAATCCCGGCGGCGTGGTCAGCGATATTCAGGCGATCGCCGATATCGCCCACGAAGGCGGCGTGCCGCTGATGGTCGACAACACGATGGCGACCCCGGCGCTGTGCCGCCCGTTCGAACACGGCGCGGATATCGTGGTCCACTCGGCGACCAAATTCCTGAACGGCCACGGCAACGCGATTGGCGGCCTGTTGGTAGACAGCGGGAAGTTCGACTGGAAAGCCCACGCGGACAAATATCCCTCGCTCACCCAGCCTAACGGTTCGTATCACGGCGCGGTTTTGGCCGACGCGTTGGAGCCCATTGGCCCCATCGCCTTCATCATAGGGTGCCGCGTTCTGGGCATGCGCGACCTTGGCCCGGCCATGGCCCCGATGAACGCCTTTTTAGCGCTAACCGGTATGGAGACGCTGCACCTGCGGATGGAGCGCCATTGCTCGAACGCGCTGGAACTGGCCAATTGGCTCATAGAACAGCCGCAGGTCGCGTGGGTCAATTACGCTGGACTGCGCGACAATCCCTACCATGAGCTGGCGCACAAGTATCTTGGCGGGCGCGCCGGTTCGGTTTTCACCTTCGGCCTTAAGGGCGGATACGAAGCGGGCGTAAAGCTGGTTTCCAGCGTCAACCTGTTCAGCCACCTTGCCAATATCGGCGACACGCGCTCGTTGATTATCCACCCGGCTTCGACCACGCACAGCCAGCTTTCCGAGGACGAACTTTTGGCGGCGGGCGCAGGCCCTGACGTTGTGCGCCTTTCAGTCGGCATCGAGCATATCGAGGATATCAAGGCCGACCTCGCGCAGGGGATGGCGGGGCTGGGATAAGCAGGTGGTTCACGTTCTGAAAATGGTGGTCTTCTTTAGCTTCATGGGCCTTGGTCTTTGGGGTTTCGCGAGTTTTTCTGACCCCTGGGGATGGTTGGCCTTTATTGCAGCGTTCCTGGTCGGTGGAACGCTGTCGCAGCTCGTTTTCAAACGTTTCGCTACCCCCGAGCAGATAAAGGCTGACCTTGAATCGCGTCTTCACAATGATTGATTCATGACACTCGGTTTTTCCGTAAACGACCTGCTGCCCAAGGCGCGCGGGGGCGGGCAATTGCGGATGGGGCTGACGAAGCTCTCGGAAAAGGATTGGCTTCAGTCTGACCCCGATCTGGCCGCGCGCGCGGCTGGTTTCGCCCAGCATCCTGCAGGCGTGCAGCTCACCCAAGACGCCGAGGGGCCAGGGCGCGAATTGGCGGCGATGCTGGGCGTTGACGGCGCGTTGCCCCAATCCGCCGCGAGCGCCCATGAAGATATGTGTCTGCTGACACAGCGCGCGGCGGGCGAGCCCTATCTCCTGATCGGGGCGGCGGTGGCGTGGCCCACCGATTGGCACCCCAAAGACAAGCTTGGCCTGCCGCTGCGCGCCTTGCACGCGCCTATAGCTGGATACGAAGAACAACTCGCGACCGGCGTCGACCGGTTTATGGAGACGCTGAAGCCCGGCCCCATCTTTGGCCGCTGCAACTGGTTCATCGCGCCCACGGGCGAGCGGCGTTGGATCGCGGAAGAAGACCTTCAGGCTCAGTTCGCGCAGGTAACGCCGGACAACGCGGGCGAGACCCTTTTCGTTCGTTCCGAACGCCAGACCTTGCGGCGCTTGCCCGAAACCGGCGCGATCCTATTCACCATCGGCGTCTATGTCGAACCGCTTGCAAACCTCTCTCTAGACAATCTCACAGCCTTAGCGTCCTCGGTTCAAACGCTGGTCGCCGGGGAAGGCGACAGACGCGGTGCGCCGGCCTACGCTGAGGCGCTTGTTCACTTTGCGCATCGGGAGAGCGCTTTATGATTTCGACGTTGCTTTTGCTCGCTCCGGCGGCGCCAATGGCGGTTGATCTGCCCAAATGCGACCAAGAGGCGGCCGAGCGCGGCGTTCAACAGGAAATGAACATCTGCGCGCATCGTGATTTTCTGATCGCGGACGCCGCGCTCAACGCTCAGTGGAAGGTCACGCGGGCCAAGATGAAGGCGCGCGACGCCGATTGGGAGAGCTACAAACCCGACTACGCCACGCGGCCCGGTTGGTTCGCTAGCCTGCTTGAAGCGCAGCGCGCTTGGCTTAGCTATCGCGACGCCCATTGCCGGGTTGACGGCTATGCCGCGCGTGGCGGGAGCCTTGAACCGCTGCTCGTCTCAACCTGCAAAACCGCCCTGACCGAAGCGCGAACGCAAGAGCTCACAGCGCTGGCGGAAAGCCCCGATTGACGCTGCGTCGAACGCGGTTGCGTACGTCGCCACATGTGGGCATAGGCCCCCACATAAGAATTGTTCGCATAAGCCCTAAAACGGACGAATGGAGAGACTCCCCTTGTTTTCCAAGATCCTGATTGCAAACCGCGGTGAGATTGCCTGTCGCGTTATTCAGACCGCTCGCAAGATGGGCATCGCCACAGTGGCTGTGTATTCGGATGCCGACGCGCGCGCGCCGTTTGTGCGCATGGCGGATGAAGCGGTGCATATCGGCCCTGCGCCGGCGGCGGAAAGCTATCTGATCCCGGAAAAGATCATCGCCGCATGCAAGGAAACCGGCGCTGAGGCGGTGCATCCCGGCTACGGTTTCCTTTCCGAGCGCGCGAGTTTTGTGGAAGCGCTGGAGGCCGAAGGCATCGTCTTCATCGGACCGCCTCCTGGCGCGCTTTCCGCGATGGGCGACAAGATTGAATCCAAGAAACTCGCCGGGAATGCGGGCGTCAATATCGTCCCCGGCTTTGTCGGCGAAATCCGCGATACGCAGCACGCGGTCGAGATTTCGGACGAAATCGGCTATCCAGTGATGATGAAAGCCAGCGCCGGTGGCGGGGGTAAAGGTATGCGCCTTGCGTGGTCAGAAACCGACGTGCGCGAAGGGTTCGAGGCTACCAAACGCGAAGGGCTCAACTTCTTTGGCGACGACCGCGTTTTTATCGAAAAGTTCATTGAGAACCCGCGCCATATCGAAATTCAGATACTGGGCGATAAGCACGGCAATGTGCTCTATCTGAACGAGCGCGAGTGCTCGATCCAGCGCCGCCACCAAAAAGTGGTCGAAGAAGCGCCGTCACCCTTCGTCACACCCAAAATGCGCGCCGCGATGGGCGCGCAATGCGTCGCCTTAGCCAAGGCGGTGGATTACCATTCGGCGGGCACGGTGGAACTGATCGTCAGCGGCGCAGACCCAACCGGCGAGAGCTTCTACTTCCTCGAAATGAACACGCGTCTTCAGGTGGAGCACCCTGTAACCGAGGCGATCACGGGCGTTGATCTGGTCGAACAGATGATCCGCGTCGCCTATGGCGAGCAACTGGCGATGACGCAGGACGATATCGCGCTGGACGGTTGGGCGATCGAAAACCGCGTCTACGCCGAAGATCCTTATCGTGGTTTCCTGCCGTCGACGGGTCGCCTGATCCACTATTCGCCGAGCCTTCCAGGCTGGACCGAAGACGAAGAGGTTGCGGGCAAACCGCGCCGCGGTGTGGCGCATGGTGCTGGCAGCATTCGCGTTGACGATGGCGTGTATGAAGGCGGTGAGGTGTCGATCTATTACGACCCTATGATTGCTAAATTGATCACCTGGGCGCCGACACGTGACGAAGCGGCTGATTTGCAGATCGAGGCGCTCGACAGTTTCCGTATCAAAGGGCTGAGCCATAACGTCGATTTCCTCAGCGCGGTGATGCAAAACGAGACGTTCCGATCGGGGGAGCTGACAACCGGTTTTATCGCCGAGGAATACCCCGATGGGTTCCACGGTGCGCCGATCAGCGAAAACATGCAGCGCATGCTGGCCGCGATCTGCGCGGGGAACGAATTCACTCTGCAAAACCGCTCCCGGCGTATCTCTGGCCAGCTTGACGGCCACGATGGCGAAAGCGGTGTGAACCGCGTCACGACCGAATGGGTGGTCAAAATCGGCGACAGCCGCCACGAGGTGATCCTCGACGATGGCTACGCCATGGTCGGCGGCGTTCGAGTGGACGGCCATTGCGACTGGCTGCCCGGCATGGTCGAAGCGCGCGCCACCGACGCCAAGGGCGATACCTATGGCCTGATCGTGGAACGTGATGGCAACCACTGGGTCATCACGACGCGGGGCGCAGCCACCCGCGCGCTGGCGCTGCCACTGAGCCTGAAGAGCCACGAAGGCCGTATGCTTGAAAAGGTCCCGCCGGATCTTTCCAAGATGCTCATCTGTCCGATGCCCGGAATGCTCGTGAAACTGCATGTGGGCGAGGGCGACACGGTTCAGCCGGGCCAACCGCTCGCCACGGTCGAGGCGATGAAGATGGAGAACATCCTGCGCGCCGAGAAAGAGGGCACGATCGCCAAGATCAACGCCGGCGAAGGCGATAGCCTAGCGGTTGATGCAGTTATTCTAGAACTCGAATAAAGGTGTCGGTGGACCGCCTCAGGGCTCCTCTAACCTACGGTATCTTCGAAAAGCTCTGCGCAGCATTAGTTACGCGGCGCTTTTCATTTTTTGATACTGGCTTTGCGGAAAAACCTATAGGCGCATCTATTGATCCTAATCAGATCAATTAAAAGCCGCTTGTTTACAATTACGCTGGCCAACTCTTCGATATCGCGAGACACTAATTGGAGTGGCGGCGCCGATTCGGCCCCGTTGCTGCATGGGATCTGTCTGATTGGAGGATTAGACAATGGCAAAAAGTGGACGCGGTTACTTTGACCGAAAAGGTCACTTTTTTAAGACGCCAAGAGAAGCCACGATTAGCGATCTGGCTTCCTTGCTGGGGCAAATCGGGGAAGGCGAAAGCCTCGCGCCGGGCATCGCGCACACGCTTCTGGAAAGGCGGGCCGAGATTGAAGCTCTGTTTGTCGAACACGATGCGATGATGGCTGAGGCTGATAAGGAAACAGTCACTCCTATCAAAGCCACTGTGGCAAAACTGACCAACATGCCCAAGCGCCCCGCGAGCTGACGAAAGACTTTGTCGGATAAAGTTGCATTTTGCAACGTATATTGGCTAAAGGTTCTCGACCCGCATTAAAGGCGGGAATATTCGGGGAGAGAACATAATGCCGCTAACCATTACAGCGATCACCGCCGCCGCGCTCGCGCTGCTGTTGCTGGGCCTTGCGATTGAAACCGTCAAACACCGTTTTCGGACGCAGGCCGCATTCGGTGATGCCGAAGATTCCCGTCTGATGGCGGCAACCCGCAGCCACGGCAATCTAGCCGAACACGCTCCCATTGTTCTCATCATGGTTGGATTGCTCGAATATAGCGGTGCGAACGCGACGCTTGTAGCAAGTATTGCGAGTATCTTTGTCGCGGCGCGCGTGGCGCATGTGATCGGGCTACACCAAAAAAGCGAACCCGGTAAGGCGCCCATCGCGCGTCAGATCGGCGTGATCGGCACCTGGCTCGTAATGCTGGCGCTCTCGGGCTTGTTGTTGTTCGGCGCGTTGGCTGGCTAAGCCAAGGCTACCTCAAGCACGTTGCGCGCCAGCGCATCTGGTGTTTGCGCGAGCGTGTCGACTGCGAGATCGTAATCGATGCCCTGGTGGATACGCTCGGATTGTTCGCGCGCCAGTCCGATCAATCGATCGCCGCGCTCGCGTTCCCGGCGTTCCAATTCGGACAAAGGCGCGTCAACCTTGACCACCAGGCACACTGAGCCAAGGCGGCGGCGGTAGTCCTTAATCGCTATCTGGTCGGCGACCTCGTCAACGATCACGTTGAAACCGGCCTCAGCCATCCGCTCGACCAATTGCCGCATCTGCGAAAGGAGAGCGTCACCTGATGGGCCATTGCTGATGCGCGGCAGAGTTTGGCCTTCGTGCGTGACCTCAGTCACCGGAAACCACTCGCGGTCAAATTCGCGCCCATCGAGCAGCATGGCCATAAAACTATCCATCGCGATATGCATCCAGATGTCACCAGCGTATTTCTGAATCGCTTTGGCAAGCGTGGTTTTCCCAGCGCTGCTTACACCGTTGAGGATGATAACTTGGCTGGCCACGGCGCGCGTCACTCCTCAACCATGGCCACCGCGCGGATCCAACCGGCGCTGGCGCGTTCGATCTTCACGGGGAAGCAACTGAAGGTGAAGCCGTGCGCGGGCAGGGCGGCGAGGTTAGTTAGCTTCTCAATCTGATAATAGGGGCGGATGCGACCGGCCTTATGGCCCTCCCAGATGATTGAGGCGTCCTTGGTCTCCGCCCATTTCTTCGCCGTGTGGCTGAACGGCGCGTCCCAGCTCCACGCATCGGTGCCCACGACTTCGACCCCACGCTCGGTCAGCCACAAGGTCGCCTCTGCGCCCAGGCCAACGCCCTGATCTGTGAAATTCTCGGTGCCGTAAACCGCGCCTGACTGAATGAGGACGATATCGAGCGGTTGAAGGTCGTATTCGATTGTGGCGAAGGCTTCTTCCAGCTCCGCCGCGTTTACCACGTGACCGTGGGGCAGATGCGAGAAATCGAGCTTAACGCCTGGGCGGAAGAACCGATCGAGCGGCGCTTCATCGATGCTGGGGGCGCGGGTGGCGCCTTCGTCCGTGGTCGAATGGTAATGCCACGGGGCGTCCATATGCGTGCCGTTATGGGTGGAGAGCTGAAGCATCTCCACAGCCCACCCTTCGCCGTCGGGCAGGTCGTCTTTCTGGAGGCCGGGGAAGAACATCGCGATCTGTTCCCACGTGTCTTCATGGGTCATGTAAGTGACCTGCGGACGCATCACCTCGGGGTCGGAGATCACATCGTTGGTGATCGGGATCGACAGGTCAACGAATTGGGTCATGCAGCCACGCTCCGTTTGAGCTCTTCGTCCAGGAACGCGGCCAGATCGTCCAGTTCGACATCCTTGGCGAGATAAGCCTCGCCAATGCCTTTGAGCAGGAGGAACGGCAGGGTGCCCGCCTCCATCTTCTTGTCGTGTCGCATATGATCGACCAGCTTTGCGCCGTCTGCGTTTATACCGAGAGAGGTCACCTCAGACCGCAGACCCGATTCCGCAATGGCGTTGGCGACGCGCTCGGCGTCCTGCCTCGAAATTTCGCCGCGCCGAGCGGAATAGCGAGCCGCGAGGACCATACCGATCGCGACTGCCTCGCCGTGGAGCAATTCGGCGGAAAACCCGGTTTCGGCCTCCAGCGCGTGGCCGAATGTGTGGCCGAGGTTGAGCAGAGCGCGACGGCCCGACAGTTCGCGCTCGTCGTCGGCGACAATACGCGCTTTCGCCGCGACGCTTTGCGAAACTGCTTCCCTTACGGCCGCTGGATCGTGCGCGATCACGGCTTTGGCGTTGGCCTTGCACCAGTGGAAGAAGTCCGCGTTGCCCAGAATGCCATACTTTATGACCTCGGCGAAACCAGCGTGCATTTCGCGCTCGGGCAAGGTACCGAGCGTGCCGGTGTCGGCCAGAACCAAAGTAGGCTGATGGAAGGCTCCGATCAGGTTCTTGCCCGCTTTGGTGTTGATCGCCGTTTTACCTCCAACCGAGCTATCGACCTGCGCCAGCAAGGTGGTGGGAATTTGAATAAACCCGCATCCGCGTTTCAAGATCGAAGCGGCAAATCCAGTCAGATCGCCGACCACGCCGCCGCCAAAGGCGATGACATTGTCTCCGCGTTCAACCCCTTTCGCCAGCATCCAATCGGTGAGCTTTTCGAGCATTGCCCAGCCTTTGGACCCTTCGCCCGAGGGCACCGAGAACAGCGCTATCTCTTTGCCCCCCGCGCATAGAGAAGCTGTCAGAGCCTCGCCGTGAAAGCTCCAAGCGTTTTCATCCGCGACCACAGGGACGACACCTTTGCGCAATCGATCGCCCGCCAGCGTAGCCGCGTTGGCGATCAGGCCCGGTCCGACCAGCACATCATAGCTGCGCCCGGACAATTCGACACGGATCGTGTTGGTTTGGATCATGGGGCTCGTGTTCCCGACAGATAGTCTTCGATCCCGCGCAAAATGGCCTGCGCGGTCTGCGCGTGGGGCCCTTCGTCACTTTGCACGCGCACTGGCGCTTCGGCATAGAGCGGGCCACGCTCCTTCAACAGGCGGGTAAGGATTTCACGTGGGTCGCCGGTCTTGAGCAAGGGTCGCGTGTTGCGGCGCGAAGTCCGCTCCACCAGTGTCTCAAGATCGCAGTCGATCCAAACGGCGATGCCTTTCTCCAAGATCAGCGCGCGCGTATCGGAATCAACAAAAGCGCCGCCGCCTGTGGCGATGACCCCGTGGTTCTCATCCATCAATCGCCCGATCACCCGTCGTTCACCGTCGCGGAAATAGGATTCGCCAAATTCTTCAAAAATCTCGGCAATCTTGCGTTGGGCGGCGTCTTCGATCGCGTCATCGGCGTCGATAAAATCGCGTTGCATGATCGCTGCTAACCGCCGTCCGACCGTCGATTTGCCAGCACCCATCAATCCGACCAGCACAACCGGACGATCCACGCGCGCTAAGATATTGGCCATATCTTTATGGTCGTCATCAGCGGCTTCGTGCGTCTCTTGTGCTTCAGGGTCTTGATCGGCAGTCTCAGTCATTGAACAACGGACTATAGATGGGGTAGGCAGCGCGCAACATGCCAAAGGTCGCGACGTCTCCCGCTTCATCTTCGAATCCCCGTACGAGGTGGGCCTTGTGGGCGATGGCCGCCTGCGCGGCCGTATTAGTCGTTGCGTGGGTGGATGGCGGTGAAGAGCCGCTGCATGCGATTGAGAAGGTTGTGACCGTTTCAGCGGAAGGTGTTGAGTAATGCGTGCGCTTTGGCTTTGGGGCGGGGCCGCTGGTGCGGCGATCGGAGCTTTGGCGGGCGGCTTTGCGGTGGCGCAGGAAAGCCCGGAATCGCTGCTGCCTCCGGGGTTTGACACGCCCGCCCCGGCGGAAACAACAGCCACGCCCGCGCCGTTGCCCACGGCGGCGCCGATTGCACCGGCTGCCCCGCGTCCGGCGCAGCCACTGCCCAGCGATACCGGAGCGACGGACGCTCCCGCTGTGCCGACGACGCTGCCGCCGGTGAGTCAATTGACCGACGATGAATTGCGCGACCTGCCATCGCTCGAGGAATTGGAAGCGCTTACCACCGACGAGCTCGATGACCTGTTTGGGCTTAAACCGAAATACGACATTCCCCCGGCGGCGCGTCGTTCGCTAGCCAAGGTCGGAGTTATTTCGCGCGATGAGGGCGGATTTCCGGCTGCTAGCCTAAGCAAACAGCCCGCTTCGTTAGTTCGCGCCGTTCTGAGCGCGACGAAGACACCGTTGGTCTCGCGCTGGGGGCACATTTTGATGCGTCGCGCTTTGGCGAGCCGGCTTGGCACGCCTGACGGAATGAGCCCGGTCGAGTTCGCGACTTTGCGGGCACGGGCGCTCAACGCGATGGGCGAGTACGCCGTCGCTCGCGCGTTGATTCAGGATGTGGACTCCGGAAACTGGTCCCCCGATTTGGCAAACGCTGCCGTCACGGCTTTTATTGCCGAAGAGGATCCTGTCGGCGTATGCCCTTATGTGCGCTTCCAAGGCGCGCCCGACGCGCAAGGGGCGAGAGCCGCGCAGTGGACCATGATCAGCGCGATTTGCGACGCCTATGCGGGCGAAAGTGTGCGCGCGAGCTCGCAACTCGGCCGTGCTCTCAATGACGAGATCGCACCGGCCATCGACGTGCTGCTGGCTCGCCGGTTTGCGGGCGCGGCCGGACGCGGGCAGCGTGCGGTTTCGATTGAGTGGGACGGCGTGGAGCGGTTGAGCCCGTGGCGCTTTGCATTGGCCAACGCGGTGGGTGAGCCGATCCCTGAGGCTCTTTTGCAGACGGTGTCTCCGCGCATCGCTCGGGCCGGAGCCACGGCGCCGATGGTCCCTCTTGCCCAGCGCGCCGACTTTGCCGCACGAGCGGGCGCTGAGGGCATTTTCTCGGCTCAGGCGCTGATCGATATTTACAGCGAGATTTACTCGAACACCGCGATTGGCGGGGAACTGGGTGAGCGCGCGCGGGGACTTCGCAGCGCTTATCTGGCTACCGATGTGGCGGGCCGCGTCGACGCGATGGAAGGCCTGTGGAACGAAGCCGCAAGCGCGGGCGAGGTGGACGCCTACTGGTCGCGCGTTCTCACCTCATACGCCGCGGCGCGGGTGCCGGCCTCGGAGGGCGAAGTGAGCCGTGCGGGCGATTTGATCGCATCCATGCTCGCCGCCGGGCTGGATCGCGACGCGCTCGATTGGAAGCCATTGGTAGAGGAGGGCAGCTACGGCTGGGCATTGCTGACCCTAGTCGATCCTGATGGCGGCGTGGTAGGATCAACAGGGCTCGATGCCTTTGCGGATAACGATCCAAGCGGTGAATCCCGCAAATCACAGTTCCTGATCGCTGGGCTTTCCGGGTTGCAGCGGATCCGTGCGACGGATCGCGCGGCCTTTGAAGAGCGGTTGTCGATGAACATGGCGCGCAACACCCGCTGGGTGCGGATGATTGAACGCGCGGCTGAGGTCAATAATCCCGCCATGGTTGCTCTGCTGGTCGGGCTTGGCATGCAAGGAAATGATTGGGCACAGATGACGCCTCTACACCTCTATCACATGACCGCTGCGCTTTCGGCCGTAGGGCTCGAGGCCGAAGCGCGCATGATCGCCGCCGAAGCGGTGGCGCGCGGCTAGGCGCGACTGGGCGCTGGAGCCTTTATGTCGGCATCCACACTTGCTTTTCTCGATATGCTGAGCGCCGAACGCGGCGTGGCACCGAACACGCTGACATCTTACACGACCGACCTTGAAAAGACCGAGAAATTGATCGGCGATTTGGCCGATGTCACGCGGGCTGATTTGGCGAAGCTTGGCGCGGCGTGGGCGGATTATTCGCCCTCGACCGTGGCACGAAAGGCCTCGGCCTTACGTCAATACTTCGGCTTTGCGATGGATGAAGGCTGGCGCTCGGACGATCCTTCGGGCGCGCTGCCGAACCCGCGGACGCGGCGGCCTTTGCCCAAGGTTATGAACCACGCTATGATCGACACGCTGTTTGCTTGCGCGGAGGGTGAGGCCGCCTCAGATGAACCGGCGGCTATTCGGACTTTAGTCTTGTTGGAGTTGCTCTACGGATCGGGGCTTCGCGCGACGGAGCTGGTGGCGCTGCCGGTCGTTGCGTTGCCGCGCGACGCGCCGGTTATGACGATTAAGGGCAAGGGCGGGGCGGTGCGCATGGTCCCCATAAGCGACCGCGCGCGTGAAGCTTTGATTCGGTGGCTTGAAGTGCGGCCTAAAGAGCCCGCTTCGCCATTCCTGTTTCCAGCCAAACCTAGGAAGGCGGGCGGCAGTCAGCACCTAACGCGCATCCGACTGTACCAATTGTTGAAAGCGTTGGCGGCGCGCGCGGGGCTCGATCCCAAAGGCATAAGTCCGCATGTTTTGCGCCACGCTTTCGCCACCCATCTGCTGGAGGGCGGGGCGGATTTGCGGATGTTGCAGACGTTGCTTGGCCACGCGGATATCGCAACCACGCAGATCTACACGCATGTCGATGCGGCGCGGCTAGTGGCGCTTGTCAATTCGCGCCATCCTCTTGCGAGTGGCGCGACTTCAGACTAGCTGAGCCGCATGATCTCCTATCTCGAATTCGAAAAACCCGTCGCCAGCCTTGATGAACGGATCAAGGAACTCAAAAACATCGATGTAGATCACAAAGTCGATGTCGCGTCCGAGATTGAGCGGTTGCAGGGTAAAAGCGATGAGCTTTTGGCAAGCACCTATGCCTCGCTAACCCCGTGGCAGAAAACGCAGGTGGCGCGGCACCCATCGCGTCCGCATTTTCACGACTATGTGGCTCACGCCTTTGACGATTTTATGCCTCTGGGCGGGGATCGAAACTTTGGTGATGACCAAGCGATCATGGGCGGCTTTGCCCGGATCAATGGCCGCCGCGTGGTCCTGATTGGCCACGAAAAAGGCAATGACACGCAAAGCCGCATCGAGCACAATTTCGGCATGGGCAAGCCAGAGGGTTACCGCAAAGCGATCCGCCTGATGGAACTGGCAGGTCGATTCGGATTGCCGGTGGTGACTCTGGTCGACACCTCGGGGGCGTTTCCGGGAATTGAGGCGGAAGAACGCGGTCAAGCGGAAGCTATCGCTCGCTCGACCGAGGCGTGCCTGGCGCTGCCGGTGCCAATGGTCGCGGTGATTGTGGGCGAGGGCGGTTCGGGCGGCGCGGTCGCTTTGGCCAGCGCCGAACGTGTCCTGATGATGGAGCACGCGGTCTATTCGGTGATTTCGCCCGAAGGATGCGCTTCGATCCTTTGGCGCACGGCCGAGAAAGCGCCCGAAGCAGCGGAAGCGATGAAGGTCACCGCGCAGCATCTCAAGCGCCTCAACGTTATCGATCGGATCGTAAAAGAACCTGTCGGCGGCGCGCACCGCGATCCCGAAGGCGCGAGCAAGACGCTTGGTAAAGCGATTGATGAAGAGCTTACAGCGCTTTCCAAGAAGTCGTCTGACGAGTTGATGCGGATGCGCGAAGAGCGTTTTCTGCAAATGGGCGGCTAACCAACCGCGCAGCATCTTTAACGCGGCGCGCCTCTACCCTCTTGTCGATAGGGGCTCTTTACCTCTAGTTTACCTCCTAACACAGGGAACAGCCTTGGAAATTGGGAGGGATTGCAATGGGCCAACGCAGCCGAAAGACTTGGACATGGACCGCAGCGCCACTCGCGCTGGCTCTCACGGGATGTATGGGCGCAGGGGCGCCAATCCCCTCGGCTACAACCCCGATTACGCAGAACGAAGCCCAGCAGGGCGCTCAGTATCACCCGCAATTCCTCGCCCAGTTTGGCGGTGCGATGGATGGACCACTCTCCAACTACGTTGAAGGCATTGGCCTCAAGATGGCGCGCGCTTCGCAAGTAGGCGGGGCGCGGGAATCCTTCACGGTTTCGTTGCTCAACAGCCCAGTAAACAACGCCTTCGCGGTCCCGGGCGGCTACATTTACACGACCAGGCAACTCGTAGCGCTGATGAACGATGAGGCCGAATTGGCCGCAGTTTTGGGTCACGAAGTCGCGCATGTCGCAGCGAGGCATTCGGCGCGGCGCCAACGATCGGCGCAGCGCAATCAGATGTTGGGTGGGCTCGGCGCAATTCTTTCGAGTGTTCTGTTGGGCGACAGCCAAATTGGCAACCTGCTCACGCGCGGGGCGCTGCAGGTTCCACAGTATGTAACCCTTTCGTATTCGCGCTCCCAAGAGGAAGAGGCCGATCGTCTTGGCATCGATTACCTTACAACCGCAGGCTACGATCCTGATGCGATGGGCGGTTTTCTGCTGCGGTTGGCGCAGCAAGCGCAGCTGGATTCGCAGCTGCAAGGGCGTGACAACGCGCGGCCTCCCGAATGGGCGAGCTCCCACCCGGATCCGGTCAAGCGTGTTGGCAAGGCAAACACGATTTCAGCTGACAGGCCTGGTACGGTCCGAAACCGTGAAGCCTTTTTGCGCGCGATTGACGGCATGATCTACGGCGATGATCCCAAGCAGGGCATCATCAAGGGGAATGCTTTTATCCATCCTGATCTTCGGCTGTCCTTCACCGCGCCCGATGGATATTACATGCTTAATTCTGCGCGCGCGGTCAGCGTCAACCCCAAGGGTGATAGCGGCCGCGCCGGACAAGCACAGCTGACTACGGCGTCGTATTCGGGAAATCTCGAAACGTATATTCGCCAGCAGTTCCAAACGCTTGGCGGCGAGCAGCGCACTCTGGCTCCTCAAGAGTTACAGCGCACACGGGTCAATGGCCTTAACGCAGCGTACGGTTCGGCTCGGGTCAACAACGGCAACAGCCAGGTCGATGTCGTAATCTTTGCGTACGAATTTGCTAGCAATCAGGCGTTCCACTTCGCCGTGATTGCGCCTGCTGGCCAGGCCGGAACTTTCAACGCCATGTTCCAGTCGATGCGAAGAATTTCGGCCAACGAGGCCAACGCAGTCGTTCCTTTACGAATCGATGTGGTGACCGTGCAGCGCGGCGATACGATCAGTGGCCTTGCGCGTCGAATGGCGTTCTCGGACAATCAGGAAACCCGCTTTCGCGTGCTCAATGGTCTTGGAAACACCAACACTCTGCGTGCAGGTGAGAAGGTGAAATTGGTAGTTCGCTCACGGTAGTTGCGTTGCAGCCTAAGGCCTGGAAAGGCGCAAACAAAAAGCGGCGAGGTTTCCCTCGCCGCTTTCTGTTTTGCTTGAGGCGTCTTGCGACGCCTCTGCTTGATCAGGTCGCTTACGAACCCGTACCCGTGCCCGAGCTATCGAGCGTGGTCGAGACCTGCGAGAAAGTGCTGTTCAGCGAGTTGCCGAGGTTCTGCATGGCAACGATCGCGGCAACCGCGATGAGAGCGGCGATCAGGCCGTATTCAATGGCGGTGGCGCCCTGTTCGTCACGAGCAAGCTTGTTGATGAAGTTCATGTTTATCACCCTGGTCTAAGTGTGGTCTTCAATGTGTGCATCGGGCGATGCACCCGATTGCCCCGGTCTATTCGCAAACACCTAACCAACTCTTAAAGGAGACAGAACTTTTCCGAAAAACGCCCTTTCGGAATGAATGGTTGGGCGCAAGACCGGCGAGTCCCGTCGTCATCGCTACGATGGCAAACAAAAAAGCGGCGAGGTTTCCCTCGCCGCTTTCTGTTTTGCTCGAGGCGTCTTGCGACGCCTTGGCTTGATCAGGTCGCTTACGAACCCGTACCCGTACCCGTGCCCGAGCTATCGAGCGTGGTCGAAACCTGCGAGAAGGTGCTGTTCAGCGAGTTGCCGAGGTTCTGCATGGCAACGATCGCGGCAACCGCGATGAGAGCGGCGATCAGGCCGTATTCGATGGCGGTGGCGCCCTGTTCGTCACGAGCAAGCTTGTTGATGAAGTTCATGTCTGGTCTCCTGGTCTGGTCTTTTCGGTTTTTATGTCGTGCAAAGTGCTGATCGGTGGCAGTGGGGTTAGCTTTGGTTCATCACCGCTGAAGCCTCATCAGAAACCCGTTCCCATTGCGCGGTGTTGGAGTTGGCTACCGCCTGCAACGCCCCCGCCATGGCAATCACGATCAAACTGATGATCAACCCGTATTCCACCGCGGTTGCGCCTTGGCTGTCGTTTCCAATGTGCTTTAGGAACTTGGTCATAACCATGGGTACATCCGTCAATTACGTTGCTGACGTTTCGAAAATCGGCTCAGAGCATTAAGAAATGGTTGAGACGAGCCGTGGAATTGGAAAAAAAACCGACATGACGATTGGACCGCTGTGGGTTGTTGCGGGAGCCTTGCAACGCGAGGATCAGCGATGGCTGATGCATCGACGGCCAGAAGAAAAGCACCACGGCGGCCTATGGGAATTCCCAGGCGGCAAGATTGAACCGTATGAAATGCCTCAAGAAGCTCTTATCCGTGAGCTTGCGGAAGAACTCGGGATTGCGGTGGATCCGGTTTCAATCGTCCCTTTGACTTTCGCTCAGGTTGACGCCGAATTCGATCAGCCAGCGATTGTCATCCTGCTTTACAAAGTCACGCATTGGGATGGCGAACCGCAAGCGTTGGAGGGCGGAGCGGTCGATTGGCTTGATCCGATTACTATTGGTGGCTTGCCCAAACCGCCGTTGGATTCCGAGCTTTGCGCGCGCCTTTTTTACGAAACGTCATAACTGAGGCGCCGCACTGCGCAGAACAGAGCAGGAGAGAGATAGGGCCAACAATATTGCGCGTCGGCGCAATTCAGGTGTTGCCAAGTTCGCCACGCCCCCTTATGTGCCGCTCCTCATTCGCGCCAGTAGCTCAGCTGGATAGAGTACCTGACTACGAATCAGGCGGCCGGAGGTTCGAATCCTTCCTGGCGCGCCAAAAAAGGGACTGCCCCAACTGGGCGGTCCCTTTTTTGGTTTTTGGGCCCTGATTGCCGCCTTTCGCGTTGATCTTCTGAAAGAAAATGCGCTCCAAGGGGTGCAATTTCTTGAAATCAGCCTATATTGTTCGTCGGACGGTCATCGACACGCCGTAATCGCTTTCACAGCCCCGGGGCATAAGACGCTAAAAAGCGCGGAACCCGATGAAGCTTCAGTGATTTTTACCATTGGGATCATGTCGACCACTTAATCGGGGGCCATTCGGGGGCCGCCCGTCGCGCTATGAAAGACCAAGGGCATGAATTACCTGCACGACCACGACGAATTTGACCCCGATAATCCCCTGGGTAAACCCGATGTGCCCGACGATGTGCAAGAAGCCATCCGTACACTTTTGCGCTGGGCAGGGGACGACCCCACTCGCGAAGGCCTGCTCGATACGCCCAAGCGCGTCGGTCGCGCTTGGCTCGAATATTGCCGTGGCAATCAGGAAGACCCTGCGATCCATCTCAGCCGTATTTTCGAGGAAGTCGGCGGATATGAGGAGATCGTCCTGTTGAAGGATATCCCCTTCCAATCGCATTGCGAGCACCACATGGCCCCGATTACCGGCAAAGCGCACATCGCTTATCTGCCCCATAAGAAGGTAGTCGGCATCTCAAAACTCGCTCGCGTGCTGCACGGTTTCGCCAACCGACTGCAGGTGCAAGAACGCCTCACCGCTGAGGTTGCCGATTGCATTTGGAGCAATCTTGAACCGCGCGGAGTGGCAGTCGTTATCGAAGCTGAGCACGGCTGCATGACCGGGCGCGGTGTCAAAGTGCACGAGGTCGAAATGCTGACAAGTCGCATGATGGGATGCTTCCTTGAAGACGCTAGCAGCCGTAAGGAAGTTCTGGGCCTGATGGGCTACTGATTGAGCCGCTTAATCACTATCGGTAAATACAATGACGCCTCTTGCGGAACTCCCGCAAGGGGCGTTAGTTTTTTCAATGTCGGTGAATGGGATGCGCCGATCCATCGTGGACACACCAACAATCAGGAGTTGGGTTTAATGGCGTATTCGAAAGTGATTTCCGGCGTAGTCTTGGCGGCGTTCGTTCTGGGATTGGCCGCGTGCGGCGGCGAGGCAGCGACCGAAGCTGATACCGCGACGGCAGCGGCGGATGAGCCGGCTGTGATTGATGAACGGCAGGCCAACTTCAAGGCGATCGGCAAAAGCTTTAAGGCGATCCGTACTCAGCTCGAAGGCGACAGCCCCGATTTTGAGGCTATTACCGCCGCGGCGACCGATATGAACGCCGCCGCGCTGAAGATAGAAGGGTACTTCCCTGCAGGTACATCGGTGAGCGATGGCTATGACACCGAAGCTTTGGCTACGATTTGGGAAAAGCCTGAAGAATTTGCCGAAGCGCACAAGCGTTTGATCGACGCGAGCGCCGAAATGATCACTCTGGCGCAGGGCGGTGACGCGGCGGCAGTGGGCGATCAGGTCGGCGCGGTGGGCGGTTCATGCAAGAACTGCCACGACACGTTCCGCCTAGATACAGACTAAGCCCGCTTGGCTGATACCGACAACGCAGAGCTGACGACCGGTCTTCAGCCGGCGGAAACTGCGTCTGCGTCAACAAAGCGTGTGTGGGATCTGCCGATCCGGATGACACACTGGAGCTTTGCGTTTCTCGTGCCGGCCCTTTGGTGGTCGGCCGAGAATTCGCAATGGGCTCTCCACAAGCGTTTTGGCGTGGCGCTTTTAGGCCTGCTCATCTTTCGTGTCTTATGGGGCTTTCTTGGCACCCGCACCGCGCGTTTCTCTTCCTTTGTAAAAGGACCGGGCGTGGTGATCGCTTATGTGACTGGGAAGGCGGGCGCGGTAGCCCATTCGATCGGTCACAACCCGATCGGCGCGCTCAGCGTGTTGGGCCTATTGGGCGTCATGTCGATCCAGGTTGGCGCGGGATTGTTCGCCGGTGATCCTTATGATGGTGCGACCGGGCCTCTCAACGCCCTGGTGAAAGTCTCGACCGCCGCCGCGCTGACGGAATGGCACGAATGGTTTTACTGGGTTGTGCTTGGCATGGTCGCGTTGCATTTGAGTGCGATCGCCTATTACGGCGTCTTCAAACAGAACGATTTGGTCAGCCCAATGGTGTCGGGGACCAAACTGGTCAAGGCCGACATCGACGGGAACGAGCCGATTTCGTGGGCCCGTTTCCTGATCAGCGTAGGCGTTGCGGCAGGCGTGGCCCTTTGGGTTGCTTTTGAGGCGCCGGGTCTGAGTTAAGAGCTTGATCAGCGATCTAATCGGGGCGAGGGCGGTGCGATGAGCGATCGAAAACTGCAACCCATCCTGACCGCCACCGATCTGACTGCGTTTTTTGCCGCGGCGTTTCCGGGGCATGACCAAGATCCCGATCAATTCGTGGCGATAGAGCCGGGCTTTCTACGGATGCGCCAACGGCCGGAATCCTCGCAATTGCGCCCGGGTCGGATAGTCTCGGGCCCCACGCAAATGGCGCTGGCCGACCGGATCGCTTACGCGGTGATCCTGGCGCATATCGGGATTGTGCCCATGGCGGTGACAAGCAATCTCAATATGAGTTTCCTACGCGGGGTTCGGGCCGAGACGTTTTACGCCGATGCATGGCTGATCAAACTGGGCCGCCGCCTGGCCACAGTGGACGTAAAGCTGTGGCAGGATGATGAGAGCACGGTGCTGGCGCAATCGACAGTGACCTACGCCATTCCTGACAAGTGAGCCGAAGCAAAAAGGGGCGCCGCAAAGGACGCCCCTCTCTAACAATCAGTTGAGCCTCAGGCTCACATCTGGTCGAGCATGTGTTCCGCGCTCGAAACCTTGAAGTCGCCAGGAGCTTCGACGTTGAGTTGTTCAACAACGCCATCGTTGACGACCATCGAGAAGCGTTGACCGCGCGTGCCCATGCCAAAGCCCGAACCGTCCATGGTGAGGCCAACCGATTCGACGAACTCGGCGTTGCCGTCCGCCAGCATGGTGATGTCGTCGCTGCCCGCGCTCGCGTTCCAGGCGCCCATGACGAATGCGTCGTTCACAGCCGTGCCCACGATTTCGTCGACGCCGGCGGCTTTCAATTCAGCGGCTTTTTCGACAAAGCCCGGAAGGTGCTTTGCCGAACAGGTCGGGGTAAAGGCACCGGGAACCGAGAACAGTGCGACCTTCTTACCGGCAAAAAACTCGGCCGATTGGACCGGTTGGGGGCCTTCGGCGGTCGCTTTGACCATGGTCACTTCGGGAAGTTTGTCGCCTACGGAAATCGTCATCGTGCATCGCTCCTTGAACAAGGGGGTGGAAACTCGATGCGGATATAGTGCCTAAGAACATGCGCG
Organism: Pseudomonadota bacterium; assembly: GCA_039814925.1. Classification (GTDB taxonomy): domain Bacteria; phylum Pseudomonadota; class Alphaproteobacteria; order Sphingomonadales; family Sphingomonadaceae; genus Erythrobacter. Next base: position 249,310 of record JBCCAH010000001.1, read on the forward strand.
CAATCAGAAGGCGCAATCAGAAATCAAAAGCGCGGGCAGTGACCGCTCCGTGGTTGGTCATCTGATCATAAAGATCCTGCCTCCGGTCCAGTTCGGCCAGCACCAGTTCCGCGCGCGCGTTGGCCGTTTCGCAAGGCCCGTTTTCGAGCGCTGCGACCAACTCGGGGTAGGTTTCTTCTGCGATTTGAAGATGACCCGCTTCGTGCATTTCCAGCGCAAGCGAATACTTGTTCCACCAGTTCCACGCGTGGTTGGACAGGCTTGCAGTATCGACATGCTGAGGAAACATCACGCTGAGATCGAGCCTTACCTCAGCCTCGCACCAATTGCCGCGCGAGCGCAGCTGCCAGTGGAACTGGTAAGACGCGTAGGCGTGGGCGGGTCGCCCAGAATGGATCATGCCTGGAGCGTTGCGCGTGATCGAAGCGAAAATCTCAGCGGCGGTTGATCCCTTGACATAATAGTTGTTGATCCGCGCTTGTGGGTGGTCAGCAAAGCTTTGCGCGTGCGCAGAGGTGCCTCCAAGGGCGATCAGCGAGGCGATCAAGCAATGGCGCGTGAGACTTAACACTAGACATCACAATAAGCCCCTGACCTTAAAGTCCGGTAAGCGCCTCCGATTAAGGTAATTGCAGATATAAAGATAACTTTATATTTGCGCCTGAACCTCCATATCGCTACGGCGCGCCCAACACTTAACGGAGACGAATTATGGCCACCGCCGCTCTCGATCATGAATACATCATCAAAGATATCGCGCTGGCGCAGTATGGCCGCGATGAGATCGCTATCGCCGAAACCGAAATGCCGGGCCTGATGGCACTGCGCGAGGAATACGGCGCTTCGCAGCCGCTCAAAGGCGCGCGCATCACTGGCTCGCTCCACATGACGATCCAGACCGCTGTTCTGATCGAAACGCTGACGGCCTTGGGTGCCGAAGTGCGCTGGGCGACCTGCAACATCTTTTCGACCCAGGACCACGCCGCCGCCGCGATCGCCGCGCAGGGCATTCCGGTCTTCGCCATCAAAGGCGAAACGCTGGCGGATTATTGGAAGTATGTGGGCCGCATCTTTGACTGGTCGACCGACGCCGATCCCGATCTCACCTCCAACATCATCCTCGACGATGGTGGTGATGCGACGATGTTCGCGCTGTGGGGCGCGCGCCTCGAAGCGGGCGAAGAAATGCCCGCTCCGGCCAACGCCGAAGAAATCGAAATGCAGAAGGCTTTGAAAGCCTATGTCAAAGAAAAGCCGGGCTACCTGACCAAGACGGTCAAAAACATCAAGGGCGTGTCCGAAGAGACCACCACGGGCGTCATGCGCCTCTATCAGATCGCTAAAGCGGGCAAGCTGCCTTTCCCCGCGATCAACGTGAATGATAGCGTGACCAAGTCGAAGTTCGATAACCTTTATGGCTGTAAGGAATCGCTGGTCGACGCCATTCGCCGAGCGACCGACGTGATGCTGGCTGGTAAAGTCGCCTGCGTTGCGGGTTACGGCGATGTGGGTAAGGGCTCCGCTGCGTCGCTGCGTGATGGCGGCGCGCGCGTGATGGTGACCGAAATCGACCCGATCTGCGCTCTGCAAGCGGCGATGGACGGCTACGAAGTGGTTTCCATGGAAGAAGCGTGCAAGCGCGCCGACATCTTCGTAACCGCCACCGGCAACGAAGACGTGATCACCGGCGAGCACATGAAAGCCATGAAGAACATGGCGATCGTGTGCAATATTGGCCACTTTGACAGCGAGATTCAAATCTCCGCGCTCGACAATTACGATTGGAAAGAGATCAAGGAAGGCACCGACATGGTCACCATGCCGGACGGCAACAGCCTGCTGATCCTCGCCAAGGGTCGCCTTGTGAACCTGGGCTGCGCCACCGGCCACCCCAGCTTCGTGATGAGCGCGAGCTTCACCAACCAAACGCTGGCCCAGATCGAGCTGTTCACCAAATCGGACGAATACGACAACGACGTCTACGTCCTACCCAAACACTTGGACGAAAAAGTCGCCGCGCTGCACCTTGAGAAACTGGGTGTGGAACTGACCAGGCTGAGCCAAAAGCAAGCCGACTATATCGGCGTGCCCGCGGCCGGCCCGTTCAAGCCGGACCATTACCGGTACTAAACCCTCAGGTTCCGTCTCTAAAGGCAAACTAGTTTGCAAGCCCCTCGCTCTTGGCTGACAAGAGCGAGGGATTTGATTTTTGGAGCGGGATTTATGGCAAAATCGGTGGTTGTTTTGGGCGTCGGCGCGTCCAACGGTGTCGGCGGCGCGTTAGTGCGGCGCTTTGCGTCCGAAGGACTGCACGCGATCATATCCGGCCGCACGCCGGAAAGGATCGAAGCGGTCGCCGAGGAAGTGAAGGAGGCGGGTGGTTTCGCCGAAGCGGTTCGCGCTGATGTCACCTCCGCTGAAGATCAAGACGCACTGTTCGAGATTGCTGCAAGTCGTGGCGAGGTTGCCGCGGTGCTTTATAACGCGGGCAACAACGCCATCGTTCCGTTCGAACAACTCGACGCGGAAACTTATGAGGCGTTTTGGAGAGTCGGTAACTTCGGCGCCTTCCTGACCGCCAAACGCGCGGTCCCGATCCTAAAGCGTCAAGGGCAGGGTAGTCTGTTCTTCACCGGGGCATCGGCGTCATGGCGGGGGAAGGCCAACTTTGCGCACTTCGCTTCGATGAAGGCTGGCTTACGGATGCTCGCCCAATCGCTCTCTCGCGAGTTTGGCCCGGCGGGCGTCCATGTTGCGCATTTCATAATCGACGGGATCATCGACGGTGAATATGTCCGTGGTCGCTTTGGTGAGTATTTGGAAAAGTTGGGCGAAGATGGCAGCCTGTCGCCTGATGCGATTGCGGACACCTTCTGGCATGTGCACACCCAGCACCGCAGCGCCTGGACACATGAAATCGACCTCAGGCCGTTCAAAGAGAACTGGTAAGCGTTTTCCCCTTTGATGATGCGCATTTTAGGGCTCGCCCGTGTTGCATCGCCGCCCGCGTCCGAATAGCGCGTACATCATGGAACTCGACCCGATCGCTGTGGCTGTTATGGGCCTCGTCCTCGCTGCCTGGACGGTGGTGGCGGCGGTGTTTGCCATGCGGGCAAATGGGCAGGTGCAGAGGGCCAAGGCGCTCAAGAATTCGCTAAGACGCATGCAGTCCCTGCTCGACGCGGCGCCCGCGATCCCGATGCTGGTGCGGGTCGATGGCAAAATCGAAGCGCCGGAGCGGCTGGCGCGATGGCTCGGCTTTGAAAATGTGCCCTGCTATCTTAGCGAATTGGCGCGCGATGATGGTCTGAGCGCCGATCAGGTCGAAGAGCTGACCGAGCATGTGCGCCATACGCAAAAAAGCGCCGCGCCGTTTCAGATGTCGATGGTGTTGCCAGGTTCCGGCCGGGCGCTGTCGCTGGTAGGATCGCTGGCTGATCCGCAAGTCTCACCGGGCGGGGCCGCGATGGTGTGGGTTTTTGATTTCTCTGAAAGCGAAGACGAACTCAGTCGCTTGCGCCAAACTGCGGCGACCGCAGAGGCCGGCTTCCGCGCGCTGCTGGGCCTGATCGAAGAAGCGCCCATGCCAATGTGGTTCCGCGGCTCCGACATGCGGCTGCAATTGGTCAACAAGTCCTATGTCGAGGCAGTCGCGGCGGGCAGTCCCGAAGCGGTGGTGCAAAACCAGATTGAGCTGCTCGAGCCGGAGAATGAACGTGCCCCCTCCGACATAGCGCGCGAAAGCTTCGTTAGCGCGGTCAAGAACGAACGCACCGTCGCTGCCACCATTCTGGGAGAGCGCCGCACGCTGAAAGTGTCCGACCTGCCGCTCGGGCAAGACGGAGTGGCGGGCTACGCCATCGATGTTGAAGAGCAACAGCAGGTTCGCCGCGAATTCCGTGCCTATCGCGACGCGCAACGCGCGATGATGGACAAACTTTCCATCGGCGTGGCGCAATTCGATGGCGACGAGCGCTTGATCTACGCCAACCTGCCTTTCCGCCGCCTGTTCGAACTGGGCGCGGATATTGGCGATGGCAGCGATGAAGGCGCGAAGGCGTTCGACCGCTTCCTCGCCGAAGCGCGCGAAAAGGGCCGCACGCCCGAAGTGCGCGACTTCCCCGAATGGCGCTCTGATCGGCTGGGCTGGTTTGAAGGCACGGGCGCGCAAGAAGAGAATTGGCCATTGCCTGGTGGCACCCATTTGCGCGTTGCCGCGCAACCCATGCCCGATGGCGGGATGGTGATGATTGCGGAGGATTTGACCGAGAGCCTATCGCTGTCTTCGTCCAAGGATATTCTGCTTCGCACCCGCACGGCGATGCTCGACAGCCTCTTCGAGGCGCTCGCGATTTTCGCGCCTGATGGCACGGTCCAATTGCGCAACCGTAGCTTTGCGACAACCTGGGGGTTGGACGACGAATTTCTCGACGCACGCCCGGATGCGCAAGAAGTGCTGAATGCGATGGGCGAAAACCTTGTCGATCCCGAACAGGCCAAACAGATTGGCGCCGTGGTGCGCGCGGCGACCTTGGATCGACAAGAGAAGAACGGTCTGGTCGAGTTGATTGATGGGCGCACCCTGCGATTTGCAGGGGTGCCTTTGCCTGATGGCAACGGCTTGCTGACTGTGCTCGACATTACGGATTCGGAAAAGGCGGAGAAAGCGCTGCGCGAACGGGCGGAGGCGTTAGAGGAAGCGGACAGCGTCAAGACCCGCTTTCTCGCCAATATGAGCTACGAATTCCGCAATCCGCTGACCACAATTGGTGGTTTTGCGGAAATGCTGGCGAGTGGGGCGGGCGGCGATCTCACCCCGCAAGCCGACGAATATGTTGACGCAATTCTCAAGTCCGTCTCGCAGTTGACCGAGCAAGTGGAGAATGTGCTCGATTTGTCGCAAAGCGAAGCGGGCCTTATGCCCATCGCAAAGGAAAAGGTGGAACTGCTCCCATTCCTCACCGAGATTATTCGCCAGCGCGAGGAAGCGATTATCGCTGCCGGACTGGGCCTTGATCTCAGGGGCAAGAAGAGCCGCATCGCAATGGCTGATCCGCGTCAATTGGCGCGGGTGGTTGGTCACTTGCTCGACAACGCCATTGAAGGCACGCCCCAAGATGGCCAAATTCTTGTCGAGGTTCCAAGGCCCGGCGACGACGACGAGTGGGGATCGGCCATCGTTATCTCTGACAGCGGGAAAGGGATGTCTTCAGAAGAACTTGCGCAAGCCATGGGTGATGGCGAGGCCGAGGCGCGCGCGGGCCTTGGCATTCCGCTGGCTCGGCAATTGGTTGAAGCCCATGGCGGCACACTGGAATTGCATAGCGAAGAGGGCGCGGGCACAACCGCGATCATTCTTTTGCCGTGAGTCAGGCGCGGCGCGAAGTCTTACCCGATTTGACGGCGATGCAGGCCTATGGCGCGCGCATCGCAGCCCAACTACGAGCAGGCGATGTGGTGTCGCTTTCCGGCGGGCTCGGCGCGGGCAAGACCACCTTGGCGCGGGCGATCATCGCAGCGTTGGGATACGCGGGCGAAGTCCCTTCGCCGACTTTCACGATCGTCGAAACGTATGACGCGCCGCCGTTGCGCTTGCCTATAGCGCACGCCGATTTTTATCGTTTGGAGGACCCCGCCGAAACGCAGGAGCTGGGCCTAGACGATTACCGTGAGGGCGCCGCGCTGCTCGCCGAATGGCCGGATCACGCGGGTGGCTTTGCGCATGAGGCGGGATGTCTCGAAATCACGCTCGAGACTGCGGAGAAGGGCCGGATAGCGATTGCGAGCGCGGGGGCGGATTGGCTAGGGCGAGAGCCATGAATGAATTGCCGGAAGGTTTGAGCGACTTTATCGCCAGTGCGGGCTGGAGCGACGCGCGGATCGAGGTGATTCCGGGCGACGCTTCCTTCCGGCGTTACTTTCGTTTGAAAAAGCCATCAGGCGAACAGGCGATGTTGATGCACGCGCCGCCGCCGGCCGAAGATCCGGTTCCGTTTCTCGATGTGGGGCACTGGCTTCGCGACCACTCCATGCGCGCGCCGGAGATCTACGCCAGCGATCCGCCTGCCGGGTGGGTGCTGCTTGAAGATTTTGGCAACGATCGGATGCGCGACTGGCTCGACGCAAACACCGATCAGGAGCGCGCCGCTTACTCCGCAGCCATTGATGCTTTGATTGAGCTGCACACGCACCCCGCAGGTCCGTTTGCTCCCTATGATATGGCGACCTATCTGCGCGAAGCGAAGCTGCTCACCGAGTGGTACGCGCCCGCGCAGGGTCTGAGCATTGACGAAGATGGCTATGAGGCCGCGTGGCGCGAAGTGCTGGTTCCGCTGCTGGAGCGTCAGGGCAAGGGCGTGACTGTCTTGCGTGACTATCACGCGGAAAACATCATGCTTTTGAACGGAGCGGCGACCGCGCCGCAAGGGCTGATTGATTTCCAAGACGCGCTGGCCGGTCACCGGGCCTATGACTTGGTCTCGCTGCTGCAAGACGCGCGGCGCGATGTGGATCAGGATTTCGCCGCAGAGATGCTGGACTATTATCGAACGCAGCGCGGTGACAGCGACGAGGAATTTCTGGCTGACTACGCCATCCTCGGCGCCCAGCGGAACGCTAAAATTGCCGGCATTTTCGTGCGCCTCGCCAAACGCGATGGGAAGCCGAAATATCTCTCCATGATCCCTCGTGTGTGGCGCCTGATGGAATCGGATTTGAAGCATCCCGCGCTTGCCCCCGTGGCTCGTTGGTTTGACGCCAACATCCCAGGCGATTTGCGCGCGAAGGATGGAGGGACGATCACGTGAGCGCAGACGAGCCCGTGGCTCTGGTTAGCGACACCGCGATGGTCATGGCCGCTGGGCTGGGCAAACGGATGCGTCCGCTCACCGCAGCCACGCCCAAGCCGCTGGTGCGCGTGAAGGGCAAGCCGTTGATCGATCACGCGCTGGATCGCCTAGCCGACGCGGGTGTCGCCAAGGCGGTGGTCAACGTTCACTATCTTGCCGATGCGCTTGAGGCGCATGTGCTGGAGCGCGAATTGCCCAAAGTCGTGATCTCGGACGAGCGTGAGGAACTGCTGGAAACCGGCGGCGGGCTTATCAAGGCGCAAGACCAGCTGCCCGATCCCTTCTTTTGCCTCAACGCCGACAATATCTGGCTCGACGGGCCGCAAAACGCCTTTGCCGATCTTTCCGCGCGCTGGGACCCCGAGGCGATGGACGCGCTGCTTCTGGTCGTCCCGCACGCTCGGGCAGAGAATTTTGCGGGTAAGGGCGACTTCCGCATGGACGCGATCGGCCGCCTCACCCGTCGCCAGACGGGCCGCATCGCGCCGTTTATTTATACTGGAATTCAGTTGGTCTCGAAACGGCTGTTGCGCGAAGCTCCTCAGGGAAAGTTCTCGACCAACATCCTATGGAGCCGCGCGATTGAAGAAGGGCGTTTGTTCGGCCTGTCCTTCACCGGCATGTGGTTCGAAGTGGGCACGCCGCAAGCAATCAAGCCGACCGAGGAAGCGCTTAGCCGTGGTTAGGGTGTGAGCGAAACCGGCCCAAAGGTCTATTCCATCGCCGCGCATCGCGGCTTTGCCGACGCTTTGGTGGCGGGCTTGGTTCCGCGCTACGCCGATGACGATCTTGGGCTCGCGCGCCTTACACTGCTGGTCCCCAGTACACGCGCCGCGCGCACGATCTCCGAAGCTTTCACGCGACTGACGGGCGAAATGGGGCAGGCTGGGTTGCTGCTCCCGCGCATGGTCACGGTAGGCGACCTGGACTTGGACGAAGCGCTAGGCGCGCTGCTCGATCCTTTGGGCGCGGGCGATATCCCACCGGCGATTGAGCCGACACGACGCTGGCTGGAACTGGCGGGCCTGATCGAGTTCGAGCTCGCATCATTGGGCAAACCGGCCCTTCCCGGTGCAGCGCGGCTCAGGCTGGCGCGCGAAGCGGCCCGCGCGATGGATCGCTTGCTGGTGGAAGAGAAGACGCCTGAAGATCTGCTGAGCGAAGCTGTGCTCACTATGCTGGGCAATCTTTCAGGTCATTGGCAACAATCGATCGCGCTGTTCGCCCGCGTGCAGGCGCGCTGGCTCTCGCGGCTTGGAGAATTGGGCCGGGTGGACGCGGCAACGCGGCGCAATATGTTGTTCGAACGCGCGCGGCGCGAATGGCGGGCAGACCCACCAAAGGCTCCTATTGTGGCTGCGGGGGTCACCAGCGCTTCGCCCGCGCTGGCCCGGATGCTGCGCGCGGTGGCCGATTTGCCCAATGGCGCGGTGATCCTGCCTGATCTTGACCTCGCTATGGACGATGCGGCGTGGGAGGAGCTGGGCCGCGCGGGCGCCGCGCCAGAGCCGGATGCACCGATTTTTGCGAGCGACGACGCGCTGACCCATCCGCAATACCACCTCAAATTGCTGCTTGAACGCATGGGCGTCGCGCGGGCCGAGGTGCGCCCCTGGCATCGCAAGGGCATGACGGCAGCCGAACCCGCGAGAAGCCGCGCCATCAGTTCGTTGTTTCTCCCTCCGCAGGCCAGCAAAAGCTGGGTCACGCTGGAGGCGGATAGACGCCGCCTGCCGGGAGTGCGCACCTTGACCGCCGCGACCAGCGAGGAGGAAGCGCAAGGCATCGCGCTGATGGTAAGAGAGGCGCTCGAGAGACCCGGCAAACGCGTGGCCGTGGTCAGCGCGGATCGCGGTCTCGCGCGGCGCGTGGTGCAGCATTTACGGCGTTGGAATATCGAAGCGGACGATTCCGCTGGTGAGAAACTCTCTTTGACCCCGGCGGGGCGCTTGTTGGCGCTGCTGGCCGAAATCGCGAGCGAAGGTGGAGAACCGGTAGGCCTTATCGCCGGGCTCAGCCACCCGCTGATCGCGAGCGAAGACACGGACGCGCGCCGCGAATGGCTTTCCCATTTGCGCGCGTTTGAGCGTGAATTGCGAGGGCCTGCCCCTGCGCCGGGGCTGGAGCCTTTGCGCCACGCAGCAAAGGAAACGGACAGCCCGCAGGTTCAGACCTGGTGGGAGGGTGTTGAGGCTGTCCTGTCGCCTCTGCTCGAATGGCCCGATGACATCGCGCTGGCCGAGGCTCTTGATGGTCTCTCACAGACCGCCGAAGCGCTGGCGGGCGAAGCGGTGTGGGCGCGTGCGGACGGCCGGGCTTTGGCGCGGTTGGTTGAGGAGCTGCGCCTCAACGCAGTCGAATGCGGCACTCGTTTGGCCAAAGCGGATCTGGCCAAGGTCCTGCGCGACACGATGGAGGAAATTGCGGTGCGCCCGCCTTATGGCGGTCACCCGCGCGTGGCGATCTACGGTCTGCTCGAATCGCGCATGGCGCGCGCGGATCTGGTGATCTGCGCTGGGCTCAACGAAGGCAGCTGGCCGCAAACGCCTTCGCCCGACAGCTTGCTGGCTCCCGGCATACTGCGCGCTCTCGGCGTGCCCGTCACAGAGTATCGCATTGGTCTGGCCGCGCACGATCTGGCCGGTGCCATGGGCGCACCCGAAGTGGTGCTTAGCCGGGCGCAGCGCGATGCGGATGGACCATCGCGCCCCTCGCGTTTTCTGCTGCGGGTGGAAGCGCTGCTGGGGGAGCAAGAGGCGCAACGGCACCGCGAGACCACGATCCCGCAGATCTTGCCGCGATTGGACCACGCGCCCGGACCGCCGGCGCAGCGCTATCCGCGTCCCAGGCCAAACCCTTCGGCAGACCAGCGCAGCGTGTCGATCAGCGCCACCGCGCTCGACCGGCTGCTTGGCGATCCCTATCAGTTCTACGCGCAGAAAATCCTAGGCCTCAGGTCGCTCGATCCACTGGCCGCCGATCCGTTTAGCGATCCGGCGCTGCGCGGCACGTTGGTGCACGCGATTCTCGACCAATGGCACAAAGCGCGCGCGACTGACCCTGACTTGCCGTTGGTCGCCTTTGCCGAAAGGGCGCTAAAACAAACCAACCCGCATCCGCTCCTGTGGGGCCTTTGGCGCCCGCGCATTATGGCCGCTCTCACACGGTTTGAGGATTGGATCGATATGATGGCCGAAGATGGCCGCACAGTGGCGCTGACCGAAAGCTGGGGCGCGATGGACTATCTCGGCGTGCGTGTGTTCGGGCAGGCGGACCGGATTGACCGGCTGCCCGATGGGACGCTGGCCATTGTCGATTATAAGACCGGCCCGGCGCCCACCAAGGCGCAGGTTGAAGCGGGATACCGTCTCCAACTGGGCGTGCTAGGCCTGATCGCGCGCGATGGAAGCTTCAAGCCTGGCAAGGACGCGTCCGATGCCCTCGCGATGCGCGGCGAGGCCAGCGTCTTTGAGTTCTGGTCGCTTGCGAAGAATGGCGATCACTTTGGAAAGATCGTTTCACCTGTCCGCGGGGAAAAGGAACGCACCGGCCCAGAACCCGAACGTTTTCTTCCCTTGCACGACGAAAAACTGACCGAAGCGATCAAACGGTTCATCAAGGGCTCGGAACCCTTCACCGCGAGAGAGAACCCGAATTACCCAGGATACACCGAGTACGATCAATTGATGCGCCTTGAAGAATGGCAGTTTGACCAAGGCGACGAGGAATGAGCGCCAAGGTCTTCCCACTCAAGGACAACCAGCTCGCCGCGGTCGAACCTTCGGACAATGTCTGGCTCTCGGCTTCGGCGGGCACGGGCAAGACGCAGGTGCTCTCGGCGCGCGTGCTGCGCCTGCTTTTGCGCAGCGATGTGGAGCCAAGGCAGATCCTGTGTCTGACATTCACCAAAGCGGGCGCGGCGGAGATGGCGAACCGGATCAACGCTGTTCTGGCGAGGTGGGTGCGGCTCGCCGAAGGCAAGCTTGCTACGGAATTGCGGCATCTTGGCGCGCCGGTCGATCCCAACACGCTGGAACGCGCGCGCACCTTGTTTGCAAGCGTCCTCGATTGCCCCGGCGGGGGTCTGCGGATCGACACGATCCACGCCTTCTCACAGTGGCTGCTCGCGAATTTTCCTGAGGAGGCGGACCTCGCGCCCGGATCGCAGCCCATGGAGGATCGCCAGCGCGAATTGCTCAGCCGTGAGGTGCTAGCCGACCTGCTGAGCGAGGCGGAGGCGGCGCAGGACCGTCGTATCCTCGATGCGGTGGAGCTGTTTGTAACCCGCAAGGACCCCGGTAGCTTGCATCACTGGCTGATGCGCTGCGCCGCCCGGGAGGAATTGTGGGAGGGCAGGGACGCGTGGCAGTCCCCGGTCGATACGCGCGTGCGGCAAAGCCTGCTGGGCATTCCGAGCGATGCGGATGAGGGTTGGGCGAGTGAGGTTCTCGATCCCGCCACGTTCCCCGACGATCAATTGCGCCAGATGCTTCCGCTGATGCAGGGCTGGTCCGCGCAGGCCGGTGCCAAGACCGCCGCATTCATCGAACTTTGGCTGAGCTTGGACTCCGAGTCGCGCATGGCGCAGGTCGACGGCTTCTACGACACCGTGCTCAAAAAGGACGGTGAGCCGCGCGCCATGGCCAAACCTTCGAAAGAGGAGCCGCGCCTGCTCGAATGGCAGCAGACCGTGGCCGAGGCTGTGGCGCTGTATCGAGAGCGCCTGGGCCTTCTGAACCTTGCGGAGCTTCTCACCGCCGCGCTTGAACTGGGGCGCGCTTTTTCGCTCAAATGGATCGACGCCAAGCGCCGCGAAGGGCTGCTCGATTTCGACGATCTGATCCGCCGCGCGGCGACCTTGCTGGCCAAGACCGAAACCGCCGACTGGATCCGCTACAAGCTTGACCGGCGGTTTGATCATATCCTGATTGACGAAGCGCAGGACACCAACGAAGCGCAATGGGACATCGTCGATGCGTTGATTGATGATTTCTTCAGCGGGGATGGAGCGAGCGGCGACAAGCTGCGCACGATCTTCACCGTGGGCGATTACAAGCAGGCGATCTTTGGCTTTCAAGGCACGAGCCCTGAAAACTACGAACGCGCCAAAGCCAAGATCCGCAAACGAATCCTCGACGCGCGCGCAAACGCAGTGGAGATCCGCGACCGGCGCAACGTGCCCAATTGGAGCGATCTCGATCTGGGCCGTTCCTACCGCACTGCCCAACCGGTGCTTGAGTTCGTCAACGCGGCGATTGGCCTGCTGGGGCACGCAACTTTCGGGCTGCGCAAGGGACCACCGCCGCATATTGGCGATGATCGGGCCGGGATGGTCACCATCTGGAACCCGGTGCGCGCGGATGAAGAGCAACCTGAGGACGAGGCGCGCGATTGGCTCGCGCATCACGACACGGTGCTGGCAGAACGGATTGCGGCGCAGGTTGCCGAATGGGTGCGCGGCCGCGATCGGTTTGTGCTGGAGAAAGGCGGACACCGCCACGCCGCGCCGGGCGATGTCATGGTGCTGGTGCGCAAGCGCGGAGGGCTCGCCGCACAGATCGTGGCCAAGCTGCACGAAGCGGGCGTGGCGGTCGCCGGTGTCGACCGCCTTCGTCTGGGCGCGCCGCTTGCGGTGAAGGACGTGATGAGCGCGCTGCGCTTTGCCGCGCAGCCGCTGGATGATCTGGAATGCGCCAACCTCCTCGCAAGCCCGCTGATCGGGTGGACGCAGGATGATTTGCTGGAGCATGTCCCGCGCGCCGACGGCGTACCCCTGTGGCACCATCTGCGCCGCCGTGACGCGCCGTCTTTTGTGACGGAGACGGCGGATCGGCTGCGCGCGCTCCTGCGATTGGCGGATTTCGAGACGCCGCAAGCCTTGATCGCCTGGGTCCTGACAGGGCCGTGGCAAGGGCGGCGCACACTGATCGCGCGGCTGGGGCGCGAGGCGAATGATCCGCTCGACGAATTGGTCAACGCCGCGTTCTCTTATGAAGCGGGCGCTACGCCTAGCTTAGTGGGCTTTATTGAGTGGTTTGACGCGGGGTCGGCGGAGCTAAAGCGCGATCCCGATGATGCGGGCGGACAGGTGCGGGTGATGACCGTGCACGGCTCCAAAGGCTTGCAAGCGCCGATCGTCATCCTCGCCGATGCGACCGGACGACCGGGCGAGGGCAGCGCGCTGGAATTGAAAGACACGCCCTTGGGTGCTGAGAACGCCAAGGCAGTGCCTCTCCCTTCGCTTTCCAAGGTCGAGAAGGTCGGTCCCGTCAGCAAGGCAGAGGACGAGGCAAGCGCGGCGGACAAGGAGGAGCATTGGCGCCTTCTTTATGTTGCCATGACCCGGGCGGAGGAGGCGCTGTTTGTCACCGGCGCGCTGGGCCCGCGCGATCTCAAGAACGGCCCGCATGAGGATAGCTGGTACGCAGCGCTCGAACCGATCTTTGATGGCGAGGAACTGGCCGATCCGATCTGGGGCGCGCGGCGCGAATTTGGACGTTTGGCGGAGCCGTTGGTCGAGGCTCAAGATGTGGCCGGTCTTGCGGGGCAATTGGTTGAACTGCCGGACTGGGCGACAACGCCGATTGGTCCGGAGCCCAAGCCGCCGCGCCCCTTGGCGCCTAGCCGCGCGGGCGAGGAGCAGGGCTCGGACCCGCCGCTCGCCCCCTCCGACAATCCCGAAGCCATGCGCGCGGCGATGCGGCGCGGGGTCTTGATCCACCGTTTGCTTGAGCGACTGCCCGATATCCAACCGGAGCAACGTCGCGACGTGGCGCGGGCGTGGTTGGAGCGGCAGGCGTCCGATCTTTCCGAAAAGATGCGCGGCGCCATGTTGGAGCAAGCGTTGGACGTGCTCGCTACGCCGGACTTTGCCGACATTTTCGGGCCGCAGGCGCTGGCCGAAGCGCCCATCAGCGCGTTGGTCGGCGGCGTGGTTGTCACGGGCACGCTGGATCGCCTTTTGGTGACGCCGGACATCGTCACAGTGGTCGATTTCAAGACCACCCGCCGCCCGCCCAATTCGGCCGACGCGGTTCCGGTGGGCACGCTGCGTCAAATGGCGGCCTATGTCGCCGCGCTTGAGGCGATCTATCCGGGCCGTTCGGTGCGTGCGGGGCTGCTCTACACGCAAACCCCTGAATTGATTGCGCTTCCGGATGAGTTGCTCGCGCCACACAAGGATCAGTTGGGCACGGCGCAGGAAAGCTTGGGGGATGTCGGCTCCTCGGCGTATTGAGTGCGGCGCGTTTTGTCCTAAGTAGAGGGCAACAAGCCCTTCATGGGCGATAATCCTACAAGGAGACTCACCATGGCCACAGTCAGCGTCACCGATGACAGCTTCCAAGCCGACGTTCTCAACTCCGACAAGCCCGTGCTGGTCGATTTCTGGGCCGATTGGTGCGGCCCGTGCAAAATGATCGCCCCGGCGCTTGAGGAAATCAGCGAAGAACTGGGCGAGAAGGTCACCATCGCCAAGATGGACATCATGGAAAGCACCGTGACACCGGGCGAAATGGGCGTGCAGTCGATCCCGCTGATGGTTCTGTTCAAAAACGGCGAAGCGGTCGCGCGCAAAGTCGGCGCGGCACCGAAAAGCCAGCTCAAAGAGTGGCTTGAAAGCGAACTTTCGTAGCGGTCTGTACGGGCCTCGGTCCGAACAATTGAACATGTGAAGGGGGCGCCATAGGGTGCGCCCTTTGTTCATTGTTCAAGGCGAGGGTGCCTAGCTCTATGGCATATAGCCGACGCGGATCAATCGGTCGGTCAAATCATCGAACAGCGCCCGCGAAGCCGCTCCGATCATGCCCTTGCGCCCGTCGTCCACACGGTAGGGTGATCCATCGGGCCGCAAACACGCGCCGCCCGCTTCATTCAGGAACAGACAGCCCGCCGCGTGATCCCATGCGAGGGTGCGCTCGTAGATCGCCGTGTCGTGCCCGCCAAAAGCGATTAGCGGATATTGCTCGCACGCTGCGCCGGGGGCTTGGACGATCTGGTAATGCGGCTCGATCTCCGTTTCGAACAGGGCGCGCTTCTCTTCGCCCATAAAGCGCTTCATCGCGGCCAGTTGGGGTGGTGTGTCGCCTGAGGGTTTGGCGGTGATCTTCACACCATCGACGAACGCTCCTTCGCCGCGTTTCGCGTGGCATAGTCGGTCGCGCACCGGGTCGTAGATCCAGCCCGCCACGGCCTCACCCGCATCGGCGAGCGCGACCATAATGCCGAAATGCCCTTCGCCGCTGGCAAAGTTGGCTGTGCCGTCCAGCGGATCGATGATCCAGCATTGTTGGGAGAGGGCGTTCAGAACCTCCGCGTCCTCGGCCGCCGCCTCTTCGCCAACCACAGCCACACCGGGGGCGAGCTTCGTCAGCGCTTCGGTCAGGAACGCTTCGACTTCGCGATCGACCACGGTGACCGGGTCATCCTCGCCCTTCATCTCAATCTCGTCGTCGCGAAGCGCGCGGTAACGCGGCAGCATCGACCCACGCGCGGCGTAGCGCAGGAAATCCCGGATTTCGGCGTCGAGGGCGGAAAGCTCGCTCATTGGATGGGACCACCATCGCGCGGTGTTTTTGCGTAGCGCGACAGGCCATCCGCGTGTCGCGCCCAACTCACCTCGCTTTGCGTGAAAATGTGAAATTCGGGAGGCAGCGCCTCAGGATCATCGAGGGTGGCCACGGTGATATCGATCTCCTGAGGCTGATGATCGAGCCGCGTCGCAATGGGGGATCCGCATTTTGCGCAGAAAAGGCGTTCGGCAAAGTCAGTCAGCTTCACGCTGCGCAGATTCTCAGCTCCTAGGTCGAGGATGAATCCCTCGCGTGGCAAGGTGGTGTAGGGCACGGCCGGGGCGCCGGACGATTTGCGGCAATGGCTGCAATGGCACCAGCTTGTCTCGGTCGGTTGCGCGGTCAGACGGTAGCGAACCACTCCGCAGGCGCAGCCGCCGCTCAGGTTTATCGCCATGTCAGCTCCTGTAGTCCGCGTTGATAGAGATGTAGCCGTGAGTCAGATCGCAGGTCCACACCGTGGCGTGGCCGTCGCCCATGCCCAAGTCGACCGCAAGATCAATGTCCTGCCCCTTCAGATGCTCGGCCACGGGCGCTTCGTCATAATCCTCAACTGGTAGGCCATCGCGCGCCGCCCATACGCCTCCAAAGGCGATGGAGAGCTTGTCGCGATCCGCTGGTTCGCCCGCTTTGCCGACCGCCATGACCACGCGCCCCCAATTGGCGTCCTCGCCCGCAATCGCGGTTTTGACGAGCGGAGAGTTGGCGATAGCGAGCCCCACGCGGCGCGCGCTTTCATCGCTCACCGCTCCTGATACGCGCACGGTGATGAACTTGCTCGCCCCTTCGCCATCGCGCACCACCAATTGCGCAAGCTGGCGGCAAACATCGGTGAGCGCGGCGGCAAAGGCGTCCGCGCCGGGGCTGTCCCATCCGGTGATGCGCGAAGCCCGCGTTTGGCCGGTTGCGAAGGCGAGGACAGTGTCGCTGGTGGAGGTGTCGCCATCGACGGTGATGCACGAATAGGTTTGGCGGTTCGCAGCGTTCAGCAACTCTTGCAGGAATGCCGGATCAACGCTCGCATCGGTGAAGATATAGCCGAGCATCGTTGCCATATCGGGCGCGATCATGCCGGAGCCTTTGATGATACCGCACAGGTTCACTTTGGTCCCGCCGATCATTGCCGAAGCGTGCGCGCCTTTGGCAAAAGTGTCGGTGGTGGCGATGGCGTTGGCGGCGTCTTCCCAATCGCAGGGCGGCGCGGTGAGCGCGTTGTCAACGCCTTCCTCCGCGCGTTCCCTGGGCAGGGGCACGCCGATTACGCCGGTGGACGAGACAAGCACTTCGTGCGGCTCACATCCCAGACCTGCCGCCACTTGGGTCATAATCGCTTCGACCGCCTCGCGCCCGCGATAGCCGGTAAACGCGTTGGAATTGCCCGCGTTCACAACCAAGGCGCGCGCTGTGCCCGCCTTGATCTGTTCGCGGCCCATTTCAACCTCGCTCGACGCGCAGGCGCTTTGCGTGAAGACGCCCGCAACGCTGGTGCCTTCGACCAGCTCGACTAGGGTGAGGTCGCAGCGGTCCCAATCCTTGTACTGCGCCCGCGCCACTCGGATGGATATGCCGGGGACTTGCGGCATATCGGGGAAGGGGCGGGCGAGGGGGGAGCGATCCAGATCCATAACGCTGAGCGCCTTAGGCAGGTGCGCGGCGCCGCGCAATCGCCTGCGCCGCTATCGCATTAGCGCTCTATGCGTTAGCGAGGATGCGATGAAACGTTCTCCCGCCCTTTTCGCCGTCGCGGCGCTGTGCGCTGCGTCCCCTCTTTCCGCCCAAAACGAGGAAGCTCAAAAGCCTAGCCCCGAGGAAGTGGCTGAGCGCAAAGAGAGCATGGAAGCCCGCCTGCTCGAATTCACCAGCCCCAACCTCGATAACCCCCAAGGTCCCCGGATCGAGAATTGGCGCGAGGCGCGTCCCACGCAGGCCGACTATCCCCCGCAATCGTGGCTGGCGGGCGAGGAAGGGCGCGTGGGTTATGAAATAGCGGTCGACGCCGACGGGTCAGCCAGCGACTGCCAGATCACTGACAGCACCGGATACCCCGCTCTCGACCGCATTACCTGCGCCGTTCTGCTTGAACGCGCGGAATTCACCTCAGCCCGAAACGATGAGGGCGAGGCGATTGCGGCGACCTACAAGGGGCGATATTTCTGGCGCAAACGCGATCCCGAAGTGCCCGGCTCCTTCCGTTTCCGTGCTCGTTTCGTTGTCGATGAAACGGGGCAGGCGACCAATTGCGTGATCGAGGCCAAGGAAGGCGCGCTTCCCAAAGGCATGGCGCAGACCATGGATAAGAACCCGTGCCCCTTTGGCTCGCGCCGTAACCCTATCCCCTATCGCGACGAAGAAGGAGTGCCTGTCGCCAAGAACGTCGTGGTCGAATTCTCAGCGAAAGTGAGCGATTTCGACGTCGATGCGCAGGAGTGATACAGGACTTTGTAATATCCGTCCGCTAAGCGGTGGACGAACACGGTAAAAAGGCATATATTTGCGACCAATGTCACGTCGTTTGCTTGCTCTTCTGGCCATCTTGTCGGGCCTTGCCGCGCTCCAAGCGCCGGCGCACGCGGCTGTGGCCAATGGGTCTTCGCGGCTGGACAATTTGTCTTATGACATTGAAGCGTTGGCGGAAATGGTCAACCCGCAGGGCGCGGCGTGCCAGTGTCAACACCCGGCGAAAAAGCCGAAGCGTGTTTGCGATGATCAAAGCAAGAAGACGACGCGCCCGCGCCTGATCGGCGTTCTCCCACCGCCGGTCGTGGTTGGTTCGGATTTTGCTCTGGAATAGAGCCCTCTCGCGGCGCCGCACAGCCCGCGTTTCTTTTTGTCTTCGATAGGCGCGCTTGAAGCGCCGAATGCGCGAAGACCTTCTCCCATTCTCAAGAACATACAGCCGTGCTGGCCTGCCACAGGCCGAGCGCCGCTCTTCAAAACTACAGGACTGATAAAGCCCCATGTTCGACGCCCTTATGAAATCGGTCTTCGGTTCCTCGAACGATCGTTACGTCAAATCGCTTGGCAAAATCGTCAAGCAGATCAACGATCTAGAGCCGCAAATGCAGGCTCTAACTGACAGCGAATTGCAAGCGCAGACCGCGACGTTCCGCGAGCGCCTCGACAACGGCGAAGCGCTCGACGATCTGCTACCCGAGGCCTTTGCCACCGTGCGCGAGGCGTCGGTGCGGATCTTTGGTATGCGCCACTTTGACGTGCAGCTGATCGGCGGCATCGTGCTTCACCGCGGCGAAATCGCCGAGATGCGCACGGGTGAGGGTAAGACGCTGATGGCGACGCTCGCCGTCTATCTCAACGGGCTTGAGGGCAAGGGCGTCCACGTCATCACCGTCAACGATTACCTCGCCGCGCGCGATGCGGAAGAGATGGGCCGTCTGTACAACTGGCTGGGCCTGACGGTGGGTACGATCCTGCCCAATCAGGACGAATACGAAAAGCGCGACGCCTACAACGCCGACATTACCTACGGCACGAACAACGAGTTTGGCTTCGACTATCTGCGCGACAATATGAAGCGATCGCGCGATCAGATGATGCAGCGCCCCTTCAGCTTCGCCATCGTTGACGAGGTCGATTCGATCCTGATCGACGAAGCGCGCACGCCGCTGATCATTTCTGGCCCGACCGAGGACAAGTCGGAGCTCTATCACGCGCTCGACGAGGTCGCGAAAGAGATCCCCGAAGAGTGGTACGAGAAGGACGAGAAGACCAAAAACATCCAGCTGACCGAAGATGGGCTGGAAGAGGTTGAGCAGCTGTTGATCGCCAAGGGGCTGCTGGAAACCGACAACCTGTACGATGTTGAGAACACACAGGTCGTGCACCACTTGGATCAGGCGCTCAAAGCCGTGCACATGTTCCGGCGCGACGATCACTACATCGTCAAATACACCAAGGAACGCGACCTTGAAGGCAACATGGTCGATGTTGGTAAGGTCATCATCATCGACGAATTCACCGGCCGTATGATGGATGGTCGCCGCTGGTCCAACGGTCTGCACCAGGCGGTGGAGGCCAAGGAAGGCGTCCAGATCGAGCCGGAAAACCAGACGATGGCTTCGATCACGTTCCAGAACTATTTCCGCATGTATCCCAAGCTTTCGGGCATGACCGGGACGGCCGCGACCGAAGCGGCGGAATTCTGGGACATCTACAAGGTCAACTGCGTCGAAATCCCGACCAACCTGCCGGTGGCGCGCGTTGATGAGGAAGATGAGTTCTACAAGAACACGATGGACAAGTTCCAGGCGATCGCGAAGACGATCAAGGAACACAACGATCGCGGCCAGCCTATTTTGGTCGGCACGGTTTCCATAGAGAAATCCGAATTGCTCTCCGACTTCCTCGATAAGGAAGGGGTGACACACGAAGTCCTCAACGCACGCCAGCACGAGCGCGAGGCGCATATCGTGGCGCAGGCGGGCCGCTTGGGCGCGGTGACCATCGCCACCAATATGGCGGGCCGCGGGACCGATATTCAGCTGGGCGGCAACCTCGATTTCCGCATCAACGATGAATCCGGCGAGATGGAAGATGGCCCAGCGAAAGACGAAGCCGTCGCCAAGATCAAAGAAGAGGTGAAGGCGGAAAAGGCCAAAGTGATCGAAGCGGGTGGATTGTTCGTGTTGGGCACCGAACGCCACGAAAGCCGCCGGATCGACAACCAGCTGCGTGGCCGTTCGGGCCGTCAGGGCGATCCGGGTTTGTCGCGTTTCTACCTGTGCCTTGAAGACGATCTGCTGCGCATCTTTGGTCCCGACACCTTGTTTGCCAAGATGATGAATTCGAACCTCGAAGACGGCGAAGCTATCGGCTCTAAGTGGTTGTCAAAGGCTATCGAAACCGCCCAGAAGAAGGTTGAGGCGCGCAACTACGACACGCGCAAACAGGTCGTCCAATACGACGATGTGATGAACGACCAGCGCAAAGTCATCTACGAACAGCGCGCCGAAATCATGGACGCGGACAAGGTCGACGATGTCGTCGTCGATATGCGCCACGACACGATCAACACCATCGTCGCCGATGCGTGTCCGCCGGGATCCTATCCCGAACAGTGGAACATCGCGCAGCTCAAAGAGAAGGTCGCCGATGTCTTCGACCTCACTCCGCCGATCGATGAGTGGCTCGAAGAAGACCAGGTGGAACCCGAAATCATCGAAGAGCGCCTGCGCACGCAAACCGACGAGATGATGGACGCCAAGGTCGCCGATTACGACATGGATGAATGGCACCGCGTGGAGAAGGAAGAGCTGCTCAAACAGCTCGACTTCCAGTGGAAGGAACACCTCGCCACGCTCGACGCGTTGCGTCAGGTGATCTGGATGCGCGGCATCGCTCAGAAACAGCCGATCAACGAGTACAAGCAGGAGGCGTTCGGCCTGTTCGAAACCATGCTCGACAGCCTGCGCGAAGAGGTGACGAAGCGCCTCTTCCTCGGTCAGATGCAGCCGATCATGCCGATGCCTTCTCTGCCCGATCTGCCGGACTTCCTGACCAGCCATATCGACCCGCTAACGGGGATAGACAATTCCAACGATGGCGATGGTTCGGAACTGCGCCCCGACCTGATTGGCTCGCTTGCACCGTCAACTCGCGCCGAAGCGGGGACGGGCGGAGCGATTACCGAAAATCCCTACGCGCATCTGGGCGTCAGCCGCAACGCGCCGTGCCCATGCGGTTCGGGCAAGAAGTATAAGCACTGCCACGGCGCGGTGGGCATTCCGCCGGTCGCCGCGCCCGTTTGATAGCTTGAAGGTGCGTTGAGGGCATGATCGGAGCGATCCCGTTCACCCTCGCGCTCGCCTTTTTGGTGACGGCGCTGCTCTACGCCAGCGTCGGTTTTGGCGGGGGGTCAACTTACGCCGCGTTGCTGGCGTGGTACGGTCTCGATTACCGGCTGCTGCCTCTGGTGGCGTTGGCGTGCAATATCGCCGTCGTTGCCGGGAGCACTGTGCGCTTTGCCCGCGCAGGTGTGACCCCTTGGAAGGGTGCGTTACTTCTTACCGCCTTGGCGGCGCCGGCGGCTTTGCTGGGCGGTCTTACGCCGATTGATGAGGCGAGCTTTCTGATCCTTTTGGGGGCCAGTCTGGTCCTCTCTGGTATCGCAATGTTCTTGCCAGTCAGCGAAGCGCAGACGCACGAGCCGACGCGGCTGGCTAAGTTCGCACCGCTTGTGGCCGCGCCAATCGGATATCTGGCGGGCGTGGTCGGCATCGGTGGAGGCATCTTCCTGGCCCCGCTTTTGCATCTGGCCCGCTGGAACAACGCGCGCGCCATCGCGGCGACGGCGTCGTTGTTTATCCTCGTCAATTCCGCGTTCGGCCTTGTCGGGCAGTTGCTCAAGCAAGGCCCGGGCGCTTTTTCAGGCGCGATTGACGCCTCGCTGCCCTTGCTTGTCGCGGTGGTTATCGGTGGGCAGATAGGCAGTCTGCTCGCCGTGCGTGTGCTTCCTGTGCGCTGGGTCCGATGGCTGACGGCGGTGCTGGTGGTGGCGGTCGGGGCGCGGCTACTCTTGACTTGATTGGGGCACCACGCCGGCGTGAAAGCGTTACCTTCTCAACCCCTTAGGATGAGAGAGGAAAGCGCGCATGGCCGCAACATTTCAGGACCAAGTTCTCAAAGATAAAGTGGCGCTGATTTCGGGCGGCACGCGCGGGATCAATCTGGGCATCGCGCGCGGTTTCATGGAAGCGGGCGCCAAGGTTGTGGTTTTTGGTCGCAACGAAGAACGCGCGGCGAGCGCCGAAGCGGAGCTGCGCCAAATCGGCGGGGGCGAGGCGCTGGGCTTGTCCTGCGATGTGCGCGATTACGACGGTGTCGCCGCCGTGGTGGAGCGCACCGCGAAGGAGTTCGGCACCCTCGACATCGTGATCGCCGGTGCGGCGGGCAATTTCTTTGCGCCGGTTGTTGGGCTATCGGCTAACGCGTTCAAGACCGTGATCGACATCGACCTGCTCGGCACGTTCAACCTGTTTCGCGCCAGTTTCGACCATCTGACCAAGCCGGGCGCGTCTCTCATCGCGATCACCGCCGGGCAAGCGGATAATCCCCGCGCGTTTCAGGCCCATGCCTGCGCCGCCAAGGCCGGGGTCAACATGCTGACCAAAACCTTGGCGATTGAATGGGGACCGGCGGGCGTGCGGTCCAACCTGATCTCACCCGGCGCCATCGCGGATACAGAAGGGGTGAAGTTCCTCGCCGCAGACCCCGATCAGTTCGACAAATCGATCAAGCGCATTCCGTCACGCGGGCTCGGCACGGTTGAAGATATCGCCGATGCGGCGATCTTCCTCAGCTCGGACGCGGCGCGCTACGTCAACGGGCACGTCATGTATGTCGATGGCGGCCTGTGCGCGGGCGATGGCAGCCAGGACGCGCTGACGCCGCTAAAACGGGACTAGCTATTCAGCGCTGTTGCGCGACGGCGCTTCCCGTCGGCAAACCATCAGCACTTTGTAGCTCTGATCTGGCTTGCCAAAGATCCGCGAAGGCTTGCCAATCGGCAGCTCCGCAATAATCGACTGCACGGCGCGGGGCAGTTGCGACATTTGGAGCGACGAGTTTTCAACCAAGCGGATATGGTTTTGCCTCGCGACGCTGCGGGCTTGATCGCACGTCAGGACCGGACGAGTAACCGCGTTAGATTCCTCGAGCGAGTATTTGTCGGCCGGAACCGAAAGCTGCAGCAGGTGCATCCGTATATCGGGCCGGACCGGCATTTGCGTGACCGGAGTAGCGGCCATCAACGCGGCCACAGCGGTGGACCAGAGAGATATCAAGGAAACAGCCTTGCTATCAACGGATCAACCTCGGCCGCACAACACGAGGACCCGCGCCGTTGTAGCGTTGGGCTGAAAGACAGGCGTTGCTTTACCAGCCTGTGTTTCGGCAAGCGTATCGCGCAAAAACTCGGGAAGTTGGCTAGCGCGTTTGAAGCGATTGCGGCGCGTTTTTGCGCCCATCTCTTTGGCCAGCGACTTGGCCTCGTTGCAGCTGCCTATGGCGCTGGTCTTGGCTTCGAAGTCTCCGAGCGAAACTTTGGCGGTTTTCACTTCCAGCTGCATCAGATGATAGGTTGGTACGGCTGATGAGCGTGTGCCGCTTACGCCTTCTTGAGCCGCGTTAGCCAGATTGCCGGGGACCAGAAGCGCCGCGACAAGACCAAGACCAAGGGTTTTCTTCAACATAGGGCCAATCTCCACCTGATCGATCACCGTCAACATGACTAAGTCTCACACTCTTCATGAACACCGGATGCATGGTCAAGAGTATTTCGCCCTCTGTTCTTGATCGAGATGGGTCTGACTGGTAGCGCTCGCCAAGGCAGGAAAAGGAAGACCAATGGTCATCTAAGCGCACTCTTCGTCTTGTTGACACCTGATTGCTCTGGATTTCCCATGCCTCACATCTTTTTTGAGCGCACCGTGTGCGCCGCCCCCGATGGGACGGTTTTAGTCCCCGAATTCTCTGAAACTGTCTCCCACGAAGTCGTTGGGCTGGTCGGTCGCAATGGCTGCGGTAAATCGACGGTGCTGCATATAGCCATGGGCGATCTTGCGCCCATTTCAGGCAGTGTCCGTGTCGATGGCACCGCGGCTTTATTGCAGCAGGGCGGCTTCGAAGATGGAGCAAGTGTGGCCCAAGCCTTGGGCGTTCACGAACAACTCGCGATCCAGCGACGCTTTGCCAAGGGCGCAGCGAAAGACGACGATTATGAGCGGGTCGATTGGACGCTGCTAGCGCGTGTCGATGAGGCGGTGGCTTCCTGCGGGCTTGCTGACATCGATCTAAATCGGGCGGTTGAGACGATGAGCGGAGGCGAGCGCAATCGGCTGAAGATCGCGGCGCTTTTGATGCGCAAGCCCGACATCCTTTTGCTCGACGAGCCTACGAACGATCTTGATGCGGCGGGGCGCGCCATGATCTACGACCTGATGGATCGCTGGTGCGGCCCGATGCTGATCGCAAGCCACGATCGCGATCTGCTGGAGCGCGTAGACCGGATCATCGAATTGTCGTCCACCGGCGCCTTTAGCGTTGGTGGGGGATGGAGCGCTTTTGAAGATGCCCGGAATCAAGCCTGTACCCAAGCGGAACGAGCGGTGTCACTAGCAAAAGGCGAAGAGGCTGCGGCCCGCTGGGCGCAGCAAAAGGCGAGCGAGCGCCACGAACAACGCGAGCGGCAGGGGCGGCAATCCGCCGCGCGGCGTGACCGATCCAGACTGGAGATCAACGCCCAGAAAGGGAGCGCGCAGTCCACTTCGGCTCGCAACCGCCATCAAGGGTCCGAGAAAGTGGCGCGGGCGCAGGAAGCGCTGCGCCGCGCGCAAGCGGAAGTGGCGCGTCTGACACCCATCGCCTTCACCTTGCCGAGTTGCGGTCTCAAGCGCGATCAGGTTGTGGTCAAGGTCGGGGCTCTTGTGTGCGAACGGGGGGGGCGACGATTGTTCGGGCCGCTCGACTTTACAATCATAGGACCGCAACGGGTGCTGTTGCAGGGGCCTAATGGCAGTGGGAAGAGTTCGTTGGTGCGTTTGCTCGCTGGTCAACAGGATCCGACCGAGGGCCAAGTCGAAGTTAAAGCCTCGAATGTGGCGCTGCTGGATCAGCATCTTGATCTGCTGAGCTGGGACGAAACCGCATTGCAGGCTATGCAGAGGCACAATCCGGCGCTGACCGATCACGAAGCGCACGCGGCCCTGGCTCGATATGGGTTCAGGTCTTTCTGGTCTCAGCGCGCGGTTGGCGAATTGTCGGGCGGAGAGCGCGTGAGATTGGCGCTGGCCTGCCTGTTTTCCCGGTCTGAAACGCCAAGCTTGCTGATCCTGGATGAGCCGACCAATCACCTCGATATCGCTTCGATTGAAATGCTTGAAGCGGCCATTGCCGACTATGATGGAGCGGTCATCTGCTGCACGCATGACGAGCGGTTCAAGGCCAAGATTGCGTGTGACCATACCCTTGTGATTGGGGCGGAAGCGAGCCTCGCCGACTAGGTAAGGGAAAGCGCCTGGGTATGTGGTTTAGGATCGCAATGAAAAACCGGGCCGGGAACAGTTTCCCAAGACGTCAAGAATACCCAAAAATCTCAAATTTGCGATTGTTGAATGGCTCCCCGAGTTGGATTCGAACCAACGACCAAGTGATTAACAGTCACCTACTCTACCGCTGAGCTATCGGGGAGCAGCACGAACGGGTTTCTCTCCGTGTGCGGAAGCGCGCGTATATGGTTGGTCGCCGCGCTTGGCAAGAGCTTTGTGAGCGGTTTTTGACCAAGTGCAAGGATCGCAGGCGTGAACACCGATTAAGCGCTCACCGACGGGCACTAATCGGTCATAAATTGTTCCGAGACAATTCGCTCTTCCAGCGATTGACCGGGGTCGAACAGAAGCTCCAATTCGGTGTGCGGTTCGATGGAAAGCGTGACTTCGGCGATGTCGCGCAATTCCTTCTGGTCGGCGACCGCAGAAACCGGGCGCTTGGCCGGATCGAGCACTTTGAGACCGATCGGCATTTTGTCGGGCAAAATAGCGCCCCTCCAGCGACGAGGCCGGAACGGACTGATCGGGGTCAGAGCAAGCATTTCGCTATCCAGCGGCAGGATGGGGCCGTTGGCGGAGAGGTTATAAGCGGTCGAGCCCGCTGGTGTGGCCACCAACACGCCGTCGCCAACCAGTCGCTTGATCCTTACTCGGCTGCCAACGGTCACCTCGATCCAAGCTGTCTGGCGCGTTTCGCGCAGTAGGGACACCTCGTTGATGGCCCAAAGCGAATGGTCCTCGCCGCTTTGGGTGGTGGCATGCATCTTGAGCGGTGCGATCGCTTTGCTTTTGGTACGTGCCAGCCGATTGCGGATGACCGCCCGTTTGTCATAGCGGTTCATCAAGAACCCCACAGTGCCCAGATTCATGCCATAAGCGGGGACAATCCGACCGGCGTCGAGCATGGCGTGGAGGATTTGAAGCATGAAGCCATCGCCGCCTAACACGACGACCACATCGGCTTCTTCCAGAGGGACGAAATCCCCCTGACGCGAGAGGTTCTCACGCGCCTCTTGCGCGCGGGGGCTTTCGGAGGCCAGCAGCGCGATACGCTCGAAATCGCGCCCATGGCTCTTGCCGTTGTTGTGGTCCATTATCGTCTCGTCCCCCCGGATACGCTTAGCAGAGGTGGGCATAGCGCAACTACTTGTCCTGATGTTCCAATTTTGGTCGGATTGCAATTGATGGAAGATATTACAGTAAGCGAGGCGTAAGGGAGACCCTATGGAATCAGGCAAAGCCACCTCTGACCGGTCGTTGCGCGATCTTGGCTCGAGGCCTGGAGATGTGCCCGGGGTCAAACCGACGGCGCTTGAGGCCGATTTGCTGACCGCGCTGGATCGGCGGGAAATCGAAGTCCTGTTCCAACCGCAGTTTTCCTGCCGGGATGGATCGGTTGTCGGTGCCGAAGCGTTGGCGCGTTGGCGGCATCCGACCTTGGGCGAGATCGGCGCGCGCGATCTTTTCGCGATCGCGGAACGCGCGGCCCTGGTCGCGCCGTTGTCACGCCATGTGGTGGCGCGGGCCCTTGAAGACGCCGAGCGCTGGCCCGAAGCGCTGACCTTGTCGCTCAACATCACGCCCGAAGAACTGGGCGACCCGCGTTTCGCCGCCGACTTTGCCAAATTGATCGGGAAGAGTTCGATAGCGCCCTCGCGGCTGATGCTGGAGATCACCGAAGACTTGTTGGTGCGCAATATCGATCAAGCGGCGGGCGCTTTGAAGGCGCTTCGCACACTTGGGTTCCGAACCGCTCTCGACGATTTTGGCGCGGGCTTTTGCAACTTTCGATATCTGCGCGAATTGCCGCTCAACGCGATCAAGCTCGATAAGATCATGGTCGACGATGTACCCGGTGACGCAAAGGCGCTCGCTGTGCTGCGCGCCATTATCGCGCTGGGCCATGCGCTTGACCTTGAGATCTACGCCGAAGGTATTGAAAGCGAGATTCAACGCGCTGCGGTCCACTCAGAGGGCTGCCATTACTGGCAAGGCTTTTTGCGAGCGATGCCCATGCCAAGCGACAAGGTTGTCGACCTTGCTCGGACGGCGCGGGGGCGCGGCCACGGGTAAGGGAACGTGCAGCGTGCCTGGTGATGGGCTTCGCGTTGACGTGCCATCGTCCTTCACTTAGCCAAGACTAGCCCAGCAGCGCGATCCGACCTGCAATCCCAGATTGTTCAAAAGAGACTCACGCCGATGATCCGACACACGCTTGAAGGCGAACGCCCTGGTGGGCTCTCTCCGTTTGAGAACCTCGTCTTTCCTATGTCGACGCAGGCGTTTCAGGACCAAGTCTGGCAACGCGAGATCGCCTATTTCAAAGGGGACTTAGATCGGGCGACACAGGTTATCTCTCTTGATGAGTATTTGACCGCCCTGTTCGAAGCGGGAATCGGGACGCCTAGGCTCCTTTACCGGCATCCTTCGCATTCAGATCCTGAAGCCGCGATGGATGCGTTCTTCCGATTGAAAGCAAGTTGGACGGCGCCCCCAACCGCCGACGAGCTGGCGAAGTCGATTGCAGGGGGCACGCTCGTCTTCAACGATATCGGTCGTCGTCTTCCATCCGCAAACACGTGGTGCCAACAGGTTTTTAGAGCAACCGGCTGGACGGTTCAGATCAACAGCTACTTTGGCGCAAGTTTCGGTGCGAGCGCCTTTGATCAGCATTTTGACAACCATGACGTATTCATTCTTCAGCTCGCGGGTCAAAAGGACTGGCATCTTTGGGAGGCGCCGGAGCCTTCGAATGGGGCTGAATTTGCTGATTGTCCGGTTCCCAAAGGTGATGCCGACCAGGTCGCGCGACTAACGCCGGGCGATATCTTGTATGTGCCAAAGCGCCGTTGGCATTGGCCCAAGACGTTGGAAGGCGGGCCGTCGGTGCATCTGACGGTGCAATTGCGGCCGCAACGACCAATGGAGGTCCTTTACTGGCTAGAGCACGTTTTGGCCGAACGTGCGCGGGAGGACAAAACGCTCGAAACGGCCTGCGGTCTAACCGGTGCGCTTGACGCTGGCGAGGGGTTAGAGCGGGCGATTGCCGTTTTGAAAGACGAACTGTCGTCCGCTGACGCAAAGCAACGGGCCGAGCTGCATCTGACGGTCAAACGGATGAATCGAATGTTCGGGAGATAGCGCCGGGGCGATTGGGCCTAAGCTTAAGCCGCCTGCTTCCGTTTCGCGCGCTCGGCTTTGCGCGCGATGCCTGATAGGCCCTTTGTCAATTGGAACAGCCCGTTGAGGCGACTTTGAGGGTCGCCCCAGGCGCGGTTGATGACGAGCTTCATGTCCGGCCGCAGCTTGGCGGTGCCCTGAAGCCGGTCGACATAGGCGATCAGGCCCGGGCCATC
The DNA here is from genome assembly GCA_039814925.1 of Pseudomonadota bacterium. Lineage (GTDB taxonomy): Bacteria > Pseudomonadota > Alphaproteobacteria > Sphingomonadales > Sphingomonadaceae > Erythrobacter. The sequence continues at coordinate 278,145 of JBCCAH010000001.1, forward strand.
GGGGAAATTGTCATTGTGGAATGTGACCAAGGTGCCGCGCGCGCCCACATCGATCTTGGCGATGTTGGCTTCGATGGCTTGATGCTTGATCTCGATCAGGCGAATGAGGTTCTGTGTGGGAGCGGGCAGGTCGCCAAAGCGATCGATCATTTCCGCGGCCAGACTTTCGATCTCGGCCTTGTCCTGCGCCTGGTTCAGGCGGCGATAAAGCGCCATGCGCACGGCAAGATCGGGCACGTATTCCTCGGGGATCATAATCGGCGCATCGACGGTGATCTGCGGTGAGACTCTATCCTTCGCCGCCTCAAGCCCCATTTCGCCCGCCTTGGCGGCGAGGATCGCGTCTTCGAGCATGGATTGGTAGAGTTCAAAGCCGACCTCGCGGATGTGGCCTGATTGTTCATCGCCCAGCAGGTTGCCCGCGCCGCGAATGTCGAGATCGTGGCTGGCGAGCTGGAATCCAGCGCCCAGGCTATCCAGATCGCCGAGAACTTTGAGGCGTTTTTCCGCGATTTCGGACAGCTGCGTGTCCTCGGGCGTCGTCAGGTAAGCGTAGGCGCGGATCTTGGCGCGGCCCACGCGCCCTCGCAATTGGTAGAGCTGAGCCAAGCCAAAGCGGTCGGCGCGGTGGATGATGATGGTGTTGGCGCTGGGGATATCGATCCCGCTTTCGACAATCGTGGTCGACAGCAAAACGTCATATTTATTGTCGTAGAATGCACCCATACGCTCTTCGACTTCGCTTGGCGACATCTGGCCGTGCGCGCTGACGGTCTTTACCTCGGGAGCGTTTTCGCGCAGCCATTCTTCCAATGGCTCCATATCGGCGATGCGCGGCACCACGATAAAGCTCTGCCCGCCGCGGTGATGTTCGCGCAGCAGCGCCTCGCGCATCACCATATCGTCCCACTCCATCACGTAAGTGCGCACCGCCAAGCGGTCGACCGGGGGCGTCTGCATGGTCGAAAGCTCGCGCAGGCCCGTCATCGCCATTTGCAGCGTGCGCGGGATCGGTGTCGCGGTCAGCGTCAGCATATGCACATCGGCGCGCAGCTGTTTGAGCTTTTCCTTGTGCGTAACGCCAAAGCGCTGCTCTTCGTCGACGATCACGAGGCCAAGATTTTTGAACTCGGTGGATTTCGACAGGATCGCGTGGGTTCCGACCACCAGATCGACCGTTCCATCGGCAAGCCCTTCGCGCGTTTCGCTCATTTCCTTGGAGGATACGAGGCGCGAAAGGCGCCCGACTTTGAGCGGGAAGCCGGCGAAGCGTTCGGAAAAGTTCTGATAGTGCTGGCGTGCGAGCAAGGTGGTGGGAGCGACGACGGCGACCTGCTGACCCGACATCGCCGCGACGAAGGCGGCGCGCAGGGCGACCTCGGTCTTGCCAAAGCCGACATCGCCGCAGATCAGGCGGTCCATCGGCTTGCCGCTTTCCAAATCGCGCAGCACATCGGTGATGGCGGCGTCTTGATCCTCGGTCTCCTCCCAAGGGAAGCGATCGACGAACTGGTTGAAGCTGGCTTCTTCGGCCTCGAACACCGGCGCTTTCTTAAGCGCGCGTTCGGCGGCGACTTTCATGAGTTCGCCTGCAATCGCGGTGATGCGTTCTTTCAGGCGCGCGCGGCGTTTCTGCCAAGCTTCTCCGCCAAGGCGATCCAGCGGGACGGCCTCTTCGGACGAGCCATAGCGTGAGAGCACGTCGATGTTTTCAACCGGGATGAACAGCTTGTCGCCGCCGTGATATTCGAGCGCGACGCAATCGTGTTGGCTCTTGCCGACGGTGATGGGATCGAGCCCCAAATATTTCCCGATGCCGTGTTCGACATGGACAACGAGATCGCCGCGTGAAAGCGCCTGAAGCTCGGCAAGGAAGGCATCGGAATCCTTGCGCTTTTTCTTACGGCGGACCAGCCGGTCGCCGAGCACATCCTGCTCGGTGAGGATTTCGAGTTCGTCGCTGGAAAACCCGGATTCCAGCGGGAGGACAACCGCCGCCATTGCGCCCTTGGCGGAAAGGCCAAGCGCTTCCTGCCACGATCCGGCTTGCACGGTCTTGCAGCCAGCCTCTTCGAGGATCGACCCGATCCGCTTGGCTGAGCCTTGCGAATAGGCGGCGAAGAGCGGTTTGCGACCCGATTTGCCGATGTTTTTGAAGTGTTTGGCGGCGGCTTCGTAGACGTTGTCGCCGCGCGCGCGTTCGGGCGTGAAATCGCGCGCAGCCTTGAAACCGAAATCGAGATTTCCCGCGCTTTCGGGCGCGGCGAAGACGCTGGCGCGGTGAGCCGGAGCCGAGGCTAGGGCGGAGGCGAACTCTTCTTCGCGCAAATACAGCGCGTCCTTCGCCAAGGGGCGGTAGCTGCCGCTCTTGTCGCTCGCCACGCGGATACGTTGGTCGTGGTAGTCCGAGATATCAGTAAGGCGCTCTTCGCCCGAGCCAATGGCGGACTGATCGATGACCACCACATCGTCTTTCGCAAGGTGGTCGAACAAAGTCGCCAGCTTCTCTTCGAATAGCGGCAGCCAATGCTCCATACCCGCCAATCGCCGGCCATCGCTCACCGCTTCGTAAAGCGGGTCCTGCGTGGCGTTGGCGCCGAACATTTCGCGGTAACGGCTGCGGAAACGCTTGATTGTTTCATCGTCGAGCAGCGCTTCGGAGGCGGGGAGCAGCAGGTGGTTTTCCAGCCGCCCCGTCGACATCTGTGTGGAAGGATCGAAAAGTCTAAGACTTTCCAATTCGTCTCCGAAGAAATCGAGCCGAAGGCCTTCGTCGAGCGAGGAGGGGAAGATGTCGACAATCGAACCACGCACCGCAAACTCGCCGTGGTCCACGACTGTGTCGGTGCGAGTGTAACCTTGGCGGGTGAGAAGCGCGGCCAAGCTGTCATGCCCGATGGTGACACCGGGCTTAAATCCCTTCGCGTTCTCGCGGATGCGGAACGGGGTCAGCACGCGTTGCAGCGCGGCGTTGACCGTGGTGACCAGCAATTGCGAGCCGCCGGTTGGGTGTTGCAGCTTGAACAGCGCGGAGAGCCGCGCCGCGCTGACCGAAAGCGCAGGGCTGGCGCGGTCGTAGGGAAGGCAGTCCCACGCCGGAAACTCCAGCACCTCGACCTCGGGCGCAAAGAAGCGCGCCGCCTCGGCCACGCTGCGCATTGAGGCATCGTCCGCCGCAATGAACACCGCGCGCTGTTTCGCGGCGCGTGCCAGATCACTCAACACCAGCGGCACCGCGCCGCGCGGCATCGAAGAAAGCGTCAGCGGCTGAGCGGCGGAAAGGATGCGAGAGAGGTCAGGCATGGATAGGTTCTCAAACGGCAACAGCCCCGCGCGTTCCCGCACGGGGCTCAAAAGGAGCAGATTTTCGGCGCGTAAACGCCAAAAGGGCGCTGCGCCTAGCGCGGAATATCCACGTAGTCGAGCTTCATCATCACCTCGATCAGCTCGCCCTCAAACCGTTCGGGCACGTCTTGGGTTTTGAGCGCCCAGGCCATGATGTCGACATCGTCTTCGGCCAGCAGATCTTCGAACCAGACCAGTTCGTCTTCGCCCCATTCGCTCGAATAGCGATCGAAGAAGCCGCCGATCATATAATCGGCCTCACGCGTGCCGCGGTGCCAGGCGCGAAACTTGGCGCGGGCCAGGCGGTCTTCGAAGGAGGGCGGCTCGGATGCGTCGGTGATAACCATGGCCATGTGGATTAGTGCGCTGGACGCCATTCATCAACTCGTCTTTGCGCCAATTGGATGGTAGCGATCCCGAACGATGCGTCCCGATATCCTCAACCCGATTTTTGCCGAGACCAAGACGCTTGAAGGCGTTGGGCCGAAACTGGCCAAACCGCTGGAGAAATTGGGGCTGACCACGGTCAAGGACGTTGCTTACCATCTGCCCGAACGCTTCGTGAGCCGCCGCGCAATCGCCAATCTGGACGAAGGCGCGGAGGGCGAGCAGGTGATCGTCGCGCTGACCCCAACCGAACACCGCGCGCCGTATAATCCGGGACGCGGGCCTTACCGGGTGCTGGCGCAGGATGAGGTCGGCAATATCGCCGCGCTCACCTATTTCGGGCGCGCGTCCTACACCGCGAAGAAACAGCTTCCCGTGGGTGAAAAGCGCTGGGTCGCGGGGCGGTTGGATCGCTATGGCGATATGCTCCAGATCGTCCATCCTGACCATGTCGAGAAGGAAAGCGCCGCCCATATGGGGCGCATGACGGAGCCGGTCTATCGCCTGTCCGAAGGGTTGACTCAGCCGCGCGTGGGATCGCTGGTGGAACAGTCGCTCGAACGCTTGCCCGACCTGCCCGAATGGATCGAACCGGGCCAGTTTGCTGCCGAAGGTTGGCCAAGCTGGGGCGAGGCAATGAAGGCGGCGCATCAGGGGCCGAACGAGAGCGCGCGCGCCCGACTGGCCTATGACGAACTGCTCGCCAATTCGCTCGCGCTGTTGCTGGTGAAAGCGGACAGCCGGCGCCGCAAGGGGCAGGCGCTTGTTGGCGATGGGTCTTTGCGGGCCAAGCTGGACCTACCGTTCGAGATGACCGGCGCGCAGAAGCGCTCGATTGCCGAGATCGAGGGCGACCTTCAGCAAGAAGCGCCGATGCTGCGCTTGCTTCAAGGCGATGTGGGCGCGGGTAAGACGGTGGTCGCGCTCGCATCGATGCTAATCGCGTGCGAGGCGGGCAAACAGGCCGCGCTGCTCGCTCCGACCGAAATCCTTTCGCGCCAGCATTTTGAGACCCTGCGCCAAATGGCCGCGCCCACCGGCGTGGAAGTCGCGCTGCTCACGGGCCGGGCAAAGGGCAAGGAGCGCGAGAGCATCCTTATGGGCCTGCTTGATGGGTCGATCGACATTCTGGTGGGCACGCATTCGATCTTTCAGGACACGGTCAATTACAAGGATCTGGGCCTTGTGGTGATTGATGAACAGCACCGCTTTGGCGTCGCGCAGCGTCTGGCACTGGCGGGGAAGGGCCGGCGCGCGCCGCATACGCTGGCGATGACCGCAACCCCGATCCCGCGCTCGCTCACTCTTGCGCAATATGGCGAAATGGATGTGAGCCGCCTTGATGAGCTGCCGCCCGGACGACAGGCGATTGAAACGCTGGTCTTCCCGCAAGGGCGCTCCGAAGAGATGGTGGCGGCAATGGGTCGGCATCTGGCGACCGGGCAACAGGCCTATTGGGTCTGCCCGATGGTGCGCGAGGCCAACGGATCGATCGCAACAGCCGATATCGCCGCCGCCGAAGCGCGCTACGCCGAACTGAAAGAGGGGTTTGGCGACGATGTCGTGATGGTCCACGGACAGCTCCACCCTGAGATCAAAGACGCCAACATGGAACGCTTCGCCAGCGGCGAGGCCAAATTGTTGATCGCGACCACGGTGATCGAGGTCGGCGTTGATGTGCCCTCCGCCACGCTGATGGTGATCGAGCAGGCCGAACGCTTCGGCCTCGCGCAACTCCACCAGTTGCGCGGCCGTGTGGGGCGGGGCTCGGAGAAAAGCCGCTGTGTGCTGCTGCGCGGTGATGAACTCTCCGAAACCGGCAAGAAGCGCCTCACCTATGTGAAAGACTCGCAAGACGGTTTTGATCTGGCGGAAAAAGACCTCGAACTGCGCGGCGGCGGCGAATTGCTGGGCACGCGCCAATCGGGCGAAGCGGCGTTTCGCATCGCGGATCTGGAACAGGTCCAACGCCTTCTCCCCGCAGCCCACGCCGATGCGCGCCTTTTGATCGAACGCGATGGCGGGCTTACGTCAGAGCGCGGCGAGGCGGCGCGGATCCTGCTTTATCTGTTTGAACGCGATTGGGGCGTGCAGCTGTTGCGCGGCGGGTAGGTCCAGAAAGTTGGCGTGTCAGACGCCTTCGTTCCGCAGTCGCGAGACGATATGCCGGACCGCATTCTCAATCTCGCTCCACGCTTTCTCAAAATCGCTTTCGTCGCCGTAATAGGGATCAGCCACAGCGTCGCCTTCGCGGCCTGGAACCGCGTCCATTAAGAGCGACACTTCGGCGCGCGCATCAGCTGGAGCTCGCGCTCTCACCCCGGTCAAGTTAGCCGTGTCGAGCGCGAGAATATGCGTAAAACGCTCAAAGTCAGCCGCCTCCAACTGCCGCCCTCGCGCATCGCTGATATCAACCCCGTGTAACTTTGCAGTAGCAATGGCGCGCGGGTCGGGCGCTTCGCCGATGTGGTACCCCGCCGTGCCGACCGAATCGACCTCGCAATCAAGGCCCGCATCGGCCGCAGCCTTGCGAAAAGCGCCTTCCGCCATCGGCGAGCGGCAAATATTGCCCAGACATACGAAAAGCACAGCGATTTCAGTGTGACGGAGTATCGGCATAGCGAAATTGTAAGGAGGAACGAGCCGCTTAGGCAACCTTCGTTTCAGTCTGGTACTCCCTGGCGAGGAGTTGGTTGTCAGAATTAGGGCGGGCGGCTAACGACATCGCCGGGCCAGGGGGTAATTTTGCAATACAGACAAGAGATTGACGGACTGCGCGCTCTCGCGGTTCTGCCAGTTATCCTTTACCACGCGTCTATTCCGGGGTTCGCGGGCGGTTTCGTTGGCGTCGATGTGTTCTTTGTGATCAGCGGATACCTGATTACATCCATTATCGCCAAAGAACTCACGGAAGAGCGATTTAGCATTGCGCAGTTTTACGAACGCCGCGCGCGCAGAATTCTCCCCGCGCTGTTCTTCGTCATCCTCGCCAGTTTTATTCTGGCCTGGTTTGCGCTTTTGCCGAAGGAATTCGTTGAATACTCACGCAGTCTTGTTTCGATCGCGGCCTTTGTCTCGAACGTCGAGTTTTACCTTTCGACCGACTATTTTGATCGCGCTGCCGAACTGAAGCTGACGTTGCACACGTGGAGTTTGGCGGTCGAGGAGCAATTCTATGTGATCTTTCCGGTCCTGATGGCGATGATCTGGTTTATTGGCCGCAAATGGGTTCTGGCCTTGATGGTCGCCGGGTTGGTTTTGAGCTTTGGCCTTGCTGAGTATGTCAACTCCAAAGACTTGCCGTTGGCATTTTACATGCTCCCTACACGCGCTTGGGAATTGTTGGCCGGCGCTATTCCTGCGCTGATATTAAGCGGCGCGGCTCCTGAACGTAAGTCTTGGTTGCAGCAAGTGTTGGCTCTTTCTGGCATCGCTCTGATTGGACTTTCGGTCGCCTTCTTGGACGATACACTCCCTTTTCCCGGTGTGTACGCGGTTGCGCCGGTTCTTGGCTCTGTGTTGATTATCATGTGCGCTGCAAAAGGCACGCTGGCCTATACGATCCTTACGTGGCGTGTTTTTGTCGGGATCGGGCTGATATCCTACAGCGCTTATCTTTGGCATCAGCCGCTGCTCGCTGCAGCGCGCAACTATTACATTGATCCGCCCGAAACCATGCTTGCTGCTCTGGCACTGATATCCATTGGGGCCGCCTGGTTCAGCTGGCGGTTCGTCGAGGCTCCCTTCCGCAAGCGCGACTTCCTGACACGAAAACAGGTTTTTGCGCTTAGCGCCGCGGTTTTGGGGGGGATCGCTGCGCTTGGCTTTGCCGGGATCGCAACGGGCGGGTTCGAGGGGCGCTCAATTGAGCAACGTTTTCAAAGCCCCGTTTTGGCGTGGAATCCTGATAATCGCGCACTGCAGAAGGAAAGCTGGACGCTTCTTCGGACCAAGACGGGTGAAGGCGACTACGGCTTTATACGCAACGAGAGCGATACAGAATCATGGTTCGACCTCGATGATGAGCGCGCTAAACTCCTGATTGTTGGGAATTCCCATTCGAAGGATATCTACAATGTCATTGCCCAATCGGGATATGAATCGCGCGTGCAGTTGGCGCGGTTTGGGATGCAGATATCTCAATTCGACGCACGTCTCTATGAATCACCGAATTATCGGAACGCCGATATCGTCTTGATCGCTTCGCGATATTGGCCGGGCGACGAGGACGCAATCGAAGATGCAGTCGGTCGGATGCTCAAGGACGGCAAACGGGTCGGTATCGTGCCGCTCCTTTTCGAGCAGCCGATCTACGGCAGTGGCCGGATGACATTGGCCGACAAGCTTGTGCTGGAAGAACAATGGGCAGGGATGACAGAGCCGTCTGCTATCGCCGAACGCGTGAACGCCGCAGGCTACGAAACAACACTACAACCACGACCGCTCGAAGACCGAAAATACGATGAAGCGATCAAGCGAGCCGTAGTGCGGTATCCGCAAATTGTGATGCTGGATCGGACCGACTACATTTGCCAAGCTGAACAGCGCCGCTGCGCGATCATCGAAGACGATCTAAGCAAGAATTTCTACGATGCAGGCCACCATACGCTTAAGGGGGCATTGCGCTTTTCCAAGCGCATCGATGAAATAGGTTGGCTTGATCCTCTGCTTTCCGGCGTTATCGAAGAGTAAGGCCCTCCGCGACACCGAAAGAAACGGGCCGCGGCGGTTACTCTAAACCGATCTAGCGCGGTTAATCAGGCCGCCTTGTCCACCGGCATGGGGGAGGTCGTTGCCAAGATCCCTTCAACCATTCGCCGCACGTTGACTCTGGCTTTCAATCGCGTGCCGAGCAACGCCATGCCGCTGACCTTGCGCTGTACGAACAGGGTTTCAATCGGTGGGAAGGCCCAGGTGTCCTTGTCCTGCGCGATTGCGAAACCTTCTTCGCGGATGATATGGACAAAGCCTCGGTCAGCGAAGTCAAACGGCGCGTCCGCGCGCATTTGATCGATCACGATATCGATCATCTTGTTGACGCTTTCGGGGTGCTTTTCGACGACGATGGGCATCATAAAGCCCGCTTCGATCGTGGCCTCGCGCACGTCGTCGCGATTGCCTTCAAGCCCAGCGATCAGCATGTTGCGGTAGCCGTTCGACACCGCCGGATCGACCGCGCGGCACGCGCCAAAGTCGAGCAGGATCAGCTCTCCGGTCGACGGGCGATAGCGGAAATTGGCGAAGTTGGGATCGGTCTGCATGACGCCGAAATCGAACAATTCACGGCTCACCAGTTCAAGCAGGTTGCCAAAGATCTGATCGCGCTTTTCCGCTGGTTCGTCTTCGAGTTTCTCAATCGCGACGCCCTCTTCGAAACTCATCGCGAGGATCGAACCGCGCGTCAGGCCTTCGTGCAGTTCAGGCACCACAAAGCCGGGCAAATCCGCCAGTTGATCGCGATACAGGCGCATCTGTTCGCCTTCGCGTTGGTAATCGGCCTCTTCGTGGAGCTGCTTTTTGGCCGCGTCGAGCAGCTTGTCCATCTCCAGTTCGGGCGGGGCGAAGCCAGCGACCTTCAGAAGCGTCATGACGTTGTCGACATCGCTGTCGATGCTTTTGGCCACGCCGGGATACTGGACCTTTATCGCCAGCTCCTGACCATCGCGGGTCATCGCCTTGTGGACCTGTCCGATAGAGGCGGCGGCGATGGGGCGCGGGTTGAACCACTTGAATTGTTTGCGCCAATCGCTGCCCCATTCAGAACGCAGCACCTGATCCAATTGCTTGGTCGGCATAAAGTTTGCCTGATCGCGCAGGCGGGCGAGGATGTCGGACAATTCCTGCGGCAGAAAATCGCCCGAATCGAGGCTGATCATCTGCCCCATCTTCATCGCCGCGCCGCGCAGATGCGAGAGCTTGTCCGTCATGCGTTTGACATTGCCGGGGGTGAGGATCAGGTCGCGGGTCGAAATCCGTTCGCCGCTGGCCAGCCGCCGCGCGCCTTCAGCCGCCATGCCGCCGACAACACCGCCAGCCAGCCTCCCGAACGTACCCACCCGCGCCAAGCGCCCCGCCGGAACCGCGCGTTCACGCGAGCGGTCGGCGCGCGAGGAGGGGGTGTTTTCGAAACTATCGTCGTCGTGGGCCACAGCGGGGTCTGGTCCTTGAAAGATGGCGAAAATTGCCTGTGATTTCAGAACACCTGCGGGGGCGGGGTGTTCCGGTCTTCAGCGGATATAGGGAGCGGCGCACCGGACCGCCAATCCTTGCAGACTTCCGGTGGGAACCGTGCATCTAATCAAACGCTTGAAAGCCGATGGCTTCAAACACTTCTCTCACGCCCGCCGCGCGCTTCCTCGGATACGCTGGGCTTCTGCCGCAAATCCTGTGTATCGTTCTGGCGCTTTCGGGCAGCCAATACCAATACAACGCGCTCTACATGGGCTTCGTCTACCCGGCGGTGATCTTCAGCTTTCTGGGCGGCGTTTGGTGGGGGCAAACGATGGCCAAAGGTGAGCAAGCCAGCGCGGGCGCGTATATCCTTTCCGTCCTGCCCAGCCTGATCGCGGCGGCTTTGTTCATTCCTTATCTCGAAGGGTGGGAATGGCCCGGCCCGGCGATGCTCTATCTGGGTGCGTTTCTGATGCTGAGCCCGATGGTGGATCGCTCGCTCGGCTACGCCACGCCCGATTTTCTAAAGCTGCGCTGGCATTTGTCGCTGGGGCTCGGCGCGCTGACCATCGTGACCGGTGTGATTGCCATGCAGGTGATGGCGCCCAAAGCGCCCGAGCCACGCGTGATCAATCCGCATTCCAGCGTGAACCTTGACGATTACACCTAAGTCTTCCGCAAATGCGGCCAGCCATTGAAGAAACGCGCTCCGCGCCATAATGATACCTCGTATCATTCCCGGAGCCCGACATGAACGCCCCTATCTTACCGCCTGAAAAGCGCCTGCCCGTCACCGTCCTTTCCGGCTTTCTGGGGGCAGGGAAGACCACGCTGCTCAACCACATCCTCTCCAACCGCGAGGGCAAGCGGGTGGCGGTGATCGTCAACGATATGTCCGAAGTGAACATCGACGCCGATCTGGTGCGCGGCGGTGAAGCGACCCTGTCGCGTTCGGAAGAAACCTTGCTTGAGATGACCAATGGCTGCATCTGCTGCACCCTGCGCGATGACTTGCTGAAAGAGGTGCGCACGCTCGCCGAAGAGGGTCGGTTCGACTACCTTGTGATTGAAAGCACCGGCATTTCCGAGCCGCTTCCGGTGGCCGCGACCTTCTCTTTCCGCGACGAGGAGGGCCAGTCGCTTGGCGATGTCTCGCAGATTGATACGATGGTGACCGTGGTCGACGCGGTGAACCTGCTGTCCGATTATTCGAGCGATGATCTGCTGTCGGCGCGCGGTGAGACCGCGGGTGAGGACGATCAGCGCAGTCTGGTGGGACTGTTGGTGGAACAGATCGAATTCGCCGATGTCGTCATCGTCAATAAAGCCAAGGATGTCAGCCCCGATCACCTGGCGATGGTCAAGAAGGTCGTCGCCTCGCTCAACGCCGACGCCAAAATCATCGAATCCGACCACAGCAAGGTCGAATTGGATGAGATCATTGGCACCGGCCTGTACGACGAACAGCAATCCGAACAGCACCCGCTGTGGCTCAAAGAGCTGTACGATTTCGCCAGTCATCGCCCGGAAAGCGAAGAGTATGGCGTCGAAAGCTTCGTCTTTCGCGCGCGCCGTCCGTTTGATCCGGAGAAACTCTACGGCTTCCTGACCGGCGAACATCTCGACCGCGTGATCCGCGCCAAAGGGCACTTTTGGACCGCGACGCGCCCCGATTTCCTCGCCGAACTCGCCATTGCCGGCACGCAAAAGAGCGTCAGCCGCATGGGTCGGTGGTGGGGCGCGGTGCCCAAAAACCAATGGCCCGATGATGGCACGTTTGAAGAGATGGTGGTCAAACACTGGCAGGAGCCCTGGGGCGATCGCCGTCAGGAACTGGTCTTTATCGGGATCAACATGGACAGCAACGCGATCATCGCCGCGTTGGAGGATTGCCTTGTGCCGGGTGATGAATTCACGCCCGAAGCGTGGGGGAACCTCAACGATCCCTTTCCCAAATGGGCGCCCGCAACGCCTCTGCCTGAGGACGCCTGAGGTCGGTCAAAAAGCGGCGGGTTAGCTGTTGCCTTAGCGTGACGGCGCGGCCAAACACGCTCTCATACGAGAGAGGGATTCACGACACATGGCCGTACTGACTTACCTGACCACCACGCATTTTGATTTCGGCGCGCTGGAAATGCTCCCGGCGGCGTTAAAACAGAACGGCATCACAAGGCCGCTGGTTGCGACCGACAAGGGGCTGGTGGCCGCCGGCGTAGTGCAGACCGTGCTCGACGCGATGGGATCGGACTTTGACCCGGTGGTTTACGATGAAACGCCCGGCAATCCGACCGAAGAAGCGACCAAGGATGCGCTTGAACTCTATACCGCGAACGATTGCGACGGGATCGTCGCGCTGGGCGGTGGGTCTTCGATGGATTTGGGCAAGGCGGTGGGCCTTCTCGCGGTCAGCGGCGGCCCGTTGGAACAATACGATCCGCTCGTCGGCGGGGCTAAGCTGATCAAGGGCGTCGCGCCGCTGATCGCGGTGCCGACCACCTCGGGCACAGGTTCGGAAGTGTCGGTTGGCTTTGTCATCATCCTTGAAGACGGGCGCAAAATGACCTTTGCCAGCCCGCTGTTCATTCCCAAGGTCGCGATTTGCGACCCCGAACTCACCATGGGCCTGCCCGCCGGCATGACCGCCGCGACCGGCATGGACGCGATCACGCATTGCATAGAGGCGTTCCTGACGCCCGCCGTGAACCCGCCGGCTGAAGGCATCGCGCTCGACGGTTTGCGCCGGGGTGTCCAATGGCTGCCCAAGGCGGTTGCAGACGGTTCGGATCGCGACGCGCGCTGGCATATGATGATGTGCTCCACCGAAGGCGCGCTGGCCTTTGTGAAGGGGCTGGGCGCGGTGCACGCGATGAGCCACGCGGCGGGACGCATCCGCCGCCTCAACCCGCATCACGGCACACTCAACGCGGTGTTCCTACCCGCCGTGCTGCGCTTCAACGAAAGCGTGTGCGAAGAGAAATATGTCCGCCTGCGCGAGGCAATGGGCCTGCCGCCGGGCGGTGATCTGGCCGCCGCTATCGAGGCGCTGAACAAGGAAATCGGCATTCCATCCGGCCTTGCCGACATGGGCATCGAGGAAAGCGATATCGCCGAGATGGTCGAATACGCGATGAAGGATCTTTCGGCCCGTTCAACCCCGCGCAAAGCCACAGCGGAGGAATACGAAGCCATGATCCGCGAGAGTATGTAGGAGCTAACGCCTTTTGAAACGCATTCCCGTCACACTGCTCACCGGCTTTCTGGGCGCGGGCAAGACCACCTTGCTCAATAAGCTGATTCAGGAGCCGGATCTGGCCAAGGCGTTGGTCATCATCAACGAGTTTGGTTCGGTCGGGCTGGATCATGATCTGATCGCGCGGAGCAACGCAGACGACACCATCGTCGAGATGTCGAGCGGGTGCCTGTGCTGCACGATCAAGGGCGATCTGCAAAAGACGCTGAAAGACGCGCCCTGGCGCTTTTCAAGGGAGGGAAAGCGTTGGTTTGACCGGGTGATCATCGAGACCACCGGCCTCGCCGATCCCGCGCCGATCATCCATACGGTGATGGCCGATGGCGATTTGATCGAAACCTACGCCTTGGCCGAGGTCATCACGCTGGTTGATGGGGTCAACGGTGACGCGACGATCGACGCGCAGCCCGAAGCGTTGAAGCAAACCGCGGTGGCGGACACGGTGCTGGTCAGCAAAACCGATATCGCCGATCCGGGTGTGGTGGCGGCGCTGAAACAGCGTCTTCGCGCCATCAATCCGGCGGCGCGGATCCTATCGGTGGCGGATCAGTCCGACGATTTGATGGGCCTGTTCGGCGGGGCGGCGTTCAACCCCGAGATGAAGGGCGAGGACGTTCTCAAATGGCTTCAAGAAGAAGCCTATAGCGATGGGCATCATCATCACCACGCCCATGGCCATTCGCACGATCACGACCATGGCGATCATGGCCACGACCACCATGACCACGATCATCATCACGATATCAATCGTCACGATGATCGCATTTCCTCGATCTGCATCACGATTGACGAACCTTTGGCGCCTGAAGTCTTTGACGAATGGTTCGGCCTGCTCACCACGCTCAAAGGCGTGAATATGCTGCGGGTGAAGGGGCTCATCAATCTGCAAGGGATGGGGACGCCTCTGGTCGTCCACGGCGTGCAGCACATCTGGCACCCGCCCGCTCTGCTGCCCGAATGGCCGTCCGATGATCGGCGTTCGCGCATCGTCTTCATCATGCGCGATATCGAGACAAGCGACCTTCAGGACATGCTCGATTTTGTGAAACAGCGCTACGAAAGCGCGCAGCAGGACCGCGCCTTGGGCGACGAACCGCAAGGGTTGCTGGCGACGTAGCTCGCGATTTCGAAGGAGCAGGGTGAAAATGGTCGGGAAGAGAGGATTCGAACCTCCGGCCCCCGCCTCCCGAAGACGGTGCTCTACCAGGCTGAGCTACTTCCCGACTCAATGTGCAAAAACGACGTGCATTTTTGCGGTAGGGGCGCGCCTATAGGTGTGGATGGCCGGGGTGGCAAGCGGGCATTTGCGCCGTATAGAATTTGTTATGGCATCACTAAAGCATCCCGACACGATTCCCTCTGAGCTGACCGGCCCCGGGCACTTCGAACATCAATATCTCGATCTGATGCGCCAGATTTGGGAGACGGGGTCTGAGCGGGTTGATCGCACCGGGATCGGCACTCGATCCGTCTTTGGCGCGCAATTACGGTTCGATTTGGCCGATGGCGCGATGCCGCTGCTGACGACCAAGCGGGTGTCTTGGAAGGCCGCCACGCGGGAGATGCTGTGGTTCCTTACCGGTGATACCAACATCCGCCCGCTGGTGCTGCAAGGGGTGAAGATCTGGAACGACTGGCCTCACGCCAACTACGTCAAAGAAACGGGCGAAGACATCGCGCTCGACGCTTTTATCGCGCGAATTGCCGAGGATGAGGCGTTTGCCAAGCGCTGGGGCGATCTTGGCCCGGTTTATGGCAAGCAGTGGGTCGATTGGCCGACCTACCGCTATCGCCCCGATGGGCTGTACGAGAAGGGCGAAGGCGTTAACCAGGTCGCCGAGGTGGTGGAAAGCCTCAAAACCAGTCCCGGAAGCCGTCGCCATATTATCGAGGGCTGGAACGTCGCGCAGCTGGACCAGATGGCGCTGCCGCCGTGCCACAAGACCTATCAGTTCCACGTGGCGGGGGACCGCCTCAACTGCCTGCTCTATCAGCGCAGCTGCGATGTCGCCTTGGGCCTGCCGTTCAACCTGTGGTCCGCCGCGCTGTTGACCCGGATGATGGCGCAGCAAACCGGTCTGGAACCGGGTGAGCTGGTGTGGATGGGCGGCGACACGCACCTTTACCTCAATCACGACCATTTGATCGAAGAACAACTGACTCGCGCGCCCCAAGGCAACCCCACTTTGGAAATCACCCGAAAGCCCGAAACAATATTCGACTACCGAATAGAGGATTTCGTGGTCCATGATTACGCGCCTTGCCCTGCGATCAAGGCCCCCGTTGCGGTGTGATCGGCTGCGCTTGACGCGCTTTGAAAAGCGGTCCTAACCCCTCTTAACAGACGCATCTGTGGGGAGAGAACGCTTATGGCCGATCCGGCCAACCCAACGCCCGGAACAGGGGGTAACCGCCCAAAATTGGCGCTGCACGTGCCCGAACCCAAGTTCCGGCCCGGCGACACCGCCGATTTCAGCGATATTCAGATCGGCCAGCCCGGCGACACGCCGCGCCCGGACGAAACCGCCAAGCCTGAGGATATGAAAGACCTTGCCTATGGCCTCGTCCGTGTGCTGGGCGATGACAATAAGGCGCAGGGCCCCTGGGACCCCAAGCTTGAACCCGACACTCTGCGCACGATGCTCGGCCATATGGCGATGGTGCGCGCGTTTGATGAACGCATGTTCCGCGGTCAGCGTCAGGGCAAGACATCGTTCTACATGAAGTGCACCGGCGAAGAGGCGACTTCCGTGGCCGCCGCCATGGCGCTTGCCAGCGATGACATGGTCTTCCCCAGCTATCGCCAGCAGGGCATCCTTCTGGTGCGCGGCTATCCCATGATCGAGATGATCAACCAGATCTATTCGAACAAAGGTGACAAGCTGAAGGGCCGCCAGCTCCCCATCATGTATTCGAGCCGCGAACACGGCTTTTTCAGCATTTCCGGCAATCTCGCGACGCAAACCCCGCAAGCGGTGGGCTGGGCGATGGCGAGCGCGATCAAGGGCGACAGCCGGATTGCGGCAACCTGGGTGGGCGAGGGCTCAACGGCGGAGGGCGACTTTCACTCGGCCTGCACCTTTGCGACCGTTTACAACGCGCCGGTGATCCTCAACGTGATCAACAACCAGTGGGCGATTTCGAGCTTTTCGGGCTTTGCCGGGGCCGAACGCACCACCTTTGCCGCGCGCGCTCTGGGCTATGGCCTCGCCGGCCTGCGAGTGGACGGCAACGACGCGCTCGCTTGTTACGCCGCGCAAGCGTGGGCCGCCAACCGCGCGCGCGCCAACGCTGGGCCCACCTTGATCGAATACTTCACCTACCGCGCCGAAGGGCACTCCACGTCCGATGATCCCAGCGGCTATCGCAGCGCGCAAGAACAGAAGGAATGGCCGCTTGGTGATCCCGTCATGCGCTTAAAGGACCACCTCATCGCCATCGGCGAATGGGACGAGGATCGTCAGGCCGCGATGGACAAGGAATGCGCCGACAAGGTCAAAGCGACCACCAAGGAGGCCGAGAAGAACGGCATCCTGGGCCATGGCCTGCACCATCCTTTCCACACCATGTTCGAAGACGTGTTCGAAGAGCTGCCGTGGCACCTTGAAGAGCAAGCCGAACAGGCCACGCGCGAGCGCAAGGTCAAATGGCCGAACCAGCACCCGAAGGACTTTGCCGGAAAATGAGTACACAAGTCCAAGAAAGCGCCCAAGACACCTCCATGGTAAATGGACGCCGCCTCAATATGATCGAGGCGATCAACGAAGCGCTCGACACCATGTTGGAGCGTGACGACGATGTGATCATCATGGGCGAAGATGTCGGTTATTTCGGCGGCGTTTTCCGCTGCACCGCCGGCCTTCAGGAAAAACACGGTAAGACCCGCGTCTTCGACACGCCGATCAGCGAATGCGGCATCATTGGCGTCGCGGTGGGGATGGGGGCCTATGGCCTCAGGCCCGTGCCTGAGATTCAGTTCGCCGATTACATCTATCCCGGCCTTGATCAGCTGATTTCCGAAGCGGCGCGGCTGCGGTATCGTTCGGCCACCGAATATATCGCGCCGCTGACGGTGCGTTCGCCGTTTGGCGGCGGGATTTTCGGCGGCCAGACGCACTCGCAATCGCCCGAAAGCCTGTTCACCCACGTGGCGGGCCTCAAAACGGTGATCCCGGCGACGCCTTACGACGCCAAGGGCCTGCTGATCAGCTGCATCGAAGACAACGATCCGGTGATCTTCTTTGAGCCCAAGCGGATCTATAACGGACCGTTTTCCGGCTATTACGACAAGCCGGTCGAGCCGTGGAAGAAGCACAAGGACTCAGTGGTGCCCGAAGGGTATTACAAAATCCCGCTGGGCAAAGCGCGCCATGTGACGGAGGGAGAGCAAGTGACCGTGCTGGCTTATGGCACGATGGTCCACGTCGCAGAGGCGGTGTGCGAGGCCAAGGGGATCGAAGCCGACATTTTGGACTTGCGCACGCTGGTCCCGCTCGACATCGAAGCGATTGAGGCATCGGTCAAAAAGACCGGCAAATGCCTGATCGTCCACGAAGCGACCCGCACGAGCGGTTTTGGCGCCGAATTGTCGGCGCTGGTCACCGAACGGTGTTTTTACCACCTCGAAGCGCCGGTCGAACGCGTCACCGGCTTTGACACACCTTATCCACACAGCCTTGAGTGGGCCTATTTCCCCGGCCCCGTCCGCATTGGCGAGGCGCTGGACACGATTTTGAAGGACTGATGACCGGCGCTTTCCTACTCGCCCGATTGGGTGCATGGCGGGATGACAAAAGGCCGCCGAAACGCGATCGAGGTTGGAAAAGTGTCAAGCAAGGACTTTTGGGCAATAACGGCGTGAAAACAGGATGTTGAAGGGCGAAATTGCGGTTCAGATACGCTTGACACTGTCAAGCAGATCGACCTTTTGCTGCAAGCCTTTCGCAAGTAACGCGCCTGACAGGATGATCTGACGATATGGCAAAATTCACTTTCAACATGCCCGATGTGGGCGAAGGCGTGGCCGAGGCGGAGATCGTCGAATGGCACGTGAAGGTCGGCGATGCGGTTGAGGAAGACCAGCATTTGGTCGACGTCATGACCGACAAGGCGACGATCGACATTGAAAGCCCGGTGACGGGCAAAGTGCTCGAAGTGGCGGGCGATCTTGGCGACACGATTGCGGTTGGATCGATGCTGCTGGTGATCGAGGTTGAGCAGGATGATCCTGAGCAGGATGAGCCTGCACCGACGCAAGACGTGGCGCCCGCTCCTGAACCCGTGGTTGAGGCGGCTTTCGAACCGGCTCCCGCTCCAGCCCCCGCCCCCGCGACAACGCCAGCCCCCGCACCAGCGACCCCGGCGGCCAAAGTCCTGGCCAGCCCCGCGGTTCGCCAGCGTGCCAAAGCTCTCGGCGTTGACCTTGCCCAAGTGAAACCCGCCGAGGACGGCCGCGTGCGCCACGGCGATCTTGACCAATTCCTTGCCTACAATTCCAGCGGCGGTTTTTCGCCCGCTGGCGGCACGCGCGCCGATGAAGAAATCAAGGTCATTGGCCTGCGCAAACGCATCGCGCAGAACATGGCCGCCTCAAAGCGTCACATCCCGCACTTCACCTATGTCGAAGAATGCGACGTGACCGAGCTTGAGCGGATGCGTGGTGATCTGAACGCGAACCGGGGTTCCAAGCCCAAGCTGACCATGCTGCCGCTGTTGATCACGGCCATCTGCAAGACACTGCCCGAATATCCGATGATCAACGCGCGTTACGATGACGAGGCGAACGTCGTCACGCGCCATGGATCGGTGCATCTGGGCATGGCGACACAGACCGACACCGGCCTGATCGTCCCCGTCATCCGCGAGGCTGAGAAGCGCAATCTGTGGCAACTTGCGACCGAGATTGGCCGTCTGGCCAGTGCCGCGCGCGATGGATCGGCCAAGTCACAAGAGCTTTCGGGCTCGACGCTCACGATCACCTCGCTCGGCCCGCTGGGCGGAGTGGCGACCACGCCGGTTATCAACCGTCCCGAAGTCGCGATTATCGGACCCAACCGGATCGTCGAGCGCCCGATGTTTGTCACTGGTTCGGATGGCGTCGAGCGTGTCGAAAAGCGCAAACTGATGAACATCTCGATTTCGTGCGACCACCGCGTGGTCGACGGGTATGACGCGGCGAGCTTCATTCAAGACATCAAAAAGGTGATCGAGACCCCCGTCTTGTTGCTGTCTGAGTGAGGTGTGAAATAAAGTTCAAAAAAGCGCCTCACAGTGCGTTGACAGCCTCAACACACTGCCTTAGAGGCGCGTCTCCCAAGAGGCGCTAGCCGCTCAAATGCGCGGGTGTAGCTCAGTTGGTTAGAGTATCGGCCTGTCACGCCGAGGGTCGCGGGTTCGAGTCCCGTCACTCGCGCCACTTGGGAAATTTCCTACATCGGATGAATTGGCTATCGGATGCGCCGTTGTGTCGTGTGTAGGCTATTTCTTGTCCGGATGCGACCAGCTGCCGGTTTCCATCCAGATCAGAAAACGCCCCAGTGGAAGCAGCCATACAATACCCAGGATGACGTATGTCACCGTTTGCGCCCAGCCGGGCCAGGCGCCGATCATTTCGGAAAGATACACTGCGATCAGCACGCCGTAGACCATCAGCGCGATAAACAGGCCGATGATGCCGATCGGAATTCGCCAGGTGGGGGTCTCACGCATTACAGGTTTCCATACATCCGAGTAGGAGTGATCACCGCGTCGAGAGCGATGTCATGGGGTTCTAAGGGCAGGGCGTTGTCCGGCTCGATCAGCTGGATGTCCCACGCCAGACCAATCTTTTGGCTCGCCGGATGTTCCGCCAGCCAGCGATCATAATGCCCACCACCCTGGCCAAGGCGTTGGCCCGAGGCGGTAAAGCCAACCAGAGGGATGAACAGGACGTGGGGTACGAGCGACGAGGCCGCTTCTCCGGGTTGTTTCAGTCCGAAAGGTCCGGTTTCGAGATCCGTCTCAGCGAAGGGATCGGTGAACTCGGCAAATTCCATGCTCGCTTTCTCATCCGCAAAACGGGGCAGGGCGATCGTGTGGCCCGCCTCTTTGAAGAACCGCGCGTAACTCGCGGCGGGCGCTTCGTAAGGCGTCGCGTGGTACAGGCCTATGACCGCACCCTCAGTGACAGTCGCCTGCAACGGACGAGGGGGCGTGTTGAACAACAGCGCTCGGATCGATTCTGGCTGCGCGGCAACATGGGCGCGGCGTGCGGCGCGAAGAGTTTTTCGGAGTTCTGATTTTTTGATGGTTTGATCCATGGATTGCCGCGTCACTGCGCTCCTCGCAATGACGAGAATGAAACGGCCCGAAAGGGCCGCAAGGGCGACCGCCCGCCCGCAGCGTGTCCGTAGGCGAAGATTCGCCGGAGGACGTCGAGCGAGGAGCGCGCCCGGAGGCGCGTGCACAAAAAATGACTCATGACGGGACCACCATGGGTCGTTGCCAGAGAAATCCTCTGACGCGAAAACGTCAGGTGGGCGCCGTGTATCCCAGCCCCACAGCCGAACTGGTGAGCCAAGACAGGGACAGCTCCCTAGGAAATGCTTATAGCCTCAGGGATATTCAATCGGCTCGTGCCGGGCAGCCCCGCCATGAATACAGATAAGACAGCGAGGATCAGCCTTCAAGCCGCTGAGATCATTAACGCCTTAGTGAGCCGCTTCTTCCATGGCGTTGGCCGCGGCTTCGGCCCTCTCGGCGATCCGTTCGAGCCCGCTCGCCACCGCGTTTTCGTCGACGGGCGCGCCAAACAGATCGTGCTGATGCTCGTTCGCTTCGCGCAGGGCGGTCAGATCGGCTTTGAGCGATTGGATCTCTTCGCGCGCCTGCGCTTCAGCTTTCTTCAGGGTCTCGATTTCCGCGCGCAATTCGGCTTTCTTGCCGCCGCTGCGCGATTGTTCGTGTTGAACCTTGGAGAGCGAGGCTTCGAGTTCATCCTTCGCCGATTTTGCCTTGCGATAGGCCTTGTCGGCCTCGTTGTGAGCTTCGGACAACTCGTCGGCCATGAAAAGCGCGGTGAACAGCAAGTTTTGCGCTTCCTGGGGCGCGCGCGACTGGCCCAACAAAGCGTATTTCTCCGCGATCATTGCGCCGAGCGCGGAAATCCGCTCCTGCTCACCTTCGCCGCAACGCACCTGATAGGTCCGTGGGCCAATCTTGATCGCAACTTCGGGCATATCAGCGCCTTAGCCTTCCAATTCGCCGATCAAGCTATCGAGGTCGCGCAGTGTGTCAGCAACCTCTTCACGTAGCTTTTCGTGGGTGTTGACCAACTCCATGACGCGGCCCGAGCTATGGGCACCCGTTTCGGCGTCTTTGGCCGTCTTCTGGGCAACGGCGCTTTTGTGCGCGGCGTCTATCCGCGACAGCGCGGCTTCGATGCGCGCCAAGGCTCGATCAATTCGGCTCTCCGCCATGCAGGCGCGTTACCAAGAAAGGTCTGCCAAGGCAAAGATTTGGGCGGTGCTGTTGATAAGTGCTCTGCACCGGCAAATCGACCACGCTGTTGACCTTGCCTCAGCCCTCAGCAATGGCGAGCGCAGCAGGACGCAATCGGATCGAATCGTCCCCGAGAATGGCGCCGAGTGTTACCGCCGTTCGACGGGCTCGGGCCCGCCATTGAACATAGCGGCGGCGCTCGAACACTTGGAGGCATCACGCAAAGCCCATGACTGTAGACGCAGCCCGCATGGCCCCGATGGCCAACGCCATTCGCGCACTTTCCATGGACGCGGTTCAAGCCGCTAATTCCGGTCACCCCGGCATGCCGATGGGAATGGCGGATGTTGCGACTGTGTTGTTCTCCAACCACCTGAAATTCAACCCTATCCAGCCGGACTGGGCGGATCGCGATCGCTTCGTCTTGTCGGCCGGACACGGCTCGATGCTGATCTATTCGCTGCTCCATCTCACGGGTTATGCTCGCCCGACGATGGAGGATATCCGCAATTTCCGCCAATTGGGAAGCCCGTGTGCGGGCCACCCAGAGAATTTCCTTTTGGACGGTGTTGAATGCACAACTGGGCCGCTGGGTCAGGGCCTCGCGATGGCGGTCGGCATGGCGATGGCGGAACGTCACCTCAACGCTGTCTTTGGTGATGAACTGGTGGATCACCGGACCTGGGTGATCGCGGGCGATGGCTGCTTGATGGAAGGCATCAATCACGAGGCGATTGGCCTTGCCGGGCACCTCCATCTGGGGCGCATGAACGTACTTTGGGACGATAACCGCATCACCATTGACGGCGCGACTGATCTTTCGACCAGCGAAGATATCAAAGCTCGTTACGCGGCCACAGGCTGGCATGTGTGCGAGTGCGACGGCCACGACTTCGCCGAAATCGACCGCGCGATGGAGGAAGCCAAGGCTGATCCACGCCCCTCTCTGATCGCGTGCCGCACTGTGATCGGGAAGGGCGCCCCGACCAAACAAGGCACAAGCGCCACCCACGGCGCGGCTTTGGGCGAAGAGGAAGTGGCTCGCACCCGTAAGGAGCTGGGCTGGACGTCTGGGCCGTTTGAAGTGCCGAGTGACATCATCTCGGATTGGCGTGAGGTTGGTGCGCGCGGCTCGGAAACATCCGCCGCTTGGAGTGCCCGGCTAGAGGCTTCGGAACACAAAGACGAGTTTACGCGCCGCATGGCGGGCGACCTGCCGCATGGCAACGCGATGGAGGACTATGTCGCCTCGCTGATTGCGGATCCCGCAAACGTTGCAAGCCGCAAGGCGAGCGAAATGACGTTGGCTGAGATCAACCCGCGGCTTCCCGACACAATCGGTGGCAGCGCGGACCTGACCGGATCGAACAACACCAAAGCGGGCGATATCGGACCGTTCACCGCCGACAATTACGCTGGCCGTTATGTCTATTACGGCATTCGCGAGTTTGGCATGGCCGCGGCTATGAACGGCATGGCGCTGCATGGCGGTGTTATTCCGTATGGCGGTACCTTCCTGGTCTTCACCGACTACGCTCGCGGCGCGATCCGGCTTTCCGCTATTCAGGAAGCGCGTGTTATCTACGTGATGACGCACGATTCCATCGGCCTTGGCGAAGATGGGCCAACGCACCAACCGATCGAGCATCTCGCGTCCTTGCGCGCTATGCCCAACGTGCTGGTCATGCGTCCGGGAGACGCGGTCGAGACCGCCGAGTGTTGGCAGGTGGCGCTGGAGCAAAAGACACGGCCAACCATCCTTGCGCTCTCGCGACAGGGCTTGCCGCAATACCGCCTCGAAGCGGCAGAAGAGAACGTGTCGGCTAAAGGCGGCTATCGCGCCAAATCGGCCGAAGCGGACCGCAAGGTCGTGATCCTTGCCACCGGTTCGGAAGTTGGCCTCGCGCTGGAAAGCGCCAAGGCTCTCGAACAACAGGGCATCGGCACCGATGTCGTCTCCATGGTCTGCACCGAATTGTTTGACGAGCAGGATGAGGCGTACAAAGCCGATCTCCTGCCAACGGACGCACTGATCGTGAGCCTCGAGGCGGCCAGCACCTTCGGCTGGCAACGCTACACCGGATCAGATGGTCTCAACATCGGGATCGACACGTTCGGCGGATCGGCCCCGGCCAAAGATCTGTTCGCCCATTTCGGCTTCACGACCGACGCGGTCGTTTCAAAAATTACCAGTCAATTGAACGCATAAGCAGGAGTTTCTTTCATGGCTACCAAAGTTGCCATCAACGGTTTCGGACGCATAGGGCGTCTCGTCGCGCGCGCTATTCTGGAGCGCAGCGATCACGATCTGGACCTCGTCTCAATCAACGATCTGGCGGACACCAAGTCGAACGCGCTGCTGTTCCAGTACGATTCCACCCATGGCCGCTTCCCCGGCACTGTTGAGGTCGCGGATGGCGCGATTATCGTGAACGGCAAGAGCATTGCCGTCACAAGCGAGCGTGACCCAGGCAACCTGCCGCACGCCGCCCAAGGCGTCGACATCGTGCTTGAATGCACCGGCTTCTTCCAGAGTCACGAAGCCGCTGAGCCGCACCTGAAAGCGGGTGCCAAGCGCGTGCTTATCTCGGCCCCGGCCAAAAATGTATCGGCCACCATCGTTTACGGCGTGAACCACGAAACGCTGACCGCTGACGACGTTATTGTCTCCAACGCGAGCTGCACCACAAATTGCCTTTCGCCGGTGGCCAAGGTGCTGCACGACACCGTGGGTATTGAGCGCGGCTTTATGACCACGATCCACTCCTACACCAACGATCAGCGTATGCTGGACCAGATGCACGGCGATATGCGCCGCGCTCGTGGCGGCGCGCAGAACATGATCCCGACCACCACCGGCGCCGCGCGCGCGGTTGGTCTGGTGCTGCCAGATTTGGCGGGTAAGCTCGACGGGTCGTCGGTCCGTGTGCCTACGCCGAATGTCAGCCTTGTTGACCTCGTCTTTACGCCGGGCCGCGACACGTCGGTTGAAGAGCTCAACGCCGCGCTGAAAGCGGCCGCGGAAGGCCCAATGAAGGGCGTTCTCGACTACACCGCCGATCCGCTGGTCAGCAGCGATTTCAACCACCACCCGGCGAGCTCCACCGTGGACAGCCTCGAAACCAGCGTGATGGAAGGCAAGCTCGCCCGTGTCGTCAGCTGGTACGATAATGAGTGGGGCTTCTCCAACCGCATGATCGACACCGCCGGTGTCATGGCGACGTTCCTCTAAGCAAAGCAAAGGGATAGGCGGCGATGGCGGCTTTCAAGACGCTTGATGATCTTGGCGACGATCTGGGCAATGTGACCGGTAAGGTCGCGCTGGTTCGGGTCGATCTCAACCTTCCGATGAAGGATGGATCGGCCACCGATCTGACCCGGGCCGAGGCGGTGAAGCCGACCATCCTCGAATTGAGCGAGCGCGGGGCCAAGGTCCTGCTGCTCGCCCACTTTGGCCGCCCCAAGGGGCAACGTTCGTCCGTACTGTCCACCAGCATGGTCATCGGCGATGTGGAAAGCGTTGTCGGCAAAGAGATCATGTTCATCCCCGAAGTCGCTGGCCCTGTGGTTGAGCAGTCTATCGGCATCCTGCGCGATGGCGATATTGGGCTGCTCGACAACACCCGGTTCTGGCCCGGTGAAGAAGCCAACGATCCGGACTTCGCAAAAACCATCGCGGCGCATGGCGATTTCTACGTCAACGACGCGTTCAGCGCCGCGCACCGAGCGCACGCGACGACCGAAGGGTTGGCGCATATCCTACCCGCCTACGCTGGCCGCGCGATGGAGCGGGAGCTGAAAGCGCTCGACAGCGCATTAGGCAACCCAGAAGCTCCCGTTGCGGCGGTTGTGGGTGGGGCGAAGGTCTCCACCAAACTGGCTGTGCTCGAAAATTTGGTGGGGCGCGTCCAGCACCTCATCATCGGTGGCGGCATGGCCAACACCTTCCTTGCCGCGCGCGGAGTGGATGTGGGCAAAAGCTTGTGCGAGCATGACCTGACCGACACCGCGTCCAAGATCATGGACGAGGCCGATCACGCCGGGTGCACCGTTCACCTTCCTTACGATGTGGTGGTGGCCAAGGAATTCGCGGCGAACCCCGAAAGCCTTCGAACCTGCAACGTGCACGAAGTCGCTGAAGATGAGATGATCCTCGACATTGGCCCGCAGGCGACCGAGGCTTTGGCCGACGTGCTTAAGACCTGCCGCACGCTGGTATGGAACGGCCCGCTGGGCGCGTTTGAAACCGAACCGTTTGACGCAGCCACTATGATGCTCGCCCGGCATGTTGCTGCACTGACGCAAGAGGGTTCGCTCATCAGCGTGGCGGGCGGAGGCGACACCGTTGCGGCGCTGGCGCAGGCTCAAGTGACGGAGGATGTGACCTACATCTCCACTGCTGGCGGTGCGTTCCTAGAATGGATGGAGGGCAAAGAATTGCCCGGAGTTGCGGCTCTCTCGCGCTAACGCTGCCAACGCCCAATCCCCTCTTTAATCTGGCGAAACCATGTCCAAAATCCCAGCAATAATTGAAGAGCGCGAAGAGCGCATCATGCACGGCTGGATGCGCCGCGATGCGAGCGAGCTTAAGAAACTCATGGCGCGCGATTGCGTCATCATGTTCGCTACCGACCCACCTGAAATCCTCGACCGGCCCAGCCTTGTCGCGGCGATGGAGCGCGATTTCCGATGCCTCGGCTATCGCTTTGGCGACAACATTATGCGCCGCTACGATAAGCTGGTCTGGTTCTCATCTCCGGTGGATCTGGAACTGAAAATTGGCGTCAAAGAATGGAAGGGTCGCTTTTTGCTTACCGATTTGTGGCGCAAATATGCGTTTGGCGGTTGGAAGGTGGCAGAGCGCAGCCTCGCGCCGCTTGTTCAGGATCAAAAGCTCTCCGACAACGTGCGCCGGCTGCAGATGTGGCAGAAATGAGCTTTCGCATTGCACTTGTTCTGATGGCCTTGCTTTTCAGTCACGCCGCCTACGCCGATGATAGCCGGTATGAGGGTTTCGGAACCTTCCTTGAGCAATTCCGCAAGGACACCCGCACGCCCTCGATGAGCGCGGTGATCGTCAAGGACGGTGAAATTGCATGGGAAGCCTATCTGGGCTGGTCCGACGATGAGGCGGACATTCCCACCTCGCCGGAAACCACATACTACATCGCTTCTGTCACCAAGCCGATTGCAGCGACCGCGATCCATGCAGAGAGCCTGGCCGGTGGGATCGATCTGGCGACTCCGATGCGGAAAGACGCGGACTGGGAACGGATATGCGAGCGGTTTGTGCAAACGCCAATCCCATTCATGAGTGGGGGCGCGGATTCTTTTGGCAATCCGATTGCGCCAATCGATTGCGACAAGTCGACGACTCTTGGTCAGATGCTCGACATGCGCGCCAACGCGGACACCTTTGTCTACAATCCCATCGCCTTCGCGCGCATTGACCGCGCTATCAAAGGCGCCGGCGGCCGTGCGCTGCGCGATATTGTGCGGGATCGGGTGCTGAAACCGGCGGGGATGCAGGATGTGGCACTGGGCTGGCGCGATCCGGATAGCGGCACGGCTCTGCGGCACCTTGCGATGCCGCACCATGTGCAAGACGGCCGGATCAAGAAACAACCTTATCCCGACGATGATTTTAGAGCCGCGGCGGGCATGGTCGCGAACGCGCGCGCCGTCGCTGCGTTTGATATTGCGTATGATGCGGGTTTGCTTGTCCCCGAGGAACACCGTGCGCGGTTGACGGAGCGGCAGGTTATCGGGTCGCTCGGCGACTACCGTCTTGGCTGGTGGCTTGAGGATTACAATTCAAAGCGCCTGTTGTGGCATTCGGGCAAGGACGATCAGAAGTACTCGGCGATTTATCTCAAAATCCCGGAGGACCGAATCACGTTAATCGTTCTGGCGAACTCCGAAGCGATCTGGAACGCAGGCTCCTCGGTCGTGATGGCCCGTGCGAGCTTGAGCCCGGCGGGGCGGCGTTTTCTTGAAGAGTTTGCAAAATGAGCGACGCGGAAAAGACCGAATATGGGTATGGCGGCGCGGTTCAGGCGACCGAAGGCGAGTTTGCTGGATGGTACCACTGGAACCATGATCCCTACGAAACTCAATCCGGTCCGTTCTTCATGCGGCGCGAAAAGGACGGCTCCTATCTCAGCGCGTTTCGGGCCGAGGCTAAGCACATGAACGGTGCGGGATCGATGCACGGCGGGTGCCTGATGACCTTTGCCGATTTTGCCTTGTTCGCCATCGCCAACGACGAACTGGACGGCGCTATGGCCGTCACTATGAACCTGTCGAGCGATTTCTTGGGTGGGATCAAACCTGGCGCCTTGGTCGAAGCGCGTGGTGAGGTCACGCGCGGCGGGGGCAAGACGATTTTTGTGCGCGGCCTCATTACAGGGGACGGCGAACCGGCGCTCAGTTTCACCGGCATAATCCGCAAATTTTCGAAGCGCGAATAGGACTGTCTGAAGGCGGGATCTCAACGCATTCGCAGTTGCAGCAAAGGGGCGCGCTGGCTAAGGCCGGTTCATAATTTCACGCATCCAATCATGGATCCAATTCCCGGGGGAAATTCGCCGCCATGAACACCGAACAAATGACCGCCAAGATCGCCGATGGCCAAGGCTTTATTGCCGCATTGGACCAGTCGGGCGGCTCCACTCCGAAGGCTCTGCGCGGTTACGGTGTCGAGGATAGCGATTGGTCGGGCGACGATGAAATGTTCGCTCAAATCCACCAGATGCGCGGTCGGGTTATCACGTCGCCCTGCTTTGCCAGCGGAAAGGTCATCGGTGCGATCTTGTTCGAGAAAACAATGGACGGCGAAGTCGATGGCAAGCCGACTGCGGACGCTCTCAAAGCGCGCGGCGTTGTTCCCTTCATCAAGGTGGATCAGGGCCTTGCCGACGAGGCAAACGGGGTTCAGCTGATGAAGCCGCTCGATAAAATTCCCACGCTGCTCGAAAAATCAGCCGCCAAGGGCATGTTCGGCACCAAGATGCGCTCGGTCATCAAGTCGGCCAACGCCGAAGGGATCGCGGCGATCGTCGCGCAGCAATTCGAGGTCGGTAATCAGATCGCCGACGCGGGTCTGATGCCGATGCTTGAGCCAGAATACGACATTACCGCCGAGGATCGCGAAGCGGGTGAGGACATCCTGCTGGCGGAAATCCTCAAGGGCCTCGACGCTCTGCCTGAAGGGCGTCAGGTGATGCTTAAGCTGTCGATCCCGGTAAAGCCGGGGCACTACACCCCCGCGATTGAGCACCCGGCGGTGCTGCGCGTGGTGGCTTTGTCGGGCGGCTATTCGACAGACGATGCGTGCGCGCTTCTCGCCAAGAATCCTCGCATGATCGCCAGCTTCTCACGCGGATTGCTTCAGGACCTGCGCAAAGGCCAGTCGGACGAAGAATTTGACGGCGCGCTTGGCAGCGCGATCAATCAGATCGCCGAGGCAAGCGTCGCGGGCTAGTCTAGGAATGGATTAAGCCTCTGGCAACCCCGACGCGCGACCAGCGCTGCGCTGTTGGGGCGCGGGGCGAAACGCCAGCTCCAGCCTATATCGATTAAGCTCAATCGCGCCGCTTCGGCTGGGCGGAGTGCCCGTATCGGTCAGCGTGAGCACGCCGCCTGGCACCTTGGTCGGTTCAAGCAAGCGTAAGATGACTTCGCGCAGGCCCTCATCCGTGAACATGATCACGGAAATGGCGAATTCGTTGTTCTGAAAGCACAGCTCGGGATCAGCGCAGCGTGTGTCGTGGAAGATATTGACCGGGCTCAGTGTTAGATCGCCAAGCTCGACCTCTTCAAAGAACGAGACATTCGTGGCGATGATCGGGCGCGCGGATTGCTGCGCCGCGGCGGGCGAGTCTGCGGCTGGGGCGAACGCCAAAATGGTGGCGAGGGCCAGACAGCCAAGATGTTTCGCGATGCGCATGCCTCATGTCTCCTGTTCGTCGCTTGTTTACGATTTGGATACCATGTTTGCGCGGGCGAGCGAGCGGCGCCAAACGCGTTGTCCCAAGGCCGGACAGGAAGGCGGGGGCAATTAACGCGCGTATCGCGGCGTCGCTTGATGGATCGACGGTTGGCAGAGCGCGCCTGCCCACGCTAAGGGCGGCGCCATGACGGATACGGCGATGAACACGCAGCTCTACCTGATCTCTCCAACCGATGTTGGTGGCGACTTTCCACAGCGGCTCGAACGCGCGTTTGAGGCGGGCAAGCGCGAGCGCGGCAATGCGATCGCCGCGTTTCAGTTTCGCGTGAAGGGCGTCGACCAGCATGAGGCGGCGCGCTTGGCGGAGCCGCTGCAAGAGATTTGCGCGCGTCACGAATGCGCCTTCATCGTCAACGATTCGGTGCCACTGAGTAAGCGCTTGAGCGCAGATGGGGTGCATCTGGGACAAGACGATGGCGACCCGCGTGATGCGCGCGAGATACTGGGCCGTGACGCGCAGATCGGCGTGACCTGCCACGCGTCCAAGCATCTCGCGATGGAAGCGGGCGAAGCCGGGGCGGACTATGTCGCGTTCGGCGCGTTCTTCCCATCAACGACCAAGGACAAGGGTCCCGACGCCGAGCGTCCGACGGTGGAATTGATCGAGTGGTGGGTGAAGCTGTTTGAGATCCCCGTGGTCGCCATCGGCGGGATCACACCAGATAACTGCGCGCCCTTGGCCGAGGTCGGTGCCGACTTTCTCGCCGTATCGGGCGGCGTGTGGAACGGCGATGAAGCGGCGGCGGTCAAAGCCTTTGTCGAGGTTCTTTCAAACTGCGAGTGAACAACCCTTGCGTGAGCCGTGACCTGCGGCCTGATCCGCGTTAGTGAGATGACTATGAAATTCTTTGACCGGCTGCTCACCATCCTCATCACCGCCACGCTTACCTCGGCGGTCTGGATCGTTTTTGGGACGACCCTTCTCAAGATGGCCGAGGACGTTTCCGCCGATGAAGAGCCCGCCGTGGTCGAACCGGCGCCTCAGCCCTTGGAAACGCCTGCGGTTTCAGCAACGCCGACCGAGGAGCAACCTCTTGGCGATGTCGCGCCTCCAGCCGTTGAAACGCCCGCTGCGCCGGCTGTGATGGAGACGCCGCAACCGCCCAGCCCAGCGCCGTCCGCTTCGCCAACAAATGAGGCAGAGGCAACCGACACTCAATCTGATGGAAGCGATGCGAGCGACGAGAGCAACGGTTCAACCAGTCAGCGAGTATAACGCTTAGCTGGTCCCGCCCAGACGAATGCACGACAGGCGGCTTTTGGATCCATCGGCGTTGAGGCGCCGCAACGTGTTGTTGCCCAGCCTTTCAAAGCGCTGTCCCTTCTTAGGACCGCTGGTAAAGATCACCTCGGTCCCACGAAGAAGATAGAGGCCGCGCACGCCTTCTGCGTCGCGATAGCCAGAGCCAGGCACAATTCTAAAGCCTTCGCTCTCCATGGGAGTCGTCGCATCGCCATTGGCATCACCGGGCAGCGCGCAGGCGTAGGTGCCCTGCGGCAAGGTGCGAAGCGGGCGGCCTTCCTGCGCGCCCGAAGGAACGGAGGCCGCGATGGTCGCCGCCACCAGCGTCAGGATAAGGATATGCGGTGTCTTCACGTGCCGATGCGAACCTTTTGAATGTGAGGTAATTATCATACCGGGTGACAGGGTTAAACAGCGTTAACCATCAATTCGCGCAAATCGGGTGTGCGTTGACACCGCTTGCTGTCACGCTCCCCCTCGGCTATGCGCGCCCATCACTTTAGCCGGTCGGTAATCTGAGCCCTGCGCGAGACTCCGCGCGGGCCTCCTGACCGGCCCGAATTTGCGCAACACCCGATACAAGAAAGTCTTGCGAAATGAAGATCAGCGGCGTCGATATCCGTCCGGGCAACATCATTGAATACGAAGGCGGCATTTGGAAGGTCGCCAAGATCCAGCATACTCAGCCGGGTAAGGGCGGCGCGTACATGCAGGTTGAAATGAAAAATCTGCAGGACGGCCGCAAGACCAACGTCCGCTTTCGCAGCGCCGATACAGTTGAGAAGGTGCGCCTCGACACTCAGGAATACCAGTTCCTCTATGAAGACGGCGACATGCTGGTGTTCATGGACACCAACACCTACGAACAAATCAACCTGCCGAGCGATCTTCTGGGCGACGCGCGCCCGTTCCTGCAAGACGGTATGCAGGTCATGCTGGAGTTGTGGGAAGAAAAGCCGATCAGCGTGCAATTGCCCGCGCAAATCGAAGCCGAAATCGTCGAAGCCGACGCGGTGGTGAAGGGCCAGACGGCTTCATCAAGCTATAAACCCGCGGTGCTCGACAACGGCGTTCGCATCATGGTTCCCCCGCACATCGAGAGCGGCACGCGCATCGTGATCGACGTGTACGAGCAGACCTATGTCGGGAAAGCGAGCTAACGCGCGATGAGCATGTTTTCCGGCCTGATCCGCGTGATGGAACGCGCCGCGCGCAAAGCGGGCGGGCGTCTTCGGCGCGACTTTGGCGAAGTCGAACACCTTCAAGTCAGCCGCAAGGGGCCGGCGGACTTCGTCTCCAAAGCCGATATGCGGGCTGAGCGCACCTTGTACGACGAATTGACACAGGCGCGTCCAGGCTGGGGCTTTGTGCTGGAAGAGGCGGGCGTTATCGAGGGCGATGTGGGCAAACCGCGCTGGATCATCGATCCGCTCGATGGAACGTCTAACTTCCTCCACGGCATCCCGCATTTCGCGATCAGCATCGCAGTCCAAGAGCCGCGCCTTGATGGCAAAGGCTGGGGCGATGTGACCGCCGCGCTGGTCTATGACGTCATTCAGGATGCGTCCTATTGGGCCGAAAAGACCCGCGGCGCGTGGTTGCAAGACGCGCGACTGCGCGTTTCCGCCCGCCGCAACCTGTCCGACGCTCTTATCGCCACAGGTATCCCCTTCGCAGGTCACGGTGACTTTGCTGAATGGAGCCGGATCTTCGGCGCGATTGGACCCGAAGTCGCAGGCATCCGCCGGTTCGGTGCGGCTTCGCTTGATCTCGCTTATCTTGCTCAAGGGCGCTTTGACGGCTTCTGGGAAAGCGGCCTCAACGACTGGGACACGGCAGCGGGATGCTTGCTGGTGCGCGAAGCGGGCGGGTTCGTTAGCGACTTTCGCGGTCGGTCCAATCCGATCCATTCCGCGCAGATCCTCGCGGCGAACGACACGCTGCACTCCAAGCTGCACAAGATCCTCGCCGGATCGCTTCGCTAGGCGACTACTCCGTCCGTAATGCTTCAATCGGCGATAGCCGCGAGGCGCGAACCGCGGGGTAGCCGCCAAAGGTGAGGCCGATAATCGCCGAAAAAATAATCGCGCCCAGAGCGGTACCCAGTCCAACGGGCACCGGAAAATCAGCGTATGTGGAAAGCGCAAGGCCAACCGACCAAGCGAGGATGAGCCCCACTGTTCCGCCTAGGGTACACAGAACAGCGGCTTCGACAAGAAACTGGTTTCGTATGTCGCTCTTACGCGCGCCCAGCGCCATGCGTAGGCCGATTTCGCGCGTGCGTTCGGTGACGCTGACCAGCATGATGTTCATGATTCCAATCCCACCTACTAGCAGCGAGATCGAAGCGATCGAGACCAGTACCGCTTGCAATATACCGGTGATGAAGTTGCTTTGTTCGACAAACTCCTCGGTCGTGCGAACTGTGAATGGAGTGACCTCACCTTCTTTCACTTTGTAGCGATCCTTCATCAAGGCCACGATATCTTCCTTGCCCTGGGTAAGCGGGTGACCATCCTGAAAGGCGACAAATGCAAACTGGAGGTCATAAGGGCCGGCCAGCCGATCGCCCACAAAGCGCTGTCGCATGGTGCTGATCGGCATGACGAGCGTATCATCGCTGTCATCACCAAGGTTTGAACCTTTGGCTTCGAGCACTCCGATCACGACGAAAGGCACGTCGTTGACGCGCACCTTCTCGCCCACTGGATCGGACTCCCCAAAGAGATTCTCCGAAACGGTCTCTCCTATCACGACCACACGCGCCGCCGATCCGACGTCGGAATCGGAGATGTAGCGCCCGCGTTCGGCGAGTTGGCTGGTTACGATCCCATAGCCAGGTGTCGTGCCCACCGCTTCGGTTGTTGCGACCCCGCCAGCGACCTCGACATCAACGGTATCGCGAAGTTGCGGCGCAACAGCGCGGATATTGGGCACTTCATTCTCGATAGCCCGCAAGTCGCGTTCGGTCAGGCGCCCCCTTTCGCGCGTGCGGCGGGGAGGGCCGAATTCCTGATTGTCGTCGGGACGCGGGATGACAAACGCCATGTTCGAGCCAAAGCGATTTACCGTGTCGGTCACGGCTTCGGCCGCGCCGTTGCCCACGGCCACCGCCAGTGTCACCGCAAACACTCCGATCATCACGCCCAGCATGGTTAACAAAGACCGCATCAAGTTGGTGCGCAAGGCCGTAAAGGCAATCGCAACATTGACGCCCCATCCGGCGAAGAAACTGCGCTTTGGCGCGAGCGCTTCAACGCTGTTCTGCTGTGAACGCGTTGCCATCAGGCTGCCTCTTCTTCTTCGCGCGGGAGAGCGATGAGACGGTCCTGAACCAAATTATCTTCGATCACCTTTCCGTCGCGAAATTCGATCCGGCGCTTGGCGTGCCCGGCAATTTCGTCTTCGTGGGTCACGACGATTACCGTAATTCCGCTGGCGTTCAATTGCTCGAAGATCGCCATAATGTCTTCGCTGGTCTTTGTGTCCAGAGCTCCAGTGGGCTCGTCCGCCAGTAGGATCAGCGGTTCGGTCACCAGCGCGCGGGCGATGGCGACACGTTGTTGCTGTCCGCCCGATAGCTTGGCCGGCGTGTTCAGCAGCCGATCTCCCAGACCCATATCGATCAGTTTGGCGGTCGCGCGTTCGCGGCGCGTCACGGTGTCGAGCCCGGCGTAGATCAGCGGCACGGCCACATTGTCAATCGAGGTGGTCCGGGCGAGCAGATTGAACTGTTGAAACACAAAACCGATTTTGCGATTGCGTAAAGCGGCGAGTTCGTCGGTCGACATGTCATCGGTTTCGATGCCGTCGATCAAAACTGTTCCGCTGCTCGGAACATCCAAACAGCCAATCATATTCATGAAGGTCGACTTGCCCGATCCCGACGCGCCCATGATCGCGACATACTCGCCGCGCTCAATGGTAAGCGAGACGCCGTCCACCGCGTGGATCGTCTCGCCGCCCAGCGTGTAGGTTTTGACCAGATCGCGGGTTTCCACCAGCGGCTGCATCAGTCGCCGCTCCCTCGGCCGTTTTGCAGCTCGCTGTCGGAGAGCTCGCGCGACCGGACGAGTATGGTTTGCCCTTCCTCGATCCCGCCGGTGACTTCGGCATAGTCTTCGCCAACAAGGCCCAACGTGATGGACTGGCGATCCGGTTTGTAGGCCTCTTCGCCTGGGACCCACACCGTTGACTGGCCTGCGTTGCTCTGTGTTCCCTCATTTCCGTCCTCGATATGCTCACGGTCTTCGGGGCGTGGGAGGAAGCGCGTCGCGGCGATTGGCACGCGCAGCGCGTTGTCTTTCTTGCCTGTGATGATGTCCACATTGGCGGTCATGCCGGTGAGCAATTTGCCTTCCGGATTGGCGACGTCGAGGATAACCAAATAACTAACTGCCGAGGCCTCTTGCGTCGCGGCTTGGCGGATCTGCTCCACGCGCGCCTCAAACACGTCGTTGGGGTAGCTGTCGACCGTGAAGCGTACTTCTTGTCCATCGCGAACTTGACCGATATCCGCTTCGTCGACTGACGCTTCGACCTGCATGCGACTGGTGTCCGCAGCGATGGTGAAAAGGTTGGGCGTCTGGAAGCTGGCTGCCACCGTTGTGCCGGGCTCAACCAGTTTGTCAATCACGACGCCGCTGGTCGGAGCGATGATCCGGGTGCGTGAAAGGTCTAGTTCGGCGGAACGCAGGCTGGCGGTGCTTTGCGCGATCTGCGCGCGCGCGCTCTGCGCCTGGGCGCGTGAAGAATTGAGGTTCGCTTTGGCCGCGACCAGCGCGTTTTGCGCCTGATCGACGCCCGCGCTGGAGACAAAGCCCTTCTTCTGAAGCTGAACACGGCGATCATATTCCCGCGTTTGCACCTCCACGTCGGTCAGGCCGCGGGCAATGGAAGCCTCCGCTTGCGCTAGAGTAGCGCGGGCCAGTTGAACCTGCGCGCGCGCCTGGGTCACCGCCGCGCGCGGACGCGTCGGATCAATTTCGGCTAGCAACTGCCCTTTCGTCACGGGTGAGTTGAAGTCGACATAAACAGCGGTCACCTGTCCTGAAATCTCAGAACCTACATTGGTGGTGTTGAGCGCGCGCAGCGATCCGCTGGCTGAAACGACACGGATTACTTCTCCGCGGCCTACGTCCTCGCGGACATATTCGTATTGCTTTCCCCCGCTGGCCAGCAGTGAAAAGGCAATTGTCATGATCACAAGGGCAATAAGCCCTGAAACGATCGGCCGTCTACGAATGAAGCCCCAAAAACCGCTCACTTTGCGACCCTTCTTTTGTCCCTGATTACAGTCGGTAATGACAGCCATGTGCGCTCGCCTCAAGGGGAAGCTAAGTCTTAAGCGGTTACGCTTGTGGGCAGTTTTGCGCGTTTAGTCGAATACCGAATGAAAGAGCAAAGAAATTGAAGTGGGTGCAACGAGGTCTTGATGCGCTCGTCAGCTGGCGCTAACAGCGCGCCTGCCACGCAAACGCGCGACGCTGTTTTGGTGGCTTGGGCCCCTGTGGTGGAATTGGTAGACGCGAGCGATTCAAAATCGCTTTCCTACGGGAGTGCCGGTTCGAGTCCGGCCAGGGGCACCATTCTTTCTCTCACGACAATTCGCTTCGCTCGTGTCTCCGAGGGGACGGCCTCTCGGCCGGCGCGCGGTCGCGCTTGCGAACGCCTTGAGTTCGAAAGGCGCTGTGCCGGTTGATATGAAGGCGCAACTGAGCCGCTTTGCGCAAAACCGCTTGCCATTCCGCGCCCTCTCGCTGATGTAAGCGGCGACGAGAGGCTTCATGGTATCGATACCTTCTTACCACGCTATCGCAGCGATGGCGGTGACCGTCTTAATGTTCGTCTTCTTTGCGAGGGGACGATCATCGGTCGAAATTATCAGCCTGGTAACCATCGCGGTGATCGCGGTGGGCCTCTATTTCTTCCCTCTCGAAGGCGACAAGCCGATTGATGGTCTTGCGCTCGCCTTTGGCGGGTTTGGGCATTACGCGCTGATCACCATTTGCGCGCTGATGATACTGGGTCGAGGTCTGGTGGTAACCGGCGCTCTGGAGCCCGCCGCGCGATTATTGGAGCGATTGTTTCGCTTCAATTTGCAGTTGGGGCTGCTTTTCTCGCTGATCATCACGCTGGTGCTGTCGATGTTCGTCAACAACACGCCGGTTCTCGTGCTTATGATCCCGATTTTCGCTGCGCTTGCCCAGAAGGGCGCGATGGCGACGTCAAAGACACTGATGCCTTTGAACGCCGCATCGCTGATTGGTGGGCTAGCTACGACGATCGGCACCTCGACAAACATTTTGGTGGTCTCGATCGCCGTCGACCTCGGCATGCGCGAGATTGGTGTATTTGACTTTACGCCGCTCGTGCTGATCGCCGCTCTGGTGGCGCTGCCCTATATGTGGCTAGTCATGCCTCGATTGCTGAACGACAACCGCACCGAGACACAAGCGGCGACGCGGCAATTTCATACGCGCCTTCGGGTCGGGACCAATTCGGTGCTGGCGGGCAAGGAATTGTGGGAGATTGAGGACAAGCTGCCTAAAGGCATCACTCTCCATAGCGCGCCCTCGGGCGCTCTGCAGCCGCAGCAGCAATTGCATATCTCGGGCAGCCACGAGGCGCTTGAGGACGCGACGCGCGAACTCAAAGGGCAATTGGCGCCCAATTGGGTGCTCGACCGAATCAAGCGTACGGCGGCGTCGCAGCGCGAGGACGTGATGGTTTTCGAAATGACGGTCACTGCCGATTCGCGTCTGATCACGCGTACCTTGCCGAGCTCGGGCATCGCCGACCTCTACGGCGTAGCGGTGCTGGGCATTCACCGGCCAGACCGTATTCTGGGTGAGAAGGACCAATATTCCGAAGTCGGCGACCTGCGCATCGCGGAAGGCGATGTGTTGCTGGTCATGGGGATCGAAGCCGATCTGCAAGCCTTTGCGCGCGGCGACAGCCTTTTGATGCTCGATGGCGCGCGCGAGCTCCCCCGCCGGTCAAAAGCGCTACTGGCCGGGGCGATCATGGCTTTCTCGGTTGTCACCGCGGCCCTTGGGCTTTTCCCGATCGCCATTTCGGCTCTGGCGGGATCGATCCTGATGTTCGTGACGGGTTGCGTGAAGTTTGACCGGGTGGGAAGGGCGCTGTCAGGCCAAGTGATAGTGCTGGTGGCCGCAAGTATCGCCCTTGGCCGGGTTATTGATGAAAGCGGGGCGGCGGCATGGTTGGGTGAGACGTTGTCGCTTGGCCTCGCTTACCTGCCACCAGCGTTGGTATTGGCCGCAATCATGGCGTTCGTGACCTTCATCACCAACTTCGCCTCCAACGCGACGGCTGCCACGGTGGGCACGCCCATCGCTTTCAGCATCGCCGCGCAATTGGGCATCCCACCAGAGCCTTTGGTGCTGGCCGTGCTGTTTGGCTGCAATCTGTGTTACGCGACACCGATCGCTTATCAAACGAACATGCTGATTATGTCCGAGGGATCTTACGAGTTCGTGGATTACATTCGCACCGGCGTGCCGCTGGTGGCGTTAATGGTGACAACGCTCTCAATCCTG
Source organism: Pseudomonadota bacterium (assembly GCA_039814925.1). GTDB lineage: Bacteria > Pseudomonadota > Alphaproteobacteria > Sphingomonadales > Sphingomonadaceae > Erythrobacter. Next base: position 316,592 of record JBCCAH010000001.1, read on the forward strand.
CTGGTGATGTTCTACGATATCCAGCCACTGCCGGTCTAGAATCCCGAAAACGTTCAACGTTCCAAAAGAACGACCGCCAAAGCCCTGGCAAACCAGAGCCCTGACGGTCGTATTCTCCTCCCCAGGAGAAAGGGGTGCGCTGCGGTTTACGAGGGTACGTAGGTTCCCAGACGGTGATGCAGCGCGTTGATTTTGGCGAGTTCCTCACGGTCTTCGGTGGTGCGCGCGTGGCTTTCCAGCGCGCGACGCAGCAATTTCATGTCCGCCGTTGAGAGCAGGGCGCGGGCGCGGCCTGGTTCGGCGGGTTTCGGTTCAGCGTTAGGCGTGTCGCTCATTCTTGTTCTCTCCCGAGACCACAAAACAAAAGGGGCGTGATCTCACAGTGGTTGCGATGCGAAACGGTTCCCACGGGGCTGCAATGGATGCAACCCCGTGGACGATAATTCCCGCATATGGGACGTTCGAGGTCTAAGACCTCATAGCCCTTACGCGGCGAACTGGTTCATGGTGTTGTCCTTACCGCCCGCTTTCAGCGCGGCTTCGCCGGCGAAGTACTCTTTATGATCGTCGCCGATATCCGAACCGGCCATGTTCTGGTGCTTCACACAAGCGATGCTTTGACGGATTTCCTCGCGTTGCACGTTGAGGACGTAGCCGAGCATGGCTTCTTCGCCGAAGTAACGCTTGGCGAGGTTGTCCGTGCTGAGCGCCGCGGTGTGGTACGTCGGCAGCGTGATGAGGTGGTGGAAGATCCCTGCGCGCTTGGCGGCGTCGGCCTGGAACGTGCGGATCTTCTCATCGGCTTCAGCGGCCAGATCGGTCGCGTCATAGTCGATGCTCATCAGTTTGGCGCGGTCATAGCTCGACACGTCCTTGCCCGCCTCTTCCCATGCGTCGAAGACTTGCTGGCGGAAGTTCAACGTCCAGTTGAAGCTGGGCGAGTTGTTGTAGACGAGCTTGGCGTTCGGCACCGTCTCGCGGATTTTGTCGACCATGCTGGCGATTTGCTCCACGTGCGGCTTTTCGGTTTCGATCCACAGCAGGTCCGCACCGTTCTGGAGCGAGGTGACGCAATCGAGGACCACGCGGTCGACACCTGTGCCAGCGCGGAACTGGTAGAGGTTCGAGGGGAGACGCTTCGGCTCAAGCAGTTGGCCATCGCGGCTGATGTACACTTGGCCGTTTTTGATGTTGGCCGGGTCAACCGGATCGGCGTCGATGAAGCTGTTGTACTGGTCGCCCAGATCGCCCGGCTCGGTTGAGTAGGCGATTTGCTTGGTTAGACCAGCGCCCAGCGAATCGGTGCGGGCGACAATGATGCCATCGTCCACGCCCAGTTCGAGAAACGCGTGGCGGCACGCACGGATCTTCTGGATGAAATCTTCGTGTGGGACCGTGACCTTTCCGTCTTGGTGGCCGCACTGCTTTTCGTCTGACACCTGATTTTCGATCTGCAGCGCGCAGGCGCCCGCTTCGATCATCTTCTTGGCGAGGAGGTAGGTCGCCTCTGCGTTGCCAAAGCCGGCGTCGATGTCGGCGATGATCGGAACGACGTGGGTTTCGTAATTGTCGATCTGGTTGGTTAGGTCTTTCGCCTTCACCTCGTCACCAGCGTCGCGCGCGGCGTCTAGATCGCGGAACAGGCCGCCCAGTTCGCGAGCATCGGCTTGTTTAAGGAAGGTGTAGAGTTCTTCGATCAGCATCGGAACCGAGGTTTTCTCATGCATCGACTGGTCGGGCAGGGGGCCGAACTCGCTGCGCAGCGCCGCGACCATCCAGCCCGAGAGGTAGAGGTAACGCTTTTTGGTGGAGCCGAAGTGCTTCTTGATCGAGATCATCTTTTGCTGACCGATGAAACCGTGCCAGCAGCCCAACGACTGCGTGTAGTCGGCTGGATTGGCGTCATAGGCATCCATATCGGCGCGCATGATCTTGGCGGTGTATTTGGCGATGTCGAGACCGGTGTTGAAACGGTTCTGGAGAACCATGCGAGCCGCGCTTTCCGGATCAATTGCGTTCCAGGCCGCGCCGTTGGCTTCGACAAGGCTGCGCATCTGGCTGATGGTTTCGTTATACGTCATAAGAGGGTCTCCTGTTATGTTGTCCGGCCTGGATTGGACAGCGCCGGGGGGAGGGGATGTGCGGCAATTGCAATATTGCAGCGCGTCATAACAGGTAAACTTTAGTACTATCGTGTCTCTATCGCTCGATTAGGGGTCAGGCTTGTGTAATTCTGTAAAGATATTTACAACACGTAGATATGACCGAAACCGCTCTCCTAGCCGGACCCTCGTTGCGCCGTCTGCGCAAGCGGGAGGGGCTGACCCAGGCCGCTATGGCCGCATCATTGGGTATATCGCCCAGCTACCTCAACCTGATTGAACGCAACCAACGCCCACTATCCGCGCGCGTGTTGGTGCAGGTGATTGAGCGGTTTGACTTCGATCCCAGTTCCTTGCGTGAAGACGAAGCGATTGGTGGGGTCGATGGCCTCTTGCGCCGGTTGGGAGACAAAAGGTTCAGCGACCTTGGCGTCGACCGTGAAGAAGCGCAGGAATTTCTCGCCAGCGCGCCGCAGATTGCCGCGGCTTTTGCGCGCCTGTATGACAATTCGGGAGCGGCCATGCCGATGGACGAGGACCCGGCTGATATCGCGCGGCGCGCAGTGGAGAGGTGGCAGAACCACTTCGCGGATCTCGACCACGCGTGCGAGGACCTGTCCGACAAGGTCCGGCTATCGCGCTCCGATCTCAGCGCCGCGCTCAACGAACGGCTGCGTGATAAGCACCAGTTGCAAGTGCGGATCCTGCCCGCCGAAGTCATGCCGGGGATTGTCCACCGGCTCGACCTGCACAACCGCCAGTTGCAATTGTCAGAGATGCTACCCGGAGCCGCGCGCCGATTCCAGATTGCACGGCAGGTCGCGAGCCTCGAATTACAGGATGCGATCAGCAAGCAGGTCGAAGGCGCTGGCCTGACCAACGCCGAAGCGCGCGAGATTTTTCGCGAACATGTGACCGATTACTGCGCCGGCGCAATCCAGATGCCTTACCGCCGGTTCCTGCGCGCTTGCGAGCAGACCGGGTACGATCTTGCGGTTCTCCAGCGCCGCTTTGCCTCCAGCTTTGATCAGGTCGCCCAGCGCCTCACCACGTTGCAACGGGTGGGCGAACGTGGCCTTCCGTTCTTCAGCGCGCGTTTTGGCCGCACCGGGCGCATGGTCGGGTTTACCGCCGGGGCAAGCGGAGCGGTTTATCCGATCGAAGGCGCGCGCTGGCCCGCTTGGGTGCCCTACGCTGCATTTGAAAGCCGCGGGTCGATGCTGACCCAAGCGGTGACGTTTGGCGAAGGCGAAGCGGCGCAGCGGCACTGGTTCACCATCGCGCGCACCGTTGAAGTCGACGGCGTTGCGTGTTCGGCGCGTAAAGCCATCGTTCTGGGGGTCGAGGCGCGCTTTGCCAACGATCTGGCGCAGGCGCGCGGCGCCTCCATGGACCCTGCCGATGCGACGCCATTGGGGACGCCATGCCCCAAATGCGGGCGAACCGATTGCCTGATGCCCGCTAGCGCAAAGCTTACCCGTGGTGAGGAGTACTGAGGGAAGGGGAGTTTTAGGCGAAACCCTAAGGGCGCCTTAACCACTGACCTGCGCATGGACCCGTGATTTTTTGGCAGGCGTGTAAAGTTTACCGACACTTAAACTCTGCGCCCTAAAGCGATGCTCACACATCTGTTCTAAGTGAGCGCCGCGACTAACCATGATCCGACTCTTTAAGCACTATATCCCGCACGCGGTGCTGCTGCTTGGCTTGCTCGATCTGGCTCTGTTGGTAGTGGCGAGCGAAATGGCGTGGCAATTGCGCGCGTCGCAGATCGCGATGGACCCGGGCGAGATCTCCGACCGGTGGATGCCGTTGCTGGGATCGGCCACCGTGATCTGGCTCGCGATGATTTCCGTGGGCGTTTACGGGCCTTTGGCTCTGCGGTCGCTGCGGTTTGCGGGCGCGCGCCTGCTGGTGGCGATCAGCTTAGGCACAATCGCGCTAGCATTTATTGATTTTGTTCTCCCGGGAAACACCTTTTGGCGCTCCACCTTGCTCTACGCGATGGGATTGGCGGTTCTGGTGCTGGTCATGGATCGCTTGTTGTTGACCAGCTTCCTCGGCTCATCGTCATTCCGCCGCCGCGTTCTTGTCCTGGGCGCGGGCGACCGCGCGCAGCGACTGCGCGAATTGGGTGAGCGTCCCGAAAGCGGTTTCGCCATCGTTTCCTATATCGCGATGAGCGAACCCGAACGCTTCGTTGAAGAGGCCATCCCGCGCGAGGCAATCCACGATCTGGGCCGCTTTGTCGAAAATTTGGGAGTCAGCGAAGTGGTGCTCGCGCTTCAAGAACGCCGCAATTCGCTGCCCTTGAAAGATCTATTGCGGATCAAGACAAAGGGCGTGCACGTCAACGATTTCTCCAGCTTCCTGGAACGCGAGACGGGCCGCGTGGACCTCGACACAGTCAATCCAAGCTGGTTGATTTTCTCCGATGGCTTTTCCAGCGGGCGCATGCTGTCGAGTGCGGTCAAGCGCGTGTTCGATATCGTCGCCAGCGTGATCCTGTTGCTGCTGACTTTTCCCATCATCGCGCTGTTCGCGATCATCGTGAAGCTCGACAGCAAAGGACCCGCATTTTTCAAACAGGAACGCGTTGGCCTCTATGGCGAGAATTTCTACCTCGTGAAATTGCGCAGCATGACCACTGACGCGGAAAAGGATGGCGCGAAATGGGCCAGCGAGAACGACCCGCGCGTCACCCGTATCGGGCGTTTCATTCGCAAGGTTCGCATTGATGAGCTGCCGCAGACCTGGTGCGTGTTGATGGGGCAGATGAGCTTTGTCGGCCCACGTCCCGAAGTGCCGCAGTTTGTCGACGATCTGCAAGAACAGATCCCGTTTTACGGCGAACGCCACATGGTGAAGCCGGGTATCACGGGCTGGGCGCAGATCAATTATCCGTATGGCGCCTCGATTGAGGATAGTCGCAAGAAGCTTGAATACGATCTGTATTACGCGAAGAATTACACGCCGTTTCTTGATCTGGTGACGTTGCTTCAGACGGTGCGCGTCGTCCTGTGGCCGGAAGGCGCGCGATGACCGTGCCGGTCACCTCGCCTGATCTGATCGATTATGTAAGCTTCTTTGCGCACTTTGCTGGCGCGGCGGTCAGCCTGGGAGCGGGGCTATGGATCGCCAAATCTGGCGACCGCAAGCGTCCCGATCGCGGTGCGGCGCTGTTCGCGTGCATTATCACCGGCGTGTGGTGTGCGATGGCGATGCTCAACGGGCCGAACCATCCGGCCGCTGTCCTGGCGTCGAGCTTTCGCAATTTCGCCTACATCTTCTTGATCTTCAAAATGTTCGCCGCCGATGGTCGCGATGAGAGCCTGCGTCCGATCCGCCCGGTGTTGATTACGCTGGCGTTGGTCGAAGCGATGCAACCTCTCCTGTTGGTGATCGATGCGCGTATTGGCGTGATGCCCGAGCTGTTGGCGCTGACTTTTGAGGCCTCGATCATCCTGAACATGCTGGTGACGGTTGGTGCGCTGATGCTGCTGCACAATCTGTACGCCGGCGCGGCGGCGGCTGGGCGCGAGATCCTACGGTATGCGACAATTGCTCTCGCGGCGGTGTTTGCCTTTGATCTCAACCTTTACACCATCGCGTATCTGGGCGGGCAGTATCCCGTTTCTCTCATCGCTCTACGCGGCGCTTTCGGCGGCGCCCTGGCCTGCCTGATTGCGATGGGAGCGAACCAGGCGAGCGCGGGATTGCAATTCCGCCCAAGCCGGGCGGTGACTTTCCAAACACTCTCTCTGCTCGTGATCGGCAGCTATTTGCTCTTAATGGTGCTGGTTACACGGTCGCTGGCGCTTCTGGGCGGCGATATTGGACGCGCGAGCCAGTTGGTGTTTCTGATCTTTGCGGTAGCGATCGCGATTATCTGGCTGCCCTCGCAGCGGATGCGAGGCTGGCTTCGTGTAACCGCGACAAAGCACCTGTTTCAGCACCGTTATGACTACCGAGAAGAGTGGCTGCGCTTTACGCGCACTGTGGGACGCGGTTCGAGCGCCAGCGCCAGCTTTCACGAGCGCGCAATCAAGGCGATTGGCGACATTACCGATAGTCCAGCGGGGCTGTTGCTGGTGCCCGACGAAGAAGCGCAGTTGGAACTGACCGCGCGCTGGAAATGGCCAATGATCGAAGTGCCTGCCATCGCGGGTGAATACACGCTTTCCAGCCTTTTGGAGCGACATAACCACATCCTCGACCTCGATGAAGTGCGCAGTGGTGTCGACCATCATGGCGAACTGGGCGAAGTGCCTGAGTGGCTGGTCGAGGCCGAGGACGCTTGGGCGTTGGTTCCGTTAATCCACTTTGATCGTCTTGTTGGCTGTATCGTCCTTGCGCGACCACGTATCATGCGTCGACTTGATTGGGAGGACTTCGATCTCCTGCGCGTCGTCGGCCAACAGCTCGCCAGCTATCTTGCCGAACAGGCAGGCCAGCAGGCGCTGATGGACGCAAGCCGGTTCGACGAATTCAACCGCCGCATGGCGTTCGTAATGCACGACATAAAGAACCTAGCCAGCCAGCTTTCGCTGCTGGCCGCGAACGCGCAGAAACACTCCGATAACCCCGAATTTCGCAAGGACATGCTGGTAACTCTGCAAAAGTCGTCCGAGAAGCTCAACGCGTTGCTTGCGAGGTTGGGTCGCTACGGATCCGGCCCGGTCGATGCGCTGGGGCCGCTGGATTTGGCAACAACTGTGAATGCGCTCGAGAAACGGTTCGCGAATGAGCATCCACTGATTGTGAACGCGTCTGAGAAAGCGCTGGCGCTGGCTCATAGGGAGGCGTTGGAGCAAGCGTTGATCCATCTGGTTCAAAACGCGATCGACGCCAGTGAGGCGAAGACACCGGTCACGATCAGCGCGCGAAGCGATACGCTCAAAGCGGTGATCGAGATCGTCGATGCCGGATGCGGAATGACGCCCGAATTCGTGCGCAGCGGCCTGTTCAAGCCCTTTGTCTCATCCAAACAGGCTGGCTTTGGCATCGGAGCCTTCGAAGCGCGCGAGATGATCAAAGCTATGGGCGGGCGCCTGCAAGTTGAGTCCCGCGAAGGTGTGGGCACCCGCTTCCTAGTGGTGCTTCCCGTTCCAGAAACCGCCCAAATGTTCCCCAACGACGCGGACTCAGTCTTCGCGCAATCCAAAGAGGTCGCCTGATGGCAGATAAGAAACCCACCTTGCTCATCGTTGAGGACGACGAAGGCCTGCAAGCCCAGCTCAAATGGGCGTATGATGACTTTGAAGTCGTGATTGCGGGCGACCGCGACAGCGCGCTGACCTTGCTGCGCAGTGAAACGCCTTCGGTGGTGACGCTGGACCTTGGCCTGCCGCCGGATCCCGATGGCACGACGGAAGGCTTTGCCGTGCTCGATGCAATCATGGAGCTTAAGCCCGACACCAAGGTGATCGTCGCAAGCGGACACGGCGCGCGCGAAAGCGCGTTGCAGGCGATTGAACGCGGGGCCTACGATTTCTATCAAAAGCCGCTGGATATTGATGCGCTGGGCCTGATTGTGCGCCGCGCCTTCAACCTGCATCAGATCGAGCAGGAAAACCGCCGCCTCGTCGCCAGCGCGAGCGAGGACAAGACGGTGCTGGGCAAACTGATCACCGGCGCGCCCGAAATGGTCAAAGTCGCCCGCACGATTGAGCGCGTGGCCTCGACGAGCGTTTCGGTCATGCTGCTGGGCGCGAGCGGGACGGGCAAGGAATTGCTCGCCCAGGGCCTACACAACGCGAGCGACCGCAGCGATGGTCCCTTTGTCGCGATCAACTGCGCGGCGATTCCTGAAAACCTCCTCGAAAGCGAGCTGTTCGGCCACGAAAAGGGCGCGTTCACCGGCGCGGTCAAAACGACTGAGGGCAAGATCGAAAGCGCCAATGGCGGCACGCTGTTCCTGGACGAGGTGGGCGACATCCCGCTGCCGCTTCAGGTCAAACTGCTGCGCTTCCTTCAAGAACGCACGATTGAGCGGATCGGCGGGCGCAAGACCATTTCGGTCGATACGCGCATCGTCTGCGCCACGCACCAGAACCTAGAGACGATGATCACCGATGGAACCTTCCGCGAAGATCTCTTCTACCGTCTGGCCGAAATCGTGGTGCGCATTCCGGGTCTTGCCGAACGCCATGGTGACGCGGTGTTGCTCGCCAAAGCCTTTCTGAAACGGTTTGCAGGCGAGATGAACCCGGCGGTTACTGGCTTAGCCCCCGACGCGCTGAGTGCGATCGACAGCCACGAATGGCCGGGCAATGTCCGCGAGCTGGAAAACCGGGTGAAGCGGGCCGTCATCATGGCCGATGGCAAGCTGGTCCACGCCGAAGACCTCGATTTTGACGGTGATGAGGAAGAAGAGAACAGCAACGTCCTCAACCTGAAAGCCGCGCGTGAACAATCGGACCGCCGCGTAATCCGCCACGCGCTCGCGCGCAGCGAAGGCAACATCTCCAGCACCGCCAAGATGCTGGGGATCAGCCGTCCGACCCTGTACGACCTGCTCAAGCAGTACGATCTGCATGCGTAAGGGAGCGATCCTTCTAGCCGTCCTTGCGCTCGCCGCTTGCAGCGGTGGGGCTGGGGACGCGACCGGCACCGGAACCAGCGAGCTCACCGGTAGCGGCGAGTTTCTGGCGCTGATGAAAGAGGCGCGCGAGGCCACAGAGGATGGCGATCTGGCTGATACTGGGCGCTTGCTCGACGAAGCGCGCGCGTTGGAGCCCGAAAATCCGGGCCTATGGGTCGCGATTGCGCGGATGCGCTTTAGCGGGGGCGAGCATCTGCAAGCCCTCGACGCCGCCGAATACGCGACCGATCTTGGCCCCAAATTCGCACCCGCTCTGCTGCTGCGCGCGCAATTCGTGCGCGACGCGCATGGCCTGACCGACGCGCTGCCGTGGTTTGAGGCCGCGGTTGAAGCCGACCCCGACAACGTCGAAGCGCTGGCCGAATACGCCGCGACCCTGGGCGATGCGGGCTATTTCACGCAGATGCTCGAGGTTACGCGCGCGCTGGCGGATATCGCGCCGCAAGATCCGCGCGCGGTGTACCTCAAAGCGGTGCTGGCCGCGCGCGGGGGCAATCCGGTGCTGGCCAAAAGTCTTGTCGGGCGCAGCGGATTGGTTGTGGACGAAGTGCCTTCCGCGATGATGCTCGACGCTCTGATTGATCTTGCGGAGCGCAATTACGACAGCGCGTCGGACACGCTCGGCGCCCTGGCGGACAAGCAACCGGGTAATGGCCGGGTTGGCGAATTGCTCGCAAAGTCGCTGTGGCTGGGCGGGCGCGATGATGAATTGACGGCGCGCTTTGCGGATCCGGCGCGGCGCGAAGACGCTTCGCCCTATTTGATCATGCTGGTGGGGCGCGCGCTGGAACGCCAAGGTGACCGCGCGGCCGCTGCGCCCTATCTTGAGCGCGCTTTGCAAGGCCGCCCGTCGGGTTGGGTTGCCTTGCTACCCCGCCCGAATTTGCCCGATCAGGCGCGGGAAGTGCGCCGATTGGTGCAAACCGGCTCCGCGCGGCAGGCCAGGAGGTATGCGGCCCGGCAAAAGAAACAGCTGCCCGGGTCGAGCGACATCGCCGCGCTGGCGGGCGACGCCGCCTACGCCGCGCGCGATTTTGACGGCGCGCTTGAGCTGTACCGCGAGGCCGCCAGAATCCGTCGACCCTGGCCCCTGACCCGCAAGGCCTCCGCCGCTTATCGTGACTTTGGCGATCCTTTGGCCGCTGATGTGCTGCTCGCGCGCCATCTGGTCAGCGAACCGCGCAACACCGAAGCGCTGCTGCTCAACGCCGAACGCGCGGCGCGGATTGAGGATTGGCTTCGGGTCGAAGTTTTGCTCGACAACGCGATTACGCTCGGCGCGGGCAACGATCCGCGCTTACTCAAATTGCGCGGTATTGCAGCGCGGGCACAAGGCAAGGTAGACGAGGCGCGCCGGTTTGAACGGATGACCTGGGATTTGCACCCCGGTCTGCTTCCACAGGGCTGATCTCGACATTCTAGGCAGCGCAGGGCAGGGCGCGCGGCAATGCTCGCTCGATTAAAACCCTTGGCGGATCCGATGATCGCGGTGCTGCTCATCGCGACCGGGCTGGCATTGGTCATGCCTGCAACTGGCGACGCGCGCGCGAGTGCGCACACCGTTTCGAGCGTTGCGATTTTCCTGCTCTTTCTCGTCAACGGCATGCGAATTGCTCGCGGTGAGATTGCCAAGGGGCTGGCTAATTGGCGGTTCTTTGGGCCGCTGTTCGTCTGGGTGTTCGGCGTTATGGCGCTGGCCGGGTGGGGGCTGAGCGCGCTGGCCGCGACCATGTTACCCCCATTGGTCGCGCTGGGGTTCGTTTATCTCGGCGTGCTGCCGTCAACGATCCAGTCGGCGACATCCTACACGACGCTCGCAAACGGCAATGCGGCGCTGTCGGTCGTGGGTGCGGCGCTGATCAACATTGCGGGCGTCTTCATCTCCGCGCCGCTTTTCGCGCTGTTGGGAGGGGAGAGCGGGGCCAATATCGGGACCGAGATGATCGTGCGGATCGCGGCCATCCTCGTGTTGCCGTTCCTGATCGGCCAAGCGGTGCAGGGCTGGACGCGTGCGTGGATCGTCGAGCGCAAGAGCCGGGTGGCGTGGCTGGACCGCGTCGTGATTGGCATTGCCGTCTATGTCGCCTTTTCGGGCGCCGTGGAGGAGGGGTTGATGACTATGTTCACCGCCTTGGATTGGGCGGTGCTGTTGGGGTTGGTTATGGCTTTGCTTATCACCTCCACGGCGGGCGCGTGGGCGCTGAGCGGCGCTTTGGGCTACCCGCGCGCGGATCGGATCGCGTTCCTGTTCGCCGCTGTGCAGAAAAGTGTCGCTATTGGCGCGCCACTCGCCGCGATTCTTTTTCCGGCGGAGGTCGCCGGGTTCGTGATCGCGCCGCTGCTGCTCTACCATCTGCTCCAACTGATTTGGGCCGCGCCGATGGCGACTAGGTTGGCTAATTCTCAGAGCTAGCTTCGTCGTGGTTGCGATTGTGGCGTAGTGACCAGAAGAACGAGAGTCCGATCAAAGTCGCGCCAATCAGCCCGGTGATCGTCTCGTTGATGTGAACCTTGGCCGAGAGCAGCATAATCACACCCAGCACGATGATTGCCCAGAACGCGCCGTGCTCAAGGAAGCGGTACTGTGAAAGCGTGCCCGTCTTCACCAGATGCACCGTCATGGAACGCACAAACATCGCGCCGACCGAGAGGCCGAGCGCGATGACGATCATGTTGTTCGACAGCGCAAAGGCGCCCACAACGCCGTCAAAGCTGAAGCTTGCATCGAGCACTTCGAGATAGAGGAACCCACCGAGCCCTGAGCGCACGATTTCGCTCGCCGCTTTCTTACGCGCCTCTCGTTGTTCAATCACCTCTCCCAAAGCGTGAACCGCGATGTAGGTGAGCAAGCCGAAGATCGCGGCGGTCAGGAAGGTGAGCGCCTCAGCGGCCTCCAGAAGAGTGGTCACGCCCATGATGAGCGAGAGAACCAAAGCGATCTCCAACGCCGGAATGCTGGAAAAACGCGCGGCGGATTCCTCGATGCTTTTGATCCAGTGGATGTCCTTTTCCTCGTCGAAGAAGAAGGTCAGCCCCACCATCGACAGGAACGCCCCGCCAAAGCCCGCAATCCCGATATGCGCGCCCGAGACGATGCGTTCGTATTCCTCAGGGTCGCCCAAGGATAGCTCCACTGCCGCCCACGGGCCAATGCCCGCCGCGATGGAGACGATGGCGATGGGAAAGACGATCCGCATCCCGAACACCGCGATCAGAATGCCGATGGTGAGGAAGCGCTGCTGCCACACCGGGTCCATTTCGCGCAGGACGGTGGCGTTGACCACCGCGTTGTCGAAGCTGAGCGACACCTCCAGGATAGAGAGCACGAACACGATCCACAGCACCGAGAGCATTCCGCCCACCGTGCCGCTGCTCACCCAGCCGTACCAAGCGGCGAGCCCCATACAAACGGCGGTGAAAAGCAGCGAGAAGCTGTAATAGCGAAGCAGCGTTTGCATGGTCCCTCGCGCGCTCGATCAGGTCTTCGGCTGGTACGTTTGTGCTTCGCCGGGGAAAGTGCGGGCGCGCACCTCTTCGGCGTAGGTTTCTACCGTCTTTTCTATCTGGCTCGCAATATCGTCGTACTTTTTCACAAAGCGCGGAACGCGTTCAAACATGCCCAGCATGTCTTCAGTCACCAGAACCTGCCCATCGCATTTGGCCGAAGCGCCAATGCCGATGATCGGCACTTCGATTGATTCCGTTAGTGCGATGGCGATTGGTTCGAGGACCCCCTCAGCCACCATCGCAAATGCGCCGGCGTCTTGCAGAGCCTTTCCGTCGCGAAGGATCTTTTCGTGTTCCTGCTGGCTGCGGCCTCTCGCCATATAGCCGCCCAGCACGTTCACGGCTTGGGGCGTAAGACCGATATGGCCCATGACCGGGATGCCGCGACTGGAAAGAAACGCGATCGTTTCCGCCATCGCTTCGCCGCCTTCCAGCTTGAGCGCAGCGCACCCTGTTTCGGCCATTATACGACTGGCGGTTTCGAATGCCTGTTCCTTTGAGGCTTCATAAGAGCCAAACGGCATGTCGACGATCACGAGGCTGTGGTAGCTGCCTCGAACGACCGCCGCACCGTGATTGATCATCATTTCAGGAGTGACGGGGAGGGTTGAATCAAGACCATAGATCACTTGCCCAAGGGAATCGCCGACCAGCAGCATGTCGCAATGCGCATCCAGCAGTTGCGCCTGGCGCGCCGTGTAAGCCGTGAGCATAACCAAGGGTTCTTTAGTCTGGCCGTCTTTTTTGCGATCTCGGATGCGCGGAACGGTCAGCCGTTTGCGCGGCTTGGGCGTGGGGGTAGCGCGGCTGGTGCTCGTATCGAGCTGAAAGGTAGTCGACATGGCCGCAGCGTTTAGCGGTGAGGCTCGTGAAAGGCAAAACCCGTTTGATAGAGCGGACAAGTGCCTATTGCCCCCTTGGCGTGCGGAGCGTTTCCATGCACTAAGGTGAAAATCGGGGACACGCGGGGCAAACCCGTCGGTATAAGGGAAGTTTCACCACACATGGTTGCAACGTCAAATTCGTCATCAGGCGGATCGCGCGAGGGTTGGTCTTCGCGCGGCGCTTTCATTCTGGCCGCCATTGGCGCGGCGGTGGGTCTGGGCAATGTGTGGCGTTTTCCGACCTTGGCGGGAGAGAATGGCGGCGGGGCTTTCGTTATCTTCTACGTTGTGTGTGTGTTCCTATTGGGTCTGCCTCTGGTCTTGTCTGAGATTTTCCTCGGGCGCGCGGGTCAGGATGACGCGGTCAGTTCGATCGAGAAAGTGGCGCAGCGTTCGGGCGCGTCAAAGGCGTGGGCGGGCTTTGGTGTTTTTGGCGTCATCGCGGCTTTCCTTATTGTTTCGTTCTACTCGGTCGTCGCGGGCTGGGTGCTCTATTACGTCGGTGTGATGAGTGGCGATGTGCTAAGTGCGATCGCGGCCGGCGATCCCTTGCGAGGCGCGCTTGTCGGTGAGGATCAGGCAGCGATCCAGGGGCGTATGGGAGAACTATTCGGTGACCCTGTTTTGATGCTTGCGATGCATTTCGCTTTTATCGGCGCTACGATTTTTATCGTGGCGCGCGGGATCGGATCAGGAATTGAAGCGGCCGCCACAATCTTAATGCCGATCTTTTTTGCGCTGCTGATTGGCATTACAATCTACGGTTCTTTTGTCGGTGATATGGGGGCGGCGCTGGCGTTTCTCTTTACGCCTGACTGGTCGAAGCTCACTCCAGCTGTGATGAACACCGCGCTTGGCCAGGCGCTGTTCTCGTTGTCGCTCGGCGTGGCGGGGCTGATCACCTATGGTTCGTATATCAAAGGGTCCGATGGCCTCGGCGGCACTTCGGTTACCATCGCCTTCGCGGATACCGGCGTGGCTTTGTTGTCGGGACTTATGATTTTCCCGATCGTTTTTGCCGTTGGTCTTGATCCGGCGGCTGGCCCGACGCTGGTTTTTCAGACGCTGCCGTTCGCATTCCAGACGATGCCCGCCGGCGCGTTTATCGGTTTGCTGTTCTTCCTGCTGATTTTGGTTGCGGCGATCACAAGCTCAATTTCCATTCTCGAAGTGCCGACCGCGTGGGGCATTGGCCGTCTGGGGTGGAGCCGCAAGCGCTCCGCCCTGGTGTTTGGCAGCGGCGCGTTTCTGATCGGGATCGCCTGTTTGCTCGGTTACAATCTGTGGTCGCATGTACGCCTGCTCGCCTTTTGGCCGCTGTTCGCGGACAAGGATATTCTCGATACGGTTGATGGTTTTACCGGCACGGTGATGTTGCCGCTGGGCGCGTTCTTCACCGCCGTTTTCGTTGGCTGGAAAGCGGATAAGCGTTTGGTGGAGCAGATGACCGGGCTGAGCGGTGCGTGGCTTGCCGTGTGGCGTTTCCTGATTGCGTGGCTGTGCCCGTTGGCGGTGGGGATCATTCTGATCACCGGCCTGTTCCCGGCGCTCATCAGCTGATCTGAGAAAGCGTGAATACCGATTGTGACGTTCCTACAAAGGGCGTTGCAATCGGCGTTGGAGTGTGGAACATAATAGGAACAAGAAGACTCGTTATGAGTCTCCTCGCTGTTTCTATGAGCCAAAAGACCACCTCTTCCAGCGCTGATGCGCTGCGCGACTACTCCGCGCCTTCTCGCCATAAAGGTGGGATCGCGGCGGCGCGCTTACGAGAAGGAACTCTGACGGCAGATGAGATCGCCTCGATCTCCAAAGCGCGCGAAGCTCGCTGGCGGCCGGGGCTGGAGGATCAACCGTTCCACAGTGAAATTTTCGCCAGCGCGGATGAGGCTAGCGGGGCGGGAGTGGCTTTGGCGCTGGCGCGCGACGCTCTGTGCGTTCAGGCGCGTGTGGCGAACGCGGCTCAGGACCCGCTGATCGAGGCTGAAGACCGCCGTCATGTCCTGTGGGTTCAGGACAGCGAGGCGGTAAAGCGAGGCGGGCGCCCCTATTACCATGGCCTGCCCAAGGATCTGCGCGACCGGCTGATCCATGTCGAAGCCAGCACGCCCGAAGACGCTTTGTTCGCTTTGGAAGAGGGGCTGCGCTGCCGCGAACTGGCCTGCGTGATTGGGGAGATGGTGGGCAATCCGCGCAGCCTCGACTTCACCGCCTCGCGCCGATTGAGCCTAACAGCGGAAAAGCACGGTGTGCCCTTGTGGCTGATCCGCTTGGAAAGCGCGCCGGATCTGTCCTCGGCGCGAATGCGCTGGCGGGTGGAGCCCGTGCCCTCAGCGCTCCCGCGCTGGAACGCGGAGGCGCCCGGGATAGCCCAATGGAAAGCCGAACTGTTCCGCGCGCGCCGTCACGCACCCGGGCAATGGATTGTAAGCGATGACGAAACGACCCTCAAAGCGCAAAAGCCCATTAGACTCGACCGCAAAGCGCCAATCCTGGGGCCTGCTCTCGCCCGTAGGCGACGTTTCTGGCATCCGGGCGGTGAACCCAGATCGAGCGGTGAAGCGGCCAGAGAAACGACCAGTGCGGCGGATTCTCGCCATTTGGTGCGCGCGACTGTCGGTCGATCGCTGGCGGCTTGCGCACGGGCTTAACCCGGGCGAGGGAGCGGACGCTGAACCCATAGCGCTGATCACTGAAACCGCGCATGGGCCGCGTATTGCCGCGCTGAACGACGCCGGGCGCGCAGCGGGCGCGCATATTGGCACGATGCTGGCGGATGCGCGCGCGGTGTGCCCCTCTATTCAGGCGGTGCCAGCGGACCCGGCGGGCGATCTCGATTTCCTCGAAAAGCTGGCGGTGTGGGCGCAGCGTTGGGGGCCGTGGAGCGCGCTCGATGCGCCCGACGGGCTGATCGTTGACGTCACGGCGGTCGCGCATCTGTTTGGCGGGGAGGGTAAGCTGATCGCTGACGTCGAAGCCGGTTTTGCAAAGCGCGGACTTGCCGTGCGCACTGCGATTGCCCCGACGGCGGGCGCGGCGTGGGCGCTGGCGTATTATGGACCGCCCAGGGTTATTGTTGACGACAACACGCCAGAACGCATCCAGCGCGCGCTGATCGATCTGCCGGTGGCGTCCTTGCGCCTCGATACCGATGTGCTGACCGTGCTGCGCCGTCTTGGTCTGAAGACGCTGGGGCAGCTTGCGGGCATTACGGATGCCAGTGAGACCGATGATGGAGAGGTCGCCTCTGGCCGCGACGCGCTGCATCGCCGGTTTCGCAACCGTAAATCGCCCGCCGCCAATCCGCTTATCCGTCTTGACCAATTGCTGGGCCGGGTGCCTGAACCCTTGCTGCCGGTCATCCCGCAAGCCATGCCGCTGGTCCAGCGCTGCCTCATGGAGCCGATCCGCCACCGTAGCCTGCTCGACACCGTGCTGTCGGATCTGGCGCAGGACATGGCGCGCGAACTCGAAGCGAAGGGGCAGGGCGCACGACGGCTTGAACTGGGGCTGTGGCGGGTTGACGCCGAAGTGATTGTGCGACGTCTGGAACTGGCCGCCGCCACGCGAGAGGCGGAGCACATCACCCGGCTGTTTGCTGCCAAGCTGGACGATGTCGAAGCTGGTTTCGGGATTGAGACCGTCCGTCTGCGCGCCAGCTGGGCCGAACCGCTGGGCACCACGCAAAGCGATATCGAAGACACCGCGCAGCGCCATGGCACTTCGCTCAGCGCCTGTGTGGATCGGTTAAGTGTGCGTTTGGGTTCGCGTGCAGTGTGTCGTCCGGTGCCCCGCGCCAGCCACGTGCCTGAGCGTTCGCAAGGGTGGCAGGGAGCGCTGGAACCGCAAACGGCTCTGCAAGGCGTTTTCGATTTCCACTCCAGGCCGCTGAAATTGCTCGACAGAGTCGAGAAAATCGCTGTCCTTTACGCCTCACCCGATGGCTTTCCGCAACGCTTTCGCTGGCGCGGCCATGTGCGCGATGTGGTGCGGGTTGAAGGCCCCGAACGCATTGCGCCCGAATGGTGGCGAGAACGATCTACCGTACGTCTGCGTGATTATTATCGGATCGAGGATGCGGGCGGACGGCGCTACTGGATCTACCGCCATGGCATTGCTGGCGACCAACGCGGAGGTCTGCCCGATTGGTATCTTCAAGGCCTGTACGCGTGAGGCAGGGGGTGGCGCCGGACGGCCCATGGTTAATTCATGTTCACCTGGCCGCTTAAGGTTTCTTTACGATTTTGTGCCATTCCAAACCCATGAACATGCACTCGATCTCACGCTCTTCGGAGCGGCGCCCGCTTAGCTTGCTCATCAAGAGCCGCGTGCAATCACGCGTCGTCTTTGTCGATATGATCGACATTTCCGAAGGCGGCTGCAAAATCCGTGGCACACGCGGCTTCGCGCAAGTTGGTGACCGCGTGACGATGAAGGTCAATGGCGTGAACGCGCCGCTGGGTGTGGTGGCGTGGGTTGAAGATCGGGTCGCCGGAGTGGCGTTTGAGGGCGAAATGCATTCCGCAGTGCTTGACCATTTGTGCGCGGATCAGAGTGTTGCACCGAGCACAAAACGCGATGGCGAGTCTCGTCGGTTATAGGCCCTCGGCCTTCCCTTCTCAAACTTGCAAGCTTTGCATTGGACCGAAAGAGTGTTGGAACATATAAGGAACAAATAACGTTCCAACGGTTCCATAATGACTCAGCTTACCCTGCGCCAAAAACTTGAAATCCTCGCTGATGCGGCCAAATATGACGCGTCCTGCGCGTCTTCGGGCACGGCCAAGAAGAACTCGCTGGGCGGCCCAAACGGACGAGGGGGCATCGGCTCCACCGAGGGCATGGGCATCTGCCACGCTTACGCGCCCGATGGTCGGTGCATCTCGTTGCTCAAGATCCTGCTGACCAATCACTGCATTTTCGATTGCCACTACTGCATTAACCGCAAAAGCTCGAATGTGCGCCGCGCGCGCTTTACGCCGCAGGAGGTCGCGGACCTCACGCTCAATTTCTACCGCCGCAATTATATTGAGGGGCTGTTCCTCTCGTCGGGCATCATCAAAAGCTCGAACCACACGATGGATATGCTGACTGAGGTCGCCCGGATCCTGCGCGAGGAACACGATTTTCGCGGCTACATTCATTTGAAGACGATTCCGGAAGCGGATCCGGAACTGATCTATCAGGCGGGGCTGTATGCGGACCGCGTCTCGATCAATGTGGAGCTGCCGACCAAGAAAGGCCTCAGCCGCCTCGCGCCGGACAAGGACGAGACCACTATTGAAGGCGCGATGAACAAGACCAAAGCGCGCATCATTAAGGCGAAGGACGAAAAGAAACGTTTCAAACACGCGCCGCGCTTCGCGCCTGCAGGCCAGTCGACGCAGATGATTGTGGGGGCGGATGACGCGAACGACGCGGCGATCGTCACCAAAGCGAGCGGTCTGTACAAAGGCTTTGGCCTGCGCCGCGTCTATTACAGCGCGTTCTCGCCGATCCCCGATGCAAGCGCGGTTCTGCCTTTGAAACGACCGCCGCTGATGCGCGAACATCGGTTGTACCAATCCGATTGGCTGATGCGCTTTTATGGCTACGCCCCGCAGGAGGTCGCGCAGGCGACGGGCAAGGATGGCAATCTGCCGCTCGATATCGACCCCAAGCTCGCCTGGGCGCTGAAGTTTCGTGAGCATTTTCCGGTCGATGTAAATCGTGCCTCGAAAGAGCAGCTGCTGCGTGTGCCGGGGCTGGGCACGGTGGCGGTGCAGCGGATTTTGCGCGCGCGGCGGCATCGCACGCTCAGGCTCGATGATGTGGCCAAGCTTACGCAATCGATCACCAAGGTGCGTCCTTTTCTGATCGCGCTTGATTGGCGGCCGACGACGCTGACCGATCGCGCGGACCTGCGCGCGTTGCTGGCGCCGAAATCGGAGCAGCTGGAGCTGTTCTGATGGTCGCTATGCAGAACGTCTCCTTGGGCGCGTATTACGTCGTCCACCTGCCGGAGCCCGATGACTTCGCCTTCTGGCGCGAACGGGCGCGGGGCCTCATCCAGTGCGATGTGCCGCCGGACCGGGTATCCTGGGTGGAGCCGGGCGGGACGGGTGATCTGTTCGCGCAAGAAGGGCCGTCTCGTGGAGACCGCCGCTTGCCAGTGCCAGACGAAGACGCGCGTCAGGTACGCGCTTCGAAACGCTTTATGCAATTGGCGCGCAACGCCGCGCTGCATTCCGATTCGGAGCGTTTCAGCCTGCTCTACCGCCTGCTTTGGCGGCTTCAGTCCAATTCGCGCTGCATGGAGGACAAGGCGGATCCCGATGTGCGCCGCGTCGAAGAGCTCGACAAATCAGTGCGCCGTGACAGCCACAAGATGCACGCCTTTGTCCGCTTTCGCGAAGTGCGCGATGATAGCGGAGCGGAGCATTACGTCGCCTGGTTTGAGCCTGATCACCATATCGTGCGCGCCAACGCTGGCTTCTTTATGCGCCGCTTTGCCAACATGAACTGGTCGATACTGACCCCGCGCGGCTGCTTGCACTGGGATGGGAAAACCATGCGCGAAAGCGGCCCGGCGCGGCGAGAGGATGCGCCATCGGGCGATCCAGTCGAGGCGCTGTGGAAGTCTTATTACGCCTCCATCTTCAACCCCGCGCGGTTGAAAGTCGGTGCGATGCTGGCGGAGATGCCCAAGAAGTACTGGAAGAACATGCCTGAGGCCGAGCTCATCCCCGAGCTGATCGCCGGGGCGCAGGCGCGCGAGGCGGGAATGGTGGCCGCTGGCGCGCGCGAAGCACGCCAACGCCCGCAAAGCCTCGAAGCGATTGCGCAAGGCATGGTGGCCTGCCGGGATTGTCCAATCGCCGAATGCGGCACGCGCAGTGTGATGGGTGAGGGCGCTGTGAAGGGCCCGCTGATGATCGTAGGCGAACAACCGGGCGATCAGGAGGATGAACAGGGCAGGCCCTTTGTGGGGCCCGCCGGGCAACTTCTCGACGAGTACCTTGCGCAGACCGGCATCGACCGCTCGCAAGCCTATGTCACCAACGCGGTCAAACACTTCAAATTCAAGTGGAAGGGCAAACGCCGCCTGCACCAATCGCCGACTGCGAAGGAGATCGATACCTGCCGCTGGTGGCTCGAAGCCGAACGCGCTGTGGTCAAGCCGCGCGTGGTTCTGGCCCTGGGCGCGAGCGCGGCGCGGGGCTTGCTGGGCAAGACTGTCAGCATCGCCCGCGCACGAGGCAAACCGCTGGAACTGGAGGATGGATCGGAGCTGTGGGTCACCGCGCATCCCTCCTATCTGCTGCGGCTTGATGGCGACGCTCGGGCCGAGCAGGCTGCCAAGTTCGCTGATGACCTTGCAGCGGTGAAGGCGCGGTTGATGGAGGTCGGTTCGTGATATGCCTGACGCGCCGCTCACCCCGGATAAACGCACGCTGGAGATCGATCCTGACCTGATCGATGCGCCCGACCGCGCGCCGTTTGTGGAACTGGGGCTGGTCAGCTGTTTCAGCTTCTTGCGAGGCGCGTCGGATGCGGTGGATCTGGTGATGACGGCGCGGGCGTTGGGCTATGACGCAATTGGTGTTGCCGATGCGAACTCCTTCGCGGGGATCGTGCGGGTCCACACCGAGGCGGCGACGTTGAAGCTGCGGCCCGTGATCGGCGCGCGGATCGAAACGGTGGAGGGCCTCGCTTTCCTTGCCTACCCTAGAGACCGCGCCGCCTATGGTCGCCTGTGCCAGCTGATTAGCGCCGGCCGCATGCAGACCTTGAGCGGGGAGTGGCAGGAAAAGGGCGTGTGCGAGATCAACCTCGCCATGCTCGCGGAACATGCGGAAGGAGTGCAGCTGATTCTGCTTCCGCCGCAAGATTTGGGCGCCTCGTTCACGATCGCGGTTGAGGACAACGTGGTTCCCTTTCGGCGATCCGAGCCTGGCTCTGACGAGTCAGGTGACCCTCGCGGTGAAGATACCGTTAAGCTGACCGCCTCCTTCTCCGATCTGCTCCTGCATCTGATGGGCCAACTCCCGACGCTCAAATATCTTGCCGCATCCTACCTTTATCGCGGCGACGATATCGCGCGGATTGATCAGCTTGACGATCTGGCTCGCGATAACGGGCTATCGCTGCTCGCGACCAACGATGTGCACTACCACGCGCCTGAACGCCGCCCTTTGCAGGACGTGATGACGGCGATTGCGAACAAGACCACGGTGGCGGAAGCGGGATATCTACTCCGGGCGAACGCCGAGCGGCATCTCAAAAGCCCGCAGGAGATGGTGCGCCTGTTCGCGCGTTGGCCGCACGCGATCAGCGCGGCGCGGGAAGTGGCCGATGCGTGCGACTTTTCGCTGGATGAATTGCGCTACGAATATCCCGAAGAGATCTATCCGGACGGCCAATCGCCGCAGGAATATCTGGAAAGCGAAACCTGGAAGGGTGCGCAGTGGCGCTATCCGGAAGGACTGCCGGATAATGTTCGCGAGACATTGGAGAAGGAACTCGCGCTCATCGGCAAGATGGACCTCGCGCGGTATTTCCTGACGATCAAGGATATCGTCGACTTCGCCCGCAACGAAGTGTCGCCTCCAATCTTGTGCCAAGGACGTGGCTCGGCGGCGAATTCAGCGGTTTGCTATTGCCTCGGCATCACCAGCGTCGATCCAGCTAAGCACGCGCTGCTGTTTGACCGCTTTATCTCCGAGGACCGCAAGGAACCGCCCGATATCGACGTCGATTTCGAGCATGAGCGGCGCGAGGAGGTGATCCAGTACCTCTATCGCAAATATGGCCGCCACCGCGCGGGCCTGACCGCGACCGTCATCCACTACCGCCCGCGCATGGCGATCCGCGAAGTGGGCAAGGCGATGGGCCTGTCCGAAGATGTTACCAGCAGCCTTTCGCGCACCGTGTGGGGCGGGTGGGGCCGCGAGATCAGCGAGAAGCACGCGGCGGAAACCGGCCTCGACGTGACCGATCCGCATTTAAAGCGCGTGCTCAAACTCACCGAGCAGATGATCGGCATGCCGCGCCATCTTTCGCAGCATGTGGGTGGATTTATCCTGACACAAGGCGCGTTGACCGAGACCGTGCCGATCGGCAACGGCGCTATGCCCGACCGCAGTTTTATCGAGTGGGACAAGGACGATATCGAGGCGCTGGGCATCCTCAAGGTTGATGTGCTGGCGCTGGGTATGCTGACCTGCATCAAAAAGTGCCTTGATATGCTGGAGGATCACCATGATCGCAGCCTGACACTCGCGACCGTCCCGCGCGAGGATTCGGAGACTTACGCGATGCTGCGCAAGGGGGACTCGCTTGGCGTGTTTCAGGTCGAAAGCCGTGCGCAGATGAACATGCTGCCACGCCTGCGCCCGCGCGAGTTTTACGATCTCGTGATCCAGGTGGCGATTGTACGCCCCGGGCCGATCCAGGGCGATATGGTGCACCCGTATTTGAAGCGGCGTCGGGGGGCGGAGCCCGTGCAGATCCCCGCGCCATCGCCGCAATACGGGCCGCCGGATGAACTCTCCAGCATTCTGGAGCGGACCCTAGGCGTCCCCATTTTCCAGGAGCAGGCGATGAAGATCGCGCTGGATGCGGCCAAGTTCTCCTCAAAGGAGGCCAATCGATTGCGCAAGGCGATGGCAACCTTCCGTTCGCGCGGCATGGTGGATGAATTGCAAGACATGATGGTCGAACGGATGGTGACACGCGGTTACGAACGTGACTTTGCCGAGCGTTGCTTCAACCAGATCCGCGGCTTTGGCGAATACGGCTTTCCCGAAAGCCACGCGGCGTCCTTTGCGCATCTTGTCTACGTCTCAAGCTGGCTCAAATGCCACTTCCCGGCGGCCTTTGCTGCGGCGCTGCTCAATTCGCAGCCCATGGGTTTCTACGCACCGGCACAGATTGTGCGCGATGCGCGTGAGCACGGCGTTGAGGTGCTGCCAGCGGATGTGAATCATTCCGAATGGGACTGCACGCTTGAGGAAATTGGCGAGGCGGGAGATGTAAAGTCGGGCCGGCTCGACAAGCATATCGCTCTGCGTTTGGGCCTGCGTCAGGTGGATGGCTTGCCCGAACACGTCGCCGCGCTTTTGATCGCTGAGCGCGTGGAAGATGGACCTTTTCGCGATGTCGCTGAACTACGCGAACGAGCGGGCCTTTCGCCACCGCATATCGAGCGATTGGCGAGCGCGGATTGCTTTAGCTCTCTCAATCTCACTCGCCGCAAAGCGCTGTGGGACGCGCGCAGTTTGATTGCGGGACCGGACCTGCCGCTTTTCCGAGCGGCGGATACGCGTGATGAGGGAGCAGAGAAGCGCGCGACGGCGCTTCCTACCATGCCGCTTTCCGAAGAGGTGGTGACCGATTACCAGACCACGAGGCTCAGCCTGAAAGCGCATCCGATGTCGTTCCTGCGACCGGAACTGGCGGAGCGTGGCTTTGCGCGCGCTTGTGATCTGCGCGACCGCAAGTTTCGCTCCATGGTTCAGGTCTCCGGCGTGGTCCTGATCCGCCAGCGGCCGGGAAGCGCGAAGGGCGTGTGTTTCATTACGCTTGAGGACGAAACCGGGGTCATCAACCTCGTGGTCTGGCCCGATCTGAAAGAGAAACAGCGCAAGGTCGTGATGGGGGCGCGGCTGATGGAGGTGCGCGGGCGCGTCGAATACGATGACGAAGTGATCCACGTCATCGCGCAGAATATGACCGACGCGACGGGTAAGCTTTACGCGCTATCCGACGATATGCTCGACGCGCCCGTTGCGCGCGCTGACCACGTGAATTCGCCGATCAGCAGCCATAAAATGCCCGCAAGCCGGGCGCGCATTGCATTGGGAGAAGTGAAAGAAGACGAAGTGCGCGAAGCTGTAAAACCGCGCGAAATCATCGATCAACTGCCGCACGCGCAGGGACATCCCCGCAATGTGAGGATTATTCCCAAGTCGCGCGATTTTCACTAAGGCCACAAAGAACCTTAGCCAGTTTCGAGCGCGTATCCGGCTGAGCGAACCGTGCGGATCGGGTCTTTTGTGCCATCGACACCAATCGCTTTGCGCAGACGCCGTATATGCACGTCGACCGTACGCAATTCGATATCGGAGCCTGTGCCCCAAACGCCATCCAGCAATTGCCCACGGCTGAACACGCGGCCTGGGCTTTCCATAAAGAACTTGAGCAAGCGGTACTCGGTTGGTCCCAGCTGAAGCGAGCGGCCACGGCGCTGCACTTTGTGTGCTACGGGATCGAGCTTGATGTCGCCAACTTCGATTGTTTCTCCCGCAAGAGCCGGGCGAATACGGCGCATGACGGCAGCGACGCGCGCCAACAATTCGCGCGGTGAGAACGGCTTTGTCAGATAATCGTCGGCGCCCGTCTCGAGGCCACGCACTCGGTCGTCTTCAGCTTCGCGCGCGGTGAGCATGATGATTGGCACATGCGCGGTTTCCTTGACACGGCGCAGGCGGCGGCACACTTCGATGCCGCTTGTCCCTTCAATCATCCAATCGAGGATGATAAGATCGGGCACATCCTCGCTCGCCAGCACCATGGCTTCATCGCCATCACCAGTGCAACGAACCTGATACCCTTCGTTTTGAAAACGGTATTCGAGCAGTTCCGACAGCGCCGGATCATCTTCCACCAAAAGCAACTTTGCAGCAGACATCTCAGTCTCCTGGGCTTCACAGCCCCATCGCCCGGCGCCCCTGTGCGCCTTAAGCGACTGACCCCTGTTTCAAATTTGCGTCACTTTGATGAAATTCATGGCCGCAACTTCTCCACAGGGTGTCTCAAAACGGGTTATTGGCGGTCGCCTTCGGGTGGATAGGACCCGGTGGCGGCAAAATGCACCATCTCGGCGACATTGGTCGCGTGATCGCCGATGCGTTCCAGATTGCGCGCAACGAACAACAATTGCGCCGCGCTGGAAATTGTCGCCGGGTTTTCGACCATGTGGCTCACCAGATTGCGGAAAATGCTGTTATAAAACGCATCCACCTTAGCGTCCGTGCTGATAACCTCGCGCGCGAGTTCTGAATCCCGGGCGGCGTAGGCGGTGAGCACGTCGTGGACCATTTCGCTCGCCAACTCGCCCATAGCCGGCAGCAGCGTAAGTGGTTCAAAACGGTCGCGCCCTTCAATCATGCCCACGCGCTTGGCGATATTTTTGGAATAGTCGCCGATCCGCTCGATCACGCCGGCGATCTTCAAAGCGGCGATGACTTCGCGCAAATCGTCGGCCATCGGGGCGCGAAGAGCGATAATCCGAACAGCGAGCTTGTCGACTTCGGATTCGAGAGCGTCGATCTTCTTATCGCGCGCCACGACGCTGTCACCCAGTACTTCATCGCCGCGCACCATCGCGTCGAGCGCTTCAGCGATGGCGACTTCGGCAAGGCCACCCATCTCCGCGATCAAGCCGCGAAGTCGGGTGATGTCTTCATCAAACGCTTTGACCGTATGGTCCGCCATCAACCGTAACGCCCTGTGATGTAATCGCGCGTGCGCTCTTCGATCGGATTTTGGAAGATATCAGAAGTCGGGCCATACTCCACCATTTTACCAAGGTGGAAGAAGGCGGTGCGCTGGCTGACGCGGGCGGCCTGCTGCATCGAGTGCGTGACGATAACGATAGCGTAGCGGCCCGAAAGCTCGTCGATGAGCTCTTCAATCTTGGCTGTTGCGATCGGATCAAGCGCTGAGGCCGGTTCGTCCATCAGGATCACTTCTGGATCCACCGCAATGGCGCGAGCAATACACAGACGCTGTTGCTGACCGCCTGAGAGAGCGGTGCCCGAATCATCCAATCGATCCTTTACCTCGTCCCACAGACCCGCGCGGGTGAGCGACTTTTCCACGATCGCGTCAAGGTCCGCTTTCTTCTCGGCCAGACCATGAATCTTCGGACCGTAAGCGATGTTCTCGTATATCGTTTTCGGGAACGGGTTCGGCTTCTGAAACACCATCCCAACCCGTGCGCGTAGTTGCACAACGTCCATTGTGTCATCGAGGATGTTTTCGCCCTCGAGTTCAATCGACCCGGTCACTTTGGCAATAGGAATCGTGTCATTCATGCGGTTGAAGCACCGCAAATAGGTCGACTTTCCGCAACCCGACGGGCCGATAAACGCGGTCACATAGTCGGGCGAGATATCGATCGAGACTTCGTCAATAGCCTTCTTGGCGCCGTAATAGACGGACACATCGCGCGCCTTCATTTTGGCGTTGGCGTCGTCTTTGATGCTGTCGTGAATGCGGGTCACCAGGTTTTCTCGAACTTGTTGCGCAGGTAAATGGCGATGCTGTTCATCATGAGAAGGAACAGCAATAGCACGACAATCGCGGCGCTGGTGCGCTCAACGAAGCCGCGGTCAATCTCATCGGACCACAGAAAGATCTGAACCGGCAGAACCGTGGCGGGTGAGGTGAAATCGGTTGGCGGTGTCGCGACAAAGGCGCGCATGCCGATCAGCAGAAGGGGAGCGGTTTCACCCAAGGCGCGGGCCATGCCGATGATCGTGCCGGTCAACATGCCGGGCAGGGCAAGCGGCAGGACGTGGTGAAAGACCACCTGCACCGGTGAAGCGCCCACAGCCAGCGCACCATCGCGGATCGAGGGAGGCACGGCCTTGATCGCGTTGCGACCGGAGATGACGATTACTGGCATGGTCATTAGGGCCAACGTCATACCGCCAATCAGCGGAGCTGATCGCAAGTTGGGGAAAATGGTAAGAAACACCGCAAGCCCCAGGAGGCCAAAGATAATCGACGGCACCGCTGCAAGGTTGTTGATGGACACTTCTATCAGGTCGGTCCAGGCGTTCTTGGGCGCGTATTCTTCAAGATAGAGCGCGGCCAAAATGCCGATCGGGAAGGCGAGGATCAGCGTCACCAGCATGGTCAGTATCGATCCTTTGAGCGCTCCCCAGATGCCCACGGCTTGCGGGCTCGTCGCGTCGGACCGCGACAAAAAGCCCCAATCCCAGTTTTCTCCAAGCTTGCCTTCAGAGGTGAGCTTGCTGGCCAGGGCCTGCATTTCATCTGAGCCTTCGCCCGCCAGTCCGGACGCGAGGTCGGACGACGCGGCAAGGTTGAAAACAACCGGTACAGCCTGGTCAATAAGGGCAGGATTATCAGTTAGAGCAGCCGCAACATCGCGCCAGGCTTGATCACTCAATTGCTCGGCGCCTTCCGCGCCCAGCGCTTCCTCGGCATATCGATGAACCACCTCGTCCATACCCTGCATTTCGAGGATCTGGGCCGCGCTTGGTGCGGTCAGTGATACTTCGTCGCCCACGATACCGCTTTCGGCAAAGCTGATCGGGACGGTCAGTTCAGCGCGCTGGAAACCGCCGATCCCGTTTATCAGCATGTTGCCGAGCAGGAACACCAGCACGGCGACCGAGAACAAGATCGCGCCCTGTCCCATAAGCTTGAAATTGCGCTCAGAGCGGTAACGCTTGGCCAAGCGCTTCTCGAACTCGGGCGTGCGCGTGGGGCGCGAGAGATCAATTTGCTTATTCATACGCTTCACGGAACCGTTTCACGACGCGCAGCGCGCCGAAGTTGAGAGCCAGAGTCACCAGGAACAGCACAAAGCCCAGCGCAAAAGCACTGAGCGTGGCGGGGTGATCGAAGCTGCCTTCGCCGGTCAGCATCTTAACGATTTGGACCGTGACGGTCGTCATTCGATCAAGCGGGTTGGCGCTGAGATTGGCGGCCGTGGACGCGGCCATAACCACAATCATTGTTTCACCAATCGCGCGGCTGACCGCCAGCATGATCCCCGCCACGATGCCGGGCAGGGCGGCCGGAAAGAGGACGCGGGTGATGGTTTCGGACTTGGTTGCGCCCATGGCGTAGGACCCATCGCGCATCGCGCCGGGCACCGCTGCGATCGAGTCGTCCGCCATGGAGGAGACGAACGGGATGATCATCACACCCATGACAACACCAGCGGCGAGGGCGCTTTCGGTTGAGGCGTTGGTCACGCCGATTGCGACGGCCATATCGCGAATGAACGGTGCAATCGTCAGGGCCGCAAAATAGCCATAGACGACGGTTGGAACCCCGGCGAGGATCTCGAGCGCGGGCTTCACCCACATGCGTAGTTTTGGGTCAGCATACTGCGTAAGGTAAATCGCGCTCATCAATCCGAGTGGAATCGCCACGATCATGGCGATGATCGCGCCGATGAAGATCGTGCCCCAGAACAGTGGAATGGCACCGTAGCGCGAGCCATCCGGATTGTCTGGATTGCTCATCGGGTCCGGGCCCCAAAAGGTGCCGAACAGGAAATCGACCGGGGAGACCATTCCGAAGAAACGGATCGTCTCAAAAACCAAGCTGGCGAAAATACCGAATGTCGTCAGGATCGCGACTAGAGACGCCAGCAGCAGGATAACCATCACGGTGCGCTCAACCCGAGTGCGGGCGCTGAAATCTGGGCGAATGCGGGTGAAGCTGAACAGGCCGCCGCCAATGGCGACAACCACCGTGACCCCAAGGCCGATCCAGTTATAAAAGCTTATTGCTTCCCGGAAAGGTTCGACAAGACCTTCGGCCCCATCATTAAAAACACCCGGCGCGCGTCCTGTAGCCACCGCGCGTGCCTCGGCAAGCCAAGCGTCTCGCTCAAATCCAAAAGTCGGTAGTTCGGACGCGGCAGGCGTAGCCAGAACGCTTTGCGTAATCAGTTGCGGCGCGGCGAAAGACCAAAGCGCAATGAAAACCAGAACCGGGATCACGACCCATACGGCGACATACCACGCGTGATAAATCGGGCGCGAGGTCGGCCGGCCCTGCGGGCTTGCGCTCTGGAAACTCCACGCCTTGGCGCGGCCCGCCAGCCACCCGGCTAGACCAAGCCCGATAGCGATCAGGAGAAGCGTGATTGGCGACATGGATTCAAAGTACCCCAAAGGCGTTCGTACGATGAGCTAGACGTGTGGAAATACGAGACCCATCAATGGCCGATGCGCCCCTTTGCCCACCTCATGTTGAGAAAATAAGACAGTCCCAGATCATCTCTTATGCGGTGCGACGATCATCAATATCGTTCGAGGCCAGACCCTTTGAAATCGCGCCGTTTTCCGATCTTGGTATAGCCTCTTCAATAACTGGCAAGCGAATGGACACGCTGGTGCCTTCGCCGACCGCGCTATCGATATCAAGTCGACCACGGTGTCGCTCCACAATATGTTTGACGATCGCAAGGCCAAGACCAGTGCCACCTGATGCTCGGCTGCGGCCCGGATCGGTGCGGTAGAATCGGCGGGTGAGGTGGGGAATATGCTCAGGCGGAATCCCGTCGCCTTTATCGATGACGGTAATGCGGGCCCGCCCGTCACGCGCTTCGGCCAATTCTATCCGCACTTCGCCGTCGGTCGCACCGTATTTGAGCGCGTTGTCAACGAGGTTGCGGACTACTTGCTCCAATTGCTGCCGGTCGCCCATCACGCGAGCATCGAAGTCTAGGGAGAGATCCAGTCTCGCCACACGGTCGGAACCAGCGGCGTCGTGCGCGGCTTGATCAATAAGTGGCGCCAATTCCAAGACCTCTGTTGGAATGTCGTGCTTCTCTGCTTCGACGCGGCTTAGACTCATCAAATCACCGATAAGGCTTTGAAGACGTTGGGCCTCGCGGTTGATGGTGCCGAGAAACTTCTGCGCGATGGGCGAATCGAGGCTGTCCGAGCTGTCTGACAGGGTTTCGACATAGCCGAGGATAGCGGCGAGCGGAGTCCGCAATTCGTGGCTGGCGTTGGCCACAAAGTCTGTGTGGGCGCGGCTGATATCCGCTTCGGCGGTCTGGTTGATCAGTTCGAGAACGGCCACTTCCTCGCCGACCATGTGGCGGTTGAACTGCCATATGTCCTGCCGCCGAACGAGACCGCGCACGATGGCTGTCCCGTCCCGGCCATCTGAGAGCATCTGGATCGCCTCGGGCTGACGAAAGGCCACTCGCGGATCCTGCCCAATGATGTGCTGGCCTAAAATTCGGCGCGCAGCGCGGTTGGCGATTGAGATTGTCCCGGCTTCTGTGATCAGCATCGGGGTGCTGAAATTCTCGATCAGCTGGCGCATTCCCGTGCCTTCGCGCCGTTTTCTCTTGCCACTCGCTGGATTGGTCGATGGGGCTTCAGGAGGACGCAGCGCGGCGACCAATAAGGACCCGATCCAAACCGCCAGAACGGCGAGAGCCACCACCGGATCGAACCCCGATAACAACAGGCCCACGAACGTGATGCAGGCCAATGATATGCCAGCGACCGGGATGGTGTAGTTCGAACCCATGGTGCGCGCGTAGTAGCGCCGCAGCGCCGCTGTGAAAAGCGCGAAGCCACTTGGTGTCCCTTGAGGGGATATCCAGACTTTAGGGAAAGCTCGCAGCGAGGTGGTGGTGACCCGTACGGGAATCGAACCCGTGTTTCAGCCGTGAAAGGGCCGCGTCCTAACCGCTAGACGAACGGGCCACACTCGCTTGCGAGAGCGCGCATCTAGGGGTGGTCGCTGATGCGGTCAACCCCAGTGTTTGCAACAAGTGCGATATTTTTCTTCACACCCGGTTGCCACCGGTCGCTTCCCTTTAAACACGGCGCGCTCAATCGGCGAACGCGGCGTCCTCGAGATGCAGTTCCGCAGCCGGGCGTGGTCCCCAATCATCGATCTTAACGCGCCCAGCGAGGTGAAAGCGCCGACCGGCGCTGCGGTGAAGGAGTGTTTGAGCCATCTCCGTCTCTGCTGCGCGAAACGCGATGGCTTTGAAGGATCGCTGATCGGCGCCGCTGGCGATGATGCGCAAGTGGTCTTTGCCAACGATATCCGCTTTAACGATACGCACCGGACCAACGGCAACACGGGGAGCGGGCCAGCCAATGCCGTACGGCCCGGCTGCGTCCAGAGTGGCCACCAGATCGGGTGTGAGGCCCCCGGGGGCCAAAGCGAGATCAAGCTTCATCGCTTGGCTTAGCATGGCCCGATCGACGTCTTTTGCAAGGCGTTCGTCAAGAAACTCGGTGAAGGCGGACAATTGGCCCGACGCGATCGTAAGACCGGCGGCCATGGCATGCCCTCCGCCTGCTA
The DNA here is from genome assembly GCA_039814925.1 of Pseudomonadota bacterium. GTDB lineage: Bacteria > Pseudomonadota > Alphaproteobacteria > Sphingomonadales > Sphingomonadaceae > Erythrobacter. The sequence continues at coordinate 347,779 of JBCCAH010000001.1, forward strand.
CTAAAAGGCCTTGCTCGCGCGCCGCGATGATCGCTGCGCCCAAATCGATGCCGCTGATGGATCGCCCGCTGCCTTTGCCCGTCCCCTCAACCTCGTCGAGGGCTATCACAATTGAGGGGCGACCGGTCTTTTCCTTGATGCGGCCTGCAACAATGCCAATCACACCCGGATGCCAGCCCGCGCCGGACAGCACGGGCACCGCCATATTGTGCTGCCCGGAAAGCTGCGCTTCGGCTTCTTCTTGCACCGCCGCTTCGATCGCACGGCGTTCCTCGTTTAGCTGTGATAGCTGCTCAGCGATCTCACGCGCTTCGTCAGGATCGCGTGTGGTTAACAGCTTCACGCCAAGCGTTGATTCTCCGATTCGGCCGCCCGCGTTAATGCGAGGCCCCAGCGCAAAGCCGAGATCGGAGGCAATGGGCGATCTTTTCAATCGACTGGCGTCCATAAGCGCCGCCATACCGACACGTTCGCGCCGGGCGAGGATCTTGAGCCCCTGAGCCACAAACGCGCGGTTAAGGCCATGCAAGGCCGCCACGTCCGCAACGGTTCCCAACGCCACTAGATCGAGCAACGCCATAAGATCAGGCTCTTTTCTGTCCTTGAAATACCCGCGCTCACGAAGGGTCCTGACCAAGGCGATAGCGAGGAGAAACGCGACACCCACCGCCGCAAGGTGCCCGTGAGCAGCAGCCAGATCGCCCTCGTCCAAGCGGTTGGGGTTGACCAGAGCGGCCGTTGGCGGAAGGTCTGGCGAACATTTATGGTGGTCGACCACGATGACATCAACGCCCGCTTCGCGTGCCATTGTCAGCGCTTCGTGCGCCATTGCCCCGCAATCGACGGTGACGATGAGGCTCGAGCCTTCTTCGGCCAGTTTGACCAAAGCCTCGCCCGATGGACCATATCCTTCGAGCAGACGATCCGGAATGTAGTATCCCGCGTCGTGCCCCAGGGCGCGCAGGACCTCGATCATCAAGGCGGAACTGGTCGCGCCATCGACGTCGTAGTCGCCATAAATGGTAATCGTTTCGTTAGCGATCACCGCCTCGGCGATGCGCTGCGCGGCCAAATCCATGTCTTGGAAGGCGGACGGGTCTGGAAGGAAGTCTCGCAGAGTCGGCTTGGCATGCCGGGCCACATCCTCCTGCGCCACGCCACGCGTCATCAGCAATTGCGCTGTGATGCCCTGATCGAGCGCGAGCGCGTCTGTATGCGACCCAATCTCCATATTCCCACCGCGCCACTGCCAAGCTTTGTCCGATAGGGATTTGGTCACCCCAAGGACGGGGGCGAGCGTAGCGGGTGGGGGCGTTGTCATGGCGCCGTTGTAGTCAAATAAGGTGGCGCGCGACAGACGAGCCGATTGACAATCGACAACTGCAATTGCTTGGTCTCAGTTTATGGAAATCAAAGACGATGATCCACGCCTCGCGATCGTATGGCATTCTCGCACGGGAGCGAGCGAGGCGATGGCCCGCGAAGCCGCCGAAGCCGCCGCAAATGAAATAGCGGTGGATCTTGTTAGAGCTCCAGAAGCCACGTTCAGTCTTATGATCGGGGCGAGCGCCTATTTGTTTGTTTGTCCGGAAAACCTGGGCAGCATGAGTGGGGCGATGAAGGAGTTCTTCGACCAGTTTTACTACCCATTGCTTGGCCAAATCGAGGGGCGCCCATTTGCATCCATAATTGCCGCGGGATCCGACGGGCAAGGGGCAGAGCGTCAAATGGAGCGCATAGTCACCGGATGGCGCTTGCGGCGAGTTGTCGAGCCTCTCATCGTCAACTTCGACGCGCAAACGCCTGAAGCCATCCTGGCTCGCAAGCGGGTGACGGAGAACGAAATTGAGAGGTGCCGCGAGATTGGAGTGTCGCTCGCCGTTGGGACAACTCTCGGCGTTTTCTGAGTTTGCCTTATAAAATAGTCCCATAGGTCAAACAACAGACTCGACGTCACGGCTAATTCTAGGCAGACTTGTTCAAACAAGAGTCCTTGATGCACGGGGGAAGCAAGAGGATCGTGGCCCATCGATAGCGGCTCAAATCCCGAGGATACGGGGCTGTTCCTGCTTTTTCCGGCGGGAAAACGGCCTTCTCGCGCTGCCCTTCGTGATTTTGCGCAGGCTCAAAAATCCGTTTCGCTGACGCATGACCCTTTAGAATCAGAATACCCACAGCTCGTCGAGGACGCCGATGCCCATTCGCGGAGCTCGAACCCGCCGGGGCGAACTGTGGAATCTGACGTTGCGGACCGAATTTGGATAGAGTTGCTTCGCGAAGGCCTAACCTATGATCTGCGAGGCCTTGCCCAAGGTCCAGGATGCGAGTTTCCAAGGGCGGATCACAAGATCGATCTCGATCCACAGTTTGCGCCGTCTCGATACGAAGCCCTCCATCTTCTGCCCGGGCATCATCTCGCTGGCGGGCATCGTACCATGCCGGTCGTTAAGGGCCTGATTGCGACCGCGCGCGATCTTACGCATCATTTTTCGCATCTTGAAGCGGTGGTTTGGCCCGCCTCGAAGAGCGCCATTGGCCGGCGGTTTTTCGAATCAACGACCACCGCATGGTTGGATGGCGGCCCATTTCCGGCGCTTGGCCTCACCGCGTTTCGTCAGGCTATCGATGGCGCCTTCCAGAGCGTCGGACTCGAGTTTTGGATCGGTCAGGAACTCAGGATCGAGCCCTCGCTTGTCAGCGACCAGGTCACCGCGACTCGGATTGGTGTGCGGCTCATCAATCACCTGATATTGATGGGCGGCTTGGAAAAGGATGATCTGGTGACCGCGCCAGATGGTACTCGCCTTGCTTTGGACTTGTCCGAGAACGGCCGATACATTCGGGTCCGGCGCGGCTGATATGGGAGACTTGTCGGTTCTGTCGGGGGGCGGAATCCGTCCGCGAACGTCCACCGATCCTGTCTGCGAGCCGAAGCGGCAAGAGACTGGCCAACGGCGCGCTCGTATCTCCTTTCGCAAGATCAACGCGCGGGGTGAACGTGGCTACGATCCGTCGCTTCAACGCCATCACATCCTCCCCCGTCAGTTGTTATCCAAGCGCTGTTTCAGCGCCTTGTTTGAGCGCGTTGGGCGCCATTCGGTCGGTTTTGACGACTTCCGCCACAACGGCTTGCTCCTACCCGCGACAGAGGAGGCAACCCATCGCACCGGAATGCCGCTGCATCGGGGACCGCATCGCCGTTATAACGAACTCGTCATGGAGCGCGTTGCCCGGATTGATGCGCGTCGGATCGAAGCGAGCAAGACCGATCCGGAGGGCGCCAACACCGAAGCGATCATGCGCCTGCGTCTGCTTCAGATCGCGCTGCGCCGCCGCCTTTTGGACGAGCGCAAGCGCATGGTGCTCAATTCCAAAGACCCGCTTGGCACCGGGTTCGACTTTACCGAGCTGGACGCGATGGCCGAGGTTTTGTGGACCTCGACCGACGCGACCTAGGGTTTACTCAGCCGCTTCGGCCAGCGCCTGCCAGCTGGTGTAATTCGATTTTTCGACCATGGCTGCCTTCGCCGCGTGGTATTCGCGCTCAAACCGGGCGACCATGTCTTCGACTGTTCCAACCGATTTGACCGCGCCGATGCCCTGGCCCGAACCCCAGATGTCTTTCCAGGCCTTGGCTTTGGTGTTGCCGCCTGAACCGAAATTCATCTTGGACGGATCGCTCTCGGGCAGATCGTCGGGGTCCAATCCAGCGTTCTCGATCGACGAGCGCAAGTAGTTTCCGTGCACGCCGGTGAACAGGTTTGAATAGACGATCCCTTCCGCCGATCCTTCGACGATGCCGTTCTTGTAGCCGGCATCCGCGTTGGCTTCTTCGGTGGCGATGAAGGCGCTGCCGCAATAGCCGAAATCGGCGCCCATGGCTTGCGCGGCCAGGATCGACGAACCGTGTGCGATCGAACCCGACAGCGCGACAAGCCCATCAAACCATTCGCGAATTTCGTTCATCAACGCAAACGGCGACTGCGTTCCCGCGTGGCCACCAGCGCCCGCCGCCACCGGGATCAGGCCGTCGGCACCCTTTTCGATCGCCTTGTTGGCAAATCGGTTGTTGATGACATCGTGCATGGTCACGCCGCCCCAGTTGCGTACGGCGTCAAAGATTTCGGTGCGTGCGCCCAAAGAGGTGATGACCATTGGCACCTGCCACTTCTCGCACGTCGCCATGTCCTGCATCACGCGGTCGTTCGATTTGTGAACGATCTGGTTGACCGCGTAAGGGGCTGCGGGGCGGTCGGGGTGTTCGCGGTTATGCTTGGCGAGCTCTTCGGTGATCTGGTGCAGCCACTCATCCAGCAGCGATTGCGGGCGCGCGTTGAGCGCCGGGAAGCTGCCAATGATGCCCGCCTTGCACTGCGCGATGACCAATTCGGGGCCTGAGACAATGAACAGCGGCGAGCCGATCAGCGGAAGACGCAGGCGATCGAACGGGGCGGGAAGGGACATACAGGCTCTCTCTCGTTAAACGATGAATTGGGTTGCTGATAAAGACCCATAATGGGTCAGGCAAGCTCTCCATCAAGCGCGTAGAACGCCTTTGCGTTCCCCGCATACAGCGCCGCCTTTTCATCCGCGCTGGCATCGGCGGTAATCCGCTTGAACGTGTTCCACAGCACCGGGTAGCTCGCCCCCCAGCGATCAACGGGGTAATTGCTTTCGAACATCGCGCGGCTTGTGCCAAAGGCTTCGATACAGGTTTCGATATAGGGCTTCCAAAGCGGCGCAAGACGCTCCGAGGACCAGCCAGCGGCGGGGCCTTCGGGCGGCAGGTCGCAATTGTGCATGGCAAGCCCGCCGACCTTCACCATGACGTTCTCACATGTGCCGAGTTCAAGGATATTGGCGCGCCAGATGTCGAAACGTTCTTCCAGCTTGCCAGCGTAGCTCGCATTGCCCAGCGGGGTGCCGCAGTGGTCCAGACAGATCAGTGTATCGGGGAAGGCGCGCGCCAGATCGATCACATCGGGAATTTGCGGCTCCAAAATCCACGCATCAAAGCTCACCCCGCGTTTGCCCAATTCGGCAAATCCTTCGCGGAAGGTCGCGTCTTTATAAAGCTCGGGCGGGGCGTGGAACGGAGGGCCAAGCACTTCGGGATCGGCGTCCCACGCGCCTTGATGGCGTATGCCTTTGAAGCGGTTGGGGGAGGCGGCTTTCAGCGCGTCCAGCACTTCACCGGCCGCTGCGCCTTGCATCAGGTCTGCGTGGCCGACGATCCCGGCGCATAGACGCAGGTCGCCGTAAAGGCCGCTCGCGCTCTGGGCGGCGACGCCGTTCACATACTCGACCTCGCCAACGACCTTTTTCGCATCGCCGTACCCCGCGTTGTAGAACGCGCCGCATTCCATGAAGACGGTGGCGATCACGTTATGGCCTGACGTGACCTCGGCGTGGAGATGATCAAACCCGTAATAGGCCACCGGCACCAGCGTTTCGATAAAACGGTGATGTGGCTCGGGGAACATTGGCAGCATTGGGCGCAGGTCCCACAGGTGATGGTGCGGATCGATGATCGGCAGATCGGGTTCGAGAATGGCTTCGGTCATGCTGGGCTTTCTCTCCATTACTGTTCCGTTGGTTCGGACTTTTATGGCGCCGGTATGCCAGAGCGAGCGGGACTGCGAAACGACTATTCGCGCCGCGCGCTGCTTGACACTGTCAAGCGGTTGTCAAGCGCCTGAAAACCCGTTTTATTGTAATAAATACAGTCACTTGTATCATATGGTCGCTGCTTGACACTTTTCCAACTCGCTTTTGCGCCGATTTTGAGTGAAAATCGTTCGATTGCAGGACTTTATGGCGAATTCTACCGATGTAGGAAAGATCAGCGCGTAACCCGCCGATAAAGGTGCCATGTCGCATGGCCCAGCACCGGCAGAGCGACAAACAGCCCTAGGAAAGCGGGCAGCATCGCGACAAACAGAACCGCCGCAATGATCGCGGCCCAGGCCAACATCACGAAGCTGTTGCGCTTGAGCGTTTTGAAACTGCTGATAATCGCGGTGAGGAAGTCGACCTTGCGTTCCACCAGCATCGGCAGGCTGATCACGGTCATGGCGTAAAAGGCGTAAGCCATGATCGCGCCGACCGCCGATCCGATGGCCAGCATGGCGAGGCCCGATGGCGTCATCAACGCCTCGACCATGTCCCAGCCGCCATGCGCGGAGACGCCGCTTTCGGACATAAAGATCGCAAAGATGGCGTGCGCGACGATCATCCAGAACCCGAACGCGACGAAAACGATGACGCCCATAGACAGGATCTGATCGTCGCCATGTCCTTTCAGCGCGCCAATCACACCGCCCCAGCTAAGCGGTTCACCCGCTTCGCGCCGCCGGCTCGCTTCGTACAAGCCAACCGCGACAAAGGGAGCGATCAAGGGAAAGCCGGCGGTGGCCGGGATCAGCCAGGTCAACTCTTCACCGATAAAGGAGAAATAACCCACGAGGAGGCCCACGGCGACGTAAACCCCGCCAAAGAACAGGCCGAACTGCGGCATGGCGATAAAGTCAGACCAGCCCGCGCGCAGGGCCGCGAACAGGTCGGCCACGACCAAATCCTGCGCAATCTCCGGCACCGGCGCGGCGTCGTTTTTCGTTGTACTCTCCATAGTGCTCATCAACGTCTCCCTTCGCTCATAAGCGTGTTGAAGGATGGCCGTATGGCCCTCAGGTTGCAAGCGCGTTGGAGAGGCGCGTTGGAGAGGCGCGTTGGAGAGGGGACGCGCTCAGATCGCGGCGCTAAAGGCCTTGGTTGTCTCCTCACGATAACGGTCTAGGAACGAGGCGATAACGCGGGCGTAAGGCAGGCCCTTTTCGGTGACCGCGAGGTCGAGCCCGCGCTGGACGGCCAGTCCGCGCGCCACGAAGGGCTGCAACCGGTCGCGAATGCGCGCCAGTGTGCACGGCGTCAGCTTGGCGCGCGAATGGCACAGCAAGTCTTCGATCATGCGCCCGTTCAGTTGATCTTCCTTGCTGCGGACGATGCCGTGATCGGCGGTCAGCTTCCCCTGGTTGGTCAGCATGCGATAGCGCCCGGCGTTCTTTTCGTTCTGGGCGATCAGGCCGGGAAACCCGCTGATCGCGGAGGCGCCCATGCCTATGAGAACATCTGAAGGATCATCGGTAAAACCCTGAAAATTGCGGCGCAGTGCCCCAGTGCGGGTTGCCTCGGCCATGGGATCGCGGGGCAGGGCGAAGTGATCAAAGCCGATGGCCTTGTACCCGTTATCGGTCAGTTCCTCAAAGCCCATGCTGGCCATGGCGAAGCGGGTGTCGCGGTCGGGCAGGGCGCTGGCGTCGATGACCTTCTGGCGCGGCACGAAATGCGGAACATGCGCGTATCCGAACAGAGCGATCCGTTCCGCGCCCATGCGGTAGGTGACCGCAAGGCTGTCTTCCAGATCGGCCATTGTCTGGAACGGCAATCCGTACATCAGATCATAGTTCAGCGAGGTCACGCCCGCATCGCGCAGCCAGTCCACGCTTCGGGCGATCAGGGCGTCGTCCTGTTCGCGTCCGATGGCTTTCTGGCAATGCGGAGCGAAGGTCTGCACGCCCATGCTGGCGCGGGTGATGCCCGCTTCTCCCAAGGCGTGCCCCCATTCGGCGGTCATGGTGCGCGGGTCGAGCTCGATGGAGTAAGCGCAGTCGGTGAGCCCAAAATTGGTGGTTAGCGCTTCGACTAGGTGCAGAAATTCGCCTGGCAGAATAGCGTTGGGGCTGCCTCCACCAAAGGCGATGCGTCGCACGCGCGCGCTTTGCGGCAGCAGATGCGCGACCGTCTCAACCTCGTGATGCAACGCCTTGAGATAGCTCTCCACCCGCTCGCGCTTGCCCGAACGCGAGGTGTTGCAGCCGCAGTAAAAGCAGATCTCCTCGCAAAACGGGATGTGCAGATAGAGCGAGATATCGCCCGTGGTCTGCTCAATCGCGCTTTCGAGCGCGAAGGGTGGGAGGGCGCCAAAATCGGCGGCGGTGGGATAGCTCGTATACCGGGGAACCGGCACTTCGAGCAGATCGGGATGATATGGCCACATGCACAGCTTAAAAGCAGGTCGACGCGATCTCTTCCTTGATCTGGATCAAGTAACGCGATCGGGTTTGGTCTTGCCCTTTTCCCGGCAACTCCCTGCGTGGCAGCCTTTGGCGTGGCAATCGCGCTCCGGCTCGTTCTTGTCCTGGCCCAGATCAAGGGTAATCTCGCCGCCATTGCACAGCGCAACGGTCATGCCTTTCGCGGACGCTTCATGCGGCGTCGTACCCAGCATCAGCGGGATCAAAGCGGCCAAGGCGGGCGTGAGGGCCTTCACCATTCGACCTCATCCTCATCATCGAGCAGGATCCGGTGAGCCGAGCCTTCCATATCGTCATACTGGCCCGACTTCAGCGACCAGAAGAAAGCGACAAGACCCAAAAGCCCCATGCCCAGCGCAATCGGGATCAGGAAGGCCAGACCGGTCACACGCTTGTCTCCTTGCCCGCCGCGCCCGCAAGACGCAGCGAATTGGCGACGACCACCAGCGAGCTCAGCGACATCGCAATCGCCGCAATCAGCGGGGTGACATAGCCAAACAGCGCCAGCGGCACGGCGAGAACGTTGTACCCGATGGCAAAGGCGAAGTTCTGGCGCACCACCGCCATCGTCTTTCGCGCGACATCGACCGCTAGAGCGACCGGCGTCAGCCCGCGCCCGATAAACACCGCGTCGGCGGCCTGTTGGCTCGCATCGCTGGCGGTGCCCGGCGCGATGGAGGCGTGCGCAGCGGCGAGGGCGGGGCCATCGTTGAGGCCATCGCCAACCATCAGCGGGCGTTGGCCCTTGGCTTTGAAGTCTTCGAGAGTGTCGAGCTTTTCGCCCGGCTTCGCTTCAGATCGCGCCGGGATGCCAAGATCGCTGGCGAGATCGCGCACCGTTTTCTCGCGGTCGCCCGAAAGGATTTGCGAGGCGATGCCTTGGCCTTTCAGCCGCTCCAGCGTCTCAGCCGCGTCGGGCCGCAGTTGATCGGTAAAGGCGATAGTCTGCGCGCCGGGCCCGATCCGCAATTGCGTCGCGAGCTCGGCTGCACCGTCCTCAGCCCGCTCCAAAGCGACACGCTGGCCATTCCAGATCCCTTGCAGACCGTGCCCCGCTTCTTCGGTGACATTTTCGACCACCGCCGGCTCAACGCCCGCTTCGCGCAGGCCCGCCGCAAGCCCCTGGCTCAACGGGTGACGGCTGTGCTGGGCAAGGCCAAGAGCCACGCTGCGGGTTTCGTCGTCCAGATCGGAAAGGATCGGCCTCGGTTCGCCCATGGTGAGAGTGCCGGTCTTGTCAAACAAAGCCACGTTCACCTCGGCGAGGCGCTCCAATGCGCTCCCGTCCTTGACCAGCAGGCCACGCTTAAGCAGCGCGCCCGAAGCCACAACCTGCGCGGTGGGCACGGCAAGGCCCATGGCGCACGGACAGGTGATGATCAGCACCGCGATTGCAATCACCAATGACTGGTGCACGCCCGCGCCCGCAATCATCCAACCGACAAAGGCCAGCGCCGCCAGCGTGTGCACCGCCGGCGCGTAGGCCCGGCTCGCGCGGTCGGCGATGCGGACGTAGGAACTGCGCGATTGGCCGGCCTCATCCATCAGGCGCGCGATCTCAGCAATCGCGGTGTCTTCAGCGGTGCGGGTCAGACGCACACGGATCGGCGCGGTCAGGTTGATCGCGCCTGCGTGGATCGCATCGCCGGGCTTCACCGCTTCGGGCTGGCTTTCGCCGGTGAGCATGGCGTTGTCGATAGCGCTCGCGCCGTCCTCAATCTGGCCATCAGCGGCGAGGGCTTCTCCGGCGGCGACGAGCACCAGCATTCCGGGCTCCAGCTCGTCCGCGTCGACGCGGCGGGTCGTCCCATCGGGGGCAATCACGCTGGCGCTTTTGCCCATCCGGCCCAGCAGCGCGCCAATCCCGTCGCGCGTGCGGTCGCGCATCACCGCGTCAAGCGCGCGCCCGGCGAGCAGGAAGAACAGCAGCATCACCGCGCTTTCAAAATAGGCGTGCTCGCCCCCGGTGATCGTTTCGTAAAGACTGAGCGCCGTCGCCAGGACCACGCCGATTGAAATCGGCACATCCATATTGGTGCGTCGGAATTTGAGCGCCATCCACGCGCTTTCAAAGAAGGGACGGCCCGAATAGGCGATCACCGGCAGCGCAATCAGCGCGGAGAGCCAGTGAAACAGTTCGCGCGTCGCGCCCTCGGCCCCCGACCACACGCTGACCGAAAGCAGCATGATGTTCATCATGCCAAAGCCGGCCACGCCCAATGCGCGCACCAGCTTGCGCCGCTCGGCGTTTTCGGTGCCCATCGGATTGTCGGCGACGCGCTGCGCTTCGAAACCGATGGAGAGCAAGGCCTGCGACAGATCGTCTTCGTCGAGCGCGGGATCGTGCTGGATCGCCACGCGCTTGGCGGAGAAGTTGACCCGCGCCGCTTCGATCCCGGCGATCTTGGGCAGTTCGCGTTCAATCTTGCCGATGCACCCGGCGCATTTCATGCCGGGCACGGTGAAGCGCGTGCTCACACCGATGGATTCGCCAGCGTCGTTTTCGCCAAAGGGGAGGGTCGGAGCGTTCACCTAAAGCTCGCTTTCCTTGATCCAGCTTTGTCCGGCGGCCTCGATGGATAGCCGCATGGTCCAGCGACCGTCGCTCACCGGCTCGAGCGAACGGAATTGCCCGTCGCCTATTGACGCAAAGGTGAGGGTGGCGAATTCTTTGGTCCCGATCGGGCGGCGCAGATCGGCTTTCAGTACGGCGCCTTCCGGCACGCCGGTCGTGGAAATGACAACACGCCCATCCTCGCGAGCCACCGATGCGGACCAGCCCAAGGCGGCCATGCGGTCGGCTTCGTCTTTCCAGTCGTTGAACTTCTGACTCGCGACGTAAGAGTTTTCGACCACGATCCCGTGAAAACCGCCCACCGCCTGATAGGCCATGAAGAAATTCACCGCCGCCACGATGCCAAAGCCGGCGACCATGGTGATGGCCATATGCTTGCCCGTGAATTCGCGTTTCTTGGCCGCGCTCATCGAATTTCTCCTGGCATCAAATGTCTCCCGGCATCAAATGTCTCCCGGCATGGCAAAAGTGACGTCTTCGCTGTCGAATTCCTGCTGTTCGTCGAGCGATGTCAATTCGAAGGCAAAGTCGCTTGCGGTCGCCCCTTCCGGGATGATGACGTAAGCGCGCACGATCTTGGTCTCGTTGGCGGGGACGTTCACCGATTGCGTTGGCGCGGCTTGATCGCGGCCAATCGCGTCGGTCCATATCACCGCGCCCGCCGGTAGGCCAGCGAGCGCAATCTCCATATCGCGCGGGCGCGCTTCCATATTGCGCAGCCGCAAGGTGAAGGCGTTGCGCACCGCGCCGTCTTTCATCAGCATGTAAGGCGGATTGCGATCGGGTGAGACGGTCAGATCGGTGTGCGTGCGTGTGCCGAGCGCGAACAGCATCGCCGCACCAATGCTCGCCCATACTCCGGTGTAGATGAGTGTGCGGGGACGCAGCAGCGCCTTCCAAGCCGGCGTCGCGGGCGCGCCAGCGGCCTCGGCCTCGCATTGTTCAAGCGTCGCGTAATCGATCAGGCCGCGGTCCCGGCCCACATCCTTCATCACCCGGTCGCAGGCGTCGATGCACAACCCGCAGGTGATGCAGCCGATCTGTTGGCCTTCGCGAATGTCGATGCCTGTCGGGCAGACCGAGACGCATTCGTGGCAATCGACGCAATCGCCATAGCGTTCGGGGTCTTTCTTTGCCTTCTTAAGGCTCCCGCGCTCTTCGCCGCGCCAGTCCTTATAGGTGACGATCAGCGATTTCTCATCGAGCATCGCCGCCTGAATGCGCGGCCAGGGGCACATATAGATGCAAACCTGTTCGCGCATAAACCCGCCCAGCCAAAAGGTCGTGCCGGTCAGGACCGCGACGGTCATGTAGGCGACCGGATCGGCCTGCAGCGTGAAAAAGTCGACAAACAGGGTAGGCGCGTCCGCGAAATAGAGGATCCAGGCGCCGCCCGTCAGCATCGCGATCAGGAGGTAGACGGTCCATTTACTTCCGCGCCGGGCAATCTTGGCCAGGCCCCACGGCGCTTTGTCCAGGCGCAGCCGCGCGTTGCGGTCGCCGTCGAACAGGCGATCAACATGCTGGAACAGGTCGGTCCACACGGTCTGCGGGCAGGCGTATCCGCACCACGCGCGACCCACCGCGCTGGTGACGAGGAAAAGGCCGATGCCCGCCATGATGAGGAGCCCGGCGACGAAGTAAAATTCGTGCGGCCAAATCTCGATATCGAACATGTAGAAACGGCGGTTGGCGAGATCGATCAGCACCGCCTGATCGGGCGCGAACGGTCCGCGATCCCACCTGATCCAAGGGGTTATGTAGTAGATCGCCAAAGTCACGATCATCACGGCCCATTTGAAGCGGCGGAAAGGGCCATCAATCCGCTTGTTATGGACGTTCTTTCGCGCCTCATAAAGCTTGAGTGGCGGCGGCGCGGGCTTCGGGGAAAGATCCTGCGCCGCCGCCTTTTGCGATTGGGGTGGAGAGGCTTCTAAGGCAGCCCCCCAATCGCGCTCACCCGGCTTTGGGCCAGATGATTTCTCAAGTCTTTCGGGGGTGTCCATCAGGCTTAGCCTTCATCCCCCGAGCTTTGCGCTGCGGCCACTTCTTCGGTGGACGGATCGGTCAACGCGGGTTCAGCCGGTTCCGGTTCAACCGCTTCACCGCCGCCACGCGAGTGGACATAGGCCGCCAGCATCTTGATCGTCACCGGATCAAGGCGATCCTTCCAACCCGGCATCACGCCATGACGCGGCGCTTTGATCTGGGTGCGGATGCCTGCGATATCGCTCCCATAGAGCCAGATTGCATCGTTAAGCGCCGGTGCACCTTGGACACGGTCGCCGCTGCCATCGGGTTGGTGACATGAGGAGCAATTCTGGGCGTAAAGCTCGGCGCCCATGGCGCTGCTCTCCGCCTTGCCGCTGAGCGATAAGACGTGATTTGCGAGCGCGTCGACCTGTTCCTTTTCAAACACGCCTTCAAAGGCGGGCATGAACGCGGTGCGCGTCACGTCGGATCCGTCCCAACGGATGCCGTGGTTGAGCGTGTATTCAATCTCGTTCAGATCGCCGCCCCAGATCCAGTCATCATCGTTGAGGTTGGGGTAGCCGTATTGCTCAAAGCCCGCCGCGCCCGCGCCGTGGCATTGGACGCAATTGACCTTGAACGCCGCCGCGCCGCCCGCGACCGCTTGTTGCATCAGTTCCGGGTTATCCGGCAGATCGGTCAGCGCAACCGCGTTGATCTTCTGGAACACCTCTTGGCGTGCGGCCTCGGCGGTTTGCATTTCCTTTGAAAGCTCGCCGCGGCTCGACCAGCCCAGCGTTCCGGCGGTGGCGCTGCTGATCAATGGCCAGGCTGGGTAGAGGACGACGTAAACGGCCGCCCAGGCGATCGTCGCGTAGAAGGTCCACAGCCACCAGCGCGGCAGCGGTGTGTTCAGCTCTTCGATGCCGTCCCATTCGTGGCCGACAAATTCGGTGCCGGTGGCTTCATCGATGTTGCTCTTGTTTTGGTCAGACATCTTCGTCCTCCCTGAAAATGATGGTCTTGGCTTGCTCGACACCGTCCTTGCTACGCGGCAGGAAGTGCCAGCCGCACAGCAGCAGGTAGAGCCCGAAAATCAGGATCAGAAACCAGCTGTCGGCGAAGTGGCGGAAGACTTCGTAGAAGCTCATCGGCCCGTCTCCTCAGCCAGTTCCTCCTGCGCCTTGACGCTGTTCACATCGACCAGCGTGCCCAGCATCTGCATGTAGGCGATCAGCGCGTCCATTTCGGTTACGCGGGTCGGATCGCCATCAAAGTCGCGCACTTGCGCCTTGGGATAGCGGTCCAACAGGTCGCCTTCGTCGAGGTCCGGATCGGCCTGCGCGAACAGGTCGGTTTCGGCCATCTCGATATCGATATCGGTGTAGGGCACGCCCACGCGGTTCAGCGCGACAAGGTGTGCCGAAATATCCGCGATCTTGAGCGGCGTGTCCGCCAGGAAGCTGTAGCTCGGCATGATCGAGCGCGGGACGACGCTTTGCGGGTCTTTCAAGTGCTGGACATGCCATTCATCCGAATAGCGTCCCCCCACGCGCGCCAGGTCTGGCCCGGTGCGTTTCGAGCCCCATTGGAAGGGGTGATCGAACATGCTTTCCGAAGCCAAGCTGTAGTGGCCATAGCGCTCAACCTCGTCGCGGAACGGGCGGATCATCTGGCTGTGGCAGGTGTAGCAGCCTTCGCGGATGTAAATGTCCCGGCCCGCTTGTTCGAGCGGGGTGTAAGGCCGCATCCCCTCCACCTTCTCGATCGTGTTGTCGATCCAGAAGAGGGGGGCGATCTCCACGATCCCACCGATCGCAACCGTTACGAAGGTTGCGGCGGCCAGAAGGGTGACGTTCTTCTCAAGCTTCTTGTGGCCTTCGAAGGCGCCCTGATCAGGTGCGTTGTTGCTCATGATAGTGATCCCTTATTCGGCCGGTTGAGGGGCAGCGCCCCCTTGCGAGGTGATGGGCCGGTCGGCCATTTCGTCATGGGCGGTGTCGTCCATGGGGGCTTCCTCACGCTGGTATCCCGCGATGGTCATCCAGATGTTGTAAGTCATGATGACCGCCCCGCCGAGGTACAGAGCCCCGCCGAACAGGCGCATCAGGTACATCGGGTGCAGCGCGGCGACCGTGTCGACGAAGCTGTTTACGAGGTATCCGTCTGAGCCGTATTCGCGCCACATCAGGCCTTGCGTGATCCCGGCGACCCACATGCTGGCGGCGTAGAAAACGATGCCACCGGTCGCGAGCCAGAAGTGCCAGTTGATCATGCGCAGCGAATACATCCGCTGTTTCTGCCAGAGGCGCGGCACCAGGAAGTAGACACAGGCAAAGGTGATCATGCCGTTCCAGCCCAGCGCGCCCGAGTGCACGTGGCCGATTGTCCAATCGGTGTAGTGCGACAGCGAGTTCACCGCCTTGATCGACAGCATCGGCCCTTCAAACGTGCTCATGCCGTAGAAGGCGAGCGCAAGCACCATCATGCGAATGATCGGATCGGTCCGGATCTTGTCCCACGCGCCGTTCAGCGTCATCAGGCCGTTGATCATTCCTCCCCAGCTCGGCATCCACAGCATGATCGAAAACACCATGCCCAGCGTCTGCGCCCAATCGGGCAGCGCGGTGTAGTGCAAGTGGTGCGGACCCGCCCAGATATAGAGGAAGATCAGCGACCAGAAGTGGATGATCGAGAGGCGGTAGGAATAGACCGGCCGCCCGGCTTGCTTGGGCACGAAGTAATACATCATCGCCAGGAAGCCCGCGGTGAGGAAGAACCCGACCGCGTTATGCCCGTACCACCATTGCGTCAGCGCGTCCTGAACCCCGGCAAAGGCGGAGTAGCTGCGCGATCCCAGCAGGCTGACGGGCATCGACAGGTTGTTGACCACGTGCAGCATCGCCACGGTGACGATGAAGGCGAGGAAGAACCAGTTGGCCACGTAGATATGCGGTTCGTGCCGCTTAAGCAGCGTCGCCACGAAGACCACCAGATAGGCAACCCAGACCAGCGTCAGCCACAGATCGACATACCATTCCGGCTCGGCGTATTCCTTCGACTGGGTAACGCCCAGCAGATAGCCGGTCGCGGCCAGAACGATGAACAACTGATAACCCCAGAACACAAACCGCGCGAGGTTGGGAAGGGCCAGTGGCGTGCGGCAGGTGCGCTGAACCACGTAAAAGCTGGTCGCCAGCAGCGCGTTGCCGCCAAAGGCAAAGATCACCGCGCTGGTGTGCAGCGGGCGAACGCGTCCGAAATTCAGCCATGGCTCAATATTCAGAACCGGCCAGGCGAGCTGTGCGGCGATAAAGACCCCGGCGAGCAAGCCCGCCAAGCCCCAGAACATCGTCGCAATGACACCCCAGCGCACGACATCGTCGTCGTAGCGCGTATCGGTCACCGGCATTTTGAAGAAGGTGTGCACCTTGGCCAGCGGATCAAACCGCGTAAGGTTCAGCACCAGAATCAACCCGGCAACACCGGCGATGATCCCCATATGAATGGCAAAGCCGCTATCCTGCGCCCCCGCGATAGCAAAAATCGCTGCGAGCAGGACAAGCGCCCACACTCCCAGCCGTCCTACGACTGCTTCCATGATTTTGATCCCTTGTTCAACGCGGATCCCTTCGCGCTGGATGACTCCGTTGTAATTGATCTATGTCAAAATTGAGGATTGAGAGCGGCTAACCAGGCGTGCACCCCCCTCCGTAAGCGAGCGCGTCCAGATCGTTTACACGCACGATTGAGCGGCCTTGCGTCTCGATAAGGCCCTGCTCTTTGAGTTCTGCGAATTGCCGGCTGACAGTTTCTAATGTCAGGCCAAGACTGTCGGCGATGTCACGTCGACTCATTGGCAGCGCAAATTCGCAAGGACCGGTGGTGCACCCGCACATGCGTTGCGCCATTGAGGTTAGAAATTCCGCGATCCGCTTGCCCGCGCATTTATGCCCCAGCTGCATCATGCGCGTTCGACTCGCGTGGAGCGCTTGAATGGAGTTAGCAATGACCGAGCGAATGACGAGCGGGTCAGTCTGCGCCACATCAAGAAACTGATCGGCGAAAAAAACCACTAATTCAGCGTCTTGAAGCGCTACCAGCCGAAAACCGCCATCGACCTCACTAAGCACCGAAACGATGTCGCCCGGAAAATGAAAGGCCAGTATCTGTGTTTTGGATACGACTTTAGTCGTAGGCGAAGGCGATGGCGCTAAGGGTGTGGCGGCAAATTGTGCGGTGATTTTGGTAACGCCGGTGCCGATGAAAACCAAACGGTCTTCCCGCGCGTTGCTGGGCAACTCTTCGCCCTGATTAAGGTGTCGATACTGGCCGATGGTCAGCAATCGGTCCGCCGTCTCAGTATTGCGAACAGAAGCGGGCATCGCGGCGCGAAACTGTTCCATGCAAGACACTTCGGCTGAGAGCGCGGTGGTAGCCATGAGGCCCCATTAGCTTCGAGCCCAAAGATGCGTCTTTGATCGGGATCAATTCACGCGTTTGATTTCGATCAATGAGGCTTGCGCGGCAAAGCATCACTTGGCCCATCAACAACAGCAAAAATCCTTGGCTGCGACGGGTGGCCACTGCTGTTGGTCAAGGATGGGATCATGAAGAAACTGCTTACGCTTGGCATGGCCATGGTGGCGCTCGCTTCCTCCCCGGCTCTCGCGCAAGGCGATGAGACGGATCTGGCCGGTGAAATCCAATTGAAGGTTCTGGGCACCGCAGTGCTCACCGATGGAGCCATCGAGCAACTCAATGTCGACCTGGTGGGCTTGCCGGCTGGTACTCAAACCGAAAGCAACGACAACGTCGTGCCAACGATCGCGGCGGAGTGGTTCGTCTCGAACAACTTCTCGATCGAGACGATTGCCGGCACGACTCAGCACGATGTCGACACGGTCTCTGGCTTTCCTCCTGGGACTGAGTTGGTTTCGGACGCTTTGTTGCTTCCCGCCACGGTCACTGGCAAGGCGCATGTCGATCTGGGCCCTGTCAAACCCTATCTGGGCGCAGGCGTCGCTTACTTCATCTGGCTTGATGTTGATCCGGGCGCCGCGGTTATCCCGCTGGGCGTGACGCGTACGAGCTTTTCCGATGAGTTCGGCTTCGTTCTTCAGGCCGGTTTCGATGTTCCCGTCGGTGACAGCGGCTTTGGTCTGACTGTCGATGCCAAACGCTATGTCATCGATACGACTGCGCAATGGTTCGCCGGCGACACGCTGGTGATCGAAACGGTGCACGATCTTGACCCATGGGTACTAAGCGCTGGCGTCAGCTATCGCTTCTAACCGCTATTGGGTCGGGAGAGGGAAGGCCGCTTGCCGCTGATGCGGTGAGCGGCCTTTTTGGTAAATTACGTGAACCGACCAAGTGGATGATGGGGCAGCCATCTTGAGCGACCAAATGCGCGGCAGATCTCCGTGTCGGAGCGATCCAGACTTGAATTTTGCTTTTTTGCTGCAAGACTGATGGAGTGCGAGGCCTGAACAGGTCGATATGGAGGACGGAATTTGGCTCTCAAGTGTCCATATTGTGAAAGCGAAAAAGTCAAAGAACGAGACAAGCGCGCAGGCGTGGCAGGATCGACTCTGACTGGTGTAGCGATCGGGGCCACAGTCGTGCCCGGAATAGGGGGATTGGCAGGGGGCCTCGTCGGCATGGCAGCCGGGGTGCTGGGCGCGAACAACACTGCCAAATATGTCTGTGAAGACTGCGATGGCAAGTTCGGCTAGGCGCCCGGTCCTACCGTTCTGAGACCGCGCTGTTCGCCGCGCTCAGCACGGCGCGCACGCTCGCGGTGGCGACGTCTTCGTCGATCCCGCAGCCCCAGACAATCCGGTCGCCCGATTGGCACATCAGATACGCCGCCGCGCGCGCGTCGCGGCCCGATCCCAGCGCGTGTTCGGTGTAGTCGAGCACTTTTATGTCGAGGTCAAACGCCTCTTCCAGCGTAGTGACCACGCTGGAAATCAAGCCGTTGCCGCGTCCCGAAACGCTCTGCTCGCCGCCTTCGACCGCGATTTTGCCTGAGAAGATGCGCGTCCCGTCCGACGCGCGGCTTTCCTCGTAGTCGACCAACTGGAAGTGTTTGTCGGACGTTTGCACATGGTAGGTCGCTTTGAAGGCCTCCCAGATGTCGTCGGCGTTGAGTTCACGCCCCAAATCGTCCGCAAGGTTTTGCACCGCGCGGCTGAAATCGGCCTGCATTCTCTTAGGCAGTTTGAGGCCCTGATCCTTTTCCAGCACCCAGGCGAAGCCGCCTTTGCCGCTTTGCGAATTGACGCGGATGACCGCTTCGTAGTCGCGTCCCAAATCCGCCGGGTCGATCGGCAGATAGGGCACGCGCCAGCTTTCGTCGTTTTGCGTGTCGCGCGCTTCAAAGCCCTTCTTGATCGCGTCCTGGTGGCTGCCGGAAAAGGCGGTGTAGACCAGCTCGCCGCCATAGGGGTGGCGTTGGTGGACGGGCAGGTCGTTGCAATACTCCACCGTTTCAATGACCCGGTCGATGTCGGAGAAATCGAGGCCGGGATCGACGCCTTGCGTGTACATATTGAGCGCCATGGTCACGAGGCAGCAATTGCCGGTGCGTTCACCATTGCCGAACAGGCAGCCCTCGACCCGGTCCGCGCCCGCCATCAGGCCCAGCTCCGCCGCCGCGACGCCAGTGCCACGGTCGTTATGCGTGTGCAGCGAGATCACCGCGCTCTCTCGATTGGGCAGGTTGCGGCAGAAATACTCGATCTGGTCCGCGTAGATATTGGGCGTCGCCGCTTCGACCGTGGCTGGCAGGTTGAGGATGATGGGCTTTTCGGGCGTAGGGGTCAGCACCTCCATCACTGCCGCGCAAACCTCGATGCTGAAATCGATCTCGGCGGTGGAGAAGGTTTCGGGCGAGTATTGGAAATGCCAGTTCGTATCCGGTTGCTTGGCTGCCTCATCGCGCATGACCTTGGCGCCCGCGATTGCGATCTCGCGCACTTCGTCCTTGCTCATGCGGAACACGATTTCGCGCCAGGCGGGGGATACCGCGTTGTACAGGTGCACGATGGCCGCTCGCGCTCCCCGCAGGCTTTCAAACGAAGTACGGATCAGGTCCTTGCGGCTTTGCGTGAGCACCTGGACGATGACGTCCTCAGGCACCGCGTCGGATTGAACAAGACCGGAGATAAAGTCGAACTCGGTCGCGCCCGCGCTGGGAAAGCCAACCTCGATCTCTTTTACGCCCACGTCGAGCAGAAGATCGAAGAACCGGCGCTTCTTCACCGCGTCCATCGGATCAATGATCGACTGGTTGCCATCGCGCAGATCAGTGGAGAGCCAGCGTGGAGCCTTTTCAATCAGGCGCGAGGGCCATTGGCGATCGGGCAGATTGATCTGGCCAAACGCGGAATATTTGGCGGAAGGGTTTTTCAACATGGGCATGACGGATGACTTTTCGCTTCGATACTATGGGGAAGAGCGTTTCGCGGGTCCCTTGAAAGGTCAGCTCCGCGTCAGGTCACGCCAGAGCCTTCACCTCCAAGGGCGAATAAGTCGTAGGCTGAGGAGCGCTTTTGTCGTCATGTGCACCGTAATCGCGACAAAAAATGAAAAACGCAAGAACGTGGTGTAACCTTCTTGAGAGAAGGGGCGAACTGCCGAGTGTCACCGCGGAAATCAGGCATCGCGGTTTCGCAAAATTTCATTCCGTAGGAGGATAATCATCATGAAGACTTCAATTTTTGCAATCGCCCTTTTCGCCGGTCTCGCGGCGTGCTCCGCCCCGGCTGACACCGCTCCCGCAGCTGACACCGAGGTCGCCGAAGCGGCGGCTGAAACGGGCCTTTACCGTGATCTTGGCGGCGACGCGACCGGCCCGGTCTATCGCGCAGCCAAAGCTGACACGCTGGCCGTTTCGGGCTTTGACGTGGTCAGCTATTTCACTGGCGAAGGTGTTCCGGTTGAAGGTTCGGAAGAGTTCACCGTGCGCTACCAGGGCTTCGACTATCGCTTTGCCAGCGCGGACAACGCCGACACATTCATCGCGGACCCGGACAAATACGCTCCGGCCTATGGCGGCTATTGCGCTTGGGCCATCGGCGCCAACGACGCGCTCGCACCGGGTGATCCGCAAGTCTACAAGATCGTCGACGGCACGCTCTACCTGAATTTCAACGAATCGGTTTCCGAGCGTTGGAACAAGGACATTCCCGGCTTCATCGCCAAGGCGGATACGAACTATCCGACTCACTCAGCCGATGAGCACTACCAAGACTAATCGATTTACGAGCCCCTGAACGGACGGACCGCTGCCCCCTCAGGTCCGTCCGACAACAAGACCCCCGTCGCTTCCCCTGAGCGGCGGGGGTTTTTGCTTGGCTTGAGGGCTGAGTTCTAACCGCAGCGGATGTCGCGGATGACGCCGTCGACCGCGATCATGATGTTGAGGCGCGGATTGGTTGGGTCCGGCCTCACGTAGTCACCGCCCGCTGCGATGAAGCGCACCTCGCCTTGGCTCTTGGCCGCCTCAAGAATGGCGGCGCGCACTTCCGCGCTGGGCTTGCGGCCCAGATACTCGCCAAAGACATTCGCTTTGCAGGCCGAATTGGGGTCGCTCGCGGTCCCAGCCGAATAGGGCGTGTTTGTGATCCCATCGAGCGGCTGCGCCACTGTGGGCGCAGGCAGGGGAGAGGGTGCTGGGCCAGTGGCGGCAGTCGCTTCAGTCTGAGCCACCTTGTCGCCGTTGATCCGCGCGGCGAACTCGTCGGCCTGCGACGCCTTCTCGGACGTCTCTTCCGGTGCACCGGAGCACGCGCTGAGAGTGAGAACAACAGTGGCTGCGATGACGAAAGACGGTTTCATTGGTCGACCCATGGTGAATGGAAGGCAATCCGAGGGGTAAAGCGGGGTTTTCGTGTCAGCTTCATGACACAGCAACCGGGCGCTTGCGCAGGCGGTCGCGGGTCAATTGGTCAACCTGAGTGACACCCATCAGGCGCATGCCGCGTTCAATCTCGTCCTTTAGCAGGCCAAGCGCGCGTTCCACACCGTACTGACCCGCCGCCGCAAGCGCGTAGAGATAGAGCCGCCCTCCGCTTGCAGCCGTTGCGCCGGTGCACAGCGCTTTCAAAGCGTGCGTTCCGCGCCGCACGCCGCCGTCGCAGATGATCTCAATATCCCCACCAACAGCGTCAACGATCTCTTCAAGTTGGTCAAAGGGCGACCGGCTGCCATCCAACTGTCGCCCGCCATGGTTGGATATCATGATCCCGTCCGCACCAATCTCAACCGCTCGGCGCGCATCAGCGACGCTCATCACGCCTTTCAAGACAAAGGTCCCGCCCCATTGTTCGCGGATTGCAGCGGCGGTCGACCAATCCATCGACGTGTCGAGCATGGTGTTGAAGTATTCGGCGATGCTCACCGCCTGGCTCGATCCTTCGGACACATGCGTGTCGAGGTTGGGCAAGCGAAACTTCTCGCGCAGCACGTAGTCCAGCGTCCATTTCGGCCGCGTGGCGTAGCTCCACACGCTGGCGGGTGTGAAGCGGGGCGGGGTGGTGAAGCCGGATCGCAGGCACCGCTCGCGCTTGCCCGAAACGATTGTGTCGACGGTCAGCGCGATGCAATCGAACTTGGCCGCCTGACACCGTTCGATCATGTGGGTGTTGAGCCCTTTATCCTTATGGACGTAGAGCTGGAACATCTTGGGCCCGTTGGTGAGCGCCGCGATCTCTTCGATCGAACGCGTGGCGAGGCTAGAGATGCCGAACCACAGGCCGAACTTTTCCGCCGCCTTGGTCACGGCGGTCTCACCTTGATGATGAAACGCGCGCTGCACTGCTGTCGGGGACATCAACAACGGCAGGGCGCTGGTCCGGCCCAGGATCGTGCACGACGTGTCGATGTCCTCCACCCCGGCGAGAACGTCCGGCACCAGATCAACGCCTTCATAGGCCTGCGTGTTGCGCGCCTTGGTCAATTCATCGTCCGCTGCGCCGTCGATGTAGTCGAACACGGGGAAGGGCAGACGCTTTCTTGCAAGCGTGCGAAAGTCATCGATATTGTGGCAATCAGTCAGGCGCATAGCGAGGCAGGCTGTGACCGATAGCGCTTCCCAAGTCGACCCCCGACGCACGCTTCTGAAAGCCACTGCCTGCCCGCGCGAACATTTTTTTCGCAACATCTGTCACCAATCGCGCGAGGCGCGCGAACCAACAGATGTGCGCAATCGCTGAGCGGTTTCGTGAGATGTGACAAGCCAGCTGCCTTCAAAAGCGCTGGCGCCTCCACCTGACGACCCACACCTCATCGCCTGCCGTCCAGCGGTTGCTGCACGCCCATTCTCTACTCCCCAGGAGGACCCAAACTATGAAGATCCGTACTCTCTTACTGGCCGCGGCGGCGTTTGCCGCACCTCTGGCCATCGCAGCCCCGGCGCACGCCGATGGCGGCGTCTATGTCGGTGTTGAAGGCCAAAACGTCGCAGTCAGCGGCTACGATACCGTCAGCTATTTCCAAGGCGACGGCGTCCCCGTCAAAGGCGATAAGCGCTTCAGTGTTCAGTATAACGGCGCCGAATGGCACTTCGCCAGCCAAGCCAACGCCAATGCGTTCAAGGCTGATCCTGACGCCTACGCGCCGCAATATGGTGGGCACTGCGCCTGGGCGCTGGGCGCCAATGGCCGCCTCGCACCGGGTGATCCCAAGCTCTACAAGATTGTCGACGGCAAGCTCTATCTGAACTTCAACCGCCAAGTGCAGAAGACCTGGCTGAGCAACATCTCGGGCTTCATCAAAAACGCGAACATCGCCTGGACCGACATCCCCGCCGGTTCCATCTTTGGCCGCGGCTAAGCCCTCGCATTCCCCCTTTTTTGAACTTGAATCAAGGATACCCCCTACCATGACAAAACCCGTTTCTATCGCTCGCCTGATGTTGGTCGCTGGCGGCCTCGCTGTGACCACAGCCGCGGCTCCGGCCTTCGCTGAAGGCCCATGTGGCGCCAGCGGATTCTCCAACAGCCGCGCCACGCAAGTGGACCGCTCTCAAGCCCGCGCTGAACGCAAAGCGCGCAAAGAAGCCCGTCGACTGGCGAAAGCCCAAGCCAAAGCTGCCAAGGAAGCGGCGGCGTGCGGCGCGAGCGCCTGTGCGGCTTCGGCCTGCGCAGCATCGGCCTGTGCAGCGTCGGCCTGCGCGGCGAGCGCGTGTGCGGCCAGCGCCTGTGCAGCGGCGTCTGACGCGGCGGCTTGCGGCGCCTCGGCCTGTGCGGCTTCGGCCTGCGCGCCGGCGGCTTGCAGCGCTTCGGCTTGCTCAGCGGCGGCTTGCGCCCCGGCTGCTTGCGGCGCGGCGGCCTGCGCTCCGGCCGCTTGTGAAGCCTCAGCTTGCGCCGCAGCGGCTTGCGCTCCTGCGGCTTGCGAAGCGGCGTGCGAAGGTGCCTGCGACGCTCAGAGTTGCGCACCGGCTGCCTGACGGTGCGTGTCCTGGTGTGGTCGGGGCGAACGCTCCTCCTAGTTGACCCTCGGCCACACCTTCTCACCTGACCCCGGTTCTGAGCCTAGGTCAGGAGGACGGCAGCCCATTCGGGAGGATTGGCTTAAAGCCTCATGCGGCGATGCCCCTCGTCTGCATGCCAAGACCCGCAAGAGCAGCGCATGGCTCTTGCGGGTCTTTTTGTTGGTACTGGAAGGGCTTCAGCAGCCCGGATTTGGGCCAAGTTGCCGCGCGGCCAGTTCGCGATAGGTGTATCGCGGCAAAGGTTCAGCGGCGGGGCAGGGGCGATAGGTGGCGTCTTGCGGTAGGCATCCTGGGCCGCACACCCGGATTGCGGTCGGTCCAGTAGCGTCCACCCGCCAGAACCGCCCGCCGGGGGTCGCGACATAGCCGTCCAGACCGCTCGCCGCGTCGCTTTCCATGTCAAGCAATGAGGGGACTTCGCTGTCGTAATCGGTGTTGAAACCGCCATGGGTGTGAAAGCTGGCGACCGGTCGCATGCCGGGTTGGTCGAAATAGGCGATCCCGCAGCTCGCCTCGCTGCCTTCGCGCAGGGCGGTGGCGCCCAGATCGCCGTTGCTGTCTTCAAAAATGATCCCGCACAGCTCAATTCTATCGTCAAAGCTGCGTTGTTGGACCCCGATCAATTGCGTCCGCGCGAAGGCCTGCACCTCGGATTGCGTGACCGTCACGACGAAATCGCTCGGCTCTTTTTTAAAGACATAAGCGCGCCCGATAATGACCACCCAGGCGATGGCCATCAGGACAAAGAGGATGGTTGTGGTGCGTGATGACATCAGAGGCTATCGACCGTTCAACGCCGTGCGGCCTTGAACGGTCAGCTCAAAGTTCACGAAACCGCTGGGGCTCACTTTTCGCTTGATAAACCCGCGCGCCTCGAGGCTTTCGACCACAGCGAGATTAGCTGGCGTTCCCTTCGGATGACGCCAGCGAAATCCCAAAAAGGAGCGCACGGCGTAGCGAGACAGGAAGCGGTGCTCTTCCTTGGTGAGTTCCGCTCCTGTCATCGGCTGGACTAGTTCTTTTCCTTGTCGACCAACTTGTTCGCTCCGATCCACGGCATCATGGCGCGCAGCTCCGCGCCTGTCTTTTCAATCGGATGCGCTTCGGCGGCCTTGCGCGCGGCTTTCAGCTCGGGCTGTCCGGCGCGGTTGTCGAGGACGAAGTTTTTGACGAAGCGACCGGCTTGAATGTCTTCCAGAACGCGCTTCATCTCGGCCTTGGTTTCCGAGGTGATGATGCGCGGGCCGGTGGTGATGTCGCCATATTCCGCGGTGTTGCTGATCGAATAGCGCATATTGGCGATGCCGCCTTCATAGAGCAGGTCAACGATCAGCTTGGTCTCGTGGAGGCATTCGAAATAGGCCATTTCGGGGGCGTATCCAGCCTCGGTCAGGGTTTCGAAACCCGCTTGTATCAGGTGGGTGATGCCGCCGCACAGAACCGCTTGTTCGCCGAAAAGGTCGGTTTCGCACTCCTCTTTGAAATTGGTCTCGATGACGCCGCTGCGGCCACCGCCAACGCCCGATGCGTAGGCGAGGGCGACCTCGTGCGCCGCGCCGCTCGCGTCCTGGTGGATCGCGATAAGGCACGGCACGCCGCCGCCGCGCTGGTACTCGCTGCGCACCGTGTGGCCCGGACCCTTGGGCGCGATCATGATCACGTCGATATCGGCGGGCGGTTCAATCAGGCCAAAGTGCACGTTGAGGCCGTGCGCGAAGGCGAGGGCGCTGCCCGGCTTCATATTGCCCGCCAGATCGTTCTCCCAGATGCTCGCCTGGTGCTCATCGGGGGCAAGGATCATGAGGATATCGGCCCATTTGGCTGCTTCAGTGTTCGAAAGCACTTTGAACCCGGCGGCTTCGGCCTTTTTCACGGTGGCAGACCCTTCGCGAAGCGCAATCGCCACCTCTTCTACGCCGCTGTCGCGCAGGTTTTGTGCGTGGGCGTGGCCTTGCGAGCCGTAGCCCAGCACGGCGATTTTCTTGCGTTTGATCAGACCGAGATCAGCGTCGGCGTCGTAATAGACCTTCATGGGTGTTCCTCTTCGTCATCCCAGCGAAAGCTGGGATCGCGTGCCTCCCTGTCGCACGTTTCCGATGGAGACCCCAGCTTTCGCTGGGGTGACGTATGATTAGTTAAGTGCCTTGCAAGCCGCGCATCATGCCGACAACGCCGGAGCGGCCGACCGATACGAGACCAAGCTCGCGCATCAAAGCGATAAAACTGTCGATTTTGTCGGGCGGGCCGGTGAGTTCGAAGACGAAGCTTTCGATCGTCGTGTCGACCACTTTGGCGCGAAACAGTTCGGCTATCCGGAGCGCTTCGACCCGCATCTCCCCTTTGCCAGCCACCTTGATGAGCGCGAGTTCGCGTTCAACATGCGGCCCGGCGGCGGTGAGGTCGAGGACCTTGTGAACCGGGACCAGCCGTTCCAGCTGCGCTTCGATCTGGTCGATCACTTCCGGCGGCCCGTTCGTCACAACGGTGATCCGGCTTATCGCGTTGTCATCAGAGATATCGGCCACGGTCAGGCTGTCGATGTTGTAGCCTCGCGCGGTAAACAGGCCGGTGATCTTGGCCAGAATACCCGGCTCGTTATCGACGGTGACCGCAAGGACATGCCGCTCGCTGGCGGCGGTGGTGATTTTCATTTGGAAACCTCGTGGCTGTCCTTCGACAGGCTCAGGACGAGCGGAAGTCGCAACTGGAAACGAGGCCCGCTCAGCCTGAGCTTGTTTAAGCCTGTCCTGAGCGGCTGCTGCAAGCAGTCAGCCGAAGGGGCCATGCGCAAACGCTTGCCCATCACACCAACGCCTTCGCTTCATCATCCATGGTGCCGTCGACACGGTCACCATAGAGCAGCATGTCGGTGTGCGCCGCGCCTGACGGGATCATCGGCAGGCAGTTTGCGTCGGGCGCCACGCAGCAATCGACCATAACGGGTCCGTCGTGCTCCATCATGCGCAGAATGCCCGCGTCGAGCTCGTCTTCGCTGGTGATGCGGATACCCTTCCAGCCATAGGCCTCGGCCAGCGCCACGAAGTCGGGCAGACTATCGGAATAGGAATTCGAATAGCGGCTTTCATAGGTCAGTTCCTGCCACTGGCGGACCATGCCCATATATTCGTTGTTCAAGATGAAGATCTTGACCGGCAGACGGTATTGCGAGGCGGTGCCGAGCTCCTGAATATTCATCTGGATGGACGCTTCGCCAGCGATGTCGATCACGAGGGCGTCGGGGCAACCGAGTTGCGCGCCGATAGCGGCCGGCATGCCGTATCCCATCGTGCCAAGCCCGCCGCTGGTGAGCCATTTGTTCGGGCTTTCAAACCCGTAATATTGCGCGGCCCACATCTGGTGCTGGCCGACCTCGGTCGAGACAATCGGCTCTTTATGCTTGGTCAGCGCGTGCAGCCGCTCAACCGCCTTTTGCGGCATGATCATGTGCGGGTTCTTGGCCGACTTTTCGGGATAGGCGAGGCATTCGCGCGCGCGCCATCCGGCGATGCGCGCTTTCCATTCGCCCAGATCCTGCGGTTTGCGCTCGCCCCAAGCTGCGACAAGCTGACCCAGCACCGCGCCGCAATCGCCCACGATGCCCAGGTCGACCGGGACCACTTTGTTGATCGAGCTGCGATCAATATCGATGTGGATTTTCTTGGAGTTTGGCGAAAACGCATCGAGGCGCCCTGTCACCCGGTCGTCAAAGCGCGCGCCAATGCAGACCATCACGTCGCAGCGGTTCATCGCCATATTGGCTTCGTAGGTGCCGTGCATTCCCAGCATGCCGAGGAAATCGGGATGGGTGGAAGGGAAGCAGCCCAGACCCATCAGTGTCGAGGTGACGGGGGATCCGGTGAGGTCCTGAAACTGGCGCAGCAATCCGCTCGCCTCAGGCCCCGAATTGATCACGCCGCCGCCGGTGTAAAGGATCGGCGCTTCGGCGCCCGCGATCAATTCGACCGCCTCTGCTATCTGATCGGCGCTGGCGACCAATTGCGGGGTGTAGCGGTGCGAGGCGGGTTTGAGCGTGTTCTGCTCGTCCGATGGCACCGCGATCTGAACATCTTTGGGGATGTCGATCAGCACCGGACCGGGGCGGCCCGTGGTGGCAATGCGGAAGGCTTCCTCGATGGTCGCGGCGAGATCCTGCGGGTCTTTCACAAGGTAATTGTGCTTGGTGCAGTGGCGCGTGATGCCGATTGTGTCGGCCTCTTGAAACGCGTCTGTTCCGATGAGGGCGGTGGGCACCTGCCCGGTCAGCACCACCATGGGGATAGAGTCCATATACGCGTCGGCTATGGCGGTCACCGCGTTGGTCGCGCCCGGGCCGCTGGTCACCAGCACCACGCCCGGCTTGCCCGTGGCGCGCGCGTAGCCTTCGGCGGCGTGACCCGCGCCCGCTTCGTGGCGGACCAGAATGTGGCGAATGCGTTCGTCGCCGAACAATTCGTCGTAAATGGGAAGGACCGCGCCGCCGGGATAGCCGAAGACGAATTCGACCCCCTGATCGATCAGGCCTTGAACCAATATAGCGGCACCGCTGGGCTGTGACACTCTACTCTCCACTCACTCAATCTGGCCGAAAACCGGCCCTAAAACGAAAACGGCCCGATGCGGATATTCGCATCAGGCCGATCAAACACGTTCTTGGACAAACGCCTAGATCAACCTGAACCTCGTACGAGAAGTACAATAATCATGGATCTAGACCTTTTCCTTTCGTGCTGGCCGCAGACTTATACGCATTGCCAAGCAAAACCAACCCCGCGTGGATGCGGGCGTCGAAACGCTCGATCAGCGCCTCGATATGAATCATATTGTATTGCGTCAACCGTTAATCGAGTAATAATCCATCAAAATATTCTCCGAGATCGATATTATCGGATTCAATCGCGCCGATGACGCGCGGCCAGTCCTTGTCCGTTTGGCGGCGGAACCAAGTGTATTGCCGCTTGGCGTAGTTGCGCGTGGCCTGCGCGCCGGCTTCGATCGTTTCTTCGAGCGATGCGTCGTCGGACAAAAGCGCGCTGATCTCGGGCACGCCGATCGCGCGCATCACGGGAAGGGCTGGATCGAGCTTGCGATCCAGCAACACTGTGACTTCATCCTTCGCGCCGCTCGCCAGCATTTGAGAAAACCGCGTGTCGCACCGTTCATACAGCCATTCGCGCGGGGGCAGCAGGATCAACGGGAAGAGCGCGATTTCATCACCAATGCCGCCGGTCTTCGCCAACTGCCAATCGCCAAGCGTCACCCCGGTCGATCGTTTAACCTCCAGCGCGCGGGCAATGCGTTGGCTGTCGGTCGGCTCCAGCATCGTGGCGCGCTCCGGGTCTTCGATCATCAGCGCATCAAAGGCGATTTCAACCGGCATCGCGCGCACCACGCGGCGCACTTCGGGTTCGATTTCAGGGATGGGAGCGATGCCTTCGAGCAGGACCTTGATATACATGCCCGTGCCGCCGACCAGGATCGGGACCGCGCCGTCTTCGTGGCATTTCGCGATTTCCTCGCGCGCCACTTCGGCCCAGCGCGCCGCCGAACACGCGACACTGCCGTCCCACGCGCCGAACAGGCGGTGTTCGATGCCGCCCATTTCTTCCTCAGAGGGGCGAGCGGAAAGCACGGACAGATCGGAATAGACCTGCGCGCTGTCCGCGTTGATCACGACCGCCTTCCCACCCGCTTTCTCAATCCGCTGAGCGAGCGTCACCGCCAAACCGCTCTTGCCGCTCGCGGTTGGCCCTGCGATGAGCGCGACGGGCCGCTGAGGCGGCGAGCTTCTGGGAGTTGATTTGGTGACCATTGCAAGGCTGATAGCAGAGATGCCGGATCGGGAAATACGTCTCGACGCGCTCAGGGCAGATTTGCGCGAAAAACCAACACCCATCGATGTCTTGATGACGCGTGGAGGGGACACTTCAGTCACGGAGATACAGATCGACGCGCTGCGATTGGATCAAATGAACAGCTTGTTGGACACTCACTTCCCTTGTAGCGATCGGATTGTTTGCGGCGTCCCCGAGCAGATCGAACCATTCATGATGGATGCGATCCCCAACCTCGTCGTCTCCGACATGGACTCGACCATGATCGGGCAGGAATGCATTGATGAATTGGCCGATTACGCCGGGATCAAGGATCAGATCGCTGTGATCACCGAGCGGGCAATGCAAGGCGAGATCGACTTTGAGGACGCCTTGCGGGAGCGCGTGGCTTTGCTCGCAGGCCTCGAAGAAAGCGCGATTGCGCGCTGTCTGGAGGAACGCATCCGGCCCAATCCCGGCGCAGTGGAACTCATTCGGGCGCTCAAAGCCAAAGGCGCGCGGACCGTTCTGGTCACGGGCGGCTTTCATCACTTCGCTGACCGCGTGGCTCAGCAGATCGGTTTCGACCGCGTCGTGGGCAATCGCCTCGCGGTGAAAGATGGCAAACTCACCGGAGAGCTCGACGGGCCGGTCAGCGACGCCACCACCAAAGCGAGCGTCCTAGCGGAAGAAACGGCGCGGCTGGGCGAGGGGGCGGTCAGCCTCGCGCTGGGCGATGGCGCCAACGATATCCCCATGATCGAGGCCGCGACCTACGGCATCGCTTACATGGCGAAACCCAAGGCCAAAGCCGCCGCCGATGGCCGGATCGAGAGCGGTAATCTGGCTAATGTTCTCGCACTCTTGGGTGTAGATAGTGGCCGATACAAAAAAGGGTTTTGATTTCGAACCGAGATGCGTTATTAACATTGGTGTAAATAACGATGTGATAGCGCATTCGTAACACTGATTGCTTTCAAGGTTCGACACTCATGGCCACCACAGACTATTCCGCGATAACCGCTGCTGACGGTACCGTCCTACGTCACCCCGACCGCCCTCAGCCCATCTACTCACCGCGCCGCGCGTGGAAGAATTTCCGCCTGTTGATGAAGGACAAGGAAGACACCAGTCTCGTCTTCAAGATCTACGAATCGCTGCCTTCCAAACACTTCATGCCCCGCATCGAAGAGTTGGCCATGTCGCCCCTTGGTGATCAGTTGCGTGCGAGCGAGCCCTCGCTTCCCGAGATCCTTGATGATCATGCGGCGCTTCGCAAAACACCCAAAGGCAGCCTTGCGCACGCCTATTGCGACTTCATGGAAAGCGAGGGCCTCACCGCTGCTGGTCTCGTCGCCGAAGCAGAGAGCCTAGGCCGCGCCAAGTACGAAGATGTCGTCCAATGGTTTGCAGACCGTTCGCGCGACACGCACGATCTTTTTCATGTCCTGACCGGCTATGGGCGCGACGCGTTAGGCGAGCAGTGCGTGCTGCTCTTCACCCATGGTCAGAGCCCGACGCAAGGGCACCTGCTGATAGGCTACGCGGGTTCGATCAACATCAAGCTGCAAATCAAGGGCAGCAAAGCCCCGGTTATGGGCGCGGTCAACCAGGCGAAAAGCACCGGCCGTGGCGCGCCCGCACTTCTGCGTCAGCCGATTCGAGAATTGCTTGAGCAGCCGGTTGAGGAAGTTCGCGCCAAGCTCAACATCCCTGAGCCCACTCTCTACAAAAAATGCCACCGGGTTTGGCGCAGCGAGGGCATCGATCCGTATGACCTGCTCGGCAGCGAGGATACGTCCGAAACCGAGCGGCTCGCCGCCTGAGGCACTTAGAGCCAAGTCGCGATCTGGCTCAGCGGTTTCTTCTTGAGCGCGTGGGCGGGGACGGTCGCGTCCTCGCTTGGGCGACCCGCAACCACGATCATCAGCGGCTTCTCCCATTCGGGGCGCTCGCACGCCTCGCGCAGGAAACCCATGGGCGATGGCGTGTGGGTGAGGGTGGCCAATCCCGCCTCATGCAGCGCGGTGATTAACATCCCGCAGGCAATCCCGACGCTTTCGTTGACGTAGTAGTTCTGCGTCTTGCCGTCTTCTTCGATCCCGCCTTTGCGCTGCGCAAAAACGACGATCAGGTAAGGCGCAGTTTCCAGAAACGGCTTGTCGGCGTCGGTGCCCAGATCGCTCAAAGCGTCGAGCCATTCCTCGTTCGCCTTGGCCTTGTCGCCATCAGCACCATAAAAGCGGCGTTCCTCGGCTTCGGCCGCTTCGCGAATGGCGCGCTTTTTCTCTGCGGAATGGACCACAGCGAAATGCCAAGGCTGATGGTTTGCCCCATTTGGCGCGGTTCCCGCCGCCTCGATTGCGGCCTCGATGGCTTCGCGAGGCACGGGCGCGTCGGAGAAGTACCGACAGGTGCGGCGCTTCTTCAAATTGTCGCGAATGGCGCGGGCGCGCGCAACGCTTTGCGCATCGGGCAGGGGAGAGAGCGAATAGGGAACAGTTTCGTGATCACGCATGGCCGACGCCTATCGGGCAAGCCGTTAAGTTTGTGAAGTGGACTGTTAACTGACATTCTTGTAAGTAGGCGATCAGGAGGAGCATATCATGGCCATTCTCGACCGACCGCTTGTGGCGCCCGAACGCACCGTTTCCGGTATGAAGCCGATGAAGGCGCTGCATCATTTCGGCAAGCTTGTGGACGATAAAGAGGACACCGCGCAGGTCTTTCAAATCATCGAGGCGATGAAGACCAAGAAGGGCCATCAACAAGGCTGGAACTTTATTCAGTCGGAAAAAGGCCAGCGTTTCCTTCGCGACCAGGTCGATATTCCCGGCTCGCTCGACGATCACGCGCGCTGGGCGGATCTGCCCGAAAGCAGCGTGGCGCAACGCTATATGCGGTTTATGAAACGCGAGGGGTTAAGCGCGCAGGGGCTGGTGGATGAGAGCCACCGTTGGGAACCCGCCAACGAACGACCTAACGACCTTACCCAATGGTACTTCGACCGTCTGCGCGACACGCACGACCTGTTCCACGTTCTAACCGGCTATGGCCGCGACGCGTTGGGCGAAGCGTCGCTTTTGGGCTTTAGCTACGAACAGAACCACAATCCGGGTGTGATCTTCATCGCCTATGCGGGCGCGCGGCAGATCAAGAAAGTGTCCGGCACCAAAGCGCCAATCTACCGTGCGGTGCGCGAAGGCCAGCGGTTGGGCAAAGTGGCCGCGAAGCTGGCGCATGAGGATGTCGAGGCGCTGATGCGCGAAGATATCGACGCGGCGCGCGCGCGGCTCAATATCGGAAAGCCTGAGACGTATTTCGAATGCCTGCGCACTCTTGAGGCTGAGGGCAATGTGATTGAGGATGTCACCCTGTCCGAGGCGGCAGCCTAAGCGAAAGCCTCAGCCTCGCCAGGGGGTTCGGGTGGAGTGCGGGCGATTGTCCACGCCGCGATAGAGACCGCCACAAGCGCGAACATCGCTGCGAGGAAATAAGGCGCGCCCGGGAAAAACAGGCCCTTCTCGTCGGCAAAGGCGCTAAAAGTGTTCGTCATGATCAGCGGTCCGAAGATGGACGTAATACTCATCGTGCTGGCGACGGCCCCCTGAAGCTCGCCTTGGGCGTCCTCGGCCACACGCGCGCTCATCATTTGCTGCATGGCAGGGAAGGTCATGCCACCGCCAGCGCCGATCAGGATGCCGGCGATCATGTGCCAGCCCTCGGTGGCGAAGGCGAAAATGAAGTTCGCTGGCAGTGAGATCAGAAAACCGAGGATCACTGTTTTTGGAGCGCCGATACGCGCGATGACTTTGCCGGTGACTAGGCCCTGCATGATCACCAACATCGCGCCGAACAACGCCACGCTGAGACCGATCTCCAGCTCGTCCCAGCCGAACACCAGTTCGGAATGGAACGACCACACAGACTGGTGCGACTGCGCGGCCATCTGCATGAAGAAGACCACGACAAGAAACCCGAGCACCACTGGAATGCGCGCCACCTGGATCAACGTTCCTAGTGGGTTGGCCCGGGCCAACCTGAAAGCGCGGCGTTTTTCCGGTGGCAACGTCTCTTTCAGAAGGAAGAACCCGACCACCGCGCCCACCATCGCCAGCACCGCTGCGACCATAAAGGGAAAGCGCACATCCACCGTGCCCAGCAGCCCGCCTAGGCCCGGTCCAATGACAAATCCCCCTGCGCCCGCCGCACCCAGAATGCCGAAATATTTGCCGCGTTCATCTTTGCTGGCGATATCAGCGATGCACGAATTGGCCGCCGCCCAGCTCGCGCCCATAATGCCGGCCATGATCCGTCCAACGAAGAGCCAAGCCAGCGTCGGCGCGAGCGCCATAATCGCGTAGTCAATGCCAAGGATAAACAGAGTTACGAGCAGCACCGGCCGCCGGCCAAAGCGATCCGACAATCCGCCAATAATCGGCGCGAACAGAAACTGCATCAACGCGTATGAGAAGGCGAGCAGCCCCCCGATGCGCGCCGTCTTGTCGAGCGTTTCCCCGGTCAACTCTTCAAGCAGACCCGGCAGCACCGGAACGATGAGCCCAATTCCCACCATGTCGATAAACACGATCAGCGCGACGAAAATAAGCGTCGAAGTCGGCGCCGAAACGCTCGCAGGCGTTGGGGCCGATGCGTTCATCGATCCGCTTTCGGGATCACGAATTTGAGGCCCGACCAGGTGTCATCGACCGCGCATTTCTTGGTGTCGACCAGTCCGGCGGCCAACCCAACCCGCTGAACCGCGGCCTGATCGAGCGCCGTTTCGTGGCCGGAGCCTTTCTTGGGCCAGCTCACCCAAATCTGACCTTTCTTGTCGATCAGCAGGCGCAACTGTGCGAGTTTGGCCGAAAGGTCGCCTTCCTCGGTCACAAAGATGTGCGCCGCGTCGATGCCTTGCGCCGGATCGGCGACGAAGGTGAGATCGAGCGCGTATTCGTCGATCTCGTCCATGATGTTGTCCGGGATCGCATCAAACCAACACACCTGCCCATCGCGCAGGTTCAGCTTTTTGGCGAGCGGCGTCCCAGAATAGCCCGCCGTCATCGTTCTTAGCTTTCCATCCAGTGGGCAAAAAAGCTTTCGTGCGCCGCGCGCAGGTCGCTGACTTTCACGCCCAGCAGGCGGTCGCCACCCACTGTGCCGATGCGGGTAAAGCCGACCATCTCGGCCTCGTCGATATCGGGACCTTCGGCGACAATGCGGTTGAAGGCCTCAGCGTTTTCGGGGCTGACGGTGATGACGTAGCGCGCCTGATCCTCGCCAAACCACCATTGCGCGGCAGTGTAGGCGTCTTGGCTGGAGACCTCCGCTCCAAGGTCACCCGACAAAGCCATTTCGGCGAGGGCCACCGCCAGACCGCCATCAGAAATGTCGTGAACGGCGGACAGCAGGCCTTCACTGATAAGTTTGCGAACGATTTGCCCGGCGCCCAGCTCGGCGGAGAGATTGACAGGCGGGGCGCGGCCTTCGTCGCGGCCATGCACGACGTCCAGCCACAGCGACTTGCCCAGATGCGAACGGGTAGGGTCCGGCTTGGCCCAGAATTCGGGCGCGATGAGGTAGATCGCATCGCCTTCAGCCTTGAATGCGGGCGTCACCATTTTCGAGGCGTCGTCGAGAATGCCAACTCCGCCAATCGCGGGCGTGGGCAGGATCGCGCTGCCGCCGCCGGTCGCCTTGCTTTGGTTGTAAAGCGAGACATTGCCAGAGACGATCGGGAAGTCGAGCGCGCGGCATGCATCGCCCATACCTTCGAGAGCGTGGACAAACTGGCTCATGATTTCGGGGCGCTGCGGGTTTGCAAAGTTGAGGCAGTTGGTCGCCGCCAGCGGACGCGCGCCCACCGCGCAAATGTTGCGATAGGCCTCGGCAATCGCCTGTTTGCCGCCTTCGTAAGGGTCCGCGTAGACGTAGCGCGGGGTGCAATCGGTGCTCATCGCGAGCGCCTTTTGAGTGCCGTGCACGCGCACGACCGACGCGTCGCCACCGGTTTGCAGCGTATCGGCCATGACCTGGCTGTCATATTGCTCGGCAATCCAACCGCGCGACGCGAGGTTGGGGGAGGCGAGCATTTTCAGGAGGTCTGCGCCCGGATCGGAGCTGTCTGGAGCCCCCTGGACTGGGGTGACGCCGGCCCACTCCGCGTAATCCTCTTTCGAGATATAGGGGCGGTCGTATTCGGGCGCATCCGCAGCGAGAGGGCCGAGCGGGATGTCGCACACAGCCTCGCCGTCGAATTCGAGCACCATACGCTGCGTGTCTGTCACTTCGCCGATGACGGCGAAGTCGAGCTCCCACTTCTCAAAGATCGCCTGCGCCATCGCTTCCTTGCCGGGCTTCAAGACCATGAGCATGCGCTCCTGGCTCTCGCTCAGCATCATCTCGTACGGCGTCATGCCCTCTTCGCGGCACGGGACCTTGTTCATGTCCAAGCGGATGCCCGCCTTGCCATTGGTCGCCATTTCGACACTAGAGGAGGTGAGTCCCGCCGCGCCCATATCCTGAATCGCGACGATGGCGTCGGTCGCCATCAGCTCAAGGCACGCCTCGATCAGCAGCTTTTCGGTGAAGGGATCGCCAACCTGCACGGTGGGGCGCTTGGCTTCGGCGTCTTCCTCGAAATCCGCGCTCGCCATGGTTGCGCCGTGAATGCCGTCGCGGCCTGTCTTGGAGCCGACATAGACAATCGGGTTTCCGACACCACTGGCGGCTGAATAGAAGATCTTATCGGCGTCAGCCACCCCAACGGTCATCGCGTTGACCAAGATATTCCCGTCGTAGGCGGGGTGGAAGTTGGTTTCTCCGCCCACGGTCGGCACGCCGACGCAGTTGCCATAGCCGCCAATGCCAGCGACCACGCCTTGCACCAGATGCTTCATCTTGGGGTGATCGGGGCGGCCAAAGCGCAGAGCGTTCATATTCGCCACGGGCCGCGCGCCCATGGTGAAGACATCGCGTAAGATGCCGCCAACACCGGTCGCTGCGCCCTGATAGGGCTCGATATAAGAGGGGTGGTTGTGGCTCTCCATCTTGAAGATCGCCGCCTGCCCATCGCCAATATCGATCACACCCGCGTTTTCACCGGGGCCGCAAATAACCCATTCCGCCTCGGTCGGCAGTTTCTTCAGATGCAGGCGCGAGCTTTTGTAAGAGCAATGCTCGGACCACATGACCGAGAATATGCCGAGCTCGACGAGATTGGGCGCGCGGCCCAGACCAGCCAGCACGCGCTCGTATTCCTCGGGGTTCAGTCCATGAGACTCGACGACTTCGGGTGTAATTTCGCTCATCCGCGCCCTTTAAATCAGGCGCTGGGAGCCGCCAACCCGCCGCGTCGCACAAATTGCCGATTCTCCCCGACCCACAGGGCCAAGAGGGTGAGTACGCCGAACGCAATCAGCGCTTGAAGGTGAAGAGCGAGGTTTGCCTCAACCGGCTCAGGACCAAACCAATTGAAGGCTTGCAGCGCCAAAAGCACGGTAGCGAGCACAATCGGCGGACCGGCCGGGCCACGCGTGCGCTTGAGATAGAAGTATAGCCCACCAAGCACCAAAGCGATCTCCAACGGCATCGCAATCGCGGGGTAGTTCCAAAGGCCAAGACCGTAATGCGGCTCGTGCCCAGCAAGGGTCAGGTCAGGCCGGTGCACAACCCAATCCAGCGCCCAGTGAGACAAAACCACCAGCCCTGAAAGCACCCCCGCAAAGGCGTTCTTTCGAGCGATCAGAATGATCAACGCAAAAGCCAGCGCCCAGATGCCTGCACCCAGGAGGCTATGCGTGTAGGGATAGAA
The DNA here is from genome assembly GCA_039814925.1 of Pseudomonadota bacterium. Lineage (GTDB taxonomy): Bacteria > Pseudomonadota > Alphaproteobacteria > Sphingomonadales > Sphingomonadaceae > Erythrobacter. The sequence continues at coordinate 385,544 of JBCCAH010000001.1, forward strand.
ATAAAGATCGAGCGGCACCATGACCGTGGCTCCCGGCTCAATCCGCACCTTCTCCACGCCTAGGATCGCCAATGCGAAAAACGCCCAATCGACTAACTGTGCGGCAAAAAACGTCGTGGCGAGACCCGGCGCGCGCGGCCCCAATGACGAGGCAACAAAGGCCGGGGCGAAGTGTCCGATAAACATGGCGGCGCGTGGCTCTCCCTCAGGCCTTGGTCTGGGTTAACTTCAAGGTCGCGGCTGCTGTTAGCCCGCTTGTTAGCCCTGTCGCAAACGCTCCCCATGCGATATCCATAAGTGAGACATGCGTCGCCCACACCTTGAACACGGCTTGGCTGGTGAGATCAAAGGTCGCATAGCACAAGGCCCCCAACAAAGCTCCGTTAAGCAGCGCGACGCTTGCCTTGCCAGACTGCAATCCGGGCCGGATACCGAAATAGACCATGCCCGCCAGATAGATGAAATAAAATGCGCCCGCCGCTTTGACGTTGAAGTTCTCGGCCATGATTTCGCCGATCGTGGGCTCATACAGATTGGGTCCGGCCCAATTGAGCCACACCGCGTCCATCGCTCCAAAGATCACCGCCGCAATAACGTAAGCGATCGCGTAATTAGCCATTTTGCTCTTCCCCGTTTGCCGCAACGCCTTGACCGTGCGTTCGCGCGGGGTCAATGGTCCGGCGCATGGACGAGGGAACACAAGGCGCACCGGGCGGCGCCGATATCGATCAGATGAGCTTTGAAGAGGCGCTGAGCGCGCTCGAAAGCATCGTGCAGCAGCTGGAGCGCGGCGATGTGCCGCTGGACAAGTCGATCGATTTGTACAGCCGGGGCGAAGAGCTTCGCGCGGCCTGTCAAAAGAGGCTCGACGCGGCGCAAGCGCGGATCGAAAAGATCGTCACCAACGCGGATGGAACGCCATCGGGCACCGTACCGCTTGATGGAGGATCGTGAGGTCATGCTTGTGGAAGTGGACGGGGACTTGCTGAGCGACAATCTGAAACGCGTGCAACGCGAAGTGGACGCGGTGTTTGATGCCGCGATGCCGGTGCCAGGCGACACCCGCGCGCGATTGGTCGAAGCGATGCGTTACGCCGCGATCGGCGGGGGCAAGCGTGTTCGGCCGTTGCTCGTGGCCAGTACGGCGGAACTGTTCGGCGTCTCGCGCGACGCCGCAATGCGCGTGGGCACGGCGGTGGAGGCGATTCATGTCTATTCGCTGATCCATGACGATCTGCCGTGCATGGACGATGATGATCTGCGCCATGGCAAACCGACTTTGCACCACGAATATGATGAGGCGACCGCGGTTCTGGCGGGAGACTCGCTCCACGCGCTGGCCTTTGAAATCCTAGCCGATGAAAAGACGAGCGCCGACCCCTTCACCCGTTCTGAACTGATCATGACGCTCGGCACAGCGAGCGGCATGAACGGCATGGCGGGCGGTCAGATGATGGACATGGTCGCCGACGAAGAGGGCGTGAATTACGACTTGCACACCATCACCCGGCTTCAACAGCTGAAGACCGGCGCGCTTTTGGCTGCGAGTGTGGAGATGGGCGCGATCCTAGGCAAAATTCCGCCCGAAGGCCGCGCGCACCTTCGCGCCTATTCGCGCGACATCGGCCTTGCCTTCCAGATTGCGGATGATTTGCTCGATGTCGAAGGCGACGCGGAGAAAGCGGGTAAGGCGCTGCGCAAGGATGAGGAACAGGGCAAGCAGACCTTTGTTACCCTCATGGGCGTCGATAAGGCGCGCGAACAGGCCCGCGCTTTGGTCGATCAAGCGGTGGCGCATTTGAGCGGCCACGGTAAAGAAGCCGACACTCTGCGCGCGCTGGCCCGATTTATTGTGGAGCGTGATCGTTGAATTGGAAGAATTTTGTGTGGGTGGGCCTCGCCGTTTCGCTGGCCGCGTGTTCGACGGAACCCGGTGCGTCAGGCGAGGGCGATATGGCCGACCACTCCATGCACGGCGCCGACCATTCAGGCCACAATATGGCCCCAACGGCTGAGGAAGCCGCTGAAAAGCAAGGTCATACCGAGAAACTGGTCAATCGCTTCGACGCAAAAGGGTGCGGCGAAGCCGAAGTTCTCGCGACCATGCGCAAGACCGAACCTGATGGCAGCGCCACGGTCCTTCGCGCTTATCAAGCGCCAGCGGAATGCGTTACCGAACTGAACGCCGCTTTAGAAATCCAGGGATTTAAGCAAGTTAAGCCCGGCCTCTTCGCTGATGGTTCGGACCTTGATAAAACAGAGCGCGTCTTAATCGAGGTCGCGGAAGATGGCGACGGCGCCGTCGTCGAGTGGGAAGTGGATCAGCCATGACAGATCGTATCGGCATTTATCCCGGCACGTTTGACCCGATCACACTGGGACACGCCGACATCATCCGGCGCGGGTCAAAGCTGGTCGATACGCTGATTATCGGGGTGACAACTAACCCTTCGAAGAACCCCATGTTCACGACCGAAGAACGCTTTGCCATGGTCGAGCGCGAGGTGGAGAGTCTTGGCCTTTCGAACGTAAAGGTGGTCGGGTTCAACTCTTTGCTCGTCAAGTTTGCGCATCAGCAAGGCGCGAGCGTTATTGTGCGCGGCCTGCGCGCGGTGGCGGACTTTGAGTACGAATATCAGATGGCCGGCATGAACCAGCAACTCGACGAAGAAGTCGAAACGGTGTTTCTGATGGCGGATGTGTGCTTGCAACCGATCGCCAGCAAGCTGGTTAAGGAAATCGCCATTTACGGTGGGGAAATCGCCAAATTCGTTAGCTCCGAGGTTGAGGCCGATGTGCTCGCGCGGGTCGAGAAGATCGGGCGCAAAGGCGACCTCTAGCCGCGACAACGCGATGACCTTCGAAGGCGGATGGGGGATCATCCGCCGATCATTCATTGAAGTGTCAGCCACGCGCCGTTAAACGCTCCCTCAAACGCTGAATTTGGACATTACGACACTTACGATGATCAAGCGCTCTTTCTTGCCGGCCGCCGCGGCCTTCTTTGTGGCCACTCTTCCGATGAGTGCCTTCGCCCAGGATGGCGACGCTGACACTGGCACCGCAGACGTCAGCGAAGACGTGGAAGAGGAGGGGGAAGGCGACGAAGAAAATGCTAATCCCGCTGCGCCGCGTTTCTATCCCGACATCAACTACAACGCGGATGAAGACCTCGACACGGTCTGGGTGCTTGATCTGTCGAACGGCGAACGGATCAAGATCCGTCTGATGGACAATTGGGCACCAAGCCACGTCGCGCGTGTGCAGGAACTGACCCGTCAGGGTTTCTATGATGGAATCATCTTCCACCGCGTGATCGAAGGATTCATGGCGCAAGGCGGTGATCCGACCGGCACCGGGCAGGGCGGTTCCGCGCTTCCTGATCTCGAAGCCGAATTTAACCCGATGCCGCACGTGCGCGGCAGCGTTTCGATGGCGCGTGCCAACGAAGAAAACAGCGCAAACAGCCAGTTCTTCATCGTATTCTATCCGCGCTTCAGCCTCGATAAACGCTACACCAATTTTGGCCGCGTGATTGAGAACATGGCCGCCGTCGATGAAATTAATCGCGGCGAACCCCCGCGCAATCCGACGCGCATTCTGCAAGCCTCCTTGGCGAGCCAGAACAAGCCTCAGCCTGAAGCGGGCGCTCCGCCGGTGGATTCGGCGATCACCGCCGATCTGCTGAACGCGCCGCTGCAACAGCAATAAGCCACGCATGAAAGGGCTCGCGCATGCGCGTGGACCTGTTCGATTTTGAGCTCCCGCAAAAGCGTATAGCCCTGCGCCCCGCGCGCCCGCGCGACGCGGCGCGCATGCTGGTGGCGCGCGGACAGGACGCGCCGTTCGAGGATGCAGGGGTGCTTGATCTGCCGGGCCTGTTGGAGCCGGGCGATTGTCTCGTCTTTAACGACACGCGCGTGATTCCCGCGCAGTTGGAAGGTCGCCGCGCGAATGGCGAGGCGAAGATCGGTGCGACCTTGCACAAACGCCTCGACCTGCGCCGCTGGCAGGCCTTTATCCGCAACGCCAAGCGCGTGAAACAGGGCGATCAGTTGGTCTTCGGTGGCGGCGTCACGGCCATCGCCGAAGAACGCCACGCTGACGGATCGCTGACCCTCTTCTTTGAAGGCGAAGAAGCGGTTGAAGTCCTTCTGGACCGGGCCGGCACCATGCCGCTGCCGCCCTACATTGCGCAGAAACGCGGGGTCGATGAGCAGGATATCACCGACTACCAGACCATGTTCGCGGCCAAGGATGGCGCGGTTGCCGCGCCCACCGCGTCGTTGCACTTTACAGATCGGCTGATCGAAGCCATCGACTCGCGCGGCGTTCACCGCGAAACGCTGACGCTGCATGTCGGGGCGGGGACGTTCCTGCCGGTCAAGGCCGACGACACCGACGATCACCGGATGCACGCCGAAATCGGCCATATCGACGCCTCGACGGCTGAGCGTCTCAACGCGGTGCGTGCCAAGGGCGGGCGCGTGATCGCAGTGGGCACCACGGTGCTGCGTCTGCTTGAAAGCGCCGCGCAAGAGGAGGACCGGATCCTACCATTTGCAGGCGAGACCTCCATCTTCATCACGCCGGGCTATCAGTTCCGCGCGGTCGATGGTCTGATGACCAATTTTCACCTGCCCAAATCAACGTTGATGATGCTGGTGAGCGCGTTGATGGGGCGCGAGCGGATGATGGCGGCGTACCACCACGCCATCGAAAACGAATACCGTTTCTACTCCTATGGTGACTCCTCGCTGCTCCTGCCCTAGCGGGGTTGCGATGTCTGACACTGTTCTTTCGATTTCCGGCCTGACCAAAGTCTATGCCGGCGGCACCAAAGCGCTGGATGGCGTTGATCTGGATATTCAACAGGGTGAGATTTTTGCTCTGCTTGGCCCCAATGGCGCGGGCAAGACCACACTGATTGGCGCCGTTTGTGGTTTAGTCCGACCGACCTCGGGCACCATGACCGCGTTCGGCCACGATCTCGCCATCGATTGGCGTTCGGCGAGAGCCCGCATTGGTCTGGTGCCTCAAGAGCTATCGACCGATATGTTTGAGACCGTGTGGCGCGCGGTGTCCTATTCGCGGGGGTTGTTTGGAAAACCTAGCGACCCGGCGCGGATCGAGGAAATCCTGCGTTCGCTCTCACTATGGGAGAAGAAGGACAGCCAGATCCGCGAACTGTCGGGCGGAATGAAGCGCCGCGTTCTGATCGCCAAAGCGCTGAGCCACGAACCTGAGTTGTTGTTCCTTGATGAACCCACGGCCGGCGTCGATGTCGAGCTGCGCAAGGGAATGTGGGACCAGATCGCGGCTTTGCGTGAGCGCGGGACGACGATCATTCTCACCACGCACTATATTGAAGAGGCCGAACTGATGGCGGACCGCGTGGGCGTAATCCGCAAGGGCCAGATCCTGATGGTCGATGATAAAGACGCCATGATGGAAAAGCTCGGCAACACCGAGGCGATCATAGAATTGGCTCAGCCGCTTGAAACCCTACCCGAGGCCATCATGGGCTTTCCGGTCGAACTGCGCGAGGGCGGGCGCGAGATTTGCTATCGCGGCGGCAGCGGAGAAGGGGGCGGTCGCGCCGAAGTCGCCGAGCTGACCAAGGCGCTGATCCGCGAAGGGATCGACTACACCGGCATCGACATCCACGATTCATCGCTGGAAGACATCTTTGTCGACCTCGTCGCTGGCAATGAAGATGTGGGAGACGCCGCATGAGCTTCAGCGTTATCGGAGCCCTTGCGATCTATAAGCGCGAGATGATGCGCGCCTTTCGCACCGCGTTTCAGTCGATCTTGGCCCCTGTCTTGACGACATCGCTTTATTTCATCGTGTTTGGTTCAGCCATCGGCAGCCGCATGCCCGAAATAGGCGGAGTCGAATACGCCGCCTTCATCATTCCGGGGCTGCTAATGCTTACCATGCTGGGCGAGACGACCAGCAATTCCAGTTTTGGAATCTATATGCCGCGCTTCACCGGCACGATTTACGAACTGCTCTCTGCGCCGATTGGGGTGGCGGAGACGCTGATTGGATTTGTCGGCGCGGCCGCGACCAAGAGCTTGATCCTCGCCGCCATAATACTCGGCACGGCCAGCCTGTTTGTCGATTTCCAGATCAAATACCCATTACTCGCACTCGGCTACATTATGTTGGTGGCGGCGAGCTTTTCGCTGTTCGGGTTCATCCTCGGCATCTGGGCCGACAGTTTTGAGAAACTCGGCATAATACCGGTGTTAATCCTGACGCCGCTGACCTTTCTGGGCGGCACGTTCTATTCGCTCGATATGCTGCCAGCACCGTGGAACACGATCGCGCTATTGAACCCTATTGCCTTTCTGGTGAGCGGTCTGCGCTGGACGTTTTACGGTACGTCTGACGTCTCGATTGGCGTCTCGCTGGGCCTGACCCTCGGCTTTCTGGCCATCTGCGTCAGCGTGATCGCCTTTATCTTCAAGACCGGTTGGCGTCTCAGGGAATAGCGAACGTGACGCGCGAATGGCGCGCCGTTCAACAGCTCATCGCAATTCGCCTGCGGCCAATGGCATTGGTCGGACAGTCACATCGCTTGGTCGGGCGGTTCATTTGACAGAAATCCGGCGTACCTACTTCCTCTTTTCCCATCGCGAACCCCCTTGTTTCATTTTCGCGATGGCAAAAAGAGGACGGAAGAAACCCATGAAAACACTAGCTATTTGGGGCGTCACAGCCCTTGGTCTCGTCGCGCTCCCCGCAGCGGCGCAGGCGCAATCGAACGACACCGCTCAACTCGAACCCTATGTCGGCGTATCGGCCGGATATCACGATCTGGGCAGCGGCTTGCCCGACGATGATGGCATCACTTATGGCGTCGTTGCCGGGGTTGATGTGCCGGTTGGCGAGACTCTGTTTGTCGGTGCGGAAGCGAACTTCCATCTTGGCGAAAACGCGATCGATTACGAATACGGCGCCGCTGCGCGCGTCGGTGTTCGCGTGGGCGAAGCGACCAAGTTGTATGTGCGCGGTGGGTATCAGGAGGTCGATATCGACCTTGATAACTTCATCACAACGCCGGTTGTGGGCCTTGATGACAGTGATGGCGACTACCTCGTTGGCGCGGGCGTCGACTTTGGCCTGAGCGAAGACAGCCCGGTCCGGTTCCGCGCTGCGATTGATACCATCGCGTTTGATTCGACCCGCGCGACGGTGGGTGTGCTCTTCGCTTTCTAAGCAAGCGCCGCCAGGCCGGTGAAAACCGGTAACAGAAGGGCAGGAGCCGCGTTCCCCCGCGCAGCGCCTGCCCTTTTTTGCATAAGAAGGTGAGCGGTGCGTGACATAGGGTTCGGGTAACGCTAGCGCCGCGAGCGCGATGACTGCCCCTCGTTTTTCCTTCACGCTCCACAACACCGATAAACGCGCTCGACGCGGGACGATTGCGATGAAGCGCGGGGAGATTCAAACGCCGGCCTTTATGCCGGTCGGAACCGCGGCGACTGTGAAGGCGATGAAGCCAGAATCGGTGCGGGCCTTGGGTGCCGATATCATTTTGGGCAACACCTACCACCTAATGCTGCGCCCCGGGGCCGAGCGCATGGCCCGCCTGGGTGGCCTTCACAATTTCATGAAGTGGGATCGCCCGATCCTGACCGACAGCGGCGGTTATCAGGTGATGAGCCTGTCGGAATTGCGCAAGTTGACCGAGAAGGGCGTCGAGTTCCGGAGCCATATTGATGGCTCGAAACATATGCTGACGCCCGAACGATCGATGGAGATCCAGCGCCTGCTCGGTTCGGACATCGTGATGGCGTTTGACGAATGCCCGCGCGCGGACCGGCCCCGCGACGAAATCGCCGCATCGATGGAATTGTCTATGCGCTGGGCCAGGCGCAGCCGCGATGGGTTTGACGCTGGCGAAGAGCACGCGAGCCGCGCGGCCTTATTCGGGATTCAACAAGGCGCGCTCGACGAAGAATTGCGCAAGGTTAGCGCGGATAAACTGATCGATATTGGTTTTGACGGATACGCTGTGGGCGGCTTGGCTGTGGGTGAGGGGCAAGAAGCCATGTTTGGCGTGCTCGACTATGCGCCAGAGCAACTGCCCGTGGATCGCCCTCGCTACCTTATGGGGGTTGGCAAACCCGATGACCTTGTTGGCGCGGTGGAACGCGGGATCGACATGTTTGATTGCGTGCTTCCGACGCGTTCAGGGCGCAATGGACAGGCCTTTACCTGGAACGGCCCGATCAACCTGCGCAACGCCAAGTTTGCCGAGGATCAGGAGCCGATTGATGCGGCTTCCGATTGCTCCGCCTCGCGTGACTATTCGAAGGCCTATTTGCACCACCTTATCAAGAGCCACGAGATGCTAGGCGCCATGCTTTTGACCGAACACAATCTTGCGTTTTACCAAGCCTTGATGAAGGCGATGCGCGATGCCATTGAGCAGCGGCGCTTTGCCGTCTTTGCCGCCGAATTCCGGCGCAACTATCTCGGAACCAACTAGCTTGGGTCCAACGACCTTGGATGAACCAATTAATGCCTAAAGCTCCCGACGCCTGCGAAACCATGATCGACGTGCGCGAAGGCGTCGACGCGACCGATCGCGAGCTTGTGGCGCTGCTGGAACGCCGTTTCGGCTATATGCGCGCCGCAGCCCGGATCAAACCCAATCGCGAGGCGGTGCGTGATGAAGAGCGCAAGGCCAGCGTGATTGCAACCGCGGTGGCTGAGGCAGAGAAGCTTGGCATTCCCGGCGAAGTGATCGGCGATGTGTGGGAGACGCTGGTGGAGGGCTCCATCGCTTACGAATTCAAGGTCTGGGACAAGATCCGCTAATCAGGCGCTTCAATCTTTCCCAAGGAAGGCGGGCAACCGCGGCTGTTTTTTCTCAAGGTTCTTTGGCGCGATCGATTGCGCCATCCACGCGATCTTTGTCTTCCACTTGTCCAGCGCCTTTTCGACGCCGCCATCCTTGATCGGGCCAGCGACCATAAAACGCACGGGCTTAAAGCCGACAAAGCCCAGGACCTGTCCCTTCCAGCGACGGATGATGGAATTGCCGTAGAGCAAGCGCAGGAAGAAGGCGGGCGTGTCCATCGTGGCGATTACGTCTGCGGAGCGGCCTTCGAGGTATTTGTCCCACAGGGCGCTGCCTTCGCGGAACTGGTACATGAAGCCGGGCAGGAACAGCCGTTCGATCAGCCCCTTGAGCTCAGCGGGCTCGGCGCCCCACCACATAGGGAAAGCGAACACCGCGTGATCGCAGGCGTCAAACGCCTCGGCCAGAGCGGAGATGTCCGGCTCCCAGTCTGTGCGCTTCAAATAGCCGTGACGCAGAATCGGCGTGAACTCCATATCGCGGACACTGACGCGGGTGATGGTACAGTCGCTCGGCAAGGCCTCTTGGTAGAGATCGAGCAAGTGCGATGCGAAGCGCCCTTCGTCTGGATGGCCGTCGATCAGCAGAATATTGAGCGCCATAGATCCCCCTTGCTTACTAGGGAGGTTCGCACCCTAGGTGCCAAAAGAAAAGGGCGGCCCCGCAGGACCGCCCGAAATTCTTCGCATTGAAAAGCTCTGTTGGCTTTAGCGCGAGTAGAACTCGACCACGAGGTTCGGTTCCATGGTGACCGGGTAGGGCACTTCGTCAAGCTTGGGCACGCGGGTGAAGGCCACCTTATCGTTGCCATCCGGCGCCACATAGTCGGGAATTTCACGCTCTGGCAGGCTCTGCGCTTCGATGACGAGAGCCATCTCCTTTGCTTTCGAACCCAAGCTGATGACATCGCCCACATCGCAACGACGCGACGCGATGTTGCACTTAACACCGTTCACATAGATGTGACCGTGCGACACGATTTGACGCGCGGCGAAGATCGTCGGCGCGAACTTGGCGCGGTACACGATCATGTCGAGACGACGCTCAAGCAAACCAATGAGGTTCTGACCAGTGTCTCCCTTGAGCTTCGTGGCGTCTTTATAGGTCGAACGGAACTGCTTCTCAGTCACGTCGCCGTAATAGCCTTTGAGCTTCTGCTTGGCGCGAAGCTGTAGACCAAAGTCGCTCATCTTGCTCTTGCGACGCTGACCGTGCTGGCCGGGGCCGTAGGAACGCTTGTTGACCGGAGAATTCGGACGACCCCAGATGTTTTCGCCCATCCGGCGGTCGAGTTTATACTTGGCGCTCTTGCGCTTCGACATATGTCGTATCCTTCAAATTTGCTGACCCGCCCCAGTGGCAGGCATCTAACCCGGCATCGCACCGCTGAGAGATGTCTCTCAACGCGGCCACCGCTTCACCGGGGTGCGGGGCCCATTCGCGAAGGCGCGCCATTACCAGATGCGCGGCGCCTGTCAACGTTAGTGTGGAGCCCTCGTAGAGCCCTTTTCGGATTAGTTGCGACGGCGGCGTTGATCGCGGTTGAAGTTCTTCCACTCTTCACGCGTGCGGCACACCTTGGTGCGGCGACGGCTCGCCGCGTCGGCGGCGATGCGTTTGCATATCTTCTTTTCCTCGGCCTTCTCTTCGGCTTCCTCGACTTGCTCTTCCTGAGTGGGAGCGGGTTGCTCGTCCTGTGCGAAAGCGGGGACGGCTAGGATGGGAAGCGCAATGACAAGCGCGGCCTTGGGGAGGCGTGCAATCATGATATAGTTTTCCGTTGACTTAAGAGGAGGTGTGGAGAGAACGGGGCGTGAAGGAATAAGGTCCTGAACCCAAGCCCTTTTTCGACGAACGGTGTGCGTTCGTAACTTTGTTACTCTGACCGGCGCTCTTTGCGTTCTAATGTACTAAGGATACCGCGAAGGGTCCGCACCTCAAGGTGGTTCCAGCCCGGTTTGGTCAAGACGCTGCGCAAGGTGCGGCGCGTCGCATCGGCGCGGGGTTCAGGGAGGAAATAGCCGCGCGGGGCGAGCAGTTTTTCGAAGTGAACGATCAGCCCATCGAGATCCTCCTGGGGGGCAGGGGGCAGGACCTCATCCTCGGCGGTAGGTTGGACGAGATCGCTGTTCGCCAGCTCACTGCCGATGCGCGACCATTCATAGGCTACCAGGATCACCGCCTGCGCCAGATTTAGTGAGCCGAATTCCTTATTGATCGGGACGGTCAGTATGTGACGGGCCAACGCCGCATCGCCCGTTTCCAGTCCTGAACGTTCTGGACCAAACAGCACCGCGTGGCGTCCGGTTTTCGAATGGATCAGTTGGGCGGCCCCATCCGCGCCGACGACCGGCTTGGTCATGCCGCGTTTGCGCACCGTGGTGGCGTAGACGTGCTGGCAGTCGGCGACGGCTTCGGCGGTGGTTCCGTAGACCTTCGCCTGATCCAGCACGATGTCTGCCCCCGCTGCAGCCGGGCCAGCAGAAGGATTAGGCCACCCATCACGCGGCGCGACAAGGCGCAATTCGGTCAATCCAAAGTTGAGCATCGCGCGCGCGGCCTTGCCGATATTTTCGCCCAGCTGCGGTCGCACGAGCACAATGATGGGTTTTTGGTCGCTCACCCGATTCAGTCCTTGGCCGCTTCGGAGACCGTGTGCGCGAATTCCTCAAAGTCCCTGGCCTCCGAAAAGTCGCGATAGACGCTGGCGAAGCGGATATAGGCGACCGAATCGATGCCCTTTAGGCCATCCATCACAAGCTCACCGATCTTGGACGAAGGCACTTCGGGTTCGCCCGCGGTTTCGACCTGTCGTTGAATGCCCGAGACCAATTGGTCGATTTGCTCCTGTGTCACTCCACGCTTGCGGCAGGCGAGCGCGACTGAGCGTTGCAGTTTGTCGCGATCAAACGCCTCACGCCGCATCTCGCCGCCATCGGGCGAGGCTTTGACGATCATCACTTCGCGCAATTGTACGCGTTCAAAGGTGGTGAAACGAGCGCCGCACGAATTGCACTGCCGCCGTCGGCGGATGGCAGTGCCGTCCTCTGTCGGGCGCGAGTCTTTGACCTGGGTGTCTTCGTGGGCGCAAAAGGGGCAACGCATGCGTTAGGTGTCTTTGTTTTCCAGCTCGTAGGCGATGGCGATGGCCGCCCCAATAAACGCACCCCACAGAAATCCGAGCGAGTCAAAAACGAACATGCCAGCCGCAAAACCGATAGCCGCTCCGGTCAGCACGCTGTTGCTGGACGGGTGGTCCATGCCTTGTTCGCCCATGTCTTTGACAAGCGCGCTGGCTCGGTCGAACCAGTTTTCCTGATCTTGGGGGCCCTTTTCGTCGGGGAGATCGTCGCTCATTGCGCGCTTCTCCGGTCACATATTGGGATAGACCGGGAAGTCCGCGCACAGTTCAGCGACGCGATTGCGCACGCTTTCCTCGACCTGCGCGTCGCCTTCGGGGCCGTTTTTCGAGAGACCTTCCACGACTTCGGCGATCAGCGCGCCCACCTTTCGGAATTCGACCGGGCCAAAACCCCGCGTCGTGCCAGCCGGGGTGCCCAAGCGGATGCCGCTGGTCACAAAGGGCGATCGGGTGTCGAACGGGATGCCGTTCTTGTTGCAGGTGAGCCAAGCGCGATCGAGGCCCTTTTCGGCTGCCTTACCGGTCACATCCTTCGCGGTCAGATCGACCAGCATCGAGTGGTTGTCCGTGCCGCCCGAACAAATACGCAGGCCGTTTTCCTCAAGGCTAGCCGCCAGAGCGCGGGCGTTTTCGACGATGCGGTGCGCGTAAGTCTTGAACTCGGGCTGGAGCGCTTCGCGGAAGGCCACCGCTTTGGCCGCGACGATGTGCATCAGCGGGCCGCCCTGCAGGCCGGGGAAGACCGCCATGTTGAGTGGCTTGGTGTATTTCTCATCATTCCAAAGGATGATGCCCGAACGCGGACCGCGCAGCGATTTGTGCGTCGTCGAAGTGACGATATCGCAATGCGGGAAAGGCGAGGGATGCGCGCCGCCGGCGACGAGGCCGGAAATGTGGCTCATATCGCACAGAAGGATCGCGCCCACTTCATCGGCGATTTCGCGGAAACGGGCAAAGTCCCATTGGCGCGAATAGGCGGTGCCGCCGCAGATGATCAGTTTGGGCTGATGCTCGCGCGCGGTTGCGGCAACTTCGTCCATATCGATCCGTTCGTCGTCCTGCCGCACGCCGTAACTGACCGGGTTGAACCACTTGCCGCTCATATTGACCGGCGAACCATGGGTGAGGTGACCGCCCGAATTGAGGTCGAGGCCCATGAACGTATCGCCCGGCTCCAGCATGGCGAGGAACACGGCCTGGTTCATCTGGCTGCCCGAGTTGGGTTGAACGTTGGCGAAGTGGCAGCCGAACAACTGCTTGGCGCGCTCAATCGCAAGCGTTTCGACCACATCGGCGTAATCGCAACCGCCGTAATAACGTTTGCCCGGATAGCCTTCGGCGTATTTGTTGGTGAAGACGCTGCCCGCGGCTTCCAGCACCGCTTTTGACGCGATGTTTTCGCTCGCGATCAGCTCGATCTTGTCACGCTGACGGGCGAGTTCGCTGGTGACCGCCGCCGCGATCTCGGGATCGGCGGTCGCCAGATCGTCGTTCCAGAACGGGTCCATCGGGTTGATGACATCGGAAGGCTGAGTGCTCATTGGTGGGTCTCGATATGATCGGGCAGGTTGGGCGGTGTTCCAAGTTTGGCAACGCGGCGTTGATGGCGACCTTGCGGGTCGTCCGCGTCAGCAAACTCAGTGTTGAGAAACGTAGCTACGCACGACTTGGCCATTTCGATGCCCGTCAGTCGCGCACCAAGAGCAATGACATTAGCGTTGTTGTGTTCCCGCGCCAGCGCGGCGGAGAGCGGTTCGGACACCAAAGCGCATCGCGCGGAAGGATGACGATTGACGCTAATGGAAATGCCGATGCCCGATCCGCACAAGGCGATGCCATATTCGGCGGTCCCTTCGGCGACCACCTCGGCCAGCTTGTATCCGTAATCGGGGTAATCGACGATCTGTCCGGTTTCCGGCCCGAGGTCGGCAACCTCATAACCTTCATCCATGAGCCATTCGGTAAGTTGCGCCTTCATATCGGTCGCGGCGTGATCGGAAGCAAGGGCTATACGCATGTCCGCTCCATAAGCGAGCGAGGGGCAACACTCCAGTGCCGAGCGGCAGTTTTCGACCAACCAATGAGTCGACTGCCTCCGTGAGCTATTTGGCCATTACGGACGGTGCGATAAGGCCAGCAAGAGCGCCAAGAGCAGCTGAGCCAAAAGCAACGAGCTCTCCAGGCATTTCCCGAATTACAGGTACTCCATCCACCATGAGCACAGCGCCCTGCGGATCCTTCAGAGGGCTTACTGTCAAGTAAAGGTAGATGCCCGCCACCCCAAGGAGCACCAAGCTTAAGACAAGGATTGCACCCAAATAGGCCACCCGATCATTACGCGGAGAGTATTTCCGGCGTACGCCATCGACCAACTTGTCTTGAAGATCCCGAATCTGATCGTCAGTCGTGGCCTGAGTCATCGGGGTCTTGAGTTCTTTAACAGTCTCAGCAATTGCTTGATTCAGGTCCATAAAACTCCCCAAGTACTTCAATTCTCCGAAACTCTAAGTCGATATGGTACTCTGGTCTCTCGTCTATGGCTACCCCGCCACAGCTATTTCTTTCGACAGCCACTTCCACAGCTTGGCAATCTCATTGGCTGCTTTGCCTTTGGGTTCGCTTTCGCTGGCGGTTTCGCCCTTGGCGCTGGAACGGTGGAAGGCGGCGCGGTCGCCAAGCGTAACCGGGCAAATCTCAAGCCCGATTTCTTGAGCCGCGCTTTTGGCTTCTTCGGCGAGCACTGTTGCTCCCGCCGGAACCGAGTTGAGCACGACGTAAGCGGGTTTCTGCGCAAAGCTGACCAATTCCGCGATCGGCTCCAGCGCGGCCAGATCGAACGCGCGCGGTTTCGTGGGGATAAGCACCAGATCCGCCACCTTTATCGCCTCGCGCGCCGCGGCGTCGGCGTGCGGGGGGGGTGTCGATGACGAGGAAATCGACGCCGTTCTTCTGCGCACTCGCGATCGTGCGTCCGAGCCGTGCCGGAGGGCTGGTCACCACGACGGGCAGAAAATCGCCGCGCCAATCGCTCCACGCGGCTGCGGTAGCCTGCGGATCGGTGTCGACGACGCAGCTTTCAAAGCCCTTTTGCGCGGCCTGCGTCGCGATGTGAATCGCGAGCGTAGTTTTACCTGATCCGCCCTTTTGGCTGGCGATGGCGATGACTTTTGGCGTTTTGCTGGCCATGAGTGGTGTCCCGAACCCGAATGTCTAATGCTGCAATGCAACATAGCGCGGGCGACGGGTCAAGAACAAGAGCCTACGCCGCATTCAAGGGGGGATAGCCTCCCAGTCAGCTCGTGCTGTCGGCTTCGGCGGATTGCTTTTCGGTCATGTATTCGATCAAGCGCCCCTGCAAATCCTGCATGGCGGCGGGAAGACCCGACTGGATCTCATTCATGTAGTCTTGATTGACCGAAGCAAAATTGGGTTCGGCCAACACGGCCGAAGACAGAGTCATAAAGCGCCTGCCGCTGGGCGTGGCGGCAAATGCCGCAATGTCGGTCAGTTCTTGCTGAGTGAACATGGTTGCGTAGCTCTTCGCCAGACCGTCCATCAGTTTTGGAATGTAACCGCGCAGCACGACCTTGCTGTTGGCAATGTACTCGGCGAGCCACGCGTCCATGACCGCAATCGCACCTTGGTCATCAACGCCCATACCTTTGAGCGTCGCTTCGCGCATCTGAGCGGTCATCTGATCGACCGTGGCGAAGAACATCTCTTCGCGCATTTCCTCGGGAAATCCGTTCGCCACAATCTGTTGCGCAAGCGCGAGTTCGGCGTCGCTGGGCGCTTCGATCGCGGGCGCGTCCGAAGGCGCGGCATCCTGGGCGAGGGCGGGGGTGGTGAAGAGGTAGGCGCCGACAAAAGCGGCGAATAGCGGACGTTTCATTTAGACCCTTTCCGTTAGGTTCACTGGTCCAAGAATCGTTGCAGTTGCGCTGCGATTTCCCAGCGTGGTGTGTTTTCACCGTTGCTCAGGATCACAATTCCTGTCCCATTTGCTGGTTGTATCGATACCAGCGCTCTGAAGCCTCGATCAGAACCGCCATGCTGCAGTATTTTCGGCCGATCAGGCGATTCGAGCACCTGCCACCCCAAACCTTGTTCAATTCCTTGGATCTCAGTTTCGGCGACAGCTTGCTGCATCAAATTGTAGCTCGCTTCGTTCAGTAAGGCGGTGTCTTTTCGCAAATGAGCCACCAAGAACAACGCTAAATCTGTCGCAGTAATCTGAAGGCCGGATGACGGTGCAAAGTTGAAATCATAAGGATGACGAGAGGTGAGTTTGGCCGAACTTCCCCTATGAGGCGCAGCTCGGTAAGACGGTAGGACATCTGGAAGAAAAAAACTCGATTTCTTCATGCCCAATGGCTCAAAGATAAATCTACGGGTGTAGCGATCAAATGGCATCCCGGAGACCTTGGTCACCACCGCGCCAAGAATATTGTAATCTGCGTCGTTGTAACGCCATTTGGTGCCGGGTGGGTAAGACAAGCCTTTGCGCTGCACTTTACCTAAATACTCGTCAGTAGATACGCGATCAATCTCGCCGCGCGCGCGAACCCTATTAGCGAAGCCTGCGCGATGAGTGAGCAAACGTCTGATCGTTATCCGCTTGTCCTCAAACTTCGGGAAGATAGCGCCTAATGGCTGATCAAGGTCGAGTTTGCCAGCGTCAACGAGCTGCATAATCGCAGTGGCCGTGAAGAGTTTGGAGATCGAAGCGCTATGGAATTGCGTTTCATCCGTGACCGGAATTTCGCCGTCTTGAGTGCCAGCCAACCCTAAATAGGCCAATTGACCATCTCGAATGACAGCCACTGCCAAGCCCGGGATCTCATGCTCTTGGCTGAGCGCTTCAAGGTATTGCGTCGCGTCTTTAGTTGGAAACGGTGTTCGCGCCTCAGTTTGCTGATTTGACGAAGTTTCCGGGTCGCTGTGTGCTTGAGCCGATGATGCAAAGAACACCGTCCCAACAATCAGAGAGACCCAAGACCTCGTCAGCCAAACGATCACTGATCCAGGAACGAGCGCATCTTCCGTGAACGGCTCGGGTGCTTGAGCTTGCGCAGCGCCTTCGCTTCGATCTGACGGATACGTTCGCGAGTCACGCTGAACTGCTGGCCGACTTCTTCAAGGGTGTGGTCGGTGTTCATCCCGATGCCAAAACGCATGCGCAGCACGCGCTCTTCGCGTGGGGTGAGCGAGGCGAGGACGCGGGTAACCGTTTCCTTGAGGTTCGCCTGAATAGCGGCGTCCACCGGGATAATCGCGTTCTTGTCCTCGATAAAGTCACCAAGGTGCGAATCCTCTTCATCGCCGATGGGCGTTTCGAGGCTGATCGGTTCCTTGGCGATTTTCATCACCTTGCGCACTTTTTCGAGCGGCATGGATAGACGCGCAGCCATTTCTTCCGGTGTCGGCTCGCGCCCTTCTTCGTGCAGGAATTGGCGCGAGGTGCGGACCAGTTTGTTGATCGTCTCGATCATATGAACCGGAATACGGATCGTGCGCGCCTGATCGGCGATTGAGCGGGTGATGGCCTGACGAATCCACCACGTCGCGTAGGTCGAGAATTTATAGCCACGGCGGTATTCGAATTTGTCGACCGCCTTCATCAGGCCAATATTGCCTTCCTGAATAAGGTCGAGGAATTGCAGGCCACGATTGGTGTATTTCTTGGCGATGGAGATCACGAGGCGCAGGTTTGCCTCGACCATTTCCTTCTTCGCGATACGCGCCTCGCGTTCGCCTTTTTGCACCATGTTGACGATGCGACGGAATTCTTCGAGCGCCATCCCGGTGTTGGCGGCGATGTCGGTGATCTCGGTGCGGATGCGGTCAATCGCGGCCTCTTCCTTCTCGGCGAAGGCCGCCCACTTTTTGTCCTTGGCGGCGCGTTCCTTGATCCATGCATCGTCGAGCTCGTTGCCGACATAGCCTTTAAGGAAGTCGATCCGCTTGATCTTGTGACGCTCGGCCAGACGCAGCATCTGGCCACCCAGAGCGGTCAGGCGGCGGTTAAAGGCGTAGAGGTTGTCGACTAGGAATTCGATTTTGGTCGCATGGAACTGCATGCTTTCGACTTCCGCCGTCAGCTGGTCGCCCAGATCTTCGTATTTCTTTTCCTTGGCCTTGGGGAAATCACCGCCAGCGGCCAGCGTGTCGACGCGTTCCGCCTGAAGTTTCTCGAAGGTTTTGAAAAGCTTGGTGATGCGCGCAAATCGGTCAATTGCGTCCGGCTTAAGCGCGGCTTCCATCTGGGCGAGCGAGAGGGTGTTGTCCTCCTCTTCCTCGTCCTCTTTCTTGGCGGCGCCTTCTTCCCCGTCTTCGCCCTCTTCGCTGTCGTCGTCCGAGGTGTCCTCGTCGTCGTCGCGGATGGTGGGGCCAGCGGTTTCCTCGGAGATCGTGCCGTCGTCTTCCTCGTTCTCTTCTTCCATTTTCTCAGGCGGCGGCTCTTTGGAGAGCATTGCGTCGAGATCGAGGATTTCGCGCAGCTGCATGTCTTCGGCGTTAAGCGCCTCGGACCACTGTATGATCGCGTGGAAGGTAATCGGGCTTTGGCACAGGCCCATGATCATCATGTCGCGGCCCGCTTCAATGCGCTTGGCGATGGCGATTTCGCCTTCGCGGCTGAGCAGCTCAACCGCGCCCATTTCGCGCAGATACATGCGCACCGGGTCATCGGTGCGTTCGCCCGTGCCGGTCTTCTTGGCGGCGGGCTTGGCTGCGGCCTTGGTGTCTTTCTTGGCTTCTTCGCCGACCGCCATCTCTTCGACTTCGGCTTCCGCTTCCGCCTCCGCTTCGGCTTCTTCGTCGTTCTCGACGATCTGGACGCCCATTTCCGAAAGGTTGGTCTGGATGTCTTCGATCCGGTCGGGGCTCATCTCGCCCGACGGCAAAGCTTCGTTGAGCTCATCATACGTGATGTAGCCCTTCTTCTTCGCCTTGGTGATCAGTTTCTTGACGGCCGTGTCGTTCAAGTCGATCAGCGGAGCGTCTTCTTTGTCTTGCGTTTTAGCAGTCGAAGCCATGTAATCTCGTCAGCCTTTTAGCCCGGAGGGCGAAGGTTCCTTCTGAACCTACCCGCGCGCGTTGATCCCGTTCTTGCCGCAATAAAACCAAAATGGTTTTACGCAGCCTTGTCTGTGCCACCTTGCGAAGTGTCGTCCTTTGGATCCCCGGCGGCCTTGCGGCGCCCAAAAGCCTTTAAACGGTCTTCGATTGCGGTCAGCTGTGTACGCAAACGCGTCTGTTCGGCAAAGCTCCCTTCGGGGTCTTCATCAAAGCGCGCGATTGTCGCCGCCAGAGCCGCTTCAAGAGCGGGTTTCTGAACAAGCAGCAACACAGCTTCGGCCAGCTCCTCGCGCGCATCTCCGGGGTCAGTGCCTTCTCTGAGGAAGGCGTATCGCAAGTCGTCCGGTGGGGCGGGTAGGCCGTGAACCTCAAATATGGCGCTTTGCGCGTGCGAATCAAGCCTCTCAGTGAGTTCAATCACAGATTGTCCTCAAATCAGATGTCTTTCACGGTCTGCCGCCAAACTCGCCCAATTTTCGACTGCGCTTCTCTCAGCGCTTTTGCACTTTCAAGCAAGACCGTTTCATGATGCTCATCGAAGTGTTCTTCAAAGTCTAACTTGGCGGCTTCCCAAGCAGCTTCAGCTAGTGGGATGTCAACAACTTGCACGAGAGCTTCATCAACGCTGTCACGCACCAACTCTTCCGGCGCCTCGTCGTGCAGAAAGGGTAGCGGAACCTTGGGATGCCAACTAGCGATTTCGCTCAGCGCTTCTCGTGGGTAAACGCCTTCTGTTTCGAACGCGTCCCGGCTCACGATCAGGACATCAATCGCGTAGAGCACCTCCTCACCCTTTGGATTAATCCTCCGGATTCTTTCGATGAATTCTCCGATCAAGTGCGGGTTTCTAGCAACGGCGCAGAACACAGCAGAAACCAAAACTTGCCGAGATCCATCTTCAACCCAACGCTTCAATTGACCGAGGTTAGATGGGTTGATTGTTCCGTAGTCTGGCCCTTTGAAGAATTGACGCTTTTTGTAAGTTTGGTCGAAATATCGACTGAGCAGCGCTTGGCGGAGTTCGCGAGCCAGAGTTTTGTCAGCGAACTTTTCTGCCCAGTCTTGTAGGCAGTTTCTGAAAGCTGCTTTACCACTCGCATTCGACAGATTTGCCCTGGATTTCTCGGTTTCCCAAATGAAGTCTTCGAGAGTGAAAGCTTCCGAGAGCACGTTCTCGAAGCCTGCTGCACCCTCGCGGGCTACCAGATCATCAGGATCCAATCCTTCCGGCAACTTGACGAATGCAAGGTCATTCGGGACTCGGAGTATTGAGCTGGCACGTTCGAGGGCTCTTTGTGCAGCCTTTGATCCTGCGGCATCTCCATCGAAGCAAAGAATTGGTCTTTCAACGAGCCGCCACAACATTTCGAGCTGCGCCTCAGTCAGAGCGGTGCCCAGAGGCGCGACAACGTCGTGGAAACCGGCCTGCGCGAGCGCGACGACATCCATATAGCCCTCGACGACGACGATACGCCCCGTCTGGCGCGAGGCAGGGGCGGCGCGGTGGTGGTTGTAGAGCGTGCGCCCCTTGTCAAAGAGCGGCGTGTCAGGCGAATTCAGATACTTCGCCACTCCATCGCGTTTATCAAGGATGCGCCCACCAAAGGCGATCACGCGGCCACGTTGGTCCTGAATGGGCAGCATGACCCGGCCACGAAACCGATCATACGCTTTGCCATCATCGGTGACGATCCGCATGCCGCTTTCGGCCAGCATCTGCGGTTCGAAATTGGAAAGCGCGCCGGACAAGGCCTGCTTATCCTCGGGCGCGTAGCCGAAGCCAAACTCACGCAAAGTGGCGTCTGACAGATCGCGTCGGCGCAGATAGTCGAGCGCGGTGATTCCGCCCGGGCTCTTCAATTGAGCCACAAACCAATCCTGCGCGGCCGTGGTCACATCGACCAGTTCCGCACGCTTCTCCGCTTTCTTGGCCGCTTGCGGATCGGGAGCGGGGACTTCCATCCCGGCTTCTTCCGCAAGCTCCTTGATCGCGTCCATAAAGCCAAGCCCGCGCTGCTCGATCATCCAGGTGATCACATCGCCATGCGCGCCGCAGCCAAAGCAATGGTAGAAGCCACCATTCTTCTCATCGTTGACGTAGAAACTTGGCGTGTTCTCGTTGTGGAATGGGCAGCACGCCTTCCACTCTCGCCCCGCTTTGGTGAGTTTTGTCGAGCGCTGCACCACCGTGGAAAGGGTGACGCGCGCGCGCAGTTCGTCTTTCCATTGCGGTGTGATTGTCA
Organism: Pseudomonadota bacterium; assembly: GCA_039814925.1. Lineage (GTDB taxonomy): Bacteria > Pseudomonadota > Alphaproteobacteria > Sphingomonadales > Sphingomonadaceae > Erythrobacter. The sequence continues at coordinate 406,884 of JBCCAH010000001.1, forward strand.
TCGCGTGGCGGCTCCCTGAAGACGATTGCCTTCAATGGGCCACAATGGCCCAAAGCGGGAACGACTGCAACGGCCGCATTGTCTCAGCTCAGCGCCGCCTTCACCAGACCGCTCGCCAGTTTCCCGTCCAGCACCGCGCCATGCTTGGCTTTCAGCGCGCCCATAACGGTGCCCATATCTTTCATGGTCGACGCGCCGGTTTCGGCTTTGATCGCCTCAATCGCGGCGTTGGTCTCTTCCTCGCTCATCATTTGTGGCAGGAATTCTTCAATCACCGCCAGCTCAGCGGCTTCAGCGGCGGCGAGCTCTTCGCGACCGCCTTTTTCATACATCTCGATCGATTCGCGGCGCTGCTTGGCCATCTTTTGCAGCACCGAGGTGACCAGCGCGTCGTCGTCAATATCCTTGCCGCTGGTGCGTTCTTCGATGTCGCGGTCCTTGATCTTGGCCGACACTTGGCGAAGCGCGGCGGTGCGCTCTTTTTCCTTGGCCTTCATGGCGGTGATGGTAGCGGCTTTGATTTCGTCTCTGATCATGATGCGGTAAATTTCGTTTTCTTGTGGATGGATGGGTGCTGAAGCGCGCTCTAACGCGTTGAACAGCGTTCGGCTAGGTTGACGCGGCGGCTTATGGAGCGTAGCCGCTGAGACTTAGCGACATTGCTGGAATCCCCTCTTGAAACGGAGCGCCCCATGGCCCTTTCCGCCTCTCACCCTGCGCAACCTGACGGTGCGACGGGAGTCCTCGTCTTGGCCGACGGTACAGTTGTTTGGGGTAAGGGGTTTGGAGCGACCGGGGACGCGGTGGGAGAGGTTTGCTTCAACACCGCGATGACGGGCTATCAAGAGGTGATGACCGATCCCTCTTACGCGGCGCAGATCGTCACCTTCACCTTCCCGCATATCGGCAATGTCGGCGCCAACGCCGAGGATGTGGAAAGCGCAGACGGCGTCGCCAGCTCCGTCGGCTGTATCACCCGCGAAGACATCACTCTGCCGAGCAATCTTCGCAGTGCTGAGAAGTTCACCGCATGGATGGAGCGCCACGGGAAGATCGGCCTTGCGGGCGTTGATACGCGCGCGCTCACCCGGCGAATCCGCCTCTCGGGTGCGCCCAACGCGGTTGTGGCGCATTCCCCTGATGGCGAGTTTGACATCCCCGCGCTGCTTGCCAAGGCGCAGGGCTGGGCGGGGCTTGAGGGCATGGACCTCGCCATCACCGCGACGCGCACAGAAAACGAGGGCTGGGCGGGCGGCTCTTGGAAGCTCGGCCATGGCTATGCGCGCGCCGATTGGGCCAACAAGCCGCATGTGGTCGCCATTGACTTCGGCGCGAAGAACAACATCTTCCGCAATCTGGTGCGCGCGGGCGCCAAGGTGACCGTGGTCCCGGCCAGGACGGAATTCGATGCGATCATGGCTTTGGACCCGGACGGCGTGTTTCTCTCCAACGGTCCAGGTGATCCGGCGGCGACGGGCGAATACGCGGTGCCGGTGATCAAGCAATTGCTTGACGCCGACGTGCCGCTGTTCGGCATCTGCCTCGGCCATCAGATGCTCGCGCTCGCCGCGGGCGCCAAGACGGTGAAGATGCACCAAGGCCATCGCGGCGCGAACCACCCGGTGCAGCGCGTCGGCGAGGGCTGGGGCGGGGCCACCGGCCCAAGTCGCAATGGGGTCGAGATCACCAGCATGAACCACGGCTTCGCAGTTGACGCGGACACTCTACCCGACACGATTGAACAGACCCATGTGAGCCTATTCGACGGCTCAAACTGCGGTATCGCGGTGAAGGGCAAGAAGGCGTTCGGGGTACAATATCACCCCGAGGCGAGCCCCGGTCCGCAGGATAGCTTTTACCTGTTTGAGAAATTTGTTGGGGGGCTCTCGTGACCAAAAAGACCACTCTTGAAGCCCTCTGCCGACGTTACCTAGCTCGCATGGCGCCGCGACAAGTGTCCCCGAACGCGCGGCAGTTCTTTGTTGGCGTGCTCACCGACGCGGATTTGGTCGAACTTGGGCTTGATCCCGCGAACCGCACCGAGGTTGAAACCGAGATCATGCAAGGCTGCCTTAAAGACGGTCTGATCGTGCGCGATTTGGTGCTCGAGCGTGGCAAGGAAGAGGTGCAGCCGATGGGTATGGTGACCCCGGCGGGCCTTCAGTGGATCGCGAAAAACGCCGGATCGGCGGACGGCGAGAGCGACTGATCACCATGCCGCTCCATCGCGCCCTTTCCGCAACGGTCATGATGACCACGGCCTCGCTAGCCAGCCCATCATGGGCTCAGCCCAATGGGGTGAACCCCGCAATGACGCCTCCGCCTTCCTCGCAATGGCCGGGGGCGGAGATTGTGGAGGGCGTGGCGTTTCAGGGCGATGGTTCGGTCAAAATTGAGGCCGGAACAGGGGGACCGCCGGTGCTGTCTTACTGGCGCCCGATCCTCTTTCGCGAGGACACCGATCGTCCCGTTGCCGGGCGTATGGATTGCAAGGTCGTCGGTCTTGAAGGGCCGTATAGCGAAGCGGATTTCGATCCTGCAGCGCGCCATGATGCGGTGGCCGAAGCGCGCGAGCGAAAGGGGTTCAAGGATATGGACCGTCTTAGCGAGAACAGCGGCTCGATCCGCCAGCTCGACGTCGTCGGACGCCGCGCCAATCCGCGCTCGCATTACGTGCTGAGTTATATCCTCGTGCGCGACGGAGATCGATTGGTCGATATCCGCCGCAACTGCACCTTCGTTTACGGCAAGGCGATCTCAAGGCCCGACGTGCATCCCTATGTCGCGCGCTACACCAAGCTGACCTACGCTTTTGAACCGGGAGACGGCGCGTGAAACTGGCATGGTTCTTCTTACCGCTCGCCGCGCTCAGCCTTACGGGCTGTGAGGCTTATGAAAAACTGTTCGGTGAAGACCCCCGGCTGGGCGATGAGGTTGAAGAAATCTGCATCGGCCGGGTGCGAGCCAAACTTACTTATGAGGAATATCAGGAACTTGAAAACGCGGGCGGCCGCTGGGTGCCGACCTACACCTACGATATCAGCCTCCTAAATCTCGAAGCCATTCAGGATCTGATCGCAAAGGGCGCGGACGATATGGCCGGCTCGCGCCTGATGCAGCAGACCAACAAGACAAAGGTCGCGATTGATCGGTTCAAACGGATGAAGGTCGACCGCCAAGGCGCTCTTTTTCTGGGTCAAAAGCCAACTCTGTTCCGAGTGCGCGGCGCCACGCAGCCAGCCAGCACGATCCTTGCGAGCGGATGCCAAGCCCAGCTTACGAATACTCGGCTGATTGAGGTCTCATGGCGCCGCGTAGGTGTGGGCGCTGCGCCGGCACCGGAGGCGCCCGAAGAGGCCGTTCCGGAGTTGGACGTCGACGACATTCCCAATCTTGGAGGCGTGCGATGACCACCGCGCTTCCCATTCCCTGCCACATCATCATCAAAGCCTGAGGCAATCTCCAGACCATGCCCAAACGCACAGACATTTCCTCGATCCTCGTCATTGGCGCGGGGCCGATCATTATCGGCCAGGCGTGCGAGTTCGATTATTCTGGAACGCAGGCCATCAAGGCGCTGAAAGAGGACGGCTATCGCGTCATCCTCGTCAATTCCAACCCGGCGACGATCATGACCGACCCGGAGTTTTCCGACGCGACCTATATCGAACCGATCACGCCCGAGATTGTCGCCAAGATCATCGAGAAAGAACGCCCCGACGCGCTGTTGCCGACGATGGGCGGGCAAACGGCGCTGAACACATCGCTCAAGCTCGAAGAAATGGGTGTACTGAAGAAATACGGCGTCGAAATGATCGGGGCCAAGGCCGATGCAATCGACAAGGCGGAAAACCGCGAACGCTTCCGCAAGGCGATGGATAAGATCGGATTGGAAAGCCCGCGCGCCGGGATTGCCAACACCCTCGAAGAAGCGCGCGAAGTGCTAAAGTTCACAGGTCTGCCAGCCGTGATCCGGCCCAGCTTTACGATGGGCGGCACGGGCGGGGGTATCGCTTACAACACACAGGAATTCGACCAAATCGTCTCAGCGGGTCTGGCGGCGTCTCCCACGACTGAGGTTCTGATCGATGAATCGCTGCTGGGCTGGAAAGAGTACGAGATGGAGGTTGTGCGCGACAAAGCGGACAACGCCATTATCGTATGCGCGATCGAAAACGTTGATCCGATGGGCGTTCACACCGGGGATTCGATCACGGTCGCGCCTGCCCTGACGCTGACCGATAAAGAGTACCAGATCATGCGCACCGCCAGCATTGAAGTGCTGCGCGAGATCGGCGTGGAGACCGGCGGATCGAACGTGCAGTTTGGGGTCAATCCCAATGACGGCCGCTTGGTCGTGATCGAGATGAATCCGCGCGTGTCGCGCTCGTCGGCGCTGGCGTCAAAAGCGACCGGTTTCCCGATTGCTCGCGTCGCGGCAAAACTGGCGGTCGGTTACACGCTGGATGAGATCACCAACGAAATCACCGGCGCGACCCCGGCGAGCTTTGAGCCGACCATCGATTATGTCGTGACCAAAATCCCGCGCTTTGCGTTTGAGAAATTCAAAGGCACCGAGCCTGATCTGTCGACCGCCATGAAGTCGGTGGGCGAAGTTATGGCGATCGGCCGCAACTTTCAGGAAAGTATGCAAAAAGCTCTACGCGGGCTTGAGACTGGGCTTGATGGCTTCAACCGAGTGCTGGAACTTGAAGGCGCGGCCAAAGATGTGATTACCGCTGCGCTCAGCCGCCGTACGCCTGATCGATTGCTCAACGTAGGGCAGGCGTTCCGCGAGGGGCTGACGCTGGATGAGATTCACGAAGTTACACGCTTCGACCCTTGGTTCCTGCGCCAGATTGAAGAAATCATCGCGGCTGAGAAAGACGTTGCCACCAACGGCTTGCCCAACGATGCGGCGGCGCTGCGGCGCCTAAAGAGCATGGGCTTCTCCGATGAACGCCTTGCGACGCTTGCGGTGCGTTCGGTCGGCGTGAAGGACGGCATCGGCGAGACGCAGGCGAAGCGATCGGGCCTGCTCCACGATGCGCTTCAAGCCATGGCGGGCGCGACCGACGCCGCCGAAGTGCGCGCGCTGCGCCGCAAGCTGGGCGTGAATCCGGTTTACAAACGCATCGACAGCTGCGCCGCCGAGTTTGAAGCGATTACGCCCTACATGTACTCCACCTATGAAGCGCCCAGCTTTGGGGAGGCTGAGTGCGAATCCATGGTCAGCGATCGCAAGAAGGTCGTCATCCTAGGTGGCGGCCCCAATCGGATCGGGCAGGGGATCGAGTTCGACTATTGCTGTGTCCACGCCTGTTTTGCCCTGGCCCAGCAGGGCTTTGAAACGATCATGGTCAACTGCAACCCAGAGACGGTTTCGACCGACTACGACACGTCGGATCGGCTCTATTTCGAACCGCTGACCGCGGAAGACGTGCTCGAGATCCTGCATGTCGAACAGCAATCGGGTGAGCTCGCGGGCGTGATCGTGCAGTTTGGCGGGCAAACGCCGCTCAAACTCGCGCAGGCGCTCGAAGACGCTGGCATCCCGATCTTCGGCACCAGCCCTGACGCCATCGACCACGCCGAAGACCGCGAACGGTTTGCAAAATTGGTCAACCAGCTGGGCCTCAAACAACCCGATAATGGAATCGCGTACAATCGCGACGAAGCCGCTGCGGTGGCCGCGCGGATCGGCTATCCGGTGCTGTTGCGCCCGTCCTTTGTCCTTGGTGGCCGCGCTATGGAGATTGTCGATTCCGAAGCGCAGCTGGACGACTATATTCAGAACGCCGTCAACGTGTCGGGCGATAGCCCTGTGCTGGTTGATCAGTATCTGCGCGATGCGGTTGAATGCGATGTCGACGCGCTGTGCGATGGTGAAGAAGTGCGCGTTGCCGGCGTCATGCAGCATATCGAGGAAGCGGGCGTCCACTCGGGCGACAGCGCCTGCACTCTGCCGCCTTATTCGCTGCCTGCCGACATCATTGAGGAAATGGAACGTCAGGCTGATGCTCTGGCCCGCGCGCTCAAGGTCAAAGGCCTGATGAACGTGCAGTTCGCCGTGAAGGACGGTGAGGTCTACCTGATTGAGGTCAACCCGCGCGCCAGTCGCACCGTGCCATTTGTGGCCAAAGCCATCGGCCAACCCGTCGCCAAGATTGCCGCGCGGGTTATGGCGGGAGAGAAACTGGCTGAATTTGAACCGTTCAAGCGTGATTTGCCGTACATGGCGATCAAGGAGGCGGTGTTCCCGTTTGGCCGTTTTCCCGGGGCGGACCCAGTCCTTACACCGGAAATGAAGTCCACCGGTGAAGTGATGGGCATCGACACAGCCTTCGAGCCCGCCTTCCTCAAATCGCAATTGGGCGCGGGCATGGCCCTTCCGCGCGAGGGTACGGTGTTTGTGTCGGTCAAAAATTCGGACAAATCGGTGATTGTGCCCGCAGTGCGTGATTTGCTGGCTCAAGGGTTCCGCGTGATCGCGACGGGCGGCACGCAAAGCTATCTCGCGGAGCAAGGTCTTGGGGTGGAACGCGTCAACAAAGTCGCCGAAGGTCAGCCGCATATCGTCGACAAAATCATCGATGGCGAAGTCGCATTGATCTTCAACACGACCGAAGGGTGGCAGTCTTTGCTCGACTCCAAATCGATCCGCGCCACCGCTCTGGAAAAGAAGGTGCCGTACTATACGACGGCCACTGCATCGAACGCCGCCGCTGCCGCGATTGCGGCAATTGCACCCGATCAGCTTGAAGTTCGATCCCTACAGGACTATTATAGCTAAACGATTACGTTTGATCCCCCCACATTTCGACACAGACGGACCGCTCTGAGACGGGCGGAACCAGTTGAAATGACGCTCCAATCGGGAGCGTAAAGCGGTCAAATCGGTGGACGAAGAAAGAGACGGTAATGGCGACGATGGAAAAGGTTCCGATGCTGGCGGAAGGGTATGAGCTGCTGATGGCAGACGTAAAAGCCCTGCGCGAGGAACGCCCCTTGATTGTCGATGCAATTGAAGAAGCGCGCGCTCATGGCGACCTTTCGGAAAACGCCGAATATCACGCGGCGAAAGAACGCCAGGGTCAGGTCGAAGCGACTCTAGCTGACCTTGAGGATAAGGTTAGTCGCGCTCAGATCATCGATCCTAAATCGCTTTCAGGCGATAAGGTCGTTTTTGGCGCGACGGTTACGCTGCTTGATGAGGACGATAAGCCCGTCAAATACCAGATCGTTGGTCAGACTGAGGCCGACGCGTCAAAGGGCCGGATCTCCTACACTTCGCCCATCGCGCGCGCGATGATCGGTAAGCAGGTGGACGAAGAGATCGAAGTGACGGTTCCTTCGGGCGACAAGTTCTACCTTGTTGAAAAGATCGAATTCGTCTGAGCTTCGAGGGCTATTACCCCTCAGCTTAAGACTTTTTCCATTGCGTAGTTATGGATCGGCACGGCGCCGTCCTGGCCTTCGATTGTGAAGTCCCGGCGGTGCGTCACGCTGTATCCGGCGCGCTCAAACGCGGATTTCGCCAGTTCGCTCGCCTCGGTGTATAGGCGCGGGGCTCGCCAATCGCGAGCCTGTTTCTCGCAATCGGCCAGCAGCGCTTCAGCCACGCCTTTGCGCGTGTGGTCGGGGTGGCAATAGAGCATATCGAGATGCCCATCTCCGGCCTCGTCCCGCTCAAGCAATGCGTAGGCCACCGGCAGTGCAATCCCAGCAATACCCACAACGATGTGAGCGCCTTGCTCGGCACGCGTTGCAAACCGTTCAGGCGAAGGATGGCGAGACGCCCACGCTTCGATTTGTTCTGGCGAATAGTGGCGCGCGCCCACGGCCCGGATCGCGCCGAGCGTGATCTGGCTTAGCCACCTCTCATCACCGGGCTGATACGCCCGCAGGCCGTAATCGTCTGAAAGCGCCACGTTTCTGGCTGCGAGTGTATTAGGCTTCGGGCGTCAGAAGCTTGTGGATGTGCACCACCACATACTTCATTTCTGCGTCGTCCACCGTGCGCTGCGCCTGCGCGCGCCACGCATCGACGGCGGCTTCGTAAGAGCTAAAAACGCCGACGGTGTGAATGCCTTCGGGGTCGACGAATTCGTGCCCACGCGGGTCTTTCACGCGTCCGCCCATAACGAGGTGGAGTTTTTGTGTCGGGGTTGCTTCTTCCATGGTGATCCCTCCTGTGCCCGTTGGAATCCAAGATCAGAGGATCAAGGATTCGTTTCAAATGAAACTGCCAGCGCAGCCCATAGCCATGAGGGCGCGCAGCGCAAGTCCAGGACATATTGCTCAACTGCAAATTGGCCAAAAGTCTTAGATTATGACCATGGATGGTGAGGGGACACCTTAAAGGATCAGCCGCTCACACGGTCAGCGAGATTACGCACCGCGCGCGTGGCGCGGCGACGGGTGCGTTGCCCCATCGCGCGGGTTTTATCGGCGGCCGTTCCGGCGACGTATTGCGCGTCACGCTTCACCGTTTGCGCTTTTGCGCTGGCCGCATCGCTAAAATCCTCAGCCTTCTCTTTCCCCGCCCGCGCGCCGTCCAGCGCGTCGTCGATCAATTTGATGCCGTAAGCGACCAAGGCATCCGCCAACAGGGTGCCGAAGCGTGATCCTTGGGATTTCGCCGCATCGCCCACCTTCTGGGCCGCGCCAGAGGCCGCGTCGCCTACCGCGCTAGCCGTGCCCGTCGCCGCGTTTCCCACCGCACGCCGACCCGGACGCGTCATCAAACCGACCAAAAGGCCCAGCGCAATCGCGCCACCGACAACCTGCATCGGGTTCTGCTTCACATATTCGGTTGCCGCGCCCGCCACGTCGCGCGCTTCGTCGGCGAGAGCGCGCTCAGCAATGCGGCGCTCCCGCGATTCGATCTTGGCGCGCAACTCGTCGCGGGCGTCGGGATTGGCGGTGGTCATGCGGTTTCTCCGGTTTTCAGCGATTCTTTCCCGCTGATCTCAGGCGGCGTATCGGTAGGCGGCGCTGAACCCGGCATTGCGAACTCGGCGCTGTTTGTTTCTTCGGTTCCGTCTTCGCGCTGATCGGTATCACCGTCAAGCGAGGCCTCATCATCGGGTTCTGTGTCGGCCTTGTTCTGGGCGTCGTCGTCGGGGAATTCGGCGAGTCCGAGGATTTCCATAATCGGCCCACGCGCAAGGAACAGCGCGATGATAGCCATTAAGCCAGCCAGTAGGCCCTGATTGTCGGCGGCGTGAACCTTGGCGATTTCAGCGACGTCTTTCGCGCCGTCTCCCACGCGGCTCGCCACGCGCCCGGCGATCGCCTTGCCACTGAGTGTGGCCTTGGCGTGTTCTAAATCCGCCACCAGCACGCCGCGTGCGGCGTCACGCAAGGCACGGTCTTGATGGAAGTCTTCGGGCAAGCGGCTCACTTGGCTTCGTCCTCGGATGGGGCGTCATCCTCGGAAGCGAACATCTCTCCGATCAGTGTGCCACGGGAAACGGCGATGTATCCAAGAACGCCAACTAGCAGCAGCATCACGCCCACAACGATCGCGATGGCGCCCCAAATGGTCACCAGCGGTTCAAGCGCCATGACAAGCCCAACCGCCAGAGCGATGATCGATATGTGCAGCAGAATGATCGCCAGAATGACCGCGGCAAGCGCAATTCCGATGTTCTTGCCAAGCAGCTTGGCGCGCGTTTTCTGAAACGCCAGTTCTGCGGTGGCGTAGAGCTTGGCGTCGTCGATGACCGCGCCCAATTCTTCGACGATGGATTCGTCATAGACCGGGGGTGGGGCGCTTGCGTCGTCCGTTTCAGGTACAGCGCCGGGGGAGGGCGCATCGCCCTCACTCGAGCGCTCGGTTTCCTGATCCAGCATCGCCGCGATCTCTAGCCCCAAAAACCCATAGCCCCAAATCCGCGCGCACGGATTACGCCAGCGCGCGCAAAAACGCTGAGCCGCCGGGTTTGAGGAGGTTCAGCGTTGATATGTCTTACTTGCGCGAACCGCGGAACATGCGGGCCAGCATAAAGCCGGCCACAGCGGCCAGGCCGACAGCCACGCCAGGGCTTTTGCGGACGAATTCGCGTGCATCGTCGCCCAGTTCTTCGACGCTCTTGGATTCGAGCGCGGCGGAGGTTTCCTGCAGTGTGCGCGAGGCTTTGCGGGCGTAATCGCCGTACTGCTCACCGAATTGATCGTCGATTTTGGCGGCGGTGTCGCCGACCACGGTGCCGAGCGAGGCGATGCCGTCGCTGGCGGCGGATTTGGCGTCAACGGCAAGGTCGGATGCTTTGCTCATGGCTTTGTCTCCATAAACGCGCGCTTCGGCTTTGAAATCGTCGCTGGCCCCAGCGGCGCGGGTCTGGGCCTGCGTGCGCAGCGCTTGCGCGCCGGCCTTGGCTTCTTCGAGAGCGGCGTTGAAACGGCTTTTGGCTTCAACGGATTCAGGCGTGTTTTCGTTAGCGGTCTCAGTCACTTTGGGGGCTGCCTTCTTTGCGGGGGTTTTCTTTGCGGGGGTTTTCCGAGTGGCGGGCTTGGCCGTGGCACCGGTTTTGGCGGGAGCGGCCTTGCGAGCCGTGGCGCGCTTCGTAGCGCCGCCTTTGGCCGCGCTTTTGGCGGGTGTCTTGCGAGCCGGAGCCTTGCGCGTTGTTCCCGTCTTCTTAGCCGCCGGTTTACGCGCGGGTGTCTTTTTCTGTTCTTCGTCAGCCATGCGGTCTCATGCCCTCCACTTTCGTCCCAATTCAACGGCAAGCGAGGGCGTTTCACAAGCTTTTTCGTCAGACCGCCCCATTTGCCCGCCAATCCCCCGCTTGCGCCCTTGGTGCGGGGCGCATAGGGGAGGCGCAAATTTCGCCCTGAGGTTACGCCGCAGGGTGTCTTACCAATATAGGACACATTGGAGCCAAAACAAGCCATGACCGCCATCATCGACATCCACGCGCGCGAAATTCTCGACAGCCGGGGCAATCCGACCGTCGAAGTCGATATTCTGCTCGACGATGGCAGCTTTGGCCGCGCGGCGGTGCCATCGGGCGCTTCGACCGGCGCGCACGAGGCGGTAGAACTGCGCGATGGCGATGCAGGCCGCTACAAGGGTAAAGGCGTGCTCAAAGCGGTCGAAGCGGTTAACACCGAGATCGCGAACCTGCTGTTGGGCGATTTCGACGCCGAGGACCAACGCGACGTCGATATGGCGATGATTGATCTGGACGGCACACCCAACAAAGGCCGCTTTGGCGCGAACGCGATCCTGGGTGTGAGCCTTGCGGTGGCCAAAGCGGCCGCGAACGCGCGCGGCCTGCCGCTTTATTCCTATGTTGGCGGAGTGTCCGCGCACGTCCTGCCGGTGCCAATGATGAACATCATCAACGGTGGCGAGCACGCGGACAACCCGATCGACATTCAGGAATTCATGATCATGCCGGTGGGCGCGGACAGCCTCGCGGAGGGCGTGCGCTGGGGCAGCGAGGTGTTCCACACCTTAAAGAAAGGCCTGCATCAGAAAGGCCTCGCGACCAGCGTGGGCGATGAGGGCGGTTTCGCCCCCGATCTTGCCAGCACGCGCGACGCGCTCGATTTCATCATGGCCTCGATCTCGGAAGCTGGGTTCAAGCCGGGCGAGGATATCGTCCTTGCGCTCGACTGCGCGGCGACTGAGTTCTTCAGGGACGGCAGATATGAGATTTCGGGCGAGAACTTGAGCCTCGATGGCGCGGGCATGGCCGATTATCTCGCGAAATTGTGCGACGATTACCCTATCCTGTCGATCGAAGACGGCATGAGCGAAGACGATTTCGAAGGCTGGAAAGCGGTGACCGATGCGATTGGCGACCGGGTGCAGTTGGTCGGCGATGATCTGTTCGTCACCAACCCCGCGCGCCTGTCGCAAGGGATCGCCGATGGCCTCGCCAACTCGCTGCTGGTCAAGGTCAACCAGATCGGGACGCTGACCGAGACGCTGGCTGCGGTCGATATGGCAGCTCGCGCACGCTATACCAGCGTTATGAGCCACCGTTCTGGCGAGACCGAGGACGCGACCATCGCCGACCTGGCTGTTGCGACCAATTGCGGTCAGATCAAAACCGGCTCGCTTGCGCGGTCGGACCGTTTGGCCAAGTATAATCAATTGATCCGGATCGAGGAAGAGTTGGGTGCCAGCGCGCATTACGCGGGCAAGGCGTGCTTTGGCGCGCTTTCGCGCTAAGACTTAGAGATCCCGAGCCAGCTCAGACCGGAGCGGCCAGTGCCTGAGCTGGCCAGAAGAGTAGAGTCAGGAAACGACGGGCATCGTCACGCACTCGCCGCGCGGCGGTCGATAACGAAGCCCGCGCTGCCGGCGAAGTAGTCGTCCATCATATCGAGCGCCTTGTCGGTCAGGCGTACCAGCACGCGGCGCTGGTCCTGCGGGTCGTGCTCGCGTTCAAGCAGCCCTTGATCGGCCAGAATGCCTAGCCAGCGTAACCCGGTCGTTGGCGGGGAAGCGGAGCCGATACAGGCGCTTGAAACGGAGACCGATTTGTCTTCAACTTGCGCGATGTAGAGATCGAGCAGGATGTCCCAGGCGGGCTCTCCAAACAGCTCCGGATCGCCAAAGATGGTCGTGCGCTTGCGCCGCTTGGCATAGGTCTCGCGCGCCATCTCTGCAAAGGCCTGCCGCCGTTCGGCCGGGTTTAGCGCGCTCAGATCGGCCTCGTTTGCCGTTTCGTTGGCCTTCGCCGTGTGAAGATAGGTCGGCGCTGGGCTCGAGGGGGCTTTGGGGACGGGCGACGGTCCGACAAGGCCATGGAAAGCGAAATCGCCGCTGCGCATTTGGTTCGCAATCGCGACCAGCTGATCGGCGAGGGGCTGCAGATCGCGTTCGGCTTGCGGGCTCGCCACGCGTCGGTCCGGGGTGAGCGTAGCAAGCGGGCGGGGCCGGTGGGTCAAAGGCTGTTGTCCGGACGCGACCGCGCTACCCTTCACATCGTAGGAAGACGTATCCGCTTCGTAGGGGCTGGGCTCCGCCTCAGATCGCGCGTGCCCATTGTCGTCGGCGCGGTTGGCGGCGTTTTCTGATCCGTCATCCATGCGCGCGGCCGATTGTGATTGCCCGATATGAGAATTGTGAGACACGGTTAGTCACTGTGAACGTGGCCTCCGCCTTGGTTGCGGCACCTTTTCCCGTCGCAGATTGCGCCAGGCCCCTGTTGCCGAATACGTAAGGGTTTTAGCGGGAGTTCGCGGGTTTGGCTTTACGGGTAACTACGTGGTCAGCGCGCAAGGTCTGAGGGAGTGAAGCGGAAAATGCGGCCAAAATGGCGGCTTTTTCCTCCGAATCGGGTTCGGGTTCGCGGCCGATGGTTGTTGTTTTGAGCACGGCTTGATCGCGGTGCAATTGTTGGATCGCCGCATCGAGATGCGCCGCTGCCTTGTGAGCGCCGGCGTCATCAAGCGCGGTGAGTTGCGTTTCGAGTGTCGTCAGGATGCGCGCATAGGCCTCACGAGGCGAGGGCGCGGAAAAGCGTTTGGTCACGGTGGTTCCTCGTCGTGTTATTAAGGGCACTCTCGTGTTTGGAGCGCTTGTCCCAATGAACGCGGACGAGAAATGGCCTGCAGAAGCGATAGAAATCGCCTTTCCCCTGACCACCCCCGGCCCGCGATCTCCGTATCAACCCATAGCCTTCCTAAAAGCTATAGAGGGAAACTACGTAGTTTGGAGCTGGGCGCGTTAACGAGGCGGCCCGTCCGGTGCAGATCGGCGGTTTGGATTAGCGATCGAAACGCTTCGCTAGGTCCAGCAGGACCAAGGCTGCTTTCGCCGCCTCGCCGCCCTTGTCCTTTTGGGCGGTGTCAGCGCGGACCAGGGCTTGCTCTTCGTTTTCGGTCGTAAGGATGCCGTTGCCGATCGCAATGCCGTCCATGGTCAGTGCCATGATCGCCCGTGCGCTTTCGCCCGCAACGATTTCGAAGTGATAGGTTTCACCCCGGATAACGACGCCGATCGCGACAAAGCCATCATACTCACCGCTTTCCGCCGCCAGAGCGATGGCGCCTGGAACTTCGAGCGCGCCGGGCACGGTGAGCACTTCGGCCTCGTGACCTTCGGCTTCGATCGCAGCCTTGGCGCCAGCGATCAGCATATCGTTGAGATGACCGTAAAAGCGCGCTTCGACGATGAGAATTTTGGCCATGGGTTGGGGTCCTTACGGGATGGATTTGAAATCGGTGATGGTGAGGCCGTAGCCTTCGAGCGCGACGAGGTCAGGGCGTGAATTGGAAAGCAGCACCATGTCGTGCACGCCCAGATCGGCGAGGATTTGCGAACCGATGCCGATATTGCGCACCTCTTCATCCTGGCTCCAATCGCCCGCGCCCACGCGCGAGGTGAGGATGACGATAACGCCCGATCCATGCTCACCAACCGCGCTCATCGCGCGTTGCAGGGTGTTCTGGCGGTTTCCGGGTGCGCCAAGGATATCGTCGAACACCGATATGGGGTGGACGCGGGCGAGGGTGGGCTCGCCTTCGATCACACGGCCCTTTTGCAGGACATAGGCTTCTTCGTTGGCGATCCGGTCGCGATAGGTGATGAGGCGCCAACTGCCGCCGAAATCGCTTTCAAACGCGCTTTCACCCAAGCGCTCCACGAGGTGATCGTTGCGCATGCGGTAGGCGATAAGATCGCGGATTGTCCCGATTTTGAGGTCGTGTAGGCGCGCGAATTCCACCAGATCGTCGAGCCGGGCCATGGTGCCGTCTTCGTTCATGATCTCGCAGATCACGCCCGAAGGGTTGAGGCCGGCGAGGCGCGAAATGTCCACCGCCGCCTCGGTGTGTCCGGCGCGCACGAGGGTCCCGCCGTCGCGCGCGGTCAGCGGAAAGACATGGCCGGGTGTGACGATGTCGTCGGCGCCCTTGGTGGCGTCAATCGCGACGGAGATGGTGCGCGCGCGATCAGCCGCTGAGATACCGGTGGTGACGCCTTCCTTGGCCTCAATCGAAATCGTGAAGGCGGTCTGCATCGATTCCTTGTTGTTGCGGCTCATGGGCTCAAGGCCGAGCGCGTCCACCCGAGCGCGGTCCAAAGCGAGGCAGATGAGGCCGCGGCCATGGGTGGCCATGAAATTGATCGCCGACGGGGTGGCCATCTGAGCGGGAATGATGAGATCGCCTTCGTTCTCGCGGTCTTCATCATCAACAAGAATATACATCCGCCCGTTGCGCGCTTCGTCGATGATCTCCTCCGCGCCGACGAGGACGGGGCGTTCGTCGTTCGAATTGAGGAACGTCTCAAGTTTTGAGAGCGTTTCGGCCGTGGGGTTCCAGTCCGGCTCGGTCGCGTCACGCAGAGTGTTGGCGTGGAGGCCAGCGGCGCGGGCAAGGCCGGCCTTGGTCATGTTGCCCGATGTGACGAGATCGCGGACGCGTGTGATAGTGAATGTGCTCATGTGAGCCTTTTATCACATTCTGATGTGATTGCAAGCTCGCTCGCGCACGGACTGAGACCTTTACGGTCCCGGAGTTATAGCCGGATCTAGAACGCGGTAGCGAATCCTCAGCGAGAAAGAGGTGCCTCCGTTCATGGCGCCTTGAGGGGTCAAGCGGAAACCACCGATGTTCTCATCACAGCCATCGGAATCAACTGTTGGAGCGCCGCTAAGAGGGGTTCCGCCGAAATCCAGGTAAGTGAGATCTGTTGTCCCTGAAACCGACAATCCGGTAACATTCTGGTCGTTAATGATGGTAATCGGTCCGCCCGTATCGTTGAGACGACACAGCTTGATATCGCCCAGATGTTGGTCCTCGACGATGACGTTACCCGCATCCGAGACGCCAGTGTTGCTGACTTGGATCAAGTATTCGACGATGGCTCCAGGAATGGCCTTGGCAATTGTTGGGTCCGCGTTGACCGGATCGGAAATGACCGAGCTAACCTTGGTGACCGACAGCTCTGTTTGGGGGGCGCAGAAGTCGATATCGTGGATCGTGATCGCTTGCCCGTCGGGCACGACCGGTGCCGTGGGGGCGTTGCCATAAACAATGGTGATTGTGTCGATCGGTTGGTTGAAAGTAACCTCAACATTGCCAGCCGCCGAAGTGTTGCCAGACGTTATGTCGCCGATCGCAGTGTTGCCCACCACATAGTTGGCGGTGCCGTTGGTCAGGATCGGGATAACCGTTGATCCCTGATATGCACCCGTGACCGTAACCTGATCGGCAAAATCGTTGGCGGCAAAGTCGATGTCGAACAACGTGAACTGCGCTCCCGCTACCGCGGTTGGCAACGTGATCACGGTGGTCGCAGTCTGCTGACGGTTAGCGAAGTCGAGGAACTGGTGCAGCGAATTGCCCGAGGTGGCGCTACCGCCGGTGTTGGCGTTCGATTCAGCCGGTGATTGGCCGCCAAAGTTGCCATCGTTCACGAACACACCATCGCTCGAAACGACGAAATTGATGTCGCCGATCCCGGCCAAGGCGAAAGTCTGGTTAAGCCCACCAGCGTTCCAAACGATACCCGGTGCGTCCCAATCGAACGTAGTAACGCCGACTGGGCAGGACAGCACGGGAGGCGTGCCGGCGACCCGCGTACCCTGAACCGTGAAGCTGACGCTGTCGTCGTCATCCTCATTCGTGCTGCCATTGCCGGGCGTGGAGTCGCCGTCGAATTGATCCGAGAAACTCACTTCGGCAAAGTTTGTGATCGTTGCCCCTTCGGTAGCCGAAACCGTCCCGGTGATTGTCAGAGTGCGCGTTTGATTGGCGGCGATGCTAGGCACCGACCACACGCCTGTGATCTCATCATAGGTGCCAAATCCGCTCGACGAGACATAGTCGAAGCCGAAGGGAAGGTTATCTAGGACTTCGACATTGTTCGCCGCAACGTTGCCTGTGTTGCTGAGCGTGAGCGTGTAGTCGACCGTGGAGCCGAAGGTCGGGTTGGTGTCGCTGACCGCCTTTGTGAGGCTGAGATCGGCTTCGTCTGTGTCGTAGTCGAGGTCGGATATAACCACAAACTGCGCTGTCGGATCGCCGGTGCCGGTGTAGCTGAAATAGACGATCTGGATCCGTTGGACCTGCGTGGCCCCGAAATCGAAAGCAATGGTGCCAGCGGTTGATCCGTTGCCAGACCCGTTAATCCCGCGCCATCCGTTAACGGTAGCATCGTTTGTGCGTTGGACCGACGCACCGGCAGTCCAGAAAGCGGTGTTGGCGGCTGCGTTGGTGAAGCCGCCACTGAGGTTACCATCATACGAAACCTCAATCGCGTCCGTGAAGGTGCCAAGATCAACATCCCCAAGAGCGAATTGCAGGCCCGTTACCGCTTGGCTGAGCTCGATTGTTACGGTGACCTTGTCACGCGGGTCGAAGGACGAATTGTCGATATTCATGAAAAGTGGCGTGACGCTGGTGCTGAGCGTGCCGTTGAAATAGCTTACGAAGTCGGGGGCAAACGGCGTAGTGACCGCTCCGCCACCGACGATATCCGCGCTATAGGTAACGGTTGCCGTCGTGCCGTCTGATCCGGTGACGGTGGTCCCCGATGGGAACGCGCCTTGGCTGGTTGCGCCCGCATCGGCCCAGTCAACACTGGCCTGTGCCTGAGCTGCTGTGGGTATCGCAAACAAGGCCAAAGCGGCTAATAGCGCGCAAACGGCAATTCTCATGGCTTGGACGTTTGAATTGATTGACGGGGAGACGTTCACTGGCGCTCTCCCAATCCAAGTGAGCGGAACGTGTCTGCATCGAACTTCAGGCGAATGGCGGCGAAAACGCCCTTGTTCGTGTTGCGCGCAGCGGCAAAGTCTCCGTCCCGGAACCCTTCGATGTTGTAGCCAACGGTGATCAGCGTATCCTGCACCGGCGAAACGCCGAATGTCGGGCCGTATGAAAAGCTGGTCACGTTGTCGTTTAGGTTGCTGCGCACGGTGCCGCTAAACCCAAGCTCGAACATGTCGGTCATGCCTAGACGCGCATCGAGCCCTGCGAGAACGGTCGTCCCGGTGAACTCGGTGCCTTCGAATTCATCCAGATTGTAGCGCGCCCCCAGGAACAAAGTGTATTCGTCGCGTCGGGTCTGCTGGTCGATACCATTATCGTCTTCGTCCCAACCGCGCGGGCTCCAGTTGGTGGAAAGGCTCGCAATCAGACGGCGGGAGGTCGCGTCGCCATCGACGAGCAGCGCGGTGCGGCCAGCGCCAGCAACGTTACCGGCAACGGCTCCGGTCACGCGATCGCTGCGATATTCCAGCTTACCTAACAGTGCGACTTCGCTCTCATCGGGGCGGTGCGCAAAGGCGAGGCTGGCGTCCATGATCTCCGTGGTCGCGCCGCCCACGGCTTCCGCCTTGGTCCAAGTAACGCCGGAGCCAACGAGGCTACCTTCGCCAAGCTGACGGATCGCGCCGACGGTCACGCCTTTGCGGTCGGCTTGTTCGCCATCGCGGTACTCGCCGCGCGCCGTTACGCTCCAGCGTTCTTTGCGCCACGCGCCGCCAAAGGTAACTGCGGTGAAGTCTTCAAAGTTCAGGTTGCCGGTGATCTGACCACCGCTTGCCGCGGGTTGATTGGGATTGACGAGGTCATTTACATCGGGCGCGCCGCCAAGAGTGCGATTGCCGTCCACAGTTGCATCGATAGTCAGCTCAGGGGTGACGGGTAGGCTCTGCGAAAGACCGAATGCCGCGAAGGACCGGTTGCCGAATTCGCCGATGGTTTCCTCACCAACCGTCGTTATGATCTGACCGCCATCCCATGGGGTCGCTTCGATGCCGCCGCGCAGCTGGCGTGCGTTGAGCGTTTCACCATCGGCGATCTCATAGGTGCCGACAAGACGGACATTCTGGATCACTTCATAGCGAGCATCAAAGCGATGGCGGGCGGGGAGATCGACGCTTTCGGCCTTTTCCAGCGCGATGGCGGTGCTGGCGTTAAGTTCGAGCTTTCCATCGAGAAGTCGTTGAGTTGCACCGGCTTCGAGCACGGTCGAATCCGCTTTGGAACCATCGTTCAGTCGATCGTTGAAATGGGCAATGCCTAGGCGAATCAGGGTGTTCTGACGTTGCAGAGTCACTTGGCCTTGAGCAGCCCGGCGGCGGCTGTCGTCCGTGAGGCTTTCATCCTGCCATACACTCCCGAGGAAGCTGACCGAATCGTCGAGCAGCACACGGGTGTCCACGCCGATCTTGCGGCGCCCCTGTTCGACAAGGTTCTGCTGTCCCACGCCATAATCCGCGTCCAATTCGCGTGCGTAGGCAAGGACATCGAGATTGGCGGTCTGGCGCTGCGCTTCGACGATCCAACCGGTCGAAGTCGTTCCCTCGCGTTCGCTCACGCCGACTTCGGCGCGCAGTTCGGTGCTGTCGTCCAATTGTGCGCGCACATCCAGCGTGCCGATATTGGTGCGCTCTTCGTCGCCTTTGTCGGTGATGGCGTTGGCGCCGATGCGGACGTTGCCGTTCTTGCTGGTCCAATCTGCGCGGATGCCCGCGTTTATCTCGCCCTGGCCCAGGCCATCGGTTTCGTATTCGACGATGATGAATTGCGGGTTCAACGCCTCGTCGCGGCTCAGCACAGGCTGCGCGAAGGTGATGGAGCCCGACAGAATATCGAGATCATAGTCGATAAAGCGTGTGAGCGTGCGCTCTGAAACGATCAGCTCAGGCCGGAAGCGATCGCGGATTTGGAGGGTCACGCGTTCGGAGTTCGGAATGATCCGGCGGCTGGCGAGTGTGTACGGACCGGTGATGCCCTGACCCTGAATCTCTTCCCGGCGCAGGCGGCTGGATACCTCGGCACCAAAGGCAGTGGCCTTGACTTGACCAAAGCGCGCTTCGCCACGGACGCCGGTGGCGGTGCGATTGTAGCGCGCGAGGCGGGTCTGATCGAAGGCGGTCTGGAAATCGCCATAGAGCGCGAAGAAGGTCGCAGTTTCAATGCGAACGTAGAGCTTCTCGCGGCTCGCGGCGTCAAAGCGGCGCAGCGATCCATCGGCGAAAACGGTGTAATAAGCGTTGGGGTCCAGTTGCCCCAGAACGCGCTGATCCTCGCGCTGTTTCGCGCTGTCATAGGCGAGGGTGGCCAGGTATTTGCCCAGCACGCGGCCCTTGGCGTAAAGCGCGACGCGCGCGTCTTCACCAAGGTCGCTGTCAAACGATCCCGCGCGCTCCATATTGTCCGCGACCGATTTGGCGCCCACGGTGCCTTCGGCCAGACCGACGATGGTCCATTCGATGTCGCCTGGTTCGATCCACGCTTCCAGCTCCTGCTGGCGAACGATTTCACCGTCGTTGAAATTGAAGTTGAGACGCAACGAGCCCGAAACCATGGTTGGCGCGAGCTCGATCAGCGCAATACCTTCGGTGCCTTGCGTGACCCAGCGCGCCGCCGATGTGTTGCCGAGACCGGTCAGCTGGTTGAGCTGCTGACGATCCAGTTGCTCGGCGCTCTCATAAGGCGAATTGAGCGTGAATTCACCGGCGATCCCCTCGCGAATGGGACGATTGTTGCGATCCCTTACGCGCACGGCAACCACGGGACGGGTGCGGCCATCAGCGACAAGGTTGGATAGCTCCGGCACCAGTTCGACCTTGGTCGGGGTGCGCGTGAAGTAGACTTCGCGAGTGATCGTCGTGTTCTTCACTCCGAACGAGTTGATGATGTCGGCTTCGAGTACAGTGCGTTCCTCGGCGAGCGGTACTCCGCGCCAAACGCTGACAGCGTAGCGGCCCGCGGAGTTCTGTGTTCCGTCAAAGGTCAGGGGGTTCACGTCTTCACCATCAACGCGAAGGACGATGGTTTGACCTTTTCGGTGACGAATGGCGACGCGCACAGCCGGCGCGCGTGGGTTGGCGTCGACCGTGGGGGAGAGCCAGCCATCCGGCCCATCGCCCAGAGCGAGCCAGTCGTCGACAGGCTTTGGCGTGGTCGTCGCGGCGATGGCAGCGGCGCTAAGGTTCTGTGTTGCAACTCGTGTTGCGGCGGTGGCGACGGGCCGTTGAGTCAGCGCCTCGCCTTCGCCGGTAAGGTCCGAACCCTCGGCGATCTCGTTGATCGCGCGTGCGGTGGCGCCATCCGGGCGGGTTTCGGCAAAGTCCGCGGCGGCGGGAAGGGCGCCTTCAGGTACGATGGCGTGGAAGTCCGCGACAACGAGGCTGCCACCACGGCCAATCACAAAGCGCGAGCTGACCGAACCCGCGTTACGGGTGCCACGGTGGCAATCGATCAACTCGGCGCCTTCGGGTAAGGTCATGCGCGACACGGCCACGACGTGCGTGCCGGGGACAACGCCTTCAAAGTGGTAGCGGCCATCGGCGTCGGTCACGGCAAAACTGCCGTCTTCGAGCATGATACGCACGCCGGGGATGCCCGGACGCGGATCATCGATCTCGCACGTACCGGCGGTGATCCGGCCGATAATGGTCATACGATCGGCGATCGCGTCGCGTTGAATGTCCACGGGGGCCTGCGCGCGCGCGGACCGGCCCAGTAAATCGGTTGCGACCGCGTCGTTCAAGGCGCGCCCCGGAGGCGCGTCGGGCCGAACGCTCATCGCGTAGGTGACGCGCGCGCTGGCGCTGGCGTCCAGCGTGTCGAGAGCGATTTGAAGCGAGCTGCCATCGGGAGCGATAGTGACCGCGCCGGGCGCTTCCTCACCATTGATGCGGATCGTGTCGGGGCGCAGGCGCAGCCAGCGCGAAGGCGTATCGGTGATCACGACATCCCGGCGTGCGCGGGTCGGGTCGGAGTTGGTGGTGTTGATGGCGTAAAACACAACGTCACCGGGCACGACCTGCGCACGGCTGACTGTTTTAGTGATGGCCAAGCCCGGGCCGTCGCGATCAACGGGAATATCGATCTGAACCGGGGTTGGGTTGTCGAGAACAAACGCACCGCCATAGGATCCTTCACGGATCACGAAGGAGCCGCCATTCGGGCGCGTGATTGTCGCGATTTGGTCTGGCTGCACCACCGATGGAGCGGTGTAAGGCTCTGGCGGTTCGATTTCGAGGCGATAGCGGCCTAGGAATGTGAGCGGGAACCAGAATTCGCCGGGGCCCATCTCCACGACATTGCCGACTCCGTCGGTCACGGGTTCTCCGGAAATGACACTTGGAGGCCACGGGGTGACCCCGTCCTCGGCAAAGACAGTCGCTGGGAGTCCGGTGACGTCATCAATAAGCGTAACGCGCGCGCCGTTGACCGGCTCGCCTGTCTCGCTGTCGAACACTACGCCAAACGGATCGACAAGCACTTGCACATCGGTGCTGACCGTGATGGGGTTGGTGTCGCCAACGGTTGCCGAGACGGTGATTGAGGATCCGTCCACCAGGCTTAGCCGGCAATCGCCCGTCACCACCGGAGGCGGCATGCGCACGGTCGCCATTTGACCAACGAAAACGCCTGTGTTTTCGCCCGTTTCAAACACGATCTCGGTTTCACGGTCGCCTGTTGAGGTGGTGATTGTGACTTCAAGTTGATCAATGGCGTTCGGATCGGTGTTAGCCGCCAGAGCCTGGACCTCGAAGATCAGGTTTTGCCCCGCGCGCAGTACAGCGACGGGTTCAACCATAAAGTTCAAGGGCTGAGCGTTGGCGACAATGTCCGAAATGTCCGGCACTGATGTCGAGGCACCGGGCCGTGATTGCACAGCGCAGAAGGGTTCACGGAACGAAAGCTCTGTAGTCCCCTGGGCCGCTTGCCGGAACGCGCGAATCTCAGGCGGCGGCAGTGTGACGTCAAAACTCACCTCGTTTGATGCCGTATCCACTGCGCGCCCCTGGAAAGTCCACTGCGCGTTCGCGATGTTGGTTATTGTGCCAATAACCGGCCGGGATTCCTCCCCGGTCGTATCATCTTGGGTGTTATCCTGCGCGAGCGCCTCTCCCCTGAGGACAGCCGAAAGCAGCAGCGCTATCGCTAGCGCCGCTGCCCACTGCCTCAAGAGAGAGGAAACACGCAAAAGTTGCACCTGGACTAGGCTTTAGTCCGGGTTGTCGGTGTCGAGCGCCGCCGTCACTGTATCCGTGGTCGACGTGTCGTTCGGGTTATCAACCGCCGGAGCGATCGTGACTTCGAACATAAAGCCCGAGGTCGTGCTGCCAGCGACGTCATCCAGCGTACCGGCAACGGTGTTGGTGCCGGAGGTGAAGCCGCCGCCATCGCTATCCGCCGTGCTGTCGGTCGCCGTATCACCGCTGGTCGCGTCGCAAGTCGCAACGCCGCTGCTGATGCTGGCGTCGGTGTTGCGACGGATGGTGCCGGTGTTGAAGTTCACTTCACCCGGAAGGGCGTCGGATACGACGATGTTTTCCGCATCGGCGCCGCCGCTGTTCGCAACCGCGATGCAGTAACGGATCACCGCGCCCGGAATCGCTTTCGGGTTAGTGGTGCCGTTGACGGGGTCGCTGACAACCAAGCTCGATTTGACAACCGAGACGTTGGCCGCGTCGACTTCGACAAACGCACGGTCGGTGTCCGAACCGTCACGGTCAGCGTCGAGGCTGAACGTGCTGTTGTCATCAACCAGTGCCGTGTCGACCGTCGAAGGATCGGTCGAGTTGCTTCCGGTTTCGACGTACTCTGTACCGGTGCCACCTGCGGTCATCGATCCGGCCACAAATGCGTTGGCGTTCAGGTCAACCTGAAGCGTCTCGCCGTCATCCGCGTCGATGTCGATGTCGACAAGAACGGTTACCTGGCGGGTTTCGTCAGCCAGCACGTTCGCAAGGAAGTCAACTTCTTCACCAGCATCGACGACACCGTTGCCGTTCGTGTCGACGAACACAGCGGTGATTGTTCCGTTGCTACCCACATCGGCAGCCAGAACTGCGTTGAGGTCAAGGTCAACCGTGTCGTTCGATAGGTTGGTCACATCAAAGACAAGCGCGACACCGCTCGGGCCGCCGGTTGAGCCGGGAGCCGCATCAAACGGATTTCCGGCGCTGTCACCACCGCCAGCGCCTGCGAAGGTCACGTCGACGTTGATCCGACGGTCAACCGAAAACTGGTCGGTCGCTTCGATCTGGGTCTGGTCAACGCCGCCTACTTGGTAGTCGACGGTGACCGTGTTGGTCACCACCGTGCCAGCGCGGATGCCTTCCGCCATGGCCGGTGCGCTGGACATTGCGACAAGCGCTACCGCGCTTACCGCACCCAGCAATTGGGTACTCTTTTTCATGTTCTGGTCCTTTGCGTGCGCCATGCGTCAATTCGACCGCCCGCATGGCTTGGCGGTTATCGATCGCCGATCTTCGAAGATCAGCGAATGATCACGGGAAAGGAGATGCGGCCGCTTTCACCCGGCGCGATGGAAGCGATCGTCCAGCGGACATGCGTCACATCGGAATGGGTGGCGGCGCGGGTGCCTCCGGATTCAAGCGCGACGCTCAGCGTATCGAGCGTGCCAAAGGTGGTCCCACCGTCGACCGAAACCATCAGCGCGGGGTCTGCGTCTGACGCGAGGCGAACCGCTTCGTTGAGCGGGTTGGTGCCGGTGACATTGGTGGCGGGCACGGTGCCGCCATTGGTGTAGTTCATGCCAAAGCTGAGCTTGGTGCCGGGCGTGTATTCGGTCGGTACGGCGAGCGTCGTGGTCTGTTGGCCCGCTTCATCGGTCGTCGTGACGACCGCCATTACGTCGCTCTTTAGGCTAACCTTAGGCTCCGCAGCCGGCGCGGCAGGCACGGCCGCTTCTTGGGCCAGAACGGTTCCCATGGGGACAGTGAGGGTCAGCATTGAAGCACCAATTTTAATGAGCGTTTTCATAGTAGTTTCCTCGATACCTCGAAACGATATCAGTCGATGGTGACTGCAAAAGTGATGATGTGGGTGGTTCCGCCAGGCGCGGTCCCGATGGCGACGCTAATGCCGGCTTCGTCGGATCCTTCACCCGCGTCATCGCCGCTCGTGTCGGTCAAAGCCGCAGCGTCGAAGGTGAGAGAGCCGGGGACGTAGGTGGTCCCGTCCGGAATAAGGTCGGTGATGATGAGATCTTCAATCTGATCAGAACCGGTAATGGTCGCGGTAAGGGTGAATGTCGCGACGGAACCAGGGACGGCGCTCTCGCCGCCGAAGGGGTCAACCAGAGCGACCGACTTGGTCAGATCCAGCGTGGTGATCGCAACGCGCAATGCGCCGCTGGCCGTGGCCGACGCTGTGGTCGTGCCCACAACCGCATCGCCGCCGCCTTCGCCTTGACCAGCGAAGATCGTTCCGGGGGTGCCGTTTCCGGTCACCGCATTGGCGGTCAGTTCGATTTGAGAGAGCTGTTGATCGGTAACGCCGTCCGGAACGTTCACGATCACAAAGACCGTCACGGCCTCATCGGCTTCGAGAATGGCGGTCGTTTCCGGCGAGGTCAGGATTTCATCGACGCCGGGGTCGTAGACGCCGTTGCCGTTGGTATCGATTGCGATGTTCTGAACGACCGTCTCAAAGTCGTTGTCCGCGACCGTCGTGTTGGTGAGCAGTTCGAACGGTTCGGTTCCGTTGCCTTGGTTCGTCACCTCAAAGGTCAGGATGGCTTCGCCGGGCGTGACGGTAATCGGGCCTGAATCGAGCGACGTCACCGTCACATCGAGCAGTTCGTCGACCCGCACGACCACGGTGTTGGACGAAATCGTCTGAGAGACGGCGCCCTCATCGTAGGTTGCGGTCGCGGTGTTTTCGATCAGCGTACCCGCGCTGATTCCTCCCGCAGAAGCCGGAGAAGCTAAGGTTAACGCTGAACCAAGCGCTGCTGCGAAAACAGCGTATGTTGTACCCTTCGTATACATACGTAGGCCGATAACCCCGGAGTGGTTACCGACCGGTTAGCTTTGCGAGGAAAACGGGAGAATTTCGCCAAAATTGGGCGTTTGTGGCGCTTTAAGAGGTTGGTTAAGGCTTGTTAAGCACTCCCCAACTGACGCTAGGGAATCCGTTGATTTCTGACCGATCGGTAGGGATGTAAAACGCTTTGAGGCGGTAATCGGCCTACCGCTGGGTCAGACTTTTTCGGCCTATTCTGCCGGTTTTTCGCACAGAATTTGGGCGAGTCGCGATGCCCGTTGCAGTAGGCAAGCGCGCAAGGGTTGGTCCTAACCGTCGTTCAGGAAGAAGCGAAAATGGTGGACGCACTAGGGTTCGAACCTAGGACCCGCTGATTAAGAGTCAGCTGCTCTACCAACTGAGCTATGCGTCCACGCTGTCGAGAATCTTAACCGACTTGGGGGGCTTGATGAGAAGCGAAAGCCCTCTCGAATCAAGCGAGGCGCTGCATTTAGCGATCCGGCACAGGATATCAAGTCAGTATCAACGCAGCTTCAGTCTAAAAGCGTTTACGCCGCCGATGACCCGCGTGACTTGGTGTTGAATAAGAGGTGGTTGGCGACCGACGGCACGACGACAACTGTCGAGGCGAGCGCGTCTGTGACGTCACGCTGGATACTAACGATCCCTTCTTCTTCGAGGCTGTGAACAAGCCGTAGCGCGATAGGTTGCGGCGCCTCGAGCAGATCGTGAAGATCACGCAATGTTGTGGCAAGACCAGATTTAGACCGAATCTGCACGCTCTCTATCAGCAAGGCGCTGAGCAGTTGGCTTTCCCTTCCTGCCCCTATTCCGCTGTCGCTCATTTTCCGCTCCACTCGCAATACACCATTGATCGCAATGCCGAATTCGGCCTTCCGACAGTGTGTTTACTTGTCCAAGATGCCTGACCACGGACGCTTCATTGGGGGAGGTCCGCCGCCAGGACTTGTGTCAGCGCTCAACAGGTTTTGACCTTGGGGGAACCCTGGCCAATGCGACCCAAACGCTTGCGCCAATCAAGGCAAGCGGACAAATGCCGGAAGCTTACGTAAACGGAAAGTCGCCTAGTTGGGGGACGTCTGGTATATTGCCAATATTATGCAGCGGCATTTCGATATTCTGGAGACAATCACCGATATTGCCGACGTACTTCGATACGTCCGCAAATTGTCTTTAGAAGCGGGAGCAACTCGCATGAGTTACCACGTCGTACCGCAGTTTAGTTCACAGACTTCGCGGTCCACAGCGATAATTTCGCACGGTTTTTCAGACGAATGGCTTGCGTTGTACGAACAGCAGGAATTTCGTCAGGCCGATCCGATCCCTGGGCGGGTCATGGATTTCGGGTCCATGATGCCGTGGCAAGACGCCATGATGTGGAAGCCAAACACACCCGAACAAGAGGCCTACTTTGAGAAAATGCGCGAATTCGACTTGATCTATGGATTCGGCGTGCCGCTATACGGTGGCGGAGGGCGCGACGCTTACGCTTCGTTTGATTTCTTGCGCCATGTCGACGAGGTTGATCCTAAGGATATTGGGTTGGTGAGAGCCTTGTCGCAAGCGGGGCATCAGCGCATTTCTATTCTTGAACAATGGCAGGGCGAGCGACCCAATCTATCCGAACGCGAAGTGGAAGTGCTCACCTGGGTGGCGCAGGGCAAATCGCTCAATACGATCGCGACAATCCTTGAATTGTCGCCTGAGACGGTAAAAACCTATTCCAAGCGGATCTATGCAAAACTCGATGTCGCTGACCGGGTTGGTGCCGTGATTACAGCTCTGCGGCAAGGTATCATCAAGGTTTAAGTCCCTCGCGCGAAACCTCCACGCGGGGCGTTCTGGTTCCAGCGATTCACCATCATGAGCGCGCCGATGCAGATCATGTTCGTTAGCATTGACGAGCCTCCATGGCTCATAAAGGGCAGGGGAATGCCCACCACCGGCGCCATGCCCATAACCATCATGAGATTGACGGCGACATAGAAGAAGATCGTCGCGCTCATTCCAGCGGCTAGCAAGCTGGAAAAGCGATCCTGGCTTTCGCGCGCCACTTTCAGGCCCCAGCGCAAAATCAGGCTGAAGACGGCAAGAACGAAAAGGCCACCGACCAAGCCCCATTCTTCAGCCATAGTCGCGAAGACAAAATCGGTGTGAGGTTCTGGAAGGTATTGCAGATGACTCTGCGATCCATTGTTAAAGCCTTTTCCAAAGATACCGCCAGAACCTATTGCAATCTTTGATTGTGCGATGTGATATCCATCGCCCAAAGCGTCCGCTTCGCTATCGAACATCGTCAAAATCCGGCGCTGTTGGTAGTCCTTTAGACCGAAGTAAAACAGCAAAGGCGCCGCCGCTAAAGCGGATAGGCCAGCGCCGACGAACCAGCGCATCGGTAGACCGGCGAGCAGCATGACCACGCCGCCTCCGAAGACTATAGCAAGGCTAGTCCCCAAATCGGGCTGCATCAGCACCAGACTAACGGGCAGGGCGACCAACGCCCCAGGCACGATCAGTGCACGCCAATTGGTTACCATGCTGAGGGGAAGCGAAGAGTAGAACTGCGCCAGAGTTACAACGATAACAGGCTTCATCAATTCCGACGGCTGTAAGTTCATGAAGCCAAGATCCAGCCAGCGCTGACTGCCGCCTCTAAGCGCGCCCATGATTTCAACCCCAACTAGCATCACAAACACAACGATATAGACGGGATAGGTGAGGAAGCGGACGAGATCACGAGGAAGAGCGGTGATGACCATTGCGATGATCAAGGCGACGCAAAACCGGATCACGTGCGAGCTGGCATAAGGCTGCATTGAACCGCCAGCAGCAGAGAAAAGCACAGCGGCTCCAAACGCGACCAGCAGAAACAGTGGGATCAGCATGCCCCATGGTTGCCGCGCTATCGCGTAGGGGATGACGCTCGCGCGTTGCGTCTTCATCACCGCGGCTCATTCTCTTGGGCGGAAAGGCCGGTAAGATTCGTTGAGCCCGGTGGCGGTGTGCCTGAAGCTGTCTGATCCGCCCGCGGAACGATGACGTCGTCCGCAATGGCCTCGGATTGTTGTGCGGCGACGCGCGCTTCGGCTTCGACTTGATCGAAGATGTCTTCATCGCGCCTTGGAGGGGGTCTCACGGTAGCTCCGCGTTCGGCGGCGTAAGCGGCGTAGCGTTTTTCAAGACGTTCCTGTGCGGTTCCGCCCCATTGCTTTTCGTACGCTCGCAACGCGTCCAAGCCCTTTTGTGCATCGAATAGGAACGTCATCACATCGCGCGCTATAGGATAGGCCGAGCCGGATCCGCCGCCGTGCTCGATCACGACAGCGCCGGCGTATTTCGGTTTGTCGAACGGCGCGAAGAACACGAACAGTCCGTGGTCGCGGTACTTCCAGGGGCCGCTCCGTCCGTCCGACACGCTAAGCGAAACGACCTGCGCGGTCCCCGTCTTTCCGGCTAAGAGAACGCCGTCGAGAGGTAAGCGCGCTCGGCGGGCGGTGCCTGCGCCGTTCACAACGTCGCTCATGGCTTGGCGGATGTAATCGATTTCTTGCGAACCAAAATTGTAGCTGCGCGCAGTGGGCTTTTTGTCATCCATGACAAGACGAGGATCGACGACATTGCCGGTCGCAAGCCGCGCCGCCTGCACAGCCAGTTGCAAGGGGCTCGCCAAGTAATAGCCTTGTCCGATCGAAGCGTTGACTGTGTCGAACGGCTCCCACGGGCGTCCGAACTTCTTTTCCTTCCATTCCGGATTGGGAACCGTGCCGTAGAACTGACTGTTCACGGGCAGAGGGAATTGCTTCCCCATACCGAAACTGCTCGCCATCGCCGCGACTTTATCGAAACCGATTCTCTGCGCGAAATGGTAGAAGTAGCTGTCGCAGCTTTGCGCGATCGCGCGATTCATATCGACCGAGCCGTGGTTTGAGTGGCACCGGAAAAAGCGATTGCCGATCCGCCGCCCGCCGCCGCAGATAATCCGTTCCTCGGGATCGATGCCCGCTTCGAGGAAAGCGAGGCAGTGCATCGGCTTGATGGTCGATCCCGGCGGATAGAGGCCTTGCAGCACCTTGTTTCGCAGAGGCACGCGTTCATCCTCACGCAGCATCGCGTATTCGACGCTGCCGATGCCATCAGAGAAACTGTTGGGGTCAAAGCTGGGCATCGACGCCATGCACAAAAGGTCACCTGTGTCGCAATCCATCACCACAACCGAACCGCTTTCGAGGCCGATGCGGCGCGCCGCGTAGTCTTGTAAGGGGCCATCAATGGTCAGCTTGACCGGATCGCCTTGGATATCGTCGCGCGTTTCCAGATCGCGGATGATCCGCCCGCTGGCCGTCACCTCAACACGCCGAGCGCCGGGAACGCCACGCAAATCCTGTTCAAATTGCCGCTCAAGCCCATCTTTGCCGATCTTGTAGCCCGGCGTGACGAGCAGCGGATTGCGGTCCTCTTCGGCGTATTCTTCGGCGTTGGCGGGGCCGACATAGCCGATCAAATGTCCGACTGAGGACGCGATCGGATAAAAGCGCGAAAAGCCGCGTTGCGGAACAACGCCCTGCATGTCGGGTAATCGGACGCTAAGCGCGGCGAATTGTTCGTAATTGAGGCCGCTGGCGACTTCGACCGGTTGATAGCCGCCGGATACTGCCACTTCCTGCTTGATGTCCGCGATGCGGGTCGGTTCCAGCTCAAGCAGATCCCCGATCTGATCGATCATCTTATCCGGTTCGTTCAACCGGTCCGGGATGACATCGACGCGAAAGTCAGCCCGGTTGGAGGCGAGGGGGGCGCCATTGCGATCCAGGATCCAACCGCGACGCGGCGGTATAAGCGACAGATTGACTCGGTTGCTTTCGGATTCGAGCCTGTATTTCTCATTCTCAGCAATCGCCAAGTACCCCATCCGCACTGCCAGCAAGACCCCAACACCCCCTTGCACAGTGCCGATCAACACGCTGCGCCGATTAAATGTGTTTTTGAGAGTGGAGGCGTTGATGACAGGCGGGCGAGAACTAAGGCCGCTTTTAGAAAACCAATTCTTCAACCGATCCTCCGCGCACGCGACAAGCGGAACCGGTCAAAACCGGCAATCAATTGGGACAGGAAGGGGTAGATCAAGATGGCAACGATCAGTTGAGGTCCGCTCGCGATTACCATAGCTGGGGTAAGCGAAGCCCCGGAAATGAGCATCGCCACGAAGATATAGAGGCACGCCCCTAGACTGACGGTGAACCAATCTTGCCAAAATCCACGCCAGGGAAAGCGTGTTTCTATGATTTCCAAAGCGATCATGGCCACGGACCATAGCAGAATTGCGCTGCCATAGGGCTGTCCGCTGAAAAGATCGTCAAACGCGCCGAGTGGCACGCCCGCCCAAAGCGGCATGAGGCCGGGGCGCATGACCCTCCAGCCCAGAAACATCAGAAAGCCAAGGGGCGGCAAGACCGGCATCACATCGGCCAAAAAGAGGAAAGGCAGCAACGATCCGACTACGATCGTCGCGTAAGGCACGCTGACCGTGCGCCAGGGCGACCGATCGCGATTAATGCGGCTTGCGTAAGGGTCGAAACGCGCACGGGGAGGGGAGAGACGTTCCATCAGTCGGAGCTGCCCTCGCTATCATCGATGCGCTGCTCTTGTGGCGTCTCGGCCGCGTCAACAGCGACCGGTTCGTAGATCGGTTCGACGCTGACGAAATCGGTTGCCGATGGATCCGCCATGAGGCGCGCAACGCCTCCATCGGATGTGAGCTCCGAAATCACCGCCACGGCCACACCGGGCCGATAATAGCCACCCGCGCCGCTGGTCACGAGAACGTCGCCCAATTCAAGTGGGTTCAAACCCAGATTGATAAGGCGAATGCGCAAAAAGCCATCCCCGCGCCCTTCGGCAAAGGCGACAGTGTTATCGGTCGCACGGCGCACCGGAAGAACGCTCTCGCTATCCGTCAGGAGAAGGACACGCGAGGATCCACGTGCGACTTCCAAGATTCGACCCACCACGCCGCGCGCCGACCGCACTGGCATTCCGACTTGCACTCCATCGACCCGGCCGACGCTGACATAGGCAAAGCGGCGGCTGCTCGTGGAGCTGGAACCGATCAGCCGTGTGGTGGCGACGGGTTCGATCTCGCCCTCGGCCAGCGCCAGCAGAGCTTTTAGGCGCTCGTTTTCCTGTGCGACGGCGTCCGCTTCGGCCAACTGGATGCGCGCCAGTTCAACCTCTTCGCGCAAAGTGGCGTTTTGGCTCCCTGCGTTCCAGAAAGCCGCAATCGTGTCTCCCACGCTGCCTGTGCCCGACCGCGTGATAGCGGTGGCTTGACCAGCCGGAGAAACCGCATCCTGTGCCGCTCCGCGTAACGGCGCCAGAGCCATGGGCTGCCATAAAGAAAGCGCGAGGAGAGCCAGCCCTAAAAGCGCACCAAGGGACGCAAGAACGTACCCGGTAAACACCGAGTTTTGCTCTTTCTTCGAAAAGCCCGATCGGCGCGAGGAAGGAGGCGCCATGGCTAGTGATCCCCTTGGTTATCAGCCCCCGTAGCCCTTTTTTGTGAAGCAGCGAGAACTCGGCGGCTCTTACGCCGTCATCAACACACCGCGATAAATCGGGTCTTCCATGGCCCGGCCCGTGCCAACGGCCACACAGGTCAGCGGGTCTTCGGCAATCGAAACGGGAAGGCCGGTTTCCTCGCGCAGATGTTCATCCAGGCGACGGATAAGCGCGCCTCCACCGGTCAGGACGATGCCCTGGTCAACAATGTCAGCGGCGAGCTCGGGCGCGGTGTTTTCAAGCGCGATACGCACGCCTTCGACGATGGCACCGATCGGCTCGGATAAGGCGTCTGCGACATGCGCCTGATTGATTGTGATCTCTTTCGGCACGCCGTTCACAAGATCGCGACCTTTCAGCGTGATGCTCTCACCAGCGCCATCTTCGGGCACGACCGCGATGCCGTAATCCTTCTTGATCCGCTCCGCCGTGCTGTCACCGATCAACAGGTTGTGGTGTCGGCGAACATAAGAAACGATGGCTTCGTCCATCTTGTCGCCGCCGGTGCGAACCGAGGTGGTGTAGGCAAGACCGCGCAGAGACAGAACCGCGACCTCTGTTGTGCCGCCGCCAATATCGACGACCATCGAACCAACTGGCTCGGTCACCGGCATATCCGCGCCAATCGCGGCCGCCATTGGTTCGAGGATAAGGTGCACTTCCGAAGCGCCCGCGTTCGACGCCGCGTCACGGATCGCGCGCTTCTCAACCGAAGTGGCGCCCGAGGGAACGCAGATCACAATTTCGGGATAGCGGAACAGGTTGCGCTTGCCGTGCACCTTGCGAATGAAGTGCTTGATCATCTCTTCGGCGACTTCGATGTCCGCGATAACACCATCGCGCAGCGGACGGATCGCTTGAATGCTGTCGGGCGTCTTACCCATCATCATCTTCGCATCGTCACCCACCGCTTTGACGCGTTGGATGCCATTGATCGTTTCAATCGCGACGACGCTGGGCTCGTTGAGGATAATCCCCTGATCCTGGACATAAACCAGCGTGTTGGCTGTCCCCAGATCAATGGCCATGTTCTGCGAACCGAATTTGAAAAGATTGGCGAAAAAGCTCATGATTTTTGTTCTGTTCCGTAGTGCGAGCTGGACCGGAAAGGCGCGCGAAACTCGCTTGCGACAATAGCGTTCCGCGTAGGACCCGATCCACTGTGGTCCCATCCCCTCGACGCCTAGCGAAACCTTGCGAAAAAGGCCAAAAATTTTGTTGACCGAAATGGTAATTATGCACTGCTGCCCTCGAAATTGCGGCCATTGACGGGTAGCTTGCGACCAATGCCATCCGAACCCGCCTTTGAAGCCATGGAAAAGCGCCCAGAAATCCGTCGTTTGCCTAGCGATTTGGTCAACCGGATCGCCGCGGGCGAGGTGGTTGAGCGGCCATCGGCAGCGCTGAAAGAGCTGGTGGAGAACGCAATCGATGCGGGCGCGTCGCGAATCGCGGTCGAACTGACCGATGGGGGGCTAACCCGGTTGCAGGTGACCGACGACGGCTGCGGGATGAGCGCGGACGACATCGCTCTGGCGCTGGAACGCCACGCGACCTCGAAATTACCTGATGAGGCGATCGAACTGGTTTCGACCCTAGGTTTTCGGGGTGAGGCGTTGCCTTCAATCGCAAGTGTGGCGCGTTTGACCATCGAAAGCCGCGTGCCCGGCGCAAACGAAGGCTGGCGAGTAGTAGTCGACCACGGCGAACGCGTGGAAGACGGTCCGGCGGCACTGCCTGCGGGCACACGGGTTCGCGTCGAACAGCTCTTCGCCAAAATACCGGCGCGGCGTAAATTCCTGCGCACACCGCGCAGCGAATATATTGCGTGCTTAGACGTCGTGCGCCGTTTGGCCATGGCGCGGCCCGACATTGCCTTCACGTTGGAAAACGGCGCGGAGGGCAAAACACGCAAGGCGCTGACCACGCAAAGCGATGAGGATCTGGCCACGCGCGTTGCGCAGATCGTTGCACGAGAGCTCAAAGACAACGCGGTTGAAATCGACCTGGAACGCACCGGCCCTTACGGAGCGATGCGGCTGACCGGGCTAGCCGGGCTGCCGACCTACAATCGCGGCGTGGCCGATCACCAGTATCTGTTCGTCAACGGACGCCCGGTGAAGGACAAGCTGCTCGTCGGGGCGGTGCGCGGCGCTTATTCCGATATGCTTGCGAGGGACCGCCACGCGGTGCTGGCCCTGTTTCTCGAAATCCCGCCAGAGGACGTCGATGTCAACGTCCACCCCGCCAAAACCGAAGTCCGCTTTCGCGACGCAGCGGCGGTGCGCGGGTTTATCGTGTCGGGGCTCCGCCAAGCGCTGGCGACCGGAGACCGGCGCAGCGCCCAAGGCCCCGACCGCGCGGCGATGGAACGCTGGCAGTCCGAACCAGCCCAGCCCGAACCTCAGCCAGCCTTGCGCTCTATTTTCGAAGGCCGCGATTGGTCCGCACCTCAGACGCAGCCCACGCATTCGGTCGCTGAACCGCGGCCGCAATGGAATTCGCCTGCGCCCTCCCATGAGGCGCTGCCGCAAGGGCGCGCGGAAGAGGCGGTTCCGTTGCCGCAAGACGCCGCTCAGTACCCTTTAGGTATCGCTCGGGGCCAGGTTGCGAACACTTACATCGTCGCTGAAAGCGCTGATGGCTTGGTGCTGGTCGACCAACACGCCGCGCACGAGCGTCTGGTGCTGGAACGCTTGAAACGTTCTGGGGCTGAGGAAGCGGCCAAACGTTCGCAAGCGTTGCTGGTCCCCGACGTGGTCGAGATGGACGAGGTCGATTGCGACCGGCTTGAACAGGCGGCGGAGGGCTTGGCGCGGTACGGCCTCTCCATCGAACGGTTTGGCCCCGCGGCCATGTTGGTGCGCGCGGTGCCAGCGGCGATTGCCAAGGCGGACACGGCCAAGCTTTTGCGCGACCTTTCTGACGACATAGCCAAACACGGTGCGCAGGACGACAGTGGCTCTTTGCTGCTGGCGGAGCGGCTCGAATATGTGCTCGCAACGATGGCCTGCCACGGATCGGTCAGGGCAGGGCGGGTACTCTCGGTCGCCGAGATGAACGCTCTGCTGCGCGAGATGGAAGCGACCCCGCGTTCAGGGCAATGCAATCACGGACGCCCGACATGGGTCAAATTGTCCATGGACGACGTGGAGAAACTGTTTGGGCGGCACTAAGCCGCTGACGAGATCAAACGCTTTAATAGCTACGACCAGGAGATGACACATGCGCGTGATTTTGGCTTCATTGGCGGTGCTGGGATTGGCCGCGTGCGGCGCAGAGCCCGACAACACCGGCTTTATGGACGAGGCTGAGTACGAAGAGATGAAGGCCAAGGGTCTGGACCACGACCATGATGGCGACGGCGTTTCCGATCACGCTGCCGAGGATCATGATGAAGATCATGACCACGACCACGACGGCGATGGAGAGCAAGACCACGCGGCTGAAGATCATAATAATGATCATGAAGATGAGGCGTCATAGCCCATCCGGAATACGATACCGGCAGTTGACTGCCCCCTTCTTTTAGCTAACCTATTTGATCTGTCTTGTTGGGTCGCTGCGGCGCAACCTAACGATTACTGACGGGCGGGAAAAGGGGGATCAAATGGGGCGTTCGAACGACGAATCCGATATTTTCGGTGACAAGTATACACAGCATCGGGACGATGACGACAATAAGTCCGGCACGAGCCGGCGCGAGACGGGTTTGTTTGGCGACGAAAAAATTCAACATCGCGACCAAGATGGTCAAAAGACTGGACACTCGGAAAACCGCACGGACATTTTTGGTGACAATTACCAGCAACACTTTGACGATAGTGGTGAAAAAGACGGCTACACTGAGGAACGGACCGATGCTTTCGGTGAAACGTACTCTGTTCGCTATGACCGCGATGGAAACAAGATCGGTGAAAGCCGTCAACAAACAGGCTTGCTTGGAGACAAGTACGTCGAACACACCAGTGTTGATGATGGCGAAGCGACCGGATGGGATTGGGTTACAGAAAAAGCGGCAAGCATCGGCATCATACTCGGCGCCATAGGCGGACTAATCACCGCCTTTGGTGAGGCAGAATCTCTTGTCGGTTATCTCGCATATATTGGCATCGGTGCGGTTGCAGGAGGGTTCTTGGCAGCCATCATGGCAGCCGTTCTCCCATGGATGATCGTTCTTGGAGCGCTCGCGCTTATGCTCAACATGTGTATGGGGTGACCGTGCCGGGCTAGTTTAACAGCACGGGCCAAGAGACTTTCGAACCTACACTCTACACGTTGAACTTGAACAGCATCACGTCGCCATCCTGGACAAGGTATTCCTTGCCTTCCTGGCGCATTTTGCCCGCCTCCTTCGCGCCCGCTTCGCCGTTCAATTCGATGTAGTCATCGTAGGCAATCGTTTCGGCGCGGATGAAGCCTTTTTCGAAGTCGGTGTGGATCTCGCCCGCCGCTTGCGGTGCCTTCGCGCCCGCCGGGAAAGTCCAGGCGCGCGATTCCTTTGGGCCGGCGGTGAAGAAGGTTTGCAGGCCTAAAAGTGTGTAGCCCGCACGGATCACGCGGGCGAGGCCGCTTTCAGCGAGGCCTAAGGCCTCGAGATATTCGCCGCGTTCCTCTTCGGGCATCGCGATCAGCTCGGCCTCGATCGCGGCGGAGACAACAACGGCTTGCGCGCCTTCGGCCTTGGCTTTGGCGAACACAGCCTCCGATAGTCCGTTGCACTCGGCGGCTTCGTCTTCCGCGACGTTGCAAACGTACAGAACCGGCTTCGCGGTTAGCAGTTGCGCCTGCGCAAACGCTTTGGCTTCTTCCTCGTCCTTGGGTTCGACCAGCCGCGCCGGCTTGCCGTCTTTCAACAGTTCGAGCGCTTGGCCCAACACGCTGGCTAGGATCTTGGCTTCCTTGTCGCCCGCTGTCGCGCGTTTCTCGGCGTTGGAGACGCGCTTTTCCAGGCTTTCAAGGTCGGCCAGCATCAGTTCGGTTTCGACCACTTCGGCGTCGGCGAGTGGGTCAACCTTGTTGGAGACGTGTTGAATATCGTCGTCTTCGAAACACCGTAGGACGTGCACAATCGCGTCGACTTCGCGGATATTGCCGAGGAACTGGTTGCCCAGACCTTCACCCGCGCTTGCGCCCTTCACGAGGCCCGCAATGTCGACAAAGCCAAGCTGCGTGGCGATGACTTTGGCGCTTTTCGCAATCGCGGCGATTTTGTCGAGGCGTTCGTCGGGCACCGCGACCTGGCCGACATTGGGTTCAATCGTGCAAAACGGATAGTTCGCGGCCTGCGCGGCCTGCGTTTCGGTGAGCGCGTTGAACAGGGTGGACTTGCCCACATTGGGCAGGCCCACGATACCGCATTTAAAACCCATGGTCTTTGTCTCGCATTAAGGGGCGGGCGCGTCGGCGCGCAGCCCGCCTGAATTCTCGTGCGCCGCGCTATACGCGAATGCGCGCGTGGCTCAAGGCGCAGCGAGCGCCTAGGCGGATCACGCGTTGTGCACCGCCTTGATCCACGGACCGTAGGGGGTCTCGCCAAGCCATCCGGTTTGGACTTTGGCCGTGAGTTCGTTGAGCGGCACTTGGGGCTTAAGGCCCGGATGCACCGCGCGGCGCAGCGGGCGTGATCCGGGGCGCATGGCGATCACTTCGGCCATGGCGTTGGGCACATCCATCGGATCGGTCGAGCCACCGCCGGTGCGTTGGCCTAACTGTGCGATCAAAGCGGTGTAGCCATCGGTGTGTTTGTCTTCCGCGCGTTCGAGGAGGCGCATCGCGTTCTCGTTGGCGTTCTTCCAGATCATCGTCGGATAGCCGCCGGGCTGGATAATGGTCACATCAATGCCGTGGCGGACAAGCTCGTAAGCGAGGGACTCGCTCATCGCTTCAAGTGCGAACTTAGTTGGTGAGTATTGGCCGTATGCGGGCACGATGACCTTGCCGAGCTGCGAGGACACGTTGAGGATCAACCCGCTTTTCGCCGCGCGCATGGCAGGCAGGACCGCGCGGGCCATGCGGTGCGGGCCAAAGACGTTGGTTTCGAACATGTGGCGCGTCGCGTCCATGTCCTGTATCTCCACCGGGCCTCCGTAGGAGATGCCCGCGTTGTTGATCAGCACGTCAATCTTGCCGCCCGCTGCGGCGATGGCCTGAGACGCGCCGTCTTCGACCGATTTGTCCGAGGTCACATCGATCTCGATCACTTGCAGGTCGAGTTTTTCGTTGAGCGCCAGGACGCGCAGTTCTTCCGCCTCTTTGCGCGGCAAGCGGCGCATGGTGGCAATGACTTTGGCGCCCTGTCGCGCGTAGCTTTCGGCTGCGAGACGACCAAAGCCGCTCGAGCAGCCCGTGATCAGAATGCTCTTGCCTGATAGGTCGGCCTTCGGTTTCACCTTGTCTTCTTGCGCAACACTGGCGGTGGCGGCGAGGGCGCCTGTGGCGGCGGCTCCGGCAAGCAAGGTGCGGCGATTGATGGTGGACACGGCGTTTCTCCCTAGGGTTCTTGGTCTTGCGTGACCGTCTCATGCTCAGGCGCGTCAGGCAAGTCCGCCGTTGCCTCTTCGTCGAACACGCCGAATTCGTGCATGGCTTCTTGCAGCGTCCAGAGCGCGTAGATGTCGTAGACCGTGTGCGCGAGGATCACGGTGAGTAGGCT
Organism: Pseudomonadota bacterium; assembly: GCA_039814925.1. Lineage (GTDB taxonomy): Bacteria > Pseudomonadota > Alphaproteobacteria > Sphingomonadales > Sphingomonadaceae > Erythrobacter. Next base: position 445,846 of record JBCCAH010000001.1, read on the forward strand.
GCCCGTGGTCCAATAGACGACGCCAAAGAGGCATCCGATTATGAAGATCAGAGCGCTGTTGAGAGGCTGGGCGAAATGGATAAGCGCAAACAGTGCGGACGCGACGAGGATCGCAACGGGCAGGGGCAGAAAATCACCCAGCAGCGTCTGCAAACCGCCCCGAAACAGAAGCTCTTCGCCGACACCAGCGCAGATTGAGATGAAGATGATCGCCGCAATGGAGATGCGATGCTTCAGAAACGGGTAGTTGCGCGCTTGTGAGTGGACAAGCCATTCGACCCACTTCGGGAATGCCTGAGAAAGAACAAAGCTGAGCACAATCAGGGCGAAGGCGAGCGCCAAGCCCGCTCCGATTTCCCAAACCTCGTAGGTTACAATAGACGCGGCGGAGCGGTTGCTCACGATCCACAGGACGACGCCAACGACGATGAAGGCCAAAGCTTGCAGACCGATATAGCTCAAGACTCTCCACACTGGCATGTCTGCCAACGGATTGTCGGGCTCTTTCGCGGCGTTACCCGTTTCGAGTTCGCTCACTGCATTCTCAACGCGACGTCGTTCATGAAACGCACATCGTCCCCGGCGGCCAGCCATTCGGCTTCCGCGGCCATTGCGCCGATCATATTGGTGAGAGGATCAATCTCCGCCTTTGCGTAATTCCCTAGCACATAGCCCGAAACGCGGTCTTTATGGCCCGGATGGCCGATACCGATGCGCACGCGGCGAAAGTCTTTGCCCAGATGCTTGTCGATGGAGCGCAGGCCATTATGACCCGCCGTACCGCCGCCTTGTTTGACCTTCACCTTGAAGGGCGCCAGATCCAGCTCATCGTGAAAGACCGTAAGGGCGTCGAGTTCAAGCTTGTAGAACCGCATCGCTTGACCAACGCTGCGCCCGCTTTCGTTCATGAAGGTCGAGGGTTTGAGCAAAAGGACCTTCTGTGTCCCGATCCGCCCTTCGCGCACCAGTCCTGCAAACTTCTTTTGCTCAGGCCCAAAGCCATAGACCTCAGCGATGGCGTCCACGGTCATAAACCCGACATTGTGCCGGTGGAGCGCGTATTTCGCGCCAGGATTTCCAAGGCCTACCCAGATTTGCATGCGAACCGCTTAATCACCCTTCGTCCAAAACAAAACACCGGACCTCTCGCGAGGCCCGGTGTCTTGGTGATAGCTTTGGAAAAGCGCGCGAGGCTTATTCGCCTTCGTCGCCTTTCTGTGCGGTGGCTTCGACTTCATCAGCCGCTGGTGCATCATCCTCAGTGCTGGTGTCGCCTTCGCTCTTCTTGAGGGAGGACGGAGCCACGAGGGTCGCGATCGTGTAGTCGCGGTCGGTGATGGCGCTGGTGCTGCCTTCGGGAAGGCTCACTTCGCTGATGTGGATCGAATCGCCAACTTCCTTGCCGGTGACATCGATTTCGATCTCGCCGGGGATTTTGTCCGCAGCGCAAACGAGGTCGAGCTCGTGACGAACCACGTTAAGAACGCCGCCCTTCTTAAGGCCAGGCGAAGCTTCTTCGTTGGTGAAGACAACCGGGATCGAAACGTCCACGGTCGCGTCTTTCGAAAGGCGCAGGAAATCCGCGTGCGTCGGGCGGTCGGAAACAGGGTGAAGCGCCACGTCCTTGGGCAGGGTGCGCACAGTGTCACCACCGACATCGATCTTCACGATCGAGTTCATGAAGTGGCCGGTGTTCAATTGCTTGACCAGCTCCTTCTCTTCGACGTGGATCGTGATGGGATCTTCCTTACCGCCGTAAATAACAGCGGGGATCCGACCTTCGCGGCGAAGTGCTCGGGAGGCTCCCTTGCCAGCCCGTTCGCGGCGTTCGGCCGGCAGAATAAGCGTATCGCTCATGAGT
>JBCCAH010000006.1:0-215517 GCA_039814925.1 Pseudomonadota bacterium
GCTCGCCGGGTTATCGAGGATCGGGTAAGGCGGCGCGCCGTCATCCTTGGCATCCGAGGGGATCGCGACCCGCTTGGGACCAAAGGCGCCCATCTGCAGCCAGACCGAGCCCGAACCCGGACCGCCATTATAGATGAAGAACACCGGACGCGAGGTGTCCGACGGGTCCTTCATATAGGTGGTGGTGACGATGACGGCTTCCTGCTTGCCGTCTTTGCCTTCGAGGATCGTTTCCTTGATCGTCGCGGAATAGTTCATCCGCACGCCGCCGAACGTGCCGGAATGCCGCGTGGTCTTTTCCTGCGGTGTGATCTTGGCCGCGGGGGCGGCTTTCTTCTCCATGTGCCCGTCCGCAAGGGCAGGCGAGGCGGTGAGCGAAAGCGAAAGGGCGGCGGCGCTTAGAGCGCTGAGGATGGGTGTTTTCATGTCGGTGCTGCTTAAGCGGTGACCACAGTGGGTCAAGACCCCGATAGGGCCGCTTCTCTAATCGCGCTGGGTCAGGTCCACGCGGAAGACACTGCCGCCTTGATCCAGCACGTAAATCGGCCGAGCTGTACCAAGTTCGTCATCGCCGTCGTCCATCGAGATGATAGGATCACTTATTAAGCCAGCGTTGCGAAAATCGAGCGTGCGCCTTTCAAGAGGCTCATCGTTCTCCGTGCCCCGCGTGTAAAAATTGCCATTGGCGTCGGTTATGAGGAACACACCGATCCACCCTTCACCTTGCAGGCCGGTCGCCATATCGGTCCAGCCTCCGACACCATCAGCGCCGTTCGCGCCGTCGGCATCGATTTCCTGGACAACTAACGGAGGCGTCTCGCTGCCAGGGAGCATGCCGGTGAATTCAAGAACGGCGTTGCCATCGCGCGCAGGCCATTGGAAATTCACGGTATCCCGGAAGGGAATCAGCGTGTATTCGTTGAACCGTTCCCCGCGATCAAGCACGAAACGTGTCGCCAGGGTATCGGATTGTGGCAATCGCGGTGACCGCAAGCCAATGCCGATTAGTTCCTCGGTCAGTTGAACATCAGCTGGGTCGATCGTGTTGAGATTGAACAGCGTATCGGGGCCGAGCTGTAGTTGGAAGAGATTACCACGCGGATCATCCACATCTTGCGCCGCTCCGTTTCGCTCCCGATCGCCAATCGCTATGACAGGAAGCTGACCGTTAGTCGTGATCGTGGCGTCCGGCGCGACCGTCAGCTCTTTTGACCAGAGCGCGAGCAAGCGACCCGTATCGAAATTGGCGAAAAGCAGGTTTAAGCGTGTGCCGTCAGCGGTGAGAACATAGAATTCTGAACCCGATCCATCGGTATCGACCGCCGTCGCATCAAGGACCCGCTCGTTCGTGTTTGCCGTGACCGCCATGGTTCGAAGAACGCTTCCATCGCGGGCGTCCAGCAAGAAGGCTTCGCCCAATTCATCGACAACAAAAACTTGGTTTGTGCTGTCCACATAGCTCAGAGCGACCGCACGCTTATCCGCACCAAACACGGCGTTCGCCAGTGGCTCAACCACGAGCCCTTCAACCTTGTCGTTCACCTGAACCGTGATCGCGGCGGTCGTTGTTAATGAGCCGTCGCTGACTTGGATGTCGAGCTCGTAGGAATTGTCGCTATCGCTGTCTTGGGGCGTTTCGAAACTGGGCGGCGCGACGAACTGCAATTCGCGGCCGTTCGCTATCGTGAAGAGCGCGCTGTCCTTTGTACCCAGTATCGAGAATGTGACCGCGTCGCCTTCAGCGTCATTGGCTGAGAGCGATACCACCGTGGCCGGGTCGGCGGTGATCGGCTGCTCATCGGTGTCTAAAGATGTGGGGCTGGTGAGTGTCGGCGCGGTGTTGCCACCGCCGGTTCCTCCTCCGCTGCTGCCGCCGCCGCCGCCACTACCGCCACCGCCGCAAGCGCACAACATGAGGAGAACCGCCGACGCGGCAAGAGATTTGATGCGGTTCATTTCGAAAGGGACCCCGAATGTCAGACGTTTGACCTGAGCTGTCTCAATGCCTCTGCCGTTGTCAAGCCGACTTCAACCATCATCCCCTAAGGCTTCCCACCCATCCGCTTGTACCGCGCTTTGCCGCGAACTTTGCGCGTCCCCGGCTTGCCCTCGTTCGACCGCCCCACAATCGGCGCTTTCTTCTCGCCATCGGGCAGACCCAACTCGTCGTTCTCCAATCGGCGGATTTCATCGCGCAGGCGCCCAGCCTCCTCGAATTCGAGGTTGGCGGCGGCGTCGCGCATGCGTTTTTCGAGGTCCTCGATGTAGGATCGCAGATTGTGTCCGACGAGGTTGTTGACCTCGTCATCGCCTGTGCCGACGGTGACGCCGTCTTGCGATGCGGTGTCCTCGACGATGTTCTGGATATCGCGCTTGATCGTTGTCGGCGTGATGCCGTGTTCTTTGTTGAACTCTTCCTGGCGGGTGCGGCGGCGGTCGGTTTCGGCCATCGCGCGCTCCATCGATCCGGTGATCCGGTCGGCGTAGAGGATGACGCGGCCATCGACGTTGCGCGCGGCGCGGCCGATGGTTTGCACCAACGAGGTTTCTGAGCGCAAAAAGCCCTCCTTGTCGGCGTCCAAAATCGCGACCAGCCCGCATTCGGGGATATCGAGGCCTTCGCGCAGCAGGTTGATCCCGATCAGCACGTCATAAACGCCAAGGCGCAGGTCGCGGATAAGCTCGATACGCTCCAGCGTCTCCACATCGGAGTGCATGTAGCGAACGCGCACGCCCGCCTCGTGCATGAATTCGGTGAGGTCTTCGGCCATCCGCTTGGTCAAAGTGGTGACGAGCGTGCGATAGCCTTGTCTGGCGGTGGCGAGGCATTGCTGGATGCAGTCCTGCACCTGATCTTCGACCGGGCGGATGGTGACAGGCGGGTCGATGAGGCCGGTGGGACGGATCACCTGTTCGGCAAAGACGCCGCCGGTTTGCTCCAACTCCCACGGGCCGGGCGTGGCCGAGACGCAGAAGGTCTGCGGGCGCATCGCGTCCCATTCGTTGAAGCGAAGCGGGCGGTTGTCGATACAACTGGGCAGGCGGAAGCCGTATTCGGCCAAAGTGATCTTTCGCCGGTGGTCCCCGCGCGCCATCGCGCCGATCTGCGGCACGGTCTGGTGGCTTTCATCGACGAAGAGCAGCGCGTTCTCGGGCAGATATTCGAACAGGGTGGGGGGCGGTTCACCCGGCAGGCGTCCGGTCAGGAAGCGCGAGTAGTTCTCGATCCCGTTGCAACTGCCGGTCGCCGCGATCATTTCCAGATCGAAATGGGTGCGCTGTTCGAGCCGCTGGTGCTCGAGCAGTTTGCCCTCTTCCTCCAGCTCTTTAAGCCGCTCTTGCAGCTCGAATTTGATGGCCTCGGAAGCCTGTTTCATCGTCGGCCCGGGCGTGACGTAGTGCGAATTGGCATAGACACGCACTGTGTCGAGCTTTGCGCCGGTCTTACCTGTTAGCGGATCGAATTCGGCAATCTCCTCGATCTCGTCACCGAAGAAGCTGATGCGCCACGCCATGTCTTCGTAGTGGCTGGGGAAGATCTCCAGATTATCCCCGCGCACACGGAAGCACCCGCGCGTAAACGCCGCGTCGTTGCGTTTGTATTGGAGCGCGACGAGCTTGCGGATCAGTTCGCGCTGGTCGACGGTGTCGTCTTTCTTGATGTCGAAGATCATCGCCGAATAGGTCTCGACCGATCCGATACCGTAGAGGCAGGAAACCGAGGCGACGATGATGACGTCGTCGCGCTCCAACAGCGCGCGGGTGGCTGAGTGACGCATCCGGTCGATCGCTTCGTTCACGCTCGACTCTTTCTCAATGTAAGTGTCGGAACGCGGGACGTAGGCCTCGGGCTGGTAATAGTCGTAATAGCTGACGAAATATTCGACCGCGTTGTTGGGAAAGAAGCTCTTCATCTCGCCATAGAGCTGCGCGGCGAGGATCTTGTTGGGCGCAAGGATCAGAGCGGGGCGCTGCAAGGTCTCGATCACCTTGGCCATGGTGAAGGTCTTGCCTGACCCCGTGACGCCCAGCAGCGTCTGCGTCTTTTCGTCGTCCTTTGCGCCTTGCACCAATTCCGCAATAGCGGTCGGCTGATCGCCCGCGGGTTCGTATTCCGAGACAATCTCGAACGCTTTGCCCGGCATCGATTTTTCGGGCCGTTCGGGCCGGTGCGGGGTGAAGTCTTCGCCAGTTTCGGGCTCGGATAGGCCCCTGCGGATTACGAGTTCTGCCATGGATCAGGATATGGTCGCGCGAAGGGCGCTTGTGAAGTGCTCGCTTCGGCCTTAGCCTGCTTGCTTTCTGAGTTCAGGACCGCGGCGATTCCGTGAGGTTCAGGGGAGTTTGGATCAATGAAAGTTTGGTTGGCTGGCGTGGTCGCGCTGCTGGGCACAGGCGCGGTGATCGCGCAGACGGTGGACGAAAACATGAAGCCTCTGCCGGGGCAGTACGAATCCCAGATCACGTTGCTTTCGATGGATATTCCCGGAATGCCCGCCAACATGATGGGCATGATGAAGGGCGTGTTCGAGCGCAAAACCAAAATCTGCGTCACCGCCGAAGAGGTCGAGCAGGGGTACAAGGATGCCCTCCGCAAGGCGCAGGACGGCGACTGCAAGTACAAAAGCTTCTCCGCAACCGGTGGCAAGATGGACGCGGTTATGGTCTGCGACACTGATCAGGGCGAGATGACGATGGTAATGTCCGGCACCGGCACACCGACCACATCCGATGTGACGATGAACATGACCGGCGACATGGGCACCGGCCCCGGATCCATGTCGATGCGCGTGCAGCAAACGCGTATCGGCGACTGCTAAAACGCCCGATTGAACAGGCCAAACCAACACCACCTGAGGGGGAATTGATGAAGTATCCTTTGACGCCAGCTCTGGCCGCTTTCGCGCTAACCGCGTGCGGTTCGTCCTCGGTTGACGCCGACGCGGATGGTGATGGCAACGTCACAGCGGACGAAATGAAAGAAGCCGCTGCGGCCGTCGGCGGCGATCTGAAACCCGAACCCGGTAAATACGCGACCAAGATGGAGTTGACCGAGGTCGATATGCCCGGCGCGCCGCAGCAGTTTAAAGACATCATGGCCGCCTCGATGAGCCAGACGATGGAATATTGCCTCACCCCGGAAATGGCCGAAAAGGGCTGGGAAGAGTCGATCAAGGAAGGCCAGAACGGCGAATGCGACGTCAACAGCTTCACGATGGGCGGCGGGAAGGTCGACATGACGATGACCTGCGCGGTTGAAGAGGGCGGGGGCGCGATGAAGCTCGCGCTGAATGGCGATGTTACCTCAACCTCGTCAGACATGACGATGACGATGGACGGCACCATCCCCGAACTGGGCCCTGTCAAAATGACGATGGACTTCGAACAAGAGCGCATTGGCAACTGCGATTGAGGCTCGGGCGAAGCGCCAAAATGAAATAATTAGAGGATTATTTGCTTTAGATTCAGAAAAATGAATCTATTGCAGTTTTATGACTCGTCCGTTCGCGCTTCCTCAGTTTCCCTCCGTTGATCTGGCCAACAGCGAATTCGCTCGCCGCGTGGCTCTGGCCGCGCAGCCCGAACCCGAACCCGCTGCGCGACCGAAAGTCGGTCGCGTCTTCAACGAGCTGCAATGGCTGTTGGAACCCGCGCGTCGTCCGTTTCGCACCTACGATATCGCACCGGCAAAGCGCCCCCAGATCGTCCTGATCTTTCCTGGTTTTGCGACCCGCCCCAAAAAGCTGCGCCATTTTTCGCGCTTGCTTGAGACGGCCGGGCACAAGACCAAGCGTTGGGGACTGGGCTTCAATTGGGGCGCGGATGAAAGCGCGCTTGATAAGTTGGAAGATCGGCTGGGTGCCATTCGCGAACGCTATGACAGCAACGTTGTCTTGCTGGGATGGAGCTTGGGTGGGCTGTACGCGCGTGAACTGGCCAAGCGTCAGCCGGATTGCGTCGATAAGGTCATCACGATGGGGACGCCCTTTTCCGGCTCTCCGCGGTCCAACAATGCGTGGCGTATTTATCAGGCGATCGCGGGATACAGCGTCGACGAGCCGCCGCTTGAGATTGACCGTCGGCAAAAGCCACCGGTGGAAACGGTGGCCATGTGGAGCCCTCGCGATGGCGTAATTGCGCCCCGCAGCGCGGCTGGCGAACCGGGCGAGCGCGACCGGGCTATTGCGCTGCGATGCACGCATATGGGCTTCACCTATTCGCCTGAGAGCGTGCAAGCGCTGTTGGCCGAACTGGATCGCCACCCACGTTGAGGACGCGGCGCGAGGACCGTTCGCCCTTACAATTCTCTCTTTCCATTTGTCTTGGGCTCGTTACACTCCCGAAGACATGCCGCCTTCGTCGTCATCCGCTTCCGGATCACCCGCTTCTCAGTCCCAGTCGCAATCCCTTTCGCAGACACACACTGCGAGTGAGGGCCTCGTCAACTTCGATGAGATGACGGACGCATCGGGCGGCATCCGCCCCGCCTACGCCGATTATTGTGGATGGCTCAGCGAACAAGATGGCGCTTCTCTCAAGCGCAAAAGCGCGGAGGCCGATGAAAGCTTTCGCAGAACCGGCATCACCTTCAACGTCTATGGCGAGGATGAGGCGGAAGAACGTCTCATCCCGTTCGATATGGTGCCGCGCGTTATCACGGCGGCTGAATGGCGCAAGCTGACGCGCGGGATTGAGCAACGAGTGAGCGCGCTCAATTCGTTCCTCTACGATCTGTATCACCGGCAGGAGATCATCCGCGCGGGCCGCGTGCCCGAACGATTGTTTCGCCACAACGAAGCGTGGCTGCCGCATATGGTCGGCTTCACGCCGCCGGGCGGGATTTACACCCACATCGTCGGTATTGATCTGGTGCGCACCGGGCCGGATGAATGGTTCGTTCTGGAAGACAACGCGCGAACGCCATCAGGGGTCTCCTACATGCTGGAGAACCGAGAGACGATGATGGCGATGTTCCCGGACTTGTTCGGTCGTGTCCCGGTTGAGCAGGTCTCGAATTACCCGCGCCGTCTGGCTCGCAGCCTTGCCTCTTGCGCGCCGCCCGCTTTCAGCAACAGCGGCGGGGCCAAGCCTACGGTCGCGGTTCTCACTCCGGGTATCTACAACGCGGCCTATTTTGAACACGCCTTTCTCGCCGATCAGATGGGCGCGGATCTTGTTGAAGGGTCCGACCTGCGCGTGGTTGATGGCCGGGTGCAGATGCGCACGACGCGCGGGTACAAGCCGATTGACGTGCTTTATCGCCGGGTGGACGATGACTTCATTGACCCGCTGACCTTTAACCCGGACAGCGTGCTGGGCGTGCCGGGGATCATGGATGTGTATCGCGCGGGCGGGATCACCATCGCCAACGCGCCGGGCACCGGCATATGCGATGACAAGGCGATCTATTCCTTCATGCCCGAGATCGTCGAGTTCTACACCGGCGAGAAACCGCTGCTGCCCAATGTGCAGACATGGCGCTGCGCGGACCCGGATAGCCTCGCTTACGTGCTCGACAATCTGGAAGAGCTGGTGGTCAAGGAAGTCCACGGCTCGGGCGGCTACGGCATGCTGATCGGACCGACGGCGACCAAGAAAGAGGTCAAAGAGTTTCGCGCAAAATTGCAGGCGCGGCCCGAAAATTATATCGCGCAGCCCACGCTCTCGCTTTCGACCTGTCCGATCTACACCAAGAAAGGCTTGGCGCCGCGCCATGTGGACTTGCGCCCCTTTGTGCTGGTGTCGCCCAACGGTATCGACATTACGCCGGGCGGCCTGACGCGCGTGGCGCTCAAAAAGGGATCGCTGGTGGTCAATTCAAGCCAGGGCGGCGGGACCAAAGACACCTGGGTTCTGAAGGACTGAGGGGGCTGGAGAGATGCTAGGACGCACCGCCAATTCCCTGTTTTGGATGTTCCGCTATCTGGAGCGTTCTGAGAACACAGCGCGCCTGCTTGACGCGGCCTTGCGCATGGCGATTACGCGCGACGTGGCGACGGCAAAGGAAGAATGGCGCTCCGTTGTCTCCACGCTGGGCATTCGTCAGCTTTATCAGGAAAGCAATGACACGTTCGAAGGCCACGCGGCGTGGAACTTCGTGCTGCGCGACAAAGCCAACCCGGCGAGCGTGCGCGAGATGTTCGGCGCGGTCCGTAGCAACGCGCGGGTGGCGCGCACGAACATTTCCTCCGAAGTGTGGACCGCGGTGAACGAGAGTTATCTCAAGCTCGATCCGCTTTTGTCGCGCCCGGTCAGCCAGAGCGCTGTCGGAGACGTGGTGCAGATGATCCGCCGCGCGGGCACGCGGGTGCATGGGGCTCTTGATGGGTCGATGCTGCGCAACGAAGGTTTCCACTTCGCGCGCGCAGGCACCTATATCGAGCGCGCGGAAAGCACCGCGCGCATCCTAGATATGAAGTACTTCCTGCTGTTGCCTTCGCTTGGCCATGTCGGCTCAAGTCTTGATACGGGGCAGTGGGATCAGGTGCTGCGATCGGTTGCTGGGGCGAGCGCTTATGGCTGGCTCAACGCGGGGCACGTCGATGCGCGCGGCATTGTCGAATTCCTGGTCCTCGATGATCGTTTCCCTCGCAGCCTTGCCTTTTGCCGCAGCGCGCTGCGCGACAATCTCGCCGCTCTCGCCCGCATGCACGGTGATCGCGGGAGCTGCCACGAATTGATGGCCGAGGCGGATATGCGTCTAAGCAATATCACCGTCGAAGACATTTTCGATCAGGGCCTGCATGAATTCCTGATCGAATTCATGTCGCGCAACGCCGCGATCGCCGATGCGATCGCGGAAGATTACCGATTCCTGGCTTAGGAGGCCGCGTTATCCGTCTCTCAATCCGTCACACCACGCGCTACGAATTTTCCGAGCCAGTAGTCCACGCCCTGCAACGCCTTCGTCTAACGCCCAAAGCCACTCAGGGTCAGGCGATTGAGAGCTGGGACATGCAATTCACCAACGCCCATCCCGAGCTTGAATACGACGATCAGCACTTCAACACGGTGACACTTATCGCGGTTGAACCGGGCGCGACCGAAGTGGTGGTCTCTGGAAACGGGTTGATTGAGACGACCGACAATTCCGGCGTTATCGGCAAACATTCCGGGCATCTGCCCTTGTGGAGCTTTCTTGGGCAGACCCCTCTGACCAAAGCGGGGCCGAAAGTGCGCTCGCTCTTGAGGGAGATTGCGGCACCGGAACAAGGCGCGGGGCTCGAATATCTACACGCTCTTTCCGCAGCCATCGGTGAACGGGTCGAGTTCGACACAAAGGGAAGCGATGTTCACACCGCCGCCGAGGAAGCGCTTTCTGATGGCAAGGGTGTCTGCCAGGACATGGCGCATATCTTCATCGGCGCGGCGCGCGCGGCGAATTTCCCCTCGCGTTATGTCAGCGGCTATCTGATGATGAACGACCGGGTGGAGCAGGACGCAACTCATGCCTGGGCTGAAGCGCATATTGATGGGCTTGGCTGGGTCGGTTTTGACGTTGCCAACGGTATCTCCCCCGATCCGCGTTATGTCCGTGTCGCCACGGGCCGCGATTACCGCGACGCTGCGCCGGTCACCGGCATCAGCTTTGGCCAGTCCCAGCAAATGCTCACGGTCAATGTCCAGGTTGAGGAACAGGCCGGGCAAACCCAAAGCCAGGGCCAATCTCAAAAGCAGCAATAGACGGGCAAATAGGGCTGGGCGGGTCGATCCGGCTCGACTAAGGCGCGGGTCTCTTACGTTGGAGCGATAATCACATGACCTATTGCGTTGGAATGGTGCTGGATAAAGGGCTCGTCCTGATGAGCGACACCCGCACCAATTCGGGCGTCGACAACATTTCGACCTTCCGCAAGATGTTCTCCTGGCAAGTGCCGGGCGAGCGGATGATCGCGATGATGACGGCGGGCAATCTCGCCACCACGCAAGCGGTGGTGAGCAAGCTGGAAGAGCGGACCAAGCAGCCTGACGAACGCGAGACGACGCTGCTCAACGGCCCCACCATGTTCAACGTGGCGACCGAGGTCGGGCGGTTGCTTCGCTCCACTATCGCCGAGGTGCAGGCGGCGAACAATTCCAAGCGCTTCACCGCTACGATCATCCTTGCCGGACAGATCGCCGGGATGGAGCCACGTCTGTTCATGATCTACCCCGAAGGCAATTTCATCGAAGCCAGCTGGGACACGCCGTTTTTCCAGATCGGAGAGACCAAGTATGGCCGCCCGATCCTGATCCGCGGCTATGACCGGGATATGAGTTTTGAAGACGCGGTGAAGTTGTTGATGGTGTCGTTCGATTCCACGCTCAAGGCAAACCTGTCGGTTGGCCTTCCGCTTGATATGATGGTCATCGGCAAGGATGACTTTGCGCCTACGCATGAGCGGCGCGTGACCGCCGAAGACCCGTATTTCTCGGAGATATCCTCTGTCTGGGGTGACGCGCTCAAATCGGCGTTTCATTCGCTGCCCGATTACAGCTTCGAGCCCGATAAGGGTTAGACCTTATCGGGGTGCCCCTCAGGGCCAACCCGCAGGGTTGTTACGCATTTCAAGTTCATTTTGGAGGGGTGTTAAGTCTTTTTTCTCAGAGACTTAAGCCAAACGTTTCTAATCATTACTCCGTATCGGAAGGGGTCCTGCGTGAATTAGGATCGCGGCTGTCGCAACACGATGGCTATGTCACGCAAAGCCTCTCTCCACTTCATTGACTCGTCGAGTCGGCACCGCGCGGAGCTAGCCCGGATCGGTTTTTCTCTTGGCCATCACGCGGAAGTCTATGGCGATCTGTCTGAGCTTTCGATCCACCCCCCGCGCGAAGGCATCATCGTTGCCCGCGATACGGTAGAGGAGGGCGGGGTTTCCGTCATTCTCGAACGGTTAAGCCGGCTCGGAATTTGGCTTCCGCTGATCGCCTTTGAAGCGCAACCGCGGCCTGGACGCATCGTCGAAGCGATCAAGGCGGGCGCGCTCGATTACCTCTCCCTGCCGCTTGATCCGGATCGGTTTGCCCGGTGCCTTGGCCGGATCGAGAAAGAGGCGGAATTGTTCGGTCAGGCGCGCCGCCGCATGATCGAAGCGCGCGACCGTATCTCCAGCCTTTCCACGCGCGAACGTGAAGTGCTCGATTGGTTGGCCGAAGGCAGCAGCAACAAGGTCATTGCGCGCGAACTCGATATCAGTCCGCGCACCGTTGAGATTCACCGCGCCAACATGATGAGCAAGCTTGGCGCACGCCACGCGGCTGAAGCGGTGCGTTTGAAGCTTGAAGCGAAATTGGAGCCGGAAATCCGCGCGTGATCTGAATTCGTCTTACCCCCATCGCCAAGAACTGGTCTTTGGCGCAACTCAGGCCCCGTATCCAAAGCACGCCCCCGCTCTGGATGCGGGGCCTGACATTTTTTGGGTTGGTGAGCGCGGGCTGCGCTGATCAGCGACAGAAGCGCGCCCCGGTCCCTTCCAAATGGAAGTGGTCTTCGTGCGCTCGGTTGTATTCGGGGCCCAAGACTGTGCCGAAGCGCTTGCACGCGCTGCGGTGGACGACGCGAAGGAATTCGCGCTCCTCTTTTGTGCCGCTGCTCCAATCGCCTTTCAGGGTGATCCGGCGACCATCGGCCAGCACAAAACCCGACACGTCAATTGCGTTGCCTGTCGCGTGGGCGGACCGGCGGCTGGTGCCAAAGATATTGCGGCAGGCGTAGCTGCCCATCGTCTCGATCCGGGCGAGGGGGCTGCCGAGGATTTGGCGCGCGGCGCGATCAACGCCAAAGCGCGCCCAGGCATTGAACGCCTTGGCGGTCTGGCATTTCACCGCCCCCAGATTGGAGAGCCCAAATTGCGCGCTATCTCCGGCGAGCGAGGCGAGTTTCACTGTGCCCACCATATTGCACCCTGGCGCGGCGTAGGTGTCGGGCACCGGACTGAAACGGGCGCCGGCTGCGCTGAGTTCGGCGTGGCAAGCGCGGTCGCTTGGACTTATGGCGAACCCGGTCTGTGCGGATCCGACGCCTAGGGTTTGGCGCTGTGAGCGATCGGCGCGCGGATAGTCTCGCCCGGTGCCGACCTGCACTGCATCATTCGCTGACCCGTAAGACGAGGGCGCTTGGGTCGCCGGCACGATCCCGCCGCAAGCGGACAAGACGAACGCTCCAACAAAGAGCGGAGCCAGCCGGTACAGGAGAAAAGGAGCAAGAACGCGTGTCATACCTAAGGACCTTTGCCCAGCTTTGCTGAACATGGCGGAAAGGATCAGCCTCAACCGAACCCTTCGCCAACCTTAGGGAATTATGCCTAACGCGGTGTTAACTTCTACCGCCCGGCGTGGTCGAGAACGCTTTATTCGGGCAGTTCGTCGATCACCTGCTCCCACAGCTCGATCTTCACGCCGTTGGGATCGAGGAGCCAGGCAAACTTGCCATAGCCTTCGTCGGCGGTGTCGAGGATTGTGATGCCCTTGGCCTTGAGCTCTTTCACAAAGCCATCAAGGTCATGAACCCGAAGGTTGATCATAAAGCCGCCTTTGCCCGGCTTGATGTACTCATCATCCGTGAAGTGACTGATCAGCGAATAGGGGTTTGCCATCGGTTCTTCCGACCATGCGAATTGAGGGCCGTAGGTCCCGTCGATCCCAAGGTTTTCGCGATACCAAGCGCGGGTCGCCTCCGGGTCTTCGGCCACGTAGAACACGCCGCCCAACCCGGTGACGCGCGGTCCAGTGCTGTCGCTCATGATGTTTTCCTCACATTGTTCATGACCCCGGGCATAGTGTGCGTCGAGGCCCGCTCTATGGGAAGTCTTTTTAGGCGCGGGTCCGGGTCAGTAGCTGGTGGTGAACTCCACCAGGCTTTGCGGCATCACGTCGAGGACTGCGCCCTCTACCTCTTTGTCGAACCCGGTGAGGACCATCAGGCCCACCATCAACAGGGCCGCGCCAAAGATCGGTTTGGCGTATTGAGCAAGGGTCCTCAGGGTCTTGCCCCGTTCGCCTAGCGCGCGGCGAGAGCCATAGGCAAAGGCGAGGATCGAGGTCGCCACTCCCAAGCCGAAGGTGAGGAAGATCAGGAACGCGCTGCCAAGGTTCTCCCCCTGGCTCGCCGCGGCAATGGCCACGCCCAGAGTCGGCCCGACACACGGCGCCCAGACAAGACCCAAGAGCAGCCCGACGAGGTACTGACCCAGCGCGCCATCCGAACTCACCCGCTCCAACTGCTGATTGCCTGCGTTGGTGAGCGGCGCGGCGGCGGCGCTCAAGGCCGCCTGCGCCTGCGGCACCAGCAGGACGACGCCCGCCACCGCCAGCAATCCGCCCGCCAGCGAGCGTACCAATTGCTCATCAATGCCCAGCGAATAGCCGAACGCGATGACGGTGAAGCCAAACAGCGTGAAGCTCGTCACCAGTCCCGCCGCCAGCGCCAACGGTCCCCCGCGCGCTTTGCCCAAGGCCGAGCCAACGAGGATCGGCACCAAAGGCAGCACGCACGGGTTCAGGATCGTCACCAGACCGGCGACGAACGCGAGAGCAACGCTGGACAGCATGATGGCGCTCTAGGTCAGGGCTCTTACAGCGCGCCCAGAACCACGCCGCGCAGCGCGGTACGGTTGGTTTGCGCGATCGAGCGCGCTTTCTCTTCCATGCCGTTGAACACCAACACGGTCGACTGGCGCGGAACGCGGTGGTCGCGCAGGAAGGCCTTCTCTTCATCGAAGTTCACCTTAACGAACAGCACATCGCTCGATTGCTTCTCCACCCGCAGCTCTTCCAGGATCGGGGCTTGCGCGCGGCAGGTCGGGCACCAGTCGGCGTAGACATCGACCACGATGGTCTTGCCCTTCTTTTGCGCCATCATGAAGTCGGCGGCGTCGTAGGTCGTCCACCCCTTGGTATCGGCGGCGGCGGAGAGCTGCATGGCGCCAACGAAGAGCGCGCCAACAGCGGCGATGAGGGCGAAAAGGCGAAACATGGGTCTGTGATCCTTCAATAGGGATGATCGGCCGAAGCCGACGGGTCACCATGGGTTCGCGCGCGCGCAGGGATCGGTTACAGCCCCCATGCATTTTCCTGACAAAGCGCACCCACCGCGCGCAAGCGCATTCACAAGGACACTTCCCATCATGACCCAATCCACCCGTTTCGCTGGCAAGACCGTCATCGTCACTGGCTCCTCAACCGGCATCGGAGAGGGCATCGCGCGGCGCTTCCACGACGAGGGCGCGAATGTCGTTATCAACGCCCGCAACGCCGAGAAGTGCGCCGCCGTCGCCGCCGACTTGGGCGAAGAGCGCGCGCTGGTTGTCGCGGGCGATGTGTCGAGCTCCGACTTCGCCAACACCATCGTCGCGCAGACCGTGGAGCGCTTTGGCGGCCTCGATTGCCTCGTCAACAACGCAGGCGTTGCCGACCAGGGTATGCTGCACAAGATGAGCGACGCGCAGATCGACCGCGTTATCGACATCAACGTCAAAGGCGTCCTGTATCTGTGCCGCGCCGCCATCCCCGAGCTTGCCAAGACGCACGGGTCGATCATCACCATCTCCAGCGTTTCGGGCACCGGCGGGGACTCGATGCTGCCGCTGTACAACGCGTCCAAGGGCGCGGTGACCAACCTCACACGCGGGCTTGCGCTGCAAGTCGGCGCGATGGGCGTGCGCGTCAACGCGATCAACCCCTCGGTCACGCGCAGCGACATGGTCGACGGGATCCTCGGCAACGAGATGGCGATGAAGGCGGTCATGAACCGCATGGCGTTGAAGCGCGTGGGCGAACCCGAAGACATCGCCGCCGCCTGCGCCTTCCTCGCCAGCGAAGACGCCAGCTTCATCACCGGCGTGAACCTCCCCGTCGACGGCGGCGTCAGCGCCAGCAACGGCCAACCCAACTTCATGGCCCCATGATGGGGACCAGCCCCATGATGAGGTACAGCCCCATGATGGGTGAGCACCCGAGCGCGCGTTGAGCGCCGCCGTGGACCACACACCCCACCCTTTTGCAAAAGTTCGGCGGGGGTGTAGGGGTCTGAGAAGTCGAACGAATTTGCAAGATCGTCGCGTCGAAGTGTCACCTTTCGGCGTGGCGCTGTTCCACGGTTATCTGGACCGTCGTTGATAAGGGAGGGGCGTGAAACGAAGCGCATGCCCCCAGTCTAGCGCGGGCGAGGGGGAGTAGGAAAATCAGGCACTTGCCAGAGACTTGACGTGCGGGCAGTGTCATCACTTCGGGAGGAGCGGTTGCGGCATGATAGTCGACATTTTAAAGGACTATGCGGGTCAGATCAGGCAACAGTTGCGGGCCAACCCCGCCTCGAGTGAGCCTGCCCTTGCTCCCAAGTTCCAGGCCTTGGTCGAAGCGGTTTTGCCAACGCTTGACGCCGTGCCGGACCTGACCGTCGCTCCGGAGTTCACAAAGCCGGGTGTCGGTCGACCTGATATTGCCCTTATTCGCGAAGGTCAGCTTCCCCGCGCGTTCATCGAACTCAAAGCGCCCGCCAAACCCGCCGATCCCAAGAGCTGGAACACACTGCACGACAAGCGGCAGCGAGATAGGCTTAAGGAGCTGGCCAATTGGTCAACGAGCAATTTTCATGAGTTCCGGCTGTTCGGGCGCGACAAGCCGCGTGGCAAGGCGAGCATCGTTCCGACTGAGTGCCTTGATCCCGAAACGAGCGACAAGGCCGCCGATGCGGCGATTGATGCGCATGATTCCGCGCCCTTTCTTGAATTGCTGGCACAGCTAGCCCGCGCGCAGGCGCCAGCGGCGGGGAATGCCCAAGCGCTGGCCGAATTGCTCGCGCATTCGGCGCGCATCGTGCGCAGCGCTGTCCGCGAACGGATCGAACAACTCGAGCAGGAGAAGACCGAGAAAGACCCCTTGGTCCTCGTCAAGAAAACCTATCGCAATGTGCTTTACGCGCATCCCGAAGCGGGCGGATATTCATCGAGCGATTTCAACCAGCTGTTTTCATCCGCCTTTGCCCAGACGCTGGCCTTTGGTCTGCTGCTGGTGCGCGAGCACCTCGCCAACACGCAGATCGACGAAGAGAAGCGCAAGGTGGGCCCGCAAGCCTGGCAGCACATGCCCGACGAACACCCGCTGATGAAGGGCACGCTGGAAGCGATCAGCCATCCCAGCGTGATCGACTCCATCGGCATCGGTTTCGATGTGATGCGCGATTGCGTAAACAGCTTTGACCCCGCAATCCTCGCTCCGCAAAAGGACGGGCGTGACCCGATCCTGTATTTCTATGAGGATTTCCTGACCACGTTCGATCCCGATGCGCGCGAGAGATACGGGGTCTATTACACGCCCTTGCAGGTGGTGCGTTTCATGGTCGGTGCGCTGGATCGCGTGCTTCGCGATGACCTGGGCACCAAAGGGTTGCACGATAGTGGTGTCACGATCCTCGATCCGGCCACCGGGACGGGCACATTTCTTTTGGGGATTGCCGAGCGTGTGCGCGAGAAGATCATGGAGGAAGAGGGCGGGCCAGCGGCCAGCCTCGCGCTCAAGAACTTGGCCGGAAGGATGTTCGGTTTCGAATTGCTGATCGGCCCTTACGCCGTGGCGCATTACCGCTTGCACCACGCGCTCTCACACCGTCCGCCTGATGATGGCGAAGAAAAGCCGCAGGCCATCGAACTGCCAAGGTTGGGCGTCTATCTGACCGACACCCTGTCGCGGCCCGACGCGGTAACGCCGATGGGGCAGTTGGGCATTCAGGGCATCCCGATTGATGAGGAGCGCGAGAAAGCCAACGAGATCAAAGCGCGCGATCAGATTTTGGCGATTATCGGAAACCCGCCTTACAAAAGGTTGGAAGAAGGCGAGGATGAAACGCTGGTAGGGCGCTGGATGAATGAGGACATCTGGCCTGACCTTAAACAGCCTGTGAAGGATGCCGGAAAGGGCGGCCAGCTCAACACCTTCCCAGAATTTTCAGTGGCGTTTTGGCGGTGGGCAATGTGGAAACTGTTCGAAGCGGAGAACGCGCCGAAGAAAGGCGTCGTTGCGTTCATCACAAATCGCAAGTTTCTGACGGGTTGGCCTTATGCGGGCTTGCGCAAAATGATGCGCGAGCGGTTCGACCGCTTGGAAATCATCGACCTGCGCGGTGATGTGCGCGCCGGAGTGCGCGGCGATGTCGAGCGCGATCAGGGGGTGTTCAACATTCAGGTTGGCACGGCGGTTTGTGTCGCGTTGGCCGATGGCAGCAAAGCGAAAGGCGCGCTCGCCGATGTGCGTTACCGCGATGCTTGGGAGAAGGGAGCGTTCAGCAAAAAGGTAAAGCTCGATTGGCTCGAAGCGCTCTCGCACAACGGACAAGTCGAGGAGTATTTACCTGTTGAGCGCGGATTGCTCGATGATTTTCGGCCCGAGCCGTTTCAGGCGGGAAACTGGGTTTCTATTGCTGATGTGTTTCTTGAGAGCTCGCTTGGCATACAATCGAAACGAGACAAATTTGTATATGCTGTCGAAAAAGACACGCTCGATAGCAGGTTGGTCGCCATGTCGGCTGAGATACCGCCAGATGTGCCGACCGATTTCAACCCGACGCCATCTCGGCCTTGGGAGAAAGCTTGCGCGGCGTTTCGACAGTTAGGCGAGAGGGTGGAAGAGGCAAAGGAAACTGGATCGCCGCCGCCTTCATCACCCATTGAAGAGGCGATGTTTCGTCCTCTCGATAAACGCCATCTGATACGCCATACTTCGGTTTTGGATCGTCAACGTCCGAAGCTTCAGTCGTCGTGGGGAGCTTCAAACATATGCCTCTACACCATGCCATCCGGCGTTGGTCTTGGCCCGGCGACATGGTGCCATTCGCTTCTACCCGACTATCATGCATTCAGAGGCAGTTTTGGAGGCTACGCCTTGCCTCTCTACGACCGCCGCAAGGGCGCCGATGCGCACAATTTCGATCCCGCCATCCTCGCAGCGCTCGCCGAAGCCTATGGCGAAATCATCAGCCCCGAAGACCTGTTTGACGCGATCCTCGCGCTGCTTTCGGCGACCTCCTACACGGTTCGATTTGCTGAAGACCTCGAAGACACATTTCCGCACATTCCCTTCCCCGCCGATCCCACTCTGTTCCACCGCGCGGCTGCAATCGGGCGCGAAATCCGCGCGCTAGAAGGCTTTGGGCGTGAGCCCGCGTCTGCCTTTCGCTCCAAAGGCTTTGTCCGCCTGCGCAGCGAGCCCAACGACAAGGTCGATCTGGCCAAAGGCGATGACGGCGAATGGATCTTCTGCGCCGACGGCAGCGGGCGCTTCGACGGTCTGCCGCCGCGTGTGTGGGAATTTGCAGTCAGCGGTTATCGCGTGCTCAAACGCTGGGTCGAAGCGCGCAAGGGGCTTGATGGTCCGACCTATTGGTCGCAATTTCGCGATATCGCCGCGCGCATCCACGAACTTCTCCACTGGTTCGACGAAGCCGATCTTGTCTTGGCCGAAGTGCTTGAGGATACTTTGAGCCGCGAGGAACTGGGCCTTGCGCCCGAAGATACGGAAAACAGCGATGACTAACGATCAATTGAGCATGTTCGGGGACGGTGAAGGGCGCATGCCGAACCAACGCCAACCCGACAACACGCCGGACCCAGACCGTGTGCGTCAACGCCTAAACGCTGTGCTCGATCGTGCCCGCGCCGCTCCCAAAGAGCCATGGCCCGAAAAGAAACAGCGTGTCTGGACGATTATCTTCCCAAACATGGCAAAATGGCTACCTGAAGAGGAAGCAGAGCAGCTGTGCTTTGAATTTACGCAGGAAATAGAGCGGCTCAAGCTCGCCGCCTAACCCTTAAGCCGCCCCCTTATTCCGCCGCTGGCGTTTGCGCTCGTGCGGGTCGAGGGCGGCTTTGCGCAGGCGGATCGTTTGCGGGGTGACCTCGACCATTTCGTCGTCGTCGATATAGGCGATTGATTGTTCCAGCGTCATGCGGCGCGGCGGGGTCAGGCGGATGGAGTCGTCCTTGCCCGAAGAGCGGATATTGGTGAGCTGCTTGGCTTTCATCGGGTTGACCTCAAGGTCATCGGGCTTGGCGTTTTCGCCGATGATCATGCCTTCATACAGCTTCATCTGCGGGGCCACGAACAGCTCGCCGCGTTCTTCCAGCATGTTGAGCGCGTAGGCGTTGCTCTCGCCATCGCCGTTGGAGATGAGAACGCCGTTATTGCGGCCTTCGATCGGGCCTTTGTAGGGGCCGTATTTCTCGAACAGGCGGTTCATAATGCCGGTGCCGCGCGTGTCGGACAGGAATTCGCCGTGATAGCCGATGAGGCCGCGGCTGGGGGCGGAGAAGGTGATGCGGGTCTTGCCCTGGCCCGAGGGGCGCATTTCGGTGAGGTCGGCTTTGCGCTTCTGCATCTTTTCGACAACGGTGCCCGAATGTTCATCATCCACATCGATGACGACGGTTTCGTAGGGCTCCATTTTCTGGCCGTCTTCTTCGCGCAGCAGCACTTTGGGACGGCTGATGCCCAGCTCAAAGCCTTCGCGGCGCATGGTTTCGATCAGGACGCCCAGCTGCAATTCGCCGCGCCCGGCAACCTCGAAGCTGTCCTTGTCGTCGCTTTCGGTGATGCGGATGGCGACGTTGGTCTCGGCCTCGCGCAGCAGGCGGTCGCGGATCATGCGGCTGGTGACTTTGTCGCCCTCGCGGCCTGCCAAGGGTGAGTCGTTGACGGCAAAGCGCATGGCAAGGGTGGGGGGATCGATCGGCTGGGCCGCAATGGGCTCTTTCACCGCCGGATCGCAGATCGTGTTGGCGACGGTGGCTTTTTCGAGCCCCGCCAGAGCGATAATGTCGCCCGCGCTCGCGCTTTCGACCGGCACACGCTCAAGACCATCAAAGCTCATCAGCTTGGTCGCGCGGCCGACTTCGACGACGTTGCCATCCATGTCGATGGCGTGGATCGGGTCGTTGACGTTGAGTGTGCCGGACTGGACACGGCCGGTCAGAACACGGCCCATGAAGTTGTCGCGATCCAGCAGAGTGGCGAGAAAGCTGAACGGCGCTTCGGTTTCAAGGCCCGGCTCGGGCACGTGATCGACGATCAGCTTGAACAGCGGGTCAAGCGTGCCTTCGCGCGCGGTTTCGTCGTCGCTGGCGTACCCATCGCGGCCCGAGGCCCACAGCGAGGGGAAGTCCAATTGCTCGTCGTTGGCGTCCAAAGAAGCAAACAGGTCAAAGACCTCGTCGAGCACTTCTTGCGGGCGACCATCGGGACGGTCGATCTTGTTGACGACGACGATGGGTTTGAGGCCAAGCGCGAGCGCCTTGCCGGTCACAAACTTGGTTTGCGGCATTGCGCCTTCCGCGCTGTCGACCAGCAGAATGACGCCGTCGACCATGGACAGGATCCGCTCAACCTCGGCGCCGAAATCGGCGTGTCCGGGCGTGTCGACGATGTTGATGCGGGTCGTCTCGCCGTCGGGGCCTTCCCATTCGACGCTGGTGCATTTGGCAAGGATCGTGATCCCGCGCTCTTTTTCGAGGTCGCCACTGTCCATCGCGCGCTCTTCGACGCGCTGGTTGTCGCGGAACGTGCCGGACTGGCGGAACAGCTGGTCAACCAATGTGGTTTTGCCGTGGTCAACGTGCGCGATAATGGCGACGTTGCGCAGCGAAGAAGGGGCCTTGGACATGGAGAGTGGGCTTTCAGTGATCGGGCGCGCGTGCAGTCAACGAGCGCGGGACAAAGAGGTTTCGGTTTTTTGTAGCGTTGTGCACCGCAGCAATTGGGCGCTGGAATTGCCGCGCGCTTAGCCGCTGGCGCGCCGGGCGGCAAGCGTTGTAAGGGCGCCGGTCAGTCCCTCGGGGCTAACATCTGTGACTCGTCTGCAACAATTTCACCATTCCGCGCCTGAAAAGCCGGGTAAGCCTACGCTTTCCGGCTTGCGCTTGTGCACCACTCGCTTATCACCGAGGGCAATCGAGAAGGGGAGCGAGGCATATTTGGGATGCCTCAAGGGATCAAATAAAGAGCCTGAAATCAGGCCTTACCCAATCAGCTCTCCGACGCTCGATGGATTGAGGAGAGTATATCCATGACTTCAACTGTCACCGGCGCGCCCGGTAAATTTCGCTTCACCCTGCTTGCGGGCGTGACCGCTTTTGCCATCGCCTCCCCCGGCGTGGTTCTGGCTCAGGATGGCGACGATGACGCACTCGAGGCGCCTGAAGCCAGCAACCAGATCATCGTGACCGCGTCCAAGCGTGAGCAAACGCTTCAGGAAACCCCGATTGCGGTTTCTGTGACCAGCGGCGAAGTGATCGAGCAGGCGCAAATCCGCGACGTGCTTGATCTGCAGTCGGTCACCCCGTCGCTGCGGGTTAGTCAGCTTCAGACCTCTTCGGCCTCAACCTTCATCATTCGTGGTTTTGGTAACGGCGATAACAACTTTGGTATTGAACCGTCGGTCGGTGTTTTCATCGACGGCGTGTTCCGTTCGCGTTCGGCCGGTGCTCTGTCCGACCTTAACAACGTGCAGCGCATCGAAGTTCTGAACGGTCCGCAATCGACCCTGTTTGGTAAGAACGCGTCAGCTGGTGTGATCAGCATCGTGACGCGTGAACCGCAGTTTGAGTTCGGCGGTAACCTTGAAGCGTCTTACGGCAACTTCAACAACATCTTCCTGAAAGGTGATGTCACCGGCCCGATCGGCGAAAACGTCGCTTTCTCGCTGGATGGTTCTTATCAAAAGCGCGACGGCACAGCTGAGATTGTCAATCTTGGCGTCGATCAAAATGATCGCGACCGTTGGTCGGTGCGTGGTCAGCTGCTTATCGAGCCGACGCCAGACTTCAAGATTCGGGCGATCGCTGACTATTCGACGCTTGACGAAGTGTGCTGTCAGGTCGGCACTGTGGTGGCGGGCCCGACCGCTCCGGTCCTCAACATTCTGGGCGGCCCGGGCGCGATTGGCGATTTCAGCACGTTCTTCGATCGCACCGCTTCACTAAACCAAATTCCGCGAAACACCGTCGACAACTATGGCGGCTCGGTCCAGATGGATTATGAGACCGATATCGGTCTCTCTTTCACCTCGATTACCTCCTATCGTGAGCTGGAAAACTTCTTCCGCTCTGACATCGACTACACCGGCGCGGACATCGCCAACGAAGTGCGCGACCAAGCGGTTGAGACGTTTACGCAAGAATTCCGCATCACGTCGGACTTCGATGGCCCGATCAACTTCCTGCTTGGCGGTTTCTATTTCGACGAAACCATCACGCAGGACAGCTTCATCGAGAACGGCACGCAGATCCGCGACCTGTTTGAGATTTTGGCCGGTGGCGATGTAGCGACCGTGCTTTCGGGTGCGCCGAGCGTCTTCAACGGGACCGAGGCGGCTCTGGGCCTGCCACAGGAAAGCATCTTCAACACGCCCCTGCTGACTTCCGAACAGTTCAGCATGGAAAACGAAGCCTGGTCTGTCTTCGGTACGGTCGATTTCGAACCGATTGATGGCCTGATCTTTACCGGCGGTTTCAACTACACCGACGATAAGAAGGACTTCGCGCTGGCTCAGCAGAGCTTTGACCCTCTGGGCCAAGTGAATTTGGTTGATGCGTTCATCACGGGCGCGTCGGCGGCGGATCCGAACCTGCCGCTGATCACCGATCGAGCGACCTTCCAGGCGCTTCCGGCGGCTGTTCAGCAGGGCCTTTTGGCCGCGGCGACCGATCCTGCGCAAAACCCACTTTTGGGTCTTTCCGCGTTCCAGTTCCAACCTCCGTTCGTGACGATCCCGAACGCGGTTGAAGATGGACGCACACGGGACGACAAGTTCACCTATCTGCTGCGCGCGTCGTATCAGGTGATCCCGGAGCTGAACATGTACTTCAGCTACGCCACGGGCTTCAAAGCAAGCTCCATCAACCTGTCGCGTGACAGCCGTCCTGATGGTGCGGACTTTGTCGCTGGTCCAGGGAACTCGACCTTTGCCGCGCCGGACTCGCCTTTGATCAACGCTGGGCTGGCCGTTCCGAACCTGGTTTCGGGTTCGCGGTTTGCTGGACCAGAAGACACTGAAGTCTTTGAAATCGGTATCAAAGGTCAGTTCGACGGCATCGGTTTCAACCTCGCGATCTTCGACCAGTCGATCCAGGGTTTCCAGAGCTTCGCCTTCACCGGCACCGGCTTTGCTCTGCGTAACGCGGGTGAGCAATCGGTTCGTGGTTTCGAATTCGACACCACGATCAACCCGGTTGACGGTCTTGTTCTGACCTTCGCTCTTACGCACCTTGATCCGCTGTTCGACGATTTCCCGGGCTCTGTGCTTGGTGATCTCACGGGCGTGCGTCCGGCGGGCATCCCGTCCTGGGCGATCTCGACCTCGGCGACGCACACGCATGAGTGGGATAACGGCAACCGCCTGATCACGCGTGTTGACTACCAGCATGAGAGCAACACCGACATCAACAACGGTCTGCCGACCTTCAACGCAGCGCTCGGCAACACCGAGATCTTCCGCCGCGAAGTGAACAACGTGAACGGGTCTATCACCTTCGCGATGGAGAACGGTGTTGAGCTTGGTCTCTGGGGCCGCAACCTGCTGGACGCGGAATGGATCAACACCGTGTTTGACGGCGTGGCGCAGGCCGGCACGGTTTCGGGTTACCCGAACCAGCCGCGCACCTATGGTGGTCTGGTCCGCTTCCGCTTTTGATGAAGCAATAGGCTTAGGCCTTCACACAAAAGGCCCCGCGCGAACCAATCGCGCGGGGCCTTTTTCTTTGGACGTCTCGACCTTCCGGCCTGCGCAGAACCGCATGTTGCCGCTTGTATTCTGGCCTCTCTCGCGCATGATGCAACGTGAGCGCTGGGCCGAGCCAGCGCGGCAGGGGGCAGGCGCTTTGATGGACTATGCTGGTTTTTGGGTGCGGTTCTTCGCCTACATCCTCGATTTTTTCGTTTTCATCATTCTCGCTCTTCCGCTCGTGTTCCTGTTCGGCACGCCGGAATTCGACGCGGCGACGGGTTCGACATCCTATTCGCTGCCGGAATATGTGAGCTTCCCGATTTTTCTGGCCTACATCGTTGGCTTTGAAGGCTCACCCAAACAGGCGACACCGGGCAAAATGGCGATGGGTTTGGTCGTCACCAATCAAGAGGGCGGGCGCTTGTCATGGCCGCACGCTTTGGTGCGGTTTCTGGCCAAGCTCCTGTCGCTTGCCGTGTTTCTGATCGGCTTCGTGATGGTGGCCTTCACACCGCGCAAACAGGGCTTGCACGATCTGCTGGCGCGCACCTTGGTTGTGCGGGGCCGTCCGGGCCAGATTGGCTTTGATCCAGACGAGTTTGCTTGACCGATTGCGAGTTTACCATTCCATTGGGACGCGTTGGGAAACGCTTCTCGCCACGATTTAAGGGGATCACACAATGCACTGGATGATTTTGCCGTTTAAGCGGTACTTTGATTTCGAAGGCCGTTCGCGCCGGATGGAATTCTGGATGTTCGCGCTTATGAACACCGCGATCGCACTCGTTTTGGCTGGACCGATGATCTTTTCGGTCATCTCCGCTGCCATGGATCCTGCGGTTTTGAACGGCGGCGACGATGCCCTTGATGAAGCGATGTACCAGTCCTTGATTGGTTTTGGCGGGGTTGGATTGGGGCTCTACGGCATTTACGCTCTGGCGGTGCTCATCCCGAACATCGCGGTGACGGTGCGGCGCCTCCACGACCGCAACATGTCGGGGTGGTGGTATCTCGGCTTTATCATTGCCGGCATGCTGCCCTTTGTGGGATTTCTGGCTTCGCTCGCCTTTATCGTTATCCTGTTCTTGCCGGGCAACGATGGGCCGAACCGGTTTGGTCCTGACCCCAAGAACCCATACGAAGAGGACGTGTTCGCCTAAACCGCGCTTTGGGCTTTGCGCTGGGCCTTTAGAGCTCGCGCAAAGCCTGCGCTGGTTTCGCCCGCAGCAACGGCAATGAACCGCCCAACGCAAACGCCAGCACCATGGCAAGGCCAAGACCCAAGACCGCGGCGATGCGCGGCCAGTCGGGCAGCCAGTCAAAGTCGAACAGCTGCGTGACAATCACCCAGCCAAGCCCGGCGCCCATCGCCAGTGCGACCAGCGCCAAGGCCGCCGCGATCAGACCGTACTCGGCCAGCTGCATCATCAGGACCTGACGCCGGCTTGCGCCCAACACCCGCAGGACCACGGTGTCGTACATCCGCGCCGCGCGCGCCGCGGCGATGGCGCCCATCAGCACAGCCAGCCCCGCCAGCACCGCGACCGCCGCCGCCGCCAGTGTCGCCAGCGCGACCTGTTCAAGAAGCACGCGCGCCTCGACCAGCACATCGCTGACATCGACGACCGAGCTTGAAGGGAAAGCGCGCACCATATTGCGCAGCACCTCGCCTCGGCGCTGGGTGATATCGGCTTCGCTGCCGCTCTCATTCAGCTCCACCGAAGCGGCGAGGTTATGGGGCACATCGGCGAGCGTGTTGGGTGAGAAAACGAGCGTGAAATTGAAGCCAAGGCTTTCCCAATCAATCCGGCGCAGGCTGGCGATGCGCACATCACGCTCGCTGCCGAGCACACCAATCGTAATGTAGTCGCCCACTTCGAGGCCGAGCGCCTGCGCGCTGTCAGCGTTGATCGAAACCAACGGTTCGCCTGAATAGTCCGCTTCCCACCATTCGCCTTCGACGAGGGTGTTGCCCTGCGGCGTCTCATCCGAATAGGTCAGCGGACGTTCGCCGTTTACGATCCAGCCGCCTTCGGGGATTTCCTCAA
This sequence comes from Pseudomonadota bacterium, assembly GCA_039814925.1. Taxonomy (GTDB): domain Bacteria; phylum Pseudomonadota; class Alphaproteobacteria; order Sphingomonadales; family Sphingomonadaceae; genus Erythrobacter. The sequence continues at coordinate 25,741 of JBCCAH010000006.1, forward strand.
GATCGGCGACGCGCGTCATGTTGTCTTTGGGACCGAAGCCCAGGATGGCTCCGCGCAGGGTTGGTACGGTGCGGATTTCCGCGTCTGGGAAGCGATTGCGGATAAGCCCTTTGAACCGTTGCTCCCCCTCGCGCGGGACGTCGATCACGAAGTAGTCGGGCGCTTCGTTGGGCACGCGCGCCTGGATGTTGCCGTCAATCGCGGTTTGGACCGATGCCAGCAAAACGAACGCGGCGAGGCCAAAGCCAAGCGCAGTGACGAGCGCTCCCGTCGGAGCTCCCGGACGGTAGATATTGGCCAGCGCGGATCGCAGAATCGGATTGGAAGGGCGCGGCAGGCGACGCGCGATCACTTGGATCGCCAGGCCCAACGCGCCCAGCAACGCCAACGCCACACCCGCGCCGGTCAGGAAGCTGGCCGAGAGCACCACCCGATCGGTCGTGATCAGCGCGACAATGCAGATAAGCGCCAGTCCCAGACCCGTCGCGATCAGCGCGCGGCGATCCTTGGACAAAGGCGTCACCCGGCTGCGCATCAGCGCCATCGCCGGGAAGGACCGCGCGCGCAGCAAGGGCGCGGCGGCAAAAGCGAACGCGACCAGCAGACCATAGGCGCCTGCGAGCAGGAGCGGCGCTGGCTCAATTACAAAGCCGCCTTCGACGGGGAGCAATCCATCGAGCGCCGCGCCGAAGATGGGCGTCACCAGCACACCCGTGGCCAGACCCGCCACGCTGCCGACGATAGCAGCGGCGGCGATCTGGAGCGCGTAGATCCGCACGATATCGCGCGAGGACGCGCCGAGCACTTTGAGCGTCGCGATGCTCTGGCGGCGTTGGTCGAGGTAAGACGAGACTCCGCCCGCAATGCCAATCCCCGCGATCACCAGCGCGGCGAGGCCCACCAGCGTCAGAAAATCGCTCATCTGCGCGACAAACCGGTCCGCGCCGGGCGAGGCGCGGTCGCGGGTGCGGAAGTCGAACCCGGAATTGGGGAAGGCTTCTTCCAGCTCATCCGCCTCATCGCGCGGGGTCATGCCAGCATCATCAAAGGCGACGCGGTACTTGCTTTGATAGAGCGCGCCTGGTGCCAGCAAACCGGCGCGTCCGGGTACGTCCTCGGCGACGATCACGGTCGGGCCAAGCTGAAACCCTTCGGACAGGCGATCGGGTTCATCATCGATCACGCCCGCGGCGGTCAACGTGACGGTGCCGATGCGGAACCGCTCGCCCACGGCGATGCCCAGCCGATCAATCGCGCCTTGCGAGACCCAGGCGTTGTCGCCCGTCGGTGCGGCGACTTCGCGGCCATCGGCCAGAGTCAAAACCCCGTAGAGCGGCCACAGCTCGTCAACGGCTTTCAATTCAATCGGGGCCGCGCTGCCTTCACCGGTTGCTCCAGTATCCGCGTCGCTGATCGCCATGGCTTGCAGGCGTGTGCCGCCTGATACGGTTCCCAGCGCTTCGACGGCGGCGTATTCGTCATCGTTGAGGCTGCGCTGCCAGATTTCGACTTCGAGATCGCCGCCAAGGATCGTCTGGCCGCTCGATTTCAGTTCGCGCTCAATCGAGGCGGTGAGCGTGCCGATCGCGGCGAGCGCGGCGGTGCCCAGAAAGATGCAGACGAGCAGCAGGCGCAGGCCCTTGAAACGCGCGTTGAGATCGCGCCGGGCCATCTTCCACGCGTCGCCCCAACTCAGGCCGTGCGACGAAGCGTTCATTGGCCCGCCTTGTACGGGTTCGCGCCGGGACGGTCGGAGGCGATGACGCCATCGGCCATGGTGAGCACGCGCTCGCATTTCTCGGCGAGTTCGGGGTCGTGCGTGATGATGAGCAAGGTCGCGCCGGTCTCTGCGCGGCGGGCGAAGAGCAGGTCGACGATCTCCTCACCCGTGTGCACGTCCAGGTTGCCGGTGGGTTCGTCAGCGAAGATCAGGTCGGGGCGCGGCGCGATGGCCCGGGCGATGGCGACGCGTTGCTGTTCTCCGCCCGAGAGTTGCGTGGGATAGTGGTCGGTGCGGTGGCCAAGGCCAACCGCTCCCAGCTCGGCGCGCGCGCGGTTGCTGGCGTCGGGGCTGCCAGCCAGTTCCATCGGCGTCGCAACGTTTTCGGTCGCGGTCATGGTCGGCAGCAGATGGAAGGCCTGAAGCACGATGCCGATGCGGCCACGGCGCGCTTGGGCGAGACCATCTTCATCGAGCGTAGTGAAATCCTGCCCGGCCACATTCAACTGGCCGCCGCTGGCGCGTTCAAGACCAGAGAGCACCGCCATGAGCGAGCTCTTACCCGAGCCCGATGGCCCCAGCAGCGCGACGACTTCGCCAGCGGCAATATCGAGGTCGATGCCTTTGAGGATATCGACCGGCGCCGAAGCGCTACCCAGCGTCAGTGTCAATCCGCGCGCGCTGATGGCCGGACCGGTTGCGGCCGCGGCGGCGGTTGGCGCTGCCACCTGGGCGGCGGGTTGTGTGGTGTCGCTGAGCGACGATGGGGCGAGGGGGCTTGTTTGACTTGTCACAGAAACCAAATGGGATAGGGGCAGGGAAGAGGCAAGGTTTTACTGGGACCTTAAGGAAAGCTGATACATGCCAATACGAAAGACACGCATGAAAGTGGCCAAGTCCATGATGTTTGGCGTCGCATTTGGCGCGGCTTTATCGCTCGCCGCCTGCAGTGAGCCGACGAACGACGCGTCCGCAGCACCGACCGCGCAAGAGGCGGCGGCTGACGTGGACTTCGACCCGATCCCGATTATGGGCGAGGAAGTGCGCATTCTTGCCTTTGGCGACAGCCTGTTTGCCGGATACGGCCTTTCGGACAAAGACGCGGACAGCTATCCCGCCAAACTCGAAACGGCTCTGCGCGCGCGCGGCGTCAACGCGCGGGTGATCAATGCGGGCGTGTCCGGCGACACCAGCGCGGCCGGTCGGCAACGGCTCGGCTTCGTTCTGGAAGCGGAGACCGAAAAGCCCGATCTGTTTATTCTTGAGCTGGGCGGTAACGATCTGCTGCGCGGGCTTTCTCCCGACGAGACACGCGAGAACTTCAAGGCGATGCTCGATACGCTTGAAGAGCAGGGCATTCCGGTCCTGTTGATGGGCATGCGCGCGCCGCCCAATTATGGGCCGGAATACCAGCAAGCCTTTGACGCGCTTTATGGCGAATTGGCGCAGGAATACGACACCGCGCTGATCCCGTTCTGGCTCGAAGACATCTATCAAAATCCGCAACTGTTCCAGGACGACCGCATTCATCCCACCGTTGAAGGGATCGAGGAATTGGTCGGATCGACCGTGGACCAAGTCGCGTCGGCCTTGCCTGAGGGTGAGGCTGAGAAATAGTGTGAGCCCCCGCGCAGGCGGGGGCCTCCATCGACTAAGCGCCAAGCTGCCTGAGGTCCCCGCCTGCGCGGGGACTCACAACTTCTCCAACGCGCCGCCGCTGACCCGCCAGATGGCGGCGTCATCAGCGATATCCTCAAACGGCCCGAGTTCCGTCCCCGTCATCCACACTTGCGCGCGCCCTGCGCCCAAGCGGCGGAACAATTCAGTCCGGCGAACCGGATCAAGATGCGCGGCCACTTCATCGAGCAGCAGCACGCTGGGTCGCCCTTCCGAGGCCAGCACGCCGTGCGCGAGTGTGATCGCGATCAGCATGGCTTTCTGCTCCCCGGTGGAGCACGAAGCAGCGGGAACGCCCGTGGAGGCCATCACCACTTCCAACTCATCGCGATGCGGCCCGCTCAAGGCACGTCCGGCGGCGGCGTCGCGCGGTCGGCTGCGCGCAAACTGCGCCAGCAATTCCGCCGCGTCGGTCGGTCCGCCGGGGCGGTAGGTGAGGGCGGGCTTGGCAAAGGGTTCAGGCGGCAGCGCAGACAGTTCATCGGTCAATCGCGCCACCAACTGACCCCGCGCAGCGGCGACAAGGCTGCCGTGCTGCGCGGCCTGCGCCTCGATCGCGTCGAGCCAGCGCGCGTCGCCGCGCTCTTCCAGCAAGCGATTGCGTTCGCGCAGAGCCGTTTCGTATTGCGAGACGGCTTTTGCGTGGCCCGGCTCCACCGCCAGCGTCATCCTGTCCATAAAGCGCCGCCGCGCGCCCGCGCTGTCGGTGAACAGGCCATCCATCGCCGGTGTCAGCCAACTGACCGCGTGCCATTCGGATAGCGCCGTGGCGGGCGTATCCGCCCCATTGATGCGCACCAAGCGACGTGAAGGGCGATCCGCCTCGGTGTAGGTGCCAAGCCGTGCGGAGACTTGGCCCTGCTCCATCAGGCTCGCGCCAATGGCGAAACCAACCGGCGGTTCCTCTTCGCCTGTATGGCGCGCGAGTTGGGGCAGAGCGGCGCGGCGAAGCCCGCGACCGGGGCTGAGCAGGCTGAGCGCTTCGAGAATGTTGGTTTTGCCCGCGCCGTTTTCGCCCACCAGCAGGTTGAAATGCGCGGTGTCGTTAAGCGCGCTTTCCCGGTGGTTGCGAAAGTTCTGAAGGGTGATCTTGGAGAGCGCCATAGGAGCTCCACGCCCTAGCACGCGGGTGGGTTTAGGCCAGTCAGACAGAGTGCCGAAATCCCCAATCCTAAGAGTTGGGAAAAAATACTAACCTTTCGGATTGATGAACAGGTCATTCAGATTGCCCAAGCCGGAAAACCGCAGGAATCTCCCGTTTTTCGAGTTTGGCACGGCTCCTGCATAATGTTTGGTGTCCCAAGGGAAAACTCAAGGGGCAAACAAAACCAACCACCTAAGGAGTAAATATCTCATGTCTGTCGCCGCCAACAACTTCTTCGCCGCCGCTTTCTCGGTTGTGATCTCTGCCGGTCTGTTCGCTTACGCGATCATCCCCGCTTCACCGACGCTGATGGCCTAAGACTACGAAGTCTGAGCCTCGGCAAACCCTCTCTCTCGATAAGGAATTCAGCATGTTCAACACCGATACGGCCAGCCGCCTGATCGCCGCCGCTTTTTCGGTGGTGCTTTCAATCGGAACCTTCGCCTACGCGATTGTTCCGGCCACGCCGAGCCTCGCTTGATCGCAGGCGACTGAAACCGTCACCCGACAATAAACTCACCAATCCCCTTGCAACGAAAGGAAAGACGTTAGAATGTTCACCCCTACGCAGTTTCCGCTAGCTATGAGCGACAAGCTGCTGGCGGTCGCCTCGGCCCTTGTGGTCGCTGGCGTTTTGATGACCATCGCGATTGTTCCGGCGACGCCGGCATCCGCGTCCAGTACGATTATTATGGGAGCCCTCGCATGAACGACGTAACCAAAAGCAACAACGGCGGCCCGCCAAAGAAATTCCGCCTCGACAAGAGCGACGCGAAGCTGGCGGGCGTGTGCGGCGGGATCGCCAACTATTTTGACATCGACCCGATGATCATCCGTCTGGTGTTTGTCGCAGCGACCGTCTTCGGCGTGGGCGCTCCGGTGCTCTTGTACCTGATCATCGCTTTGATCGCCGACTAAGCGTTAACTGCGCCGCACCGCCGGCAAACGTTAAGGGGCCGCATCGAGAGATGTCGGACCCCTTTTTGTTGGAGTGTTTGTTTTCTGATCACCCATCCGGTTTTGTGTTTTGCGCTCGCCCATCCGGGCGAGCGTCCTCGGTGCTATTCCCTCCGCCCGATCTTGGGCTGCGGGGCACCTGCGGGCGGCCTTGCAGGTGGCCTTTGGCCAGCTGCGTCTTCGACTTCGCTTCCGGCCTTGCGGTTTGCCTTCGCAAACCGTTGCTAACAATGGACCAATCAGATCGCGCTGATACGAAATCTACGATTTCGCAAGCGCGCCCGCGCGCCCGCAGCGGGTCCGCAGGCGAAGATTCGCCGGAGGACGTCTAGCGAGGACGAAGCCGCGGATGCGGCTTCGCAACGCAAAACCTCCTACATCGCTGATATACCGCCATCCAGCTTGAGCTCTGCGCCGGTCATGAACCGGCTTTCATCGCTCGCAAGATAGACCACCGCGTTGGCGATATCGTTGGGCTCGCCGACGAATTTCAGCGGGATCTGCCGCGCCAGCTTGTCCAGCAACACGTCCTTATCCAACTGCGCGGCCTTCGCCGTCCCATCAAGGATCGGCGTGTCGACAAAGGTCGGGTGCACCGAATTGCAGCGGATCTGCATGTTCTTCTTCGCACAGTGCAGCGCGATCGACTTGGACAGCATCCACACCGCCGATTTCGACGCGTTGTAAGCGGGCATGGTGTCGCTGGCGATCAGGCCGGCGATGCTCGAGATGTTCACGATCGATCCTGGCGCGTGCTCGCGCATCAGCGGCAGAGCCTTCTGACAGCCGTGAAAGATGGAGTCGACGTTGATCGCAAAGCAGCGCTGCCAATCGCCAAAGTCGCATTGCTCGATATTGCCGGGAACGCCGATCCCGGCGTTGTTCACCAGCACGTTGAGCCCGCCCATATTCTCGCGCGCGGCGTCGACGGCGGCCTCCCATTGCGCGGGATCGGTCACGTCATGGCCAATCGAGAACGCGGTGCCAGCGCCCATTTCGGCGTTGACGATCTCGGCGGTTTCCGCCGCGCCATCGGCGTTGATGTCGGTGGCCAGCACTCGCCCGCCTTCTTGCGCCAGACGGATGCAGTGCGCGCGGCCAAGCCCCTGCGCGCCGCCGGTGACGAGTGCGAGTTTGCCTTCGCAGCGCCCCTTACTCTGTGTGCTCATGTGATTGGTGTCCCTCTCCAGATATATTTCAGGAATTCAAAAAGCCGGGTGTCAGCAGCATGGCGACGCGCACATCGACGCCGTGACCCGCCTCGCGCCATTGGGTGACGAAATCGGCCAGTTCGTCCAGCGCGACGCGGTGCACGGTGATGTTTTCACCCGGAAGGCCTCCGCCTTCGCTGACCTTGGTCAGGCCCGTGGCTTTGACCAAAGTAAACGCTTCGGTGACCATGCCGGGTGAGGAGTAATACTCGCCCAAGACCTCGATCTTGGCGGCTTTGTACCCGGTTTCCTCTTCAAGCTCGCGCGCGGCCGCTTCGGCCGCGGGCTCGCCTTCGCTGCCTTCGTCATCGCCGACAAGGCCTGCGGGAATTTCGAGGCAGAAGCGGCCCAGCGGCACGCGGTACTGGCTCACCAGAATGACATGTTTGGTGCCGTCGGTGTCTTCATCGATAGCGAACAAAGCGGCGGCGCGTATCCCTCGGGATCGGCCGACATATTCCCAGCGCCCGCGTGTCTTGGCCGTGATGAAACGGCCTTCCCACATGGTTTCTTCGGGTAAATCGGCGTCGCGGTCGCGAACGAATCCGCCATCATCGATGGAATGGGTCATGGGGAAGGGGCTTAGACTTCGATGAGGCGGTCGGGAAGCTCGTTTTCGTCGTCATCCGCGCGCGGGAAGTGCTGGGATAGGACAAAGCCCACATCGCGTACGCCGATGGCAAGCCCTTCGGCAATGCGGCCCCGCTTGATCTCTTTGAGCATATCCACCATCGCCTCGCCCCACACTTCGGGTTCGACCAATTGCGCAATGGGTTCATCGGCGACGATTTCAGCCCGGTGTTCGCGCATGGAGAGGTAGATCAGGATACCGGTGCGGCCCATCGTGCGCGCTTCGGCGCCGACCTTGAAGTGGCGCACGGCTTGCGCGTGGACACGCGCCATGCGGACGGGGCCGGGGATAGCTGCGAATTTGAGCGGCTCCCACAGTTGCGCAGCCCAGACGATTGCGAATGTTATTAGGCCAAGCCCTATTGTCATGCTCGCCAGCTCGCCGGTGGACCATTCATGACCCCAGCCGCCCATAAGCGTTTCGACGACTACAGCGTCCCACACATTCAGGAACGGCACCGGAAAGGTTGCAAAAACGCTCATCATCGTAAAGGCGAGACCAGCCGCCCACAGCAGCGCGACATCGGTGTAACCGTCGCTGCGATCGGCGAGCACAGTGAGGATTTCGCCCGAAGTGGTAAGCTCGGCCTCTTCGACCGCGTTTGAGACGATCTTGTGCTGTTCGGGAGTGAGATAGCTCATTTACCAGCCCCCTCCGGCACCGCCGCCATTGAAGCCGCCGCCTCCGCCGCCAAAGCCGCCGAAACCACCGCCGCCTCCGAAGCTGCCTCCGCCGCCCCAGCCGCCATCGGAATCGCTGCCGCTCAAAGCACCGCGAACGACCGCGCTGCCCACTTCCCACAGAATGATATCGCGCGCGGTGCGGCCCCAGCCGTCATCATCCCAATCGTCATCATCATCGCGTTTGCCCCAGGGGCCGTTCTTGCGCTTCTTGTACTTGCGACGGCGCGAGCGGCCGCGGATGATAGGCAGCACGAAGAACAGGAACATGAAGATCAGCCAGATCAGCACGCCCACCGGAACGCCGCCATCGTTCGCGCGTGCTCCGCCCGGCGCGTTGCGGCGAGCGGCCGCCTCGGCTTCATCGATCGCGCGCGCATCCGCAGGAGACAGATTAAGTAATTCGATCATTTGATCGGTTGCCTGGTCGATGCCACCTGCAAAGTCGCCCGCCCTGAAAGCCGGACGCAGGGTGTCGCGGAAAATTCGGCCTGCGGAAATGTCGGTCAATCGGTCCTGCACACCGCGCGCGGTGGTGATCCACATTTGCCGTTCGTTGGGCGCGATCAGCAGCAGCGCGCCTTCTTCCATTTCCGCGCCGCCAATGTCCCAACGCTCCGCCAGATCGCGCGCGTAAATATCGACGGGTTCGTTGCCGATCGTCGCGACCACTGCAACCACGATCGCGCGGCCCGTATCACGGTTGTAGGCGCGCAACTTGGCATCAAGCTGCGCTTCGTTCGATGCCGGGATCAGATCAACGGCATCATAGACCGGACCGTCGGGGCGGAATGGGTAATCCTGCGCGTGAATCGGAGCCGTCAGCGCCGCTAAAAGCAGAGCCAGCAGGCCAAGCCAGGGTTTCATGATCGTCGGAGCGCGGGTGATCACTGGCCGATGTTGAATTCAGCCTTGGGAGCCACATCGGAGCCGGGCTGTGCGGTAAACGGTTCCATCGGCTCGGCGCCGTGGATGATGTTCGCCCCAATCGTGTCAGGAAAGGTGCGGATCGTGGTGTTGTATGCGCGAACAGCCTCGTTGTATTTGGTGCGTGCGTTGTCGATACGGTTCTCGGTGCCTTCGAGTGCTACCATCAGATCGGCAAACCCCTGATTGCTCTTAAGGTCAGGATATTGCTCCACCACGGTGCGAAAGCTGCCGAGTGCCTGTGTCAATTGGTTCTGGCCTTCCTGAAATTTGGCAAATTCTTCCGGGTTCGACAGATCGTCGGTGCTGATCGTGATGCCCATGGCGCGGGCGCGAGCTTCGGTTACGTTGGTGAGAATATCGCGTTCGCTGATTGCGGCTGCCTCGGCGGTCGATACTAGGTTTGGAATCAAGTCCGCGCGGCGCTGATAGGCGCTCTGCACATCGGCCCATTTGGCCTTGGCTTCTTCTTCCGCGGCGGGAACCGAGTTGATGCCGCAAGCCGCCAGAGCAAGCGCGGCCATACCGACAAACGCGGCGCGAAGTGTGTGTCTGATTTTCACGAAGTATCCCTCCACAAGTGTGCATCGGGCACGCAGGGGCCCAGACGCGGAATGTCTGTGTTAGTCATATAGGCCACCTCGGCGTGTTTTCAAGCCGTGGAGGACCGAAACAGACCGCTTGGCAAGTGAGGGTGAGAGTGCCAGAACGCGTGCAAGAACAGCCAAAAGACGGGGATCACAACATGCTGTCAGACTTCAAGGAATTCATCGCCAAAGGCAACGTCATGCAATTGGCCGTCGCGGTCATCATTGGCGGTGCGTTTGCCACCATTGTCAAATCGCTGACCGACGAGGTTATTATGCCTTTGGTTGGTGCGGTTTTCGGCGATGTCGACTTCTCTGACAAGTACATCATCCTGTCCGGCGAAGACGTGGTCGAAGCGGGCATGTCGCTCGAAGCGGCGCGCGAAGCGGGCGCGAACGTGCTGGCCTGGGGCTCGTTCATTTCGGCGGTGATCAACTTCGTGATCCTGGCTTTCATCATCTTCCTGCTGGTGCGTTACACCATGAAAGTGATGGAGCAGATGGAAAAGAAGGAAGAGGAGCCCGCAGCGGAAGAGCCCGCTGGTCCCACCGAGATCGAACTGCTGACCGAAATTCGGGATAGTTTGAAGAAGTAAGAGGCTTGGTTTTGCGCTCGCCCATCCGGGCGAGCGTCCTCGCTAGAGTCTTTGTTTCATGCAGCCCCATCCGGGGCTGCGTCCTCGGTGCTATTCCCTCCGGCCCATCTGGGCCTGCGGGGCACCTGCGGGCGCGCGGGCGCGCTTGCGAAATCATAGATTTCGTTAGCCCGCTCCACCGTTGCGATTGCGACCAAGACGCCTGGCGCTTCGCTTTCACCGAAGTGCGAGGAACGGTTTGCGACAGCAAACCGCAAGGCCAAGGGCCGCCCCCTTCGGCTGGCTGGCAAGCCAGCCGCTCAGGATAAACTACGCGGGTCCGCAGGCGAAGGTTCGCCGGAGGACGTCTAGCGAGGACGAAGCCGTGGATGCGGCTTCGCATAAAAAGACGCCGGATGGGCGAACACAAACGAGAACGCTCCGGGGTAAGCGCACTGCCATCGAAGGCAGTGCCTACACCCCATTCACTTCCAATTTATCATCATCGCGCTATATAGATCCCGTCGGCTTGCCGACTATGGTGATAAATTGCAGCGTGCAATAGGCACAACGGACCCGGGGGCAGTACCCGGCGGCTCCACCACAAATCTCTGTTTTTCAGGGGATTATGACGGGGCCGAACTAGGATCGACGTGGGCTGAAAAGCGTTGTTTTTACCCGGGCTGAGTAACCCGTAATAGGCTCAATCTCATAAGTGCCAATGATAATGAAGCACTCGCTCTCGCTGCGTAATGTGACGGCCTAACGGCCTGAATTTACAAAGCCTAAGCGCGGTTGGACCCACCGGGCAACAGAAGCGGATTCCGGGGCTCCGGGGGTAGCTAGCAACAGAAACCCCCATCATCATTCTCGCGGAGAAACGCTGACGGCTCGTCACCGAGCTACAGTCCTGCCCTGGTAAACAATAGACGCGGGGGCCGAGCAAAAGAACCCCCCATCATTGTCTTCGGGAGAGAGCCAAAAGCGCATCCAAGCGGAACGGTCCTCCCCCCAAAAAACAGGAATGCGGGCCTAGCAACAGAAACCCCCATCGAATTCTCGAACAATTTGCAGCCCATTCATCAACGCGAAACGAAGGTGATGGCACCTTCAACCTATTCAATTTGCACCGCTCTTCCCCTTGATAGGAGTTCGATATGCGTTTGGCTGGTCTTGCGGTTCTTGGTGCTCTTTCGACGGCGTGGGCCCTACCCACCTCGGCGGCGGCCGAAACCTACGAAGGTTACCTCACCCGCCTCAAAGAAATCTGCGCGGTTGAGTGCTTGAAGCCCCGGGATCTGCGCCGCAAAGCGCGCAAGCAATCCAAAAGCAATCCGAGCGATCTCGCGGTGATGATGGACGTCGAATACATCCGGCGCGTTGGCAATAAATACCAACTGTTTAACCGCGATCTTGAGCGCTCCAATCTGGAGACCTTGGCGATCTTGGGGGCGGCGGGCATTGATGTGTCCGGTCGATCCGGCGCGGGTGGTTTGCCACGTTCACGCGGTGGGCAGTTGACGCCCGATACGGTCGTGATCGAACTGGACGAGCAAGCGCTTTCCGATCTGCTGAATGCGGTTACGGTTGAACCCGAGGGCACAGCAGCAGCCCGTGTCGCGTCCTCCACCAAGGACGCCGATATCGTCGTTGAAGGTGAGGCCGAGAAGACCGCTCCCAAAAAGATCAAGCCTACGATGTCCGCCCTGTCGGGCCTGCTGATCAATCGCCGGATCGTCGTGCGCGGCGCGCCGCGTCTGACGCCGGTCTGGAAGGGTGGGCGGCTGGATTACCGCAACAAGCAAGTGACGCTTGAGGTCGCGAATATCGATGACCTCGTGCTCCTGCCGCGTTTTGACAAAGCGGGCGAGCCGATGCGTGAGGACCTCGATTGGCTTGATAAACAGCCGGTGCGATAGCCGCGCTATCGCTCGTCTCGTTCCGCGTTGCTCTGGTTGGCGATCAAGGCCTTCAACTCTTCCAGCTCGCGCTTTGCTCTGATGCCATCAAGGATGGCCGCGCCGCCCAGAAAGACCGCGCCGGTGGCGGCGGCGAACATAACCTGACCGGGCCAGCCGGGCATCAAATCGAGATAGGTCGATCCACGAGAGGTCGCTCCGAGCGCCAGAGCGTAAATGATCACGAACGCTTCAAAGCGTGTCTTGATCACAAACAGTCTGCCGATCTTTTTGAGCATGGTCTCTCCTTAACCGTTTTGGACTGCAACGCCCGTGCCAAGTCAGGCGGGCTGCGGGTTGCGGTGGTTAACGGTGCAAGGAGTGTAAGCGAACCCGACGCGCGGGTGCAAACGCGTTAACCAAGCTGTGCGAGGTTCAGCGCGGCGAGCAGTGCATAACGCGCGTCGACCACCGATTTGGCCAGCGCTTCGGAACCCAGATCCGCCGGATCGATCTGTTCGGGCCACGTTGCGCCGATCACCTTTTCGAGCAAATCGGCCTTGGCCTCATCCAGCACAAAGCGTGGATCGACCGTCGCTGGATCGCACACGACACGAAGGCGCAGGCAGGCTGGCCCGCCGCCATTGGCCATGCTCTGGCGCACATCGACTGGGATGACTTCGCGGATGGGTCCGTTGCTGTCCATCAGAGCCTCGCAATAGGTCCACACGCTGGCGCTTTCGCGGCATTCCTCGGGCACGATCAGAGCCATCGTGCCATCGGGGCGGGTGACCAGTTGGGCGTTGAAGAGGTAGGTCTTGATCGCTTCTTTAAGGCTCACCGCGTCGCTGGGCACCTCGACCACTTCGAGTGCGGGGAAGGCCGCGCGGATCGCTTCGTAGGCGCCTTCCTGATCCGCAAAGGCCTCGGCGTGGGTGAACAGGACGCGTTCGTTCGCGACCGAGACGACGTCGTTATGAAACGCGCCCGCTTCGATGGCGGCGGGGTTCTGTTCGACAAAAACGCACCTGGCCGGATCAAGCCCGTGCAGGCGCGCAACCATGCGGCTGGCCTGTTCGTGCTGGCGCGCGGGGAACTTGCCGCCCGGCTTTCCGTAAACGAACACCTCCACCCCTTCGGCGCTGTGCGTCTCGCAAAAACGCATGTGGTTGGCCGCGCCTTCGTCGCCAAAGGTGGGCGGCACAGCGGAGTGGATCGCGAAATGGTCCTTATTGCCAAACGCCACTTCGAGCTGGGCCATGGTGTCGGGCCATTCCTGCGCGCGGTGCAGCATGGTGACGAGGTTGGCGGGCGTCAGGTGGCACTTGCCATCGCGCGTGTCCGCTGCGGGGGAGACGGTCGCCGCGTTGGCGGTCCACATGCTCGAGGCGGACCACGTCGCGGCCAGCAATTGCGGCGGCGCGGTGTCGTCGAGCGTCAGATGTTCGGCCAGCGCCGAATTGGGGCGGGGCAGGGGCAGCAGGAAGCCCTGCACACCCAGCCGCGCCAAATTGCCGCGCATCTTGGCCACACCCTGAAGCGCGGCGGCGCGCGGGTAGGAGGGATCGCCCTTGTGGCTGGCGCTCGCAATATTGCCGAGGCTGAGTCCTGCGTAATTGTGGCTGGGGCCGACGATCCCGTCGAAATTGATTTCCTTTAGGGTCATCGAGCCACGCTCCACACCGTATCGCCTGGGCTTACATCCAGTGTGTCCGCGGCCATGGAATCGATCACCAGCCCGCCATCTTCATCGAACGCGCGCGCGCCATAGCAGGCGCGGAAGGTGTCAAGCTTGCCCGTCGCGATGATCGCGCGCTCGCCTTCCCCAAGACCAACACCCGCCAAGGTCGCCGAGCGGCTGTTTGCCACGCTCGACACCTGATCTGTCACCGCCACCATCGTCGGTCCGCCATCGAAAATGTCGACATAGCCATCGTAGCGGAAACCCTCGTTCTCCAGCATCCGCATCGCCGCGCGTCCTGAAAGGTGCGGGGTGCCGATCACCTTGCGCGCGTCGGCGTCCAGCATGGCGACATAGACTGGATATTTGGGCATCAGGTCAGCGATAAACTGGTTGCCGTTGATCGCGTTGAAATAGTCCGCTTCGTTAAAGCTCATGCCGAAGAAACGGCCTGCGACGTTGTCCCAAAACGGCGAATCCCCGCGCTCATCGATGATGCCGCGCAATTCCGCAATGATCTTGTCGGCGAAACGCGCGCGGTGCATCGCGACGAACAGATAGCGCGAGCGCGCCAGCAACAGGCCGAGCCCTCCGGCGCGTTCATTCGGGTGGAGGAACAACCCGCCCACTTCGCTGTAGCCTTCCAGATCGGTGACGAGATTGAGCATCTCGGTGCGCACCGTGCGGTCCAATTCCTGGCTATATTGGGTAAGCGTGTTGAGGCGGTAGGAGTAGAACGGCCATTGTTGTCCCACCTGCGTCATCAATTGGCACGTGCCGCGCACCGCGCCCGATTGCACATCTTCCAAGACCAGCACGAATTGCTCATCCGCCAGCTCCTCGCCGGTGTTGGCGAAGGCTTCCGCCGCGCGCTCCAGCTTGCCTGACAGCGCCTTGCGATCAGCGGGCAGGTTGGTGAAGCCACCACCTGTCAGCTTGGCCATCTCGTACAGATGTTCCAGATCCGAAAGACGCGCGGCGCGCAGGCGCATGCTCATAGACAATTCCCAATTGGACAGACCCCGTGAGCGACTTGCCTAGCTTGCTTGCTGCGCACTTCCAACCCCGGGCAAAAAGTCGGTCAAAAGTGGCATTGCAATTGCCGCGTTCGGCCTTCATAGGCGCAACCGTCCTCCTCCCCAGGAACCGATTTGAATCGCGTTTACGAGGACCTTTGCATGACCACGATGACCCTGCGCGCCGGCCTTTCGGTGGATGAGCGGCTGGCCACTTTCCTTGAAACTGAAGTCCTGACGCCGCTTGGGCGCGATGTGGACGCGTTCTGGGCGGGTTTTGCGAAGCTCTTGAGTGAATTCACCCCGCGCAATCGCGAATTGTTGGCCAAGCGCGAGGACCTTCAGGCGAAGATTGATACGTGGCACCAAGAGCGGCGCGGAAAGCCGCATGATGCGGCGGAATATAAGGCGTTCCTCACCGAAATCGGCTATCTCGTGCCCGAACCCGGCGACTTCACCATCGGCACGCAGAACGTTGACCCTGAGATCGCGACCATGGCCGGCCCGCAGCTGGTGGTGCCGATCCTCAACGCGCGCTTTCTGCTCAACGCGGCCAACGCGCGCTGGGGTTCGCTCTATGACGCGTTTTACGGCACTGACGCATTGGACGCGCCGGCGGCCCGTCCAGGCGGCTATGACGAGGAACGCGGCGCTGCGGTGATCGCGCGCGGGCGCGAATTCCTCGATTCTGCGCTGCCGCTCGTGGACCACAGCTGGGCCGACCTCGCGGATGAGAATGCCAATGAGCTTCGGGGCAAGCTGGTCGATGAAAGCCAATATGTTGGCAAGACCGAGAAGGGCCTGCTGTTCAAGAGTAACGGCCTGCACGTCGAGGTCGTCTTCGACCGCGAAACGCCGGTGGGCAAGACCGACAAGGCGGGCATCGCCGATATCAACGTCGAAGCCGCTTTGAGCACCATCGCCGACTGCGAAGACTCGGTCGCGGCGGTTGATGCCGAGGACAAGCTGCTCGCCTACACCAACTGGCTGGGCGTGATCCGGGGCGATCTGGAAGAGAGCTTTGACAAGGGCGGGCGCACGATGACGCGCACGCTCAACGGCGACAAAGCCTACACCGATCGCCACGGCGCAGAGAAGTCGCTTTCAGGCCGCTCGATGATGTTTGTCCGCAATGTCGGGCATTTGATGACGAACCCTGCCATTCGGCTGGAAGACGGAAGCGAAATCCCTGAAGGCATCATGGACGCCGTCTTCACTTCCGCGATCAGCGCCATCGACGTCGAAGGCCACGCCAAATACGGCAATTCGAAGCATGGTTCGATCTACATCGTGAAGCCCAAGATGCACGGGCCGGAAGAATGCGCCTTCACCGATGATCTGTTTAACGCGGTCGAGGACCTGCTTGGCCTGCCGCGCCACACCGTGAAGGTCGGCGTGATGGATGAAGAGCGCCGCACGTCGGCCAATCTGGGCGCCTGTATCCACGCGGTGAAGGACCGGATTGTGTTCATCAACACCGGCTTCCTCGATCGCACGGGCGATGAAATCCACACCTCGATGAAGGCCGGCCCGATGATGCGCAAAGGCGCGATGAAGGGTTCGGATTGGCTGCTCGCTTACGAAGCGCGCAACGTCGCAATCGGCCTCAAACACGGCCTTTCGGGCGTCGCGCAGATCGGCAAGGGCATGTGGGCCGCGCCCGATCTGATGGGGCAGATGATGTTCGAGAAGATCGGCCACCTGCGCGCGGGCGCCAACACCGCCTGGGTGCCATCACCCACCGCTGCGACCCTGCACGCGCTGCATTACCATCAGGAAAACGTCTTCGACATTCAGAAGAACCTGCCCGAACCCATGGGCCTCGGCGCGCTGCTCTCCATCCCGCTGGCGGAAAACACCAATTGGCCCGAGGATGAGCTTCGCGAGGAGCTCGACAACAATTGCCAGGGTCTGCTGGGTTACGTGGTGCGCTGGGTCGATGCGGGCGTGGGCTGCTCCAAAGTGCCCGACTTGGGCGATGTGGGACTCATGGAGGACCGCGCGACTTTGCGCATCTCCTCGCAGCACATCGCCAACTGGCTGCACCACGGTGTCGTCAGCGAGGAGATGGTGATGGACAGCCTCACGCGCATGGCCGCCAAGGTCGACGCGCAGAACGCGGGCGATCCAAGCTATGTGCCGCTGATCGGCAACGAAGAGGCGCCCGCGTTCAGCGCGGCCAAGGACCTGATCTTCAAGGGCGTCGAACAGCCCAGCGGCTATACCGAGCCGCTTTTGCACCAGTGGCGTAAGGTGAAGAAGGCGGGATAAACGCTTTCTGCACCCCTCTCGTTTAGTCTTCTCGGCGAACAGGCATTCTGATCGTGGGAAGAATGGAACGGACATCGTGGGCGAGATTATCGAGCAGGCGTACCTGACCTTTGTCGCCGCGTTGAGCTTTGCCTTCTTTGGCGCGGTTGCGGTCTATATCATGCACGCAGGGCTTTCGCGTTGGCGTGAGTTCGAGACGCTCTATCTCCAAACCGAACCGCGCAAACCGCTGGCCAGAAAGATGGCCGGTACTTTGCGGTTCTCAAAGCCCGGCTATCGATGGGGGCCATTGTCGGGCGATCTCGACGCCAATCGACGCCATCCGCCGGTCTTTGTCGGCGTGCATCGCGGCGGGTTGACCCTTTCGATTGTACCGCCGTTCAAATTCGGTTGCCGCGACCTGTTTCTGCCGTTTGCGAAGATGACCGTCGTGCCCGCCAAGTGGGATTTGTTGAGCGATGAATACGCGATACGCATGGACGGGGTGGAAGGCCTCGAAATCCTGATGTTCTCAACCATCATGGAATGGGCCGCGCAAAGATCGGATGTCCTCGCGCTTATGCTTGAGCGTGCCGAACATGTCCGCGGGGTGCAGGCGGCATGATGACCACCGTTCACGCCTCCCTCGCAAACTGGTCAAGGCTCTGACTCATGGAAAAGCGACGCTTTTACTTCTCGATCGCGGGGCATTTGGCGGTGTTGCTGCTTGCGCTGAGCCCTCTTGCCCCGATCGTGGGGATCGCCGTGGTCGCATTTTTCGTTGCGCCAGTGCTGGCCCTGTTTGCAGGGGTGGGCGGCGTTTCAGGAGGCCATGACGCCGACCTGTTCGTGGCGGCGAGCTTTCTGGCCGTGGGGACGTTGGCCGCTCTCGTCGCGCTCGCGTTCTTCTACCGCGCCTCCGGGGAATTGGAAAACGAGGCGCCCGAAATTGCCCGTCAATGGATCACGCGAGGGCTGAGTATCGGTCTTGCGCCGATTGTGATGTATCTTTGCTATCGCTCGCTGGGGATCAGCTGAGCGCCTGTTCGATATCCGCCCAAAGCGCGTCGAACGGTTCGCACCCGACCGAGAGCCTGACAAACCCTTCCGGCACTGCATCGCCCCAGCGCGCGCGGCGTTCGGCGGTGGTGTGGACGCCGCCAAAGCTGGTGGAGGGCACGATGTATTGGGCGGCGTCGATAAAGGCTTCGGCTTTTGCGGCGCTTTCAAACGTCAGGCTGACGACCGAACCAAAACGGCGCATTTGACGCTTGGCGATGGCGTGGCCGGGATGGCTGGGAAGGCCGGGATAGGAAACGTGGTTGACGGCGCAATGCGCCTGCAACCGCTCGGCCAGCGCCTGAGCGGAGTTGCACATCCGTTCAAACCGCACGTCGAAGGTCTTGAGCCCGCGATAGGCGAGCCACGCCTCAAAATGGCCGGGGATCGCGCCGACCAGCTTGCGCCATGTGCGGATCTTTTCAGCCACGCCCTCATCGCGCGTTGCCACGTGGCCCATCAGCACGTCTGAATGCCCGTTCAGCGCCTTTGTGTCCGACGCGACGACAATATCCGCACCCAGATCCAGCGGGCGCTGCCCAAGGCAAGTGGCGGTCGTGTTGTCGGCCACCAGCAACGCGCCCGCCGCCTTCGTCTTGGCCGCCAGCGCTTCGATATCGACCACGTGGAGTTCAGGGTTGGTCGGCGTTTCGATGAAGACCAGTGTCAGGCCGTTAAAGTCCCGCTCCTCCATTTCCGATTGCGCGCAATAGTCTACTTCAACGCCGCGCGGAGCCAGATAGGTGTCCGCCAGAACCCGCGTCGCCATGTAGCCGTCGGTCGGCATGAGAATGCGGTCGCCGGGCCGTGTGAAGCTCATCACAACCGAGGCAATCGCCGCCATACCTGAGGGAAAAACCACACACGGGGCGCCTTCCAAGACGCCGAGCGCCTCTTCCAGCGCCGTCCATGTCGGATTGCTCCAACGGCCGTATTGATGCTCCGCCGTCGGTTCACCGGGCAGGTGGTACAAGCTCGCCGGAGCAATCGGCGGCATCAAGGGATCGCCCGGCTCCAGCCCACCCGCGCGGTGGTGGAGCATGGCGGCAAAGGTTTCGTCTGTCGGGTCGGTCATGCGACCGACGCATAGCCGCTCCGCCCTATCGGAGCCAGCGCATGCGATCGCACTTATTGTTCGGGTTCGATATCGTCCCAATCGATGTCGAGCTCACCCAGATCAAACTCAATGTCGAAGCCCATCTCGGCCTCTTCCAACGCTTGCAAAGCTTCAAGCCCGTCTTCAGCGAGCACTTTAAGCTTTTCCAGATCGCCCATGACCGCTTCGTTCATCATCGCAATTTCCCCGGTGACTTCTTCGTCCGAAAGTTCAGGATCAAACGTCGCGATCGTGTTCAGCGTGACTCGGCAAGCGGTGTCGTTGATCGGTTCGATGGCGTGTATTTCGATCGATTTTTCGAGCGCATTGATCTGCGGATCGGTGACGGCTTCGAGTTTCAGCCGCTCCCCCGCAACTCGCTCAAGCACGGTGAAGCGAAACACGACGTCGTCCATCTCTTCGAGGGTGAGCTCATAGACGGTGTCTGATCCGTTGGCGGCTGAAACTTTCGCGCCCATTTGCGCGTGTTTGAAGCGCGGGTCGGCGATATCGACAAGCGGAAAGACCTCGCTTGCGGGGCGGTCGATCTCGACTTCTGCGGTGAATTCGACCGGGCCTTCGATCAAACGCTTGCTTTTGTTGAATTCGAACATCTGCGCACTCCTTGTCGGCTAGCGCGCACGGTGTAGGAAGAAATGCCTAATGCGAGGTTTCCAGCGTGCGTGCCAAGGCTACAAATTCGGCCACGCTTACCGTTTCGGCGCGCCGGGTTTCTTCGATGCCTACCGTTTGCAACGCATTGAGCGCGCCGGGCACGGATTTGAGGCTTTGACGCAGCATCTTGCGGCGTTGGCCAAAGGCCGCGGCGGTCAGGCGGGCAAGCGTTGCAGGAGAAACGCCTTCTGGGGCTTCTTTTGGCGTGACATGGACGATGGCGCTCATGACCTTGGGCGGCGGGGTGAAGGCGCTGCGGTGGACTTTGAGCGCGAGTTTGGCCGCGCTGCGCCACTGGGCGAGCACGGCGAGGCGTCCATAGGCACTTGTCCCCGATTGGGCGACGATGCGGTCGGCCACCTCGCGCTGGAACATCAGCGTGAGCGACAACCATTGCGGCGGCCATTCGGCTCCATCCAACCAGCGGGTGAAGAGAGCGGTGCCAACATTGTAGGGTAGGTTGGATGCGATATGGAACGGCTCGCCATCCATGATCGCGCCATGGTCCAGCTTCATCGCGTCGCCTTCGATCACGGTGAGTTGGCCGGGAAACCCCTCGCCCAATTCGGCCAAAGCTGGCAGGCAGCGCGTGTCCATCTCGATCGCGGTGACGCGCGCGCCGGCTCTCAGCAAGGCGCGGGTCAGGCCGCCGGGGCCGGGGCCGACTTCGAGCACGCGGGCGCCGCTTAGATCGCCCGGTATCGCGGCGATGCGGCCCAATAACTGTTCGTCGAGCAGGAAATTCTGTCCCAGCGCCTTGGACGCGGAGAGGCCGTGACGCGCGATGATCTCCCGGATCGGCGGCAGCGCCGGACTGTTCTCAGCAGGTTGGGGGTCAGCCATGGGCGGGGATAGCTGCGCGCGCGGTCGCGCATTCGCTCGCCATGCGGATGGCGGCGATCATGGCGCCCGGATCCGCGATCCGTTTGCCGGCGATATCAAACGCGGTGCCGTGATCGGGCGAGGTGCGGATGATCGGCAGGCCCAGCGTCACGTTGACGCCTTCGTCTACCTCCAACGCTTTCAAGGGAATAAGCGCCTGATCGTGATACATGCACAGCGCCACGTCATAGCCATCGCGCGCGCGCGGCATGAACAAGGCGTCTCCAGGCACGGGGCCAAACACATCGAGCCCTTCGGAGCGCAGCGCGCTGATCGCGGGGGCAATGATGCGGGTTTCCTCGTCGCCGAACTGGCCGTTTTCGCCCGCATGGGGGTTGAGCGCGGCGACCGCGATGCGTGGCTTCTCAAGGCCGAAATCGCGTTTGAGGGCGAGGTGGGTGATGACCGCTTTCTTGAGCAGCAATTCGGGGGTCAACCGCTCAGGCACATCCGACAGCGCGCAATGGACAGTTATAGGGACGGTGCGTAAAGTTGGCCCGGCGAGCATCATAACCGCTGCATCGGGCTGACGCCCGCAAGCGGCGGCGAGGAATTCGGTCTGGCCGGGATGTTCAAACCCGATGGCCGTCAGCTCGTTCTTGGCCACCGGCGCCGTGACGATCCCGGCAACATCGCCGCGCAGCGCCAATTGTGTCGACCAACGCAAAGAGGTGAGCGCCACCTTGGCTCCATCGGGGGAAGGTGTGCCGGGCGTGTAGTCCACATCAATGCCCGCGAGCACGGGCAGCCCGACTTGCCACGCCATCGGCGCCTCGCTCGCTTCGGCGATGGGCACCATTAGGCAGTCGATGCCACGTTTTTCGGCTGCGGCTCGCAGGACTTCTATCCCCCCGACCGCGAAGAACGGGTGGGCGAGGCTCTTATCTTGGTGCAGCGCGGCCCAGGCGGCCACGATCAGCTCTGGCCCGATCCCCGACGGATCGCCCAAGGCCACCGCCAAAGGCGCGTCAGGCGCAAGCGGGGGAGGGCTGGCTGGTCTCACCTAAGCGGAATGATCAGTTGTATTCGATATAGGCGTCGTTGCGCAGGTCGCGCAGGTAACGCTGAGCGCGGCGGTTGATCCGCTCTTCCTCGATCTGGCGTTCGACCGATGCGAAGGTCGGCGTGTTCGCCGCCTTGGGATCATCGCGCCCGCACAGCATCAGGACGCGGACGCCTTCGTCGGGAGACCCGAAAGCGGGCGTGGTCTGGCCCACCTGAAGTTGCAGGATAAGGTTCTGCAGGGCTTCGGGCAGTTGGCGCGCTTGAATTTGCGGGTTGGTCACAACGCTTGCGCCGATGGCTTGCTTCGCGAGATCGGCGTCCGCGCAACTGCGCAGACCTTGAATGTAGGTTGTGAATTCGTTGATCTTCGCTTCGGCGGCGGCCTGTTCGGTGCCCGGTTCAAACGCGATCGAAATTTGTTTGAGGCTGAGCATCGCATCGCGCGGATCAGCGGTGAGGATCTGGCGACGGTCGATCATGTAAAGGATCGAAAAGCCACCCGGAATCTCAATCGGGCCGACCAGTTGTCCCGGCTGCATCGAGCGCGCGGCTTCGGCGAGGGTGGGGGGCAATTGGCCCAATCGCACCCAGCCCAGATCGCCGCCGACAGCCGCTGTCGAAGCTTCAGAAAACTGGCGCGCGTAAGCGACAAAGCTGCCACCGGTCTGCAATTGCTGCACAATGCGCTGCGCGTTTTGCAGCACGGCTTCGCGGTTTTCGATCGTGGCGGAGAGGTAGATCTCACCCAATCGGTGCTCTTCGGTGCCGCGCTGTTCTTCCAGCCGTTTGAGCACTTCGTTCACTTCTTCGGCGGCGACGTTGATGAAGGGGTTCACGTTGCGGCGCAGCAGGTTTTCCCAAGCTAGCTCACCTTCAATCTGGCGTTTGAGCGCGGTTGGTGAGGAACCGATAGAGAGCAAATACGAATCCATCTGGCTGGGATCGGCGGAGAAATTCTGTCCAGCGAGCTGATCGTAGGTTTGCTGAATCTGCGCGCGTTCGACCTTCAACTCCAGAGCTTCGGCTGCTTGAATCTTTAGCGTTTCGTCGATCAGGTTACGCAAAACCTGGACCTGCAAACGCTTGAGCTCTTCGTCCGAAACCTTGGCTTCGGAGGCGGAGGTGACCAGCGCCACGCGCTGATCGACGTCGGTGCCGGTGATGACGAAACCGTTGACGATCGCGGTTGCGCTGCGCTCGTTGGGGTTGTTGTTGCCGATGATGTTGATCGTCTCGGGCAGGCCGAGCGGGTTGTCGGCCGTGGGCTGCGCGACGGTCTGTGCACTTGCGCTGGTGAGCCCGGCCATGGATGCAGCGCCCAAGGCCAGAAGGCCCGCCGCGCTGAGCGAAGTGAATGTCGCTTTCAAATTCATGTCCTTAAACCGCATATTCGAATCCCGAATGTTCAATTCTAGTGCCGATGACGCTCCAGACCCCTCATGGAACTCCGTCAGCTTGTGTATCTGCTCTGGCCTCGTTGAGGCCCCAAAATGGCTGGGCGTTGTCCGTTCAGTGTCCCGATTAACGGGCGGCATCTGAACGGGCGCTGAGCCGCGCAAGCGCCCTGACGTCGCGCCTATTAGCGCCTTTTCTGTACAATGCCAACGCTACGCGGTGCGGTCGGGCCGGGCTGTGCAAAAGCGCATTTGCGGGTCGACCCGGCTTAATTGAAGCCGAGATTGCGCAAGGCAAAGAATAGCTGGAACGAGTTGCCCCGCGCTGCGTCGCCCGCGCTGATAAAGTCACGCCGCCAGGTGAGCCCGAATTCGATGCAATCGTCTTCATAGGCCACGCCCAAACGCGTGCGGATGGGTTCAAAGCCATCGGGCTGGAACACTGGGTCCTCATCCGCGTCAGTCAGGTTGAAAACGCCCGAACCAAAGGCCGACCAATTGCGATCAAACGCCACACGCGCAGCGGCGCGGACTTCCTCGCGATCCTGCAGGTCCTCAACCTCGGTGATGTTGCGGTTTAGGCGCAGATAGCCGAGTTCCACATAGGTGCGTTTGCTGCCCACCGCCGCGTCAATTTCGTTGCGGCGCACCGCGAGGTTGTCTTTGTCGACGCGGAAGCGGTGGGTAAACTGGATGAAATTGCGCCAGCGCACTTCGGTGCGTCCGACGAAATCGGACACGCGTTCAGAAAGGCCGGTGCCGTCGGGGAAGATCTGTTCCTGATCTTCAAAACGATAGGACTGGCCAACATTGGTTTTGACGCGCAGGCCCGGCTTAGTCAGCTCCCAGTCGATGCCCCAGGTTACGCGCGCTCCGTCTTCGACCCGGTCGTATCCGGGGAAACGGTTGAGCGCGAAAAGGTTGGAGTCCTCCAGATCAATCGCACGCGCGTCTTCGTTGGGCACCGCGAGATTTCGGATCGGCGGGGAAGCGACAAATTGCAGGCGCGGGGTGATGACCTGTGTCCCGCCAAAGGCTTCGTTGACGAAGGGCCACTCGACATCCACGGCGCCTATCGCAATGGCTCGGCCCGTGAAGCCTTCGGTCCCGCGATAAACCAGTGTTTGCGTCGCCAGTATATTGTCGGTGTTGTAGATGTCTGCCCGTGCCAGCGCGCTGAACGTCACCACCTGGCCAAGCCCGGTCAGACGCCGCAAATCCCACCGCGCCCCAGCGAAAGCGCGCTGCGTGTCCTGCCCGTCGTTGCGCACCAGCGCGAGTGTGTTGGCTTGCAACTGGACGTTCCCGCCAAGCACCGGATCATCGAGATTGAGGCGATAGTCGAATGCGGGCAGGGCCACCGGGATTTGGCCCTGTTCGGCGTTAATCCGCAAAGTCTGCGTCGCCCAACCCGCGAGGCTCAGATACGAATTGTCGGTAATCCGCTCCAGATTGATCGTCGAGCGCAATCGGTCATCGCGGCTGAGATCATAGCGGCGCAAAAAGGTACGGTCGCTGGCGAGGCGCACGGAACCCGTGAGGCTCCATTCCGGGCTAAACTGGAACCGGCCATTGGCAAACAGGTAACCGCGCGGATCGCTTTGCGTTTCGGGTACGCCGGTGAAATCGGACACGCGGCTCGACGCGGTGGCGTAACCGGTGATCTGATAGGCGCCCTTTTCAGTCAGGTGCCGCCATTGCGCGCTCGCCATTGGCGCGACTTCGCTGAAAACGTAAGCGCCCAGCGTCAGGTCCTGATTGTCCGCGAGCCGGGCGTAATATTCGCCCGAAACCTCAATCCCGTTGACGTTTGAGATGCGGAAATTGGGGTTGGTGAAACCCGTTTCCGCGCGGCCATCGGTGCGAATCGTCAGACCAGGCAGCGGTAAAATGCGCGCACCGAACAGTTCCAGCATGGCGCCAGTGAAGCTAACCTTGTTGGTTTCGGCATCGAAGCGGACCGTATCGGCGGTAATCCGCCAACTGGGGTCTTTATCGCACCCTTTGTCATCGGTGACGGCGCAGGCGGTGTAAGCGGCGTCGGTCAAGAGGATCGTGCCATCTTCCCCGCGCGCGGCGCTGTTGGCCGCCAGACGCCCGCCAGCCCGAAGCGCGATCAACAAGCGGCTCATCGCGCCCGCTTCAAACTGATCGGTCAACTCCAGCGCTTCGGTGTAGAGTTCGTTGCCGCTTTCATCGACCAGGCGGATATTGCCCGCCGCGTAGATGCGCCCTTCGCCGCGAACCCAGACGACCTCATCCGCGCGCACCGACCGATCCTCGCTGCGCAGCACAACGTTGCCGCGCGCGATCACGGTGTCGGTGGTGTTGTCATAGGCGAGTTGTTCGGCTTCGAAGTCGATCGTTTCGCCCAGCAGGCGCTGTTCGATTGACGGTTCAGCTTTGTTGATGGGCTGCGTGTTTGGTGCAGAGGCGCCGGGTTGAACGCTGGTTTGAGACGCGACTAGCGGCGGCAGCAGCGACGAGGCCTTGGCGGGCGCGGCAACGGCGCCAGCGCATAAGACGCCCGCCAACGCCACGCGCGACGCTCCAACGCAGCGCGCGCGCCACGGTGATGGCCGCTGCAAACAGGCCAACTTGGAACCTCCCGACATGGCTTGCCTATTGCACCGCTCGCGCCTAATCGCAATCGCCATTCGCGGCTCTGTGCGCAGCCTCTTTCGCCTGTGTTTCTTGAGCCCATATGCGCGCTTTGTGCATTCTCTTTTTGACGCGACCCTGCACCGCCTCGGTCCGCTTCGCTTGCAATATCGGAGATTTCATGCAGTTCCATTTCGTCAGCGCCACTCCTGACAGCGTCCGCCTCAAGGCACGGATCATTAATCAGGGCGATACGCCTGATGACCTTGATGCCGCGATCATCGATGGCGCGAAGGCGGCGCGTTTCAAAGGCGCGGCGGGGCAGGTGTTTGAACAGTTTGCCATGACCGACGGCGCGCTGAAGCGGATCGCCTTGGCGGGTGCGGGCAAGGTCGAAGCCGATGCGCGCGCTCTCAATGTCGAGAAGGCGGGCGCGGGGCTGGCGGCCAAATACATGGCGTCAGGTGAGACGGATCTGGTGCTTGATCTCGGGCACGCCGATCTTTCCGGCGAAGAAGCCGCCGGCGTCCTGTTCGGCCTGCGTCTGCGCGCGTGGCGGTTTGACGCGTACCGCACCAAGATGGCGGATGAGAAGAAAATCACTTTGACGAAGGTTCATGTGGTGAACGCCCCCGATGGCACGGACACCGCGTGGGAACGCGCATCGTGCATTGCCGACGGTGCCGAGTTCACCAAAGAGCTGATCACGCTGCCCGCCAACATCCTTTATCCTGAAAGCTTTGTCGCCAAGTGTGAGGAAGCCTTTGCGGGCACCGGCGCGGAAATCACCGTGCTCGACGAACCGGCGATGGAAAAGCTTGGTATGGGCGCGCTTTTGGGCGTGGGGCAGGGCTCGATCCGCCCTTCGCGCCTGCTGGCGATCCACTGGAAAGGCGGGGCAGAAGGCGAAGCGACCACCGCCTTTGTCGGCAAAGGCGTGACCTTTGACACCGGCGGCATTTCGTTGAAGCCGCCCCCCGGCATGGAAGACATGAAGTGGGACATGGGCGGCGCAGGCGCCGTGGCAGGCGGTATGCTTGCCCTCGTCAAGCGCAAAGCCAAGGCCAACATCATCGCGGTGATGGGGCTGGTTGAAAACATGCCCGACGGCAACGCGCAGCGTCCGGGTGACGTGGTTACCACGATGAGCGGCCAGACCGTCGAAGTGCTCAACACCGATGCGGAAGGTCGCTTGGTTCTCTCGGATGCGCTGGAATGGGTGCAGCAAAACTACAAGCCCGCGCGCATCGTCGATTTCGCGACGCTTACGGGAGCGATGATTATTGCGCTGGGCAACGATCACGCCGGCGTCTTCTCGAATGACGACGAATGGGCCGACCAATTGCTTTCCGCGGGCAAGGCGACCGGTGACAAGTTGTGGCGTATGCCGATTGGCCCGGCTTACGATAAACTGATCGACAGCCCGATCGCCGACATCAAGAATGTCGGTCCGCGCGGCGCGGGTTCGATCACGGCGGCGCAATTCCTCGGTCGCTTCATCCACAAAGGCACGCCCTGGGCGCACTGCGACATTGCGGGCACCGTGTGGTCGGACAAGCCGGGTCACACCTGGGACAAAGGCGCGACCGGCTGGGGCGCGCGGCTGATCGATAAGGTGATCGCCGACAATTACGAAGGGTAAGGAGCGCAGGTCTAAAGTAGCGGAGCGGTAGGCCGATAAGATGCCCAAGATGCGCAAAAAGTCCGATCTTCCCTCGAAGATCTGCGAAGCTTGCGGCTTGCCCTTTACCTGGCGCAAGAAGTGGGAGCGCGACTGGGGCAATGTGCGCTATTGCTCGGAGCGGTGTAAGCGGATTAAGAAATCCGACTGAGGGTGGCTGCCCTCAAGTAGCGGTTGCGAAGCACAGCCGCAGGCTAAACCGGTAGGGCGCAAAGAACGCTGGAGGGAGCGGGGGGCTAGGCACCCCCAACGATTATGAAAATCGATTTCTGGCAACTTTCCCGTGATCCGGTTGAGAAAGTCACCGCCCTGATCGCTCAGCGTGTGCTGGATCAGGGCGAGCGGCTGCTCGTCGTCAGCGCTGAAGCCCAGCAGCGCGCCGCTATCTCGAAAGGCCTTTGGTCAGCCAGCCCGGACAGTTTCCTCGCCAATGGCGAGGCCGAAGCGGCGGGGGCACAGCGCCAGCCGATCCTGTTGTCCGGCTCGATCCAGGCCGCCAACGGAGCGAGCCACGCGATCTTCGCCGACGGTCAATTCCGCGACGCGCCCGATTTCGCGCGCACGTTTCTGTTGTTTGACGACGCGACACTGCAACACGCGCGCGAGACGTGGAAGGCGTTGTCCGACCGCGAAGGACTGGAGCGCGCTTTCTTCCGCCAGGACGGCGGCAAATGGGTGAAGGTCGCCTGATCGCTTGCGCCTGAGCGGTGGATGGGCGATTATCGCCCGCATGGCATTGGGAGGAAACACATGCGTGTGAAACTGGCTCTGGCATCCGCACTTGCTCTCGCGCTAGCGGCGTGCAGTTCGGAAAAGACCTACACTGTCGAAGGCGAAGACGGCGAAACCGGCGAATTCACCATCGACGCCGATTCCGGCGAATCCAATTTCAGCATCGAAACCGAAGACGGCACCATGGTTATGCGTTCAGGCAGCGATGTGCCGGTGGAGCTGCCGGGCGGTTTCAATGTCTATCCGGGGGCCAAAGTGGTTAGCAACACCACCGTCAATCAGGCCGGCGGTTCGGGAAGCCTCGTTACCATGTCGAGCAAAGACAGCCCGGAAGAGGTCGCGGCGTACTACAAATCGCAAGCCGAGAGCGCTGGCATCAAGATTCAGATGCAAATGTCGACCAATGGTATGCAAATGGTCGGCGGCGAATCCGAAGACGGGCTGACCTTTTCCATCATGGCCAGCCCGGAGGATGATGGCACAACCGCGCAGCTCACCGTCGGGCGCGGGGGCGATTGAGCCCCCCACAGCCAACGCCGTGCGGTTGGTTTCAATCGAAACTTGAATTGATGAGACTTGGGGGGTAGGGGCCGCGCAAATCCTCTCCCACGCGCGCATACGCGCGCTCACTCACATCAAGGAATATGCACCATGGCGGTCACCCGCACCTTTTCGATCATCAAGCCCGACGCCACAAAGCGCAACCTCACTGGCGCTGTCACCGCCAAGCTGGAAGAAGCCGGCCTGCGCGTTGTCGCGTCGAAGCGCATTCACATGACCAAAGAGCAGGCTGAAGGCTTCTACGCGGTCCACGCTGAGCGTCCGTTCTTCGGCGAACTCGTCGAATTCATGATGAGCGAGCCGGTGGTTGTGCAGGTCCTCGAAGGCGAAGACGCCGTCGCGAAGAACCGCGAAGTGATGGGCGCGACCAACCCCGCCGACGCCGCTGAAGGCACGATCCGCAAGGAATTCGCTCTTTCGATCGGCGAAAACAGCGTCCACGGTTCGGACAGCGCAGAAAACGCCGCGATCGAAATCGCGTTCTTCTTCAACGACGACGAGATCGTTGGCTAAGCCAATCCGGCTTATTGAGCTTTGAAGGGGCCGTCCGGTGGGGCGGCCCTTTTTCTATGCGGGCTTGAAGTGTGAAAGCTGCGCCGAATGCGCCTGATGCGCGCTTTTGCCGCTCTGCGCCATTAATGCGCGCATAGCGGCAAGCGCGGGCTCGGTCAGGTTCATACCAAGATCGGCGTAGGCCTGCCTGATAGCCGATTCCCAGTCGGCGGTCAGTTCATCAAAGGACAAGCGCGTGATCGGACCGGCCCAATTGCGCAAAGCCGCCTCGCGCCGCTCTTCGCGCAGAGCGATCTTGCGGTGCCATTCGGTCTCGATGGCGGCCAGATCGCAGCTGTCGGACTGCACCGTCATCTGGTTTGCAACCAGCGACACGGCGCTTCGATGGACGGCATCGTGGTCTCGCTCCGCCACGATCAGCTTTGCATCGGGAAACTCCGCAAGCAATTCTGGCAGGTTCTCCGAGAACACGGGCACTTTCATCACGCGCGGGCGATCCGCCAGCCGTCTATGCGCCGCATCGGTGCGCAGGACACGCGCCAGTTCGCGGTAGATAGACGAAGCGTTGCGCTGCTCGCTCCACGCCGAGTAAGATGGGATCCGCCATTGCGCCTCGTAAATCGAATGCTGCAACGCGCCCGCGAGCCAACCCAACTCCTCTTCCACCTCGCCGCTCGCGATGGGGTGGATCGATTGCAGCCAGGGATTGAGCGCTTTTAAAAAGGCGATTTCGCCCGCCGCTTTGGCCCGCCTCCATATGAGCGAGCCGGGCACAGGGTGGAAAGCGTCGCAATATCGGGTGTGCGAATGCGCGGGGTCTGCCGCGAGCAGTTTCTGGATGCGCGTGGTGCCGCTGCGCATATGGCCGATCACGATGATCGGCGGCGCGATGCGGGTGGCCAGCAGGCTCGGATCGCGCGTCCATTTTTGCCCCAGCAACAGCCGGTTGCGGATCACGCGTTCCAGCTGGCCATAGGCCATAACGCGGCCCAGCGCGTTGAGGTCGGCGTCTTGATGAACGGCCGCAGCGATCCGGGTCAGTCGCTCGCGAAAATCGGCGACATCCTCCGGCCGCCGCCCCGCAATCTCGGCGTCGCGCGCTTCCGCGCCCAAGTTGCTGGCCGCGCTTTGCCAAAGCGTCTCGGGCTGCAACACGGGCGGTGGTAGCCACCCCTTCTCCCAGGCACGCTCGAAAAAGCGATTGGCGCGCTCAATCCGGGTGGAACGCGCCAGAGGATGATCGCGAGCGGGCAATGCCCCCATCAAAACTGATCCGCCGCGTCGAGCAATTTGGTCAACCGCGCGGGCGCGGCGCTGCGCCAGCTGCGCTCCAGCCATTCGCCGACATGATCCCAGTCAATATCGGGGCGGTTGAGGACGATGCCCACCCAGCCGCTTGCGCCGTAATAGGCGGGTTTGAAGTACGTTTCGGGCTGCGTTTCGGCGAGACCTTCAACTTCGTCCAGCCCGCCGGTTTTGACCAGCACGCCGATATGCGGGCTGCCATGATGCTTGACCGAGAAATGCGCGAAGAACTTGCCCGATTTCTCAGTGCCGACGCGAAAGCCGGGCGATCCGTGGCTGTCCTTGGCGTGGGTTTCGGGCAGGGTGAGGGCGAGTTCCGCGACCTTCGCATAAAGCGCGTCGGGATCGTTGCCCCGGCTGACATAGTCGGCGACCGCGCGCGGATAAAGCTGGTGCTCGGCGATCTTGACCCGCGCGGCGAGGGTTTCCGGCGTGTCGTCCGCTGCAATCGCCACCGGGGCCTGCGCCAACACCTCGCCCGCGTCCAATTCCGGCGTCACCACATGAACGCTCGCGCCCGCGTGGCTATCGCCCGCTTCGATGGCGCGCGCGTAGGTGTCGAGGCCCTTATACTTGGGCAGCAGCGAGGGGTGGATGTTGAGGATACGGCCCGCCCAGCGCTCGACAAAACCGTCCGACAAGATGCGCATATAGCCGGCTAGCACGATGTACTGCGCGCCCGCTTCGACCACCGCCGCTTCCATTGCCGCGTCGTGGTCCTCGCGGCTGTGCCCTTTGTGCGAATGCGCGAAGGCGGGAATGCCTTCAAGCCGCGCGAGTTCCAGCCCGTCCGCGTCTGGCTGGTTGCTGGCGATCAGGACGATTTCGTAGGGCGCGCTCTCAAGGCGGCTGGCGTAGAGCAGCGCGGCCATATTGGTCCCGGTGCCCGAGATGAAGATCGCGACCTTCGCCTTGGGGCCGCCCGCATCAGCCAAGATGAGTCGCTTCCCAGTCTTTGCGTGCACCCCATGTCCCTTGGCTTCCGCGCACGGTGCAGCCGGTTTCGCCCTCGCGAATTTCACCCACGCGTATGACGGTTTCGCCCGCTTCCTCAAGCCGCGCGGTCACCGCGTCCGCATCGTCCGCCGCGACGCTCAGCACCATGCCCACGCCGCAATTGAAGGTGCGCGCCATTTCCTGCGGCTCGATCCCGCCTTGCGCTTGCAGGAAGGCCATCAGGCGTGGCTGCGGCCACAGATCCGCATCAACATGGGCGTGCGCGCCATCGGGCAGGATACGCGGGATATTCTCCAGCAGGCCGCCACCGGTGATATGGGCAAGGCCATGGATCAGACCGTCGCGGATCAGCGGCAGCAAGCTGGCGACGTAAATGCGCGTCGGTTCAATCAGCGCGTCGATCAGCAGGCGCTCCTGATCAAACAGAGCGGGCCGGTCGAGTTTCCAGCCCAAATCCGCCGCCAGACGCCGCACGAGGGAATAGCCGTTCGAATGCACGCCCGAGGAAGCAAGGCCCAGCAAGACATCGCCCGCCGAAACCTTTTCACCGGTCAATTGCTCGCCGCGCTCCACCGCACCAACGCAAAAGCCGGCCAGATCATAGTCGCCCGCCGCGTACATGCCGGGCATCTCGGCGGTCTCGCCCCCGATCAACGCGCATCCCGCTTGCTTGCAACCATCCGCGATCCCGGCGATCACGCGCTGCGCGATGCCGTTCTCGAGCTTTCCGGTCGCGAAATAGTCGAGGAAAAACAGCGGCTCCGCGCCCTGCACGATCAGATCGTTGACGCACATCGCGACCAGGTCGATGCCGACGCTGTCGTGACGGTCGTAATCGATCGCCAGTTTCAGCTTCGTCCCCACGCCGTCGTTGGCCGCAACCAGCAGCGGGTCCTTATACCCCGCCGCCTTGGGGTCGAAAAAGCCGCCAAAACCGCCCAGCTCGCTGGTTGCGCCGGGACGGGCGGTGGCTTTGACCAAGGGGCCTATGGCGCGCACCAAGGCGTTGCCAGCCGCGATATCAACGCCAGCGTCGGCGTAGGTGTAGGGTGAGTTCTTACCGGACATGCTCACAGGCTTTAGCCTTTCGCGCTTGGAATTCCACTCGCCTTTGGGCAAAGGGAAAGCGATTTCCCCGATGACGACGCAACGATCTTCATCCTCGCCGCTTTTGGAGGCGCTTTTCGCACCGCAAGGGAGCGCGATTTGGCGTGGGTTCAGGCCCTTCGCGGCGGCGTGTGTCGCTCTGGCGCTGTTGGGCGGGGCGTATGCCTTCGTTCTGGCGCAGGTGTCCGGGGACCGCGGCATCGCGCCGACCGCGTCGAGTTCGGACATCGAGGTGCGCGGGATCAATGTCGATGTGACCGGCAAAAGCGCCGAGGACGCACGGCAATCCGGCTGGCGGCAGGCGCAGCGCCTGGCTTGGGCGAAAGCGGGCGGGCCAAAGCTTCCCGATGGGCAAATATCCGGGCTGGTCTCGTCCATCGTCATCCAGCGCGAACAATTGGGCCCGCGCCGCTATATCGCGACTTTGGGCGTGATCTTCGACCGTCAGCGCGCCGGACGCTACTTGGGTGGCCGCGCGCAGGGGCGCAGTTCCGCGCCAATGCTGGTCATCCCGGTGTTGGCAAGCGCCGGCACCTACACCAGCTTCGAGGTGCGCAATCCGTGGCAGCGCGCCTGGGCGGAATTCAACCCGGGCACCAGCCGGATCGATTACGTCCGGCCCAGCGGCGCGGGCGGCGATTCGCTGCTGTTGACCTTTGGCCAAACCGGTCGTCGCAGCCGCAGCTGGTGGCGCAGCACTCTCGACCAATACAGCGCGGCCGATGTGTTGGTGCCCGCCGTACGGTTGGAGCATCAGTTCCCCGGCGGTCCCATCACCGCGACCTTCACCGCACGCTATGGCCCGGACAGCAAGGTGCTCGAAACCTTCACCGCGACAGCCACGGACCCCACTGCCTTGGCCGAAACGCTGGAAGAAGGCGTCAAGCGCATGGATCAAATTTACGAAGCCGCGCTTTCGGAGGGCAAGCTGCGCCCAGACCCAACCTTGAACGAAACCCTAACCGGACCAGTGGATCCGGCGTTGCAACGCCTGATTGATATCGGCCGCACTTTGCAGTCGCGCGAGGACGCTGTGGTCGCCGGTGTACCCGATACGACCGCGGTGAACGCGGGTGCGGTGGCGTCGGGCACGCAGCAGCAGCAGCCGGGAGAGGAACAAGGCCCTGCGACGCCAGTGCGTGCCTTTGTGGTGCAATTCGCTTCGCCTGATGCAGCCTCCTTTGACGCGGCCTTGTCCGGCGTGCGCGGGACACCAGGTGTGCGCGGCGTTGCGGTGACGAGCACGGCCATGGGCGGCTCGTCCGTAATGAGCGTGCGGTTCGGCGGGTCGGCGGCAGCGCTGGCCGAGGCGCTTCGCGCGCGCGGCTTCCGCGTGAACCAGAGCGGCGATACGCTCGCAATCGCGCGTTAAACGGCACCGGGGGTGCGCACCGATGGCCCAGGCTGTCCCATCCGGTTCTCAGATTGCTCTCCCCCTTGAGCCCGCAGGGGCGGGGCAAGCGTCACGCATCGTTGTCGGCAACGCCAACGCCACCGCGATCGAGGCTTTGCAGGACCCCGAGCGTTGGCCGTTCCACGCCGCGATACTGACCGGGCCACCGCGTTCGGGAAAATCACTCTTGGGTCGATGGGCCGCGGCGCAGGGCATTGATGTGATCGACGACGCCGAGGCACAAGATGAAGACTCGTTGTTTCACCGTTGGAACGCCAGCCAGGAAGGCGGATCGCGGGCCGGGGAACCCTTGCTGCTGATCACGGGGAAGCGGCCTTGGGAAGTTTCGTTGCCCGATTTACGATCGCGTCTGGGTGGCTCGCTCCATCTCGAAATCGACGAGCCGGATGATGCCATGGCGGCGCAATTGATCGAGGCTTTTGCGGAGCAACGCGGGCTTTCGCTGGCCGATGGCGCGACCGACTATCTGGTGCCCCGCGCGACCCGCAGCTTTGCCGCGCTGGAGCGTCTGGTGCGGCTCATCGATCGCATCAGCCTTGAACGCGCCGCGCCCGCCACCATGTCGGTCTGGCGCGCCGCGCTCGAAGCCTTGCAAGGGCCGGAGCAAGCGAACCTTCTCTAGGAACAAGAGGGGCTTGGTTGCATTAGGGCCTGATCCATGGGATTCTTGCGGCTTCGCTGATGGAAGCAGCGCCAAGGAGATTGAGAATGTTTGGCAAGCTGACCGCCTATCTCGATTCGGTTCGTGCACGCGACCCATCGCCACGTTCGCGCTGGGAAATATTGCTGTATCCGGGTGTTTTGGCGCTGGGCCTGCACCGCGTGGCGCACTGGCTGTTTCAGGCGAAGCTGTTCTTCCTTGCCCGCGTTGTGAACCATCTTTCGCGTTTTCTGACCGCGATCGACATTCACCCCGGCGCGATCATCGGCAAAAACTTCTTCATTGATCACGGCTTTACCGTCATCGGTGAGACCGCCGAGATCGGCGACAACGTCACGATCTACCAGTGTGTGACCTTGGGCGGGACGAATCCGACCAACGGGAAAGGTGGAAAGCGCCACCCTACCTTGGAAGACAACGTCATCATCGGCTCGGGCGCGCAGATCATCGGCCCCATCACGTTAGGCGAGAGAGCGCGAGTGGGCGCCAACGCGGTGGTGATGGAAAACGTACCTTCGGGCGCGACAATGGTGGGATTCAAAGCGCGATCCACGCTGGTTCCGGCGGAAGAGTGGATCAAGGAATTCATCCCCTACGGCACCACGCCCGGGCTGTGCGAGGACGAAGACGGCAACCGCGTGGACTGCATCGAGAAGCTTGAAGGCGAACTGGCCGCGCTAAAGGCGGATCTTGCGGCGTTCAAAGCCGCGCAGCCGGCAAGAGTAAAGAAGCCTCAGGCCGAACCAAAGCCCATGCAGGCGACATTGGATCTGGGCGTTAAGAGCGGGACTGACGATTAATGAGTGCAGGAAACGGCCCGGCAATGGGTCAGGTTGTCGCTTTTCCGGGAAAGCAGCCGAGCCAAGTCGGCTTTGAACGCGGCGAATTGCAGCGCATTCTCGATCTCTATGGCCGAATGGTCGCGGCGGGAGAATGGCGCGATTACGCGATGGACTTTGAAAAAGCCTTCGCCAGCTTCTCCGCCTTCCGCCGCACCGCCGAACGCCCGCAGACGCGGATCGAAAAGCGCCCCTCCTTGCGCAAAAAGCAGGGCATGTGGACGCTGTTTGGCGAACATGGACAGGTGCTGAAACGGGGCCACGATCTCGCAAATGTGCTTGCGCCGGTTGAGCGGCGCTTGGTGAAGGCGGTGGATGAGGATTAGGGCGAAGGCCTTACGCCGGCGATCGCCCGGTCAAACAAAAAAGCGGGAAACGGTTTCCCGCTCCCCGCTCTTCTCTGGAATCGATTTGAGTCGATTTAGCTGCGCGCGCTGCTGGGGCCAGTTCCGGTCACTTTCTGCATCGCGGCCAGGATCGCGCCCGACTGCTCGGAACCGCTTTGCGGGGCCTTGAGGTTGGTGAACTCGTTGATCTTGTCCCAGTTGGCGGCAAAGCCTTCCACGGTGCGCTCGCCATCGGGCAGCCATACGGCGTCGTTCATCACAACCCACGAAGAGTGGAAGCCGCCGGCGCCCGCGCCCACGATCTGGTTGGTCGGGGCGTCTTCGCTGACGAGGAAGAGCGCGGCCGGAACCACGTTTTCCGGCGCAAACAGCTTGAAGGCTTCTTCAGGGAAGAGGTCTTCAGTCATGCGCGTGCCGGCAACCGGCGAGAGCGAGTTGACGCGAATGTTGTACTTCGCGCCTTCGAGTTGCAGCGTCTTGGTGAGGCCAGCGAGACCCAGCTTGGCCGCGCCGTAATTGGCCTGGCCAAAGTTGCCGAAAAGGCCGGTGGAGGACGCGGTCATCAGAATGCGGCCATAGCCTTGTTCGCGGAAAGTTTCCCAACACGCCTTGGTGACAAAAGCCGAACCGGTCAGGTGCACCTTGAGGACGAACTCGAAATCGTCCGGGGTCATCTTGGCGAAGGTTTTGTCGCGCAGAACGCCGGCGTTGTTGATGAGGACGTGCACGCCGCCCCACTTTTGCTTGGCGTCAGCGACCATCTTTTCCATCTGGTCGTATTCGGTGACCGATCCGCCGTTCGAGATCGCTTCGCCGCCCATTTTCTCGATTTCTTCGACGACTTCGAGAGCCATGTCAGAGTGGCCGGTGCCATCGCGCGAGCCGCCCAGATCGTTGACGACGACTTTCGCGCCGCGCTTGGCCAGTTCGAGCGCGTAGGCGCGGCCCAGACCGCCGCCGGCGCCGGTGACGATGGCGACCTTATCCTTGAAGTCGATGCTCATGGGAATTTCCTCTCAGACTCTATCGTTGGGGGTGCGCGCTGGGCCTGTGCAGCTTGACGCGCGCGTAAACTCAATTGGTGGGCGCTGCGTGGCACTTTTGGTGCTGCGTTGCAACACTGGGAATTGCAGAAAATGAAACCTGGCGCGATGCCGTAGGGTCAGCTGACCGCTTCAAGAGCTCCCAGCGCGGGGATCAGTTGGTCAAGCGAATCGATCACCACGTCCGCGCCCAATTCTTTTGGCGGGGCGTCGCAATAGCCATAGGCCGCCGCGACCACCGGAACGCCCGCCGCGCGCGCGGCCTTCACGTCGTAGGAACTGTCGCCGACAAAGGCGAATGCGCCCGGGTTGGCCGGATTGGCGGCGCAGCGTTTGCGCGCTTCGATGATCGGATCGGGATAGGGTTTGGAGCGGAACTTTCCGTCAGGACCTTTGCCCATCGTGTCCCCGCCAATGACGCTTTCAAACGGGTCGAGCAAATCGAGCTCGGTCAGAATGGATCGGGCAAAGCTTTCAAACTTGTTGGTCACCACGACCATCTTGACCCCGCGCGCGGCCAGACCCGCCACCGCCTCGCGGGCGTGCGGGTAGGGCGAGGTGTAGACCGCGTTGTTCTCCGAATAGAAGCGCAGCATGGCTTTGTAGAGCGAGCGAAAGTCGTTGCCTTCCAGACCGCCCGGCAAACCTCCCTGTGCGTTCACCGCGGCCGCCAGCATCATTTTGGCGCCGCCGCCGATCAAGTCCTGGCTGCTTTCCATCGGCACTGGCGCAAAGCCGCCTAAGGCCAGCGCGTGGTTGACCGCCGCGCCCAGGTCTCGAAACGTATCGAGAAGGGTGCCGTCGAGGTCGAATCCGACCGTTTCGAAAGGGACATCGCTCATGGTGGGCCTGCGGTGGTCGAAAGCGCTTCAAACCGCAAGCGTTTGCTGTCACAGCTTTTCAAAGCTTTCGTGTTACAAAAAGCAACTGAACAGACATACGGGCCGATGCATGACTGACTTCGCTGTAATTATTCTGGCTGCGGGCAAGGGCACGCGGATGAAGAGCGATCTGCATAAGGTGCTCCACCCGATTGCGGGAAAACCGATGCTCCTCCATTTGCTCGACAGTTTTGCGGAGCTTGGTCCTAAGCACACTGTTGTTGTGGTGGGTCACGGACGCTCACAGCTTGATGAGGCGCTTCTCGGCGAAGATGTGAAGCTGGCTGTGCAAAGCCCACAGTATGGAACCGCCCATGCAGCCTTGCAGGCGCGCAAGGCTCTGGAGGGGTTCTCCGGCCACATCCTTGTGTGCTTCGGTGACGTTCCGATGGTCCGCGCTCATACGGTACGACAGCTTGTGGAAGCGCTTGAAGGCGAGGCGACGGTCGCGGTGCTGGGGTTCCGGCCCAAAGACGCGCTCGCTTACGGACGGATCATTGCTGATGACGATGGCACAGTCCGCAAGATGGTTGAGTTCAAGGACGCGACCGAGCGCGAAAAGAAGACTCGGCTGTGCAATTCAGGCCTGCTGGTCGCGCATTCGGACGATCTGTGGACTCTCTTGGAAGCGGTCGGCAACGACAACGCGCAAGGCGAATATTACCTCCCCGATGTAGCGACCGGCGCAATCGCGCGCGGGGACCGTGTTGTTGCGGTCGAGACCGACGAGGATGAGGTCGCGGGCATCAACAGCCGCGCCGAACTCGCCGTTGTGGAGGCCAAATGGCAGGCGTCCCGCCGCGAACAGGCTATGGCCGAAGGCGCCAGCCTGCGCGCGCCGGATACTGTTTTTTTCAGCCATGATACGGTGTTAGGCCGCGATGTTACCATCGATCCTCACGTGGTCTTTGGCCCCGGCGTGAGAGTGGCCGACCACGTTCACATCAAGGCTTACAGCCATCTGGAAGGCGCGACCTTGCAAAGCGGCGCGCAGGCCGGGCCTTTCGCAAGGCTTCGCCCCGGCGCGGTGATGGAAGAAGACAGCTTTGTCGGCAATTTTGTCGAGATGAAGAAGTCGGTTCTGGGTAAGGGCGCCAAGGCCAGCCACCTCACCTATCTGGGCGACGCCGAAGTGGGTGCGGGCGCCAATATCGGCGCGGGCACGATCACCTGCAATTACGACGGCTACTTCAAATACAAGACCACGATCGGCGAACGCGCCTTTATCGGTTCGAACAGCGCGCTGATCGCTCCGGTCAATATCGGCGCCGACGCGATTGTAGCCGCCGGCAGCGCGGTTAGCCGCGACGTCGCAGCGGGCGAAATGCGCATGGTGCGCGCGGAACAGCTGATCAAAGACGGCTGGGCGGACCGCTTTCACGACGCGATGAAGCGCAAGAAGGAAGCGGCGAAAAAAGGCTGACACAAGGAGGCACGCCAATGATCCCGATTCTGTTTTCGGCCACCACGAAGCCTGATGAGGCGCGCGCGTTCTATACAGAGGTGATGGGCTTTACGTTGACCGAGGACAGCCCGTTCTCGCTTGCCTTTGACGCGGCGGGTACGATGCTGCGGGTGCAGAAAGTCCCCGAGTTCGCGCCGCTTCCTTTCACTCTGATCGGTTGGCAGGTGGACGATATCGCCGCCAGGGTCGACGCGTTGCGGTCGCGCGGGGCGGTCTTTGAACGCTTTGATTTCATGGACCAGGACGAGCGCGGCGTCTGGACCGCTCCGGATGGTGCAAAGGTCGCGTGGTTCAAGGATCCCGACGGAAACACGCTTTCGCTCACCGAGTTTGGTTGATTGCAGCGCTCTGATCAGGCCTGCTGGCTGTGCGGACGCCCATTTGAGACCCTGATCCAATGGCATCACCCGGTGCCCAAGTCGAAAAAGGGCCGCGCGACGGTCCCGGTTCATCCTATCTGCCACAAGGCGATCCACGCGAACTTCACGAATGGCGAACTGGCGCGCATAGGCGATGACCCAGCCGCCATCCGCGCTAATGAAGCGGTGGCGAAGTTCGTGGATTGGGTTTCGCCCAAACCGCCTGATTTCCATGCGCCGACGCGGCGTTGATTTGTTTGAGTTCGCGAACGCTCACCGATCACCCGCTCCTCCTCCCCGCCCGTCCACCACAGCCTAGTGGCACCATTGGTGGACGGGCGGGGAGGAGGGGCGGGTGATCACCCAAAGCAAAACCACACTCATCCGGGAACCTTTGGCCCGCGTAACGGCTGATCCCAGGCAATGCAGAAAGGATCAAGCGCATGGGTTGGACGAAACGGCTTGGGGTTGGGCTGGGCATCGCTGTGGCGCTTGGAGCGCTCGCCAGCGTGAGCTACGCCCAATATCGCGACAACAGCGAAGAGCCCGCGTTCACCGTCGTCAAAACGGACGACGCTTTCGAATTGCGCGATTATGAGCCGATGATTGTCGCCGAAGTCACCCATTCCGGCGACCGGCGCGGAGCGAGCGGGCGCAGTTTCCGGCGCCTTGCCGCCTATATCTTTGGTCAGGACCGTCCCGAAGGCGGCGAAAAGATCGCGATGACCGCCCCTGTTATCCAGGATCGGGTCGACGCGCCGCAGGTCGATCAGGACGCCAAAATTGCGATGACATCGCCCGTCATCCAAGAAGAAACCAACACCGACACGTGGCGCATGCGCTTCGTCATGCCGGCCAAATACTCGATGGACACGCTTCCAACCGCGCCGGACGACATCACAATCACCACAGTGCCAGCGCGCCGCCTGGCGACGATAAAATTCAACGGCTACGGTTCCGCCAGCGATCTGGCGCAGATGGAAGAGTTCCTGACCGACTGGATCGCGAAAGAGGGCCTCACGCCCAAGGGTGATTTTGAATACGCCTTTTACGACGCGCCGATGGTGCCGGGGCGCATGCGCCGCAACGAAGTGATGATGGAAGTGGTGGTCCCATAGGCCCTTGGGGGCCGATCGCGAGCCGGACCAAGGCTCGCCATCACGCTTCGGACCAGGGGGAAGACCGCGCCGGACCTATGGGATACCAGATCTTCAGGCGTCTTCGCGCTGACGGTTGAGAGCCGCGTGGCTCACACGCTGTGGGCGTTCAGGCGGGTAATCCTGTTCCCACTGCTCGAACTCGTTGCGGCTCAGCAAGTAACGCTCGCGCGCTTCGTGAAAGCTGATCACGCGGTCGTGAACGGCCTGAACCACATCCGCCTTGCGCGCGTCGGACCAGTGAACGCGGTGGCTTTTGGGTAGGCCGTATTGCTTAATCGCATCGGCGATGGACATGTCGCGGGGATACGCCATTTCTGCTGTCTCCTGCTTCGCCTCGGTGGCCAATTCCTCCGCGGCGCATCGTCCCAAACCGTTGATCCCAAACGATAGACCAGGGTGGATGTGCGGGCTTGGTGAAGACAGAATTGGCTGAAAGACTTAAGCGCGTCTTTCCAAACAGGGTTAAAACTGTCCTAACCCCGTTCTGCGTTCCCTGCCTGCGGTGAACGGAGGGAAAAGTGTCGGTATGCTTTACAAATGGGGTCAGTGCCCAAAAAAGGAGGCCCCGGCGATTGCGTCGCCGGGGCCTCCTTTTTTGGTTTGCGAGTCTGTCCGTTAGACCGCTTGGATCAACCCCCTGAACGATCGTCCATCAGGCGCTGCATCAGGTAAACGAACTGCAACGCCTGAAGCTTGGCGCGCTGTTCGTTGTCGACACCGCCTGAGTGGCCGCCGGTTGTGTCCTCATAATAGAGGTAGGGCTGATCCAGACCTTTCAGCTTGGCCGCGCCCTTGCGCGCGTGGGCGGGATGGGTGCGGTCATCGGCGGTCGAGGCCCAGAGGAACGGCATTGGGTAATCCACGCCTTCCGCGATCTTTTGATAGGGCGAATAGCCATCGATCCAGGCGCGCTGTTCGGGAATGCGCGGATCGCCATATTCACCAATCCACGAAGCGCCGCGCCCGATCAGGTGATAGCGCACCATGTCAAACAGCGGGATCTGGACGATCGCCGCGCCGAACAGGTCGGGGCGCTGAGTAAACGCCGTGCCGACCAGCAGGCCGCCTTGCGAGCCACCCTGGATGCCGAGATGTTCGGGACTGGTGAAACCACGCGCGACCAGATCTTCGCCCACGGCGATAAAGTCGTCCCAGGTGCGCTGCTTGTTCTCGCGGATCGCAGTCTGGTGCCACATCGGCCCAAATTCACCCCCGCCGCGCAGGTTGGCGAGCACATAGGCGCCGCCTTTCTCAAGCCACATCTTTCCGGTCGAGCCAAGATAGCTCGGCAGACGCGGGATCTGGAAGCCTCCGTAACCCGTCATCAGCGTCGCGGTCTCGCCGGTCAGCGCCATGCCCTTGGGCTTGACGATGAAGTAGGGGATTTTGGTCCCGTCTTTGCTCGTCGCTTCGTGCTGTTCGACGTCCATTCCGGCCGCGTCAAACCGCGCAGGCGACGTCTTGAGCACTTGCGGCGTTTCGCCCGCTTCGGAGTAGTAAAGCGTCGTCGGGTTGAGGAAGTCGGTGACTGTGAACATGATCTGCTCACTCTCGTTCGAGCTCGCTGCGATGCCCACGGTGGCGTTGTCGGGCAGATCAACCTCGTCGCTGGTCCATTCGCCCGCCGCTTCGTCAAAGTTGAACTTCAGAACCTTGCCCACGACGTTGTCGAGCAGGCCAACGTAAAGCGCGCCTGCGGTGATTCCTCCGCCGCGCTTCGTCTGGCGTTCACCCGGAGCCCACACCAGCGTTTTCTTCGCCGCGTTGGGGTCTGTCTTGAACTCCTCCAGGTTGACCGCGACGAGGCTGTCCGCCGGGAAGGTTTGCCCGTCCACTTCCCAATCGACATCGGTCGACATCAGGACGTGCCCATCGACGATGCCATAGGGCGAGGCTTTCTTCGGAATATCGAGTTTCACCCATTCGTAGTTCTCGGGGTTGAGCCAGAAATATTCGCTTTCGTGGAAGCTGACGCCTCGAAAAGCGGTGGTGGCGTGGATTTCGCCCGCCGCGTCGCGCATCAGGTTGGCGCCGGCCCATACGTCGCTCGCTTCGCCGCGGAAGATTTCCTTGGCGTCCGCGATATCGGTGCCGCGTTTCCACACGCGGGTGGTGAAGGGGTATTCGCTGTCGGTCAGCGAGCCTTCGCCAAAGTCGCGGCCCACCATCAGCGTGTCTTCATCGACCCACTGGATGCCGCCTTGGCTTTTTTCGGCCAGTTCAAAGCCGCCTTCGACGAAGCTCTTCGTTGTCATGTTGAACTCGCGCATGATGGTGGCGTCTTCGCCCCCATCGCTGAGCGCGATCATGCACTTTTCAAGGGCGGGTGGGAGACAGGTCGATCCCTTGTAGACCCATTCCTTGCCCTCCGCTTTGGCGAGCGCGTCGACATCCAGGATGATCTCCCATTCGGGATTATCGCTGTTGTAGCTTTCCAGCGTGGTGCGG
Organism: Pseudomonadota bacterium; assembly: GCA_039814925.1. Taxonomy (GTDB): domain Bacteria; phylum Pseudomonadota; class Alphaproteobacteria; order Sphingomonadales; family Sphingomonadaceae; genus Erythrobacter. Next base: position 68,880 of record JBCCAH010000006.1, read on the forward strand.
CGCAGGAGGCCCTTGGGGTTCTCCTTATCTTGCCAGAAATTGTAGAGGCCATCGGGGCGAAAGCTCACGAAGGGAATGCGGTCTTCGCTGTCAAAGATGGCGAGCGCTTCGGCCTTGAGTCCTTCGAAACGCGGATCGGTTTCCAGCATGCCGAGTGTGCGCGTGTTCTCCGCCTCGACCCAGGCCAGCGCTTCGTCGCTGCGGGCTTCTTCGAGCCAGATATACGGGTCTTCTTCCGGGCCGGGGATCGGAGCCATTTCGGCCTCGTCCTTCTTTTCCGTATGGCCGTCTGCGGCGGCGGGGGTGGCGGCAGTCATGGCAAGCGCGGCCGTGATGGCGAGTGTTGAAACAAGCTTCAAAAGTCCTCTCCTGTGGGGATGTCTCCTGTGTCCTATGTGGCGAGGATTGCGGGGCTTGTGAAGGGGAAGCTAGGCTCCCACGCCGGGAAAGGCGGAATAGTATTCCAGATAGGCTGTTGGCAGTTCGATCGGGAACAGCGCGCCGCCATAGGCAGCCACAATCGCCGCGCCTGCGACCGGTCCTGCGAGTAGGGCGGGCGCGTGCCAGCGTTTGGGTCCGCGAAAGTGCAGGGCGGCGATCAGATGAGTGGCCAAGGCGGTCACGGCGAGCGTGTAGTAGGGCGCAAACCCGAATTTCAGCGGCTCAATCACCAAAGTACCGGCCGCCCAGAAGAAATTAGTTTCCAGCCCAAAACCCAACCGCGTCACCAGCGCAGCGGCGGTGTGCATGACGATGAAGTAGGCAAGGTAACAGCCGCTTACGAATTGCGCCCAATGCCATGCATCCTTGCGAGGCCGCTTGGCGATGCGGCGCAGCAGATCGACGCCAAGCGCCACCTGCACGGCGAGCGAGGCAACAAGAGCAATCTCGACCACGGGTATCCTATAGACTGCGCGTCCTATCTGCATGACGAAGTCCTGCGCCTCGATGCCAGCTAAAGCGGAGAAATGCGTTGCAAAGTGGATCACCAGAAACAGGCCCAGAAAGATCGCCACGCGCTGATGCGCCTGCTTCGCTTGCCTTGCTTTCAATCGCATGCCACTCCTCCCTAACTGGACAATTGATATCCAGATAAAAAATATCCGATTAAGGAGTCAAGCGTGCAATTGGGTAAAGGCGTGGAGTGGACCACGCATATCTGCACTGTCCTGGCGCTGCTGCCGGAGGGGAAGGGGCTGAGCGTCGATGCGCTCGCCGATTTCTTCGAGGTGCCCTCGGCGTATTTGTCCAAACAGATGCAGCTGCTTAGGCGCGCCGGTATCGCTGAATCGGTGCGCGGCAAGCGGGGAGGCTACCGCTTGGCCACAAGTGTGGACGCGATCTCGCTGCTCGATATCGTGCGCGCGATTGAAGGGCCGATGCCCGCCTTTCGTTGCACCGAAATCCGCCGAAACGGCCCCTGCGGGCTGAAGCCCAAGGACTGCAAACGTCCCTGCGAAATCGCCAGCGCCTTTGCCAAGGCGGAAGACGCCTATAGGCAGGCGCTCCAATCGCAAACACTAGCGGGGATCATGCAGGAAGCGGCGACCAATTCCTCGCCCGAGCACGTCATGGAGATAGCAACTTGGGTGCAGCGCCAGATCGCTTGAAATAAGGGCGGCAACAAAAAAGGCGACCAAAGCGGCCGCCTTCCTGGTGTTTCATAAGAGAAGCGCTTAGCCCTCGACATGCTCCGCAAGGACCGTGAGGCCAGCGTCGCCGACCTCGGCGAAACCGCCGCGCACTTCGATCAATTCGGGCGCTGCGCCCGGCGTTTTGATCACCTGCACCGCGCCATCGCGGATCGTGCTCATAAACGGCGCGTGGCCTTCGAGCACGCCGAATTCGCCATCGGTGCCGGGCACGACGACCATGTGGACGTCTTCCGAGCGCACCAGCTTAGCGGGCGTTACGAGTTCGAAGTGGAGTGCCATTATCCGTTTCCATCCAGCGCGGCGTCAAAATGCTTGGTCGCCGCTTCAAATTTGTCCCGGCATCCCGGGTTGCAAAAGCCCATGACCTGACCGCGATACAGCGTCAGGCTGTCGGCGGACACCGGCTTACCCGACCAGGGACAAGTCTGGTTGACGCAGTCCTTGAGGTCGAGCGATCCGGTATCCATGCGCCGCTTACGCTTCCTCAGCCAGCTTGCCGGCTTTTTCGACAACCATGTCGATGCCGCCGACCATGTAGAAGGCTTGTTCGGGCAGGTGATCGTATTCGCCATCGACGACAGCCTTGAACGACTTCACCGTGTCTTCGATCTGCACGAACAGACCCGGGATGTTGGTGAAGACTTCGGCCACGTGGAACGGCTGCGACAGGAACTTCTGGATCTTGCGCGCGCGGGCAACGGTCAGCTTATCCTCTTCGGAAAGCTCGTCCATGCCCAGAATGGCGATGATGTCCTGAAGCGACTTGTACTTCTGCAGCGTTTCCTGAACGCGGCGAGCGGTGTCGTAGTGCTCTTGGCCGACAACGCTCGGTTCCAGAACACGGCTGGTCGAATCCAGCGGGTCCACCGCCGGGTAGATGCCGAGTTCGGAGATCGCGCGGTTGAGCGTGGTCGTTGCGTCGAGGTGAGCAAACGAGGTCGCCGGCGCCGGGTCGGTCAAGTCATCCGCGGGAACGTAAATGGCCTGGACCGAGGTGATCGAACCCTTGGTGGTGGAGGTAATACGCTCTTGCAGGTTACCCATGTCGGTCGACAGGGTCGGCTGGTAGCCCACCGCCGAAGGAATACGGCCGAGAAGCGCCGACACTTCCGAACCCGCCTGGGTAAAGCGGAAGATGTTGTCGACGAAGAACAGCACGTCCTGGCCTTCTTGATCGCGGAAGTATTCCGCCATCGTCAGACCCGAGAGAGCCACACGAGCGCGGGCGCCCGGAGGTTCGTTCATCTGACCAAAGACGAGGGCCACTTTCGAGCCTTCGCTGGTCGCGACCCCGTTTTCGTCCTTGGCGATGACGTTGGCGTCGAGGAATTCGTGATAAAGGTCGTTCCCTTCGCGGGTACGCTCACCCACACCGGCGAACACGGACACACCACCGTGGCCCTTCGCGATGTTGTTGATGAGTTCCTGAATAAGCACGGTCTTACCCACGCCCGCGCCGCCGAACAGGCCGATCTTACCGCCCTTTGCGTACGGGGCGAGAAGGTCGATAACCTTGATGCCGGTGACCAGAATGGCCGCTTCGGTCGACTGGTCCACGAATGGAGGGGCTTCGGCGTGGATCGGAGCGGTTTGTTCCGCGCCCACCGGGCCAAGCTCGTCAATCGCTTCGCCAACCACGTTCATGATGCGACCCAGCGTCTTGGGGCCGACGGGAACGCTGATCTGCGCGCCGGTGCTGATCACTTCGCTGCCGCGAGTGAGGCCTTCGGTCGCGTCCATCGCGATGGTGCGCACGGTGTTTTCACCAAGGTGCTGCGCGACTTCGAGAACGAGGGTTTTGCCATCGTTCTTAGTTTCCAGCGCGGTCAGAATTGCGGGCAGTTCGCCTTCGAACTGCACGTCGACGACGGCGCCAATGACCTGGGCGATCGTGCCGTTGGTCGTTTGGTTAAGTGCTGCGGTGGCCATTTCTTTGGTTCCTGCTTGGAATGAATTGCGGTTGTTGGACGCGGCGGGTCTTACTTGCCCTGCGCGCAGACAGTGTCGGTGTTTTGAAGGACGTATTCGCCTTCAGCTTCGGAAAGGACGCCTTCGTGGCGCAGATATTCGTCATCACCCAGACCGTACTTACAGGTGAAGTCGTGGCTGCCCATGCCCTGCGCGCGACATTCCGCGAGGTTGACGGGTTTCTTGGACGGGCAGGCGGCCGCAAACTTTTCCGCGAACGTGTCGCGGTTGGGCGGGGCGAGTTTGCCACCTTCCTTGATGGCGGCTTCCACTTCGCGCGCGGTCGGTGCTTTGGGCTCGGCGTCCTCGGCGGCGGTCTCCGAACAAGCGCCAAGGGCGAGAGCAATCGGAGAGAGGACGAGAAGAGTGCGGATCATAGCGCTTCGGCTCCGGCAATGATTTCAATGAGTTCGGTGGTAATCGCGGCCTGACGGCTGCGGTTGTATTTGATCGTCAGATCCTTGATCAGATCGCCCGCGTTGCGCGTGGCGTTGTCCATCGCGGTCATCGACGCGCCATGCTCCGACGCTTCACGCTCGAGCAGTGCGCCGAACAGCTGCGTCTTGACGTAGCGCGGCAGCAAAGCCTCAAGGATTTCTTCTTCGCCCGGCTCGTACTCGACCACAGCGCCGCTGTCTTCGCTTACGTCAGGGGACGGGACCGGGATCAGTTGATCGATCGTCGGGTCTTGAGCCAGCGCGCTTTTGAAGGTCGGGTAGACGAGGTGCGCGACGTCGAAGTCGCCGTTCTCGAACATGGCGAGCAGCTCATCAGCAATCGCGCCGGCTTCCTCGAAACCGGGAGTGCGAACGGTGCTGGTGTCGAAGTGCTTGCCGATCTGGCCAGCAAAATCGCGTGCCAGCGGAGCCTTACCCTTCTTACCCACGAGGTAGAAAGAGACGTCCTTGCCGGCCGCCATGAGCTCCTGCGCCTTGGCTTTGGCAGCCTTGACGAGGTTGGAGTTGAGGCCGCCGCACAGGCCTTTGTCGGTGTTGACCACGACGAGGAGGACCTTCTGGTCCGATCCCGTGCCAGCCAACAGCTTGGGCGCGCCATCGCCGGAGACCTTGCTCGCGATGCTCGACATGACGTTCGACAAACGCTCAGCGTAGGGACGCGCGGCTTCGGCGGCCGCTTGCGCCCGGCGCAGCTTGGCCGCGGCGACCATCTGTTTGGCCTTGGTGATCTTCTGAGTCGATTTGACCGACCCGATCCGATCCTTGAGTTCCTTGAGTGAAGGCACTTAGGCGCTCCGTCTTCTATCGAGGTCGATTAAGCGAATTGCTTGGCGAAGGTTTCGAGTGCCGCAACGGTGCGATCCTTGATGTCGCCGTCGAACTTCTTGGTTTCGCGGATGTCAGCCAAGATATCGGCGTGGTTCGCGCGGAAGAAGTCGAGCATCGAGGCTTCGTATTCGTTCACACGGTTGACGTCGATCGCATCGACATAGCCGTTGGTGCCCGCGAAGATCGAAACGGTCTGCTCTTCAAACGGCATCGGCGAGAACTGCGCTTGTTTAAGAAGCTCGGTCAGGCGTGCGCCACGGTTGAGCAGCTTTTGCGTCGCCGCGTCGAGGTCCGAACCGAACTGCGCAAACGCCGCCATTTCGCGGTACTGGGCGAGGTCCAGCTTCATCGAGCCCGAAACCTTCTTCATCGCTTTCGTCTGAGCGGCGCCGCCCACACGGCTAACCGACAGACCCACGTTAATCGCGGGGCGGATGCCCTGATAGAACAGGTCGGTTTCGAGGAAGATCTGGCCGTCGGTGATCGAAATCACGTTGGTCGGAATATAGGCCGACACGTCGCCCGCCTGCGTTTCAATGATCGGCAGCGCGGTGAGCGAACCGTGGCCGTTGTCTTCGTTCATCTTCGCAGCGCGCTCAAGCAGGCGGCTGTGGAGATAGAACACGTCACCCGGATAGGCTTCACGGCCCGGAGGACGACGAAGCAGCAGCGACATCTGACGATAGGCGACAGCCTGCTTGGAAAGATCGTCGTACACGATCACGGCGTGCATGCCGTTGTCGCGGAAGTACTCACCCATCGCGCAGCCGGTGTAGGGCGCGAGATATTGAAGCGGGGCGGGTTCCGACGCGGTCGCGGCGATAACGATGGAATATTCCATCGCGCCGTTTTCTTCGAGCTGCTTCACGATCTGAGCAACGGTCGAACGCTTTTGACCCACCGCGACATAAACGCAGTAGAGCTTCTTCTTCTCGTCGTCGCCTTCGTTGACCGGCTTCTGGTTGATGAAGGTGTCGATCGCGACAGCCGTTTTACCGGTCTGACGGTCACCAATGATCAGTTCGCGCTGACCACGGCCGACGGGCACGAGAGCGTCGATCGCCTTGAGACCGGTCTGCACCGGCTCGCTGACCGATTCGCGCGGAATGATGCCCGGCGCTTTGACTTCGACGCGCTGACGCTCGGTCGCCTCGATCGGGCCCTTGCCGTCGATCGGGTTACCCAGAGCGTCCACGACGCGGCCCAGCAACGCCTTGCCTACGGGAACGTCCACGATGGTCTCGGTGCGCTTGACGGTGTCGCCTTCTTTGATCTCGGCGTCCGATCCGAAGATCACGACGCCGACACTGTCGGCTTCGAGGTTCAGAGCCATGCCCTGAACACCGTTGGCGAATTCGACCATTTCACCAGCCTGCACTTTGTCGAGGCCGTGGATGCGGGCGATACCATCGCCAACGCTCAGCACGGTGCCGACTTCGCTGACTTCAGCTTCGGTGCCGAAATTGGAGATCTGGTCCTTGATGACCTTGGAGATTTCTGCGGCGCGGATTTCCATGTGTGTAGTCCTTTAAGCCTTCATGGCCTGGGCAAGTGAATTGAGACGGGTGCGGATCGAAGCGTCGATGCGCTGCGAACCGATGGTAACAACAAGACCGCCGAGCAATTCGGGGTCGACATCAGCGGTGAGCATGACCGTGCGGCCTTCGCGTGCGGTCAGTTTGTTTTTGAGCGCGTCAATCTGCGCCTCGGAGAGCGGGTGCGCGCTCGTCACCGTGGCGGTGACTTCGCCGCGCTGCGCGGCGGCGATGGTCTTGAACGCGGCGATCATGTCGGGCGCTTTGGCCAGGCGACGGTTGGCCGCGAGCACGCCCAGAAACTTGGTTGTCAGATCAGAGAGGCCCAGATGGCCCGCCACACCCGAAACCGCGTCGCCCTGTTGGCTGCGCGACAATTGCGGGTTGCTGATCACATTCGCCAACTCGTCTGATTCGGACAAAGCGGCTTGCAGCGTCTCAAGATCGGTCTCGACAGCGGTCACGGTTCCGTTCTCGCTCGCCAGCTCGAATAGAGCTGAGGCGTAACGGCCCGCTAGGCTGGCCTGAATACCGGCAGAAATATCCACGCGCTCGTACTTCCTTTATAGGAGGCGTTAAAACTGATTGCGGCGCCTTGAAACTGAGAGGGTCCCATAGGGCGTGCGAAAGCCGCCCTGTTCAAGGTTGGCGCGCGCCTAGCACCGGGGTTTGCCGGATGCAAGTCGCCCTCTGGACAGTGCGACTTTTGTCGGTCATTTTGCTTGCCAAGCGGTCAGGCCGTGAAGAAAAGTCGACCGACGGGAGAGAGCAAATGGAATTGACGGCCATGGCCCCTGATTGCGGGGTGGAAGTGTCTGGCGTCACACTGGCGACGTGCAGCGATGTTGAAATGCAAGACATAAAAGCGGCGATTTATGAACACGGCGTCGCGGTGTTTCGCGAGCAGGAATTCAGCCCCGAAGATCACCTCAAATTCGGCAAACGCTGGGGCGGGATCGATATGAACAACTATTTCCCGCTGCAGGAAGACTTTGCCGAAATCTCCATCGTGAAGAAAGACCCTGACCAGCAGACCAATATCGGCGGGGCGTGGCACACCGATCATTCGTACGACCAGATCCCGGCGATGGGTTCAGTCCTTGTCGCGCGGCACCTTCCGCCAAAGGGTGGGGATACGATGTGGGCGCATATGGGCGCGGCGTATGACTCCCTTTCCGACGAGCTTAAGAAGCGAATCGAAGGGCTTGAGGCGTTTCACACCGCCGATCATGTCTACAAGGCGGACGGCCTTTATGCGCAAACCGACATGGGCAAGAACCTGCGCGGGCAAGACCTGAAGACCGGCGCAATCCACCCGGTTGTGATCCGTCACCCCCATACGGGGCGCAAGCTGCTTTATGTGAACAACGCCTTCACGATCCATTTTGTCGGCCAGACGCGGGAAGAAAGCCTGCCGCTTCTCCAGCAGCTGTGTGACGCCGCTTTGACCAAGACCAACCAGTGCCGTCTGGAATGGAAACCGGGCACGGTGGCGATCTGGGATAACCGCACGACATGGCACAACGCGATGAACGACTATCAGGGTTACGCGCGCGAAATGCACCGCATCACGCTCAGCGGAGAAGCCATCGCGGCTTGATCCGGGCGCTAGTGCCACGTCAATATGCGGCGCGTGTCATGCAAGTGACGCGCGCCGTTTGCATTTGGGCTTGAAGTCTTTGCAACCTTTTGAACCGAGTTCTTTCGCGCTCAAGCCACCTTTTTCGCCTTCGAAGGTGAGCCTCCGATTCGCCGTCGGCTAAAGCGCTCGGAAAAGCCATCCACCGGCCAGAAAACCGTAGGCGGCAAAGCCTAATCCCACCATCCACCAGAACGACATGATCGCGACCACGGTCAGCAGCGCGTAGAGCGCTTGTTCCATCTCAGTTACCCGCTGGGGCCGCTCCGACCGGGCGCGTCGCTTCGCACGAATAGACCAGCCGTTCGTTCGGGCGCTTGGGCAGGTCAGCCACCACGGCGGCTTGCTGTTCTCCAAGCAAGCGCGCCGCGTCGGTTACGCCGCAGGCGGGCGGTCTATAGGAACCGCGCACCTTGCGCGCGGCGTTCATCGCAGCGCGGCCGATCAGATAGCGGTCGGTCTGGAAGATGCGGGTTTGCGGATCGTAGGAGTTGATCGAGACGAGCGATTCTTCCTCGGACACGAACACGCGCCGCCAGTCGCCGTTCACCAGACCATATTGCGTGCGCCCGTTCACGCAGCCATCGGCGGCCCAATCAAATTCGACATCGTCAGTGCGCGCGCCGGTGACGCGGCTGCGTTCGGGGATGAAGGTGCAGATCAGTGTGCCATCGCCCGCGAGCGAGGGTTGGACCGCGCCTTTTTCTCCCTCGCCCTGCTGCGCGTTGAGAAGCGCGGCGACTCGGTCCTCCAATTCCGAGAAGCCCGGACGCGTGATCCACACCAGCGCCATCGCAATAAAGCACGCGCCCGCTAACCCAGCGGCCAGGATCGCGCGGGGTTGGGCGATGGCCTCCTGGCCGCCTTCTGCCTCGGTCTGAGGCGCGCGGCGGAACCGCGCCGCCGCGTAGGATGAGACACCGCCCAGCAAAAGCAGGATAAAGGCCAGCGCCATCGCGTTGTCGCGTTCTTCGGTGATCGTCAGCAGCGCTTTCATCCGCGCCGCTTCGCGCGCCTCGCGTTCTTTGGCCTCGCGCGCGGCGATGCGTTCACGCGCCTCGGCCCGCTCGGCTTCGAAACGGGCGAGTTCCGAGGCGTTCAACTCTTCAAAACTGCGGCAGGGCAGCGCATTTGTGTTGGGGCTCACCCCGTTGTCGCGCAGGAAGGGAAGCAGCTCTTGGGTGGAGACGGCAAAGTAAAACTCCGCGTCCGACCCATCCGAATCCGCGCCGAAGGAATTGACCCCCACCACGCGCCCGCACGAATCGAGCAGCGGACCGCCGGAATTGCCGCGCGCAATCGGCGCGGTGTGAAGCAGTGTATCAAATTGGCGACTAGGACGTTCTCCAGAAAGGAACCCGCGCGTCTTCACAGGCGGCTGCGCGTTGAAAATGTCATCGAAGTTGAGGCCCTGGGCAAGGTCCACGTTCATCGGATAACCGACCGCCGACACCTCTCCCATGTCCCCGCTGATCGCGCCCGCAATGGTGAGAGCGGGCAGGCGTAGGCCTCCCTCGGCAATCTCCAGCAACGCCAGATCGTTGCGAGGCGACACCGAAATGGCGCGCGCAAAAGCACCACTGGCCGCGCCGCCGGCGCTTTCGGAAGGCACCACGCCGATGCGCAAGGTGTCGTCCTGCAAAGCCTCGCGGATGACATGCGCGTTGGTGACGATCAGAGTGGGAGAGACGGCAAAGCCGCTGCCATGGCTGACGGGCACGACGCTGTCTTCGCCATCGACACCTTGCGATCCGACGATAACCACGCGCACCACCCCGCGCGCCGCGGCGTCGACATCGGCGGCGTCGGCGAGCGCGGGACTCGGCGTCAGTAACGCGGTGAACGCCGCGAAGGCGAGCGCGAGATAAAGGCGAAGAGAAAGCGTCATCAACGTGTCTATAGACGCTTTAGCCGCGCTGCCGAGGCCCCATTGAAAGCTTATCCGCTTTGATCGTCAGCGTGTGAATCAGCACGCGCCCAGACTGATCGCATCAAAGCTCTCACTTGCGCCATCCAGAAAGACTGTCGCGCGCACCTGTTGAAAGGCGTAGTTGGGCTCGTTCGGATCGCCGATATCGGGGCCGACATTCTGCACTGTGAGCGTGACCGCGCCGTTGCCGTATTCGCTGATTGTGCGGTCACGGAAGGTTTCCAAAAGCACATCGCGCCCGTCAATTTTGAGCTTGTAGCTCAAGCCATCGCGGCCGGGCGTGTCCACCATCGTGGCGAAGTGCGAGCTTTTCTGGGTGCGGATATGCGCGAACAGCGCGTCCACGCCTTGCGGCATCTTTCCGTTGGCGGGGAAGAAATAGAGATCAGTGCTGCATCCGGCTTCGCCCCAGCTGGCGGGTTGAACCGCGCCCAGCCTCGCCACCAGCGATCCCGATCCACTCTGCGCCACGGCGGGGCGGGCTTGCGGTGCCTCTTTCGATCCGGTCGCTTTGCAGTCGAGAATTAGACGCTGCGACCAACAGCGCCATTGCTTCCATCCGCCATAGCCATCAAAGGCGCGCACGCTAACCACGTTGGCCTCGCCGCTCATCGGTTCGGGTCGTACGCCTACGTAATCGACCCCCGCTTCGTCGATTAGGCGACGGCGCACGCGATTGCGGCTGCGGTCAAAGTCGTTGACGATCAAGAAACAGTTCGAATTGCAATCGTCGCTCGATTTGTCGCCGATCAGAAAAGCAGCTTGGGCGGTCCCACCGATAAAGGATGTCTTGAGCGTCCGGTTGGCCGGGCCAGCCGTGCCCTGAAGGCCATTGCGCCCGACAATCAGAGGGTTCTTGCTCACGGGATTGAAGTCGACCTTCCAAAAACCGTTTTCGAGCTGAGCGGGCGCGTTATCGGGCAAGCTCGTCGCCGCCGCGCCGACCTTGCGGAACAGCCACTCCTCACCCGTGCGCACATAGCGTTTCTGGTAGTTGAGCACGCTGTCGGTCAGCGCATTGATCGGCAGATCGCCAAACTGCCCGGTCGTCACATCGCGGGTGCGGATGAAGGCGTTGTACCGGTTCTCAGCGGCCGACAGCTGCGACACCTGGACAAAGGTGCGGCCATTCGGTCCGGCGTCGCGGCTCTGCTCAACGACAAGATTACCCTCAGGCAAAAAGTCGTAGCGATGGTAGTCCCCATCCTCCTCGGTGTATTCCCACGCGGTGTTGGCAAGCTGCGCTATCATCGCGTTCACATCGGCGATGGAGCGCTTGTCAGAGACATCGCGCTTGAGCATCGACGGGGGCACCGGCGCGTCAGAGCGTTTGTTGGAGGGCCGCATGTTCACGGGCCGGGAAGCCGTTAGCGGAGCAACCGGGGCCGCCGGGGCCGCCGCCTGTCCCGGCATCTTGGGGCGCATATGCGCGGGCACGCCGGGCAGTGGATAGCCTTGCGAGACGCCGAGGCTCGCCATCATGCTGTCGGCGATGCACTGCGATTTGACCTGCCAGAACACGCTGTATTTCGCCTGCGGCACCGGGCTGGAATGGCCATCATCCTTGAACAGCGAGGCGAGCTGGGTGTCATTCACCCCAGCGGCGCGCGCCTTGGTGATGGTGCAAGCGCACGAATTGGGCATGGTCACCTCGGTCGCGCGGCACGCGGCCTCAAGTGAGGCGTGTTTGGAGGTTTGCGAGTATCCCGGCAGCGCCGTCATCGCGGCCAGACCTGCACCTACACCCAAAAGCACCAATTTCTTCATCACCTTACCCCTGATCGCACCCGCATTGGAAAAGCCGCCACGGATTATCGCGATTCCATGTTGCAGCGCAATGAACGCGCCTGTGAGCCAGCCGAAAGGTTCACCGCAAGGTGCGGGAGGCGTGTGTGTCCGCTATAGGGCAAAAGACAAGCATGACCGAACCAACTGACCTCACCGATGACGATCGCTGGCGGATCGCGCTCGACAAGGACCGCCGCTTTGACGGGGCGTTTGTTACGGGTGTGCATTCGACCGGCATCTATTGCCGCCCCAGCTGTCCGGCGCGCGCGCCTTTGCGCAAGAATGTGAAATTCTACGCCACGCCCGCCGACGCGCGCCAAGCGGGGCTCAGACCCTGCAAGCGCTGTTCGCCCGACACGCAAAGCGCCGAAGAAGCTTGCGTCCTCGCCGCGATCGCCGCGATCCGCCACGCGAGCGGCGAGGGCGAAACACCCACGCTCGAAGCCCTGTCCGATCTCACCGGCTATTCGCCCGCGCATTTCCAGCGCCTCTTCACCCGCACCGTTGGCCTGTCCCCGGCGGCGTTTGCGCGGGCCTTGCGCGAAGAACGCGTGCGCGCTGAATTGGCGGGCGGCACCGGGGTGAGCGAGGCGCTCTATGCGGCCGGATATTCCGCGCCTTCGCGCTTTTACGCAGAGATGAAAGGAAAGCTGGGAATGAGCCCAAGCGATTGGAGGCACCACGGTGCAGGAATTCGTATCCATTGGCGGGTAATTCCGACCTCTCTTGGCGATATGCTCGTCGCGGCAACCGCCAAAGGCGTGTGCTGCCTGTCCTTCGATGAAGGCGAAGAAGAGCTCGCCGCGCGCTTCCCCAAGGCCGATCTGGTCGAAGCGGGTGAGGATTTCGCCGCCCTGTTCGATCAGGTGGTCGCGGCGGTTGAGCAACCCGGCTCCAGCGGCGGCGCGGCGATCCCGCTCGACGTCAAAGGCACCGCGTTTCAACAGCAAGTGTGGAAAGCCCTGCGCGACATCCCCTCGGGCGAAACGCGCAGCTACGGCGAACTCGCCGCCGCGCTCGGCAATCCCAAAGCCAGCCGCGCGGTGGGCAGCGCCAACGGCGCGAACAACATCGCCGTGCTGATCCCGTGCCATCGGGTGGTGCAGGCGGATGGCTCCATCGGAGGCTACGCATACGGCCCTGAGATTAAGCGCGAATTGCTGCGGCGCGAGGGTGGTGAATAGCGTTGCCAACGTCGGAAGTTTCGCCGCTGGTCATCGGGCTCTTGCTGGCGGCTGCGGTCATCCACGCGACGTGGAACGCGCTGGTCAAAGGCAGCGAGGATCGGCTGGCCTCGATCTGCGTGATCTCCTTATTTGGAGCGTTGGCGACGATCCCGCTCCTGTTTGTGTTCGAGGCTCCGGCTAGGGCGAGTTGGCCCTTTATGTTCGGCTCGGGCGCGTTGCAGGTCGGCTACTGCCTGTTTCTCGTGCGCGCGTACCAGCTCGGCGATCTGGCGCAGGTCTATCCCATCGCAAGGGGCAGCGCGCCGCTGCTGGTGACACTCGGAGCCTTCGTACTCGCTGGGGAATTCCCGCAAGGCTTTGGCCTTATCGGCATCGCTTTGGTGTGCCTGGGCATCGCGATGCTGGCGAGCGGGGTGGGGCGAGCGAGCCCTAAGGCGGTCCTCGCAGCGCTGGCCACGGGCGGCTTTATCGCGAGCTATATGGTGGTGGACGGTCTCGGCGTCCGCGTCGCCGGCAGCGCGACGGGATACGCGGCGTGGCAGGCGCTTGTCGGGAACGGTTTGGTGGCGAGCGTCTATCTCGTGATCCGTCGCCAACCCTTGCCCATCCCGCGCACCAAACACGGCGCGCAAACCGCAGTGGCCGGAGCGCTCGGTGCGCTGGGTTATTGCATCGCGGTCTGGGCGATGAGCGGCACGGGCATGGGCAGCGTATCGGCCTTGCGTGAAACGAGCATCGTCTTTGCCGCGCTGATCGGGATTGTGTTCCTGAAAGAGCGCATGACGGGGCAAAAATGGATCGGCGTCGCCACGGTGACGGCGGGTGTAATCAGCCTTTCAATATGACGAAGGACGCGTTTGGCAGGGCCAGCGCGATAAGGGAGTGAACGATATGAACCGCGACGATTTTGCCGCCCTGCATAAACAGGGCAATCCTTTGATCCTCTATAACATCTGGGACGCGGGCAGCGCGCTGGCGGTTGAGAGGGCAGGGGCCAAGGCCATCGCCACGGGCAGCGCCTCGCTCGCAGGGGCGCAAGGGTTCGAGGATGGCGAAGGCCTGCCTTTCGAAGCGCTGTTAACGACCGTGCGCCAGATCCGCGCGGCGTGCGACGCGCCGCTCTCGGTCGATTTCGAGACGGGATTTGCGGGTGGCATAGAAGGTCTGGCCGCCAACGCCCGCTCCTTGGTCGAAGCCGGTGCGGTGGGCTGTAATCTGGAAGACCGGTTGCTGGACCGTGACGCGCTGCGCGATCCGGTGGAGCAGGCCGAACGCATACAGGCCGCGAACGAGGCCGGGATGTTTGTCAACGCGCGCACCGATGTCTTCCTAGGCCCCTTAATGCGCGGCGAAGACCCCAACAGCCGCGATCTGGTGGAGGTCGCGCTCGCCCGGGCCGAAGACTACGCCAAGGCCGGTGCCGGATGCTTCTTTGTGCCCGGCCTCAGCGATCCTGACCTGATTAAGACTGTGTGCGAAAGAGCGAACCTGCCGGTCAACGCTATGCGACTACCGGGCATGGTCCCGAACACGGACCTCGCGAGCTTGGGCGTATCGCGCATCAGCTACGGCCCCGGACCATGGAACGAAGCGATGAAGGCGGTCGAGGACGCGGCGCGAGCGGCTTTTTCGACCTAGAGCGGGAACGAAAGTGAACCCAAGCGTTCAGTTATTCGAACGCCGCCCGACAGCGGCCCGAATAGCAGGAACGCACCGCCATGACCGCCTACCCTCTCGACACCGCGACTGAGCTTGAAACGCTCTCGGACACTCGGCTCAAATCCTCGGCGGGTGAGGCCTATTGGAACTTCACCTCGGCCTTTGGCGGCTGGGCTTTGGCGCTGGGGTATAGCGCGGTGCAGCGGGCCAAGCCGCAGGGCGGCATGCTCGCAAGCGCGACCGCGAGTTTCCTCAAGCCGCTGCCCGCTGATGGGATGCAAATCGAGGTGCGCGCGCTTCGCGAAGGGCGGCGGACGAACTTTGTGCGCGCCGAGCTTAGCGGCGAGGGTGAGGACGCCGATCTGGTCTTCACCGCCGACTACGTGTTCAGCGATATGAAAGAAAAGGCGCTCGATTACACCTGCAATTTTCCCGTTGTGAAGGAGCCCGCTGACGCCGACCGCCTGCCCGATACGCCGGGGCCAAAATTCCTCAGCCGCTACGAACAGCGCGTCGCCTTGGGCCAGCCGTTCAGCGCTCAGGAGCACCCGCATTCCGCCTTTTGGGTGCGCGACGCGGCGGAGCGTCCGTGGGATGCGAAGGCGTTGCTCGCTCTGTCCGATACGCCCATGCCGCGCACCTTCTTTCTCGATACAACGCCGCGTTTCGGCGCGACCGTGCAGTACGATTTGCATGTGATGTGCAGCGCGGAAGAGCTGGCCGCGTGTGGAAGCGATTATCTGTTGGTGGAGGCGACGGCGGACCGCGTCTATTCGGGCCGCTTCAGCCAAACGACCCGCATCTGGTCGCGCGACCAACGGTTGTTGGCGATATCGAACCAACTGGCCTTTTACTAAGTCGCGATTTACGGGTGTGAGTATGACTGACCACACCATCATCGCCCGCGCTCTGTTTGACGCCTTTCAAGCTGCGGATATCGAGGCCGCGCGCGCGCTTTGTCATGAGCAATTCGAAGGCTCGCAAAATGGCGGGCCAGCGATGAACCGCGATGGCCTGCTGGGCTTTGTCGCGGCGGTGAAGGCCAAGGTGCCGGACTTTCGCTACGAAGACATCGTGTGCGAAGCGACGCCGACGGGCTTTGTCGAAGAGCACACGGTGCGGGGCACGCTTCCCGATGGCGGTCAGATCAACTTGCGGCTGTGCGTTGTCGCCTCGGTCGAAGACGGCCAGGTGCGCCATGTTCGCGAATATCTCGACAACGCGGGCGCGGCGGGGCTGGCCAAGGCGCTGGCAGGCTGAGCGCGTTTTCCTACTTCACTTCGCCGCGTTAGGGTCGCGGCGGCTCTTTCACATTCACATCAAAACGCGAAAGCGAGTTGGATAAGTGTCAAGCGCTTATCGGCCAGCTTTTCTCGCTCTATCAATGGGATAGCGCGAAAGGCAGCGCTTGACACTGTCAAGCGGGTTGGAAATTTTCGCAAAGCGCGAAGGGGTCTTACGCGTTCTTGATCGACATGCCACCATCGACCGGAATCACCGCGCCGGTCACAAAGCTGGAGGCGGGCAGCACGAGATTGAGCGTCATCTGCGCGACCTCCTCGGGGAAGCCATAGCGGCGCAGCGCCACGCGGCGTTTGGCGTAGATGGTCTTGTGCTCTTCGGGGATCGCGTCGGTGATGCCGGTGCGGATCGGGCCGGGGCACACGCAATTGACTGTGATGCCGTCACGGCCAAGGTCGACCGCCAGCCCGCGCGTGAGGCCAATCACGCCGTGCTTCGCCGCGACATAAGGCGAATTGCCCGGCGTCGCGCCAAGCCCTTCGGTCGAGGCGATGTTGACGATGCGTGGGTGCTCGCTTTGGCGCAGATACGGCATGGCGGCGCGGATAATGCGCTGATGCGCGGTCAGCATGGTCTCAAGGCTGGCGCCCCAGACGTCTGGATAGCTGTCCTCTTCGATCAGCGTGTGCTTGGCAAAACCGGCGTTGTTGACGACGATATCAAGCCCGCCGAATTTCTCGACGGTGGCGGCGATCACCGCCTCAATCGCGGCGAGATCGGTCACGTCGAGCGCCATGGCCAGAGCCGCGCCGGAATATCCCGCCTCGGCGATTTCCTTCGCCACGGCGTCGCACTTGGCCTGATCCAAATCGGTCACCGCAACATTGGCGCCTTGCGAGGCAAACAGATGCGCGGTCGCCCGGCCCATGCCGCTGGCCGCGCCCGTCACAATCGCGGTGTGGCCCGCGATGGATCGGCTCAGGTCCTTATAGGGTTCCATCCGGTGTAATCTCCCTTGAATTCAGGTCTTGCGCCACACCGACACATGGCGCGCGCTGTCCGCTGAGAACGGCGTCTTCGCCCAGTCCTCCCAACGGTTCTCCAGTACCATGCCCGCTAGCTGAGCCATCAGGTCCAGCTCCGATGGCCAGACATAGCGAAACGGGATCGAGCGGCGTACCACGGTTTCGCCGCGCACCCACAGATGATGCGAGGTGAAGCTTTGTGTGGCGAGATCGTATTCGTCGATGCCCCAATGCGTGTCCGAAACGTCAAAGGCGAGCTTGGTTTCACCTTCTGGCAATCGCTGGATTGGGGGCACAAAGGTCTCGATTACGAATCGCCCGCCTTCTTCCAGATGATCGGCGGCGTTCTGGAAACACGCGATCTGTTGCTCCTGCGTGGTCAGATTGCAGATCGTGTTGAACACAAGGATCACGAGGCTGAAACGGCCATCGACCCTCGCAGTGGCCATATCCCCGATGACGACCGGAATATCATTACCGCCCGGCTTTTCCCGCAACCGCGCGACCATTGGCTCGGAAAGCTCGATCCCGGCAACGGCTACGCCCGTCGCCGCAAGGGGCAGCGCGATGCGGCCTGTGCCGATCGCGAATTCAAGCGCGGGGCCGCTGCCCGAAAGCTCGGCCAATGTTGCAACCGCCTGATCCAGATCGCCCCCGTCGGTGTGCTCGGCGTCATAGCCAAGCGCCACCTCTTCATCGAAGTAATCGGGGGGCGTCGTCATGCTCAATCCAGCTTGGGCGGGAAGCCCGGTTCGGCCTTGGCCATGGCGCGTTGGTAGGCCTCGCGCGCGCCGATGCGTTTGAGGTAGGCCTGAAGGTTCGGCTTGTCGTCGATCGGTTGTTCGCGGAAGGCGCGGCTGGTGGTCAGTTGGAAGACCATCATGATATCGGCGGTGGTCAGTTGCGAGCCGCCAAAATAGTCCGCTTCGCCAAGGCGGCGTTCGACCTGCGCCCAGGCGTTGGTGACGCGCTTGGCAAGGGGCGGGGGCATCTCGGCCTCCACCGCGCCGACCGCGATCTGCATCATGCCGTTGGTCATGAAGGTCGCGTTGGCAAAGTGGAACCAATAGAGGTGATCGGCGAAGTCCGAGTGATCGGGGCCGGGGACCAAATCGGTGTCGGGCGCGTATTTGCCGACGATGTATTCGACAATGGCGCCGCTTTCGCCGAGCAGCACGTCGCCGTCCTGAAGCAGCGGTGCGATCTCCATCGGGTGCAGCGCCTTCAATTCGGGCGGGGCGAGCCGGGTTTCGGGATCACGGTTGTAGAGTTTGAGATCGTATTCGAGGCCCAGTTCCTCACACAGCCAGACGATGCGTTCGGATTGCGAAATGCGAAGATGGTGGATGGTGAGCATGGGGCGTCGGGTCCTCTCTTGGATTGGTTGCGAGGAGCCTTATAGCTTTGAAAGCAAGAGCGCCATTGGGTTGGCGACACGAAAACAGGATTTGGGGCGAAGACATGGAAACAGCAACAGAAGCGCCAAAGCACGAGCCCGCTGTCGAGCGGCCTTTGTGGCGCAAGATTTGGGAATTTCCGCTGGTCGCGATGTTGGTCGCGTTGGCGTTGGTTGTTGCAGCGTTGGCGCTGACGCAGTTGGTATTCACCCTCTTGGATCGCGAGCAATTCAGCCCGGCGATGCAGGCGGTGCTTCCGGCTCTAACCGCGGTGGGTCTGGTGTTTCTGGTGACTAAATTTGCGATCAGCCGCTTGGGCCGAGCTCCACGCGATGACTTGCCACTGGCGCAAGCGCCTGCGCATTTGGCGGCAGGGCTGGGGATAGGCTTTGCGATCTTCGCCGTAGCGGTGGCGATCGCGGCGGCGTTGGGTGTTTACCGGGTGACCGGCTGGGGCGCGCTAGAAGGCTGGCTTGAATTTGCGATGGCCGGCGGTCTGGTGGCGGGCTTCGTCGAGGAGGTGTTATTTCGCGGCGTAATTTTTCGCTGGATCGAAGAGCTGGCCGGGAGTTGGGCGGCGCTGTTGGTGAGCGGCGGGCTGTTTGGCCTGGCGCATATCGCCAACGACAACGCGACGGTGTTCTCCTCGGTCGCCATTGCGGTGGAAGCGGGGCTGCTGCTCGGCGCGGCCTATATGCTGACGCGTTCCTTGTGGTTGGCGATCGGCATCCACGCCGGGTGGAACCTGACGCAGGGGCTGGTTTTTGATGTGAGTGTGTCGGGTTTTGAGGTGAACGGGATTGTCGACGCTGAGCTTTCGGGGCCGGACCTGCTTACCGGAGGGGCGTTCGGGTTGGAGGCCTCGGTCATCGCGTTGGCGGTGGCAACCACGGCGGGTGTCTGGATGCTCCTCAAGGCCGCGCAAAAGGGAGAAATCACCGCGCCGATGTGGGTCAAGCGCGACCGGATCGAAGCGTCAGCGGAGTAAGAGCTACTCCGCCGCTTCGACCTCGGGTTCGTCAGCGTTGCGCGCCCAGCCGGGTCGGGCCGGTTCGAGCGAGTTCAGAAAGCCTTGCGCGCTGTTGAGATAGTCGCGCTTCTTCTCATCGTCCATCCGATCCCAATTGGAATAGATGCGGCCGATGCGGTGATTCTTGGAAAGCGTCTCGCGGTGGGTGTCCATAAAATGCCAGTAGAGCGGGTTGAACGGGCAAGCGCCATCGCCGGTCTTCTTGCTCACCGAGTACGAGCACCCTTTGCAGTAATCGGACATCTTGTTGATGTAATTGCCGCTCGCCGCGTAGGGTTTGGTCGCAAGTTTGCCGCCATCGGCATACAGGATCATGCCGGACACATTGGGCAGTTCGACCCACTGATAGGCGTCGGCGTAGACGGCGAGATACCAGTCCTGAACCTCTTGCGGATCGATCCCGGCGATGAGGCAGAAATTGCCGAGCACCATCAGCCGCTGAATATGGTGCGCGTGGGCGTTATCGTGGGTGGACCGGATGCAGTCGGACAGACAGCGCATATCGGTCTCACCGGTCCAGAAGAACTCGGGCAAGGGCCGGGTCGCGTTCATTTCGTTATCGGTTTCCAGACCCGGCATGTGGAGCCAGTAAAAGCCGCGAATATATTCGCGCCAACCGATGATCTGGCGGATGAAGCCTTCGACCGAATTGATCGGCGCGCGCCCGTCTTCGTAAGCTTGCTCAGCGCGTTCGCACAGTTCGAGCGGGTCGAGCAGCCCGCAATTGAGGCTGGTCGAAAGCATGGAATGGTACATATCGTCCGACCCATGGACCATCGCGTCCTGATAGGGACCGAACTTCTCGATCCGCTCGGCAAAGAAAGCGTCGGCGGCTTTCTCCGCCTCGTCGCGGGTTACGGGCCACAAGAAGGTGTCGAGATTGCCGAAGTGATCGCCGAAGCGGTCCTGCACAAGCTCCATAACCCCCTTGGTGATCTCGTCAGGTTCAAATTTGGGGACGGGTGGCGGATCAAGGTCTCCCTTGGGCGGTTCGCGATTGTCCTTGTCGTAATTCCAATCCCCGCCCTTGGGCTTGCCGTCATCGTGCATCAGGATACCGGTCCGCCTGCGCATTTCGCGGTAGAAATGCTCCATCGTCAGGTGCTTGCGCCCCTCGGCCCATTTCTGGAACATCGCGTGATCGCAGAGGAAACGATCGTCAGGGCGGATTTCGACGTCGCAGGCGAATTTGTCTTCCCATTCTTCGAGCGCCTGCTGCACGCGCCATTCGCTGGCTTCGGTGACCTGGATGGCGCGCGGATCGTGGCGTTCGACGGCGCGCGCAACCTCGCCGGTGAAGCTGCCCGAATTGCCATCATCGTCGAGCTTTACGTAGTCTACGGTCCAGCCATCGGCGCGCAGTTCCTCGGCGAAGTGGCGCATGGCGGAGAACAGCAGAACGATCTTTTGCTTATGGTGTTTGACGTAGGTCGCCTCGCCCCAGATCTCCATCATCAGGATGACGGTGTCGTCTTTGGCACAGCCCCGGATGGAGGAGATGGTGCGGGTAAGTTGGTCGCCAAGAATCGGTACGAGAACAGGGTTATCTGATGCCATGCGAAAGGAACGCATCGCGTCCCGCTTCGCTCCCAAGAAATGACAGGTTCAGGGCACCCGCGTCTGGTTTAGCGCGGCCTGCGCCGCATCGCGATAATCGGGGTCTGAGAGGAGCCCCAGCAACAACAGCTTTGCCTCGTCTCGCTGCCCGACGCGGGCCAAGGCCGAGGCATAGGCGTAGCGAAATTCGCGCACCCCGCGATTGGCGACAAAGGCGCGGCCCAACCGGTCCAACGCTTCTGGCGTCGGTTCGATTTCTTGTTCAAGATAGGATTGGTAGGCGACCGCTGCGGCCAGCGGATACCGTTCCGGCTGAGCGGCGAGTGGTTCGAGCAGGGTTCGCACCGCTTCGAATTCGGGGCCTAGGTTTTCGTCGAACGCCTTGAGCAGGCGCGAAATCTGGATTTCGGCCTTCAGCACCCGGGCAGGCGCGTGGTCGGGATCAAGTTCAAGCGCCCGATTGACCGCTTCCCAGGCGATACGGTCGGAATAGGGATCGTTGGTGACGATGATTTGGCTGTTCGAAAAGCCAAACCCACGAAAATCCGGGGTGCCGCCAAACAGGCTGTCGCGCACCAGCGCGTATTCGGCGGCCGCGTATTCATACCAGGCTTCCGCGCTTTGCGGGAAGCGGTGAGCCACGCCAGCGAGACGCTTGGCCGTAATCTTGGGCCGCTCACCTCCGAGTCGCGAAAAGCGATAAGCCACCAGCGCGATCTCGTCTTTAGCCATTGGGCGAACGTCGATTGATTCGAGTGAGACAGGCTCGAATGGTATCAGTTGGACGGGCGGGTTGCGATTGGCCTTCAGCGCCTTGATGCTGGCCGCGATGGCGTTGAGATCGCCCAATTCGGCGAGCGCCTCATCCAGGGAAGCGCCATTGGTTAGAGCGTCGAGATAGGCCTCCAATCTGCCAGCGTAACTCGCGTCCAAAAGCAAGACGCGAGCGATTTCACGCGAATTACGGTAAAAGAGCGGATAGTTCTTATGTCTTCGGGGCGAGCCCTCTGTTGTAAGGACAGAGCGAAGATCCTCAGCGCTCGCCGACTTTTTGAGGGGACGGCGCAGGTCAGGGACGCCCACCAGATAGGCGTTTGCGACACCGTAGACTTCTTCTTCCGACACAGCGCTGGTCGACAAGGTCGCCGGCAAACCGATCCGAAACCAAGGGGGCATCGTCCTGAAGAAACCAGTTTCGGTGTAATAGCTTGCCTGCGAGAACTGGACCGCGTGGGCGCGGTACTGGGGGAGATCCTGCGCGTCATATAAAGAGAAAGTGCCAGAGAATTCGGCCCCCGCAATGGTGAACCCGCTAAGTTGCTTTTTTGACGCCCAGATTATCCGTTTCGCGTCAGCATCCAAATAGGCCTGCAATTTGCGCCCGCGTTTGGCGTCGGTTGGCAGCAGTTTTTCGAGCGTCTGGCGATAGTTCTCCATATTGCGCGCGACGTCGCGGATGGTCTGTTCGTCAAGCTGGGCGAAGACGATATAGTTGTCGCTTTCCGCCCGGTGCCAGGTTTGGGACCAGGCCGGAACGCTAAACGATGCAACAACAAAAAGGGCGAAAACCAATACGAGCGACCGCATGGCCTTTTGTTAAGCCGCGCGTTTGGCTCGCACAAGCGCCAGCCTAAACAAAGC
Organism: Pseudomonadota bacterium; assembly: GCA_039814925.1. Lineage (GTDB taxonomy): Bacteria > Pseudomonadota > Alphaproteobacteria > Sphingomonadales > Sphingomonadaceae > Erythrobacter. The sequence goes on from JBCCAH010000006.1 coordinate 91,419, forward strand.
TGTAGGGATCGATATCCACGCCCACGCGAACGCCCGGCGGAAAGGCGTGGGTGCCCAGCCATTGGCGGATCGTGTCCTGCAAAGTGGCGCTGCGGCGCGCGTTGATCAGGAAGCGATACCGGTATCGCCCGCGCAGCATCGCCATGGGCGCGGGCGCGGGGCCGAGGATGTAGAGATCATCGGCGTGCGGGCGCGTATCGCCCAGGCGCGCGGCGGCCTCGCGAGCCTCGCGGTCGTCTTCGCTTGACAGGATGATCGAGGCCCAACGGCCAAAGGGCGGGGCGCCAGCGTCGCGCCGCGCGTCGGTTTCGGCGGCGTAGAAGGCGTCGCGGTCCCCATTGGCGAGCGCCGCAATGACGGGCGCCTCGGTGTGGCGCGTCTGGATCAAGACTTCACCGGGTTTTGAGCCTCGGCCCGCGCGCCCGGCGACTTGCGCAACCTGCTGATAGGTGCGTTCCGCGGCGCGCAGGTCTCCGCCTTCGAGGCCCAGATCCGCGTCCACGACGCCCACCAGCGTGAGTTCGGGAAAATGGAACCCCTTGGTCACCAATTGCGTGCCCACAATCACGTCTATGGCCTTGTTCTGCACTTGCTCAAGGAATTCCGCCGCCTTGTCGGGCGAGTTGAGCGTGTCCGAGGTGGCGATGGCGACGCGCGCATCGGGGAAGAGTTCGCCGACCTCATCCGCTATTCGCTCCACGCCGGGGCCACAGGCGACCAGCGCGTCTTTCTCCCCGCAATCGGGGCATTCGCTGGGCACTTGACCTTCAAACCCGCAATGGTGGCAAGCGAGGCGGCTGGAGAGGCGATGTTCGACCAGCCACGCGCTGCAATTGGGGCATTTGAAGCGGTGCCCGCAATTGCGGCACAAGGTCAGCGGCGCGTAGCCGCGACGGTTAAGAAAAAGGAGCGATTGCTCACCGCGCGCAAGGCGTTCTTCGATACCCAGCACGATGGGCTGCGCCAGCCAGCGCCCCGCGCCGGGCTTCTCAAGAGTTAGGTCGACCAGCTGGATATCAGGCAATTGCGCGCCGCCAAAACGGCTGGGCAGATCGAGCTTTTCGTAGATACCCGTGGTCGCCATATGCAGGCTTTCGAGCGCGGGGGTGGCGCTGGCGAGGATCACGGGAAACCCTTCGAACCGGGCGCGCATTACCGACACATCGCGCGCGTTGTAGCGCACGCCGTCATCCTGCTTGAAACTGATCTCATGCGCTTCGTCAACGACGACCAGCCCAAGGTTCGCGTAGGGCATGAACAGCGCCGAACGCGCGCCGACCACAACCTGCGCCGTGCCTTCCGAAATCGCGCGCCATGCCCGGCGGCGTTCGGTCGATTTGAGCGAGGAGTGCCATAGCACTGGCGGCACGCCAAAGCGTTGCTCAAACCGGGCAAGGAAGTTCTCCGTCAGCGCAATCTCGGGGAGCAAGACCAGCACTTGCCGCCCCAGCCGGATCGCTTCGGCGATGGGCTCGAAATAGGTTTCGGTCTTGCCCGATCCGGTCACCCCATCGAGCAGGAACGGCGCGTATTCGCCCGCCTCGACCGCGCGGACCAGTTGTTTGGCGACGCGCCGTTGATCCTCGGACAAGGCCGGCTGGTGAAAGTCGGGATCGGCGGGCGGGTAAGGGCGGTCGATGGCGACGGTGACCGGTTCGATCACCCCTTGGTTGACGAGCCCGCGCAACACGCCCTCGGACACGCCCGCAATCCCGGACAATTCTCGGATGGTCGCTTGCTCGCCACCCAGCGCTTCAATCGCCGCCGCGCGTTGCGGGGTCATGCGTTCGGGCGCGCCTCCGGAAAGACGGTACTCAATTGTGGTGCTCGGCCCGCCCAACGCGCCGCCGCTAGAGAGCACCATGCGCGCCACGCTCGCCAGGGCGGCGCAGTAATAGTCGGCGGTCCATTCGATAAGGCGACGCAAAGGCGCGGAGAGCGGCGGCACGGCGACGACTTCCCGGATCGGGCGTAACTTCGACGCGGGCACCTCTGCCCCCGGCAACCGCCCTTCGTCCCACACGATGCCGGTCACTTTGCGCGGGCCAAGCGGCGCGATCACCACGCTGCCGGGCTCAACGCTAAGCGCGTCGGGCACCGTGTAATCGAGTGGGCCCAAAGCGGCGTTGAGAACAAGGAGGCGGACGCGTAGCATGGTTCGCCGATATAGGACCGCGTGCAGCGCCAGAAAACAAGCGAGAGGGTGAAGGATATGACCGGATTGATCGAGACGCGCATGGATCGCCGCGCGATGGTGCTGGGTGGCGGGGTTAGCATGGCTGCACTCGCGATATCGGGCTGCGCCTCTTTGCCGGGATTCAGCCTGACCGAAGCGGTGGGGCGCTTGCTCCTTCTGTCAAGCGAGAGCGCCTTTGCCCGCCTCACCGCGCCCGATGGCTTCTGGGACGAACAGGTCGCGCGGCTTGGTCTCGGCACACTTCTGGGAACGCGCGGCGATGTTCTGGGCCGGGTGTTGACCTCCACCTTGTTCAAGGACCGGCTCGAAGATGTCTTTGCCGATATCGCGGTCGATGCGTCGTTCCGCGCCGCGCCGATTGTGACCGACGCGGTGCGCGTCATCGGGTTGGCGAACGCGGCGGAGTTGGTGCGCGGCGGTCCGCAAGCGGCGACACAGGCGCTGCGTGGAGAGCTTGGCGGGCGCTTGATTGATGCGATGGTGCCCGAATTGGGCGAAGCGATCCGCGTCGCGTCCGATCCGCTGGTTGCGCAGCTTTTGAACGCAGCCACCGGCACCGATGTCAGCGCTATTGCGCAACGTCTGGCGGGTAATGTCGACGACGCGATCTGGGATCAGATCGGGCAATCCGAGGCTGAAATCCGCGCCGACCCGCAATCGACACGCGATCCGTTGTTGATAGGCGTGTTTGGCGCGCAGTCGCTTTAGAACTTTAGAGTAATATACGCCTCTGGCACATGCGTCAGGCGATCGCGTCGTCCCTCGCGCGGAGTGTAGATCGCCATATATCCGCCTCCAAGTGTTAGGCGATCGCTCACCTTGGCGCTCAGTATCGCACGGGCGCGCAATTGATTGCGCGGTCGCAACCGGTTGCGTGGGCGGCCCCGACGCTCATCACGGCTGCGCGCAATGCCCAGATATTCGCCATCCACCGCTAGTTTGACGTCATCGCCAAAGGGCAGAGTGTAGCGGACCAATTGCCGCACGCGCACTTCCATACGGTCGGCCCGATCAAAGAAGCGCTGTTCAACACGAGTGCGCGCTGAGATGCGCCCGAATTTGAGGTCGATTTCCTGATGCGGGCGGATTTCGGTGCGGCCACCTTCGGTCTCAAACACGCCTCCACCCCCGCCAAGGCGCACACCATCGGTGACTTCATGCAGGACAGTGAAACGCGCGGTCTGCTGTTCGCCGCCGCGCCGTTCCTCGCGCCAACGCGCGGTGAAATCGATTGCGAGGCTGGTGTCGTCCGCCAGATCGGTCTTCGCCACCGCATAGACCCAAAGCTGCGTGTCTTCGTCTTGCGCAAGGGCAGGGGAGGCCGCGGCGCATAGCGCCAGCGCTGTCACGCCGATCCGAGTAAGCCCCCCACTCATGGGGGCATTATGAGCGGGATGCGGTCGCCTGTCCAATTGCCCACAGCGCCCAAAGCCACGCTGGCCACGCCGCATCCGCTATGCCATCGAACAGACCAACCGAATCAAATCCACGTTTTGAGGACCTGAGCGCATGAAATTCTTCGTCGACACCGCTGAGATTGACGACATCAAAGAACTGGCCGCGACCGGCCTTTTGGACGGCGTCACGACTAACCCGTCGCTGATCGCCAAGTCAGGCCGCGACTTCATGGAAGTGACCAAGGAAATCTGCGGCATCGTCGATGGTCCGGTCAGCGCTGAAGTGGTCGCCCTTGATCACGCAACGATGATGAAAGAGGCCGAGGTCCTGCGCAAGATCGCGGACAATGTCTGCATCAAAGTGCCGTTGACGGTCGATGGCCTCAAAACCTGCAAGGCGCTCACCAGCGATGGGACGCAGGTCAATGTGACTTTGTGCTTTTCGGCCAACCAGGCGCTGCTCGCAGCGAAAGCGGGTGCGACCTTTATCTCACCATTCGTCGGCCGCCATGACGATAACGGCTTTGACGGGATGGACCTGATCGAAGACATCCGCCTGATCTACGACAATTACGGATATGAGACCGAAATCCTTGTCGCCAGCGTTCGCCACGTCACCCATGTGCTTGAAAGCGCGAAGATCGGGGCGGACGTGATGACCGCGCCGCCCAAGGTGATCCACGGTTTGTTCAAGCATGTGCTGACCGACAAGGGCATCGACGCCTTCCTTGCGGATTGGGAAAAGACGGGGCAGAGCATCCTTTGATTGCGCGAGTTCCCGCGAAGGCGGGGACCTCTTGCCATAAGCGCCTAGCTCGTGGATGGAGACACCCGCCTTCGCGGGTGCTCGCAACTGGAAACACATGTCTGAAGAATCCCCCCTCGATCTGTTCAAACAAGCGCTGACCGGCGCGGCGCGCGCGATTTCGCACGACGCCGAGGTTGAAGTCGCGTGGAGCGCCGATGTGCCCGGCGCGGCGGGCAATCGTTTCCGCGTGCCACTTCCGGGACGTGATCTGCCGCCCGAGCAGGTGACCGAGGCGCGCGGTTTTGCCGACAGTTTTGCTTTGAAACTGCGCCACCACGACGCGGGGCTGCACGCCGTGTCGGCTCCGCCTGAACCCGTAGCGCGCGCCTGCTACGACGCGATTGAGCAAGTGCGGTACGAGGCGATGGGCGCTAATCGGTTTGACGGGATCAAGGACAATCTCAATTCGGCCACCGAAATGCGCACGTCAGGCGATTCCATCGTGCGCGCCTACAACGCCGCCGAAGTGCCCTTGCAAACCGCGCTCGCCCTGATGGTGCGCGAGGCGCTAACCGGAGAGCCGATCCCCGAAAAGGCGGAGCGCGGCGTTTCGTTGGTGCGCCCCGACATCGAAGAGAAGATCGGCGGCGATTTCTCGGCTTTGCTCGACAGTCTCGACGATCAGGAAGCGTTCCAGAAGCTCTCGCTCGATATGCTGCGTGATCTCGATCTCACCCGTCCGACCGAACAGCCCGAAGAGACCGATCAGGACGACAGCGACGAAGATGATGGTCAGGACGACGATCAGCCCGGCGATGAACAGCAGGATGGCGACGCCGACCCGCAAAGCGCCGAGGTTGCGGGCGATGTCGGCGAAGGCGATGGCGACGGCGAAGCGGAAAGCGATCTCACTAGCGAACAGGAGATGGAAGATTCAGAGGCGGGCGACGATGGCGACGCATCCAACGCGCCGGTGCGTCCGAACCGTCCGCAAGCCGACATTCCCGAGGGCCTTGAGTACCAGGCCTTCACCGAGAAATTCGACGAAGAAATCGAAGCGCCCGAACTGTGCGACAGCGAAGAGCTGGACCGGTTGCGCGCCTATCTCGACAGCCAGCTGACCGGGCTTCAAGGTGTGGTGACCCGTCTCGCCAACCGCCTGCAACGCCGTCTGATGGCGCAGCAAAACCGCAGCTGGGATTTCGATCAGGAAGAGGGCGTGCTGGACGCCGCGCGTCTTTCGCGCGTGGTCGTCTCGCCGGGCACCGCGCTTTCTTACAAGGTAGAGCGCGACATCGAGTTCAAGGACACGATTGTGACCTTGTTGATCGACAATTCCGGCTCGATGCGCGGGCGGCCGATCAGCATTGCGGCGATCAGTGCGGATATCCTGGCGCGCACGCTGGAGCGTTGCGGGGTGAAAACCGAGATCCTCGGCTTCACCACCCGCGCGTGGAAGGGCGGGCAAAGCCGCGAGGCGTGGCTCGCCGATGGCAAACCGCAAGGGCCCGGACGCCTCAACGATCTGCGCCACATCATCTACAAACAGGCCGACGAACCCTGGCGCCGCGCGCGCCGCAATCTTGGCCTGATGATGCGCGAGGGGTTGCTGAAAGAAAACATCGACGGCGAGGCGCTGCTCTGGGCGCACAGCCGTCTGATCTTCCGCCCCGAAGAGCGCCGCATCCTGATGGTGATTTCCGATGGCGCGCCGGTGGACGATTCAACGCTGAGCGTGAACTCCGCCGGCTACCTCGAAGCGCACCTTCGCGGCGTGATCGAATGGATCGAGAACATCTCGCCCGTCCAACTCGTCGCCATCGGCATCGGCCATGACGTAACCCGCTACTACCGCCGCGCGGTGACGATTATGGATGTCGAGCAACTGGGTGGCACGATCATGGAGCAGCTGGCCGAGCTGTTTGAGGATGAGAAGGGGCCGAAGCGGGGGCGGCGGTAGACGATGGATGCATTGATGCTTGGAGTAGGCGTGGCGATGCTGACAACCGGCCTGCCCGCAATCGTGCGCCCAGATAAGATGGTGCGCGAGTCTTTGCGCAACCGGAACCGTCGCCTGAGAGAACTCGACGCTGGCGCACCCGAAGACCACTTCGAAGAACGCCGTGAACTTGAGGCCTATCCCCCGCGTTTCGACTTAGACGAGCGTAAAATTCGAGTGCTGGGTGGCCTTGGTTCCTTGCTTGGAGCTGCCTCCATCTATCAAGGGCTTTTCTGAGCGTCTCACCAGACTTGACGCCCCCAAATCCTTGCTCAATACAGGGGATTGAGAGGGAAAAAGGGGCGGGTCGCTTTGCTCATCACATCGTTGGTGTTTGTCATGCAGGCCGCGCCTGCCGTGGAACCCTTGGCGCAGCCAGAGGCCGCGCCTGAGACTGTCAAAGCCGAACCGTCCGCGCCGCCATCCGCTGCCGGAACACTCGACACAGGCTGGATCGCGCCCGAAGCGCAACCGCCAGCACCGCCGCCGATTACGCTGCCCAAGGGGCACAAAATCCTGATCTCGGTCGAAGGTCAGGTCGGCTCCAAGATCAGCCAGCGCAAAGATTTCTTTCCGATCAAGCTCGCCGAAGCCATCGTCGTCGATGGCGTCGAAGTCCTGCCCGCCGGGATCAAAGGCGAGGGGCAAGTGGTCCACGCCGCAAAGGGCGGTTTTGCCGGAAGCGCGGGCGAATTGATCCTTGCGGTCCGCTATCTGATGCACGGCGATCGCAAGATCCCACTGCGCAGCTTCAAATGGCTCGAAGAGGGCGACGAATTCTACCACCGGGGGCAGGACGCCTCAGGCGAGGTTCTGGCCGCTGCGGCCATCGTGCCGGTTTTCATTTTTGCGCGCGGGGGCAACACCACGATTGAACCGGGCACTTTGGCGACGGCCAAATTCCGTGCCGAAGAGATTTTTGGAAGGGACGGCGCAGGGGCCGTTCAAACCCCAGATGGGGAATAAGAGGGGAGCACTATGAAAAAGGTACTGACTGCAATGGCGCTGGGGATCGCGGCGCCATTGACTATAACGGCGAGCGCGCCTGCTGTGGCCGCCAAAAAGGATGAGAAGCCCGCCTACGAAATCCCGACCCCGCCTGAAGGCATGGGCCAGATCATCTTCTACCGCACAGGCGGACTATCCGGCGCGGCTCTAGGTTGCGCAGTCTTTGATCCTGAATTCGGCGAAGACAAGCTGAGCTCGCTGGGATCGGGCCGTTACTTCGTGCTGCATTCCACGCCGGGTGAGCGCAACTTCAAGGTCAAATCGCTGGAAAGCAAAGACACGCTTACGCTCGAGGTCGAGGAAGAAGAAACCCAGTTCGTCCGCTGCAAGATCAAGGCGGGCTTTCTCAGCGGCCGGGCCAACATCGCGCCGAGTTCGGAGAAGGAATTCCGCAAAAAGTACAAGAAGGCCAAGCTGGTCGATGCGGACGATATGTCCGAAGCGGTCGCGGGCATGAATTATTCGGCGCAAGAGGTCGCCGCGGCCACCGAATAAGCGCCTTTGCGCGAAACGCCTGTACGAACCGGGTTGGAAAATGGGTTTCTTTTGGATACCCAATTTCCAACCCGTTTTCTTTTGAGAGAGGTTCCACCACCATGAATGTCACCGAAGCCGTCACCAGTCGCCGCTCCGTTCGCGAGTTTCTCGATAAGCCGGTCGATCTGGAAACCATCCGCCGAGTGATGGACAAGGCCCGCTGGGCGGCATCGGGGTGCAATTACCAGCCGTGGGAAGCGACGATCCTGACGGGCCAACCGCTGGCCGATTTGCAGGCCAAGATCACCACCACGCCGCCGCAAGAGCTCGAATACGATTGGGACGCGCCCAAGCAGGAGGACGCGTATAAGGATCGCCTGCACGGCATCTCCAAAGGGATGTTCGACGCGCTGGGCATTGCGCGCGACGATGGCGCAGCCCGCATGGCGGCGATGGGCCGCAACGCCACGAGCTTTGACGCGCCGGCGGTCATGATGGTGTACTTCCCACGCTTTATGAAAGCGCCGCAATGGTCGGACACGGGCATGTGGCTGCAAACCATCGCGTTGCTGCTGCGCGAAGAGGGGCTCGACAGCTGTTTTCAGGAATTCATGGCCTTCTACGCCAATATCATTCGCGATCACCTCGGCCTAGATCATGAGCGCTACATGTTCTTCTGCGGTATGGCGATCGGCTATCGCGACCCGGATGCGCCGGTGAACAATTTTGAGCGCGAACGTGTGCCGCTTGGCGATCAGGTCAAATTCCTCGGATTTTAGCACTCGTCATCCCAGCGAAAGCTGGGATCTCATGCATCAAAGTCTGACCTGGCCGAAAGCGATCCCAGCTTGCGCTGGGATGACGTTGAAGGCAAAGCGCGCTTCACCATGACCGACCTTAAGCTCTTCAACTCGCTCACCCGCGAGATCGAAACCTTTACTCCCGTCCATAAAGGTGAGGCACGCGTCTACACCTGCGGGCCGACGGTCTACAACTACCCGCATATCGGCAATATGCGCGCCTATGTCTTTGCGGATATTCTGGGGCGCACCCTGTCGTTCCACGGCCTCAAACTCACGCATATCATCAACATCACCGATGTGGGCCACCTCACCGATGACGCGGATGAGGGCGAGGATAAGATGGAGAAGATGGCGGCGGAGAAAGCCCAATCCATCTGGGACATCGCCAAGCATTACACTGAGGCCTACTGGGCCGATATCGAGGCGCTGGGCATTCGCCAGCCGGCCAAATGGTCGGTCGCGACCGATTACGTGCCCGAGATGATCGAGTTTGCGAAGGGCATCGCGGAAAAGCATTGCTACGAGCTCGACAGCGGCCTCTATTTCGACACGTCGACGGTTGAGGATTACGGACGGCTTGCGCGCGCTGTGAACGATGAAGCGGCCGAGCAGGTCAGCCGTATTGGAGACGTGGAAGGCAAGCGTAACGCGGCTGATTTCGCGATCTGGCGCAAGACCCCGCCTGGCGAGAAGCGCCAGATGGAATGGGAGTCGCCCTGGGGCCCCGGTGCACCGGGCTGGCACTTGGAATGCTCGGTTATGGGTGAGAAGCTCTTGGGCTTCCCCTTTGACATTCACACCGGCGGGATCGACCACCGCGAGATACACCACCCCAATGAGATTGCGCAGAATCAGGCGTTTGCTCAAGCGGGTCACGGCTCGTGCTGCGGCATGGATGGCGGCGCTCTCGACAACTCGACCAATTCGGGCGCCAACATCTGGATGCACAACAACTTCCTGGTGGAGCGATCAGGCAAGATGTCGAAGAGCTTGGGCGAGTTCCTGCGGCTGCAATTGCTGATCGACAAGGGCTTCCACCCGCACGCTTATCGGATGATGTGCTTGCAAGCGCATTACCGCAGCGAGTTGGAATTCAGTTGGGAAGGACTCGAAGCGGCTCTCACGCGCCTCAAGCGCATGGTGATGTCCGCCGCGCGCCTGCTCGACGCCGAGCCGAGCCCCGTGGCTGAGCACCCCAAGTTCGCCGCTTCGCTTGCCAAGTTTGAAGAGGCGATGGCGGATGACCTCAACACGCCGATTGCGCTGACGGCGCTGGAAGAGGCGCTATCGGTCAAAAAGGTAGACGCCGGGATCAAGCGGGCGGTGATCGAAAGCATGGACGCGGTGCTGGGATTGGGCCTGTTTGACCTGACCCGCGAAGCGATGCGCATCCGGCCCAAATCCGCCGAAATCACCGAAGACGAAATCGAGGCGGCTCTGGCCGATCGCAAAGCGGCGCGGGCCGAGAAGGACTTTGCCAAGTCGGACGCCATCCGTGATAAACTTGCGGCCAAGGGCGTCGAAGTGATGGACGGCGATCCGCTGGGCTGGGAGTGGAAGTTGAGTTAGCCTTCAACGTCACCCCGGACTTGATCCGGGGTCCCGCTTCCTTTCTTAGTGTGAGCAAATAAGCGGGACCCCGGCTCGTAGGCCGGGGTGACGAGAAGAGGAGTTTCTATGACCACGCGCCCAATAATTCTTGCCGCCTCTGGCCTCATCCGTCCGCTTCTTGAGCCCCAACTGCCCAGCGATCTCGACGTCCGATGGTTCATGAACAAGGAAGAGGCGCTCGACGCCGTGGCCGATGCGGAAATCGGCTGGTTCGACATGAACGAGAAAGAGGTGATGGCCGAAACGCTGCTGGCGGCGAAGAAGCTGAAATGGCTGAACTCGATTTACGCAGGCCTCGATTTCCTCGACATGGATGTGCTGATTGAGCGCGGGATCACCGTCACCAACGGGGCGGGCATTAACGCGATCACCATCGCGGAATATGTTGTCATGGGGATGCTCAACATTGCCAAGGGGTATCGCGATGTGGTGCGCGCGCAGGAACGGCACGAGTGGTTGATGGATTCGCCGGGCAAGCGTGAATTGGCCGGGTCGAAAGCGCTGCTGCTGGGCTATGGCGCTATCGGCAAGCTGATCAAACCGCGCCTCGAAGCCTTTGATGTGGACGTGACGGTGGTGCGTCGCACGCCCGATCAAACTGGGGGTGATGGCGTGCTTACGCCCGACCAATGGCGCGCCAAGCTGGGCGAGTTTGACTGGGTAATCCTAGCGGTCCCCGCCACGCCCGAAACCGATGCGATGATTGGCGAGGCGGAATTGGCCGCGATGAAGTCGGACGCGGTGCTTGTGAATATCGCGCGCGGCGCGGTGGTGGACCAGCCGGCGTTGATCACGGCGCTTGAGAACAAGTCCATCGGCGCGGCGTTCCTTGACGTGACCGAACCGGAACCGCTTCCTTCGGACAATCCGCTCTGGGGCCTCGATAACGCGCATATCACCATGCACCTGTCGGGACGGGCTCAGGACCAGATGTTCTTCCGCAGCGCCGCACGTTTCCTCGAAAACCTCGAAAAGTATCGGCGCGGAGAGCCCGTGGCTCCGATCTTTGATCCCAAACGCGGCTACTAGCGACCAAGGCGCGCATTCGGCGTAAGGCCAACCTCCCAAAACTTTGGCGAATTCTTGCAATACTTCGCCAAACATGACAGCCATCACATTGCTGCCACACGGCATCTCTAGATGTCGGCGGCGTGGGGTCGAACACAAGTTTCACCGGAGATCGCATGGGCGAAGCTCCGAAGCCGATACTGGCGTGTTTGAATTGGGGGGAAATTTCGAAAATGACCGAATCTAAAAAAGCGTCCGACGTTTTCATCGATTGTTTGGAAGCGGAAGGCTGCGAATACGTCTTTGGCGTTCCGGGGGAAGAAAACCTCGATTTCCTTGACTCGCTGGGCAAGTCCGACAAGATCAAACTGATCCTCACCCGCCACGAACAAGGCGCGGGCTTCATGGCCGCGACCTATGGCCGCCACACTGGCAAAACCGGTGTGTGCGTCGCGACGCTTGGGCCGGGCGCAACCAACTTTGTAACCAGCGCAGCCTACGCGCAGTTGGGTGGTATGCCGGTGTTGATGATCACGGGTCAGAAACCGATCAAGAAATCAAAGCAGGGTCGTTTCCAGATCGTCGACATCGTGTCTTTGATGGAGCCGGTGACGAAGTACTCGATCCAGATTGCCGCGGGCGACAACATCCCCAGCCGCGTGCGCGAAGCCTATCGACTGGCAGAAGAAGAGAAGCCCGGCGCAACGCTGATTGAGCTCCCCGAAGATATCGCCGAAGAGCAGGCGACCGACTTCAAACCGCTTCCCAAAAGCGTGGCGCGCCGCCCCTCGGCGGAGCCCAAGGCGGTCCGTGCGGCGGTGAAAGCGGTCGAATCCGCAAAGAACCCGGTGCTTGTCATCGGCGCCGGCGCTAACCGCAAATTGTGTGGTCGGATGCTCGAACAATTCGTTGAGAAGACAGGTATCCCGTTCCTCACCACCCAAATGGGCAAGGGCGTGATCGATGAACGTCATCCCAAATTTCTGGGCTGCGCGGCGCTTTCGGCAGGCGATTTTGTCCACCGCGCGGTGGAAGATGCGGATTGCATCATCAATGTCGGCCACGACGTGATTGAGAAGCCGCCCTTCTTTATGAGGGATAACGGCGTCACGGTTATTCACGTGTCGACCAAGACAGCGGAAGTGGACCCGGTCTACTTCCCGCAAATCGAAGTTATCGGCGATATCGCCAACGCGATTTGGCAGATGAAGGACGATATCACGCCGAACCGCAGCTGGAATTTTGAGAAGGCGATCGCCTACCATCAGGCCGAGCTGGACCACACAGGACCCTTGGCCGCTGATGATCGCTTCCCGATTTTCCCGCCGCACCTTGTGCAGCAAGTGCGTGATGCGATGCCGCATGATGGCATCATTTGCCTTGATAACGGCGTCTATAAAATCTGGTTCGCGCGCGGCTACACCGCCTATCTGCCCAACACCGTGCTGCTCGACAACGCGCTCGCCACGATGGGCGCTGGCCTGCCGAGCGCCATGATGAGCGCGATGCTGTATCCAGATCGCAAGGTAATGGCGATCTGCGGCGATGGCGGCTTCATGATGAACAGTCAGGAGATGGAGACCGCGGTGCGCCTCGGCCTCAACCTCACCGTGCTGATCTTGCGCGATGACGCCTATGGCATGATCCGTTGGAAACAGGCCAATATGGGCTTTGACGATTTCGGTCTGACCTATGGCAACCCGGACTTCGTCAAATACGCAGAGAGTTACGGCGCGACCGGGCACCGTGTGGAATCCTCGGCGCATCTGACCGAAGTGCTGAACCACTGCAACAGCACGCCGGGTGTCCACCTGATCGATTGCCCGGTTGACTACACCGAGAACGACCAGATCCTGAACATCGACATCAAAAAGCTGAGCGCCGAACTCTAAGCCAGCCGTTCAGGAGAACAGCGAAATGCATGACGTCGTCAATCCCTTCGATCTGTCGACCATCGGCAGCGTGCCGACAGCGGACTGGGAGGCGGTCGACGCCTTCCTGACGCGGGCCAAGGAGCTGTCCGAAGATCGCACCGCCTGGATGAAGACGCACGAACGCGCCGCCATCCTCAAGAAGGCGGCCGCGATCATGGAGGAGCGCTTTGAGCATCTTTCGATGCAGGTGGCGGCGGAAGGCGGCAAGCCGCTGATCGACGCGCGGGTGGAAGTCGCGCGCGCGATCAACGGGATGGAGCTGTGCATTGAAGAACTCGGCACCCTGCGCGGAACCGAGATCCCGATGGGCAACACGCCCGCTGGCGATGGGCGTCTCGCCTGGACCTCGCGCGAGCCGATTGGCCCGGTTGTGGCGGTCTCCGCCTTCAACCACCCGCTCAATCTGATCGTGCACCAGGTCGCGCCCGCTGTGGCGACGGGATGCCCGGTGATCGTCAAACCGGCGGGTGATACGCCGCTGTCAGCCTTCGAGTTCATCGACATTCTGCACGAAGCGGGCCTGCCCAAGGAATGGGCGATGGCGGTGGTGACGCCGCGCGATGTGTCCTCGGCGATGGTTGCCGATCCGCGCGTCGCGTTCTTCAGCTTTATCGGTTCGGCCGGTGTGGGTTGGTCGCTGCGCTCGCAACTCGCACCGGGCACGCGCTGCGCTTTGGAGCATGGCGGTGTGGCGCCGGTGATTGTTGACGCGACCGCTGATCTCGAAGTGGCGGTGCCGAGCCTTGTGAAGGGCGGTTACTATCACTCAGGCCAGGTCTGCGTGTCGGTCCAGCGCGTGTTTGCGCATTCGTCGATCATCGACGAGTTGGCCGCGAAGATGACCGAGGCTGTTAAGGTCCTCAAGGTCGGCAACGCGATCCACGAAGACACCGAATGCGGCCCGCTGATCCGTCCGAAGGAATGCGACCGTGTGGCGCAGTGGGTTGAGGAGGCTGTGGCTGGCGGCGCGACGGTTCTGTGCGGCGGTGAGAAGCTGTCCGACACGACCTACGCGCCGACATTGCTGCTTAACCCGCCGGCGGATGCGACCATTTCGAAGAACGAAGTGTTTGGCCCGGTGGTCTGCCTCTATTCCTACGACGAGGTGGACGCAGCGATCGCGACCGCCAATTCGCTGGACGTGTCATTCCAGGCGGCGGTCTTCACTACTGATTTGAACGCCGCGATGCACACCTATCGCCACATCAACGCCTCAGCCGTGATGGTGAACGACCACACCGCCTTCCGCACCGACTGGATGCCCTTTGCGGGGCTGAAAACCTCAGGCCACGGCGTGGGTGGTATCCCTTACACGATTCACGAAATGACCATCGAGAAGATGATCGTGATTAAGACGTAGTGTTTGCGATGGCCCATCCGGGCCATCGTCCTCGGCGCACTGCCCTCCGCTTCGCTGCGGGGCGCCTGTGGGCGGGCGGTCGCCTTTGCGGACCGAATAATTCGGCCCGTTCCCTTCAAGCGACGTTCCTGTCTATCGCGGGATGACCTTTAGTTCGTAAGGAATGAACAGCAGCACCTCGCCGGGGCCGGCGGGGGTCCATTGCACGGGCATATTGAGCCCGGTCAGTTCCACGGCGTAATCATCGCCCAACACCTTGGCCTGACGCTTGGCGTCCCCGGCCACTTTGGCGATTATCTGGTCGCGATAGCTGTCTGGCCCTACGACCGAAAGCTTGGGATCGCCCATATCGTCCATTTGCGCGCGTCCAACTTCGGGAACCGCCTCGATAAACGCCTCGATCGCCCTCTGCGCCTCGTCCACGGAGCGGTCTTTGAGAGGCGCTTTCACCAGAAAGTTGATCCGTTCCGCGTCCATTCGGCGGTCGCGTTGGAGACTGACATCATCGGCGTTCTCAAGCGTGAGGCGTGTCAGAATGTAGTCGCCTGTCGCCAGTTCGATATCGCTGCGATCAGCGAAACGGATTGCGTCGCGCAGCATTCGCCGGATCTCGTCCGCGCGTTGTTCGGCGTCACGCGTGTCGCCGCGAATGGCGACCTCCTGAACAAGAAAGTCGCCCTTGCGGGTTAGGCCGACGGCGGGCTGATAATCGGAGTAGTCGTTCTGTTCGATACGTGAGCCCGTGACGACGATGATTTCCCGGCTGCTAAGATCCTGAGCAAAGACTGGCGTAGTGACGAGGCCAACAAGGAGTGCGAACAGCGTAATGCGCATGGCGGGGTTCCCTTTTATCAGACGAGTAGCAAAACGCGTTCGCCGCTCCCGGTCAACCCACTTAAACGTCCTCCAACAAGAGTAGCACGCAGGTCACCACCATCCGTTCTTCCGCACCAAAGCGGTGGTCGACTTCGCGCACACTCGCATCGGCGACCAATTGGCCGGGGATGTGGAATTCGTGTTCTGGAAGCTCGGCGATAAAGGTCTCGCCCGCTTCAATGGCGTCGTGACTATCGAATTCCAGCACAATTTCGTGACGCGATCCGGTGAAGGTGATCGAGGACCAGGGGGCCTCCTCGTGCTTGGTGATCGCGCCTTGATTGTGCGCCAATGTGAGCAGAGCGTCGCGCAGCCGATCCGAGGTGCTTCGGCGCGGGTGGTAGCGCAGCGGGCGTGGTTTCTCCGAAGCGCCCGCCTGCGCGCCAACCGATGCGTCGGCGGATTTGGTTTCGATGGGTGCGTCGCCGCCATTGTCACAATCAAACATGCGCAAAGCCTTTCGTTTCGAAATTGGGGAGAGCGGCGGCGATGCTGGCGGGCAGGGCCAGCGTCTCGCGTGCGCTTTCATATTCCTCCATCCATTCCAGCGTGCGCTTTTCGGTCGCGGCGCGCGGAATGCGGCCCATGCGTAGGTCTAGAACAAAGCGCGGGTCGTGCGCGGCCAAGCGCCCGAATTTGGTGGCGGCCATATCGTGATCGCGCAGGAACTTTTCGACTTTGCGGATAAGCATATTCTTGATTTCTCCGGGGTCGTGGATTGCGGGTCCACCGAGCGAATCCGATTCCGCGAATCACTCGGTGTTCACTAAATGTTCCAGTTGAAATCCTACTTGTCTAGGAAAAATCCTTCATGTAGGAAGGAAATATGAGGAACGAGATACAAACCGATATAGGCGCGGCGCAAAAACGGCTGCTGGAGCTGTCGCAAGCGCGGGGGGTAAGCCTCTCCTCGCTTTCTGAGATGCTGGGTCGTAACCCCTCGTATCTCCAGCAGTTTATCCGCAAGGGCTCACCACGAAAGCTGGAGGAGGGCGACCGCCGCACTCTGGCGGAGTTCTTCGCCGTTGATGAGGCGCAGCTGACATCCGAATCGAATATGGTTAAGGAAAAATCCTATAACCGGCCGTCAAAGCGCGCTCTGAGCGATTATGTCGACGTTCCGCGCCTTCCCATCGGCGCATCAGCCGGACCGGGCGCACTTCCCGATGGTGAGGAACCGTTCGACGCGTTCAAATTCTCGCGCCGGTGGTTGGAGGAACAGGGCCTCGAAGGCGCACACTTATCGGCCATCACGGTTGAGGGCGACTCGATGGAGCCGCTGCTCAACGATGGCGACGAAATCCTGATCGACCGGTCGTCGCGCCCATTTCGCGATGGGGTTCACGTTGTGAGGCTTGGCGACACTCTCATGGTCAAACGCGTCGCCAGCGCGGGGGCGGGGCGGTTTGCACTGCTCAGCCAGAATATGGCCTATCCCCCGGTCAATGTGGAGGCGAGCGAGTTAGAGATTATTGGGCGGGTTGTGTGGAAAGGCGGGCGCGTGTGATGGATTGGCTTATGATCCAGCGTACATCACGGCTACATCGATTGAGATCTTCGCGATGAAGAATATGTAAGCGACAAGCCCGTATACCTTCCCTGGAATTCCTTGGAAGATAAGGTGCAAGGCAACATCCTCATAGGGGCTACGAGCGAACGGATTCAGGTGCAGGTTCTCTCGAGCTACTCTCAATAGAGTTTGCATGTCGGCTTTTGAAAAAGGTTCTCCGTTTCGTGCATTCGTTGCGAGATCTTTCAGTGTCTCCGCGTCCTTTTCGACTCCCGTAGTAATCTTTTCAGCTTTGGCAGCCTGTTTGAATTCCGCTGTTTCGCAGTACTTTTTGACAGGATCTTTCGTGAAGCCTGCAAAAAGATAACTCCCGAAAACAAGCGCTGTCAGGATACCAAGCGCAAAAGAGCACCATTTCAGCCATGGTATCGGCATAGCAGCCGGTGGGAGATCAAAGTTGGCTTGTAGAGCTGTGCGGACACTTGGCATTGTAAGAACAATGATTGACACGATCGAAACGATTACGATGCCGATACCTATGTGTTTTGCCACACGTTCGGCATACTCCAGGCTCCGCGAACGAGCTTCATCAGGGTTTTGATCTGCAGGTGTGGCTTTGTTCATGCTTGCTCCTACGATTGGCCGCGTTGGGGGTGCCGGGGCTTTGGTTGGGCGAGGCCGATTAACAGGATGGCCTTTGTTAAAAGGGTCAACAATACGCCCGAAAAATGCAACGCTTGCAAAGCCGCACCTGACCATTCAACGAGAACCCATGACCGATAAACCCATGCCCCCCATGCGCGCCGCGATCCTGCCGGTGACGCCGCTGCAACAAAACTGCTCGCTGATCTGGTGCACCAAGACGATGAAGGCCGCGCTGACTGATCCAGGGGGCGATCTCGATAAGCTGAAGGCGGGTGTTGAGAAAGCTGGCGTGACGCTGGAAAAAATCCTCATCACCCACGGCCATCTCGACCATTGCGGGCAGGCGGGGATGTTGGCCGACGAACTGGGCTTGCCGATCGAGGGGCCGCATAAGGACGATCTGTTCTGGATCGAGCAGCTCGACAGCGACGGCGCCCGTTACGGCATGACCGCGCAGTCTTTCACGCCCACTCGCTGGCTGGAGCATGGCGACACCGTCACGGTGGGGGAATTGACGTTGGATGTGATCCACTGCCCCGGCCACACGCCGGGCCATGTCGTGTTCTTCCACGCGCCAAGTCGTTTTGCGATTGTCGGCGATGTGCTGTTTCAGGGTTCGATTGGACGTACGGACTTCCCACGCGGCAACCATCAGGACCTGATCGATTCGATCACGCAGCGCCTATGGCCTTTGGGCGAAGATGTGACCTTTATTCCGGGCCACGGTCCGACCAGCACCTTTGGTCAGGAGCGCAAGACCAACGCTTTCGTCTCGGACTACGCCTTGTCCTGATTGCCTTCGCTTAGCTCTTTGCTTTCTTTCTTGAGCGGGCGTGAGACGGGGCAGACTTCCTGCACATAGCCGTTCAATGTGTTCGTCAGGTTTTCCTGTACGATGCGGTAATGCACGAATTGCCCGCGCTTTTCGCTTTCGACCAGCCCGGCGTTCTGCAGCACGCTCAGA
This sequence comes from Pseudomonadota bacterium, assembly GCA_039814925.1. Lineage (GTDB taxonomy): Bacteria > Pseudomonadota > Alphaproteobacteria > Sphingomonadales > Sphingomonadaceae > Erythrobacter. Next base: position 109,956 of record JBCCAH010000006.1, read on the forward strand.
TGCTGAGACACCGCTGGCTTCGATATATCAAAGCGGTCCGCAATCTGCCCCGCCGTCAACTCGGTTTCCGAGAGATAGGCGAGGATTTTGCGGCGAACGCTTGAGGCGAGGGCTTCGAAAACTTTTTGCATCCCGGCCCCATATAAGCGCTTGCTTAATTGCTTACTAGTCGCCATAAGTAATTAAGTCATTCATTAATTACCTATGGAGTTGGTGATGAGTCGAACTGTGACAGTGGAAGCCACAAAGCCGCGCGACCGTTGTGAGGTGAACTGGATCGACGAATCGCACTCCGAAACGATGACGGCGGACGCTTCTAAAGGGCGCGTGCGATGGGATCCGGTGCACAGTTTGTGGAATGGCGGAATGGCGCTGGCTGCGATTGCCTTGGTGCCGTTCTACACGACGCCTATGGCTGTCGCGGTTGGGCTAGGGCTGACCGCCCTGATGCTCTTGCTGGGCCATTCGGTGGGGTTTCACCGGCTGCTCATCCACGGGAGCTTTGAGACGACGCCCTGGATGCGGCGGTTCCTCCTTTGGTGCGGCACGGTCGCCGGGATGAGCGGTCCCCTATGGATTGTACGCACGCATGACCTGCGCGATTGGGCGCAGCGTCAGGCAGACTGCCACGATTATCTCGCGCATCGCCGGTCCATGCTGCACGACGCGTGGTGGCAGTTGCATTGCACGCTCGAAATGGAACACCCTCCGCGTTACGACCTGTCAAAGCTGGAAAGAAGCGCCACTATTCGCTGGCTGGAGCGGACATGGATGTTTCAACAGGTGCCCGTTGCGTTCGCTCTGTATGCGATTGGCGGGCTTCCCTTCGTGGCCTGGGGCGTGTTTGTCCGCGTGGCGCTTACCGTGCACGGCCATTGGCTTGTCGGACATTTGGCGCATCGAACGGGACCGCAAAGCTGGCATGTGCGCGGCGCGGGTGTGCAGGCGCATGATGTACCGTGGGCGGGGCTGATCACGATGGGTGAAGCGTGGCACAACAATCACCACGCGTATCCCGGCAGCGCGCGCATCGGCCTGCATCCGGGACAGGTTGATCCGGGCTACGCCTTCATTGCCGCGCTGGAGCGCCTGGGCCTTTTCTGGAATGTCTGCCGCCCGAGCGACCTTGGTGAGCGCCGAGAGAGGCTGATCGAGGCCGGCGTGTGTGCGCCTGCCCCAGCGGTTCAGGAGTGCACTCCTGTCTCTACAAGGTTCTGAGCGCCACGCGCGCACAAGTCTTGCGCTGAAACGAAATTGCGTTATAGGGCAGCGCTTTCCGTCACCATCGGGCCGGACATCCGCGCGGGCAAGCCTTGCGCCACCTTGTCTGGCTCCGTAAAGGCGGCACCCAATACGACGCGTTTACCCGCACAAACACACGATTTTTGAGGAAGTGGCTTAGCCATGGCTGTCCCTAAGAGAAAAGTATCCCCGCATCGTCGTGGCAATCGCCGCGCGCACGATTCGCTGAAGGTTGAAGCCTTCCACGAATGCCCTAACTGTGGTGAGATGAAGCGCCCGCACACGATGTGTGGGCACTGCGGCTACTACAATGGCCGTCAGATCCTGGCGATCAACTCAATCTGATCCGTCAGATAGACCAACGTAAAGGATTTCGCGCATGACCTTACCGCGTATCGCTATTGACGCGATGGGCGGCGATGAAGGCGTGCGCGTTATGGTAGAAGGCGCGGCGCTGGCCCGCCGCAACCACGATGCCTTTAAATTCCTTCTGGTTGGCGATGAAGCGCGCATTGAACGCGCTTTGGATAGCCATCCAGGTATGCGCGGCGCGTCTGAGATCCTGCATTGCGACGATGTGGTCGGCGGTGATGAGCAGCCGAGCAAGGCGCTGCGCCGGGCCAAGACGACATCCATGGGCCTCGCTGTCAACGCGGTAAAGACCGGTGAAGCGGGCGCCGCCGTAAGCGCGGGCAACACCGGCGCTTTGATGGCGATGAGTAAGCTGGCGCTGCGTACTATGCCAGGGATTGATCGCCCCGCGCTGGCGGCGCTTTTACCGACATTGGAAGAGCATGATGTGGTCATGCTGGATCTGGGCGCCAACACAGAAGCCAACGCGCGCAACCTTGTCCAGTTCGCCGTGATGGGCGCCGCCTATTCGCGGATCGTCAACGGCTTTGACCGCCCGCGTGTGCGTCTGCTCAACATCGGCACAGAAGAGATCAAGGGAACCGATTCCCTGCGCGCGGCCGCGGCCCAGCTTCAAGCGGCAAGCGAGGACGTCGACGGAGGTCTTGCTTTGGACTTCGATGGCTTTGTCGAATCGGACAAGATCAATCGCGGCGAGACGCACGTCGTGGTCACCGACGGTTTTTCCGGTAACATCGCTTTGAAGGCGATCGAAGGTTCGGCCCGCTTTGTGACGGACCTTCTGCGTCAGGCCTTCACCAGCTCTCTACGTTCGAAGTTCGGCTTTCTTGTGTCCAAGCCCGCGACGGAACTGCTTAAACACCACCTTGATCCGAACAACCACAACGGCGCGGTTTTTCTTGGCCTCAACGGTGTCATCGTCAAAAGCCATGGCAGCGCCAACGCCAAGGGTGTGAGCCACGCGGTTAATGTGGCCGCGAGCCTGCTTGAGAACGAGCTGACTCAGCGCATTGCGCAGGATCTGGAGCGGCTCGGCGACGAATGGGGTGCACGCGGCAGTGAGGCCGCCTCCGATGGCAAACCTTCGGATAAAGAGCCGACAGCGTGACCACGCTCACCCTCGGCGCGCGCCTTTTAGGATCAGGCTCGGCCTTGCCAGCGCGTGTTGTTACAAACGATGAGCTGGCTGAGAAGGTCGACACGACCGACGAATGGATCGTTGCTCGCACCGGTATCCGACAGCGCTACATCGCGGGTGAGGGCGAGACCACGGCCACGCTGGCGACCGCTGCGGCACGCGCGGCGTTGGACGACGCCGGACTGACCGCCGCTGATATCGATCTGATCATTCTCGCTACGGCGACGCCCGACAACACCTTTCCCGCAACCGCGACCAAGGTTCAGCACGCGCTGGGCTGCAATGGCTGCGTGGCTTTCGATGTAGCCGCGGTGTGCTCAGGCTTCCTCTACGCGGTGGCGACCGCCGATTCGCTGTTGAAAACCGGCGGCGCGACCCGCGCTCTGGTGATCGGCGCAGAGACTTTCAGCCGCATTCTTGATTGGGAAGATCGCACCACATGCGTTCTCTTTGGCGACGGTGCGGGCGCGATTGTGCTGGAAGCTCCGGGTGTTGGCGGCGCTGAAGCCGGGTCAGCCGACAACGCGCCTGGCATCCTTTCAACGAAACTCCACGCGGACGGCGCGCAGCATGATCTGCTTTATGTCGATGGCGGTCCTTCCACGACGCAGACGGTTGGCCATTTGCGCATGAAGGGACGCGAAGTGTTTCGCCATGCGGTGGTCAATCTTGCCGAGGTCTTGGGCGAAGTGCTTGAAGACGCTGGCCTTTCTGCTGACGCCATCGATTGGGTCGTGCCACATCAGGCCAACGCCCGTATCCTGGACGCCACCGCCAAGAAGCTTGGGATTCCGGCGGAAAAGGTGGTGGTGACCGTTGATCAGCACGCCAACACATCGGCGGCATCGGTGCCCTTGGCGCTTGATGTCGCGCGCCGCGATGGTCGGATCAAGCCTGGTGATTTGGTCATGCTCGAAGCGATGGGCGGCGGTTTCACCTGGGGTGCTAGTCTCATTCGAGTGTAGCGCTGATCAGGCATTAGCGGGTGCTTCTTGTGTACAAGCGTTTTGAGTTAGCCGCGCTAAGTTGCGGGAAAGCGCCGAAAGTTGTACGCTTTGCAACGTTGGGGTCGCACCAAACGGGAAGGATCGCGCAATGCGTTCAGTTGGCACACTCACTCGCGCCGATTTGGCTGAGACCATAAACCGAAAGATGGGATTGAGTCGGGCGGAATCGCTCGACTTGGTGGAATCCATCCTTGATCACATGTGCGGCGCTCTTGCGAAGGGCGAAAACGTCAAAGTCTCCGGCTTTGGTAGTTTTGTTCTGCGCGACAAGAACGAACGCATTGGCCGCAACCCCAAAACAGGTGTCGAAGTGCCTATCACTCCGCGCCGGGTGATGACCTTCCGCGCCAGCCAACTCCTCAAAGAGCGGATCGCCTCGGGCGAATAGGACCGCCCCGCCGATGGCAGACTTTGAAGACGGCAAGGACGAAACCGCGCTTCGCACGATTGGCGAAGTGAGCGAGGCGCTTGATATCAAACCGCACGTCCTGCGCTATTGGGAACAGCAGTTCTCACTGCTCAAGCCGCTCAAGCGGAGCGGGGGCCGGCGTTACTACCGCCCCGAAGACGTCGCGCTGGTCGAGAATATTGATCGGCTGGTCAATGAAGAGGGTTACACTCTCAAAGGCGCCGAAGCGGTTCTGCGCTCCTCCGGAAAGTCGGGCTTGGATCGACGCGCTGGAGACAGGCGCTCGGGCGATCGCCGTTCCGGCGTGAAGTCCAGGAGCCAACCGACCGAACAAGCGCCGGTCGAACAGCCAAAACGCGATCTTTCGGAAACCATCGCGGGACTTAAGGCGGTTCGCAATCGCCTCGCCGCGGCGATCGAGGTCTAAGGCTCTCCCGCAAGTCCGCCCTCGGCGATCACTCCGCCGCCATCAATTCCGCTTCACCCAGATCCACACTCACAAGGCGCGAGACGCCTTTTTCGGCCATGGTCACGCCGAACAGGCGGTGCATCCGGCTCATCGTCACAGCGTTGTGCGTGACAATCAAATAGCGTGTCTGCGTCGTGCGAACCATGGAATCGAGCAGGTCGCAGAACCGCTCCACATTGGCGTCGTCCAGAGGCGCGTCGACTTCGTCCAGCACGCAGATCGGCGCCGGGTTGGTCAGGAACAGAGCAAAGATCAGCGCGGTCGCGGTGAGCGCCTGTTCGCCGCCTGACAAAAGCGAGAGCGATTGCAGGCGTTTGCCCGGAGGTTGGGCAAAGATTTCGAGACCCGCTTCCAAGGGATCATCGCTATCGATCAGCGCGAGATGCGCCTGCCCACCCTGGAACAGACGCGGGTAGAGTTCCTGAAAGTGGGTGTTCACTTCCTCAAACGCGGCGCGCAAGCGTTCGCGGCCTTCGCGGTTGAGGTTGCCGATGGATCCGCGCAGCCGCGCCACCGCTTCGGTCAGTTCGGCCTGTTCGGTGGCGTTTGTGCCGTGCTCTTCTTCGATCCGCGCCAGTTCATCGGCCGCAACAAGGTTCACTGGACCGATCCGTTCGCGGCTGGCGATCAGGCGGTCGAGCTCTTCGCTTTCCGCCTCGGCGCGGGTGATCGCGTCTTCCTCAAAGCCGAACTTCTCGCACAAGAGCGGCGGCGGGCATTGGAAGCGTTCGCCCGAAGTCCGCGCCATCTCGCTGCGGCGGGCCTCTTCGTTTTCGGCGCGGGTGGCCAAAGCCGCACGGCTTTCACGAGCCACGGCGAGGGCTTCGTTTGTGGCGGTCAACGCGTCGTTGGCGGCGCGTCCCTTCGCCTCGCATTCTTCGAGGACCTTTTGCGCTTCGGTCAGTTCCTGAGTCAGCCGGGCGCGGACCTGATCGCCCTGTTCGATCTCCGCCATCAGCGCGGCGGGTTTCGCAGCGATGATGGCGCTCTCTTCCTCAATTTCTTCCAGTCGCCGTCCGGCCTGCGCCACGCGCTGTTCGGCCTCGCTCGATCGCGATTGCCAATTGGCGTAGTCGGCCTCTTGCGCGGCCAGGCGCTCGCGCGAGACCGCGAGCGATTGGTCGTGTGTGGCCAATTCCGCCAGTGTTGCTTGCACCGAGCTTCGCGCCGCTTCGTTCTTGGCTTGAGCGGCTTCAAGCGTGGCGCGGCCAACGTCAGGCGCGGGCAAGTCGGCGCGCTGGTCTTGCGCGGTGGCGAGTTCGGCGCGGGCCGAGGTGAGCTGTTCGGTGAGATCGCTCGCCGCCTCTGCCAATTCCTCAAGCCGGGCCGCAAGTCGTTCCTCGGCCGCCTCTGCCGCATCCAGAGCGCGTAAGGCCGAACGTTCGGTCTCGATAGCGGCGGCCACACCGCGTTCCTGCGCGACCAGATCGCGCTGCAATTCGGAGAGCTCTTCGCGCGCGCTCGTTTCGGCGCTGGCGGCGGTTTCGGCGGCTTCACGCAGGGGCGGCAATTGCTTTTCAAGTTCGGCTAAACGGTTGGCCGCTTCCAGGCGAGCGGCCTCAGCCGAGCCTTCGCCGCGCGCGACAAAGCCATCCCAGCGGCGCAAATGGCCGCCGCGCGTGACCAGCCATTCGCCGGGGCCGAGCGCACGGCCATCATCCGCGTCGGCAACATGGACCAAGGCAAGGCGCGCCCGCAATTCCTCAGGGCAATCGGTGATGCGCGAAAGCAGGCTGTCGGACACCGGTGCGGGCGCGACGCTGCCGGTCCAGAACCGCCCATCGCTTGCATCCGGGGCGGCTCCCAACGGTGACTTCGCATCGCGGCCCAGCACGGCGGCAAGCGCACGTTCATAGCCGGGAGCGACGCTGACCTTGTCAAGCGCGGCGGGACGGCCTTCGCGGTTCTTTGCGCTTTTCGCTCGCGCCTCGCGGTCGCGGACCAGAGCGGTGTATTCGCGTTCAATCCCGGCCAGTTCGGCGCGCGCGGTGGCAAGCGCGTTGGCGGCTTCATCACGCGCGGTCTGCAAATCGGCTTTGCGCGCCTGATCGCCTTCGAGCTTGGCGCGAAGCCGAGCGACTTCGCTTGCGGCGTCATCGGCGGCCTCGCGCGTGTCGATTACGGTCTGCTCGGCGTCCTCGCCGCCCTCCAGTTCCGCGCGAGTGGCGATGATGCGCTCTTCGTCGCGCACCAGTCTATCAAGCCGCGATTGCGCTTGGTTGATGGCCGCTTCGGCGACGCGCCATTCAGCTTCGACGCCCGCCTGATCGGCGGTCGCCTTAGCCAGAGCGATTTCGGCGGCGCGGCTGGCGCGTTCGGCCTTTTCGCTGCGCGCTTCGATATCGGGGCGCTTGGTTTCCGCTTCGGCCACATTGGCCTTGCTCGCGGCGAGTTCGGTTTCGAGCTTGGCGAGCGCCTGAACCGCGTCTCCGGTCAGACGGTCGGCCGCGACGCGGTCCTGCTCCAGCCTTTCGCGCTGACGTTTGAGGTCAGCCAGGCGCGCTTCGGCGGCTTCGAGCTTTTCGGATAGGGCCGCCATGCGGTGGCCATGCGCGCTCGCATCGTCGCGGCGGTCGGCCAGCTCTTCGCGCGCTTCGGACAATTGCTCGGCAATCGCGGCTTGCTCTTTTTGCGCGGCCGCAGCGGCTTTCTGCGATTCGGCCACGCGCGCCTCGGCTCCCTGAGCGGCCTCGCGCGCTTCCTTGGCGGCAGCCGCGGCCTCGCGCCAGCGGGCAAACAGGACCCGCGCTTCGTAGCCGTTAATCTGATCGGTCAGTTTGGTGTATCGTTCGGCCTGCTTGGCTTGCCTTTTGAGCGAAGCCATCTGCGAATCGAGCCCCGCCATCAGGTCTTCGAGCCGCGCAAGGTTTGCCTCGGTCGAGCGAAGCTTGCTCTCCGCGTCCTTGCGCCGCACGTGAAGGCCCGCGATCCCGGCGGCCTCCTCCAGCATCTGGCGACGCGCGGCGGGTTTGGCGGCGATCACTTGCGCGATCTTGCCCTGACTGACAAGAGCGGGCGAGTGCGCGCCGGTGGCCGCGTCGGCAAAGGTCAGCGCCACATCCTTGGCGCGCACATCCTTACCGTTCAACCGATAGGCCGAGCCCGCACCGCGCTCGATGCGGCGGGTGACGATCAGTTCCTCGCCTTCGTCATCTTCGGCGTGGAGCACCACCTCGGCAAAGGCGCGTTCGGGTCGGGTCGACGTGCCCGCAAATATCACGTCCTCCATCCCGCCAGAGCGCATCGACTTGGCCGAGGTTTCCCCCATGACCCAGCGGATTGCTTCGAGAACGTTTGATTTGCCGCAGCCATTGGGGCCCACGACACCGGTCAGGCCCGGCTCGATGCGCAGTTCCGCCGGCTCGACGAAGCTTTTGAATCCGCTGAGTTTGAGCCGGCTTATCTGCATGGGCGGTAAGGGACGCTGGGTCCCGGCTTACTCCCCGCTGTCGGCGGCCTTGCGGGCGCCGGCGTTCTGGAGGATGGGTTCGAGCTGGCCCCACTGGCTCGCGTCGACTTTGCGTCCGTTCAGGGTGAAGGTCGGTGTGCCCAGCACATCCACTTCGATCGCTTTTTCAGACGACCCTTTTTCGAGCGCTTCGATTTTCTCGACATCGGCGAGGCATGTGCGCGCTTGATCGGCGGACAGGCCGCGCGCGGCGAAGAAATCGATCAAGCCCGTGACTTCGCCAAGGCGCACAAAACGCTGTTCCATCGGAAGCTGCGCGGCGGCCTGAACGCCTTGCTGATTGGCCTGGAGGCCCTGCATGACTGGCTGGAGATTGTTCCAGACTTCGTCTGACAGGATCTGAGTGCGCTCTACGGGGCCGCAAGTGGCGAGGCTCGCTATGACCACGTCAAAGGTGTTGAGGAACACTTCGCGCTGTTCAAAGCTGACGACACCGGTTTCGATGTACTCTTTCAGTCCCGGCTTGCCGGCGACCGCAAAATTCGCGCAGGCGCCGCAGGTGTGCGAGGCGTATTCGGCGACTTTCAGCGGTGCATCCGGGTTGCCGGTGATAGTGGCCAGGCCGTCTTCGGATTCGGTGACCGTGGTGAGCCACGTCGTGCCTTCGGGCGCGGGGATCGCGGCGATCGGCTCACCGCTCACGCCGCCTTCAATGTCATCGCCTGAGCCGCACGCCGCCAAGGCCAGCGGAGCGGCGAGCGCGATGACGAGCGGGAAGCGGCGGATACGGTTCGAAATCATGAAACTGTCCTTCTGGATGAATGAGATTGGCCACGTTGGCGCGCGGCGTAAAGAGGATTGGCCCCCGGCTTGTGTACAATTGTGTCAGTTCTGTGTAGAAACACCTATCAGGGTGCGGTTCTGGCGCATTTTGGGGCGAATTTGAGGTCTATTGAGGTTGAACGGTGGTCACACGGCCATTCTCGATGACCTGCGCCTTGGGACGGAAACGGTTTTGAAGTGCGGAGGCTAGAGTGGGCCAGTTGCCGACGCCTTCCAGAGTTTTGCCATCAAGCGCGAATGTCGGCGTCCCAGTGATACCGAATTCGGTGCGGTCGGCCGCGTCGTTAGCCAGGATTTTCTGCGCGGCCGCCTCGTCTCGCAAGCACGATGTGATCTGCCCAGTCGAAAGGCCCTGATCGCGCATCGTATCGTTGAGCCCAAGCGCTGTTGCCGCGTTCGCCCGCGCAGCCGGTGTCATGCGCGCCCACACCTGTTGTTGGCTTTGCGGCGCATTGACCGCTTTGGGCAGCCACGTTTCTTGCGAATAGAGCAGCGCGCGGTGACGTCGTTTGAAACCGGCCGGGTCGCCGCACTGCGCGAGCATAGTGACCACCAGGTCGAGATAATTGCGGATCACCGGTCGCACTTCGATGGAGATATGGCCCGGACCAACAGCGGCGAGGTCCAGCGTTCCGTCGCCTTGCTTGGCGAAATCGGCGCAATGGCCGCACGTATAGCTGATAAATTCGATCAGATGCGCATCGGCGTCCGGGTTGCCGTTTCTGTGACCCTTCTCGGTTCGTTCGGTCACGCTTAGCCAGGGTTGCTCGGGCAGATTGTCGATCAGCTCACTGCGAGGGTTTTCCAGGCTCTGTGCGGCGCTGGGCGAGGGACTCGCCAGCGTCAGGCCGACGGCGCCCAACGCCGAAAAAAAGCCGACCGTCAGTGTTGTGCGAAAGGCATTCACGATGGCTCGTCGCCCCCTGATTTCTCTTTGTTGTCGAGGCTGCGCGCGAGCGATTCCAGCACCGTGCGCAGCTCCGGGTCCCCGATATCGCGCAGACTGTCGCCCAGCTCCATCGGGATAGGCTTGAGCGACGGCGGCGCCCCATTAGTTTTGGTACCGGGCTTGATGTCTTGCGGAGGCTTAACCGCGCCTTGACGGATCTTGATCCGGCCCACCGCGCTGTAGCCGAAAAAGCGGTTCACCCGCTCGATAATCTCAGGGATCACCTGCTGGATCAGCGGCGCGTGGGCGGGGCTGACGACCAATTGCATGATCCCTTCGGATTTCTCGCCGGGCGGAAAGCGGATGGCTTCGGGCGCGCAGACGCGGGCGTGGTGCGGGCCGACGATTTCGGGCCAGCGGGTAACGACTGAGCTCTGCACAAAGCCAAACCGGCGAAAGGCCGTGCGTCCGATTTCGGGCATCAGCTCGCCAATGGGTTTGGCCGCGCCACCACGAGGACGCTCATAGGTTTTGGCAGGCTTTGGCTTCTTCGAACCTTTGCCTTTACCCTTGGCGGTGGAACTCTTTGGCGTGTCGCTTCCCATAGCGTGAGTGGCCATGCCATAGCCGCCGCGTGACCGCCAGCATCTCTGACATTCTGCTCCACTGGTACGACGCGCACGCAAGGGAGCTGCCGTGGCGCAATCCGCCGGGTGCGACGCGTCCGGATGATGAGGCGTGGCCCTATCGGGTGTGGGTGTCCGAAGTGATGCTGCAACAAACGACCGTCGCAGCGGTGAAGCCGTATTTCGAGAAGTTCACGAGCACGTGGCCGACCGTTTTCGATTTGGCGCAGGCCGAAGACGAAGCGGTCATGGCCGCTTGGGCCGGGCTTGGATATTACTCGCGCGCGCGCAATCTGGTCAAATGCGCTCGTGTCGTCGCGGATAGAGGCGGCTTTCCCCAGACTGAAGCCGAATTGCGCGAGTTGCCAGGATTGGGCGCCTACACCGCAGCCGCCATCGCCTCGATTGCCTTTGGCGAGCGGGCCGTGGTCGTCGATGCCAATGTTGAGCGGGTGGTCTCGCGGCTCTTCCTGATTGAAGACCCGTTGCCGGGCGCGCGCAAACCCATACGAAAGCGGGCCGAAGAGATCACGCCGCACACCCGCGCCGGCGATTTCGCACAGGCGATGATGGACTTGGGCTCCAGCGTCTGCACCACGAAAACGCCGCGCTGCCTATTGTGCCCTATGAGCGAGGCTTGCCAAGCCCGCGCAAAGGGGGACCCGGAGTACCTGCCGGTCAAACCGCCCAAAAAGGCCAAGCCTGAGCGCAAAGGCACGGCCTTCTGGATCGAGCGGGGTAAGGGCGACAACGCTGAGATATGGTTGGTCCGGCGCGAAGGCACCGGCATGCTGGGCGGCATGCGAGCGCTGCCCGACGATGGCTGGACTGCGCGCGAAGATGGTAGCGCGCAGCCGCCTTTAGACGGTGAGTGGGCCGAGTTGGGCGCGGTGCGGCACACGTTCAGCCATGCGCATCTGACGCTGCGGGTTCAGCGAATGCACACGGCCGAGACGCCAAAGGGCGAAGGTCGGTGGTGGCCAGTTGCAAAGCTCGAAGAAGCGGGCTTACCGACCGTCTTTGCAAAAGCCGCCGCGCTGGGTGTGGCGCAACGCTCGGATTAGATAATCCCGCCACCCAGTGTCAGTCGAACACCCGCAATCAGCAGCACCACAAAACAGAAATTGCGCCCGCTATCCGAAGAGGACAGCGCCCCTAGAATAATGCCGAACACAATCAGCGGCAATGCCAGCCAATTGGCCCATCCGAGGAAGGGGATCGTCGCCGGAATGACGATGATCAGCGATACGAGACCGAAGATGAAAGAGAGAAGATTGAGCATGTGTGTTATATGAGTATTACACCCTCATAGTGCAAGCCCCAATCTGAGATTTCAGTAAGCGCAGCTATCGTTGCATTGACCCATCCGGCGATCTGCCCCACACAGCCTCCAAAACCTCCTGGGAGATCCTAAAAAATGGCATTCCGCACGTTCGACAATCCGGCTGAGACACCCGAAATTTCGCGCCGTTCGCTGTTTAGAGGTGGCGCTTACATGGCCGGTGCGACCGCGCTGGCTGGCTTGCCGTTCGGCCGCGAATTGCTGGCGCATGATGTTGCTGAGGCGTGGCCGAACGTCGCGGCGCTGGCCAAGAAGTACATTAGCGAGAAGAAGGTGGCGAACATGTTCCTCACCTTCGGCTGGAACCAGGAAGACCACGCGCACACTGTCGGCGGCGGCACGTTGAGCCTCGCGAGCGCGACCGAGGTTGATGAGAACTCGCTTTACCGCATCTATTCGATGTCAAAGCCGATCACCGGCATGGCGATCATGATGCTGGTTGATGAGGGCAAGCTGGGGCTCGATATGCCCGTCTACGAGGTCCTGCCCAATTTCAAGGACATCAAGGTGCTGGTCGATCCGGAGGGGCCGCTGGACAACGTCGTTGACGCCGTGCGTCCGATCACCATCCGCCAGCTTCTGACTCACACGTCGGGTCTGGGCTATCAGATCATCAGCAAGGGGCCGCTGCTTGAAGCGTATAATGAAAACGGTCTGGTCGGCGGACGTGTCAGCCGTTTCCCGATCCCCGGTTTCCCCGATGTGACCCCGGCGCCTGGCCTTGAAGTGTGGGCGGATCGCCTCGCCGAATTGCCGCTGATGTACCAGCCCGCAAGCAAGTGGAGTTATTCGTGCAGCATCGACCTGCTCGGCCGCGTCGTTGAAGTGGCCAGCGGAATGGAATTCGAAGCCTTCCTGAAGGAGCGCTTCTTCGATCCGCTGGGCATGACCAGCACGTTTATGACGGTGCCGGACAGCGAAAAGGGCCGCCTGACCGACAATTACGGTGTGCTTGGCAGCAATGTCCTGCCGCTCGATCCGGGGTCAAACTCGATCTATCTCGATAAGCCGTTTGTCCCTTCGGGCGGTGGCGGTTTGGTGTCGAGCCCCAAGGATTACGACCGCTTCCTGCGTATGCTGCTTGGCTACGGCATGCTCGGCAAGGAGCGCGTGATGAGCGAGCGGGCGGTGAGGATCGGCGTCTCCGATCTCATCCCCGAGACGGTCGACAAGACCGGTTCGTGGATGGAGAACGAAGGCCACGGCGCGGGCGGACGATCGGTCGGAGACAGCTTTGGCTGGGGCGGCGCGGCCGGTACGCTGGGCGCGATTGACTACAAGCTGGGCCTGCGCACCGCTTTGTGGACGCAATATATGCCATCGGACAGCTACCCGATCCGCGATGAATATCTCGCCGCGCTGCAGGCTGACCTGAAGGCGATGAAATCGGCGTGAGCCAAGCTCCGATAGCTTTCTCTGGATCGCCGATGGATCGCGCGGACAATATCCGCGTGGATCCAGAGGCGCTTGGCAATCTGATGAACTGGCGCGCGCGCGTGCTGGAAATGGATGGCTTGCTCCCTTCCGTCGATGAGACCGGCGGCCTCATTTGGGGCACGCTCGCCGATGTGGACCCGGAAACCGAGCTCGTTTTCCTCGGCATGATGGACGACAAGGCGCATTTCGCGCCGGTCCCGCCGCAGGGCTCCACCTCTCCGGTCATGCCGCGCGCGTGGCAGGTGATGCAGCTTTTGCGGCCCGAAGAACTGTCAATTTATGGCGGTGCAAAGTCGCTGGTCGATTGGCACGCTCGGCATAAATTCTGTGCCAATTGCGGCGCTCCGACCAAGCCCGCCAAAGGCGGCTGGCAGCGCGATTGCATGCCAGAAGATCAAAGTGGCTGCGGTGCGCAGCATTTTCCGCGCACCGATCCGGTCACGATTATGCTGGTCGAACATGAGGATAAGCTGCTGCTGGGTCGCCAACCGCGCTTTCCGCCCAAGATCTATTCGGCGCTGGCCGGCTTCGTCGAACCGGGCGAAACCATCGAAGAGGCGGTGGCGCGCGAAGTGTGGGAAGAGGCCGGCGTGCGCGTCTCCAACGTCCGCTACCTCGCCAGTCAACCATGGCCGTTTCCCAGCCAAATGATGATCGGCTGCACCAGCGTCGCTGAGAGCACCGAACTCACTATCGACAAGACCGAATTGGACGACGCGCGCTGGTTCACCCGTGAAGAGCTGGAAGACGCGCGCCACGCGGGGCCGGGCGGCAACGAAACGCTGATCTTCCCGCAGAAATTCGCCATCGCGCACCGGCTGGTGACATGGTGGCTGGATAAACCAAACGCATAGGGAGCCAAGCTGATGACCGCCCAAGAGCCAGCGCGCCTGACCATCGATATCTATTCCGACGTCGTGTGCCCGTGGTGCGCCATTGGTTACGGTCAGCTGACCAAGGCGCTTGAGGAACTGGACGGCGAGATCGAAGCGCAGGTGCGTTGGCGCCCGTTTGAACTCAACCCCGATATGGCCGCCGGAGGCGAGGGGTTTGAAGAGCATCTGAGCCGCAAATACGGGCGCTCCCAGGAAGAAGGCGCCGCCATGCGCGGGCAGATGAAGGAGATAGCGAGGGACGCGGGCGTTTCGCTTTCCTACGAGGGCGAGGGCACGCCGCCCGAACAACGCATGTGGAACACACGCGATTGCCACAAGCTGCTGACCTTCGCGCTCGAACAAGCCGGGCCGCAGGTGCAAACGCAGTTGAAGCTGGCCTTGTTTGAGGCGCACTTCAATCACCGCCAGCCCCTCAACGACCGCGCAGCCTTGCTCGATATTGCCGCGAGCGTCGGCCTCCACCGCGAAGCCGCCAAAGCCGCGCTCGACGATCCCGAACTGGAAGCGCGCGTCATCGCTGAAGAGCAGCAGGCCTGGGATTACAACATCACCGGTGTGCCCGCGATGATCGTGGGCGGCAAATTCATGATACCCGGAGCCCAAGCGCCGGAAACCTATGTGAACGCCCTGCGTAGAGTGGTTGAGAAAACAAAATCCGCCGCGTCCGCGTAACCGCGAGAACGCGCGAACCGGGGGCAGTATGAAAAGCATCGTTGTATTTTTGATCGTGACCGCCATCGCCTTTGCTTTCGGCATCGGCGCCGGGATGGAGAGTGTCAAAGTCGGATCCTACTCCGCTTACTTTTTGTGCGTTGTGATGGCGATGGCGATCAACTGGATCGTCTTTCTCCCTTCCGCTGCAGCCAAGTCCGACACATTTTACGATACGACTGGCGCTATCACCTACGCCAGCGTCACGATCGTGGCCGCTCTGATCAGCTACAATCATCACGGCGATCTCGACCTGCGCAGTGTTGTGATAGCCGCACTGGTGATCATTTGGTGCGCGCGTTTGGGGTCTTTTCTCTTCATCCGCATTCACGCGATGGGCGGCACGGATTCGCGGTTTGAGAAGATCAAGGTGAACCCGGCGCGCTTCCTCGTCGCGTGGACCCTTCAAGGGCTGTGGGTCGTCCTCACGGCTAGCGCCGCTCATGTGGCCATCCTCGCCGAAACGCGTGCGCCGATTGGCGTGTTTTTCATTGTCGGGCTGTTGGTCTGGCTGTTCGGCTTTACGTGGGAAAGCGTCGCTGACGCGCAGAAAAGCGCGTTCAAGAAAGACCCGGCGAACAAAGGCAAGTTCATCAATGTCGGCCTGTGGCGCTGGTCGCGGCATCCAAACTATTTTGGGGAAATCACCTTGTGGGCGGGCATTTTGATCATGGCTATTCCGGTGCTTTCAGGCCTGTCGTGGCTGGTGGTTATCTCGCCGATCTTCGTCTTCCTGCTTTTGACCAAAATCAGCGGTGTGAACCTTCAAACCGCCCAGGCAAAGGAGCGTTGGGGCGACGATCCGGCCTTTCAGCATTACCTCGCCAACACGCCGATGCTGATCCCGCAACCGCCTAAGGACTAATCCATGACTGACTTCGCCCCCAAAACAGCGGTGATCACTGGCGGGGCGAGCGGTATTGGGCTGGCTCTTGCGAGGCGGCTGGCGGGGCAGGGCGCGCGAGTCATGGTCGCTGACCTTCCCGGTGAAGCGCTCAGGCGAGCCGCTGGCATCGAAGGCCTGATCGCACGCGAATGCGATGTGTCGGATCACGCGCAGGCCGAAGCGCTGGCCGACACGGCGTTCGAAGAGCTTGGCCAGGTCGATCTCGTCCTCAACAACGCCGGGCAAGGCGGGGTTCGCGGCAAGATGTGGGAGGTCGACACAGACAAGGCGCGCGCCCATTTCGACGTCAACTTCTGGGGCGTATGGAACGGCTGCAAGGTCTTCGCCCCGCGCCTGATCGCGCAAGGCAGCGAGGCCGCGCTCTACAACACCGGAAGCGAGAACAGCTGGTTCTGCGCTGTCCCCGAAACCGCCGCCTATATCGCGGCGAAGCACGCGGTGCTGGGCCTTACAGAATCCCTGCGCGAAGACCTGCCCGACCACGTCCACGCCGGGCTCATCATTCCCGGCTGGGTCTACACGCCGCTGGGGCCAGAGCAGTTCATGAAATGGGGCATGGATGTCGAAGCCTATGTCGACATCATCCTCCCCCAAATCCTTGCCCGCCGCCGCTTCGTGGTCAGCCACGGCTACAACACGGTGCGCATCGGCGAACGGATGGACGCGCTGATGGAGAGCTACAAATCCCACGCGCTAAGTGTCCAAGAGGACGCGAAGCACGATGTGCGGCTGGTGTTTGAGCAGTTGCGGGCGGCGGCGGCCGAAAGAGGCTAGTCAGTACCAAGCGCGGATGGAATGCCCGTGCTTCCCCCAGAAAACATACCATCGCCCAGCGGCCTCGACGATTTTTCGTTGTTCCCTCATCGAGACGTAGTCATCGTCGCCTGATCCTATCCCAATCCAACTCAGCAAACCGGGGCGTTTCGGTCCTTTTGGATTGATCGGGTTTTTAAGCGCTAAGAGCAGGGTTTCTCCGTACGCGACGGCGTCTTCTGGTAGTTTGTGTTCCCAAGCATCGTCAATCTGCTCCTCGCTTAGAATATCCGAGCAATCCTTCAAGAATGAGCCGCGGAAACTGGTCTTATCCAGTTGGTCGAAAATGCCTCCGTGGGTGTACGGGGCGAGACCATCGCAGGGCACCAAATCAAGAACATAATAGCCGTCATGCTCGGCTAGCAGATCGGCGATTTCATCTTCGCCCTCAGTGCCCGCCGCATTGATAAGCCATTCATTGGCTTCCGGATTTTTTCCGACACGCGGAGCCCCTAAGTTCTCATATGCCGGAACGGAAATCTCGTCGAACCGGTCCTTGTCGCCCTTTCTCCCTTCACCGGAGAAGGAGCGTTGCAGAATGTCGCGGCATTCCGCTTCGAAACCAGGCTTCGCGCAGCCCTCAACGCAAAGATCCAAACCCATTTATTTCTCCTTGAGGCTCAAATCAATCCCAGGCGCTCCAGCTTCGCCGCCATTTTGCCCGGCAACGCGTCGCCAATGTCTTCGCCCTCGGCCAGATCAACCGGTGGATCGCCTTTTAGGTAACGCCAACCTTGATGCGCGCGTTTGGGGCGGGGGTGGACGCGGATCAGTTCAGGCTCCAATTCGATCCGCCAGCGCCCGCTGTCTTCCTCCTGGGTAAAGCCGGTGATGACCGAACGGCCCACAATCGCGTGTTGGAAAATCCAGTACAACGATCCGCCGATGCATTCTTCCCATTTGGTGGGGCGGTACTTGGTTGTGAGGTAGGGGCGGCGGCGGCCCCCAGAGGCCGGAGCGTACCAGCTTTCGATGTCGGAATAGCTTTTCGCGCCGAACGCGATTTTTGTGAGGTGGAGGGGCATGGTTTAAAGGTAGGGCGCAAGGCCTCAGCCCTCAACCCGCCGGGACCAGTCCACTCACAACCGCGAGGCCCAAAAAGGCGAAAAAGCCCATCGAATCGGTGATCATCGTGACAAAGACGGACGAGGCGACCGCCGGGTCTTGTTTCAGGCGCTCGAACACGACTGGAACCAGCACGCCCGCCATCCCGGCAACCACGATGTTTATCACCATAGCGGCTGCGATGACCACGCCCATCATCGGTTCGAACAACAGCCCGGCGGCTATTCCGATCAATACGGCCACCGTGGCCCCGTTAAGCAACGCGACGCGCAATTCGCGCCAGACGATCTTCCATGTGTTCGCACGGGTCAGCTGGTTGGTCGCAATCGCGCGCACCGCCACCGCCATGGTCTGCGTGCCCGCGTTGCCGCCAATGCTCGCCACAATCGGCATCAGCACCGCGAGCGCCACAAGTTCCTCAATCGCCGCGCCGAACGCCGCGATGATGGCCGAGGCGAACACCGCGGTGCCCAGATTAGCGATCAGCCAGCGCACGCGGCTGGAATAAGCTTCGCGGATTGGTTCGTTGATGTCGCCGTCGCCCGCGCCCGACAGCAAAAGCGCGTCCTCGCCCGCCTCTTCGGAGATAATGTGGACGATATCGTCGACGGTGATTTGTCCCACCAATCGGCCGCTTTCGTCCACCACCGCCGCGGATATCAGCGCGTATTTCTGGAACATAAGCGCGACCTCTTCCTGATCGACCGTCACCGGGATCAAGGTCTGGTCGCGCTTCATAACATCGGTCAACTGCACCGAGCGCGGCGCGGTTAGGATCCAATTGAGCGCGCAGGTGCCCACCGGGTGGTGGCGTTGATCCACCACGAACACTTCCCAAAAATCGTGTTCCAGATCGCCTTCGTCGCGCAAATAATCGATCAGATCACCAACCGTCAGGTGTTCCGGAACCGCCATCATGAAGCGGTTCATCAGGCGCCCGGCGGTTTCCTCTGGATAAGCCAGAGCGCTTTCGACCGCGGCCTGTGTCTCCGGCTCCAGCTCAGCGATAATCGCTTTCTGGTCGGCCTCATCCAGATCCTCGAGCAGCTGGACCGCGTCATCGGTTTCCAGCTGTTCGGTGATCGCCGCGACATCGACGGGGGCCAGCGCCTCCATCATGTCTTCGCGCACGTGGTCGTTCAGCTCCGCGACCACGTCTGAGCTCATCAAATCGGTGATCGAGGCGGCCAGGCCGGTGCGCTCATCCTTGTCGAACAGTTCGAGCAAGTCGGCGATATCGGCGGGGTGCAGCGGCTCGACCAGGTCATAGACCGCGCCCTTATCGCCCGCATCCAGCGCCTCGCGCACCTTGCTGATATAGCGCGGCTTTAGGCGGTTTTCCTCGTCATGGCGTTCATCGTCGATACGGTCATCGGGCAGGACCTCGGCGACGGTGGCCGCATCGGCCTCCGCCATCAGATGATCATCTTCAAGAACCGGATCCTGCGACATGGGGCCGGGTTTAGGGGTGGCCTCGTGAAAAGCAAGCGCGCTGGCCGCGCCAACGGGTGACACCTACGGGTGACACACCCACGGGTGACACACCCACGGGTGACAGGGCAGGGCAAAGTGTTTAGGCGCACGGCCAACACTTTATCAGGAGATTTATCGAAATGGCTGAAACTCTCACCCTTACAATCGACGGCGGCGATGTTGTTATCAAGCTGCGCCCGGACCTCGCCCCCGGCCACGTGGAGCGCATCACCGAACTCGCCAGCGAAGGCTTTTACGACGGCGTGGTCTTCCACCGCGTGATCGACGGCTTCATGGCGCAAGGCGGCGACCCGACCGGCACCGGCATGGGCGGCAGCGACAAGCCGGACCTCAAAGCCGAATTCAACGCCGAACCGCACGTCGAGGGCGTGTGTTCCATGGCGCGCGCGGCGAACCCGGACAGCGCGAACTCGCAATTCTTCATCTGCATCGACGACGCGCGCTTCCTCGATAACCAATACACCGTCTGGGGTGTGGTCGAGAGCGGCATGGAACACGTCCACGCGCTGCCCAAGGGTGAACCGCCCGCAAGCCCGGGCAAGATTGTCAAGGCGACGGTTGCTTGATGCCCCTCAATCGTCGCCGCTCGCCTCAGGAAAAGAAGGCGCTGTCCTACGCAAGGGATCGGCGTCCAATCAATCTGGGTGCGGGCAGCGACAAGGCCAAGCGTAAAGCTCGGCCTCTTGGCAAAGCGAGGGATAAGCGGCGAGTCCGCCGTTCTCATAATCAGGGCTTGGGCCAACTTGAACAAATGAACGAGATCGATGCCGACTTGCTCGAAAACGCAATTTCGAGTGGCATCGGTTTCGGAAACGCTCCTTCAAAATGGGGCGAATCTCTGGCGGATCATATTGAGCGTCAAACCGACCGCGCAGAGCGTCGTGCTGGCCGCAAGCAGTGGTCAAAGAAGATGCGAGCGCAGGCAAAAGAGCAGGGCGCGAGCGGCTATATGGCCTCTTGGGGTGGCTCGGAAGTCACCTCGTTCTTCAAGCCTTTTTAGAACTTGGTCATTGAGCCCAATCCCGCTCACCCTGAGCCTGTCGAAGGGTTGCTTTTTGTCTTCGCCACAAACAGAAAGAGTAAGTGCGGCGCTTCGACAGGCTCAGCGCGAGCGGATATCTATTTTCCGCCCTCAGCCAAAATCCCCTCCAACACCTTCGTCACCGGCACGTGAAACGGCAGCTTTGTGTTCGTGTGGTGCCACGCGCCGGGTACGGTCACATCGATGTTCAGATCGGGCCGTGAGTTCATCGCGCCGAAGCTGTCCATCTCGCCCATCACGTCGATCACCGTTTCGACCTGGCGCGGCATCGCGATGCGCGCGCTGAAGGTGACGATGGGGACTTCGACCGCAACCTTGGTAAAGCGGTCCGGATCGTCGGCTCTCAGCGCGTAAAGCGCCTCGGAAATCACCAAATTGCCTTTGGAATGGCCGACCAGCCAGTCGGTCTCAACCTCCCCTTCGAGCAGGGTGACGAGCGCCCGCACATCCTCGCTGAAATCGGCTAAGCGAAAGCTGTCGCCCGGATCGACGCTGGGCATGGGGCGGGTGGGCAGCCACGGGTTCATCGCGCGCATCGTCTCGACCATCTGGTCGAACGCGTTGGCGCCGTGGCGCATCGCGTTGACGCCGCCAAACAGGAAGAACCCGCCCATCGCCTCGCTTGCAATGTCGGAAAGGCCGTGGCCCGACACCACCGCCAGCACGGTCCCTCGCACCGCGTTCGCGACGTTGCGCGCCAGGGCGGCCGCGCCCAGCGCCGAACTGCCTACGCCCGCGACCGTGATCGCGCGGTAGCGAGGAGCCAAGTCTTCGCATTGCGACACCCGGTTCCAAACACGCAAGGATGGCTGCCACGAAGGGCCGACCTCCAACACCATCCCTTCGACTTTGCCCGGTTGGCGCAAGCGGTCGCGCTCAGCCATGCTCAGCGCGCTGATATCGTAGAAGACACCGTCCAACGCGGTGTTGTCGGTGCCGGGCAGGAAGGGATTGGGGGGAAGGGGCAGCATCGCGCGCAGTCTTAGCCGCCCAAAGCGCGCTGCACACCCCCTGCTTTGCGCTACAGGACCGCTTTTCGCGCGGTTCTCGAGGAGGCGATTGAACCTCACGCGCTCCTTCGCTAGAGCGCTGCGCAATCATGAAACCGCAAACGCCCCCCAAGACCTACCGGGTCAAGTCCTTTGGCTGTCAGATGAACGTCTATGATGGCGAGCGTATGGGTGAGCTTCTCGCCGAGAAGGGCATCACCCCCGCACCCGAAGGCGAGGAGGCCGATTTGGTCGTCCTCAACACCTGTCACATCCGCGAAAAAGCAGCGGAGAAGGTCTATTCCGACATAGGCCGTTTGAAAAAGCCCGACGGGTCAAAGCCGATGATCGCGGTCGCCGGCTGCGTCGCGCAGGCCGAGGGTGAAGAGATCATGGAGCGCGCGCCGAGCGTTTCCATGGTGGTCGGCCCGCAAGCCTATCACCGCCTGCCCGATATGCTGGATAAAGCGGTGAAGGGCGAGCGCGCGACCGATACCGATATGCCGGCGATCGCGAAGTTTGACAGTCTGCCCAAGCGCAAGACGCGTTCGCCGACCGCGTTTTTGACGGTGCAGGAAGGGTGCGACAAGTTCTGCACCTATTGCGTCGTGCCCTATACGCGCGGCGCGGAAATATCACGACCATACAGCGACTTGGTCGATGAGGCCCACAAACTTGTTGATGCAGGCGCGCGCGAGATCACGCTGCTGGGGCAGAACGTCAACGCGTGGCGCTGCGAGGACGCCAAAGGCTCAGCAGCGGGGCTGGGCGAGCTAATCCATGAGATCGCGAAAATCGATGGGTTGGAGCGCATCCGCTACACCACCAGCCATCCCAACGACATGGACGACGCCCTGATCGAGGCGCACGGCACCTGCGACAAGCTGATGCCATACCTCCACCTTCCGGTGCAGTCGGGCAATGACCGTGTGCTGAAAGCGATGAACCGCGCGCACACGGCGGAGAGCTATCTCAAACTGCTCGAACGCTTCCGCAGCGTTCGGCCTGACATCGCGCTGTCGGGCGACTTTATTGTCGGCTTTCCAGGCGAGACCGAGGCCGAGTTTGAAGACACGCTAAGCCTGATCGACGAGGTCCGATATTCTCAGGCGTTCAGCTTCAAATATTCCCCGCGTCCCGGCACACCCGCCGCGACGATGGACAATCAGATTCCCGAAGAGGTGATGAAAGATCGCCTCGCGCGCCTGCAAGCGCGCCTTAACCGCGATCAGATCGCCTTTAACGAGGCAAGCGTTGGCAAGACCTGTCAGGTTCTGGTCGAACGCAAGGGCAAATTTCCCGGCCAATGGCTGGGCAAATCACCGTGGCTGCAAAGCGTCTGGTTCGAGGGAGAGACCGCTATTGGCGATATGGTCGAGGTGGAACTGGTCGAAGCCGGCCCCAACTCGATCCGAGGGTCAATCCTGTAGAACGCTTAGGCTGGCTTCGCGCTCGCTGCGTTCCGCGTTTGCGGCGATCACACTGTAGAACCGATTTGTCCGCGAATTGTGAGGGGCGCGGTACAGCTTGGACAGAAACGCTCGGTCAAAATCTGTGAGTTCACCGGGTGCGCCCTCATTTTCGAAAAGTGTCAGAATGGTTGGGGCCGCATAGGCATGATCTGACCCTAATCCATTGAGATCGGCAAAGGCCCGCATCGTGGCGTAATCAGCCAGCTGTTCCAGCGTCTTGCCCTCGGCCTTCTGCCTTTCAATCATCACGACCGCTCCTGATAGCTCCACGCTGATCGGTTTTGAAAGCCGCGTCGGAAAAATCACCCGGTTGGCGAAATTCGCAAGGCTGGCGGCGCTGCGGCCGTTTCGGTCGGGAATGTCAAAGCCATCCGCGCTCAACACATTCTTGTAGGTCCAAGCGCGGACCGGTCCTTCCTCGTTAAGGACGCGCGTGCGTTCATAAAGAAGCAGGTGATCCAGCAGATCGGAATCGTCGGTCAACCAATCAATAGCTTGGCCCTTTTCGGGCCCGACAAAGATGATGGAGATATTGCGTTTGCAGTTTTCGCGCGGGTCCCGTCTGTTGACGCCTAGTTCCGCCGCGTTGGCGCGAATGCGTGAGGCGATGGCCGCTCCAATCGCGTCGGGAATTCCAAAAACCTCCGGGCACGGCGCGTCGAGAAACGTCGCAACAGTTCGGCCAGAGCGTGGATTCCTGAAGAGGCCCGAGATCATACGCCGCAACTCGCGTTTGCGCTCGGCCTTGGAGGGCGGAGCCTCAACAATGATATCGCTGTCCGGCTCGGCCGGTTGTGGTGATGGATCAACTTGCGCTATCGCTGGAGTGGCCAAGGCAAGCGCGAGTGTTCCGATCCAGTGTTTCACCATCATACGCGACCCAGTTGCAGTGTTTCAGTAACGGCAGTCTCCACAGTCCAGATTTACGACGCCTGACTCAACTCGGCTCTTCAAGCTCTTCGCCGCGCTCGGCCTTTTCCATTTCGAACGCGCGACCCGCAATGTTGGTGTAGTACCGATTGGCGAGTGAATTGCGCTGCGTGTCGTACATCTTTGAGATTAACGCGCGGTCGAATGTGGTGAGAGCCTCCGGCGCGTCTTCGCTGCGGAACAGGGTCAGGATCGTATCGGCGGCGGGCGAGGCGTCGGCGTCGAGGCTGCGCACGTTGCCAAAGGTCCGCATCGAGGCGTAGTCGGCGAGCTGGCCCAGCGTTTTGTCCACCGCGCTCGCGAGTTCGATCATGATTACTGAGCCGGTGATTTCGACCGTTGTGTCGCTTTTAAAGCGAGACACCTGACGAAGCGGATTGCCGAAATTGAGCGCGCCCGCAATGCGTTGTCCGTTGGCGTTCGGAATCTCCGTTCCATCGGCGGTCCGCAATTCATTGGTGGTCCACGCGCGCACCGGGTCGGCGTCGTTCAAGACTGTGTAGCGTTGATAGCTTAGCAGGTGACGCAGCATGTCGTTGTCGCTGGTCAACCACGCCTCGGGCGGGCCGTTGGCTGTGGGTACGAAGATGACGGTGAGGTTGGGTTTGCAGTTCTCGCGCGGATTGCGACGATTGACGCCCAACGCTGCGGCGTTTTCAGAGATTCGTTCGGCGATAACGCGGCCTTCCGCCTCTGGCACGCCAATGATCTTGGGGCAGATCGCCTCGAAATAGGTTGCCACGGTTCGCCCGGCGCGCGGCTTTGTGATGATATCGGCCACCATCTCGCGCAGTTCCGCGCGGCGTTCACGCTCGGTCCGAGGCGCTTCGACGATGATTTCAGGGTCATCGCTTTGCGTCGAGGGCGGTGTTTCCTCGTTCGTGTTTTGAGCGAAGGCGGGGGCTGTCCAAAGGAAAGTGGCGGAGGCCAAAAGAAAGGTGGTGGCGGCAAAGAGGCGCATCAATTCGTCTCCACGTGTTCAGGGGATTTCTGGATACCACAGGTGGGAGCCGAGCGGGCGAGGCGATTTCCACGAACGCGCTGGGCCAGTCGATGAGCGGCGCGTCACTGGCCAGGAGCATCGGATCGGCGTTGTTCAGCGCGCGCGGCGATCTTCGCTGTGTTGGCGATAATCCGTCGCGCAGCCGAATTGCGCGGCGCCTTGTAGACCCCGCGCAAGAGCGCTTCGTCATAGGGGGTTAGGCTCTCAGGCGGGGCGCCTTGGTCGAACAGCGTCAGGATCGTAGGAGCGCTCGGCGGTGTGTCGGGGGCGGGCGGGGAGGTGTCCAACAGCGCGCGCATGGTGATGTAGTCGGCCAACTGTGCAAGGGTGAACCCTGCCGCCTCCTCCCGCTCAATCAGGATCGCAGCGCCGGTGATCTCGCTGGTGTGGATGGGGTCCGAGGCGCCGAATTGATCGACAAGGATCGGGCCGTCCTGTCCCCCTATGACCCGACCGTTATTCTCCAACAGCCTTAATGGCTGGCCGAGTTGATCGCGCAAAACGGCTTTGCTCCAGGCGCGCACTGGTGCCTTTTCGGAAAGCACCCTGCGGCGCTGGTAAATCGGCAGGTGCGAGAGCTGCTCAGACTCTTCGTTTAACCAGCTTACCGCCGCGCCTGCACCGGGAGCCATAAACGCGACGCGCACGCTCGGCGTGCAGTTTGGATCTTCGTTCGCCCCTGAACCCAAACGCTGCGCGTTCTCACGGATGCGCGCTTCGATGGCGCGGGCGTCTTCGGGGGCGAGGCCTTTGACCTTTGGGCAAATAGGGAAGCGAAAACGCGCGATCGGGCGGTCCTTGCGGGGAGGGCGGATGATTTCGCGGGTGAAGGCGCGCAATTGCTTGCGGCGTTCGGCTTCGATCAGCGGGGCGGTAACGATGATCGGCTTCGTCGCGCGATCTTCATCTGTTTGCGCACGATCAGAAGCAAACGCTGGGAAAGCCGCGCAAAGCGCGGCCAAGGCCAACCATCCGACTGTTGCACCGCGCGTTTCCATTCACCAAACACTATGACATCGCTGTGACCGCTCGATGAATGATACGCGACTTTCCACCGCCATGGACCGGGCCTTGCCTTGCTTTAGGGCAAAGAGCGCGTACCTTTCCGACTCGTAAGTCAAACGCGCTACAAAGGGACCTATGGGCCGCAGACCGACACGCAAGATTGATCCGGCGCCAAGAAACATGGACGCGCCGCAAGCCATCAACGCCAACGAAGAGGGGGCGGGGAAGGCGAGAGCCGAAGTCACCTTCGAAAACCAGTCTTTGCTCGGCGCCTTGTTTGGCCAGTTCGACGCCAATCTGGTGCAGTTGGAGAACCGGCTCGGCGTGTTCATTCACGCGCGCGGCGACAAGATCCTGATCGAAGGAACCGAAGACGCCGTGGCGCGGGCACGCGAGACGCTCAACACGATGTACGATCGCTTGGCCCTGGGGCAGGACCTGGACGCGGGCGCGATTGAATCGCTGATCGCCATGTCGAACGAGCCGACCCTGGAAGGGATCATCAGCGCGGAGACCAAAGAGCCTCCGATCATGATCCGCACGCGCAAGAAGACGATTGCGCCGCGCTCGGCCGCGCAGATCGATTATATGCGCGCGTTGGTGCGCGACGATATCGTGTTTGCGCTGGGGCCGGCGGGTACGGGCAAAACCTATATCGCCGTTGCCCAAGCGGTCAGCCAGTTGATCAGCGGCAGCGTGCAGCGCTTGATCCTTTCACGCCCCGCGGTCGAAGCGGGCGAGAAGCTCGGCTTCCTGCCCGGTACGGAAAAAGAGAAAGTCGATCCCTATCTGCGCCCGCTCTACGACGCGCTCAACGATTGCATGCCGCCCGAACAGGTCCAGCGGCGGATCGACAGCGGCGAGATCGAGATCGCGCCCATCGCCTTTATGCGCGGGCGGACCTTGGCGGACGCGTTTGTGATCCTCGACGAGGCGCAAAACACCACGCGCGAGCAGATGAAGATGTTCCTGACCCGCTTTGGCCAGAACAGCCGCATGGTGGTGTGCGGAGACCCGCGTCAAGTCGACATCCCCGGCGGCCAGCGTATGAGCGGCCTCGCCGACGCGGTCGAGAAACTCGAAGGCGTCGAAGGCTTCGGCACCATCCGCTTCACCGCCGCCGACGTCGTACGTCACCCGATCGTTGGCCGCATTGTTGAGGCGTATGAAGGCGGTGAGGATTAGGGGCGGTTTCTAATTTTCGCTGACGGGGTGCGGAACTTCAGCTTGCGACCCATCAGGCGAAGTTTGCGCCGACTAGTCTTTCCCTCGAAAGCGGACAGACTTCGCCTTGCTCCGCTACGCTAAGAGTTTGGGGTGAAGCCGTCTAACTTGGGCTGGCATCCGATAGAAGACTAACCACCTGTTCCGCCGGCAACACTATAGGCGTATGCCATTGGGCCATGGCGGCGATAGAATTTTGTTGCGAGTTGGTCTGTCAGGCATCCAATGTAAGCCTCTTGCTCAGGCGTTTTGCGACTTCTTCGGCAATCTCAGGGGATCGAATTCCCAGATGCTCTCCAGGGATATTCTCGAAGGTGATATGATCGCCAAGAGCACGCTTCCAGAGTTTGCGGTATTCGGGGGTGACCAAGCCTTTCTCGGGGCAAAACAGAACTGTCTCCAAGTCGACCGGATGGGGTTTCCAAGTGTGAAGTGTCTCGCGCAGCTTGAAACTGACTAAGCTCATATTTGGGCCACGCTTTGGTTTTTCGATGGGCTTTCGCCCCAATATCTGACGCAGTATTTGCTTCCAGGCAGGGGGGTACATAGGCTCGAAAAGGGGCTTGGCATCGATCAAAACCAAAGAAACGGCATGACCTTGCAACTTGAGGTGCCGTGCCGTTTCATACGCAAACGTGCCTCCGCTTGAAAAACCCATACACACAATGGGCGAGTGTTTGGCGTCTCGCGCAATCGCATCGCTCGCGCTTTGCGTTATCTCATCGAGCGTGATCGATGCCTTGGGATCGTTTGACAGCAATGTGTTAAATCGCAGCCCTCTCAAATGCGAATAGGGCTCTAAGGCCTTGCCCAAGGCATGGTAGCCGGCGAAATGCCCCCACCGGCCCGGCATTGCGTAAATGACGGGCCGGTGTTTCGAGGTGTTCAACGGTACGAATGTCACGGGCGACAGATCCGTCGCTTGGTCGGTAACAACGTCTGCAAGGCGTTCCGCCGATACCTGTTCTAGAGAGAATAAGTCTCGTGGGAGGGCGCTGCCGAACCGTTCTTCTAGGGCCAACGATAATTGTATGGCGGACATAGAGTTGCCGCCGAGATCAAAGAAATCGTCCGTTGGTCCAAAATCACTTCGGCCAAGAATTTGCTCCATGACCGTTTGTACCGCAGCGCGCTTTTGCTCGTTCGCATGACCGGTTGGAGCGATAGGGGCGCTCTTAGCCTCTATCGGCGGTTGAACATCGCCGCGTTTATCGTGTTCTAAGGCCAGGGTCAGTGCCGCTTCGATCTTGTCTTTGAGCGCGCCCTTAAAGGGCGGGATCACGTGGCCAAAAGCGTGCTGAAAAACAAAAGCTTCTTCGCAGCGACCCGGCACTTCCATCAGTTGGTTCACGCTGTGCAAAGTGTCTTGTTGGGAGATCAAGTGCACGCTTGGCATCTTGATCTCCCAATCTTTGGGTCGGGCGCTGGCTGATGGCGGGCCACCAGCAATATTTAGAAATAGTCGCAGATCGGCGTGCTTTGAAGCGACCAAGGCGGCGATCAAAGCGCCGTCACAGACACCAGCGATACCGTCGATGGGGCCCAGATCGCGCAGCGCTTTTGCGGCCGCCTCCAGACTTTCGTCGAGCGTGCGCGCATCCCGACTGCGCCAGCTGCGGTAGTCGGGCTTGGAGTAAAGACCCGCATCAACGGCGGCCTTGTGCAGTTCGGGTCGTGGCGGGGATTGATGGGGCGCATCGATGAAGACAAACTTTACCCGATCAGCAAGCCCGCTGATCCAAAAGGTCGATTGCAAACTGCGCTCCGCAAGTTCGGCATCCGCCGCTTCACCATGCAGAAACAGGATACGCAAGGGTCGATCCGAGGCGTGATTTGCCGGGGCAGTCTGAGGCGAGAATGGGGCGTCTAAAGATACGTCTTTGGAGACCTCCTGAAGAAGCGCAGTCAACAAACGCGGTGTCGGATGGTCGCTAACGGCCCAGTCCGGAATGTTTGCGCCGAACCGTTCACTAAGATGCACCGCCAACTCGAGCGCCGCGAGAGAATTGACCCCTGCGTCGACCAAGTGCGTGTCTTGGGCTATCGCCATAGATTGCGGCAGACATGCACGGATCGCCTCGACGACAGCATCGATGGTGATCGCGCCCGCGTCAGGTTTTGCTTCTGACGTACTGACAAGATCGGTCCGTCGACTCACCAGATCCGGTTTTCCGCTCGACCCGTCAAAAACCTCCAATACGGAAAGCTCTGCCGGTGAACAGGCGGCGTTCAGGGTATCGGCGACTTGTGTTCTAAGGATTTTGCCCGCCGCCGATCTGGGTAAGTCAGGCAATGTAAGCAGGGTCACTGGGACCATTTTCTTGGGTAGTCGGGTCGCGGCCCAGGAGCGCAACTCGGCGAAGTCGATCGTGTCCGCTGCGCCGGCAACGGCGAGGCCGACATCCTGCCCCAAGGTGCTGTGCGCGCGGGCAAACACAAGCAGGTCACGATCTTTTAGAGCGGGCGCAAGGCGCATCGTGGCCTCGATCTCCAGCGGCGACAGCGTTTCGCCGCCCCTGTTGATGGCTTCCTTGACCCGTCCTTTAACGCTCAGCCAGCCGGATCCATCTGAGGCCAAACAGCCAAGATCGCCCGTACGAAGAAAGCCTCGTTCGGTCAGCTGGGGCGCGGACGGTTGCGCGAACGGTTGCACGGGCGGTTCCGCGTCCGGTTCCCCTTCGCGCTCGTAACGGCCGATGACGGTCGGCCCGCGCACCGCGATCTCTCCCACGTGCCCGTCCGGCACGCGCTTTGTTCCGCCGTCGGGCGTCGCGCAGACAATCTCTACCTCCATGCCCCCAACGACGGGGCCAACTGTGTTTGGTCGTTCCAATCTGTATTGCGGTGGTGGGGCCGCAATCGGCATCGCCTCGGTCATGCCGTAGGTCGGCACGATGTGAACGCCCTCGCCGAACAGCTCCGACAGCGCGAGGGCCCTGTCATGTGGTAGATCGGCGCCTGCGTTGCGAAGGATCCTCAAGTTTGGCCACGGTTTGTCTTGGGCGAGTTCGGGGTGCTCGTCAGCGTAGCGGAGCAGTTCTTGCCACAAAGAGGGCACCAAATAGACCCACCGCGCTCCATCACTGCCGGCCAAGGCAGCGAACACTTGGCGGGGGTCGAAACCGGGCAAAAACCTTGTTGGTGCACCCGACAAAAGCGGCGCGATAAGATTGCAGGTGATGCCTCCCACATGGTGCAAGGGCAGCACCGATAGGCCCATGTCGTCAGGCCTTAAATCCAATGATCGCGCAATGCCCGCACCCGCCAGCGCAAGCCGCCTAAGGTCGTAAACGATGGATTTGGGTTCGCCGGTCGTGCCGGACGTCTGCAAAACGAGAACCGCGTCGTCTAAGCGACGCAAGGGCGCTTTCTTAGCAACGGGGTCCGTTTGAGCAGAAGGCAAGACCGGCAAAGCCGTTCGCTCCTCTCGGTGGAGCTGAATGACATTTAGGTTAGCAAGACGCTGAACGGCATCGGCGGATTTTGTGTCGGCCAATACGATCACCGCATCCGCGTTCAGCTCGTGCAACCGGCTCGTTAGAAACGCGGTGGGCAAATCCTCTTGCAATGGGATCGCCACGTATCGGTTCATTGTGGCCAAAAGTGTCGCCGCGTATTCGGCCCCATTTGGCAGCACCAACGCTACGCGGGCTCCCGGAGCTACCCCAAAAGATGATAGATCGAACCGGTCTATGAAGGAGCGCAGTTCCCCGAAACTTATGCCTTCGCCAATGGCCCAAGGTTGGTCCGTGTCGCCGGACGGCAAAAAGCTGGCAACGCCAATCGGCGCCTCACCCGCTTGCGCCACTATTTCTTCGACGCGCGCGTGAGTAGCATCACCGTGGGCGGCGGTCTGAGCCACGCCGTCTGGGCCTCGCCAAAGCTGGCGAACGCGGGCATTCGCGAAGGAAGAATAGAAACTGCGGGGCTGAAGCATATGGGGGAACGTTGTGATTTCTCCCATTAATGGACCTGCATTGGCATCCGCGTACCAGTCGAGCCTCACAAAGATTCCCATTTGTGTGGCCAAGCGCTTCGATTGTTCGAGCATGTCGCGCAGACAGTTTGGTTGTCTCGCTATCACCATGGATTGCTCTGTACAGACGAGCGCGCGATGTGTTCTCCAGCAGGTTTGTGGATCCCAACATGGCTGAGGCAACAGCTTGAAATCCGCATCCAGGAAGGCGACCCAAGTGTGACCGTCTTGCTGGAAATGCAATTGGATCCAAAGCAGTTCGGACCCAAGCATGAAAATCTTGTAGTCCGTGGCCTTGCCAAAGCCGCAAGCGTCTTCGACCAGCTCCTCGATCAAGAAGGCGGAAAAGTTAAAGCGGAAGGTCTTTCCTTGGTGATCGCACGATCCCAACCTGGCCATTTCAGAAAGTTCGGTGGCAATCCGAGCGGGATCGAACGGGGCGCCGTTTCGCGTCAGATCCAATCCGTCGCGCACCACGGTTACGCCAAAGGAATGTCCCGCTCCCACAGGCTTGATCACAAAGCTTTTAGGCAGGCTGGGAGCAAGGCGGGGTAGCGCCTTTTGCAGCGCATCTTTTGATAACACATGCAGAAGCTTCGGGAGCGGAACGCCGAGTTGCTCTAAGTAGGCCCGTTCTTTCAGTTTATCGAGTTGAGTAAACGGGAATGGGTTCTCTGCGCTGCCGATGAACCGATTGTCCGCGTCTCGCTTCAGCTGAAGCCGCTCGTCATGCGCATACCAACGGCGCTGTCGCTCTATGAGCCGTTCGTAAATGAAGGGAGCTTGTGTGGGTGTGTTCGCGACAAGAGCCGACGCACGATCAACCTGCTGGCCAGCAAACCGGGCGGCCTCCAAGACCGTCTCGAGCAGCTGATGCACGGTAACGCTCTCTAGCTCACTCGGCGTCAGGCCGATTAGCCGCCGCAAGGCCTGTGTCAGGCAGAAATGGGCGGCGACAGCCAGCTCACGGTCTTCGGCGAACGCGCTGAGGCGCAGGCCATTGCGATCCTTTGCGCCGCCGCGCCGGCTGT
This sequence comes from Pseudomonadota bacterium, assembly GCA_039814925.1. Taxonomy (GTDB): domain Bacteria; phylum Pseudomonadota; class Alphaproteobacteria; order Sphingomonadales; family Sphingomonadaceae; genus Erythrobacter. Next base: position 141,697 of record JBCCAH010000006.1, read on the forward strand.
CCCTATCCGGTGCTGGCAAGGTTGCCCGCAGCAACAAACCCCAACGCGGCCTCTGTGTCCGGCGGATTGGGTGTTCCTCGACGCCAAGGGCAGCGCCTTCGGACGCATCATTCGCCGGCAATCTGACAATATTGATATGAGGGATGCGCTCAAAAAGCGCCGCCGCCTTTTCGGTCCGATCGCCCCCATCCAGCCAATCGCCTCGGCGAAGATTGGACACAGCACGCACACTTTGCGCGAAGGCCAGCCTCGTTTGCGCACAATAGTCTGGAAGCGTATCCGTATCACGCAGCGGGGGTGCGACCGGGGCGGATGTGTCAAAACATCCCACCACTTCTCTAAAATCTGAATTGTGGTGACGGTTTGAAACCACATGGCAAAGCAAAGGATGGCTTTCAGCCGTCTCGCATTGGTCGTCTGTCAATCGCGCGGCAAGGGCGCTGAAAACGGCGTGGAGCAGCAGGGGAACGGTTGTCCCCAAGCTTTGGGCGCAATTTTCTAATGCATGGGCTTCCGTCGTTTGAAGGTAACCGGTCGTCGGTAAATCCCCCAAGGACAATTCAAGGCTTGGCGACAGCACCGGTCGTGGCCGCGAAACGTGAATCGTGGCATCCGCCAAACGCTTGGAAAGCGTGTCGGCATGAGCGCGTGTCTCCGCGCTTTGTGCTGATCTAAACTGGGCGCTGGCATAAGATGCGAAATTATCCGTCTTCTGTGACACCATCTCCAGACGGCCATTGGATAGGAGAGTTTTGAATTGGCGCTCCAGGCTGTGCATCGATAACCGGTCAGCAAAAACGTGATGGATGGTTAAGCATAGCCAATGACGGTCTTGGTCGTCGTTCGCGGCTAAGACCAAGGCCCGTGCGCTGGGGCCAAAAGGCGAGACGACTTCGCCTTCGAAGTCTTCAATTAGGCGCATGATCTCGCGCTCACTTGCCGGCGCTGGTCGCAACGCCACCGGCAATTGGAAACGATCAAGTGTCTTCTGCTGCACGCCTCCGCTTGGCCGCACCAAGATCGCCCGAAGGGCATCGTTTTGATCGCACAGAACTTGCAATATCGCGGCCAGCCAAGCCGCTGATGTCAACGACTTGGGCACGGAAAGGCACAAGCTGATATTCGCCCAATCTTGCCAACCCGCGTCTTCCAAATCGGCCCAAATCGCCTGTGGACCCGTCAGAGGCACCGTTTCGGGCAGCTCAGAAGGCTCAATCGACACCCTTGCAACGCCAGTCTCTAAAGTCTCCACATGCTCCATCAAGCTGTCGAGCGTCGCATCCTCAATCAGGAACTCATACTCAGCGGCCAGGCCAAGTTCTTCTAAAGCCTCAACCAAGTTCTCAGCGTGCAATGAATCGAGGCCTTGAGCGACAAGGCTTTCAGAATCGACTATGTCTTGCTCAAGCAAGTCGACGATCAACGCGCGCACGGCGGGCCGAAGTTCCCCCTTCTCGAAAGCGCCAATTTTCGAAGTCATTTGATCATCCAAAGGTAAATGCGAAGCCGTCATGCGCGTCGCAACGAAATTGCGTCTGCTTTCGCCATCTATAGTCTCTGTAGCGGCCATTCCGCTCCCCCTCACTGAATCGTCGAAAGCTGACCTTCGCCTTCGGCCCAGAACCAGTCGCGCGCTTGCTTGTTGGTAGGAGCGCGGATTCTGGCTCGCCCACTGCTACAAAGCTAAATTCCGCGTGCGCCGAGGGACATGCGCTTGCGCGACCGTACCATTGACTTGTCCCGTCGCTCGCAGGCTGCCCTCCCCCAAAGGGCGGCCCGCGAGGTCAAGGTGACGAATTAGAATTCGAAGCCAACGCCCGCATTCGCTCCGCCATTTCCACGGCCATCGATCGTTGCGCCAGCCTTCAGCACACCACCGTCGAATGCGTGCGACGCGCCAAACGAAAAGGCCACTTCGCCGCGCCACGTTGCCGTCCCTACGCCGATCATCGTCTTGCCAACGTTCATCGGTTGCGGGATGCTGGCGACGGCCATCGCCCCTGCGATGCCGGAATTGGAATCATCGATCGCATCCTCAAGCCGGAAATCAAGATCAGCCAGCCCGTTCGAAAGCTGCCCAAACTGGACGTTCAGCGCGTCCTGAAACTGTTGAGACTGCAGATTCAGCCCATTCTGGAACTGACCGACATTGACGGCATCGGTCGCTGCTGAACCCGCTGCGACATTGACGACCCGGCGCTGCGTGGTGGCCGAACCGACCGAGACAACGTTTTCTTCATCGGCCACCGAACCGGCGCCAATCGCCACGCTTGATGCAGCGCTGGCCTGTGCGTTGTCACCAATGGCAAGCGCGCTGTCGCCCGTTGCGACCGACTGGTTGCCGATTGCTGCAGAGTTCAGGCCGGTGGCCTGGTTGCCGCGCCCTGTCGCAAGGCTGTTCTCGCCGCTGGCGGTGTTGGCCCAGCCCACCGAGGTGGCAAATTGCGCGGTTGCGCTCGATTCGCCGCCGACTGCGGTGGCGCCAAAGCCATCGGCGACGACCTCATAGCCGAAAGCAGAGGATTCGAGCCCGAGCGCGCTGGCCCGAACGCCCACGGCCGAAGCCTCTTCGCCGCTGGCTACAGAGCCGACGCCGACAGCAACGCCGCCGATACCAGTTGCCTGCGCTGCGTCGCCGATGGCGAGTGCGCTGTCTCCCGATGCTACTGCACGATTTCCGCCGGCAAAGCTGTTAAGCCCGGTTGCCTGGTTGGCCCAGCCGACCGCGGTGGCGAAGGTGTTGGTCGCCTGATTGCGACCGCCAACCGAAGTCGATCCGAACGCTGTGGCCGAGTTCGTGAAGCCGACAGCCGTCGCCTGACGTCCCGAAGCGTTGCTGTTGTCGCCAACTGCCGTGCCGGATTCGCCCTCGGCCAGCACCTGATTGCCGAGCGCTACCGAGTTTAGCCCGGAAGCCTGCGAGCCGCGTCCGCCGGCAAAGCTGTTCTCACCGCTGGCGGTGTTGGCCCAGCCAACCGAGGTCGCGAACTGTGCAGTGGCGCTGGACTCACCGCCCAATGCCGTTGCGCCGAACCCGTCGGCGACAACTTCATAACCAAACGCCGAGGATTCAAGCCCGAGCGCGCTGGCCCGAACGCCCAACGCCGAAGCCTCTTCACCGCTGGCGAGTGACCCGACGCCAAGCGCCGAGCTGCCTTCGCCCGTTGCACGTGCGTTGTCGCCAAGCGCAATCGAACTTGTGCCCGAAGCAACCGAGCGATTGCCGATCGCGCTGGAGGAGGCACCTGAAGCATTCGCCCGCAAACCCCCGGCAAAACTCCCTACGCCGCTTGCAGAGGCCAGATTGCCGATTGCGGCGGCAGCCGTCCCAGTTGCGCTCGAGTTGTCGCCGATAGCTACAGTCCGGTCACCCTGGGCGATCGCGTTGGTCCCGCCAGCGAAGGAATCCTGATCCGCTGCTGCGCCAGAGCCGATAGCCGTTCCGCGAATCTGTGTGGCCCTCGCGCCCGGACCGATGGCGGTGGCGCCATTGAAGTTGGCCAGCGCGTTGTCGCCGATCGCGATTGCGCTGCTTCCATTGGTTCGCGACTGGTTGCCGATCGCCACCGAGTTCAGCCCGTTCGCCTGGTTGCCGCGCCCTGCCGCGAGGCTGTTCTGGCCGCTGGCGGTGTTGGCCCAGCCGGAAGCGGTTGCAAATTGCGCGGTCGCGTTATTCTCGCCGCCGACCGCCGATGCGCCGAAGCCGTCTGCAACGTTCTCATAACCGACCGCCGTCGATTCCAGACCCAGCGCAGTTGAACGAACGCCCAGAGCGCTCGCCTCTTCGCCACTGGCAACGGAGCCAACGCCTGCGGCAACACTGCCTTCGCCGGTGGCCTGAGCGTTATCACCGATGGCCAGTGCGCTGGTACCGCTGGCGATGGACTGGTTGCCAATTGCAGCGGAGTTCAAGCCGGATGCCTGGTTACCGCGCCCTGCCGCAAGGCTGTTCTGACCGCTGGCGGTGTTGGCCCAGCCGGAAGCGGTTGCAAACTGGTTGGTAGCCTCGTTTTCGCCGCCAAGCGCCGATGCGCCGAAGCCGTCGGCGAGGTTTTCATAGCCGATGGCCGAGGATTCGAGGCCGTTCGCAGTCGAGCGAACGCCTACCGCAGTGGTCTCTTCTCCGGTTGCGACGGTGCCCGAACCGACAGCCACCGTTCCATTGCCTTGTGCCGAGGTATCCGGCCCCACGGCGAGCGCGCCCTCACCATTCGCATCGGCGCGCGGCCCACAGGCCAGCGCATCAGTCCCCGCGGCAGTGGCCGGGTCACCAGCTCCTGTCACATCGCAGGTTTGTTGCGCCTGTGCCGGGCTGGCGAACAGGGCAGATGCAGCGACTGTGGATCCCAACACCGCAAGCAGTGCGGCACGATTCGAGAGTGTGTTCATTCGCATGTCAAATTTCCTTGAGTGGACCGGTTGTTCGATCCGGGCCACAAGCACACTCATTATCGCTCTCCGGTCCGATGAGCGCGGGTGCCTGCGGCCCTTCACGTGCTGCGCCATGATGGCCGTTGCAGCGCGACCGGGTTAATCGGCAGTCGTTGAAGCGTGCGTAGGAGCGAGCGTTGAAACCGTGGATCGATTGCGTTGTAATTGCGAAGTCGCGAACAGCGGCTTGAACGCCGGAGAAGCTTGCGTGCGGGATCAGACTATGATTAGTTCCCAGTGTTCCAAGTGCCGGAGCAAGCGGGAAAAATCGTGGTGTTGAAGATTTCGACTGTGGGCGCGCTTGAGGTGTCCGATGGCATCACGCCGAATGTCTTACCCTCGTCGCGAAAGGCACGGGCACTGCTTGCCTATCTGGTGCTCTCTGGGGGAAAGCATTCACGCCAGTTCATTTGCGAAATGCTGTGGGATCGGACCGATGATCCACTTGCTGCGCTGCGGTGGTCGCTTTCGAAACTGCGCCCGATCGTGAATCGCGACAATCTTGAGCGTCTTGGCGCAGACCGCCGCTCCTGCTGGTTCAATCGACAAGACGTTCTGATTGATCGCGACGAACTCGACAGCGCGGCCAACATGGGCGACCTGGATGATGAGCATGCCGACCGCATCTGGCAGGCGAGCGTCGGCGTCTTGCTCGAAGACTGCGAATTGCCCAATCAGCCGGATTTCATGATTTGGCTAGAGGGGCAGCGAAATGATTACGTCCGGCTTCGCGCTCGCTTGGCGCGTAAATACGCCACGGACCCGAACCGGAAATGGCAGATCCGCGACAAATGGGCCGAACGCTGGTTGAGTGTCACGCCTTATTCGCGCGAAGCGGCGAAATCGGCCTACGAAAGCAAGTATTTCGCTGCCGGTAAATCCGCAGCGGCAGCTCTGGCCGAGTATCTCGAGAGGACATTTGAGGAAGCCGGGATCAAGCCACCCGAATTTACCGTCGCTGAGGCAGAGGTGGAAAAGCTCAGAACGCCGGTCGAAGGACAGGAAATCCGGTTTGTCGAAAGCAGGGACGGCGTAACCATAGCCTGGGCAAGCTTTGGCAATTCGGCCAACCCGCCGCTCGTCAAGGCAGCGAACTGGCTCAACCATCTCGAGCTAGACTGGGACGCGCCGATCTGGAGCCCGCTGCTTCGCAATCTCTCTCGGAGCCACCGGGTCATCCGCTACGACGAGCGCGGCTGCGGCCTGTCCGACTGGGATGTGGAGGCAATTGGCTTCGAGCAATTCGTCGATGACCTCGAACAGGTTGTCGACGCGGTCGGACTTGATCGGTTTCCGTTACTCGGGATCAGCCAGGGCGCTGCTGTATCGATTGCTTATGCCGCGCGGCATCCGGAGCGGGTCTCCAAATTGATCCTGTTCGGCGCCTACGATTGCGGGTGGCGCCACTTTGCCAAGCCTGAAGAAGTGCGCGAGCGCGAGGCGGTGATGGTCTTGACCGAAACCGGCTGGGGGAGCGACAATCCGGCCTATCGCCACCTGTTTTCGCGGACGTTCATGCCCGATGCGAGCGCAGAAGAGTTTGACTGGTTTGACGAATTCCAGCGCCAGACAACCTCGCCAGCCAACGCCGTTCGATTTCTCGAAGCTTTCTCGACAATCGATGTGCGCGACTGCCTGCCCAAGGTGCAATGTCCGACTCTGGTGGTGCATAGTCGCGGCGACATGCGCATTCCATTTGCGACCGGACGATCGCTGGCTGCACGCATTCCAGATGCGCGGTTGGCGAGCGTGGACAGCAGCAATCATTTGCTGATTGGCCACGAAAAGGCATCGGAACAGTTCGTCCAACTCATCCGGGATTTCCTGGTGGAACCTTAGAACGATATACTTTCCGCTTCGTCTCAACCGCATTTGCATGATTGTGTGCGAAGCCGAACCCTGCTGGGTGCCGCAACCCGCACAAAGCCCCACACACGGGCAGGACGCGCTGGGTAAGATCTAGTCCCCTCAAGTCCTCTTGACATGTCCGATTCCTCGCCTTGAAGCTCCTAAAACGGACAGTCCGCTTCCATTCCTCAGAATCGGTCATAGATGGATGGCTCAAACTGGGCCAATAGGCGACTGTCCGCTCTAACCTGACGCGGGTACGAAAGCAGCCATTCCGCCTGCGACCCAAATGCGAACAGTTGCTTGGCAACAAACAGGCTCAAAATTCCTTGCTACTCGTAGGTTGACTCAGAGTTCACTTGGCCCAAAGTGAAGCTTTAGAAGGGGCGCCCGCTATAACGATGCTGAAGCGTATTCTTGTAGGATGTTTTGCAGCCATTGCCATCGCGGGCTTGAGCGCCATCGGTTGGTCAGCGTGGCCAGTCTCCATCGACAGGCAATCACCGGATCCTGCGGCCAGTTTTCTGCAAAAGTCGTTGGGGGATGATCTCCCGATCGTCGAATCCTACTTCGAGCACAAGGGCAACACGCTTCATTATGTCGTCGCTGGGGATGGGCCCACAATTCTCTTTCTCCATGGTTTTCCATCCTTTTGGTTTTCCTTCATCCGGCAGGTTGAGCGCTTCAGCGGTGAATATCGGGTCGTGGCGATTGATGGCCTTGGCGCAGGCAAGTCGGACGCACCTAGCCAGTCTGAGGAGTACACACTCGAAGCAATGAGCGAACATTTGGAGGCGCTTCTCGACGACCTTGAAGTCGATCAAGTGCACCTTGTTGGGCATGATTGGGGATCGGCCTTCGCGCTCGGCCTGGCGCAGCGTTATCCGGACCGTGTTGCTTCTGTCACGGCCATAAGTGCACCATCACTCAACGCGACCCTGCACGCGCTTGAAAGCGATCCCAGCGCGCGCGAAAGCGCCGCCTATGTGGAACGGTTCAAACAGGCCAATCCGCCGCTGCTTGTGCTCTTGGGGACGGCCCAAACGATCTATGATGGAGCGTACCGGCCCCTTGTTGACGATGGGAAGTTGAGCCAAGAAGAAGGCGCATTGTTTCGCAACGCCACCAGCGATCCAAAACGTACGAACGCGCACATCAACTGGTATCGGGCCAATTTGCCGCATCCGGACGATCTGGCGGAGAGCGACTTTTGGCCCTCGCGCAATGCGCGTATCGCCGCGCCGGCTTTGTTCATCTGGGGCGAGGATGACCGGATTTACAATCAGGCGGCGCTTGATCGGTTGGTTGAGCTTTCGGACCATTCTCGCCTCATGATGCTACCTGGCGTCGGCCATTGGCCCCATGTGCGCGAAGCCGAAGCGGTGAACGCTGCAATTGCCGATCACATTGAGGCGGCCACTCGCGACAGCGCTGCGCCCGAGACCGAGGATTAGTCCTCCAGCGCATAAGCGATGACATACCCGCCTTTGCCATCCACCACGGCCTGGGAATCGATGTATTCATTGGTCGTCGGATCGCGCGGATAGCGCCAGTGCGGATTGGGCACCGTAACAATCAGATACTGCTTTCCGTCCTGCTTTGAACGGTAGGTCATCGGTGTCGCCAGACCGTTGCCGGGCAGCGGCGATTCCCACTTTTCCTCACCCGTCCGCATGTCAAAGGCGCGCACTTTTGCGTCCATGGTGGAGCTGAGAAAGGTCAGCCCGCCGCGTGTTGTAAGAGTGCCAGCCCGCACAGCTGTGCCAACATCGTAGGGAAGGCCGGAGCGAAGTCCAAAGGGGCCAGACTGGCTCATATCGCCCGCTGGACGGCTCCACAAAAGCTCCTTGGTGTTGAGGTCAATGACGGCAATCTGCGACCAAGGGGGCTCAAAACAAGGGACTTGGGTGCCCAGACGCGACATAAAGGGCTGAGGATAACCATAGGCCTCGATCCGGCGGTGGTCGAAAGGCGCGTTCGGGTCCGGTTCTCCCATGGCGGGCATTGGGCCGTCTTTGTCATAGCGAACGGCGGGATGGCTGGGGCCAAGGATTAGCGCGGCTAGCGGACCGGCCTCGGCCACTTGCTCCGGCGTCACCATAGACAAACGGTGCGCGAGCATCATCGGCGCGGCCACCAACAGGCCGTTATCCGCGTCCACCGATACGCTGCCCCAGTTAAAGCCGCCAAAGTTACCGGGGTAAAGCATGGTGCCGGTCTGCGTGATGCCGGTCACCAGCGAAGGGGGCGTGTACATCCCTTCATAGTTCATGGTCCGGTATTCGATCCGGCAGACCATCTGGTCGATCGGGGTCAGGCCCCACATATCCTTTTCGTAACGATAGGGGTGAAAGTTGGGCAGCGGCGATTCGGGCTGAGTTGGGCTGAGCGTTTCGCCCTCAATCGCGCCCGATTGCGGCGCTGGCTTTTCCTCGATCGGGTGCACCGGCGTCCCATCACGCCGATCGAGCAGGAAGATGTCGCCCATCTTGGTTGGAACAGCGACCGAAGGCACCAACTCACCCTCGCGCCGCACGTCGACCAGCACGGGCTGCGCGGGCATGTCGTAATCCCACACATCGTGATGAACGATCTGGTAATGCCAACGCGCCTTGCCCGTGTTTGCGTCAATCGCGACGACGGCTGAAGAATATTCCTCATCAAAGTCGCGCCGAGCACCCCCGAAATAGTCGGGGGCCGGGTTGCCGGTGGGCGCGTAAATGAGGCCTAGCTGTGCGTCATAGCTCATGATCGACCAGACATTGGGTGTGCCTGGCGTGTAGGTTTCGCCTTCTTCGGGCGCTCCATTGTTGCTTGGATTGCCAAGGTCCCAGGCCCAGGAAAGCTCGCCCGTCATCGCGTCGAAAGCGCGCACCACGCCTGAGGGAAGTCCAAGGTCCTGAGTGTCCGAAACCTGGCCGCCAACCACCAGATTATCACCCGCGACAAGCGGAGAGGAGGTTACCCAATATTGAAACCGTTCGTGCTGGTCTTCGCCCATGCCGTCCCAAAGGTCGACGACGCCATTTTCGCCAAAATCCGCGCACAGTTTACCGGTCTGCGCATCAACCGCGATGATCGTTGCGTCGACGGTTGAGGTGACCACGCGCTTTGGACAAGATCCGGTGTAACCCTGGGGCGCTTCGTGATAGCCGACCCCGCGACAGGTCCGCGCGTACTGGTTTTCCTGTGGCGGCGTTATCCCGTGGTCATAGCGCCAGATCTCAGTTCCGGTCGCATCGTCCAGCGCAATCATGACGTTGCGGGCCGTGCACAGGTACAAGCGGCCATCGATGTTGAGAGGGGTCGCTTTAAAATCCTCTTCCACCCCGGTGCGGTAGCGCCAGACCTCTTTCAAACCGCCGACCGTCTCCGATGTGATGTCATCGACGGTCGCAAAACGGGTGCCGCCTTCGGTGTTGCCGTAGTGGCGCCAATCGTCCGCGCTTGCGACCGCATCGCCGCTGCGAACGGTTCCTTGGCTGTTGCGGTCGTAGCCTTGCAGGCTGGCCACGATCAGAAGCAGTGAGGCCGCCAGGGCCGGGCCGCCGATCCACCATCGGTTTGGAGCGCCAATCGCGGCGCCTTCATCGCTCTTTAGGGTTTGGCGATACCATGGCGTCAAAAACCAGAGACCCAGGCCAAGCCACATGGCGAGGCGCGGCAGCAGCGCAAGAAAATCAAGCTCCGCTTCATAGACCGACCACAGCAGCGTCACGATTAGAAGCGCCGCGTAGATCCAGAACGCCTTGCGGCTTCGACGGATCGTGAAGAAGGCGACGGCCAAAGTCGCGAGCGCTGCGGCAAGATAATAGGGGCTGCCGCCGAGGTAGATCAAAAACCCACCCCCTAGCGCCAGCGCAAGGCCCAAGACCAAAAAGATGAGCGCCATAAGCCAACGCACAATGTTCGCGACGCTCATATTCGGTTCCCTATTGCTGGCATGGTCATTGCCCATTGGCGACGGTTAGAGCGGGAAAATGCTGTTCCCGCCGTCTAGCACAATGCCTTGCCCCGTCATGAAGTCGCTTTCCTTTGAGGCAAGGAAAACCGCGACGCCTTCCATGTCCTCCAATTCGCCGATCCGTCCGATCGCTGACTTGCGCCGCGCGGATTCCTGAAAGGCCTCGCTGGTGTCTAAAGACATTTCCGTTTCGACAAAGCCGGGAAGGATTGCGTTGACCCGGATGCCGGCCTTGCCCAGCTCCACCGCAAGCGCCTGGACCAATCCGATAACAGCGGCCTTTGTCGTTGAATAACCCGCCGCGCCGCCGGTCCCCAGAAGGGCTGCGATGGATGATGTGACGATGAGGCGTCCGGGAGCCTGGCGCTCAAGCAGGTGCGCGGTTACCGGTGCCCAGGTTTGCACAACGCTCATCAGGTTCAGATCGATCGTGTCGAGCCAGACCTGACGTCCAACCTTGTGCGACGCGCCGCGAAAGCCGCCGCCGCCAGCGTTGGCAAAGCAATGGTCGACCTTTTCGAACCGCTCGAGCGTTTTGGCAAAAGCCTCGTCAACGCTCGCCTCATCGGTGACGTCACAGGCATACGATTCGACGTCACCGCCCATGGCGCGCAGCTCTTCAACCGCGGCGGCGTTCTTGGCCTCGTTTCGACCCCAAACGGCGACTTTCGCACCGCTTTTGACAAGGCCCCGGCCATAGGCGAGGCCCAGACCTCCGTTGCCGCCGGTGACGATGGAAACCTGTCCTGTCAGATCAAACATGTCTTCAATAACCCCTTATTCAATCCCGTTATTTTTAAAGTTGCGCGACGACACCAAACCATCGGTGGGCGCGACTTGGAGCCCGATCAGATTGCCATCAGGGTCGCGTCCAAATTGGATTTCGCCGCCATCCATCGCCGTCGGTTCGGTAACGATTTCGCCGCCCGCTTCTACGAACAGGTCACGCGCTGCGGCCAGATCGCTCACATCCAGAACGATCATGTTGTAGCCCAGCGCATCGATGGGGCGAGGCGTCTCGGGGATCGTGGTCGGGTGGCTGTGAAACTGGAAGATCTCGAGCTCGAGATTGCGGATCTGGAACCAAGCCGATTCCCCAACGCCGCCATCCAGGCCTGCAACCGCGTCGAACTTTTCACCCTCAAGGCGCATGAAAGACCAATTGCCCAGCCGACGGAATTCGGGCTGCCCGAGGAGCACCGAGTAAAAGCCAGCGAGCCGATCCACGTCAGGGGTCGCGAGCGCCACATGACGGATGCGGCGCTTATTCTTGGGCGGAGCCGGTAGGTCGAGCGCGGCGACATCAACATGCTCAATCTCTGCGATCAGCCCATCGAAATCGCGCGAATAGGAATAATAGACCGGGTTGCGTGAGGTGAGCTGCTGCATCTCCTCTTTACCCATGAAGGTCGCGCCTCCAGCCAGAAACTTTTGGTAGGTCTGGGTTTCCTGATCGACCTGATAGCACATGTGCATGATGCCGGGCCCCTCGACCGCCATAACCGGAGTGGCCTGCGCCGTTTCCGATGGGCTGGCAAAGGACATGAACCGGATTTGCATGTTGACGCTGCGCATCATGCGGGTCTGCACTTCGACACCCGATCGCCCGGCCAACTCATCGAAGGCCGGGTTCTCTGTAATCGCGGAATCGTCCACGGTTTGAAGGGCGATGGCGTCTTCGTAGAGGCCGCTGGTCTTATCGAGATCACTAACAACCGCGCCGACCCATCCGACGCCCTTGACTACGGAATCATCAGGTAGCTCGGACGTTTGCGGCCCGCACGCGGCCAAACCCAAAACCCCTATCGAGCCAAGCGCAGACTTCATCAGTTTCATCGCCATCTCCCCCACGTCGCATCGGCTTGGTTCGATCCTAGCCGCCTTCCGCTCTTGAGGGGCTTGTTACCGCTTTTATGAACTGTAGGTCAACATAGATCGGGAAAACACTTGCCTTAGAGCCAGTTTGGAGACATCGTAAGCCTTCAAGTAGACTAAAATGTCACTTATGAGGGGAGAGACTGATGAGAACGGTACACGGAGCGTGGCTTTCGGGGATTAGCGGATTGGCGCTCTGCACAGCGCCTTCGATGGCCTTTGCGCAAGACAACGAGGCACCCGAAGCCGCCGAAGAGGTTCAGGGCAACAGGATCCTTGTCACCGCGTCAAAGCGACAGGCGACCTTGCAAGAAACGCCAATCGCCGTCTCCGTCACCACCGCAGAACAGGTCGAAGACGCGCAGGTTCGCGACCTGATCGATTTGCAGACTTTGGTGCCGTCATTGCGGGTCAGTCAAAGCAGTCTGTCGTTCAACACGAACTTCATCATCCGCGGATTTGGCAATGGTTCGGCGAACCCGGGAATTGAGCCGTCCGTGGGCGTATTCATCGATGGCGTCTACCGCTCTCGCGCGGCCGCGCAGATTGCAGACTTGCCCGATCTGCAGCGTGTCGAAGTGCTCAATGGCCCGCAATCGACCCTGTTCGGCAAGAACGCTTCTGCGGGTATCATCAGCATCGTAACGCAAGAACCGCAGTTCGATTTTGGCGGCATGGCTGAGCTTTCCTACGGCAACTTCAACGCGGTTGTTGCCAAGGCCAGCGTAACCGGACCCATCAGCGATACGATCGCCTTCAGTATCGGCGGCAATGTTAACCGCCGCGATGGCTATATCGAAGACATCGTCATCGACCAGGATATCAACGATCGCGATCGCTGGGGTGTGCGCGGCCAGTTGCTGTTCAAACCCAGCGCCGACCTCAAATTCCGCCTGATCGCCGACTATGACCAGATTGACGAAGTGTGCTGCGGCGCCACGAACGTGGTGGACGGCCCCACCGGCGGCGTTGTGCGCGCGCTGGGCGGGCAATTCATTCCCAACGAACCGTTGTCTTTGCAAAGCACCGTCAACTTCGCCCCGACCAACGAGATCGAGAATTACGGGATCTCTCTGCAGGGGGATTGGACGGCGGGCGCTATCGATGTGACAGGCATTGGTTCGTATCGCCGGTCCGATAGCTTCGTGAACCAGGACAGCGATTTCACCAGCCTCAATTCGATCGGGACCAATATCAACACTGTCGATATTGAAACCTACACCGGCGAATTGCGCGCCGCGTCGAACTTTGACGGGCCGCTCAATTTCCTTGTTGGTGGCTTCCTGTTCCATGAGCAAATCGATCAGGGATCAGATTTTGGAAATGGTGAGGGCTTCGTGCAGTTTGCCAACGCCGTTACGGGCGGCGCATACAGCGCTCTTGAACCAACCCTGCGCGCGCTTGTACCCGGAATTCCCGAAGGCCCATTCGGTGGCGTCGGCCAAGGACGTCGGCTGGATTACGAATACGAGAACACATCCTTCTCCATCTTCGGCCAGGTCGACTTTGAGATCACCGATGGGCTGACCCTTATGCTCGGCGCTAACTACACCGAAGATGAAAAGCGGGTCGTCTCGAACAATGTGAGCACCGACGTCTTTTCCGGAATTGACTTGGTGCAGGCTGGCTTCAACGCGGCTCTCTTCGGAGGCGCGCCGCCCGAACTGGCGAGTGTTTTGGCCTCTGATCCGGCCACGAACCCGTTCCTCGCCTTGCAGGGGCTGCAGTTCAACCCGCCCTATCTCAACATCCCGAACGTGGTCGAAGACGGCCGCACGGACGATCAGGACCTCGCTTACACGATCCGTTTGGCCTACGACGCCTCCGACAATCTGAGCCTGTACGCGACCTATGCAACTGGGTTCAAAGCGTCTTCGTTCAACTTGTCGAACGATAGCCGCCCCTTTGCGGCGGACTTTGTGCCCGGATCTGCGTTCCAATCGCCCGCACCGGCGGCCTCGCCAATCCGCGATGCAGGCTTGGCTGTACCTAACCTCACGACCGGTTCGCGCTTTGCAGGGCCTGAGGAATCCGAAGTGTATGAGATAGGCGTCAAGGGCCGCTGGGATGGCTTCGCCTTCAATCTGGCCATTTTCGACCAAACGCTTGAAGGGTTCCAAACCAACGTCTTCACGGGCACTGGCTTTATTCTAGGCAACGCTGAGGAACAGTCGGTCTCCGGGTTTGAGCTTGATACGAGTATCTCCCCCATCCCTGAACTGACGTTTACCGCGGCGGTCACCTATCTCGATTCCGTGTTTGACACCTTCACCGGCGGGACGGCCCTGACGCCCAATTTCACGGTGACACCGGCGGATCTAAGCGGGCAGCGCCCGGCCGGCGTTCCGGAATGGTCGGTCGTCATGGGCGGCACCTATGCGCTAGACATTGCGGACAATGCGTCCTTGCGCTTCCACGCCGATTACTTGCTTGAGAGCAGCGTCGAGATCGTAAACGGTCTCTCGACCTTCAAGCGGGACGTTGAGAACCTGAACGCCTCGGTGACGCTCGCTCTTGCAAACGGACTTGAAGTCTCTGTCTGGGGTCGCAACGTCACGGATGCCGCTATCTTGAACCTTGTTTCGCCCGCTGTTGGCCAGCCCGGATCGCTTGTCGGTTTCCGGAACCAGCCCCGGACGTATGGCGGACTGGTTCGATTCCGGTTTTAAGCGGACATTAAGGGCTGGGGCGCGGTGCCTTAAACAGTTACCCCGCTCCAGCCTTCCTGGGCGCCGGTAAAGGCAAAACCTCGGACGGTGGCCTGACCCGGCGTTGGCGCCCCAACACATCATCGCGCAATCCAGCAATGCTTCCAAGGATCATAGCCACGGTGATATCCTCGACCGCTTGGCGATCCATTCCACTTCTCACCAGAAATTCTCCAGCAGCGGCGGGCAATCCGAACGAAATCTCGGTCCCAGCGATCGCAGTTTCGAGCGGAATATCGAACACTTCGGCCGTAACTTCAGAGAAATAGTGTACCGAGGGTTCGCGATTGTAATGCGTGGGGTCCGTAGCCTGAGCGATATTAGGGTAGGCCTGAAGGCGCTCAATAATTAGCCCTCGGTCCTCGATATACAAAAGATAGGCCCGTGTGACTTTGCGAACGAGATTTTCGTAGGTTTCGGCGTCTTCGGCGGCTTTCAACTGCTCAGAGCGTAGGTGGCGATACTCGCGGTTGAGCAAGGCCTTCAGCAGCACGACGAGACTGCCGAAATAGCGATACATGAGCGTCTTGCTGACACCGGCCTTCTCTCCAATCACTTCCAGTGACAGATCAGCCGTCCCACGCTCAGCAATAAGCTCCGCCGCGCTGTCGAGGATCATCGATTTTCGCTTTTCACGGCTGAACCGCCGGGCGACATTGTCTTGATCTGAAGTGTCTGTTTCGGTCTGCATCAAGTCCAGCTGGGCCTTTCGGTGATCAGCGCTCATAGTGCCGGGCTTTTCACGACCGATCAATCCCACTGGCGTGAAGTTATGGGATGGGCTGGGTTTGTTGACGTTGAGCGCCCCAATCCGTGCGCCAATTCTCTGAAGGCCGTGTGTCCGCTTCCAATCCCCACGAGCTGCCAATTCTCCAGGTGCAGCAACTTCCCCCAACGCCGCCGTTTCCTACGCAACGCCGGACAGTTATAGGGCGTGGCATGATTGTCGCGTTCCGCCCTTTTTCCAGTGTAAGCCCGACCCGTCGGGGAGTGTTAGAGAGCGGGGCTCGGAATTTCCTCTCTAGACCGTGTAACACGTGGTCCATGTCTCGGTTAAGTCGCTGGAAACGCTAGGAACGCCTGTTGGAACTTGAAATCGATCTTGAAGGGTGGCCGGATGGCGATTGGGTGGCGCTGGCGCAGCGGGCTGGTCAAGTTCTGGGCGAGGTTGCGCCGGAACTCACCAACGCGCGGCTCAGCGTCAGCGTGCTGTTCACCTCCAATGCGCAGGTTCATGAGCTCAACCGCGAATGGCGCCAGCGCGACAAGCCGACCAACGTGCTGAGCTTTCCGATGCTAGAGCGTGACGAGTTGCTCGCCCTTGCACCCGAAGGACCGCCCGAGATGCTGGGTGACATTGCGCTCGCCTATGAAACCTGTGCGCGCGAGGCGAACGAAAAGGGCATCCCTTTTGAGCACCACGCAGTCCATCTCATCATCCACGGCCTGCTCCATCTCGCCGGGCACGACCATGTCAATTCGGATGAAGAGGCCGAGGCGATGGAGGCCTTGGAGATTCGCGCCCTTGCCAAAATGGGGATTGCAGATCCATATGGTGACCGCGAACTGTAAGGAGTGATCAAGCAGGGCCATGCCCGATTCCCAATCCCCCGCGGGAGACGCGGAGAGTAGCAACGGTGTCCTGACCAATCTGGGCGCCGCCATCCGAAAACTGATAGGCGCTGGAGACGGCGATCGGTCCTTGCGCGCGCAGCTTGAAGAAGCGATCGACGAGCACGAGGGCGAGAACGGCGACGCCGCGCCTGAAGAGAGCTCTGGAGCCAATGGTGATCTGCTGCCGGTGGAGCGCCAGATGCTGCGCAATCTGCTGCACTTCTCAGAACACGACGCCGATGATGTGGCTGTGCCGCGTGGAGAGATCATCGCGGTTGACGCCAAACTGGGTTGGGAAGAACTGGTCGCGACCTTCTCTGAACACGGTCATTCGCGCATGCCTGTGTACCGTGAGACGCTCGACCAGGTGATTGGGATGATCCACATCAAGGACGTGTTCTCGTACCTCGCCAACGGGCAAGAACCACCGGCCGACTGGACCACCTTGATGCGTCAGCCGCTCTATGTACCGCAGGCGCGCGGGGCGCTTGATGTCCTCGCGGACATGCGCGCGCGGCGGGTGCATTTGGCGATTGTGCTCGATGAGTTCTCGGGCACTGACGGGATCATCACGATTGAGGATTTGGTCGAAGAGATTGTCGGCGAAATCGAAGACGAACACGACGAAACCCCCGAAGAGATGATTGTCGCGATCGGCGATGGCATGTGGGATTGCGACGCGCGCGCCGAGCTGGACGATGTCGCAGAGGCGGTCGATCCGCGTTTGGCTGAGGTTGAAGAGTCCGTCGACACTCTGGGCGGGCTTGCATTTGTGCTGGCAGAAGCGGTGCCGCAGGTCGGCGCGATCGTGGAACATCCGAGCGGCTGGCGGATTGAGGTAACAGCGGGCGACGAAACGCATGTTAAGCGCCTGCGCCTGCACTCGCCGCCCGATCACCTAGTTGCGAGTGACATGCAATAAAGTCACTTTCTGGGCGTTTTTTCACCAATTTCTTCGGTTTTTTGCATCCAATTGGCTTGGCGAGCGTATCTCTTTGCAACAAGGAGAGGTTATGCCGTCACGTCGTTTGCCACCATTGCGCGCTCTTGAAGCGTTTATGCGGACCGTTCGACTGGGATCTGCGCGCGCTGCCGCTGAAGAAATCGGATTGAGTCCGTCCGCGTTGTCGCGCCGGATCACCAATCTGGAAGAATTTGTCGGAAAGAAGCTTTTCACCCGAGCACGCCAATCCATGCAGCTGACCGATGAGGGACAGGCCTTTTACGAGGCCGTCAATCCGCATCTGGAATCGCTTGCGCGCGCGGTGGAAAGCCAATCGGACAACGTGTCGCTTTTGCGTTTGCGCTTGGGTGTTTTGCCGATGTTCGGAAGCCAGCGCCTGTTCCCGCGTCTGGGGGAACTGCGCAAGCGTCACCCGCTGCTCCACATCGATATCGACACCGCGCCGCACCTCGAGGATCGTGTCGGCGACACGCTGGACGCGGCGATCATCCTCTCGCGCGGGCCGGACACCAATTTGCACGCGGTGCGATTGGACCACAATCTGGTGCACGCGATATGTTCCAAAGATGTGGCGCAGAATATCGGCGGCGATATCAGCGCCGAAGGCCTCGCCAAGCAGACGTTCCTGATCCACAACGAACTGCCCGAGAGCTTCCGCGCCTGGAAACAGGCCTATCGTTTGGAAGACATGGAGCCCGCCGCGATTGATCACTACGATTCCGGCGCGCTGATGCTGGAGGCGGCAGCGCAGGGGTTAGGCATTGCGATCATGCACGACGATCACCTGCATAGGCAAGGCGACAGCCGCCTGACCAATCTCGGCACGATGGAGATTGAAAGCCCGTACAGCTACTGGTTCGTGTGCAAGCCGACAGCGCTGGAAATGCGGCCTGTGCGACTGTTCCACGATTGGTTGGTCAGGGCGGCGCTTTAATCAGACGAACTCTTTTCAGGCGCGCTCATTCGGCGGATTTTGATACTTTCTACTCGCGCTTTGAGAGCTTCATTGACCGAAGCATAGGCTGGTTCGACCCAATCGCTGTCCCATAGATACATATAGAAGCCCTGATCCACTTCGTGCTGTATTACCCGCGTGCCTGAGCCTTCGGGTTCGAGAGTGTAACGGTGGTTGAATGTGATAACGCCGGGGATGCCGCCGCCTTGGTTTAGCTCGCGTGAGGAAAGCATCTTGAAAACATTGGACGTCATCTTGACCGGGTTTTTGCCCGGCTCGACCACGTGATTGACCACGCTTGCCCCTTCCGAAAGTGCTCCATCAACTTTTACGAAGACGGGATTCCATTCAGGGTAGGCCTCGGTATCGATTAGCACGGCCCAGACGTCTTCAGGTGCAGCGTCGATCACCACCTCAGTGTGCATTACAGTACGGCTATTCACGTAGAGCACGGCAGCGGCGCCCATCACAACCAAGCCCAAGACTGCCCATTTCACGCAGTGCCGCTCCTCATCAAAGGCATTGCCTGAGCAAGGCAGTGAAACATGTCAGGCAGCGTCTACCGGCACCTTCTCAACCGGCGCTTCGTAGCGGACCGGTGGCACTGAGTGGCTAAATTCACGCAGGGGCTTTCCCAGCGCTTCGCACAGCGCCTCCTCGATCCGGCGGCGCGCCTCGGCGCTGATCGCCTTGCGTCCACGGAAATCTTCAGGGCTAAAGGGTTCAAGGTACTGAACCTTGAGCTTGAACGATCCCTTGCGTGACAAAACACGCTTGGCGTTGTTGACCCCAGTCTCTTCGCCAATCCAGCCGATCCATTCGGCCACTGGGCCGTAGTCAAGCAATACGGGTTGCACGAGGACACCTGGAGGAGGGGGCTCCAGGACCGAGAGCATGCTGGTCTTGAATGGCAAAAGGGATTGACCGTCGGTGGTCGTGCCCTCGGGGAAGACGGTCACAGACCAGTTGTCCGCAAGCGCTTCCTTCAAGACGTTGATTTGTTCCGCGACGCCCAGTCTGTGTTCCCGCTTCACAAAGACGGTGCGGTTAAGCGAAGCGAGCCAACCGACAAGTGGCGCTTGAGCGAGTTCAGCCTTGGCCACAAAAGCTGTGCCGCTGGCGCCGGCAAGGCTTAGAATATCGAGCCAGGACACATGGTTGGCCACGAAAAACACATCGCGCCGAAGATGAGTGCCTTTGATTTCGACTCGTGCCCCGCAAATCCAAGCTGAGTACCGCAAGAACAGCATCGGGAAGGGCGAGCCGTAGGCGAAAATCCGATAGAGGAAATGCAGCGGCACGAAGACGATCAGGAGGGTGAGCAGGCCCAAAGACCGCGCAACAATTCGCGTCCAGCCGCCGATTGAAACCGGCGTGTCTTCTCCACGTGCAGCGGCGACGCGTTTTTCCCAAGCCTTCGTGCCTGAGATATCGGCGTGGTTGTTCATCTCGTTGCCGCTCATACAATCCCTTGATGCAATTTGAGTGCGATTCAATCGTCGCGCGACAGACGCACGCCGTACAATTCCATCCGGTGATCAACCAGACGATAGCCGAGTTTCTCAGCGATCTGGCGTTGCAATTGCTCAACTTCAGGGTCGACGAATTCGACCACTTTGCCGGTTTCCACGTCGATCAAATGATCGTGGTGCGCTTCGGGGACAGGTTCGTACCGCGAACGACCGTCTCCAAAATCGTGCCGGTCCAGAATGCCAGCTTCTTCGAAAAGACGCACTGTGCGGTACACGGTCGCAATCGAGATGCGGGAATCGATAGCAGAAGCGCGGCTGTGCAGCAGCTCGACATCGGGGTGATCGTCGCTTTCCGAAAGCACCTTGGCGATGACGCGGCGCTGTTCGGTGATGCGCAGCCCTTTTTCGGCGCACAATTGTTCCAGATCGATCTTTTGGGTCAAGGACTGCTCCCCTGCCGAGGTGGGTCTTCCAAACGGATGCGCCACGTGGGGCGGTGTCCCGCTTTGAAGAGCCTGATGAATGTTCCCTATCTGCCTTAGCCAGACCGGGCGCATGGCTCAAGCGGGCTTGGTAGGGTTGGGTATAACCCGAGTTTGTGCCGCGGGATCGGTCCAACAAAGGAAA
Source organism: Pseudomonadota bacterium (assembly GCA_039814925.1). Taxonomy (GTDB): domain Bacteria; phylum Pseudomonadota; class Alphaproteobacteria; order Sphingomonadales; family Sphingomonadaceae; genus Erythrobacter. Next base: position 162,155 of record JBCCAH010000006.1, read on the forward strand.
ACCGCCGCGCCGCTTGATGAAAAGCGAGGCGGCGGATTTCTCGTCCGATGCGACCCGGACCGGCTCGGTTGGCTTCGACCTTTTGCGGTCGTCGCCCGTTCTATCAGGCGGCTTTGCGCTTTCCGCGTCCACTGCCTGGTTTGCGACCAAGGCCAATCTTCTTGGCCAGATCGCGGCGCTTCTCGGCGTAATTGGGGGCAACCATCGGATAGTCCGAAGGCAGATTCCAACGCGCGCGGTATTCTTCCGGCGTCATGTCGAAATTTGTGCGAAGATAACGCTTGAGCATTTTGAGCTTCTTGCCGTCCTCCAAGCACACGATGTAATCCGGCTTGATTGATGCGCGAATGGATACGGCGGGTTCCGGGCGTTCTTCTGGCGCTTCTGCGCTCTCGCCCAAGCTGGACAGCGCGCCAAAGACATTGGTGATGAGACTGGACACATCATCGACGCCCACATCGTTGTTGCTGACGTGCGCAGCGACAATGTCGCTCGTGAGTGTGATGAGTGTTTCTTTCATCTCTGTATCAAGTTCTTGCATGAGTTCCTCGTGATGAATTGTTTCCCCCGACTATTGCTGCCGGATAGGTTGCCCTTGGACCAAGTATAGAACGAATGCAAGCGCAGACCCCATCAATACGCGGTAAACCGTGTCGGATCTGAATTTAAACTGTTGATGAAAGCGAACGGCGGAAAGTAATCGCGTCGACGCTGGTGCCGTCTATGAGCTTGTAATAGTTAGGCCGTTCGCCAATTGGCTCAAATCCTACCTTTCGGTAGAGGTGGATCGCCGGGTTGCCGCGACGCATCTCCAGAAACACGCGATTCACGCCCCGCATGGCTGCAGCTTCGAAAAGCCGGTCGATAAGGATTTGGCCAAGCCCACGCGTGCGAAGATCGGGCGCAACGGCAATCAGCAACAGCTCTTCTTCGTCAGCCGCATGGCGAGAGAGAACAAAGCCCGCGGGCAAGCTTGATACCCCGTCGGTTAGCGCCCCATCCGCATCGACAAGCAGGGCGTGGGTGCTGGGGAGGAGCAGCGCGTCGCTAATCTGCCGGCGGTTCCACGCTTCGCCGAAGGCCGGGTCGAAGGCCGCATCCATGACCTGCATGATGGCATCGACGGTGGATTGCGAGGCGCCCGTGGCTTTCGAGGGGAAAGAGGGACGCGGACGCATGATCATACCGCCTTACGCAGCTTTTGCGGTGTTGCGTCCGGCGCGCGGCCATAGATGGGCGTCAAATCCCCGGTGAGACAGGCCTCGGGCAGGCGCAGCGCCCAGCGGGCATCGGGGAGCGTTTCGCTGGTTTCAAGCTCTTCATTTGCGAGCTGGGCCGCCAATTCCTTCGCACGATTCCCAGCGAGGCGAGCGTGGACAGGCCGCAAGGCAGCGGCCTCGGGTCTAAGCGATACAACCGGCGCCTGTTGCCGTCCTTCCGCGTCAAAATCGGCCACGAACCATTCTCCGTGACCGCCATTGACGCAGACCGTCACCGCGCCCGGATCATCTGGCTCTTGGGTCCGCGCCATCGCGGCGATCAGCGCGAGGGTAGGGTAGCCCAGCACTGTGGCTCCCCACGCGACGCCCAAGGCCCGCGCCGCAGCGAGGCCGACGCGCACGCCGGTAAAACTGCCTGGGCCAAGCGACACGAGGATCTGGTCCGCGCGCCCCTTTTGAGGCAACGCCCCGATCATCACGATGAGATGTTCAGCGTGGCCACGGCCCAACACGCGGTGATCGTGCGCAATCACATGGCCCCCGTCAAACAGGGCAACCGAGCAGGCTTCGCTGGCCGTTTCTATCGCAAGCACGCGCATCGCCAATCGCCCTGCCTCAGCATGAGGGCTGGGGCAAGTCGCTTAGCGCTCAGAAAAGCGCCGGCTTAGGCGGCGCGTACCTCGTGAACTTCGGGAACGTAGTGTTTGAGCAGGCTCTCAATTCCATGCTTGAGCGTCGCAGTGCTCGATGGGCAGCCGGCGCACGCTCCTTGCAGCGTCAGATACACAACGCCGTCCTGAAACCCGCGATAGGCGATATCGCCGCCATCCCCGGCAACCGCTGGGCGCACGCGCGTCTCCAACAGCTCGTTGATGTTCGCAATGATCTCGGCGTCTTCTTCGCGGTCCTCGACCACGAGCGCATCAGTCTCAGCGGGAATTGAGATGCCGTCGGCAGTTCCCCCGGCGAACAAGGGGGCCTCGGAGACGAAGTGATCCAGCAGGATCGCGGTGACTTCGGGTTTCAGCGCGCTCCAATCGACGCCTGGAGCGGCGGTGACGGTCACAAAATCATGCCCGTAAAACACGTTCACAACTTCGCCCGTGTCAAAAATCGCCTGCGCCAAAGGGCTAGCCTCTGCGGCCTCAGGCGATGAAAATTCGCGGGTGCCCATCGCCATAACCTGCCGTCCGGGCAGGAATTTGAGGCTGGACGGGTTCGGCGTGGTTTCGGTTTCAATAAACATGACCTGAAATATAGGTGCGCCGCAGAGGCAGGGCAAGCGGTCAGAAGACGATCACGCGTTCACTATCGCTTCATGCCTTTGCGCCCTATATGGCGGCGTCATGACACTCCTGAAACGCGGCCTTTGCGCCCTTTCCTTGCTGGCCGCGCCCTTTGCGCTGGCTTTTCCGACCTTCGCTCAAGACGCTTTGTCGACGCAGCTCGCGCCCGGTGTCGAGGGCGATATTCCGATTCCCGCGCCCAAGGCGCTGCAGGAAGGCGACAAAACGCCTTGGCTGTACGAAGGCAGCGATGTTCCGGTCGATCGCAAGTGGCTGTTCGGCAAGATGGACAACGGCCTGCGTTATGCCGTGCGCCGCAACGGTGTGCCGCCTGGGCAGGTGTCGATCCGCGTACGGGTGGACGCTGGCTCTTTGCACGAACGCGACCATGAACAGGGATTTGCGCACCTTCTGGAACATTTGCTGTTCCGTGAGAGCAAGTATCTGGGCCAGGCCGAAGCGATTGCGGCGTGGCAACGGCTTGGCGCAACCTTTGGTGCGGACGCCAACGCGGAAACGAGCCCGACGCACACCGCCTATAAACTGGATGTGCCTAATATCGATCGGCCCAAACTGATCGAAAGCTTCAAATACATCTCCGGAATGATCCGCGAGCCGGTGTTGAACGACGCCAATGTGGCGGCGGAATTGCCGATTGTCCTCGCCGAAAAACGTGAGCGCGGCGGCGCGGCGGAGCGCGTGGCGCAATTGACCCGTGAAACGTTCTTTTCGGGCCAGCGCCTGTCCAAGCGAAATCCCATTGGCACCATCGAAACGCTGACCGCCGCCAATGGCGAAACCGTTTCTGAATTTCATCGTCGATGGTATCGCCCCGAAAACACCGTGATCGTGATCGCTGGAGACGCCGATGCGCGCGTGCTGGCGGGGCTGGTTGAACAGTGGTTCGGCGACTGGGAAGGCATAGGCGAGGGCGTAGAGGCGCCCAACTTTGGCGATCCCGTCGCGCCCGAGGGCACCGTTGCGGCGGCGGGCACGGGCTGGCCGATTGGCGAAATGGGCGTTGCGGTCGAAGCCGACCTGCCGCGCAATCTGACCTACGCGATCATGCGTCCGTGGCGGCCGGTGCAAGACACGATTGTCTATAACGAGGGTCTGCTGCTCGACTCGCTGTCTCAGGCCATCATCAACCGGCGGCTGGAATCGCGCGCGCGCAGCGGCGCAAGCTTCCTCTACGCCAGCGTCGGGCAAGACGATATCTCGCGCTCCACCGACGCGACTTTTGTCAGTTTTGCGCCGCTGACGACTGATTGGCAGGCGGCTCTCGCTGATGTCCGCGCTGTGATCGCGGACGCGATCGCCAATCCGCCCACACAGGAAGAGATCGACCGCGAGGCGGCGGAGTTTGCCGTCGTGTTTGAAAACGGGGTTGAGCAGGAAAGCGTGCAGGCGGGTTCGAAGCTGGCCGACAATATCGTCAACGCGGTGGACATTCGTGAAACGGTCGCCTCACCCGAAGTGGTGCGCGATGTGTTTGCCGGCATGAAGGATCGCCTTACGCCGGACGAAGTGCTGGTCCGCACCCGCGCTCTGTTTCAGGGCGGCGTAGTGCGCTCGGTCTATGTCACACCCGAGGCGGGTGAAGCGGACGGCGACGCGCTGCGTCTTGCGCTCGCGACCGAAGTGGATGTCGATTCGTCCGCGCGACTGGCGGCGCAAACGATCGATTTTGATGACCTGCCGCCGATCGGCGAGCCGGGTCAGGTCGTGAGCCGCGAGCCATTGGGTATCCTAGAAGTTGAACAGGTCAACTTCGCCAATGGCGTGCGCGCGCTTTTGTGGGCGAACGATGCCGAACCGGGCCGTGTGACGGTCAAGGTGCGCTTTGGCGCGGGCTATCGCGCGTTCGATGCAAATACGGCCGTTTATGCGAAAATGGGCGAAGCGGCGCTGGTTGGGTCGGGTGTGGGAGAGCTCGGTCAGAACGAGCTCGACCGGATTTCGACCGGGCGGAAGATCGGCTTCAACTTTGGCATCAGCGACGCGGTGTTCACGATGACCGCGCAAACGCGGTCGGTCGATGTCGAAGATCAGCTCTATTTGTTCGCGGCCAAGCTTGGCATGCCGCGTTGGGATCCCGACCCGGTGATCCGCGCGAAAGCGGCGCTCGAATTGGCCTATAACACTTACGCGACGAGTCCGGGGGGTGTGCTTGGGCGCGATCTCAAATACCTGGTCACAGACAATGATCCGCGCTTTGCGACGCCTGATCGCGCCGCGCTTGCGAGCGTCACGGCTGCGGGATTCCGCAATGTGTGGGAACCGCTGTTGCAAGAGGGTCCGGTCGAAGTGCTGGTCTTCGGAGAATACGACAAGGAAGCGATTGTTCAGAAGTTAGCCGAAACCTTCGGCGCGCTGCCGCCCGCGCGCGCGGTGAAGACCGAAGTCGCGGTGCGTGTTCCTGAATTCCCCGAATCCCAGCCTCTCCCTACGGTTTTGAAACACCGGGGCGATGCGAACCAAGCGGCTGCTCTGGTGGCGTGGAAAACGGGCGGAGGCATGAAGGCCATCCGCGAATCCCGCCAACTTGAAATTCTGACGCAGATCTTCAACAACCGTTTGCTCGAAGCGCTGCGCGAGAAAGCTGGCGCGGCGTATTCTCCGCAGGTTTCGTCCTCATGGCCGACCGATATCGCGACGGGTGGGCGCATCACGGCGCTGGCTCAGATCGAACCCGATATCTTGCCTTTGTTTTTCTCCGAAGCCGACCGGATCGCCAAAGATCTGGCGCAAAACCCTCCGACCGCGGACGAGATCAACCGCGTGACCGAACCGCTCGCGCAGCTGATCCGGCGCGCGTCGACGGGCAACCAGTTCTGGTTATTCAACCTAGAAGGGGCGAGCTTCGATCCCTCTCGCGTTGAGCTGCTGCGCTACCTGCTGGGCGATTACTCGCGGACTGACCCTCGCATCATGCAGTTTCTTGCGGACCGATACTTTGTAAAAGGCGCGCCGTTCCGTCTGGCGATTATCCCCGAAGGGCAAGATCTGGCCGAGGTTGCGCCCTTGGCGCCGCCCAAACCGCAGACCGCTTCGGGCCCGATTGGTCCGGTGCAAGGGCCCGGGCTGGAGGGGCGTTAACGTGCACCTTGCCATCCTCATCGCCTCAAGCGATCAGAGTGCGCGTGTAATATAATTGTGGCATCATCATTGAAGGCTTTACAATTGTAACTCCTCGCGTGTAGCGGCGCTCTCCAACTTGGACGGTGAATATGGTAACGGCGCCCCACCTTTCACACGCGCAACTTTAGACAACTTAACAAAGATCGTATCACTCTTATGGCTCGCAATTGGACCCCCGATAGCTGGACTGGCTTTGAAGCAAAGCACCTGCCGCATTACGAAGACGCCACCGAATTGGCCGAGGCTGAGGCGACGCTCGCGGCTTATCCGCCGCTTGTGTTTGCCGGCGAAGCGCGCGCGCTAAAAAAGGATCTGGCCGAGGTCGCCGAAGGTCGTGCCTTCTTGCTGCAAGGCGGCGATTGCGCCGAGAGTTTTGCCGAGTTTCACCCGAACAACATCCGCGACACTTTCCGCGTGTTGCTGCAAATGGCGGTCGTCATGACCTTTGCGAGCAAGCGCCCGGTCGTAAAGGTGGGACGTATGGCAGGCCAGTTTGCCAAGCCGCGTTCTTCCGCCACCGAAACCAAGGGTGATGTGACGCTGCCGAGCTATTTCGGCGACAACATCAACGGCATCGATTTCGACCCGGCGCAGCGTCGCAACGATCCGGGCCGGATGGTGCGCGCCTACTCCCAAGCTGCTTCGACGCTGAACCTTCTGCGCGCCTTTGCCGGTGGCGGCTACGCCAATTTGCGCCAGGTGCATAAGTGGACGCTCGATTTCATGGGCCGCACGCCTTGGACTGATAAGTTTGCCGAGACCGCTGAGCGGATCGGCGAAGCGCTCGACTTCATGGAAGCCTGCGGGATCGACCCTGCCACCGTGCCGCAGCTACAAGGCACAAGCTTCTACACCAGCCACGAAGGGCTTCTGCTCCCTTATGAGCAAGCGCTGACCCGGCAGGATTCGCTGACCGGCGATTGGTACGCCACATCTGCGCACATGCTGTGGATCGGCGACCGCACCCGCTTTGATGGCAGCGCGCATGTCGAATTCGCGCGTGGCATCGGTAACCCGCTGGGCATGAAGTGCGGCCCCAGCCTTGATCCCGACGCACTGTTGCGGATGCTGGACGAGTTGAACCCGGCTCGTGAAGCAGGCCGCATTACGCTCATTAGCCGCTACGGTCATGACAAGGTCACCGAAGGCCTGCCCAAGTTGGTGCGCGCCGTGAAGCGCGAAGGGCACCCGGTGGTGTGGAGCTGCGATCCGATGCACGGCAACGTTATCAAGTCGGACAGCGGCTATAAGACGCGACCTTTCGACCGCATCCTCACAGAAGTGCGCGGCTTCTTTGATGTGCACCGCGCCGAGGGCACGCACCCTGGAGGTGTCCACATCGAGATGACGGGTCAGGACGTGACCGAATGCGTTGGCGGCGCCGTGGCGATCACGGATGAACGTTTGGGCGATCGTTACCATACACATTGCGACCCACGCCTAAACGCGGAGCAGTCGCTAGAATTGGCGTTTAAGATCGCTGAATTGCTCAACGACGCGGCGAGCGAGCGTCAAGCGGACGCCGCCTAAGCTGGGGCCTTTGGATGCGTTGTCGAGTGATCTAGGCATTATCACCTAGGAGGCTGTTGCGCCTCTCTGTTAGGTCTATGTCTTACCGCCTAAGCGCATGGTGACGCTGGCGGCTCTTGGACCTTGGAAATACGCATTCGAGGTAGCTTTGGCGGCGCCGTCCGCCCCGGAAACCGCTTCGGTGTCTCCGCGCATGATGCAAGCGGAAGTGTTCGGCGGCAATGCGCTGCTTCTTACGGTCTGCGCCCTGGCTGTGGTGGCAATGGTCGCGGTGGCAGGTGTGCTGCGTTCGCGCAGAGAGGCGCGCGAGGCGGCAAGGTTGGCGCGCCGACGCGGCCGAGCCATGAAGGAACTGCTGCGCACCGTTCGTATGGCTGAGAGCATTGCGGACTTGGGTATCTGGCAATTCGACCCTGTAACAGGCGAACAGCAATGGTCCGACGGAATGCGAAGTCTTTTTGGTGTTCATCACGATGATGAGTTTATGGCTGGAGACGCCGAAACACTGTTATACGCGAATGATATCGATCTCATTGCTCACGTCAGCCGACGCATGAGCGAAAAAAGCCCGTTCACGCTGCACTACGATATTCACGGATATGACGGCGTCCCGCGTTCGATCAGCGTTCAGGCCTGCAATCTTTTCGGGGAAGCTGGCCAGATTGGTCGCGTGATCGCGGTTGTGCGCGACGTGACGGATCAGATGACTCGGGAGCGCGCACTGGAAAGCTCGCGAAAGGCGGCCGAGGAAAAGGCCTTAGTGGCCAAGGAAATGGCTGAAACAGATCCGCTCACCAACCTTGCCAATCGCCGCAGAGTGATGAGCGAACTCGACACCATGATCCTTAGTGCGCGCACTCAGCCGCAGCCGTTGGTCTTGATAGTCTTTGATATCGACCGGTTTAAATTGGTCAACGACACGCATGGCCATCTTGAAGGAGACAAGGTCTTGCGGCGCGTCGCGGAAATCGCGCGGGATCACACGCGCGAGGGCGATTTGGTCGGACGTGTTGGGGGCGAGGAATTTGTGTGGATTGTGCCTGGCGCCAACCAATTGCTTGCTGAACAAATGGCAGAACGCCTGCGACAGGATATCGAGCATGCGAGCGCAGTGGGTCCGGTGCCCTGTGTCACCATCAGCGTAGGCATAGCCCAACTGCGCACGGGCGATACGTCGCTGACGCTGTTCAGCCGAGCGGACAACGCGCTGTATGACGCGAAGGATGGGGGGCGGAATCTGGTGAAACTCGCCGCGTAACTTCCTGCCACCGTATTGTGTCCGCAAGATTGGACGGCGCTTTTCGACCAATTCGTTTGCGACAAAGCGTTGCAATGCCTTTCTTTTGTCATCGCAATGCGGCATGCCTGACGTGGTCCAAGGCCAAGGCGGGAGAGCCAAGCATGACCTTGAGCGAGCCACGTCGCTCACACGATCCTTCGCAATTGGCGCTCGAAGAGCGCTTTGCGGCGACCCGTGCGTTAAGCGAAGCGCTGGTCGAACCGCTAAGCGAGGCCGATGCCTGCATCCAATCGATGGAGGATGCGAGCCCGGCCAAATGGCATCTTGCGCACACAACGTGGTTTTGGGAAACCTTTCTTCTGCGCGATCACAGCCATAGTTATGCTCTTTTCGATGATCGCTATCCTTACCTTTTCAATTCCTATTACGAGGCCGAAGGTGCGCGTTACATACGTGCCGCGCGTGGGATGCTCTCGCGACCGAGCCTGGAAGAAATCCTTGAATGGCGCGCGCATGTAGACGCAGCCATGGCAAGCCTTCTGGCCGAACCCGAGCTAATCCCTCTGATCGAATTAGGTATCGCGCACGAGCAGCAGCATATCGAATTGTTGCTGACCGATATCAAACACGCTCTGTTCCAAAATCCCATGGGGCCGGCCATGTGGGGGCAGAAATCAGGCGAGGCAACTACAGCAAGCGATAGAGGCTGGTACAATCACCCAGGTGGCATCGCCAAAGTCGGTTACGAAGGTGATGGATTCACCTTTGACCACGAAGGGCCAGCGCATCGCGTGCTGCTTGAACCTTTTGCTCTGGCGGACCAGCTGGTGACAAACGCGCAGTGGGAAGAATTTGTCGCCGATGGCGGTTATTCCACCGCTAGCTTGTGGCTCGCCGATGGTTGGGCCTGGGTTAACAATAAGGGCGTGACCGCTCCGCTGTACTGGAAAGACGGCGAACGCTTTACGCACACCGGTTGGCAGCCGCGCGATCCGCAGACGCCTGTCAGCCATATCTCCCACTTTGAAGCCGACGCTTTTGCCACCTGGGCAGGCGCGCGTTTGCCAACCGAGTTTGAATGGGAAACGATCGCGCGCGGCCAAGACGCAGAGGGCAGTCCACCGGCGCACGATCCAGGTGAAGGCCGTCAACTCGATGGAGCTGTTGCTCCCGATCCCGTCGGAGGCTCAAGCCTGTTTGGCGATGTATGGCAGTTTACGTCCTCCGCCTATCTACCATACCCCCGCTTTCGCGTCGCGGAGGGCGCGGTGGGCGAATACAATGGCAAGTTCATGAGCGGCCAGTGCGTCTTAAAGGGTGCTAGCTGCGCCACGGTGCGCGGCCATTCGCGCGCCTCCTATCGCAACTTTTTTTACCCGCATCAGCGCTGGCAATTCACCGGCCTGCGTCTGGCAAAGGATCTTTAGACGATGGCGCAGCAATCCGGATTGAAGCTAGTGGAGCGCGACGCGGACGGTGTGGACACCGCTTTTCGTGCGGACGTGCTGGAGGGCCTGTCGCAATCGCCCAAGGCTATCCCTGCGCGCTGGTTCTACGACGATACAGGTTCGCAGCTCTTCGAGGATATCACGGCGCTGCCCGAGTATTATCCCACGCGGGCTGAGACCGAGATCCTGCAGTCGCATGGCGCAGACTTTTCCGCGATGATTGGCGAAGGCCGCGCTGTTGTCGAATTTGGTTCTGGCTCATCTGTCAAAACGCCTCTGTTACTCAGCGCGATTGCGCCAGCGGCGTATGTTCCACTCGATATTTCGGGTGATTTTCTGCGCGCCTCCGCCAAGGATTTAGGGGCCAAGTTTCCGGGTCTTCCCGTTCACCCGATTGAGGCGGATTTCATGCGCCGCGTCGAACTGCCCGAGGCGGTAAAGTCCTTGCCAAAGCTCGGCTTCTTTCCTGGTTCCACGATTGGAAACATGGTCGCGCGTACCGCGGTCGACTTGCTGCGCTCCATGCGCGACACGCTAGGCGTTGGGGCCAAGCTGTTGATCGGAATGGACCTGATCAAGGATCCACAAACGCTTGTGGACGCATATGACGACACGGCTGGCGTGACCGCAAAATTCAATCTCAACCTGATTGAGCGAATCAATAGGCAGTTGAAGGGCGATATTCCGGTGGATGACCTGCGCCACGAAGCGCGTTGGAACGACGACTACGCCCGGATCGAAATGCACCTGGTGACTACGCGTGATATGGCGTTCGAAGTGGCGGGGAGGTCCTTCTCGATGACAAAGGGCGAAAGCCTTCACACCGAAAACAGTCACAAGTTCAGCCGTCGCACCGCCTACACTTTGCTCCTCGCCGGCGGATGGGAACCGCAGGCGCGCTGGCTGGATAGCGAAGAGCGCTTCTCGCTGCTGCTGGCCGAAGCTAAGCCGCCGCGCTCTGCCCCGTAAAGTGTCTTGAAACCCAAACGTTGCCTGCGCATTAGGCTGGCATGGACGGATTCCGCACAGATATAGCGATCATCGGCGCCGGTATGGCCGGGCTGGCCTGCGCGACCAAGCTTAAGGCGGCGGGGCGCGAGGTGCGCGTTTTCGACAAGGGGCGCGGGCCCGGCGGTCGCATGGCCGCGCGCCGGGCGGAAATCGCTGGTGAAACCGTGCGTTTCGACCATGGCGCGCAATACTTCACCGCGCGCGATCCCGGCTTCTGCGAGGCGGTCAAGGGATGGGAGGAGCAAGGCGCGGTGGCACGCTGGCTAGCTGCGTCGAAGCGTGAGGATGATCCTGCCTATGTCGGCACCCCCGGCATGAACGGACCGATCAAGGCGATGGCTGATGCAATCGGCGGCGTACTGTGGAGCACGCGTATCGAGCGGCTATCGCGCGAAGGCGAGCGATGGGTGATGACCACCACCCAGGACGACATTTACACCGCCAACACTGTTCTCGTCGCGATCCCCGCCGAACAGGCGAGTGATCTTTTGCAAGACGCCGCGCCGGCCTTCGCCGATATCGCCGCTAGCGTCACTTCCAAGCCGTGCTGGGCCGTAATGGCGGGCTTTGAAGAACGCCTTCCCATTGTCAGCGACACACTCCGCGATTCGACCAAGCGGATTTCATGGGCGGCGCGCAATTCGGCCAAGCCGCGTCGCACGGGGGCGGAAAGCTGGGTCCTCCATGCAAGCCCCTCGTGCAGTCGTCGGATTATCGACCGGCCCAAAGAAGAGGCGGCGCAGATTTTGTTGGCGGACTTCTTTACGCAAACCGGAACCGAGCCGGTCGAACCGATTCATCTCGTCGCCCACCGCTGGCTCTACGCGCAGCCCGAAAGTCTCAAGGGGGATTCCGCGCGTTTCGATGCGGAAGCGCGGATCGGCCTTGCAGGCGATTACCTCCACAGCCCTCGCGTTGAGGGCGCGTGGGTGTCCGGTACCGCGTTAGCGAATTTGGTTTTGGGAGGTTGACCATACGGGTCTGGCTGGGGTGGCAGGGATCGAACCTGCGAATGCCGGTACCAAAAACCGGTGCCTTACCACTTGGCTACACCCCAGCAGAGCGCGCCCGTATAGCGTCGCTGTCACAAATGTGAAGGCCGAATCTTACGCTTTTAGTCCACAGTTGATCGTCGAGCGGCAAGATTGGTTTCCACCTCTCGCATCACCTGATGGCTGAGGCGGTAGAAGAGCATGGCGACGGCAGCAGGCAACAAGCACAAGGCCGGCAGCCATGCGAACGCAAAGCTGATCCCGGCTACGGCTTCGGCACTTTGCGTGGCTCCCGCGACAAAACCGGTCTGATCAAGCACAAGCCCCGGCAGAGCCCCGCCAAAGCTCATCCCAATTTTCACCGCAAAGATTGAGGCCGAAAGCGTTAAAGCGGTCATCTGCTTGCTGGATTTCCAGTCAATAAACTCTGCGATGTCAGTGAACATTGAAAACGCGAGCACCATGAGAAAACCGAAGCCGATTCCCACCAGCAACTGCGCAATCGTCTGCGCGGCCACCGCGTCTATCGGTACGAAAGCGAAAGCGCCTATTCCAACCAGTTTGAGCAGCCCGCCAAACAGGATCAAATGCGATTTCTCAAACCGCTTTTGTAGTTGATATCCGATCATGACCCCGGTCACTTGGCCAAGAGCTAGCGCAGTTAGGAAAAGGCCGAAGCGGTCGAGAAACAGGAACACAGGTGTTCCGTCATCGCCAGCGACATACTTGAACCAAAAACGCGCAGTTGACGCTCGACTGGCGATAGCGAGAACCCCAAAAATTGCTGCGATCGCCGTTGCAATCCACGCGCCCGTGCGAAGCAATTGCCCAAGATCGCCTGTCACCGTTCCGGACGTCGGCGCTGCAGGAATGCGCTCTTTGGTTGTGGCGAAAGTGATCAAATAACACAGCACCGAAACGGCGGCGAACACGCCCATGGTGAGCATTATGCCGTGCTCTTCATTTCCTTGCCCGAATTCGCGAATCAAGGTCGTAGCCAACACGCCCACTACGATGCCCGACGCGCCCGAAAAGAACATGCGAAAGGCCGTCACGCTAGCGCGCTGTTCAGTGGAAGGCGAGATTACGCCTAGCAGGCCCGAATAAGGGACATTGACCGCGGTAAAGGCGAGCATCGTCAGGCCATAGGTCACATAGGCCCAGACCAAGAGCCATCCAATCGACATGTCGGGTGCCGCGAAGACGGCAAAGCCAGTCACTCCGAACGGCAGCGCGCCGAACAGCAGATAGGGTCGATACCGCCCCCAACGCGTGCGCGTGCGGTCGCTTATCACACCCATGACGGGATCGGTCACCGCGTCAAAGCCACGTGAAAGCAAGAGCATCAGCGCCATGGCTGCGGGTGACACGCCGCCTAGATCGACAAAGAAGTACAGAAGATAAGCCGCAAAGAAGTTGAGATAGAGCCCTGAAGGTAGATCCCCTAAGCCATATCCCAGCTTCTCGGTCAGGCCGATCCGTTCGGCGTTTTCGGATTGTCCAGCCAATTCACTGGCCGCGGCTGTTGAGGCCAAAGGGCAGTTCCTCTCTCTCCCAGACGAACAATGGGCCGGAAACCTCGCGATTTCCAGCCCATTCTTGTGTCGACTTGTGAGAAGATCGACGCCTTAAAACGACCAGTCGAGATTCTTGCCTTCAAAGTCTGCCGCTGAGTGGCGTTCGAGAAGCTGCGTGTCCTCATCACCCCACGCCTTGTTAACGATCCGTCCGCGTTGAACGCCGGGACGCGCGGCAATTTCGCGCGCCCAGCGGCCTACATTTTTGTACTCGTCGATCGACAGGAAGGTTTTCGCTTCATTGTAGATCGTGCCCGCCACGAAGGGCGCAAGCCAGGGGAAGTTAGCCATATCTGCGATGGTATAATCGTCGCCTGCGAGGAAGCGATTGTCTGCGAGGCGCTGATCAATCACGTCAAAGATACGCTTCGTTTCCATGGCGTAGCGGTTGATCGGGTATTCGTATTTCTCCGGCGCGTAGGCGTAGAAGTGGCCAAAGCCGCCGCCGATGAATGGGCCAGTTCCGACCTGGAAAAAGACCCAGCTGAGCACTTCAGCGCGAGCGGCGGGATCCGTCGGCAGGAAGGCGCCGAACTTCTCGGCAAGGTGCACCAGGATCGCGCCTGATTCGAACACGCGGAAAGGGGTGTCGCCGCTCTTGTCGAGCAGGGCGGGGATCTTGGAATTGGGGTTTACACCAACAAAGCCGCTGGTGAACTGCACGCCGTCACCAATGTTGACCGTGTAAGCGTCGTATTCCGCGCCCGTGTGTCCTGCTTCGAGCAATTCTTCGAGCATTACCGTCGCCTTCACACCATTGGGCGTCGCGAGGCTGTAGAGCTGAAACGGGTTGTCGCCTTCGGGCAGAGCTTTTTCTTCGCGCGCGCCTGCGGTTGGGCGATTGATGCTGGCAAAGCGGCCTCCACTCTCGGTGTCGGCGCTCCAGACGGCGGGCGGTGTGTAGGTTGGATCAGCCATGGTCGTGTTCTCCTATTGGGGGAGGGAAATTCTTGGGTCACCTGACGCGGCACAAGTGGCCCTTTGTGCAAGTGAGCGCAATGGTTGGGGCGTGTGCAATCGCTGCTAGGCCTGAAAGCGAAGCTTTGCGCCGCCGCTTTCCTCATACGGGCTTAGCGGCTAGGGCGATGGCACAAGGATTTTGGGATCTTAGCGCGCGATGACGGACACCGATCACAGCTTTTACGATTTGCACGATCAAGGCTTTGTGCGCGTGGCGACCTCCACGCCATGCTCGCGGACCGCCGACGTGGCGTACAACACCGCCGGTGTGATCAGCGAGGCGAAACGCGCGCACGAATGCCACGTTGACCTGCTGGTCTATCCCGAACTGACCCTGTCGTCTTACGCGATTGACGATCTGCATCTTCAGGCGGCGTTGCTTGATCGGGTTGAGCGCGCGGTGGCTGAAGTGATCGAGGCGAGCGCCGATCTAACGCCCGTTCTGGTGATCGGCGCGCCCCTGCGCCGCAATGGCAAGATCTACAATTGCGCTTTGGTGATCGCGGGCGGGGAATTGCTTGGGGTGATACCCAAGAGCTATCTGCCCAACTACCGCGAATTCTACGAAAAACGCTATTTCGCGCATGGCCGCGATTGCCAGGATTTGTGGATCGGCGTCGCGGGTGAGGAGGTGCCGTTCGGCACCGATCTCGTCTTTGCCGCCTCCAACCTGAGGCACTTTACCTTCGGCGTCGAAATCTGTGAGGATTTCTGGGCTCCTAATCCGCCAGGCACTCTAGCCGCACTCGCTGGCGCGTTGATCCTGTGCAACCTATCCGCCTCGCCAATTACCATCGGCCGTGCGGAGGATCGCCATATGCACTGCCGCAGCGCTTCGGCGCGTGCAATGTGCGCCTATGTCTATTCGGCTAGCGGCCATGGTGAAAGCACCACGGACCTCGCCTGGGATGGGCAGGGCGTCATTTACGAGCTGGGTGGATTGCAGGCTGAAAGCACGCGATTCGACCTCGAACCCGAATTGTGCATCACCGATATCGATGTGGAGAAGATCGCGCTGGAGAGAATGCGCAACGGCACCTTCAACGACGCGGCCGAAGCGCATGGCCATCCGGAGCACAGCTATCGCCGTGTGGTTTTCGAACACGCTTATGCGGTGGGCAATATCGGGCTGATGCGTCCTGTGCGCCGCTTCCCGTTCGTGCCGAGCGATGTGAAGACGTTGGACGAGGATTGCTTCGAGGCTTTCAACATCCAGGTGGACGCGCTGATGCGGCGGATGCAAGCGACCGATCCAAAGAGCCTAATCATTGGGATTTCGGGCGGGCTTGATAGCACCCACGCGCTGATCGTTGCGGCAAAAGCGTGCGACCGGCTCGGCCTGCCGCGCACAATGATCCGTGGCTACACCATGCCCGGCTTTGCGACATCGGACGGGACCAAGTCCAATGCGTGGAAGCTAATGGAAGCGTTCGGCATCACCGCCGAAGAGATCGATATCAGACCCGCTGCGCAGCGCATGCTGGAAGACATGAACCACCCCTTCAGCAGGGGCGAGCCGGTCTACGATGTGACCTTTGAGAACGTGCAGGCGGGCCTGCGCACCGATTACTTGTTCCGACTTGCCGGGCAACATTCGGGTTTTGTGGTCGGCACAGGCGACCTGTCTGAGCTTGCGCTGGGCTGGTGCACTTATGGCGTGGGCGATCACATGAGCCATTACGGCGTCAATTCGGGCGTGCCCAAGACGCTGATCCGTTACCTCATCCGCTGGACGGTGGAGACCGAGCAGTTCAGCACCGAATGCGGCGCGGTGTTGATGGCGGTCTACGACACCGTTATCTCGCCCGAGCTGGTCCCTGCCGGTGAAGACGGGGCGATCCAGGACACCGAAGCGCATATCGGGCCTTACGAGCTCAACGATTTCTTCCTGCACCACACAATCCGTACCGGTCAGCGCCCGGGCAAGATCGCGTTCCTTGCGTGGCATGCGTGGAAAGACGCCGAGGTCGGTATCTGGCCCGCTGGCTTTCCAGAGCATCGCAAGAACGAGTACGATCTCGCAACCATTGCTGGCTGGCTGGAGAAATTTGCGCGTCGCTTCTTCGCCTTTTCGCAGTTCAAGCGAAGCGCTTTGCCTAACGGGCCGAAGGTCTCGTCTATGGGTGCTTTGAGCCCGCGCGGCGACTGGCGCGCGCCCAGCGACGCGGTGGCCGATGTGTGGTTGGATGACCTGAAGGACAGCCTGCCGTCGCTGGATTGAGCGGTGGAACGAGAAAGGACCGAGCCCGCCTTGCGGCGAACCCGGCCCTCCCTGCGACCCTCGGTCTCGAGGGACAACCCATCTCTGAGCCTGCTAGGCCAGCCTGGCTTAATCGCGGCTGAGCGCGAGGCGGCCGGAGCCAAAGGCGGCGACCTGAAGCATGCCGCCCGCAAGGGCGAAGTTTTTCAAAAGGTGGATCATTTGGTTCTGGTCCGTGAAATCGGCGTGAAAAGTTACAGCCGCAAGGATCGAAAACGCGCCCAGTGTCACAGCGGTGAGGCGGGTTTTGAGGCCGACCACCAACATCAGGCCGCCAATAATCTCCAACGCGACCACAGCGTAGAAAATGGCATCGGCAAAGGGCAGGCCGACACTGGCGATATAGCCGATTGTGCCTTCGATCGCGCCCAGCTTAGTGATGCCTGAGAGGATGAAGATCGCGGCCAGCAGGATCCGACCTGTCAACGCGGCACCATCTTGCAAAGTGAGCGAAGGAGCCGAAACGGCGGCGGTGTCTTGAGCCAAAGTGTTCATGGGAAGTCTCCAGTTATAGGGTGTGTAAGGTCCGGACACCGGCCAATCAGGCGGCGACAGAAACATTGGATGCGGTTTCGATGGCGGCTTCGATCTTGGCGGGGCCCTCCTGGCCCATAATGCCATCGGCTGCGATCACTTCGACATCGCTGATGCCGAGGAAACCAAGAAAGAACTTCAGCCAGCTGGACATGAAGTCGATGTCCGAGCCGATGGGTGTGCCGCCCGAGGCTGCTGCGATGTAGGCTTTTTTGCCTTCGAGTAGGCCGACGGGTCCGTTTTCGGTGTATTTGAAGGTGGTTCCAGCGCGGGCGACCAGGTCTGCCCAGGCTTTCACGACGGCGGGGACGCCAAAGTTATAGACCGGGCTCGCAAACACGATCGTGTCAGCAGCCTTCAATTCCTCGATCAGGGAGACTGAGATAGCGGCGAGTTCAGCTTGTTCGGGCGTCCGATCCGCGGCTGGAGTAAGGTTGGCCTCAAAGCGCGCGGCGTCGATGAACGGGATATCGTTTTTGGATAGATCGCGCGTGGTTACGCTGGTGTTTGTGCCATCTGTGAAGTTGGCAATCAGCGCGTTGCCGATCTGATTTGAGACGCTTTCGTCGCCGCGGATGCTGGCTTTGACGTAGAGGATGTTTGACATTTCAATTCTCCTGAGGGGCTTGGATTGATTGGGAAAAGCTTGAGCCAGCCGAGAGGGAGCTCGGCTGGCTTTTCGGGGGCTAGGCCGCGTCCACGAGGACAATTTCGCTGTCCTCAAGCGCGGTGATGGTGATTTCCTCGGCCTGCGTGATCGCTACGCCATCGCGCGCTTTGGCGATCGTGTCGGCGATCTGCACCTTTCCGGTGGCAGGTACGAGGTAGAGGTGACGCCGCAGAGTTGCGATGTCGTAGGTCACGCTCTCGCCCGCTTTGATCGTTGCGCCTAGCACTTTGGCGTCGGTGCGGATCGGCAGCGGGGCATCGTTATCATTCGATCCTCCGGGCACATTGCCGCTGGCAAGCGTTACGAATTGACCAGCGCGATCACCCTTGGGAAACGCTTTGGCGCCCCAAGTAGGATTTCCGCCGCGCTCGCTCGGGATGATCCAGATCTGGAAGATCTGCGTTTCCACGTCCTCACGGTTGTATTCCGAATGACGTACGCCGGTGCCTGCGCTCATCACCTGTACATCGCCCGCTTCGGTGCGGCCTTCATTGCCCATCGAGTCGGTGTGCGTGATCGCCCCTTTTCGAACATAGGTGATGATTTCCATGTCCTGATGCGGGTGGGTCGGGAACCCGGTGCTCGGCGCGATAGTGTCATCGTTCCAGACGCGGATCGGACCCCACTGTACGCGCGCCGGATCATGATATCCGGCAAACGAGAAGTGGTGATGCGCGTCCAACCAGCCGTGATTGGCCGAGCCCAGGCTTTCAAAGGGGCGCAGTTCGATAATCGGATTGCTCATCGCATTTCTCCTGTTTGAGCGGTGACGCCTGATCGGCGCCTTTCGCTTCGTTGAGTGGGAGATAGGCCGGTTCGTACGAGTGTATAAGTGCGATAAAACTTGCGAAAATGTTCAGAATATCCGAACATATGAAGAATGAAGCTTGGCGATCCGTCTCTCGATCAATTGCGCATTTTTCTGGCGGTGGTGGAGCACGGCAGTTTCGGCGGTGCGGCGCGGGCCATGGGGCGTGCGGTATCGGCGATCAGCTATGGGATTGCACAGTTGGAGCTGCAACTGGCCGTCACCCTGTTCGAGCGGGAGGGCTCGCGCAAACCCGTTCTGACCGAGGCGGGGGAGGGCTTGCTTGCCGAGGCGCGCGGCGTCGCTGACCGTGTCGACGCCCTGATTGCCAAGACACAAAGCCTGCATGCCGGACTTGAATCCAGCCTTGGCCTCGTGGTCGATGTGATGGTGCCGGGCGAGGTCACTGCGAGCGTTTTGCGAGAATTTCGCCGGATGTTCCCAACGGTCGCGCTCACACTCAATATCGAAGGGCTAGGTGCGGTTGTGCAGTGCTTGCTCGACGAGGAAGCGCAATTGGCGATCGGCGGACCAGAAGTGGTTCGTCACCCCGAGACCGAACATCAATTCGTCGGCGGCGTCGACCTTATCCCTGTGGCGAGCCCGGATCATCCGCTGACCCGAGCGATTGCCGATGGGGCGATAGAGCCGGGCATGTCGCGCCAGCATTTGCAGCTGGTTCTCGCGGATCGTTCCGCCCTGACCCAGGGGCGCGAATTTGCCGTTTTAAGCCCGTTGACGTGGCGGCTGGGCGACCTTGGCGCGAAGCACTCGCTGCTTAAGGAAGGGCTGGGTTGGGGCAATATGCCGCGTGGGATGGTGGCCGCCGACATAGAAAGTGGCGATTTGATTGAGCTCGACCTGCCCGAAAAGCCTGGCGATCACTATACCCTCAGCGCGATGTGGCGACGCGATGCAAAGTTGGGGCCGTCGGCAAGTTGGTTGGTTGATGCGTTTCGCGATGCGCTCGAAAGCGAAAAGCTGGGCTAGTTTACTTCGCGCAGCCATTTGCGCGCGCTGGCTTCGTCGTCAAAAAAGTCAAAGTCTAGGCCTGCGCCGATGCGGCGATACTGCATTTTCACGAGCGGCGGTGGGGATACAACCGCGAACCGCACCAGCCCGTTTTGAGTAGCTAAGAGCAGGCTATCCCGGATCGCGTCAGCGGTGGCTCGGTCCTGAGGAACAAAGTCAACAAGGTTGCCCATCGATGTGAACGTTTCGCCCTTTTTGATAAAGGGGATGACTGCTTTGCTGAGATCGGTCAGGAAGGCCTTCATCTCTTCCAGAGTCCAAAACCCGGCAATTGCGAAATACAATTCGCGCGTGTTCGTATTGGCGTCTATCTTGGAAGTCGGAGCAAGCGTATCCATTCCCTCTGGCTAGCAGGGCGTTGTTAACGAACCTTTGTCGGAGATGCTTCGGTTCGTTATTCAGGTTTGCGCAGCCACGCAACGGCGTCACCACGGTTGCCGAAAATCGCCGTGTTGCCTTCATCAATCAGTCGATCAAACTGAAGTCTGAGCAAGCTGGACGTGATCACGAATGCCTGACGTTTCATGCCGAGCCGGGTGGATTCAGCCATCAAGAAGCGCATGCTCTCCGCCATGATCCGGTCTTGCACCGCCAGACCGCTCATATCGCCAAGGACGTTGAATCCCTTGCCTGAAGTGAACAGGTCCTTTCCCTTCCTCATCAGAGCCGATTGGAAACGCGTCATGTCCTCGGCGGCCCAGAAACCCGAGACAGTATAGTGAGCTTCGCGCCGGGCGTCGTCGATCAGAATCGTGAAGTTGGGTTTGAGTTCACTCATGGGCGAACCCCTAGGACCAGCTGGTTAAAAATTCACCATCGAGGGGAACCTCACGGACCAAACGAAATGGGTTCATCGCCGGCCTTCCAGGGTGTGAATTTGAGCATGATTGCGGCGAACAGGTCTGAGGCCAGATGCCATTCGAGCCACAAATGCAGATGTGGCAGGCCCTGCTCGTCAAACCAATCGCGATCGGTGTTGGCGAATTGACGGATAAAAGGAAACAGCGCGACGTCGGTCAGAGTGCGAGTGGGACCGCACAGCTGCTTGCTCTCACCCAGCCGAGTGTGCAAATCTTCGAGGATGGCGAGCCCATGGCTGCGATGGTCGTATCGGAACGTATCTTCATCCCCATTCGCCTCATTCGGATAGCGGGTGGGGTATTTGTAGCGATCAAGGTGGCGTTTGAACGGACCATCGTTGCGCTCAATCAATGCCGCATCATTCCCAACCAGCCAGCCTTCGGGATCGCTACGCTCCAGTGCCCAACGCATGATGGCAATACTCTCATCAAGCACCGTGCCATCAGGTAGTAAAAGCACCGGCACGGTGGCCTTGGGTGACGCCTTTGCCAATTCGGGCGGCTTGTTGGCCAGCTTCACTTCGCGCAATTCCACAGTTATTCCGGCCATCCAAAGCGCCATGCGCGCCCGCATAGCGTAGGGGCAGCGGCGAAAGCTGTAGAGGATGGGAAGGGCGCTCATGACTCTGCCGAAAAGTCATGGCCCACATGCTGTGTTCCGCGCTGGCTGGCGAGTTCTTCTTGCCGTTGGCGCTCGGCATAACGGTTGCGTTGTTCGTCGGTGCGCTCATCAATGCAATAGGAGCAGCTGACCCCGTCAACGAAATCTGGCGACAGCCGATCTTGCGCGCTCAAAGGCCTACGGCACGCGCGGCACTGCGTGTAATCGCCCTGTTCCAGTCCGTGTTTGACGGTGACGCGTTCATCAAAGACGAAGCAATCGCCGCGCCACGCGCTTTGATCCTCGGGCACGGTTTCGAGGTATTTCAGGATGCCGCCTTTGAGGTGGAACACATCCTCTACCCCTTGCGAGCGAAGGAAGCTCGTCGATTTTTCGCAGCGAATGCCGCCGGTGCAGAACATGGCGACGCGTTTCTTGCCTACGAGCAGTTCTGCGCGGTTCTTTTCGAACCAATTGGGGAAGTCACGAAAGGTCTTGGTTTTCGGGTCGATTGCTCCTTCGAAGGTGCCGACGGCGACTTCGTAATCATTGCGCGTGTCGATCACGACCGTGTCGGGATCGGCGATTAGCGCGTTCCAGTCTTGCGGATCGACATAGCGCCCGACGCTAGCCGTTGGGTCAATATCGGGCTGGCCCATGGTCACGATCTCACGTTTCAGCCTGACTTTCATGCGATAGAATGGCATTTGGGCTGCGCTCGAGAACTTAACCTCAAGTTCTCTGCAGCCGGGGAGTGTGCGAATATGATCGAGGACCGCCGCAATCCCGCTTTCGGAGCCCGCGATCGTGCCGTTGATTCCCTCGTAAGCGAGCAAGATCGTGCCCTTGACGGCCGCTTCGTTGGATGCAGACAGTAGAGGTTTTTTGAGCGCCGCCGGATCTGCAAAGGGCGTAAAGCGATAGAGCGCGACGACTTGAATGGGGGACTGAGGGTTGACCATGTGCGCGACGCTTACCGCGCTTGGGCGTATTGCGACAAGAGGGGGGCGACCTCGATTCTTTTACGCCTGCCTTGCATTTGAAGCACTGCTTGTCTTGGATTTGTATTCCTGTTCTACCAGCCAAAGGGTGCACCGCGTCAATTGGGGAAACGTGCGATGGATGATCGCAGGGCTGTCGAAGCTTATTTGGGCTTTGCGCAAGCCACGCTCGAGGTCCTTTCGCACAAGCAATGCTTGCTACCGATCTCGCGCCGCTTCGCACGTGTGGCGACGACCATCGCGGCGTTACGCGCCCGAACGTTCAAAGAAGACGCTGTCGCCGAGTTCGGCGTATACAAGGGCATTTCAATTCGTCGAATGGCGCGCCTGAGCCCCAAAACCCAGTTCGTAGGCTTTGACAGTTTTCGCGGGTTTCCAGAAGATGGCCGGATCGACTGGCAACAGGATTTTTCGGTCATCGAGCAACCCAAGGTTCCGTCCAATGTCACCCTCGTCCCCGGCTGGTTTGATGAAAGCCTTGAACCCTATTTCAAGGCCAATCCTGCTCCGCTCTCGATGGTCCACATCGACTGCGATCTCTATTCGTCCACGCAAACCGTCTTCGAAGCGTTAGGCGCCTGTGGCCTGCTGCGACCGGGCCTTGTTGTGATGTTTGATGAGCTCATCAATTACGAAGGGTTTATGTGGAACGAGATGCTCGCCTTTCACCGCATGCTGCAAAAGCAGGACCTTGGTGCGGAGCCTTTGTACGTCCCGGGAAAGGTGCGCGGAGTGGAGGAGACCCTCTCTCTCCTTGCCGCCGGGCAGCATCCGAGCATGCGGTCAGATCAGGAAAGTGGGTATTTCCAGCAATCGGTGTTTTTGTTGCACGATCGAGTGCTCGCGCCCCGTGCGGTCGAGTCAGACTTGCTACAAAGCTTCATCGATTTAACGCAAGCGAGGAAGTCGGCCTACTTGTTTGCGTGAGGAGGTTTTATTCTCGCCTATAAGAGGCTTTGCCAGGGGCGGTACTCGCGCACCAACCCGACCGTCAAATCCGCATCACCCAGCCATGGTTGTCAGCCTCGCGGCCGTGTTGGATGTCGACCAGTTTGGTGCGCATCTTGGTGGCCATCTGGCCGTTGCCGCCCGCGCCGATCTGGAATTCGTCATCGGGTGACGCCACGATGCCAACGGGCGTCACCACTGCCGCCGTGCCGCAGGCCATGGTTTCGAGCAGCTCACCGCTTTCCGCTTCCGCGCGCCATTGGTCGATCGAGTAGGGCTCTTCGCGCACGTCGAGACCTTCTTCGCGCAGCAATTGCATCAAAGTCGCGCGGGTGATGCCGGGCAATATCGTCCCGGTCAGCGGGGGGGTTACCACGCTGCCATCGGCCCTAACGAAGAACAGGTTCATGCCGCCCAGTTCCTCAACCCACTTTTTCTCAACCGCGTCGAGAAAGGCGACCTGATCGCAACCCTTTGCAATAGCTTCAGCCTGAGGGACAAGGCTGGCAGCGTAATTGCCGCCCGTCTTGGCCGCACCGGTGCCGCCAGGCGCTGCGCGGACATAGTCTTGGCTGACCCAGATCTTCACCGGGTTCACGCCGCCTTTAAAGTAGTTCCCGCTTGAGACGAGGATCACGACAAACTTGTACTGCTTGGCCGGGCGCACGCCGAGGAACGCCTCGGAGGCGAACATAAAGGGCCGAATATAGAGCGAGCCGCCCTCAATTTGAGGCATCCAGTCCGCGTCGGTTTCCACGGCCAGTTTGACCGCGTCGAGAAACAGGTTTTCCGGGATCTCCGGCATAGCCATCCGGCGAGCGCTCTCGTTGAAACGCCGCGCATTTTCCTCGGGCCGAAACAGGGCAAGGCCGCCATCCTTGTGCGGAAAAGCCTTCATCCCTTCGAAGATCTCTTGGGCGTAATGAAGAACGCTCGCCGCCGGGTCGAGCGCGATCGGTTCGCGCGGGCCTATGCGCGCGGAATGCCAACCGCCTTTCGCTTCATCGTAGTCGATCGTGACCATGTGATCGGTAAAGACCTGTCCAAAGCCCGGATCAGCGATGGCGGCATTGCGCACGTTATCATGCGTGGGCGAGGGGTGCGGGATGCGGGTGAAATGCATAGGAATTCCGGTAATCCCGGCGCACTCTAAGAGCAAGGATAGTGTTGGAGAGGATACGCCTCCCCAAATGAAAAGGGCTGCACCGCCCGTCGGGGTACAGCCCTTTGCATGGTCAGCGGCCGGAAGTGCCGCTCACGAAGCCTTACTCGGCAAGGAAATTACCGAATATGCTCCGTAGGGATCTTCACCGACCTCGCTACTGAACCATGAGACATCGGATCACCTCCTTTCGCGCTATGAAGCCATGACCCCGAACGTTTCACCGGGAGCCGAGCCGTGCGTGTACCGCTGGCCTGCGATCTTTGTGAATCATGGGCCGAGGCGAGACAAGACTTGAATTTATCTTTTACCCCGTCAGAATGCTTGGCCTTCCCAGTATAGCTGAAGCGTCACCTTCCAAGGAACAACTGCGCGTTCATCGGTCGTGGCCTCGGTCCGACACTTTCATTCATCTAAGACTGTGGATAAATCTGTGCGAATCGCGTGGGAACTGCAGGGAAAATACCCTTATCTACAGTCTTCAATCACCCGGCTCACTTCCACCCAAGCGGGAAGATAGAGCGTGCGCTCTCCTTCAACGCCAACCATGAAGCGTCCCTTGGTTATTGCGATCGCGTCGAGTAGCGGATCGCGCGGCTGTACATCTGCTGCCAGAATAGTCGGCATTTCGGGCACGGGGCCAGCCTGGAGCTGGCGTGATACCGTTTCCGCTTGGACGTTCATCACCCGCTCGCTCGATTGCGCTTGGGCGATTACGCGCCCAAGCGATACTGCGCCGTCGCCGCATCGGACCATGAAGACAGGCGCGCGCGGATTCTCACCGAACAGCGCGAGCGACTCGTCCGGCTCATTCAGATAGGTCCACGACCCTGACGTCGTCGGCGCGTCGAGGTAATTGTCGTACTCGGGTTCTGAAACCGGCGGTGGCGGGGTCGGTGTGGGTGTCGGAGTGGGGGTTGGCGTCGTCGCGCTTACCGGCGGCGGAGGCGGCGGAGGCGGCGGTTCAGACGCGGGAATGCAGGCGGCAATCGCGAAAGTCAGCGCCACGGCGGCGGCACTATAAAAGTAAGTCGCTTTCATGCCCTCTCAATGCGCGCTAACGCTGGCCTCGTCCATGACCAAGCCTACAAAACCCTCGAAAAAAAATCGCATCGACCAACTGCTGGTGGAACGGGGCCTCGCCGAAAGCCGCACTCGTGCGCAGGCGCTGGTGATGGCGGGCACTGTGTTCGTAGGCGAGGTGAAGGCGGATAAACCGGGCCAGCAGTTTGCGAGCGACTCGGCGGTGGAGGTGCGCGGGCGCGATCACCCCTGGGTCAGTCGCGGCGGGATCAAGCTGGCGCACGCTTTGGAACACTTTGGCATCGATCCGTCCGGCGCAGTGGTGATCGATGTCGGCAGTTCGACCGGCGGGTTCACCGATGTGCTTTTGCAAGGTGGGGCGGCCCATGTGTTCGCGGTCGATAGCGGCACAAACCAGCTCGCCTGGAAGCTGCGCGAAGATGAACGGGTAACGGTTTACGAGCAGACATCAGCCCGGCTTTTGACGCCTGAACTGATTGATAGGCCTTGCGATATGGTGGTGTGCGACGCGAGCTTCATCAGCCTCGCCAAGGTGCTCGACGTGCCCCTCAGACTGGCTGCGCCGCAATGCCGTTTGGTGGCGCTGATCAAGCCGCAATTCGAGGTGGAGAAACACGAAGTCGGCAAAGGCGGTGTCGTTCGCGACACCGCGCTGCATGAGCGTGTGTGCAGCGAAGTTACCGATTGGTTAGAAGGCCTTGGCTGGGATATCGAAGGTGTCGTGGAGAGCCCGATTACAGGTCCCAAGGGCAATGTGGAATTCTTGGTGAGCGCGCAAAGGGGCGGTTAGCCTCACGCTTCCTCCAGCTCCAGCGAACTGATTTTCGCGTCCAGATCTATCGGAATCTGCGCCAGCACTTCAACGCCACTCTCTTTCTCGTAGGCCGCATCGCCTAGGTCGGCGACCAGCTGTTCCTGCATCTCATCGCGGCGGCGCAGAAGGTCGGCGATTTCCTCGCGGTAGAGCGCGACCATCGCTGTCACGAAGCGGTTGACCAGATCGTCTTCCTTGGTGTCGTCGACATTGAAGTCGGGCAAGTGCTCGATCATCACGTGGGCGGGATAGAGAAATTCGTTTGTGACAAAGCGGTTGGTCGCAAACCAAGCGCGTGGAATTCCGTTAGTGGCGATCGATAGGCCTATGACATGCGTCACGTGCGCCTTGGCTTCCTCGCCTTGGGGCGGCCAGACTTTCGGTTCCAATCCTTCTGCCAACTGGGTGCGGTGCAGGAAAAGGTGAAAGTGTCCGTGTTCGTCGGCGTCGCGGCTACCGTTGGCGTGGACATGGTAATACCACCGCGCCTTGCAACTGGCGCTGCGAGCGTCCGCCTTGGGGTAGTGCGTCCAAAAGGTCGCGCCTTCTTCGGGGATCACGCGCAGCATGAGCGGCTTCTGCTCTTGCGCCATGGCGGTGATGGTTTCGATGACCGTGATTGCGGCGGCTTCGGGGGTCATTGGCGTTGTCATGGACCTGTTTTCGTTGCGATTGAGGCGTTGGTTACGTCAACTGCCCGCCGGACGCCAGCAAGGCCTTGACCGTAATCAAACCGGTCTTTGCAAAGAAAAAGGCCAGCGGCACACCGAAGTCGCCGCTGGCCCTTTTTCTGACACGCTCTTTCAAGCGTGGCGGCTGTTCCGATTAATCGGCGGCAGCGCAGCATGCAGCGGCGCAGCAGCCGGCGCCTTCGCAAGCCGCGGCGCAGCAACCAGCGCCTTCACACGCGGCGGCGCAGCAACCAGCGCCTTCACACGCGGCGGCGCAGCAGCCAGCGGCGCAGCAGCCAGCGGCGCAGCAAGCTGCGGCTTCAACCGAGGTCGCGTCCGCTTCGGTCGCGGCTTCTTCAGCCGGAGCCGAGCACGCAGCGGTGGTGACGGCAAGGCCGCCGGCGACGGCGAGCATCGAAGCAAAGTTGGTTTTTTTCATCTGGATATTTCCCCTCACTGGGCAATTGAGACTGGCGGGACGCGTGGTAAGTCCTCCTTCTTGCCACCCACGCCCCCGAATCGCGGCAAGATTGTGGCGAAGCTAGCCACATTGTTGCCACAAGGCCAAGCCCTTTCGAAAATTTGCGTGGGCTGCGCCTTCGACCGGTGGAAAGTTGCGGTGAGCTGTGTCGCAAGGCGATCAGAGGACGACGCAAACGTGTCTCATCTTGGGGCTAATCGACGAGGCAACAAACGCGCGATTGGCGTTCTAGCGCGGCTGGTGTATCGGCGCCTTCGCGCGCACCACGCGTTTGTCCGGATGAAGCCTACAATGCGGAGACAGGCATGAACCTGCTGGCGTCCAGAGCCCAATTGCGAGCGAGCTTTTTTCGCTGGGCACTGTTTTGCGTGCCGCTGATCGTGCTGCTAGGCTTTTTGGGCGGACAAATGGGCACGCCCAACACAGTGTGGTTTCAAAGCCTGACCAAGCCTTCAATTTTTCCGCCTCCTGCTGCCTTTGGGATCGTATGGAGCATCCTTTACGTGATGATCGGTGTGGCCGTCGCTCTCGTCGTGAGCGCGTGGGGCGCTTACGGCCGTGGTCTGGCGGTGGTGCTCTTTGTGGTGCACTTTGTGTTCAACCTGGCGTGGACTGCGGTGTTTTTCGGCATGCAGAATATGCAGGGTGGCCTGATGGTTCTTGGTGGAGCCGTGGTGACGCTTTTGCCGGTAATGTGGGCGTTCTTTCGCGTGCGAAAGATCGCGGCCTATTTGCTCATCCCCTATTTCGCCTGGGTCTGCTTTGCTAGCGCACTGAACTATCAGGTTATCGTCGAGAACCCCGACGGCGGCGCATCAGAAGACAGTGGCGCGGCGGTTGAGGTAACACTCTAGACATCCGCGCCCAACGCTCCCACATAGGTTTCATGCAAAGCGAAAACCCACTTATCGCCGACATTGTCAAAATGGCTAACAGCGCGGCTGGCACCATGGCCGGCATGACGCGAGAGGCGCGCGAAGGCGCGCGTGAGCGTATGCGCGAGGCGATGGGCGGGATGGACTTCGTCTCTCGCGAAGAGTTCGAAACCGTGAAGGCGATGGCGCAAAAAGCGCGCGAACAGGCCGACGCGCTCGAAGCCAAAGTGGCTGCGCTGGAAGCCAAGCTCAAGTAACTTCCTTTTTAGGGAGAGCGATGAACCTCTCCGCTCCCGCCGTTCTAATCGCAAGCCGCCCCCACGCGGAGACGGCGGTGATCGCGCGTTTGCTGACTGAAGAACACGGGTTGGTTGCGGGATATGTGGCCGGTGGGCGAGGGCGGCAGCTGCGCCCGTTGGTAATCCCTGGAAATCTGGTTGCTTTGGAATTGCGCGCGCGCTCGGCGAGCCAACTGCCTTTCGCCAAGATTGAGCTGGTGAAAAGCCGGGGCCCGTGGTTGTCCGAACCACTTCCGGCGGCCGCGATACAGTGGTCCTGCGCGCTGACCGCCACCGCTCTGCCCGAGCGCAACCCCTATCCCGGTCTCTACCAAGCGCTGTGCGCGCTGCTCGAGGCGATCTGCAACGCGCCATCCGCGCGTGGGTGGCTGGCCGCTATGAACCTGTATGAAGCGATGTTGTTGCGCGAATTGGGCTATGGTGGGGCGAAACCCGATCTTGAGGCCAGCTTTGAAGATCAGTTCCAGACCTTTCGGCAGATGCACACGCCGTTGGGGCGGTATCTGCTTGCCGATAAGCGCGCCGATGTTATGGCCGCCCGCGTTTTGATGGGCGAACGGCTCGCCAGGATGGTCGGATGACCCGGAACACACTCTGAGGTGCCTTGATGAAAATTGCGGTTCTCGCCGGCGACGGCATTGGTCCTGAGGTTACGGCGCAAGCCGTCGGCGTGTTGGAGGCCTTGGGCCTTAGCGACCTCGAGTTGACCTATGCTGATATTGGCGGCGTCGCCTACAAGAACCACGGACACCCGTTGCCGCCTGAAACGCTGGATACCGCGCGCGCGGCGGACGCGATCCTGTTCGGCGCCGTGGGTGATCCCAATTGCGACGCGCTGGAGCGGCGTTTGCGGCCCGAGCAGGCTATTCTAGGCCTGCGCAAAGAGCTGGAGCTGTTCGCTAACCTCCGCCCGGCAAAGGTTTTTCCCGGTCTCGAACACCTTTCACCTTTGAAGCATGAAGTGGCCAGCGAACTCGACCTGTTGATCGTGCGGGAGCTGAACGGCGATGTCTATTTCGGCGAGAAGGCTATCCACACCACACCCGAAGGCGCGCGCGAAGGGTGGGATCGCATGTCCTATTCCGAGCCTGAGGTCCGGCGGATCGGAGAGGTCGCCTACCGCGCGGCGCAAGCGGCGGGCGAGGGTCTGATTAGTGTCGACAAGGCTAACGTGCTAGAAACCTCACAGGTCTGGCGCGACACGATTATCGCTCAGAACGCCGATTTCGCGGATGTTGAGCTCAGCCATATGTATGTCGACAACGCGGCGATGCAGATCATATCCAATCCTGGCCAGTTCAAAATCATGGTCACCGGCAATCTGTTTGGCGATATTCTGTCGGATCTCGCCAGCGCGGCGGTTGGCTCTATCGGTCTGCTTCCAAGTGCCTCGCTGGGCGCGCGCCAGACACAACACGGCACCTATGGCCTTTACGAGCCTATCCACGGTTCCGCGCCCGACATTGCGGGCGAAGACAAAGCCAACCCGATGGCTGCTATCCTTTCTGCCGCGATGATGCTGCGCCATTCCTTCTGTTTTGAGGGCGAAGCGGCGCGAGTTGAGGCGGCGGTGGAAAAGGCGCTCTCCGACGGCATACGCGGCGGCGACTTGGGCGGCGTGCATGGCTGTGCGGAGATCGGCGAAGCAGTGCGCCAGTGGTTGTAAGAGCATCTCGTCTTGCGTTTGGCGTCTAAAGCGTACGTTGCTAGCCTTCAGCCATGCCAGACTTCGTAGGTTGGGGGAATCTCCCCCGTTTTCCCTTTGGTGACAGTCCCGAGATCGCTGATGCGTTGCTTTCACTCATCCTCGATGGACGCAAGACGGCTACATGTTGGAGCGCGGCGGAAGGTGTGAAAGACACCAAGGTTGGAGGACGCTGGATCGTTGAGGATGGTGACGGTCGTCCGCGCGCCTTACTGGAAACGACGGCCTTGTATCAGCGGCGCTTTGACCTTGTCGATGAAGCGTTCGCAGCCGCCGAAGGCGAGGGCGATCTCAGCCTAAGCTATTGGCGCGAGGCACATGAGGCCTATTTCGTTCGCAACGGAGAATTCGCGCCAGACATGCCGCTCTGGTGCGAACACTTTCGCCTTATCAAAACTATCTGAGTTTTGCCTATCTCACCGAATTCGCTACCATGTCTTCTTGAAGCGTGCGGCCTGCAAGCAAGTAATGCAAAGCGGCCCAGCCGTAGACGCAGCTGAAAATCACCATCGACCATTGCAGTCCGCGCGCCTCGGCGCTTGAGCAGGCCTGCAACGCCTCCAACTCGGCGCCCGCCAGCGCCGCCTTTGCGTCCGGCGCGAGTGAAAGCAGCGGCTTACATGCCTCAAGCGTCAGGCCGAGCGATTGACTGTCCAGGAATGATGTTTTCAACATGGTCGAAAGGATCCCAATAACCGGCGGTCCAAGGCCGTAACCCAGTAAGTTCACCACGAACAAAGTGATCGCCACCGACGTCGCGCGCATGCGACTGTCCACGACACCGCCAGAGACCGCATACATCGGTCCGAGGTAGAAATAGTGGATCATCGCCGCGACCATTAGCATTGGCACCGCTAGCCAAAGGTTTTCCACCAAGAAGCCAAAGGCATAGAGCGGCACTGAGAGCCCCATGCCAATTGCGGGGAGCCATGACAGCGCGTTGGGAAACCTTTTCGCCATCCGGTCTGAGAGCCAGCCTGAACTGAACACGCCAATCGCCGCCATGACGCCAAGGACCACGCCATAAAGGAGAGAGGCCTGCTGGATGGTCAGTCCGTGCGTGCGCAACAGAAACGACGTGGTGAACTGAGCTACGCCATATCCTACGAACGAGGCGAGCGTCGCGCCGAATACGATATGCCGATAGGCGGTCTTCTTGCTCAGGACGCGGAGCGCTTCTATAAAGCTGGCTTTTTCAAGCCCTTGTAGCGCGGCTGGATCGGTGTACCCGCGCGGTGGTTCCTTCACCGTGCGCCACACTAGGAGCGACAAAAGCAAGCCGGGCACACCCACCACAACAAACGCCACACGCCAGCCTTCGACCTGCGACCAGTCGAGATCGCCGAACAGCCCGCCAATGCCTATGGCGGCGACCCATGCGCCGTATTCAGCCCCGCTCAAGCCGGCGAGCTGGCCGCCAAAGACAGACGCCAGCATGCCGCCCAGCGGGACGCCCAAAGCGTAAACCGAAACCGCTGTCGCGCGGCGCGACGGCACGAAATAGTCCGCGATCAGCGATTGCGCGGGCGGAGTGCAGCCCGCTTCGCCGATGCTTACGCCAATGCGGAACAGGAACAGCGCCATAAACGACATGGCAAAGCCGCAAAGCGCGGTGAACAGGCTCCACACCGCCACCGCCGTCGCGATAATCAGCACACGATTATACCGCTCCGCCCCGCGTGCGATGGGGATGCCGATAAAGGTGTAGAGCACCGCGAAAGCCGGGCCGCCCAGCAGGCCCATTTGCCAATCTTCCAGGCCAAAGGTGAGCTTGATCGGCTCGGTCAAGATGTTGATGATTGTGCGATCGATGAAGTTAAAAATGTAAACGACGAGCAAGGCGCTCAGCACGTAAGCGCGGTAGCCGGGCGTTCCGAACCCGCCCGATACAGTGGGCGCTTGTGCAGGTGCGCCTATGGGCGCGTTCACCGTCGCTTCGGCCATTAATGTCCTCTCGATCCCCAATCCCACGTCCTTGGCCAGCTTTGCGGGCTTTGACCGCTCTTGGCTTTGCGTGGGTTTTCTCTCCGAGGGGCACCCTCTGCGCTTTTGGGGGAGAGGTAAAGCTCTATACGACGAAGGGCGTTTCTACCTCCACCCACTCAGCCAGGCCCATTTGGCGAAGCTCATCGGGCCTTCCAGCGGCGCAGCGGTGAGGATGGGGAAGAACAGCGCGAACATCGCGGCGCTTCCAATCGGCACCGCTAGGCTGATCCAGCGCAGCTTCTCGCGGGCTCTAAAGTCGCCCAGCGCGAGCGCCAGCGCGGCCAGCAGGAAGACGCTGGGGATCGTGTAGTGGTAGTAGAACTGCACTGGCTTGGGCGCGATCAGCCAGAAACCGAGCGCGACACCGTATCCCACGACCACCGCGATGCGCGGCCAGTCCATGCGGTATAGCCCGCTGATCAGACACCACACCAGCGCGGGCAGACCTACCAGCATCGTCAACGGATTGCCGATCAGCAGCACGCCGCGCTGCGCGTTGTCGGTGAATTCATAGAGATACCAGATGCCCCGCGTGTTGGTGACCCATTGCGGCCACGTGCTTTGATAGGCGTGCGGCATCAAGACCTGACTTTGCAAGTCGAGGATTTGTTGGTGAAATCCGATGAGACCCTCGCTTGCCAGTCCAGACGGACGAAGCTCCGTTCCCATCCAATACCCTGGCGCAAAAGTCAGCGCGTAGACGCAAAGCGGCACGATCCCGAGCCACAGGAACGCCTCGGCGAGGCTAATCCCCGGCACAGGCACGCCTCGGCGGCTGAAGATCAGGCGGCGGCGGCCCGCCGACAGGCGCGCGGCGAAGAAGGTAAGGCCGGGCACCATGGCCAAAGGCACCGCGTTCCATTTGGAGGCCATCGCCAATCCTAGGGCCGCTCCGGTTAGCGCCAAGCGCCAGCGTCCCGTCTCCGGCTCGCGAATGGCCGCGGCGAAGTGCCATGCGGCGAGCGCAAGAAACGCCACCATAAAGATGTCGAGCATGGCAAGGCGGGTGTGGACGAACAGCTGAAAACCAGTCGCCAGAAGCACGCCAAATGCGATCGTCGCGTACCGATCGCGGCTGGTGTGCCACAGCGCGCGCATCCCTGCGCTCAAGGCAAAGGTGCCCGCGATAAGCGGCGGGATCCGCCAGCCAAGCGGGGTGTCGCCGAGCCAATGGATGCCAAGTGCAATCAACTGCTTGCCAAGCATTGGGTGTTCGGGATTGAGCAACTTTGCACCGCCCGGGTCACCGATCTTTAGCAGCTCGCGCGCGGCGGGCAGGTAGTGCACCTCGTCAAAATAGGGCGTGGACGGGATGGTGAGCCGAACGGTCGCAATCAAGCCGAACAGGATCGGCAAGACGAGGCACCACAACCAAGGATCCTCGTCGCCCTGAAAAGGGGCGAGCGGTTCGTGGTCGGTTTCGATCAGGGGGGCAGGGGCGCTGGCCATGTCGCTCAGCGCTTAGAAAGGGGCAGAGCGCCCTGCAAGAGGCCTTGGACCTCTCGCGGGGCAAAACCTGTCGATCTGTGCGGCGGCCTTAGGCGTGGGCTCCTGTGGCATTGACGCCGCTGGCACCAGCGCGCTGGCCCTCAAGATAAAACAGCCGTGCGCACATGGCGAGCAGACCAATGCTGGCGGTCAGCCCGGCTAAGATCGCCCAAGGCACCACATTCATGCCAACAGCCCGTGCGCGCGGCGCGATAAAGAAGAACGCGATCACAACGGTCGTAATCAGGTCCCACCACACTTGAATCCCGGTGAGGTTAGCCGAATGATTGGTTAGAAACATCAGCGGCCCCTCGCGTAGCAACTGCACCGTCGTGTAGCCCGCAAAGACAAAGCACAGCGCGCCCGCAATAGTCGAATTGCCGATTGTTGGCTTGCTGACGAGCATGTAGGCCCCAAAGGCCACCCCGGTGCCGTAGATTGCGAGGAAGAGAATTTGCAGAGTGTCCATGATGTCGATTCTCCCATTATGTAGCGACTGCTACACACGCCTTTAACTCAGTGTAGCGTGTGCTACAAGAGCTTTATGTCGAAACCTGATCCCAAACCGAAGATGTCGCGCGAAACGCTGCTTCCGCTGCTGGCGGTGCATGTGATCGAGCATGGGCTGGGCGGGGCGAGTTTGCGTCCCTTGGCCAAGGCGGCGGGCACCAGCGACCGTATGTTGATCTACCATTTCGGCGACAAGGAAACGCTGGTTCGCGACCTGCTCGAATACATCTCAAACGTCTATTCCGCCGCGCTCGACATGGCCGTGGGGTCGGATCGCCCCAAGACGCGGCAAGAATGCTTTGCGCGAATTTTGGCGCTGGGGCGGGGGCCGCAGATGCAGCCGTTTATGACTTTGTGGTGGGAAATTGTCGCGGGCTCGGCGCGCGGGTTGCCCGGTTACAAAGACGCGGCTGAAGCGATGATGGCCAAGCAGCTGTTATGGCTGGAGGGCCAAATGCCCGAGGACGACCCGGATCCGGCTGGCGGCGCGCGCTATCT
Source organism: Pseudomonadota bacterium (assembly GCA_039814925.1). Taxonomy (GTDB): domain Bacteria; phylum Pseudomonadota; class Alphaproteobacteria; order Sphingomonadales; family Sphingomonadaceae; genus Erythrobacter. Next base: position 196,807 of record JBCCAH010000006.1, read on the forward strand.
GATGACCCTCATGGAGGGGACCTTGATGCTCGGCACGGTGGGCCACGCGCGAATGGCGCGCGAAGGGCTGCTTGCGAGCGGCCTTGCCGACCATACGCGAGACGACTAAGCGCGCCTGACCATGAAAAAGACCACCGGAATGGACCGCTCTGCCACGTCAAAGTGGCGTCCCGCTACCCGCGCTATTCGCTCGGGCACCATGCGTTCAGAGCATGGCGAGACGTCCGAGGCGATGTACCTGACCTCCGGCTACACCTATGACGACGCTCAGACCGTGGCCGATCGGTTTGCGGGCGAAGCGGAAGGTATGACCTATTCGCGCCTTCAGAACCCGACCGTGGCGATGCTGGAAGAGCGCATCGCGATGATGGAGGGCGTCGAAGCCTGTCGCGCTCAGGCCAGCGGAATGGCGGCGATGACGGCGGCTCTGCTCTGCCAGCTTTCGGTCGGAGACCACTGCGTCGCCGCGCGCGCCGCGTTTGGATCGTGCCGCTGGTTGGTGGACAATCTGTTGCCGCGTTTCGGGATCGAAACCACCGTGATCGACAGCGCCGACAATTCCGCTTGGGAATCCGCGATTAAGCCCAACACCAGAGTGTTTTTCTTCGAAACTCCGGCCAACCCGACGCTCGATATTGTCGATCTAGAGTATGTTTGCGGCCTCGCCCGCGCGCACGGCATCACGACGGTGGCCGACAACGCCTTTGCCGGGCCAACCTTGCAGCGCCCGATGGAGTTTGGCGCGGATGTTATCGCCTACAGCGCGACCAAGATCATGGACGGGCAGGGCCGCGTGCTGGCGGGCGCGATTTGCGGGTCCAAAGAATGGATTACCGAAACCCTGATGCCGTTTCAGCGTAACACCGGCCCAGTCCTCTCCGCTTTCAACGCCTGGGTGGTGATGAAGGGGCTTGAGACGCTGCCCCTGCGCGCCACCAAGCAAAGCGAGAACGCGGTGGGGCTAGGCGACTTCATGGCGCCTCGCATAGAAAGAGCGGGCGGTCGGATGCTACACCCCGGGCTTGCCAGCCACCCACGCCACGAAATGGCGCTGCGCCAGATGGACGCGACCGGCCCGATTTTCGCGTTTGACGTAGGCGATCAGACCAAGGCTTTTGCCATCCTTGATGCGCTCCAACTGATCGATATCTCGAACAATATCGGCGATGCGAAAAGCCTGATGTGCCACCCGGCTTCTACCACCCACGCGGTGATAGGCGAAGAAGGCCGGGCCGAAATGGGCGTCACCGATGGGCTGCTGCGTATCAATGTGGGGCTGGAGGATATCCAAGACCTGATCGAGGATATGGATCAGGCGCTTGGCGCGGCAGGGATTTAGACGGGCCTCTCGGCGTGGGTCAAATCACCAGGTCCGGTATCCCTCGACCAAAGTCGTGACTGCCTAGGATTAACGGCACTTTGCGCGGCAGCGGAGCATCGCGCCTCTTGCGTTTAACGGTCAAACAAAAGGCGGTAAAGCACCACCACTCCGCCAGCATCCGGATCGCGTTCTCCGCCAGCTTGTCGTCGGATGTGCGGTCTGGGCGGCGCAGTTGATCGACCTGATGGATCGCTCGGATAACGGGTGCGAGCCCTGTCAGCGTCATATCGAGATCGGGGATCATATAGCCTTGCCAAGGCGTGGGGTATTTGCGCCCCAAGTCCCGGAGTTCGTCTTTTGAACGGCTCGGGAAGTCTAAGTCTTTTGCGCTGATACCACCCGCTTCGAGTGCGAAAGAGGTCGATTTGTCCCGGTCGTCCCACAGATGATCGAAGCAATGATCGGAGAGGTTGACTTGGAGAGCATCCACCTTCGGATTGTTCGTCAAATTGCGAAAATCGTCCCAACCAGAAAGACTGAAGCTTTCCAGGTCCACGGCCAGAACCGCGCTGCGCAAAGGATGCCAGGGCGCATCGTGCAGCCACTGGCGCAACTTGAATTCGGCCTTGGCAAATTTGCCCGCGCTGAGCAGATCGCCAGCTTCTTTCTCAATCACAGCGTTGAACGGGCTGAGCTTCTCCTGAGACTTCATCAAGGGCGCAAATGTCCCTGTGCTGTCCAGCGGGGGCTTGGGTCCGAAATAAGCGGCCCGGTCGCTTGACGTCATTTCTAGGAGAGATCGGAGCGCCGTTAGCGTCCATTCGGCGGTGGTCGTGTTGGCTTTGGGCGCGCCGAGACTGAGCCAATGGTTATGGCGAGACGCTTTCCTCAGCCAACCATGGTTAAGGATCGGCTCAAGCTCTTCCTGAATCGTGGCAAGGGTCGCCTGATCGAGGTCATTGAAATTCTGAAGAAGACTGTACCCCAAGGCTGTGGTCTCGTCTAAACTGTGTTCGTCAGAGCTGGGCGCGTCGAGGATTGCGGCCAGTTCACCGCGCCAGAATGGCGAGGCCCGGCTAAGCAGATCGCCGCGCGCTTCGCGGCGTTCCTTCAAGCGCTCCTCCCATAGTTCAAGAGCTTGAATGGAGCGTCTTACACCAGCGATCTCGGCCAGATCGCGCATCCAAACGGCAATCGGCGCGAATAGGACAAGCCTTTTCCTCGGGTAACGCGGCGTCCTGTCGAGCGCGCGCATGGCCGAAACCTCGAGCCGTTCGAGCAGGTTTTGCGCCTCTTCGGGAGTGAGATAGGCGCGCAACTTATCACGCAGTTGAGCGGTCGCGGGCTCCAAAGCCTTCCACGATTTGAGGTTCAGCACCTTTCCGTTCGTCTCTGATTCAAAATCTGCGGTCAGCGCCGCCAAAATGCGCACCGCGTCCTCTCCGTTGAGCGGTAATTCCTTCGCGGGAAGACTGGTTAGGCCACGTATGCACACTTCGCCTACTCGCTTGATGTTTTTCACCGGCGCGGATTGGTCGGCGCGCAGGCGGGCGGCGATATCGCTCGCCAGAACCGTCCGTTCGAGGACATCGGCGAGCGCAACACCATTCCACTCCAGCGTTTCGATCTGGTCTTTGGCATTTGCCAGGCTGATGCGATCGGCAGCCAGTTCAGAAAACAGCGCGGCCAAAGCCGGATCGCGCGGTCGAAGCGCGCGCGCGGCCAAGATCTCGATTTCGTCGGCGGCCAGAAGAACACCCGCCGGCACATAGAGAAAGCGCGTATCCGCCATTCCAGCCGCCCGCCGCTGAGCGCCGCGCTTGATTGCCTCGCGGATTTTGTCGATCGCGCCTTCGATCTTGTCGATCCGCTGAAGAAACTTGTTTTGATGCCAGTCGTCGCCTTCAATCTTGTTCGCTAAGATCTTTCGGAGGAATTCCTCGAACTCGGTGTCCGTTGTTGTAAAACCACGCCACGCGTCGATGTAATGTGACACAAGCTGCTCGCCACGGTTTACAGCCTCCTCCCGGGATCGCGCGAGATCAGTCCGAATGCGAGATTTGAAGTCTTCGAACCTTTGCGGATCGAGCAGCTCTTCCTTGTCTGGATTGGCGGCCAGAAAGGCGGCTCGATCCGTGATCGCCACTTCTTTGGCTCGCACCTCTCTTTCCCATCTGCGAATGGCATAGATGCGATTATTGGAAAGACTGCGTAGCTCTTGTTTTAGCCCCTCGCGCATCGTTCGTTGTTGTCCGGCCAATTTGGCTTTGGTGCGTTTCTGCTCCTCCTTGCGCGGGTCCTTTTTGTTTCGCTTCTGCCCTCTGTTGGTCGCGAACGCGGCCGCGCCGATTGCGGCCAATCCCGCCATTTGGGCAAGACTCGGCATTTCAGGTCCTTCGCGCCGATCTCTGGATGATGAGCGCCGGGGGCGGTCGGATTGCCTTGAATCGCTTCCCCGACTGTGATCCTCAGGCGCCGATTTCGCGAACTCTTCAGCGATCTTGCTGACTTCTTCGATGACTCGAAAGAAGTTGAAGTCACTACCAGCCATTTCAACTCTCCAGAATTTCAGGACATTATTCGCATTGCGAAGTAAACATCCGGATAAATCTAGCGCGACGGTTGTGGCCTCAGACTAAGGGAGCCGGACGTCCCTCTAACAAAGCCAAGCGTAACCCCCTATCTGCGACCGATGGCTTTTCTGCCCTACTTTTTTGGCTTTCTCGCGCTTTTGGGCGCCGCTTTGTGGCTACGCGCACGGCTCAAACGGCGGCGGCGTGATCGGATCCTCGCGACACGGCTGACGGCGGAGCAGCGCATGGCGCTTGATCGGTTGGTGCCGCTCGTCAATCGGATGCCCGCCGACTTGCAGGTCCGGCTGGAAGGCAAGATCAATCTGTTTCTCGATCAGATCACCCTTCGCGGGCATGGCGGGATCGAAGTGACCGAGGCGATGCGGCTCTCGATTGCGGCGCAGGCGTGCATCCTCATCGTCAACTCCAACGCGTGGTACGAAACCTTGCGCAACGTGCTGATCTATCCATCGGTGTTTCGCACGTGGCGCGACACGCATGATGGCGTGACGGTCCACAACCGCGAGTATCACATGGCCGGCGAAAGCTGGACGCGCGGGCCAGTGGTGCTGTCGTGGGATGATGCGCTCGAAGGCGGGCTTGACCCCAGCGACGGCTACAACGTCGTCATTCACGAATTCGCACACCAACTCGACAGCCTGACTGGCCACACCAACGGAATTCCGATCTTGAGCAAGGGGCAACGTTACGAAGGGTGGGAGGACGCGATGCTCGAAGCGTATCAACGCCACCTTGGGCGAGTGCAACACGGGCAGGATACGGTGATTGATCCCTATGGAGCGACTAATCACGAAGAATTCTTTGCCGAGGCGATAGTCGCCTTCTTTGAAAAGCCCGGTGATCTGAAACGCGCAGAGCCCGCGCTTTACAAACAGTTGCAGCAGCTGTTGGCGCTCGATCCGGTGAACTGGGGCTAGGCATTCAAAACGCAAAAGGCCGAGCCACTCTGCGAAAGAGCGCCTCGGCCAGATGCACATCGGGTGAGGAGCGATGGCTTGGGGTCCACCGCCTCAACCTTGGAAACGACAGCTTGTCCTGCTGAGCTTGGCGCGTTTGCGCGAGGCCCATGATGCGGGAAATCCGACGATGAAACACAATTACAACGGCATAGGCTAACGCGGATGTACCAATCGCGGGTAACGCGGATTTAACCGTGTTTTTCGTTGCTTCGCTTAGACCGCGCGTTTAGGTGCGGCGCGCGCAGGCGCATTGGAACAGGACCGCCACCCCGCGTATTCGGTTTCAACACCGCTCCTTTTTATCACGCAATTCGCGATCGAGTCCGGTGGGACGATATCGCGCGTGCGACTCAGATTTCGGGAATGACCATGGCTCAAGACCGCTCTTTCGCGGCGACATTCAGGCGCGATTGGTTTGCGCAGCCGCGCGCCGATATTTTGGCGGGCATCGTCGTCGCGCTCGCGCTGATCCCCGAAGCGATCGGTTTTGCCCTGATCGCGGGCGTCGATCCCAGCGTGGGCCTCTACGCGAGTGTCGCGATTGCGATGGTTATTGCTCTGGTTGGCGGGCGTCCGGGGATGATCTCAGCGGCGACAGCGGCGGTAGCGGTCGTCGTGGTACCCTTGGTCAAAGATCATGGCGTGGACTATCTGTTTGCTGCGACAATCCTGATGGGCGTGTTCCAAGGGATAGCTGCGGTCTTACGCCTAGATCTGCTTATGCAATTTGTCTCGCGCAGCGTCATCACCGGGTTTGTGAACGCGCTCGCAATACTGATTTTCGCTGCGCAATTGCCGCAATTGCTGCCCGGCAATGAAGGTGTTGGCCCGTGGACCTGGGTTCTGGTCGCGGCGGGGCTGGCGATCATCTATCTCTTCCCGCGCATCACCAAAGCGGTGCCAAGCCCGCTGGTCGCGATCCTTGTGCTGACAGGCGTGACGATCTGGTTCGGCCTGCCAGTCAACAACGTCGCGGGCGAGGGCAAGCTGCCCGAAGGCCTGCCCACATTCGCGCTGCCGAACGTGCCGCTAACGCTTGAAACGTTGGAGATCATCCTCCCCTATTCGTTGACCATGGCGGCGGTAGGTCTGCTTGAAAGCATGCTGACCGCGCAGATCGTCGACGACATGACGCACACTGAAAGCGACAAAAAGCGTGAATGCGCCGGGCAAGGTTTTTCCAACATCGTCGCGGCTTGCTTTGGCGGCATGGGCGGCTGCGCGATGATCGGCCAGTCGGTGATAAACGTGGCGAGCGGCGGGCGCGGTCGGCTATCGACCTTTACCGCGGGTGCGTTCTTGCTTTTCCTTTTGAGCGTCCTTGGATCCTATGTCGGCCAGGTCCCGATGCCCGCTTTGGTCGCCGTGATGATCATGGTCAGCGTTGGCACGTTCAGCTGGAATTCGATCCCCAACCTGCGCTTGCATCCGTGGACCTCTTCGGTGGTCATGGTCGCGACCGTTGTTGTGACCGTGTGGACCGCAGACCTTGCGCTGGGCGTGCTGGTCGGCGTGCTGATGTCTGGTATCTTCTTTGCCAACAAGGTGCGCGACCTGTTCACCGTTGAGCGTATCCGCCGCCCGCATTCCGCGGTGTATCATGTCGAGGGTGAGATCTTCTTCGCCAGCGCGGACAAGTTTCAGCGTATGCTTGGCCCGGAAAGCCAGGAAGAAAACCCCGCGCACGATGTGATCATCGATGTCGCCAAGGCGCATTTCTGGGACATCTCCGCCATCGGCGCGCTGGAAAAAGCGGTCGACCGGATGCGCCGCAACGGACGCCATGTGAGGGTTGTGGGACTCAATTCGGCAAGCGCCGATCTCGTGGACAAATTCGCGCTGGAAGACCGCACCGGGCTGGAAACGGGGCTCGCGCCGCACTGATTTTGGTGAAGCGCGTTTTGAGCGAGCGCTAGCTGTTCAGGATGGCCGTCAGCGCCAGGATGGCGACGCGGTGGGCCACGAGAAAACCAAAGCCGATCCTGTGCCATCGCGGCTTTTCTGTCAGGATCAGCAAACTCAGAGTTGCAATAATCGGCCCAATGACCACCCCAAGGACAAAGGCTATTTCCTTAACAGGCCGTCCCAGAGGGTAATAGAATTGGCTAAAGGCGAAGGTGCAACTTGGGATCAGCATGATGCCAAGGATGAGCTTGCGATTGGCGATATAGTAATCCTCGACCGAGGCCCATTTTTCCATGTGTTCGGGATAGAGCAGGCGGCTCACCACGATGTACGGCAGGATGGCCATCAGCGAGGTTGTGAGAGACACCACCTCGAGAGGGAAGGTTTCTTGAATGTCCGCCAAGAGCATGAAAGAGGTTATGACGGCTGCGGAAATATAGAAATTGATGGCCCACGGCACAAAGCCGATCGGTAAGTCCTTACGCGCCCGAAGCGCGTCGGCGATGTTGTTGGCAACATTGGCTAAAAGCAGGCCGCACAACAGCGCGGTGAAGCTTACGATGAATTCAATGTCGGTCACGCTGTCTTTACCATTGCAGGCGAGGTGTGGAGCTTGCCTGCGCTAACATCAAGCGAGAAGCGCACGCCGCATCGTTGCAGGCAGCCGATGAGAAGGCGATTGAGCAAGACAGAATAAATCTGTTTTTCAGACTTGCGCTGATTTGACCCGCATGCCACCCACACCCCCAACACACATTCGGGAGAAAACACCATGGCCAATCGCGTCGAGCTTATCTTCGATTTCGTCAGTCCCAACGCGTATCTTATCTGGTGGCCTTTGCGCGACGTGGTGCAGCGCACGGGCGCGGAGCTGGATATCACGCCAGTCTTCCTTGGCGGGATGCACAAGCTGACCGGTAACGCTCCGCCGATGATCCGAAACGCGGACGTGAAGGGCAAGGTCGAGTACGATGCGCTCGAGATGCGGCGTTTCATTGCCAAGCACAACCTCACCAAGTTCAAGCTACACCCCAAATTTCCGTTCAATTCAATCGGTCTTCAACGCCTGTTAATTGCCGCCGAGCAGGATGGGCGCAGCGTTCAGTTCATCGAAGCGATGCTGCCCAAAGTGTGGGAAGAGGGTGTTGATATCACCGATGCCGAAACCCTCGCCGCGACCGTGGCCGAAATCGGCTTTGACGCTGCCGATATGATGGCGCGCATCCAGACCGACGAGGTCAAGCAGGCGGTCTTTGCCAACACCGAAGACGCGGTTGAGCGCGGTTCTTTCGGCATTCCGACGATGTATGTCGGGCCAAAGGGCGGCGAAACCGAGATGTTCTTTGGCAAAGAGCGGCTCAGCCAGATTGAGGAATTACTGGTCTAATCAAGGCGTTCCCCGCTTGCGCACTTCTGCTAGCGCGGTACACTCGTTTTCTATGTTGCGCGCCGCTTTCGCCTTCATTGTGTTCGCCGCTTTTTCTCTTGGGCATGGCGTCCTCTCCCCCGCTGTGGCTGAGCGGGGTGAGGCCACCGCTGTTCCGCCTCTGATCGCGACCGAGGATTTCGCCGGGCGCAGCGCCTTTCGTGGGTTCCATCTGTCCCCCGATGGCACCCGACTGGCGATTGTGCGCCAGGTCGAAGGCGCGCCAGAGATCATTCTTATCAACACCGCGAGCCTGAAACCGGAAAAGCGTCTCACTTTCGGGAAGGGGCCACAGCTCGATTGGGTGCGCTGGGCGGGCAATGACAAGCTCCTGATGTCGCTTTCGCGGCCGCGCTTTTTCTTGATGCGGCTTGTGCGGTCCAATCGCCTTTATATTCGCAACCTGACCGATGACGCTTTCTATCCGCTCGAAGTCGATGAAGACGTCGTATGGGGCGGCGATCTGGTTCATCTGGCTGACGATGGCAGCCATGCGCTGATTTCGGTGCAGGATTCGCTGCGCAAGACTCCGGGCGTTTATCGCTACGAATTGCAACCCGAAGGCACGGTGGAACGGATCGTCAAACCCAAAGGCGGCGTGTGGGATTGGTACGCCGACAACGAAGGCGTCGTGCGTGTGGGCATGGGTTGGCGCGGGCGGCGGCTGCGGGTGTATTACCGTGCGGACGGGGCGGCCAAGTTCGATCTCGTCGGCAAGCTTAAGGCGGGTGATCAAGACAGCCGCTATTGGAGCGTGGTGCGCATCGTTTCAGGCTCAAACGAAGGCTATGTGCTCGAAGAAGGTGAGAACGGGCGCACGGGCATTCGCCGCTTCGATTATGAGACGGGAGAGCCGATCGACACGTTTTACGAAAACCCGGATTGGGACGTCGAGGAGATGTGGACCAAGCGCGACGGCACCCCGCTTGCCGCGCTTTACACCGATGATCGACGCCAGATCGTGTGGTTCGACAAGGAAACAGAGGCGCTCTACACCAAGCTGAAGAAGGCGTTGAAACTGGAAGAAGTGCTGATCGTCTCGCGCTCGCGCGATGACAACACCATGCTCATATGGGCGCGCAGCGAAGCTGACCCGGGCGCGTTCTACATTTTCGATCGTGAGGCGAAAAAGCTGGCGGTGCTTGCCAACTTCCGGCCCGACCTCGATTTTCGCGCGCTCGTAAAGCCCAAGCCGGTGCGCTACACGGCGCGCGATGGGCTCGAAATCCGCGCCTACCTTACGCTGCCGCGCGGTCGTGAGCCGCGCGAGCTTCCACTCATCATTATGCCCCATGGCGGCCCATACGGCGTGCGCGACACGCTCCAATACAACGATGAGGTCCAACTGCTTGCCAATCGCGGATACGCGGTGATCCAGCCCAATTTTCGCGGCAGCGGCGGCTATGGCGATGCGTTCTTCGAGGCGGGCACGGGCGAGATCGGGCGCGGTATGCAGGATGACCTCGACGACGCGATGGATTGGGCTGTCGCGCAAGGGATCGCGGACCCGGCCAAGGTGTGCGTTATCGGGGGATCTTATGGCGGATACGCGGCGCTTTGGGCGGTGCTGCGCAATCCCGATCGCTATCGTTGCGCCGCCAGCTGGGCGGGGCCGACGGATCTCGATCGCATGATTAAGTTCGATCGCAAGTTCTTCAAGCGCAAGGACTTAAAAGAGTGGCGCGCGCGGCTTGAGGGCGAGGAGCAATTCGATCTCGACACGGTCTCACCCGCCACCCATGCCGCGCGGCTCAACCGTCCTGTGCTGTTAGCCCACGGCACGGCTGATGGCACTGTCCCCTTCGAGCAGTACGAACTGTTTCTCAAAGCCGTAGCCACGGCTCCAACGCCGCCCACCGAACTGGCGCTCAAGGGTGAGGGGCACAGCTTTTCGAAGAAGGAGAACGAAAAAGCCTGGTACGACGCGCTTGACGCGTTCCTCGCCAAGCATAACCCTGCGGATCAGGTCGACGCGAATGGCGCTTTGAAGCTGGGCGCGAAGCCATCAGCCTCGGCAAAACCCGAAGCTGCGGCGGACGGGCCTTAAGGGCGCCACGGACACAATTCTCTCTTATTCGGGAAACCTCGGCGAAAACTCGCGTTGAGTCCCTTGTCGACCCCGCCAAATGCGCTAACTTAAAGGACGATATGAAAGAGCTGTTCCAACACGCTGCCGTCACCGATGGGGTTACCGTTCGGGTTGCTGTCAATTTCCTGCCGGAGCAATCGCATCCCGAGGCGGGCAAGTGGTTCTGGGTCTATCATATCCGTATCGAGAACGCCTCTCACGAGACGCTTCAATTGAAGACGCGACACTGGCGCATCACCGACGCGCGCGGCATGGTGAACCATGTCGATGGCGAAGGGGTGGTGGGCGAACAGCCGACCCTCGCTCCGAGCGAGAGCCACGACTACGTTTCAGGCTGCCCGCTGACGACGCCGCATGGGTCGATGGAAGGGTTCTATACCTTTGTTCGTGGCGACGGTTCGCCTGTCGAAGTGCGCATTCCCTACTTCCCTCTTGCGGCGCCAGAGACGGCTGAGCGCTCGTAGTCGAGACTTGCGCACGGCCTTAAAGGTCTGCTTTGCGCTCTAAAACCAGCAGATGACTTGCCCCTCGGGTGACGCGAGCCTAGTTGGGCATTCGTGAAAAGAACGCACCTGCCTTTGAACGCTCTGCGCGTGTACGACGCCGCCGCACGCCATCTCTCTTTCACCCGCGCCGCTGATGAGTTGGCGGTCACACCGGCCGCCGTGGGTCAACAGATCCGCGCGCTGGAGGATCACCTGGGAGTGGTCCTTTTTCGTCGCACCTCCAAGGGGCTCGAACTGACGCCGGAGGGCATGGCTGGGCTCGATTCCTTGCGCGAAGGGTTCCTCAAATTTGAGGAAAGCGTGGACGCCATGCAGGCTGGGCAGGCTTCGGACCGCTACACCATTGCCGCCCCGCGTGAGTTCTACGCCGCCTGGCTGGCTCCGCGTATCGCGCCTTTTCAAGCGCAGACGCCTGGTGTGCAGTACATCCTCGCGCCCGATGAGGGCTCCGACTTTACCGAGGCCAACCTTGACCTCGCCATCCGCTTCATCGCCGGGCCGGGCGAGCTTGAGGGCGTGCAACTCGCACCCGCGCTCAAGGTCTTGGTGGCCGCCCCGCAAGCGCGCGACGCGTGGATCGACTGGCCCGAAGCCGGCCTTCCCGAAGGCACCGCCGCCTGCATCAAGACCTCCAGCGCCGGTCAAGCGATGAGCTCCGCGCTCGCCGGGATGGGCCGCACCATGCTGCCGCTCGCGCTGGTCGAGCAGGCGATCGAAGACGGCACTCTTGTCGCGCTCGACGAGCCGGTCGACAGCAAGCGCGCCTATTGGCTCGTCGCTCCGCTGCCGCAATGGCGATCCAAGAAGGTCAAGAGTCTTGTAGCTCACCTGACGGCGAGCTGACGCACCCCATCCGGGGCTCGATCTCCTCGCTCCCACGCCCTTCGGGCGCTCCGCTGCGGGCGGCCTTGCAGGTGGCCTTTGGCCAGCGGCGTCTTCGACTTCGCTACCGGCCTTGCACTCGGCTTCGCCTCGCGTAAGGGGCTCCCCATGGCCGTACCGACTTTGACCACCGCTCGCTTTACCCTGCGCCCGCTGCAGCGCTCCGACGCGGCGGGGCTGTTCCCGACGCTGTCGGACGAGCAGCAGTGCCTCTATCTCAGCCGCGAGCGGTTCGCTTCGGAGGAGGCGCTGTGGGGCTGGCTGGCGGAGCCCGATTGGCCCGGCCTCACCTGGATCGCGGTGGACGCGGATGGCTCTGTGGTCGCGCGCCTCGTCGCCGTCCCGCGCCTGCCCGAAGACCCCGCCGGACCCGTGTTCGAGATCGGCTACATCACCGTGATGGACCGGCAAGGGGAGGGCATCGCCAAGGAGTGCACCCGCGCCCTGATCCACCACCTCTTCAGCCGCCCGGTCGAGCAAGGCGGCGCGCGCAAGCTCACCGCCGAGGTCGACGTGCGCAACACCCCTTCGGTCAAGCTGCTCGAAACGCTCGGCTTCACCCGAGAGGCGCATTTCCGCGAGCAGGACTCCACCCATATCGGCTTGTGCGACGTCTACTGGTACGGCCTGCTGCGGCGCGAGTGGGTCGGGGCCTGAGCGTCGAATCCCATGGCCCGAAAGCGGGTTTGAGGGCCGAGACATGGACCACGTGTTACACGGTCCTGGCGATAAAAAGTGCTCCCGGACGCGATTGCGCTGAGACGGCCCGAAGGTGAGCGGTTTCAGAGACTTGCAGGCGGTGTGGGGAAGGGCGAGGGCGCTGATCATGGCGTGCGCGCATGGTGGCGATCCGCGCGCATGTAGGAAAGGGATTTGTGCGGTGAGGGCAGGCAAAGGCCCCCTCCTTTCCCAAGGAGGGGGTTGGGGGTGGTCGCGCGAAGCGTCGCCCATGCTCCCCTCCCCTTGGGGAGGGGCCGGGGGTGGGGGGAGCAACGTGGGCCGTGGCGCACATAAGGGTTTCACGCAGAGACCGCAGAGGAAAGAGAGGCGCAGAGGAGAGCGGCTCGCTGGCGCTGGCCATGGCGCGCCGTGGTGAGCGCGGGCGCTATGCGGAGAGGTTTGGTGATGGTGGGGGCGTTATGAGTCTTTGTTTTACGCTCGCCCATCCGGGCGAGCATCCTCGGTGCTATTCCCTACGGCCCATCTGGGCCTGCGGGGCACCTGCGGGCGCGCGGGCGCGCTTGCGAAATCGTAGATTTCGTTACCCGCGCCACCTATCCGCATCGCGCCAAGACGCTTGGCGCTATTCTGAGAGTGAAGCGCGGAACCCGGTTTGCGACAGCAAACCGCAAGGCCAAGGGCCGCCCGCAGCGGGTCCGCAGGCGAAGATTCGCCGGAGGACATCTAGCGAGCGCGAAACAAGGACTCAGTTTACTCTTGGTTCTATGCCGCTTCCATCACCCAAGAACCATGCCGCTATAACTCAGCAGGGAAACTCCTTGCCGCAGAGAACGGCTTCATCTGCGAGTAAGCGGCAAGACCTGTGGGGAGTATCGTAATTTACCCCCGCTGTATGTGTTTAGCAGTGCCTTGCTCACTACGGAACCGATAAATCGATCCGTAGTGATCCCTCAAAACAGAACATTGACACTAAATCAGTGAATACTTCTAGCAATCAGGGCTATGCCCGTGCATAAAATGCAAATAATGCATCCGGTTTACGATTTAAGGTGCCTTTTGAAATGGCTGAAACATTCTCTCAATTAAAATTTGTACCGACGGCGGCTGAATTGATCCACCGACCTGGTGGAAATAGGCTCACTGTTATTACCGGGCAAAATAACTCTGGAAAATCTGCTTACCTGAAACAATTGGCTTCCGATAGGAAAAAGCTGTATATCGGAGCCAATCGTTTTTACTCTTTTCACCATCTAGCTCTATACAATGACAATGAAAATGAGCTCGATGATTTCTTCAATAGTCTTTCGAGAAAGAAGAAAGAGAAGTTCCAGAATTTTGAGCAGTCATTCTTCAACATGAACAATGCGCTGACTAGGCTTTCTGACGGCAGAAGGAAGGTTCTATTCGATGCGTTCGAAGATCTTTTTGGCCAAAAAGTTGAGGTCAAGTTTGAGATTCCAGACAATGTTTTTAGTAAGCGATTTTTGGCGATTGATGATGAGAGTCTGAGCGTTACCTCAAGTGGCACGCGGTTGTTTCTTGGAATATTGGCAGCCCTCATGGACGAACGATTTAATGTCGTTGCAATTGATGAGCCGGAGCTTGGCTTGGCTCCAGCCCTCCAATCAAAATTAGCGCAAATAGTCGTTGGCGAGAGATACAATGATAAATTATTACCACACAAGCCACACATTGTATTAAGTACGCACTCTCATATATTTCTGGACAAGCGTGATTTCGGTAACAATTTTATTGTTTCCAAAAACGGAGATACTATTTCAGCAGCGCAATGCTCTAGTATGTCACAGCTCCAAGAGATCCAGTTCAGTATGCTGGGCAATGAACTTCGAGATATATTTTTACCGGATTTGATAGTCTTCGTCGAAGGGGGGACCGACAAGCTATTTCTTGAGACGATTATTAAGGCACATGTTTCAGATGCAACTGTAGTCATTGAGGCCTGTGGCGGGGATATCGCAGCGCGCCTGTCTTATTGGTCAAGCACTTTGGGCGATTTTCAGATAAGCCCATACCGTAGTCGGACCTTCGTCGTGTACGATAGCGTGAAGCAGGCGGGTTTAGATCGGATTACTGCGAGGCTCGGGATTGCTCGCGGGCAGCTAACGGAATGGTCGCAAAACGGCATTGAGTATCTTTACCCTTTGCAATTGTTGCGAGAGGTTTTTCGCAGCTCGGAGTTAGCGATAGAAGATCTTGAGATTGTCGGTGATCGAGTAAAGTTTGGAGAAATCGTCTACACAAAAATGGACCTATGCCGATTGGTTTGTGAGAAGCTGACAAGCGGTACAGAACTGTCGGTAGAATTGCGTGAAAAATTCATCAATCCGATTGTTACCATTCTGAATGGCTAGCCCTTGACCCCACCCCCCATTTCCCCTAACGGCGCGCTCATCCGAGGACGGCACGCGCCAAACAAGCCCGTGGCTTCCTCAAACAATAGAGCTGAACATTGCCGGTTCGTCCCGCAGGTCTTGCTCGCTCCTTGCTCCCCTTTATGGGGTAAGCTGGGAACGCGGTAAGGCCTTTTCTATTGGGGCGCTTCCTTGTTTCGCTGGGTTCCTGCTTTTGCAGGAAATCACGAGAGGGAAGCGCTGTGGGGTGGCCGTCAGAGTAACCCGGTGGCCTGACCATTATGGTCTGGGTTGATCTTGGGTGGAGCGTTTCAGGCTCGTTTTTCCGTGAGCTCCTGCGAAGGCAGGAGCCCAGTGTTGGTGGCGCTTGGTCGCCCTAGGCCCCTGCTTTCTCAGGAGCGCACTACGGATCAAACGGGCACAAGCCTCCATCCGCTGATCGTCCCGCAGTCGCCGCCGAATAAACGGTGAAGAGTACTTATGCCGACGATTAACCAGCTGGTCCGCAAGGGCCGCACTCCGCAGAAGGCCAAGAGCAAGGTCCCTGCGATGGAGCAGAACCCGCAAAAGCGCGGTGTCTGCACGCGCGTTTACACAACGACGCCGAAAAAGCCGAACTCCGCGCTGCGCAAGGTTGCCAAGGTGCGCCTGACCAACAGCCGCGAAGTCATCTCCTACATTCCGGGCGAAGGCCACAACCTCCAGGAGCACTCGGTTGTGCTGATCCGTGGCGGCCGTGTGCGCGACCTTCCCGGTGTGCGTTACCACGTCCTTCGCGGCGTGCTCGACACGCAAGGGGTCAAGGACCGCAAGCAGAGCCGTTCGAAGTACGGCGCCAAGCGGCCTAAATGATGGTGCGCTGAAGGCATCCGCCTTCAGCTTGTGCCGAGCCTACCCTCTCCCCCGCCCTTCCACCCGGAATTGTATCCTCAAGGGCGCAAGGGCGGGGCAGAGGAAAGGCCCGGCACTGACCAAGAGTTTCAACGCGGGTCCAGGCCTCTCCCGCACCGTTCCACCACCACGGTAGAATTCCGGGTGGAAGGGTGGGGGAGAGGGCTGGAGCCGCCAAGGCGGACCGGATGGTTCGCCGCACTCCAAAGGAGTTTAAAATATGTCACGTCGTCGTCGTCCCGAGAAACGGGTCATTCTGCCCGATCCCAAGTTTAAGGATCAGGTTTTGTCGAAGTTCATGAACAACCTGATGCTCGACGGTAAAAAGGCCGTCGCTGAAGGTATCGTGTACACCGCGCTTGATGTGGTTGAGGCGAAGGCCAAGACCGATCCGGTGCAGCTGTTCCATGATGCGCTGGGCAATGTGTCCCCGCAGGTCGAAGTTCGCTCACGCCGTGTGGGTGGTGCCACCTATCAGGTGCCGGTTGAGGTTCGCCCCGAGCGCGCCCAGGCGCTGGCCATTCGCTGGCTGATCTCGGCCGCGCGCGGTCGTCCGGAAACCACTATGTCGGCGCGCCTGTCGGGTGAGCTGATGGATGCGGCCAACAACCGCGGCAACGCGGTGAAGAAGCGCGAAGACACGCACCGCATGGCGGACGCGAACCGCGCGTTCTCGCACTACCGCTGGTAATGGCTTTGAGTTGATGGGCGCGGCAGAGCTGGGGAAACCTCGCTGGCCGCGTCTTCAACTCGTCACATTTGTAACTATATGGGGCGCGTTCCACCCTGGGAACGTCCCTTCCATTTGAGGAAATCACTATGGCCCGCGAGTATCCGCTGGAGCGCTATCGCAATATCGGCATCATGGCGCACATCGATGCCGGTAAGACCACCACGACCGAGCGTATTCTGTACTACACCGGCAAGTCCTACAAGATCGGCGAAGTGCACGATGGCGCTGCGACGATGGACTGGATGGAGCAGGAGCAGGAACGCGGGATCACGATCACCTCGGCCGCGACCACGTGTTTCTGGACCGCTGAAGATCCCACCATGGATCCGCTGTCCGATCCCGAAGCGCTGCGCGAAAACGCGGAAAAGCACCGTGTGAACATCATCGACACGCCGGGCCACGTCGACTTCACGATTGAAGTTGAGCGTTCGCTGCGCGTGCTCGACGGCGCGGTTGCCGTGTTTGACGGCGTGGCCGGCGTTGAGCCGCAGTCCGAAACCGTGTGGCGTCAGGCGGATAAGTACGGCGTTCCGCGCATGTGCTTCATCAACAAGCTCGACCGCACCGGCGCTGACTTTTATTACTGCGTTCAGTCGATCATCGACCGTCTCGGCGCGACGCCGCTGGTTCTCTATCTCCCGGTTGGCGCGGAAAGCGACCTTCAGGGCGTCGTTGACCTCGTCGGCAACCGCGCGATCATCTGGGACAACGAGCAGCTGGGCGCGACCTATCAGCACAAAGAGATCCCCGCGGACCTCGCTGACAAGGCGGCCGAGTATCGTGAGAAGCTGATTGAGACCGTTGTCGAGCAAGACGACGATGTCATGGAAGCCTATCTCGAAGGCGAAGAGCCTGACGTTGCGACGATCAAGCGCCTTATCCGCAAGGGTACGATGGAGCGCGCGTTCGTTCCCGTGCTGTGCGGCTCGGCGTTTAAGAACAAGGGCGTTCAGCCCCTCCTGGACGCGGTGGTGGATTACATGCCTTCGCCGCTCGACGTGCCCGCGATTAAGGGTGTGAAGCCGGACAGCGACGAGGAAGACGAGCGTCCTTCGAGCGATGATGCGCCCTTCTCGGCGCTTGCGTTCAAGATCATGAACGACCCGTTCGTGGGCTCGCTCACCTTCACCCGCATCTATTCGGGTCAATTGGCCAAGGGTTCGGTTCTGAACTCGGTCAAGGACAAGAAGGAAAAAATCGGCCGTATGCTGCTGATGCATTCGAACAACCGCGAGGACATCGATGAGGCGTTCGCCGGCGACATCGTCGCGATTGCGGGCCTGAAGGAAACCACCACCGGTGATACCCTTTGCGCCACCAACGCGCCGATCATCCTTGAGCGTATGGAGTTCCCGGATCCGGTTATCGAGCTCAGCGTCGAGCCGAAGACCAAGGCCGACCAGGAAAAGATGGGCGTCGCCCTGAACCGCCTGGCCGCCGAAGACCCCAGCTTCCGAGTTACCACCGACCACGAAAGCGGTCAGACGATCATCAAGGGAATGGGTGAACTCCACCTCGACATTCTGGTTGATCGCATGAAGCGCGAATTCAAGGTCGAAGCGAATGTCGGTGCGCCGCAGGTGGCTTATCGTGAATCGCTCGGTCGCGAGATCGAAGTCGACTACACCCACAAGAAGCAGTCGGGCGGTACCGGGCAGTTTGCCCGCGCCAAGATGAGCTTCAGCCCGGGTGAACGCGGCCAAGGCGTTGTGTTCGAGGAAAGCATCAAGGGCGGTAACATTCCGAAGGAATACATCCCGTCGCTTGAAAAGGGCATCCGCGATCAAGCCGAAAGCGGCTATATGATTGGCTTCCCAATCATCGATTTCACGATCCACGTCAGCGATGGTGCGTACCACGATGTCGACTCGTCCACCGTGGCTTTCGAAATCTGCGGTAAGGGCGCTATGCGTGAAGCGGCTGAACGCGGCGGTATCAAACTGCTTGAGCCGGTGATGAAAGTGGAAGTCGTCACGCCTGAGGATTACCTTGGTGACGTGATCGGCGACCTCAACAGCCGTCGTGGTCAAATCCAGGGCACAGACAGCCGCGGTAACGCGCAAGCGGTCGAAGCTTTCGTGCCGCTGGCGAACATGTTTGGCTACGTGAACGAGCTGCGTTCGTTCACGCAGGGCCGCGCGCAATACACGATGCAGTTCTCGCACTATGACGAAGTTCCGTCGAGCGAGGCGCAGAAGGTCAAGGAGAAGCTTGCTTAAGATCGCAAGCACGGCTAGGGGCGGCGCCTGATTCAGGCCTCAGGGTCTTGGGGGTCCGCCCTTTCCCCCTCAGAAAATCAAGAATTCCAAGAGAAGGTATACGGAAAATGGCGAAGGAAAAGTTTGAGCGTAA
>JBCCAH010000002.1:0-437666 GCA_039814925.1 Pseudomonadota bacterium
CCGCGACCGCCCCACGCCACGGGATAAGCCGAAGGACAGCCGCACAGATCCACCGGAGGACTAAAACATGACACTTCCTGATATCTTCGGCATTCTGGCGATGAATGCCACCTACATCGTAGGCTCGTTTGACGTCGCTGAACTGGCGTTCTTCCTATTTTTCATCTTTTTCGTTGGGCTCGTGATTTATCTCAATCGGGAAAGCCGCCGCGAAGGCTATCCGCTAGAAGATGATCAGACCGGCGCTCTGGACACATGGCCTTTGACGCAAGGTCCCAAGAAAGTCTTCAAGCTGCCTAACGGCCGTGGCACCTATGTGCCCGAAGACCAACCGCGCGACAGCATGGACATTGCCGCCAAACAAGCCGTTGGTGGCAGTGGATCGCCTTACATTCCCACCGGCAATCCAATGAAAGATGGCGTCGGTCCAGCTGCTTATGCGAATCGTCAGGATTACCCGGACCTGACCTTTGACGGCCGCAATCGGATCGTGCCGCTGGCCGACAGTCACGACATCATGATCGCGCCAAACGATCCGAATATCGTCGGTTGGTCGGTTTACGATTGCAATGTCGAACTGGCCGGTAAGGTGACCGATATCTGGGTCGACCAGTCCGAACATCTTATCCGCTACATCGAAATCGAAACCAACGCTGGCGATAAGGTTCTCGCTCCGATGGCCGTTACCGTGGTCCAGGGTAAAGGTCTTCTTCACGGCCTTGGCTGGGAGCAGAAGGAGCTTGTCCAAATCGACGCGATCACCAAGGACCAGTTCGCGGATGTCCCGGGGATCAAGACACCCGGCCAGATCACGCGCCTCGAGGAGGACAAGATCCAGGCCTATTACGGCGGCGGGTACATGTACGCGACGCCCGAGCGGAGTGAGCCATGGATCTAAACGCAACCCAAACGGCTAAGACCAGCGGTGCCTCAGCGGCGTCGCTGGCTGGCCATGGCAGCGTCGAGATTCCTGAAGCGTCGGTGGAAGTCATGTTCCGCCGCGCTTTGGACGAAGAGGTGTTGTGGCGAGGAAAACCGGAGCCTTTCCGGCACGCAGCCGCCGCGTTTCACACCAACAGCGTGGCCATCTACTTCACAGTTCTCTCGGCGATTGGTCTGGCCACAGATGGCTGGGGATCAGCGCTTACGCTCGCTGTGATGGGCCTTATGGCTTACGCGATACTTCTTGCAATCGGGATCTATTCGGCTCGTCACTCGGCCTACATTCTAACCAACCACAGATTGATGATCCTCGCGGGGCTTGCTGTTGAAAAGCGCGTGAGCATTCCACTTAAGCGCGTTGCGAACGCGAAACTGCGCAGTCGAAGCAAGGGGCATGGCGACATCCTGTTAGAGCTGAACGGCAAACACCAACTTAGCTATCTGCTGCTTTGGCCACACGTTCGCTCTTTCCGCGTATGGAAGCCACAGCCGCTCCTACGCGCAGTGCCGGATGCGGCGACCGTTGCGCAAAAGCTCGCTTCGGCTTGCGGTGAATACGCGACGATTGAACGCGGCTTGATCGATATCAAGGACCAAGGCGCAGCTTCTGGCAATCAAGGCCTCGGAGGAGCTCCAGCGTGAACAGTCAGGCTATCAAACCCACCGATTTGCGGATGCATCGGCTCCCGCTTATCGCCTGCATAAGCGTGATCGGGATCAGCCTCGCGCTGACAATTTCGACCAATCTTGGCTTCTTCGAACGTCAGGGCGATCCCGATCAAATTCGCGCCGAACGCGGCGTTACATCGGTCGATACGCGAAGCATCAAGTTTCACGACGGGGCCAATGGCGATGTGTGGGTGTCCGATGCCGAAACGGGTGAAGAACTGGGTCGCTACCCTCAGGGCAAAGGTGGGTTTGTCCGCGCGACTGCCCGCGCGATGGCAACGGGGCGGCAACAGCGAGGCTTTGATTCCTTAGTGCCATTCGAACTTATCGCTTGGGACAATGGCGCCATGACTTTGCGCGATACGCAAACCGAGCGCTCGGTCGAGTTGCACGCATTCGGCCGGAATACACACGAGATCTACAAAGACATCATGGCAAAGGGACGCGAGTGATGGATACAACGATAGCATCGGGATCAGCTATCAAAGCTGGCAGCGCCCAAGGCGAACGGGCCGCAAACCCTCGAGTGTTTGATGTGCCCTGCACCATCACCGTCGAGCAAAGCCCTGAACATTTTCACGCGCATGTCGATCTGCCCGATGACGTTCTGATGGAAGCTGGCGACAAAGTGCGGATTCACGGAGATCCAATCTCCATTCCTTTTGGCAGCCGTGAGATTTTCAATCGCACCGCCACCGTCACGCGCGCTGGACCCGTCAAACGGGCTCTGGTGCGCGCGGCGGCCTATTTCGACTTGGCCGAACTCTACGAAGTCAGTTTCAACGCCGGGAGGATCAAATGAACGCACACACGCAGGTGAAAGCCGATCCGGGTCATGCGATGATGACCAGCGAAGAAGCGATGGCGCTTGCCACCCAAGACACTGTGCTCACTCCCCGGTTCTACACAACCGATTTTGACGCGCTTGACGCGATCGATGTGAGCCTAGTGCGCGAAGAGTGGGACCAGCTTATCGCGGATATGGTTGGCGATCCGAACAAAACACATTTTCGCCACAAAAACGATTTCGCCGGAATTATTGAGGGCTTAGAGCCCGATCTACGCGCTGAATTCACAGACTTCTTGGTGAGCTCAATGACTTCGGAGTTTTCCGGCTGTGTGCTGTACGCTGAGATAGCGAAGCGTACCAAGAACCCCGATGTGAAGCAGCTCTTCAAGCTGCTCGCCCGCGATGAAAGTCGGCACGCTGGATTTATCAATGAAAGCCTCAAGGACGCTGGCATTGGCGTTGATCTTGGGTTTCTAACGAAGACGAAGAAGTACACTTACTTCCAGCCAAAGTTCATTTGGTACGCCGTCTACCTGTCCGAAAAGATCGGATATGCGCGCTACATTACGATTTTCCGCCACCTGGAAAAGCATCCGGAAAACAAATTCCACCCGATCTTCGATTGGTTCGAAGAATGGTGCAACGACGAGTTCCGCCACGGCGAAGCGTTTGCCATGCTGATGCACGCCGATCCTCAGCTGCTGAAGGGCAAGAACAAGCTGTGGATTCGCTTCTTCCTGCTTTCGGTTTACGCGACGATGTATGTGCGCGATCACGCACGGCCAGTTTTTCACAAAGCGCTGGGCGTGGATCCTACCGAATACGATTACGAAGTGTTCAGGATCACCAATCAGATCGCACGCCAGGTCTACCCCGTGGAACTCGACATCGATGATCCTTCGTTTCGCACTCAAATGGAGAACCTGCGCCTCGCATCCATCCGCATCGAGGATGGAAAAGCGCAAGGCGGTCTGGGCGGCCTGATCAAACGCGCAAGCGGCATGGCGGGCGCCGGCTTTGCGTTTGCGCGGATGTATTTCCACCGGCCCAAGTCAAACGCGCTACCATCCACAATCCGCCTTCATCCCGCATGGTGAGTTGGAACGGCCATATTGTCCCGTTCATCGTAACGATTGCGATCTGGTTCGTCGCAACCGGCCTTGTCGCGTGGGCGGACAACCGCGACGCCAAAACATTCCCCCGCAGCATCTTGATCGGCGGGATCGGCGGGATCACGGGGTTGATCGTGATTCTCGTCGCGTCGCAAAGTGTCTCGGTTCTCGCCGTCTACGCCGCGTTTGTGGGGGCGTTGATGGTGTGGGGATGGCACGAAATTGGTTTTCTGACCGGAGCCGCCGCTGGCCCGCGTCGCGAACCAGCGTCGCCCGGTCTGACCGGCGCGCGTCGCTTTGCAGAAGCCACCGCAACCGTGATCCATCATGAAGTCGTGCTCGCCCTAACGGCTTTGCTGCTCATCTCGCTCTCATGGAACGCCGTCAATCAGATCGGCGCAACGGTGTTTGTGCTACTTTTTGGGCTTCGGCTTTCGGCTAAGATCAACATGTTTGTCGGCGTCCCAAATTCGACCGCCGAAATGCTGCCGCCGCATCTTGATTATCTGAAGACCTATTTTGGTCAGAACCGGATGACATGGCTCCTGGGCGCATCAATCTTTGCCATCGCTGCAGCCGCAGCATGGTTTGGCTCGCTTGCGCTTCAGGCCGATTTAGGCAGCGCCGAGATGGTCGGGGCGAGCCTTCTCACCACACTATGCCTCTTGGGCGCCTTGGAACACGCGTTTCTGGCACTCCCGTTTCGGGATGGGATGCTTTGGGGGTGGGCGTTTCGAAAACGCGTTGTTGAGGCTGGAAAGCCAGCCGCCGCTGCACTGAATACAACGAAGTTGGTTGACTCTAATGACTGATTTGAAGAGCAAGAGCCCTGAGGGGGGAAGACACATGGATTACGAGGGTTTTTTCGCGGACGAGCTCGAGAGTGTTCGCGAAGAGGGGCGCTACCGCGTCTTCACGGATATCAAGCGCCATCGCGGCAAATTCCCCCACGCAACCCGTTTCCTCGATGGCGAGGACACGCAGGCGGTCACTGTCTGGTGCTCGAACGATTATCTTGGCATGGGTCAACACCCGGCCGTGCTCGAAGCGATGCACAACACGCTTGATGAGTGCGGCGCTGGCGCAGGCGGCACCCGCAACATTTCAGGCACCAACCACTACCACGTGGAACTGGAAGCCGAGCTTGCCGATTTGCACGGCAAGGAAAGCGCTCTCCTCTTCACATCGGGCTATGTTTCGAACTGGGCCGGTATTGGCACGCTTGCGAACAAGATTCCGGGATGCGTTGTCTTCTCAGACGCACTTAACCACGCTTCGATGATTGAAGGCGTGCGCCACAGCCGCGCGCCCTACAAGATCTGGAAGCACAACGACGTCGAGGATCTCGACCGCTTGCTGTCCGAATTCGATCGAGACGTACCCAAACTAGTCGCGTTTGAGAGCGTTTATTCAATGGACGGCGATATTGCCCCGATCGCAGAAATCCTGGACGTATGCGAAAAGCACGGCGCGCTCAGCTATATCGACGAAGTCCACGCTGTCGGCCTTTACGGCCCGCGCGGTGGCGGCGTCGCGGAACGCGAGGGTCTGATGGACCGGATCGACGTGATCGAAGGCACGCTGGGCAAGGCCTATGGTGTCATGGGCGGCTATATCGCGGCCTCGCGCAACCTTGTCGATTTCGTGCGCAGCTTTGCGAGCGGCTTCATCTTCTCAACCGCTTTACCACCGGCTGTAGCGGCGGGCGCGGCGGCCAGTATTCGTCATCTGAAAGTGAGCGACGAGGAACGCGAACAGCAGCGGGACCGTGTAGCGCAGGTTCGTCGCAAGCTCGACATTATGGGCATCCCACATCTGCACAATCCGAGCCACATCATTCCGGTGATGGTCGGCGATGCGAAGAAGTGCAAAATGATCAGCGATTGGCTGATGGATAATCATGGCATTTATGTGCAGCCCATAAACTATCCGACGGTTCCGGTGGGGACCGAGCGCCTCCGGCTGACTCCCTCCCCTGTGCATAGCGATGGGGACATTGACCGCCTCATCAACGCTCTCAGCGAAATCTGGTCGCAATGTGAGCTGGCTCGTATGGCGACGGCTGCGTAGCATTTTTTGAGATACGCTGACCGGGTTCAGCGAGCGCGGACACTCATTCAAAGACAAAAAAGGGCGGCGTGATCTCTCACGCCGCCCTTTTTGTTCGAGTTGCGCTCAGCTTAGAGGCCAGCTTCCTCGAAGATTTCCGAAAATGCGCGGTTGGCGAGACCCGGGTGGGTCACACCCTTCGCAGCGTCGACATTGTCGCCGCCGTCAACAACGATCAGGCCAACCATGCCAGCGGCGTAGTGCGGGACGCACTTATAACCGTAAACACCAGCAGCCGGGATGACGTAGGACACTTCTTCGTTGATTTTGCCTTCCCAACCTTCAACGCCAGCGGGCAGCATGCCGTCGATCGACGACGATTGGTGCGTTGGATTGGTGGGCAAGAACTTGATCGTGTCACCGACATTCGCGGTCACAAGGCGCGGTTTGTAAACCTGAAGCTTGCTCGAATCGTCGGGATCCTTGGTGTACATTTCGATCTCGATGACCGTGCCGTTTGCTTCAACGGCGGGCACTTCAACCACTTCTTCAACAGCCGGTTCTTCAGCTGCGGGCGCTTCAGCCGCCGGAGCTGCCGCTTCTTCGGCAGGAGCTTCTTCAGCAGCGGGTGCTTGGCCGCCGCAGGCGGTCAGAGTTGCGAGGCTGACGAACGCCGCAGCGCTCAAAAGTCCATTACGCTTCATAATTGTATTCCCTCAAAAATTAGTCTTTTCCCGCGACCCCCGATCCCTAAAAGAGTTTGGAAGCTATGGAAAGCGATCATCGCCGCTACGGCAAGCCGCAAAACAGCGACGATTGACCTTGAAACGCGCCATTTCGGTTTAGTTTCCGACCCAGTGAAATTTCTCTGCCCCCAGAGACCTGAGGCGAGTTCGTTGGGCGATAAGCCGAGGCGCAATATTGCGCTCGCGTCACGGCGCGTTAAGACGATGCATCATGGACAACAAAACACCTTGGCACGCCCGACTCGCTCGCGCTCTTGCGATTTTCCTACCGATCTTCCTGATGGCTAGCGCACTCGGGACCAAGTTTGGTTTGTGGAACTGGCAAGCGGGCCTAGGGGCCGTCGGTTTGGGTGGGCTGATCCTGATCGGTCTCACCGCTTTGATCGCCATCGTATCGATTGCGCTGATCCTGCGTTCGGGCACCCGGCGCGGTTTGTTGTCAGCGGTGTTTGGATTGATCGTTCCACTGGGGTTCGCGCTGTTGTTTGCACCAGTGATCCTAGGCGCGGGCAGTCACCCGATCCACGATATGTCGACGGACATCGCAAACCCTCCAGCGTTTTCGGCCGAGATCCTAGCGGCCCGTGCTGAAAGCGGCGCCAATCCCATAAACGCTTACGACACTCCGCTGGGTGAGACCGAGCAGTTTGGCGAAGCCAAGCCGCCGCTGGCGCAGATGACCACGGCGCAGATTGTGTCGCAAAACTATCCGGAGCTTACTCCGCTTGCGACTGGCGAAACCGAGCCAGATGCCGCGGTCAATGCGTTGCAGCTCGCCATGGCCGATATGGGCTTCACCGGTATCCGCTATGACGCGGAAACGGGATCGGTTGAGGGATTGGCCGAGACGTTCTGGTTTGGGTTTCAAGACGACATTGTCGCGCGTGCATCGGAAGGGCAGATAGACTTTCGCTCGGTGAGCCGCGTCGGTCAGAGCGATCTCGGCGCCAACGCTAAGCGCATCATGGATCTTCGGGCGCGCACCGCAGAGCGACTGGGCCTGTAGGACGGCGACTAGTCGCGAAACGTAATGGCGGCGAGCGCGGTGCGCTGGATCACTGTCAGAATGCACAGCGCGGCGTAGCCATAGGCCAAAAACGCAAAAAACTGCGGCAGTAGACACATTGCGACGAAGACGGCGATCGTCTCGGCTCCTTCGGCCAACCCGGTTGAGTAGAAGAAGCTCTTCTTGCCATGCGCTTCGGTGCTGATCCCGCGTCCGGCGGCGGTGACAGCGAAGGCTAGGAAGCTCACACCGGTCAGAACGAAGCTCGCCACCAGGACCAGCGCTGCCAGCGTGTAGGCCGGGTCCAATACTCCAAAGGCGAGCGGGATAGATACGTAGAACGCAAAGTCGGCCACAATATCGAAATAGCCGCCCAGAGGCGTCGGGCCTTTGGCGCGGGCTACTGCTCCATCAAGACCGTCTAGGACGCGATTGGCGACGATGAAACCAAGGCCAATCGCAAGGTGCCCGTGCGCAATCGCCACAGCCCCGCCCAAACCGATAACCAGCCCGGTGAACGTCAACAAGTTCGCTGTCACACCCACGCCCGCCAAAGCGCGCCCGACGGCGTTGAGCGGCGGGTCGATCAGCGGGCGAATCTTGGAATCAAGCATCCGCCCTACCCCCCGCTGACAAAGGTCAGGAGCCCAATCCAGGCCCCCGTCATCGCAGTGGCGATATTGCCCGCGATCCAGCTCTTTATGCCCAGACTAGCGGCTTCTGCCCGGCGTTCCGGACATAAGGTGCCAATGGTTGACACCAGCAAACCAACGCTTGCGAGGTTGGCCACTCCGCACAGCGCGTAGGTCACGATCAACAAGCTTCGCTCGCCCAGCGCCCCCGCATCAAGCGCGGCAAGCTCCAGATAGGCGACGTATTCGTTCAGGATCGCCTTGGTGCCCATCAGACCGCCCGCAGTCCCCGCCTCAGCCCATGGCACACCGATCAACCACATCAGCGGCGCGAACACCCAGCCAAAGACGCGTTTGAGGGTGAGCGGTTCGTCGCCAACCAGAGGTAGAAGGCTCAGCGCCTCGTCAGCCAACGCCACCAGAGCGAACACCACAATGATGATCGCCACCACCGCGAGGAACAACTGCATCCCGTCCATCGTCCCTTTGACGATCGCGTCGATGCTGCTTTCATAAGTGAGGCCGCTTTCACCGTCTTCGGTTGCGGTGGCCTCGTCTTCGGGTGACCCCGGCACCATCAGCCTAGCGATCAAGAGTGCCGCCGGAAGCGACACCAAAGAGGCCGCAATCATATGACCAACCGCGTTGTCGACCGTCTCTCGCAACGTGGTCGCATAGAGGATCAGGATGGCGCCCGAAATGGTCGCCATGGCCAGCACCATAATCTGAAACAGCTCAGACCGGCTGACCTTTGCAAAATAGGCGCGTACGGCCAGGGGACTTTCGACCACGCCTAGGAACATATTAGCCCCGCCCGCGAGGCCTACAACGCCGCTCACGCCAAGGGTACGCCGCAGGAGGAAGGAAAGCCCGTTCACCGCCGCGCGCAGCACGCCCCAATGCCACAGCAAAGCGGCAAGCGCCGAGAACACAATCACCAGCGGCAGGATCTGAAAAGCGATTATCAGAGGCGCATCTGCACCTTCCTTCAGCTCAAATGGCAAAGCCGCGCCGCCGAGATAGCCGAACATGTAGGATGAACCCTTGAGGGTCGCCCGCTCAATCGCGGAAACGCCCTTGTTCAAGTACTCCATCGCCGACCACACAAAAGGCACGCGGATAATCAGCAAGGCGAGCGCCGCCTGCAAAGCCAGCGCGCCCGCGACCCACTTGAAACTCGGCCGCCCAGCCCGGTTCTCGCTGATCGCCCAGGCGAGCCCGACAAGGACGGCGATCCCGGCAATCGGGCGCAATTGGTCGAACCATTCCATAGGGCAGTGGTCTAGGTTAGCCGCGCCGCCAATTAAAGTAGCGTTCAACCCATTCGAGCGCCCATTCCGGCTTGTTCGCCTTCTTCCAATTGCCCGCCGCGAATTTGTTCGCCTCAGCCATGGTCGGATAGGAGTGGATCGTCCCCAAAATCTTGTTGAGGCCCAGCTTGTACTTCATGGCCAACACATATTCGGCGAGCAGCTCGCCCGCGTGGCTGCCCACGATGGTCACGCCGAGGATCGTGTCCTTGCCGGGCGGGGTCAGCACTTTCACAAAACCGCTGGTTTCGCTTTCCGTGATCGCACGGTCGAGATCATCGAGGTCGTAGCGGGTCACTTCAACCTCAATGCCCTGCTCTTTCGCTTCGGTCTCGTTGATGCCGACCCGCGCCACTTCAGGATCGAGGAAGGTGACCGCCGGGATAACACGGTAATCCGCCTTGAACCGGCGGAATTGGCCGAACAGCGCGTTCACACTCGCGTACCAGGCCTGATGGCTGGCGGTGTGCGTGAACTGGTAGGGGCCAGCGACATCGCCCGCAGCGTAGATATTGGGAAACTTGGTCGCGAGATATTCGTCGGTCACGACTGTCTTCTCGGTCTCGACGCCAAGGTCTTCGAGGCCAAAGCCGGTGAGCCGGGCCTTTCGCCCCACCGCCACGATCAGCGCATCGAACGATACGCTTTTCTCGCCATCCTCGCCCTGCGCGATCAGCGTGCCGTTTTCGATACGAACCGCGCGGTGGCTGGTCAGAACCTTTACGCCCGCGCCTTCGAGCGATTGCTGCGCCAACTCGGAGACCTCCGGATCCTCGCGGCCTAGCACGCAATGGTGCATCTCGACCTGCGTCACGTTGGACCCCAGCCGCGAAAGCGCCTGCGAAATCTCGCACCCGATAGGACCACCGCCCAGCACCGCAACACGCTCGGGCGCTTTATCGAATTGGCCCAGACCGTCCCACATCGTCTCGCTGGTGAGGTAGCCGCTGTCCTCAATCCCCTCGACCGGGGGAACCACCGGCTCCGCGCCGGTGGCGATCACGATGCTGCGTGTGGTGAGGCGTTTGGTCCCGCCCTCGTTCAACGCAATCTCGACCGTCCAGGGGTCTATAATCTTGGCGTAACCCTTGATCACATCCACGCCGAGGCCGGTGTAGCGCTCCACACTGTCATGCGGTTCGATGGTCTTGATGATGTCCATCACGCGCGTGATGGTCTGCTTGAAGGGGACCTCTGGTTCGTGAGAGGTCAAGCCGTATTTGTCCGCGTGGCGCATGGCTTCGGCGACTTTGGCGCTCTTGATCAGCGCCTTTGAGGGCACACACCCGGTGTTCAGGCAATCACCCCCCATATCGCCCGCTTCGACCAAGGTGACCTTCGCTTTGACAGTCGATCCGATGAGCGAAGAGACGAGACCGGCGGAGCCCGCACCGATCACAATCAGATTGCGATCGAAATTCTTTGGCTTTGCGAATCCGGCGTACACTCTACGGGCTTTGATCCAGCCGATGATGCCCTTAGCGATCCATGGCGCAATGCCGAGGAGAACAAACGATCCGATTACTGCTGGCGAGGCGATGCCGGAAAGGCTGTCAATCTGTGCCAGCTGCGTCCCCGCGTTGACGTAAACGATGGTGCCAAGAAACATGCCGATCTGGCTGACCCAGGCGAAGGTCCAGGTCTTGATCCGGGTCAAGCCAAAGACGAGGTTGATGACGAAGAACGGCACGGCGGGGATCATGCGCAGGGTAAAAAGGTAGAACGCGCCGTCACGCTCAAGCCCTTCGTTAATCCGTTTCAATCGGTCGCCAAACCGGCTCTCCATTGTGTCGCGCAGCACATAGCGCGACGCGAGGAACGCCAGTGTCGCGCCAAGCGTCGAGGCGAAAGAGACAAGGATCGTGCCGGTCACAAGGCCGAACAGCGCGCCCGCGGCCAGCGTCATAATCGCCGCGCCAGGCAAGGATGCGGCGGTCACAGCGACGTAGATCAGAAAAAACCCGCCCAGAACCAGCGCGGGGTTTTCCTCGTAGAAGCCACTCACATCGGAGGAGACCCGCTTGATCCCATCGAGCGTCAGATACGCGCCCAGATCAAAGATGAAATAGGCCGCAATCAACGCGACGATAGCTGCAAGAATGAAAAGCTTCTTCATGATGCCCCCTTGGTGCGGATTGCGTTGCGGATCCCAATGTGGACCGCTCAAAGGCCTATACGCCGGCCCGTCCTGCAAGGTTACGCGCGATTACTCAAGGCGGCGTAGCGCGCGATCCAGCGTGTATCGATCCACGCTTTGAGACGAGCGACCCATTTTCCCTTGGTGGCAAGGGGACCATAGCTCGCAATGGCGGAGCCATTTCCGGTGGACAGCAAGTAAAGGCTCGCCGGGCGCGGGCGATAGGACTGGCGTGGTTCCTTGCCACTCGAAACGGCGCGCAAATTGGCCGCGAGCACGGGTCCCGCGTGGACGGCGTGCACTCCAGCGTGATCGACATTGCTGTCCATGCGCCGGGCGCAGTCTCCCACAGCAAAGATGTGCGGATGCGAGGTGGATCGCTGGTGGGCGTCAACCGCGATAAAGCCATCGCGATCCACCGCCAGCCCCCCAGCCACTGGCCAATCAGGCGCGCCAGACCCAATCGCGGCAACGATCAGATCGACTGGCACTTCCACTTCGCCGGCCATCAGGACCCCGCGCTCCATCCAGGCATCGACTTCGAAAACATGGATGCTTTGCCTATCCATTTCAGCGCGCACTGATCGCGTTACAGGCTCAGAGAAGCCGGGGAGCAATCCTCCTTCTCCGGTTATCATTGTGATGTGGGGCGGGCCGTTCCCGCGTGCACGATTGCCCAAGCCGAAGGCAAGCTCGACACCGCCCGCGCCTCCTCCGACAACGGCGACTCTATGAGCACCGGACGCGCGCTCTGCGATTTCTTCAACAAATCGGTCGATCGGTCGCACATCAACCAGCCGCGGATCGTTTCCCAGAACTCTGGATGCTCGCCCCACTCCGCCCACGTCGATGGAAGCGTGATCGAAACGAAGGACGCCATGCTCCAGCGTCAATACGTTTCGAGTGGCCGGGTCGAGCGCAATGCAGCGATCGAGGACCAGTTCAACGCCAGCCGCTTTGGCCAACCCAGCCAGGTTGACCAAACCCGCCTCAATTCCATGCTCGCCCGAAATCCAACCCGGTACCATGCCGGAATAGCGCAATTGAGGGGACGGCGTGAGCAAAGCGGCCCGTTCCACAGGGCATCCGCGCTGAGCCCAATCGGCCAGAACAGCGACATGCGCATGCCCACCGCCGACCAAGACGAGTTCGTACGGCTCGCTCACGTTACAGCGCTTTTCTGGGTGCGTTGTGTGCCGCTAGGGTTCGCCAGATACGCGATCAAAAGCATCAAAATCCGCTCTTATGTGGACGAAGAAGGAGCAATACGAATTGCCCCTCGTGCGGGCCTGTGCGTTCAAGTGCAAGTCAGGTTTGTGCAGCTGAGTGCGCCTGCGCCCTGTTTGATAGTCCAGCTCGCCGTTGAAACGGGGCTATATTCGACCCTAAATACTTGCATGTTATGCATGAGTTGTTGGAACCTTGCCGCCACCTTCGCGTTGGATTTGACGGGTGGATGCGCGCTTTCGGCTAGGGATCGTCGGATTGTGAAACCATACCAAACCCCGCAAACTTGGCGCGGCGACGCGCCGGATGGATCGTAACGAAACATGGCCGTGAAGAAGACATCATACGGCGACCGAATTTCGCTTCCGGATTTTTTTCGGACGTTTTTCAGTATCCTGCGCCCGGAAGGCAACTTCTATTGGCTCGCGCTGGTTTACGGCGTGGGTATCTCCCTGCTTAGCTTGGCGACGCCGATTTCAGTGCAGATGCTGATCAACACCGTCGCTAACACCGCGATGGCGACACCGCTGGTTGTGCTGACGCTGACGCTGTTCGGCCTGTTGATGGTGTTCGGACTTCTTTACGCGCTGCGTATTCACCTGATGGAGATGTTCTCGCGGCGTTTTTACGCACGCATGGTGGCAGAGATTTCTCTGCTCTCAGTTTACGCAAAGAACCCATTCTTTGGTGACGCACGCAAAAGCTCGCTGTTCAACCGCTATTTCGACGTAATCAACGTCGAGAAAGCGATTCCGATCTTGTTTGTCGGCGGCTTTACCGTCGTCTTGCAGGTGTTCACTGGCTTCATTCTGGTGTCGTTGTATCACCCCTATTTCCTGCTGTTCACGCTGATCATGTCCGCCGTTATCTGGTTAATTTGGATAGTTTGGGGTTCACGCGCTGTGCGTTCAGGGATTGATCTATCCCACGCTAAACACGGAACCGCCACTTGGTTGGAGACGGTTGGCGAATCCAACGGCTTCTTCAAATCGCAGCGTCGGATCGATTACGCTTTCAAGCAAAGCAACAAGCACACCCAAGACTACATCACTGAGCGCAAAAAGCACTTCCGCAACCACTTTGGCCAGACGCTCGCCTTTCTGACGCTCTACGCGGCGGCAAGCGCGGCGTTGTTGGGGCTTGGCGGTTGGTTGGTGATCACCAATGAGCTGACCCTGGGACAGCTGGTCGCAGCCGAACTGGTGTTGTCGACGGCGTTCTTTGGCGTGGCGCAGCTGGGAACCTATCTTACCTATTTTTACGATCTATGCGCGGCGGTTGAGGAGATTTCACTCTTCTATGACGTCGAACAGGAAGAACCCGCGGGTGATGATCCGATTAACGTTACCGAGCACACTCTTGTGTTGAGCGGTGTGCGTGGCCGCGCGCGCCATGAAGACGCCGAATTCAACCTTGAGATCCCTAGCGGCGCCATCGTTATGGCGAGTGCCAGCCACCATGGCGTGCAGCGGCTCTTCACCAACATTCTCAAGATGCACCAACTGCCCGAGGGCGGCTTTGCCACTCTGGGCGGGATCGATTTTGCGGATATCGAGGCGCACAATCTGCGCAAGGATGTCCATGTTCTCGACCGGCCGAGCTTTGTTGGCATGACGGTGCGGGAATATCTCGGCCTGTCCTGCAAGGAAACCGCGTCAAAGCGTATGGTTGGCGCGCTGGAAACGGTTGGTTTGACCGAGACGATTTCGACCTTTGAACAGGGCCTGGATACCCCGATCGCCGCGACCGGTTGGCCGCTCTCGTCCGTGGAATTGCAGCAATTGAAGCTAGCCAACGCGCTGCTTGAACAGCCGCGTATTCTGGTGCTCAGCAAGCTGTTCGATCTTTTGGACGAGGACAACCTCGCGGCTGCAGTGAATGAGTTGCGCGAGCAAGCCTATTCAACGGTGATCTACTTCTCGAACCGTCGGATTGATCTTGGCTTTGATCGGTTCCTGCATATGGAAGCGCATCAGCAACGCTATTACGATAATTTCGACGATTTCTGCCTCTCGGTGAACAGCAAGCCGCCGCGTATGCAGTCTGGGCCTCGCCCGCTTTCATCCACCATGCTGGGGGCAGCGGAGTAAATATGGCCGCTCTCGAACAAGACATGGCGCACTTCACGGCGCTGCGTGACATCAAACTCCCGCGCATCTTTCGCACGACCTTTTTCCTTCTTCTTGTCGGATTGGTCGCGACGGTTGCGTTCCTGATTTACGTGCCTTGGGTCCAGAATGTTGGCGGACGCGGCGTTATCACGACGCTCAATCCCAATGAGCGTCAACAGGACATAAACGCGCTGGTCTCAGGCCGGATCGAGGAATGGTTCGTGCGCGATGGTAGCGCGGTCAAGAAAGGTGATCCGATTGCTCGTATCGCCGATATCGATCCGCAGCTGATCCAGCGCCTCGAAGCCGAACGTGCGCAGGTCGAGGTTCAGTTGCAAGCCGCCAAGAGCGCGCAGGCGACCGCAGAGATCGACCTTCGCCGCTCGCAGGAGCTGTTCGAATCTGGCTTGGTGGCGCGGCGCGATTACGAACAGGCGCTTATCCGTGTGGATCAAATGCGAGGCAGCGTCGCCGAAGCGCAAGCGAACCTCGCACGCACCAATGTCAGCCTTTCACGCCAGTCGAACCAGCTGGTCACCGCGCCGCGCGATGGCTTCATCCAATCAATCAATGGCGGTGATGCTGCGACCTTTATCAACGCGGGCGACATACTCGCTACGTTCGTGCCGCAGAATTCCGAGCGCGTAATTGAAGTATTCCTCGATGGGCGCGATGTCGGTCTAGTCTATATCGGTGCACCGGCGCGACTTCAGTTTGAAGGGTGGCCAGCGGTGCAATTCAGTGGCTGGCCTTCCGTGGCGGTCGGCACTTTCGCCGGCGAGGTTGTTGCGGTTGATCAGTCCGCACAGGTCGACGGCCGTTTTCGCGTTTTGATCAAGGAAAAGACTATCGAAGGCGAAGAACCCTGGCCCGATGAGCGCTTTGTACGCTTTGGTGCAGCGGGGCAGGCCTTTGTCCTGCTGGACACGGTGCCTGTTGGCTACGAAATCTGGCGTCAGCTCAACAACTTCCCGCCTGAGCTTCCCGCCGGAGCCAGCGCGGCCTCGACTGCCAGCACGTCCACTCTGCAAAGCGGCTGAACCGTGAGACTGTTCGCCATCAGAGGCGCTCTGCCCGGCCTTTTGGGTCTGTCTGCCTTCGCCTTGCTTTTTCTGGGCGCCCTTCCTTTGGTCGCGCAGAATATTGAGGCCAACGAACAACCGCTCGCGCAAGCGTTGCGGAACGGGCCGCTTTTGCCGGAGGAAGTTCTGCGTTCCAGCGCTCTGACCTTCCCGCGCATTCTCGAAGCGTTTGAACGCGAGGCCGCCTCGCGCTCGGATCAATTGGCGGCCGATGGCGCTTTCGACTTGATGCTAAACGGCGAGTATTATGACCGCTACACAGGCACCTTTTCCGGCGGTTTTGCTGAGGGCAAAGCGACGCAACCCATCGCGCCGTTCGGCGGTGAGGTGTTTGCCAGCTATCGCCTCTCCGACGGGACATTCCCGATCTACGAGAATATCTTCAACACCAACGAGCTAGGCGAGTTCAAAGTCGGAGCGCTATTCTCATTGCTGCGCAATCGCCGGATCGACCAACGTCGCTTTGCAGTGGAAGACACGCGATTGGCCGCCAGTCAGGCGCGGCTTGATGTCCTTCTGGTGCAGCTCAACGTCCAGTTCGAAGCGTTGCGCGCGTACTGGACGTGGGTCGCGATGGGCAATGAGATCCAAGTTTACGAAGACCTGCTCGAAATCGCCGAAGCGCGTGCGGTCGGGCTTCGACGGCAAGTGCAAGCCGGCGCACTGCCGCAGATCGCGGTCACGGAGAACGAACAGAACCTGATCCGTCGGCGCAGCTTGCTCGAAGAGGCCAAGCGTGGATTTATCACCGCGTCCAACACGCTATCCTTTTATCTGCGCGACGAAATGGGCAAGCTGATCGTACCGTCGCGCGAGCAATTGCCTTCCCAAGAGGCGCTATCCGAATTGCCCGATATTCAAACGCTGATGGCGATGGCGCGCAGTGACATTCTGGATCAACGCCCCGAATTGCGAAATTTTCGGATCATGCTGGAACGCGCCCGCAATCGAGTGGAATTGCGCCGCAACGATCTGAAGCCAAATCTCGATTTCTCGGTCGAGTTAAGCCGTGATTTCGGCCCCATTGGCGATGGTGGCCCGACGTTTGATTCAACAGATACCGTTATTGGCCTGACCTTTTCGGTCCCACTCCAGCGTCGCACTGCGCGCGGTGCTGTCCAACGGGCCCAAGCCGAACTGCGCGAGATTGAACTGCGCGAACAGCGAACGGCAGACCAGATTCGCGTGGAAATCGACAATATTCTTGTCAATCTCAACGCCGCCTTACGCCTGGCCGACCTGGCGGTGGACGAGGTTGAGCAAGCGACCGCGATGGTCACTGCAGAGCGCAAACGCTTTCGCCTTGGCGCCGGCGATTTCTTCCTCGTTAACCGCCGCGAAGAAGCCGCCGCGGACGCGCAGGTTCGTGGGATTAGGGCGGAATTGAACGGACGCTTGGCCTCGGCCAGCTACTCAGCCGCGACGATGAACTTGGCCGAGCTTGGCCTCGAATGAGCCTGGGCAGCAACCCGCTTTAGCCAAAAGTGGGATACGCAAACACGCCGTCTGGAGCTATGCTCGCCTTTATGGCGAGTGAAATCAGCGAGATTACGCGGTTCCTAAACGCAACCGCACCGTTTGACCGGTTGAGGCCGGACGAGCTAGCGCCGCTCAGCCGCGAGATCGAAGTCAGCTATCGCAAAGCCGGCGAAACTGTCATCGAAGCCGGCGACCAGAATGACCGGCTCTACGTGGTGCGTTCGGGTGCGGTCGAGTTGATGCTGGCGGGTGAGGAATTATGCGCCCGGATCGAAGCAGGGGGGTCCTTTGCCTACCCTTCTCTTTTGCGCGGCGGCGAAGTTCGCAACACAACGACAGCGATCGAGGACACGCTCCTGTACGCACTCCCCGCCGAGCGATTCCACGCGCTTCGGCAAGCGCACAAGGACTTCGCCGCTTTCTTTGCAGACGACGAGTCCGCCAGGCTTGCCCACGCGCTGAAACAGCGGCGGGAGAGCAGCGGATTTGCGCTCGATGATCGACCAATCGAAGACCTTATCGCGCGGGCGGAACCGGTTTCCTGCCCATCAAACACCCCTATCACCGACGCAGTGGCGCTCATGAACGAGAGGGATGTTTCGACGCTAGCCATCTGCGACGATGGCGCGCTAACGGGCATCTTCACCGATAAGGATCTGCGCAAACGAGTCGTCGGCGCGGGCGTTGCGGTCGATCAGCCGATCGAGGCGGTTATGACGCGCGGTCCCCGTGTTCTCAGCGGGCACGCGCCCATCGCCGAAGCGATGGCGATGATGGCCAGCGGTGGCTTTCGCCACTTACCCGTCGTCGACGAGACGGGCGCCATGCTCGGCATCCTCTCGGCCACCGACATCCTCTCCGCGATAGGTAGCAACGCGATCGATGCGGGTATGATGATCGCCAAGTCCAAAGACGAGGCGGAGTTGGTCGCCGCTGCGCTAAAGATACCCGAAAGCTTCGCCGCGATGGTCGCAGGCGGGGTGCAGGCGAGCCACGCCATGCGGTTCGCGTCCGCCTTGGGCGAAGCGTGCCACCGCCGCGCTGCCGCGCTGGCTGAAGAGGAGTTGGGCCAGCCGCCGCGCCCCTACGCGCTGGTCGTCTTCGGCTCGCTGGCGCGAGAGGAACAGTTGATAGGCTCGGATCAAGACAACGGCCTGATCATCGCCGATGAGACTGGCGAAACCGCGCTACCCAAAGCCGTCGAGGCCTACTTCGAAGCACTAGGCACTCGGATTTCTGACATCCTAAACGCCTGCGGCTTTGTCTATTGCAAGGGCGGGATCATGGCGAAAAACGCCGACCAGCGCCTTACCCTCAGCGGTTGGCAAAGCCGTTACGAAAGCTGGGTCGCACAGCCGACCGAAGACCGGGTTATGCGCGCCACCATATTCTTCGATATGCGCACCGTTTATGGGGACCGAAGCTTGACGCAGACTTTGCGCCGCGAAGTGGTTGGACGTGTCGCGCGCGATCCGCTTTTCATAAGCTTTCTGGCGCGGGACGCCATGCGCAGCAAGATACCACTGGGCATCTTTCGCCATCTGGTGCTCGACAAGACCGAAGACGGGCAGAAGGTTTTCAACGCCAAATCGCAGGCGATCATGCCGATCATTGACATTGCGCGGACACAGGCGCTCGCCGCTGGGATTGAGGAGGTGGGCACAATCCCCCGCCTTCGTGCGCTGGAGGCGTCGGGCGTTATGCATGCCGATGACGCGCGAAGCCTTGAAGACGCGCTCTTGTTCGTCAACGAATTGCGGATCAGCCACCAAGCGCGGCAGGTCGAACGCGGGGAACATCCCGATAACGCGATTGCGCCCTACGACTTGTCCTCGCTTGAGCGCGATTATCTCAAAGACGCTTTCGCCGTAATCCGGGACGCGCTGGATGCGCTTCGCCGCAATTACGCTGGCGGCATTGCGTGAGCCTGTTTCGCCAATGGCGTGAAAGCCGCGAGCTGAAAGCGCTCGCCCGGTGCGAGTACCCAAAGCTCTCCGCTTATGGCAGCGCGGATTGGCCCGACCCTACGACGCCCGCGCGCGAAGCGCCCTACCTCGCGCTCGACTTCGAACTCGACGGCCTGCGCAAGGGCGCACATCTTTTGCAGGCCGGTTGGACACCCTTCGAAGGAACAATCCTTCGACTGGATGAAGCGCAATCACTCGACATCCGCAGCTACGCCGAACTCGACCGGCAGGCGGTGACGATCCACGGCATTGGCGAGGAACGGGCAGCCAAGGGCGAACCGATCCTTGAGGTGATACGCGCACTCCTGGATGCCTTGGCGGGGCGGATTATGGTCGCGCACGCCGCTGCGATCGAACAGACCGCGCTGGCTGGGGCTGTCAGGTCGTTATCAGGCCTAAAGCTGCCGATCCGCTCCGTGTGCACCATGACGTTGGAACGGCGGTTGCATCCGAATCTCATCGAAGCGGACGCATACCGCCTTGCCACCATTCGCAAACGCTACGGACTGCCGGAGTACGAGCCGCACGACGCGCTAACCGATGCAATCGCCGCTGCGGAATTGTTTCAGGCGCAGCTTTCGCGGATGCCGCCGAATGTCACGCTTGGTGATATCGAGGCGGGATAGGCTTGTGACAGTAAGACTAAAGTCGCTCTCGTAACGGCGCCTCCCTTTCCATAGCCTGCAGGCCAAGATCGCAGGAGCCTCTTTGTGCGTGGCGCACCTCTCTTGCGGTCGGGGAGCTTTCAAGGGAGAGTCACATGAGTGAACCAATTTCCACCGCCGATCCCGGCGATTTCGACACCGGGGGGACGAACACGGGCGACACCGTTTCGCCGGCCACCTCGGCACCACCGAGCGAGTCCTCCGAAGAAACCACAGCGGCCGAAGGCGCTTATTGGCGCGAAAACGTCCGGCTGTTGGTAAGTCTGATGGCGGTCTGGTTCGTGGCCTCGTTTGGCTGCGGCATCCTTTTCCGCGACTTCCTCGACCAGTTCAGCCTTGGCGGATACCCGCTGGGCTTTTGGTTCGCTCAGCAGGGCTCAATCTACATCTTCATCGCGCTGATCTTCTTCTACGTTGTTCGTATGAAGCAGATCGAGCGCAAGTACGATCTCGACGATTGAGGAGGGCTGAGACATGGACACGCAAACCCTGATCTACCTCTTCGTTGGCGCATCCTTCGCGCTCTATATTGGCATCGCCATCTGGAGCCGCGCGGGATCAACGAAGGAGTTCTATGTCGCCGGCGGCGGGGTCAACCCGGTCGTCAATGGAATGGCCACTGCCGCGGATTGGATGAGCGCCGCAAGCTTTATCTCCATGGCCGGTCTCATCGCTTTCTTGGGCTATGACGCCTCTGTCTACCTTATGGGTTGGACAGGCGGCTATGTCATGCTCGCGCTGCTGCTTGCGCCTTACCTTCGCAAGTTCGGACAGTTCACCGTGCCCGACTTCATCGGCACGCGGTACTATTCGAAAGCCGCGCGTGTTGTGGCGGTTATCTGTCTGATCTTCATCAGCTTTACCTATATCGCGGGCCAGATGCGCGGCGTTGGGATCGTGTTCTCACGTTTCCTTGATGTCTCGATCTTCTGGGGCGTGATCATCGGTATGGGCATCGTGTTCATCTACGCGGTGCTGGGCGGCATGAAGGGCATCACCTACACGCAGGTCGCGCAATATTGCGTTCTGATCTTTGCCTATATGGTGCCGGCCTTCTTCCTGTCGTTCCTGATCACGGGCAACCCGATCCCGCAGATCGGCCTCGGTTCCACCGTGGCAGATGGGTCCGGGTTAAGCGTCTTGCAGAAGCTTGATAGCGTCCTCGTGGATCTTGGGTTTAACGCCTACACGGACGGCTCGAAGAGCATGATCGATGTTTTCTGCATCACCATGGCTCTGATGGTTGGTACGGCGGGTCTCCCGCACGTGATCGTGCGCTTCTTCACGGTGCCCAAGGCATCGGATGCGCGCAAATCGGCTGGCTGGGCGCTGGTCTTTATCGCTCTGCTCTACACCACCGCTCCGGCTGTGGGTGCGTTCGGCATGCTCAACTTCATCGATAAGGTCGATGACACCGAGTACGCTCAGGTCGACGGCTTCTTCACGACCTGGGAGAACAATGGCCTCTATGCCTGGCAGGACAAGAACGGCGACGGCGTGATGCAATATCGCCCCGGTGCAGCCTTTGAAGGCAAGCCAGAATTCTCCGGTGAGCGCGGGCCGTATGGCGAAATGGTTGTGACCAACACGCCCAACCCGGACAGCGAAAACGAGGTTTATGTCGACCGTGACACACTCGTGCTCGCCAACCCGGAAATCGCCAATCTGCCCGGCTGGGTGGTCGCTCTGATGGCTGCTGGCGGTCTGGCGGCGGCGCTCTCGACCGCGGCGGGCCTCTTGCTGGTGATCTCCAGCTCGGTCAGCCACGATCTGCTCAAGAGCACCTTTGCACCGAACATCTCGGCCAAGGGTGAGCTTTTGGCGGCGCGTCTGGCGGCCACGGCGGCGATCTGTGTCGCGGGTTACCTCGGCATCTATCCTCCGGGCTGGGTGGCACAGGTTGTGGCCTTCGCCTTTGGTTTGGCCGCTGCGAGCCTGTTCCCGGCGATCTTCATGGGCATCTTCTTCAAGGGGATGAACAAGGAAGGTGCGATCTCGGGCATGGTCAGCGGGCTGGTCTTTACCTTCGGCTACATCCTCTACTTCAAGCTGGTGAACCCGGCGGCGAACGTGGCGGATAACTGGCTGCTGGGCATCTCACCCGAAGGCATCGGCGTGATCGGCATGCTGATCAACTTCGGTGTGGCGATGGCAGTGGCGAGCGTCACCGCCAAGACCCCGGTCGAGATCCGCAAACTGGTCGACTCGATCCGCGTGCCGCGCGGAGCCGGAGATGCCCACGCTCACTAAGTCGAGCTAGCAAGACCCCTCGCTTGGACGGGGTAACAGGCAAGGGCGGCGCTCACGGGATCGAGAGCGTCGCCCTTTTCTTTCGATTGACGCAAAAGCTGGCCGGCCCCACGGATCAAGCAATGAAATCCGCAACTCCCTTGATCATCCGCAGAGTCACGCCGGACGAGGCCGAAGCGCTGGCAGAATTGGGCCGTGAGACATTTATCGCAACCTTCGCATCAGACAACGATCCAGCCAACCTTGTTGAATATGTCGCGGCCGCCTTCGATCCGAGCGAGATTCGGGCGCAGATTGGAACAGATGGCTCCGAGTTCTTTTTCGCTGAAATCGACGAAAGACCCGTTGGCTATCTCAAGCTAAACACCGGAGCGGCCCAAGCCGAGGAAATGCCTGGTCGAACTCTCGAGATTGAACGAATCTATTTGACCGGCGAAGCTCAGGGGCTTGGCCTTGGCAAAGCGTTGCTAGACCTCGCGGTCGAACGCGCGATTGAAAATGGGTGTGAGGCCGTGTGGCTGGGTGTCTGGGAGCGCAATCCAAAAGCGAAACAGTTTTACGAAACACGTGGGTTTGTTCCTTTTGGCTCTCACACCTTCGTAATCGGCGCGGATTATCAAACCGACATTTTGATGCGATTCGATCTCTAAACCCTCAAGAACTTGAGAATCTGACGATTTCGCGTAGCCTCTCTTTTGGGAGAGGGATGGGATCATGTTGTTTGGCGCCGCCATTGCTGCGGCCTGCATCTATTTATATGGGCTTTTCTGGCTTGCCGCGCGACGCGACGCGCTTGCAGCTGAAGAGAGCCTAAGCGACACACAAGGTGCTTTAGCCCCCTGGTATACGCGCCATACGGGTGCGATCTATGGGCTCAGCCTAGCGGTCTATTGCACCAGTTGGACTTTCTATGGCGGGGTAGGGACCGCCGCGACGAGCGGGCTCGATTATCTGCCCATCTATCTTGGTCCGATCCTAGTTTTTACGCTCGGCTTTGGCATCGTTCGCAAAATCCTCGCGCAATCCAAGGCGCAGCATTCAACTTCGATCGCCGATTTCCTGTCCGCGCGCTACGGTAAGAGCGCCGGGGTAGCCGCGCTGGTGACGATCATCGCAAGCGTTGGGTCGCTCCCTTACATGGCGCTGCAATTGCAATCGGTGGGCGCCTCGCTGCTTACCCTATCACCGGAAATTAGCGACGCGGTCGCGGCCGACGAGTTGGTTCTGATCGTTGCA
This sequence comes from Pseudomonadota bacterium, assembly GCA_039814925.1. Lineage (GTDB taxonomy): Bacteria > Pseudomonadota > Alphaproteobacteria > Sphingomonadales > Sphingomonadaceae > Erythrobacter. The sequence goes on from JBCCAH010000002.1 coordinate 23,411, forward strand.
GGCTTGATGGCCTTGTTCGCCATTCTCTTTGGCTCTCGCCGGGCTGATCACGCAGGGCATAACGCGGGGCTGGTCTTGACGATCGCGGTTGAAGCCGTGGTCAAGATGGTCGCGCTGATAGCGGTGGCAGGCCTCGCGCTCTACCTTCTGTTTGCAGAAAGCGGCGCGCCCCCCGCTGCGGCGAGCGATCCGGTCTTTTCCGGCGCGCAGATCGATGCGCGGTTCTTCACTCTTACTCTGATTGCGGCCTGCGCGGCGCTGTGCTTGCCGCGCCAGTTTCACATGACCTTTGTCGAAGCCGAAGGTGAGCGCGCGAATCCACAAATGCGCTGGGTTTTTCCGGCCTACCTTCTGATCACCGCCGCCGTGATCGTGCCCATCGTGCTCGCTGGGTTGAGCGCCCTTCCCGCAGGCACCAATCCCGATAGCATTGTTTTGGCTTTGCCCCTGGCGACCGAAAACTACACGCTGGCCGTACTCGTCTTCCTGGGCGGTTTTTCCGCTTCAGCCGGTATGATTGTGATCGCCAGCGTCGCGCTATCGACGATGATCACAAACGACCTGATCGCGCCGGTAATCTTTCGCAAAGCCTTGAAGGCCGGGCATGATAACACCGCCAACAGCGACCGCGCTCTCCTTGCTGCACGCCTGCTGTTGGTGCGGCGGATCGTGATCGCTGCGCTCCTGGCGCTCGCTTACATGTTCTACCTCGGCTTTGGCCGAATTGGCAGCCTTGCGGGGCTCGGAACGTTGGCCTTCGCCGCCGCGGCGCAGTTCGCGCCGGGCCTCGTGCTCGGCATGATGAGCGAGACTGGCAACAAATGCGGGATGATCTCGGGGCTTGCCGTTGGAGCGCTGGCCTGGCTCGTTTTGCTCATCATTCCGGCAGCCACCGGCGCCCCTCCGATCGTGTCGATCCATCCCGACACGCTTGTATCGGGCGTCATACTAAGCCTTGGCGCGAACACTCTCGTCTATTGGGTGGCATCGGCCCAATGGCGTCCAAGCCTCCTCGACGCGTCGCAGGCCGCCGCCTTTGTCGGCACACCAAGCCCCGGTGAGCGGCCCAAAATGGTCACCAACAAGCGCGTTGCGGACGTTCGGATTCTGCTCGCACAATTCGTTGGCAAGGCGCGCGCGGATGCTGCCATTGCCAACCAATCCGGATTGCTACGCGACAGCGACCTTGCGGATGGTGCGCTCATTGAGATGGCCGAGCGGGTCATTTCGGGCACCATCGGAACATCGTCGGCCCGGATGCTTGTCGCGTCATGGTCGGGCGGAGAAGCCATTCCTCTGCCCGATGTCGTCGCCATGTTTGATGAAACAAGCAAACGCCTCAATTTCTCCGGCGAACTTCTCCAGATTGCGATCGAGAATATCGACACCGGCGTGGCCTTGGTGGATGCGGACATGAGGCTGGTAGCGTGGAACACGCGCTATCAGGAGATGTTCGATCTGCCCGACGAATTGGTCGCAGTGGGACGCCCTATCGCCGCCCTGATCCGTTTCAATCAGCGCAACAGCACTTTGACGCCTGCCGCCATCGAGATGTATGTCGAGCGTCGCCTTGATCATATGCGCGCTGGGCATCGCCATCGGCACGAAAGCGAGCAGGCTGATGGCCGCATTATGCGCATAGTCGGGTCGCCCGCGCCGGGCGGTGGCTATGTCACCAGCTACACCGACGTCACGGCGGATCGCCGGGCGGAGCAAGCGCTTGAAGAACAGGTCTCGCAACGCACAGAACAATTGCGCGAGGCCAACGAAGCGCTGGCCGAAGCGACGCAATCCAAAACCCGGTTCTTGGCAGCAGCCAGCCACGATCTGATTCAACCGCTGAACGCCGCGCGGCTCTTCGCTTCTGCGCTGGGAGAGGAAGTCGCGGGCGACAGCGGGTTGAAGGCGTTAGTACGCGACCTTGATGGATCGATCATGTCCGCTGACCGGCTGATCCGTGCGCTGCTCGATATCTCCAAGCTCGACAGCGGCGGGATCGAACCTCGGATCGAAGAGGTCGCGCTGGATCAGGTTTTCGAGGAGATCGCGCGCGACTTCGTTGTTCAGGCCGAGGCGAAAGGGATTGCGCTGCGCCGTGTGCGCACCAGCGCCTGGGTCGCAACCGATCGAACCTTGCTCACCAGCGTGCTGCGCAATCTGGTCAGTAACGCCATCCGCTACTCGAGTACGGGCGGCGTACTCCTTGGCGTAAGGCGTAAGGGTGAGAACATCACATTGTGCGTCCATGACACCGGGCGTGGCATCGCGGAAGGCGACATTGCGCGTATCTTCCGTGAATTCGAACGCGGGTCTTCAACCGACCGTGAAGGGCTTGGCCTAGGCCTCGCAATCGTCAGCCGTACCTCCGCATTGCTGGGCACTCGTGTCGACGTCACTTCCGAACTAGGGCGTGGAAGCCGCTTCTCACTCAGCATGCCTGTTTCGCACTGGGGATCGCCCATGTCGATTGAGGCTGTCGCTCGTCCGTTGCGGACGGTCAAATCCGCGAGAGTTCTAGTGGTCGACAACGACTCCGGCGTGTTGACCGCGACCTCGGCGCTTTTGACCAGATGGGATCTCGATCCGGTCTGCGCTTCGAGTTTGGTAAGCGCGCTCGACATCTGCCCGACCCCGCCCGACATCGTCATCATGGATTATCGGTTGGACGGAGAAGAGCGCGGCGACAGCGTCTATTCGGAGCTGTGCATGGCCTGGAAGGCGCAGCCGCCGGCCATACTTCTAACGGCCGAAGACAGCGAAGAGACCGAGTTCGCAGCCGTCGCAATGGGCGCAAACCGGCTGTTGAAACCATCCTCTCCCGCTGCTTTACGGGCGCTGCTTTCAACATGTCTTGCGCAGCGCAGCCCAGTGGCGTCTCGCAGCACAGCTCAGCTGGCACCGCACTCCGCGTTGGGCTGATCAACATCAAGCTTGCTCGCTAGCAGCACCGCTTGTGTGCGGTTCGACACGCCCAGCTTGCGAAAGATCGCCGTTATGTGCGCCTTCACAGTCGCCTCACTAATGCTCTGTTCGTAGGCGATTTGCTTGTTCAACAACCCCTGCCGGATAGAACCCAATATCCGGCGCTGCGCCGGGGTCAGGCTCGCCATACGCGCCAGATCGTCGTCTTCACCGCCGTCATTCGCCGGAAAAGAGCGATCGCCATCGCGCACGGCAGCCAAGCTGCCGCGCATGTCGTCAAGACCGGCTGACTTTGGAATAAATCCAGCCGCACCTAACTGCTCCGCAGCCGCATAGACACGCGGCTCCTCACTGGCGGAGACAATTACGATAGGCAGCGCCGGAAAATCTTGGCGCAAATCCATCAGAACGCTGAGCCCGCTGGAATCCTCCATATGGAGGTCTAGCAACAAGGCTTCCGCGCCCTGCGCCAATTCCTGTCGGGCGTCAGCAGCGGAGCTGGCTTCGACAACCTCCGCCCCTTCCCACACCTTGCCAACAGCGTGGCTTAAAGCGGTGCGGAAAAGCGGATGATCGTCTGCGATAATTACGCGCATTTTGGCCTCTCCCAAAGCCGGATCCCATACAAGCGATCTGTCGGAATAGGCCGGATGCCCGTTCAACGATTTTGCCGTCCCTCGATCAAACGGTCAACCAAGGATGGATCAGCCAGTGTTGAAGTGTCCCCCAGCGATCCAAAGTCGTTCTCAGCCACCTTGCGCAAGATGCGGCGCATGATCTTGCCCGAACGCGTTTTGGGCAGGCCATCGGTGAACTGGATATGGTCGGGCGTCGCGATGGGGCCGATCTCGGTGCGGACCCAGGCGCGCAGCTCTTTGTAGAGCTCCTCCGTGCCTTCCTCGCCAGCGTTCAAGGTGACGTAGCAATAGATGCCCTGCCCCTTGATGTCGTGCGGGTAGCCAACCACCGCGCTTTCGGCGACCTTGGAGTGGAGCACGAGAGCGCTTTCCACTTCCGCAGTGCCCATGCGGTGGCCCGAAACGTTGATCACGTCGTCCACGCGACCCGTGATCCAGTAATAGCAATCCTCATCGCGGCGGCATCCGTCGCCAGTGAAGTACTTGCCCTTGTAGGTCGAGAAATAGGTCTGCTCGAAGCGTTCATGATCGCCGTAGACACTGCGCGCCTGCCCCGGCCAGCTGCCGATGATGCACAAATTGCCCTCGGTCGCGCCCTCCAGCACCTTGCCATCGTTATCGACCAGTTGTGGCTGGACGCCGAAGAACGGCATACCCGCTGAACCCGGCTTCATATCGTGCGCGCCAGGCAACGTCGTGATCATGTGACCGCCCGTTTCGGTCTGCCACCAGGTGTCAACGATCGGGCAGCGCCCCTCGCCCACGACATCGAAATACCAACGCCAGGCCTCTGGGTTGATTGGCTCACCCACCGTGCCCAGCAGGCGCAGCGAAGAACGGTCGCGGCTGATCACAAAGTCATCGCCTTCGCGCATCAAAGCGCGGATCGCGGTCGGCGCGGTGTAGAGCGTCGTCACTTTGTGCTTGGCAACCACATCCCAGAACCGACCGTGGTCGGGATAGTTGGGTACACCTTCAAAGACGACCTGCGTCGCGCCGTTAAACAGAGGCCCATAAACGATGTAGCTGTGCCCGGTGACCCAGCCGATATCGGCGGTGCACCAGAAAATGTCGCCCGGCTGATAATCGAACGTGTAGTTAAACGTCGTCGTTGCCCACACGCCGTATCCGCCGGTCGTGTGCAGAACGCCTTTGGGCTTTCCGGTGGAGCCAGACGTGTAGAGAATGAACATCGGATCTTCCGCATTCATATCGACGCAGGGGCAATCCTCGTCACTCGCCAGGTCGTCGAGCCAGTGATCGCGGCCCTCGACCATGTCGATCTCGCCGCCCGTGTGCTTGTGCACCAGAACCGCATCGACTTCGGCGCCCTCAATCTTAAGTGCGGCGTCGACGTTGGCTTTGAGCGGGACACGCTTGCTCCCGCGCAATCCTTCATCGGAAGTGACGACAAAGCGGCTGCCGCAATCCTCGATCCGACCAGCCAGCGCTTCGGGTGAAAACCCGCCGAACACCACCGAGTGGATCGCGCCAATGCGGGCGCAGGCGAGCATCGCCACCACGCCTTCAACGATCATCGGCATATAAATCGTCACGCGGTCGCCGGTCTTGACGCCCATCTTCTTGAGCGCGTTGGCCATGCGCACCACTTCCGTGTGCAGTTCCGAGTAAGTGAGCGTGCGACCCGGTGTCGCGGGATCGTCGGGCTCAAAAATCAGCGCGGTCTGATCGGCGCGCTCCTCCAGATGGCGATCCACCGCGTTAAAGCACAGGTTGAGCTTGCCGTCGTCAAACCAGCGGATATCAGCCGGATCAAACGACCATTCGCCGCCTTTGGTCGGGGCTTTCGACCACGTCAAACGCTGCGCTTGTTCCAGCCAAAACGCGTCAGGCTGTTCGATCGAGCGTTTGTACATTTCCTGATACTGCTCTGCCACGCAGTTGGTGGCGCGGCTCGATTGCGGACGTTCGACAGCATGGATCATTCTAGCTCTCCCGTTTGATGCCTCTGTCATACCGCGTTCCCTCCCTCAAATGCTCTCAGACAATGGTCGTAACGTGCCCGGTCCGGCCTAAGACCATAGTCGTAAGACTATCGGCTAGCTGGTGAAATGGCGAGAGAAAGGCAGGCTTAATGGCGACAAGACATCTTGGGAGGGATATTCATGTCGCTATCGGGAAAGCGCCTTGCGCTTCGCACAACATTATTAATCGCCACCTGTCTCACCGCCACACCGGTTCTGGCACAAGAACAAAGCGTTGAGGATCGGTTGGACCGCCTTGAGGCTCTGGTCGAAGGCCTGATTGAACGGCTCGACACACAAGCGGGTCAGACCCAGCAGCAAAACGCTGTTATGCAGGCCCAGCAACAGCAAATGCGCGCGCAAGCCGAAGCGGCCTTGCAAGCTACACAGGCGCTTGAAACTCAGCAGGCCGCGCTCGCCGCCAAGCTGGATGAGCCAGCCCCAACTCAGGATGGCTTTAATGTCGGCAAGACCAAAATCACCTATGACGGCTTTGTCAAATTCGATGCGATCAGCCAACGCACCAGCGGCGGGCAATTGCCGAACAATTCGATCTTGCGCGACTTCCTGATCCCGGTTGCCATTCCGGTAGGCGGCGAAGCAAGTGGCTTTGATACCGACTTTTCCGCGCGCCAAACCCGCTTCATGTTCAAAACCGAGACCGATGTCGGCACCGATCACAAGCTGACTGGGCTGATCGAGCTTGATTTTAATGTCACCGAAGGCGGCAATGAACGCATCTCAAACAGCTTTGTCCCACGCATCCGCAACGCTTTGATCAATTACGACAATTGGACCTTTGGTCAGGGCTGGTCGACCTTCCAGAATGTCGGCGCGTTACCGGATACACTCGACTTTATCGGTGTGACACCGGGCACCGTATTCGATCGCCAGCCGCTGATCCGTTACACCAATGGCGGCCTTCAGATCGCGGTAGAGCAGCCCGAAACCGTCATCACTTCGCAAACCGGCGCGCGCGTTTTGGCGGGCGATGACCAGCTGCCCGATGTCGTCGGGCGCTACAACTGGTCAGGCGACTGGGGCAACTTCACAGCGGCCGGCATCGTTCGCCAATTGCACGTCTCCACCGATGATCTGATGGGCGTGGACGACGACGCCTGGGGCTATGGCCTTAGCCTATCAGGCAAAGTCAAGGTGGGCGAGAAAGACGATTTCCGCTTTATGGCGACCGCCGGCGACGGCCTTGGCCGCTATATTGGCCTCAACATCGTCAACGACGCTGCAATCAAGATGGACGGCACGCTCGATCCAATCTTCACCTACTCAGGGTTCGCCGCCTATCGTCATGTCTGGGCGGACAATCTGCGATCCAACGTCGCGGGTTCGTACTTCAAGGCCGATAACCCCGTGGCGCTCACCACCAATCAGGTCACCGATGAGAGCTGGAACGCCTTTGCAAACCTGATCTGGAGCCCCGTCGGTCCTATCAATATCGGCATCGAAGTGATGTACGCCGAACGCATTCTTGAGGATGGGCGTAGCGGCAATCTGCAACGCATCCAGTTCTCCACGCAGTACAATTTCTGACGCAGAAAATCGCGCGAACTCCGTACCTTTCAGGTCCTCTCTCTTCTCTCCAACGACCTGAAAACCCTAGGCCCCGTCGTCTCACCTTTTAGGGATAGAGACGGCGGGGTCCTTTCTTTTCCGGTCTAAGAAAGGCGGCGCAAAGCCTCAGGAGTGTCAATATCTTCGAGCCATTGGCCAGGACAAGGGAGCGTGCGCGCGTCCTTAAGCAGCCCCCGCGCGCCCGTGTCTCCGTCTAGCGTGGCAAGGGCGGGCAGATGCTTGCGGCCGAAAATGGCGGGTGGAGAGCGCATTTCTCCATCGCTGGAACAGACGTGATCCGCTTGGTTGCGGCAAGCGTCCAAAAGCTCTCGCAAATGGTTTCCCCGCACAAGAGGCATATCCGCCAAGGCTATCAGCAGCGCGTCGCTTTTGGCCTTAAGGGCAAGCGCGGCGGCGAGAGCCACCGAGGTGCCCATTCCCCGATCCGCGCGGGCGTTGAGCGCGACTTGGAACCCCGCTTTCTCCCATGCAGGTCGACAGGGGTGATCCGCGCGTGAGGCCACCACGATGGCGCTGCCGGGTGCTAGGCGCTCGATCGGCGCGTTATCGCAAACATGTTCGCCCAATCGCTTACCGCGAAAACGCACGGCGAGTTTGTCTTTTTTCCCAAAGCGCCGAGACGCTCCCGCGGCCAGCACAGCCATAAAGACGCGATCGTTAGGCACGGTCTGGGCTGCCGAGGAGATGAGAAGGGCAGTCCTGATAGACGCGAATGATCTCGGCCATGGTCGAAAGCGCGAGAGTGTTTGGGTCACGCGAAGAGTGGAACACGCCTATGGGAGCGCGGATCTCGTTGATCTCGTCCAGCGCAACGCCGCGCGCGCTCAACGCCCTGTGGCGCATGGCATGGGCTTTTCTACCCCCCATTGCCCCAAGGTAGAAGTGCGGCAGTTCGAGCGCGCGCTCCATCAAGTCCACTTCCCAATCGTGATCATGGAACAGGAACACAAAAGCCGTCCAGGGATCGGACTTAAGCAAATCGGTCTGCGTTCGGCGCTTGAGAAGAATGGGCTTGTGGCCTTGCTCTTCAAGCGTCTTGATGATCCGCTCGTCCGGGGTCAGCGCACGCGTTTCGCAGCCCATAGTAACCGCCAGCGTCGAGAGCGCTTCGACCGCTGCGCCATGGCCGATTATCTGAATCAGCGGGACAGGCCATTGAGCGAATATCCCTTCGCCGCTCGCTGTATCGAATGACCGAACGTCCTCGATTGCCGGCCAACGCGTCCGATGTTCTGCTCTTTTGGGGTTCACAGTGATGGCATAGGGTTCGCGAGCGCTCTCACTGGCGAGGCACTGCGATACCAAACCCCCTTCGCCCAAAGGCGCAAAGTGCAAATCGAGCCCGCCGCCGCACGGCAGCTTGATATCGAGATACGGCGATCCCGCGCCAAAGCGCACCACCCTCGGCTCGCCAGCCTTCAGCGCGTCCAGCGCCTCGGCCACCACCGCGTTTTCGATACAGCCGCCTGAGAGCGAACCTTCAAAGCTGCCATCCTGCGCCACGCCCATAATTGTGCCGGGATTGCGCATCGAAGAGCCTTCAACCGCGCACACCGTTACCAATACGTAAGGCGTCCCACGCTCTTGCGCAGCCTTCAGAAAATGGAGGACTTTTGAGCGATCCATTACGGAAGGCTCGTGGGCTTATTCGCTGGTGGAAGCAAGGTAGGCGACGATGGCCGCGCGTTCTTCGCCATTGCGCACCGCGCCCGCCACCATGCTGGTGCCTTCGACATACGCGGCGGGGTTGGCAAGGAACCGGTCAAGCGTCGCAAAGTCCCACGTCAATCCAGATGACACCAGCGCTTCACTATACGGATAGTCGGGGTTCGATCCGGCCGCTTTGCCGACAATGCCATGAAGGTTGGGGCCGGCCATGTTGGGGCCGCCGGGATCGGCGTTGTGGCACCCAGTGCATTGCTGGAAAACCTCTTCGCCCAGCGCGATCCTATCGACCTCGCCGCCAGCGGCCTTGACCGGCGCACTGGTTGCCGGTTCGCTTGGCTCACGGACCACGATCTGTTCGACAACCGCTTCCGGTTCGCTTGAGCCGCAAGCCGCGAGCGCAGCGGTCAGCAGCCCCGCCGCCAGAATGGCGTTGTTACGCATTGGAATTTTCCCCTCCGAAGGACGTAATCAGGCGAACTGCTTGGCAATCGGCAGCTCGCGCAGGCGCTGTCCAGTGGCCGCAAAGATCGCGTTGGTCAATGCGGGCGCCGCCGGTGGCAGACCGGGTTCACCAGCGCCGCCAATCGGGACATCGCCGCTGTTGATGATCTCCACCATGATGTTGGGGGCCTCGTCCATGCGCAGCATCTTGTAATTGTGGAAGTTGCTTTGTTTGATGCCGCCATCGACCAGGTCGAGCTCGCCATACATCGCCGCCGTCAAGCCAAAGACAATGCCACCCTCGATCTGGTTCTTGAAGCCATCCGGGTTCACGACATAGCCCGCGTCGCACACCGCCCAGACATTCTTGAGCTTGGGCTTGCCAGCGCTCATGTCGACTTCGACCACCTGCGCCACGATCGAGCCGAAGCTTTCAACGATTGCGATGCCTTTGGCGCTTCCTTCGGGGCGTTTTGCCGACCAGTCGGATATCTCCGCGACTCGTCGAAGGACCGCGGCCTGACGTGGCGCATCTTTCAGCATCGCCAGACGGTACTCATAGGGATCTTTGCCCGCCTCGAACGCAGCCTCGTCGATAAAGCTCTCGATAAAGAAGCCATGCTGCGAGTGGTCGACCGAGCGCCACGCCGCGAACGGCAGGTGTAGTGGCGCTTCTGCGACGCGGACCTTAGAGTTTGGGATCGAATAAATGCCGGGCACACTGGCCTCGGCCGGATCGTTTCGCTGAGTGAAGATGTTGTCATACGCGACCAGCGCACCACTTTCGTCGAGTCCGGCTTTGAAACGGCTGATTTCGGCGGGGCGATAGAGCGCCTTTTGCGTGTCTTCCTCGCGGCTCCAGATCGTTTTGATAGGGTATCCGGTTGCCTGCGCCACACGCGCGGCCATTACGGCGTACACACCTTCCAGACGACGGCCGAATGATCCGCCCAGATAGGGATGGTGGACAGTGATATCGTCCTTGTCGATACCCAAAGCTGAGGACAGCTCCGTGCGAACCATCAGTGGCACCTGCGTGCTGGTCCACACATCGCATTGGCCTTCCTGCACCATGGCTGTGCAATTGATCGGCTCCATCGGCGCGTGAGCGAGATATGGCACTTTGTATTCGGCTTCGATCTTGGTCGCTGCGCCCTCAAAGGCAGCCGCAAAGTCGCCTTTGGAGGCCGCTTCGTCGCCACCTTCCTCGCCCGCTTCGTCTATCGCTGCGCGATAGGCGGCGAATTGATCTTCGCTGGTTTTGATCGCACTCTCGCTCTCGGTCCACGTCACATCGACGCGGTTCAAAGCCTGTTGCGCCTGCCAATAGCTGTCCGCCACCACGGCGACGAAATCGCCCATATTGAGGATTTGCAGAACACCATTCATGCCTTTGGCTTTGGACGCGTCCATGCTGGCGACACGCGTCCCAGGCACGGGCGGGCGTACGCTTGCCGCGTAAGAGAATTCTACGCCCTCGGGCACAGCGTCGATGCCGAACTTAGCGGTACCGTTGACCTTACCCGGGATGTCCTTGCGCGCCTTGCTTTTGCCAATCAGCTTGTACTGGTCGGGCGTTTTGAGCGTCGGTGTCTGGTCCATCGGCTGCTCAGCGGCCGCGCTCGCAAACTGTGCGAAGGTCGCGCTCATGCCAGAACTTGCGTGGATCAGCGTGCTGTCGCGCGTTTCAATTTCACTCGCGGGAACGCCCCATTCGTCTGCCGCCGCACCGACCAGCATCTTGCGAGCCGCTGCGCCAGCGACGCGCATCTGATACTGACCGGTTGAACGGATTGAGGATGAGCCGCCTGTGATCAACGCATCGGCCATGCGTCCGATCTGAGTGAAAAGGCCATCCCATGTCGGCTCAATCCAATCGGCGGCGTTCATCGTGAACGGCGCCAGAAACTGACGCGCGGTGTCGGTAACGATGTAGCTGCCATCGGTCGGCGCCTGCTGCACGCGCACCTGACTCCAATCCGCGTCAAGCTCCTCAGCAAGCATTTGCGCCAGCACCGAATGCGCGCCCTGCCCCATCTCACAGTGAGGAACAATTGCAGTCACGACGTTGTCGGTGTCGATCTTGACCCAAGCATTGACCAGCTGTTCACCTTCGCCCGCCGCCACCTTCGGGGCGAGCGCACCAATCGGATTGCCCGAACGCACCGCGACGCCAATAAGCAGGCCACCACCCGCAAGCACGCTCGCGCCAATAAAACCGCGACGGCTCCACTTAGCGAGACCAGTGCGTTCTTTCTTTGGAGTAAGGTCGTTCATGGCTTACGCCTCCTCGCTAGCGGGCAATTGACCCGAGGCGACTTTGATCGCGCGGCGGATGCGGGTGTAGGTACCGCAACGACAAATATTGCCCTTCATCGCGGCGTCGATGTCTTCATCCGATGGGGTCGGGTTGTCGCGCAAGAGAGCCGTGGCGCTCATCAACTGGCCCGACTGGCAATACCCGCATTGGGGAACTTGCTCAGAAATCCACGCCTTCTGGAGAGCGGAAAGCTCGCCTTCGGGGCCAGCGATACCTTCGATCGTGGTCACTGCGGCTCCCTCGGCGGCGGAAACGGGTGTCGAACACGAGCGGACCGGCCGGCCATCAAGGTGCACGGTGCACGCGCCGCATTGCGCGATGCCGCAGCCGAATTTGGTGCCGTTCATTCCCAGTTTCTCGCGCACGACCCAAAGGATCGGCATGTTCGGATCAGCGTCGACCTCGACGCTTTCGCCGTTCAGCGTGAATTTTGCCATGATGTTTGTCTGCTCTCTCTCGCTTTGAGCACTGCCTCCTCCCCAGGAATACGCTCAGTTGCAATGCGCAATCTATCGCAGTGCTCGACGTTCGCCAAGTAGAATACTATCGCGGATCGCATGGAAACCACACCGTTCGACACCTTCCTAGCGCTCGACATTCGGGCCGGTACCGTGACCCGGGCCGAGCCCTTTCCAGAGGCACGGCGTCCGGCGATAAAACTCTGGGTCGATTTTGGCGAGGAAATCGGCGTGAAGAAAAGCTCAGCGCGGATCACCGAGCGCTACTCGGCGGACTGTTTGGTGGGCGCAAAGGTTATGGCGGTGGTCAATTTTGCACCTCGCCAGATCGGGCCGTTTATGTCCGAAGTGCTGGTGCTGGGCTTTCCGGATCGGGATGGCGCCATCGTTTTGGCGCGACCTGAGGCGCCGGTGCCGGATGGGGCCAAGCTGGCCTAAATCAGGTCACCCAGTGCCCTCTTGAGATCACCCAACCAAGGCTCGAACGGCTTCCACGCATCTTGACCCTTGCGGTTGATCGGCTCACGCACTTGCTCGCTTGAGGCAGTTCTTACGGCGCGATCGGTCTTGTGGAATTGGAGGCACGCCTCCTCGAACGGCAGCCCCAGGAAATCGAGTATACGCCGGGTCTGCCCTTCCTGATCGTCAATAACATCTTCGTGCTGCACGCGTAGGATCTTGCCGGGCAACACCGCTTCCCAATGATCCATTAACTCGACATAATCCGAATAGTACCGCCCCACCTCGGTCAGGCCGTAAGTGAATTCCTGCCCTTCCGCGAAGAGCTGCTTAAACCCGCTGAAGCAGCAATCCATCGGCGCCCGACGCGCGTCGATAATCTTGGCGTTGGGTAAGATCAGGTGGATAAGGCCAATGTGCCGGAAATTGTTCGGCATCTTGTCGATGAAGAACGGCGCTCCTTGGCGGTGGATGCGGGTGTTCTTGATGAATTCCTCGCCGAAATTGACCAACTGTTCCGTCGACAGATCGGGCAGGATTTCGGGGTACCGCGACACACCCGCTTTGCGCCCCCGTAGCCGGTGAGCGAGCGCCAAGATGTTAGGCAGCTCCAGCGTCCCGTCCACCTGAGAGTGACTGGCGAGAATTTGCTCGAGCAGCGTTGAACCCGCGCGCGGCAGGCCGAGGATAAAGATTGGATCTGGGGCTTGATATCCCGCCCCGGCGTGTTTCGCGACCAGGTCCGGCGTGCACATCTCGCGCTGCTTGGCGAGTTCTTCGGACATCTTATCCGCGCTGTAACGGGTCTGGGCGCGCTTCAGGTCGTTGCCTTTCTGGTAGAAGGCAAAGCTCTCCTCATACTCACCCTCATCCTCCAACGCCTTGCCTAGGGCAAACGTGATATGAACGCGGTCCATAAAGGCCAGGTCGGGCCGTGCGGCCTGCTCGCGCATCGCGTCGACCTGAACTTTGTCAAAGCGATAGGTCTTGAGATTGGCGAGCGCGTAAAATGCGTCTCCGTGATCGGGTTTGGAGGCGATGGCTGCGCGGTAGCTCGTCTCGGCCTCTTCGCGCGCGCCCTTCGTCTTGAGCGCGTGGCCACGGCTCGTCAGGCTGGCGGGATCGCCCGGCAACTGATCGAGGACGGAATCAAACAGCGCCAGTCCGCGATCATATTCGCCCATCTGGATACACTCGATCGCTAAGCGCGATTGGAAAAGGGGATTGTGGGGATCACGCTTGTGCAACGCCTCTGCCTCGTCGAGCGCCTTTGCCGAGTTCTGACGCCGACGCAGCGCGTCGATGTAATCAAGCCGCAGTTGCAGATCGTCGGGCGAAAACACGACCGCGCTTTCGAGCAGGAACTCGGCCTCCTCCAGCACGCCAAACTCGATTCCAATCTTGGCGAGCAGCCGCATGCCTTCCACGTTGCGGGGATTGTGGCGCAGGTAATGTCGACAGATCTCTTCGGCGCGCAGCAAGCGCCTCTCAGCCAGATGATGCTGTACGGCAACCAACTCGCGGGGGAGTGCCGCAATACGCGCGCGTTGCGCTTCGGCAGCCCCCGCCTCGGCCGTTCGCCCTGCTTCGCGTTGCAGGCGAGCCTGTTCGCGCCAACTCGCCTCCAGCGCCGGATTAAAACGCGTGGCACGGATGTAGGCCTCCAAAGCGCCTTCGCCGTCCCCTCGCGCCACCGCTAGGTGCCCCTGCTCCTGCCATGCGCGGCCATATTCGGGCATCGCCGCGTGGAGCGCCGAAAGGTGCTCCGCCGCCGTGTGAAAGCTCTTCAGATATCGCGAGGCGATGGCGGCGACATAATGCGCCTCACCATCACGTGGGTCGTCTGCCAAAAGATCTTGAGCCAGCGCCAAACCGGCATCAAACCGGCCCGCCTGCAATTCGCCTTGGGCGGCTTTGAGAGTGTCTTCGCGAGAGGCCATGCGTAAAGCCATAAAAAGAAAAGGCGGGAAGAGCTATGCCCTCCCCGCCTGATATCTTTCGAGACGCTGAGCGTTAATAATCAAAGCCGACGCGCACACCGACGGTGAGCGGACGATTGACCACGATACGCGGGCGGTCGTTGCCGAAATTGCCCGAGATCTGCGCGCGCTCGTCCGAGAGGTTCTCGCCAAAGATTTCGACACGCCACTGATCAGCCTTCACGCCGACGCTGAGATCGAAGATCGTGTAGCTATCGAGCTCCAGCTTGTTGATCTCCACCACGTCGGTGAACTTGCTGGCGGAATAGCTAACCTGCGGTTGGATGTAAGCTTCAAGACTGTCGTTCAGGTCCCACTCGTAACGAGCGCGAATGTTGCCCTGGAAAGACGGAGCATAGGCCAGCTCCGAGCCTTCGAGCACATCGCTGGTCGGGATCAGAATGTCCGTGATCTCGGTGTCGAGGATCGAAAACGCACCAGCGACACTGAAACCGGGCAGCGCATATGGAGCGATCACGAAGTCCGCTTCAAGACCGTAGATCTCCGCGTTCGCGGCGTTGGCCGAGAAGAACAGGTTAGTGATCGACGGATCGAAGATCTGCGTTTGCAGGTTGGTGATGTCGACGAAGAAGGCCGACCCGTTCAAGCGTACTTGACCATCGACCAGCTCGGTCTTCCAACCCAGTTCGTAGTTGGTCACTTCATCGGTATCGACTTCAAACGGCACAACAAAGCCATCAGGACCGAGAGCGCCGCCGGGACGGTTCAGGAGCCCCGGACGGAAGCCTTCCGAATAGGTGACATAGAACAGCAGATCTTCGGTCGGCGTCAGCGTGACGGTGCCTTTGAAAATCGTGCCAGACGTCGAAGCGGTGTCGGGCGCGCGGACAGCGTTGAACACCTGCTGCGCCTGCGTCGCCGAGAGTCCTGCGGCCTGAATATCTTCAAGGCTGTCAGCCAGCGTGAAGGTCTGGCGCAGCGAGTCCGTGCACGATCCGATGAACGTAAAGCTACCGTCACCATCATACAGATCGCTGATATTGGTGCCGAACGCGTTTTCATCGACGCCGCTGGAGTTGCAGAACGACCCGTTTGCGGACCCTTCAAAATCGACTTCGACGTCGTAATAGCGCGCGCCGAAAGTCGCTGAGAGCAAGTCAGGGACAATGTCAAAATTGACTTCGCCAAAGAAGCCGAACTGCTCATCGGTGCGGCGGATATCGTTGCGGAAGATCGTCGAAGCCGGGAACGGGCCAGGGTCCGAAGAGAACGCCGTTGGCTGCGGGAAATTGGGCGGAAAACCACCAAACGGGTTCGCCTGCGTGTTGCCCGGATAGGCAAAATCAACGCGCTCTTCGAGAATCAGGTCCGAATAGAACCCGCCGCCCTGGAAGCGCACACGCCAATCGTCAGGCGTGGAAAAACGCAGTTCTTGAGTGAACACTTCGGTCTTGGAGAACGAATTGATGAACAGGTTCGGCGGTTGGCACGTGCCGCTCGGCGCGGCGGCGCCAGGATAGGTCACCGATCCATCACAGATATAGTACGGCAGGTACTGACCCGCGAAGAGGTAATCGGTGTAGTCGGCGCGCTGATCGCTTTCGCGATCAGTGTACGCGCCGGTGTAGACCACATCGAGCATCGCGATGCGCCCTTCGAGCGTCCAACTGGTGTTTGAGAAATCGTCTTCCAGTCGGTCTTCTTCGAAGCGTTCGATCTCAAGATCGTTGAGGCCGTCCAGCTCAGGATCGGCGAAGAACGACCCGTCTGATTCAAGACTCTGCCGTTGGTGCGAGATGTTGAGCGTCCAGTCGGGCGCAATTTCCCACAACGCCGAAACGCGGAAACCGGCGTATTGCGTGTCGTTGAAATTGTCCTGCGCAAGACCGGAGTTGTCAGCCTGAAGGAAAGTGACACCGGATAGATCCGCGGTCGATTGGAACCCGGCGCGGTTGGCGTTGACCGGCACGCCGTTCGAACGCACCGTGCCTTCAGGACGGAAACGCGCGCTTTCGGTGAGATCGCGGGTGCCCACGACGTTATCGATAAAGCCGCCTTGATCGTCGAGATAGACCACGCCGCGCAGCGCAACCGTGTCCGAAACCGGCAGGTTGAGCATCACTTCACCCTGATAACTGCTCTCGCCGCCTTTGGTGAAGCTGACCCCGCCTGAGAAGCTGGCTTCAATGCCTGACAAGCTCGGCTTGTTGGTGATCAGACGCACAACACCCGCTTGGGAACTGGCACCGAACAGCGTGCCTTGCGGACCGGACAACACTTCGATGCGTTCAAGGTCAGCGGCGTAGACGTCCAGGTTACGCCCGGGTTGTGCGAGCGGCTGATCGTTGAGGTAAAGCGCAACGTTGGGCGCGAGGCCCGCCACACCGGCGACTGTGATGTTAGGCGTGGTCGATGCGAGACCACGAATATAGATCGTGCTTTGCCCCGGACCGTTGCCGCCAGCGGTCACACTGGGGAGCTGTTCGAGATAATCCTCGAACGTGTCGATGTTGAGGTCTTCGAGCTGTTCAGAACCGATGGCGGAGACCGAAATTGGAACGTCTTGCAAGTCTTCAGAGCGCTTTTGCGCGGTCACGACGATGGTCGGGACGCCGCCACGTTGTTCTTGCGCTGCGGCCTCAGCCGGAGCGGCGTCTTGCGCCGAAGCCGGCGATACAAGTGCAATTGCGAGCGCGCCGATAGACGCACCGCGATACGAAGTCTTCATGTCTGGACCCTTTTGAGCTGCCTGAAAGGGGTCGCGATGCCGATACGCATCAGCGCTGCCCCCGAGACGCAGCGAAAACAAGAAAATGCGCGCCTCTGGCCATCCGTTAACAAGCAGGACCTAAGCTGGCCACCATATGCGCACAGAAATCTCAGAACTCCCAGTCAGTTGTTGCAGAATAACAACATTCAATTGTAGGGAGCGTTCAATTCAAATAACTCTCAAGTAGTACTTCGCATGAGAACCAACAGTTCTATTTTTACTTATACAGTTGTCTATTTCTACCCGCAAAATCCGGAGTACTGCGCAATGCAACTTTATTAGAGAACCCCCAGCACATGCGATAGCGAAGTCAACTGGAAGTTGTCGGCACCCCATCCCACTCCTCACATTCTTGTGCGGTGGTGGGCACGCCGTGATGTTCGCGGATCAGGTCGAAGGTCACCGCCTTGAGGATTGCCACGCTCATCGCGAGCACCACGAACGAGAATGGCAGCGCACCGATGATCATCGTGATGCGGATCGCCTCGATCCCGCCGAGGATCAGCATCGAGCCAACCACAAAGGCCAACGCTACGCCCCAGAATACGATGTGAAGCCGCTTGGAGCCTTCATTCTCACCCGCCCCGTTGATCGTGTTGACGATCAAAATCGCGCTATCCGCCGAAGTGATCAAGTAGGTCATCAACAAGATGACGATGAGGCCCGAAACGACAAAGGCGACCCACGGATCAAGCAGCAGCGCCAGAGTAGCAAACAGTTGATCGGCCATTGGCGCGTCGGCGATCGAACCTTGGGCCACGCCAGAAAGCTCGAGATCAATGGCGGTCCCACCAACCAGCGCCATCCAAATGAAGCACATGAGCGAAGGAACCAGGGCCACGCCTAGCACATATTCGCGCAGAGTACGCCCGCGAGAAATTCGCGCGATAAACATGCCGACAAACGGCGCAAAGGCGATCCACCACGCCCAGTACATGACGGTCCAACCCTCTTGCCACGCGACCAGCGCGTCGCCCGTTTCTGATCCGTCAGAGCTGAACAGCGAAAGCGTCTGCTGCGGCAAGGTCACGAAGTAGTCCCAAATCCCGACGCCCAAGAGTTGGAGGCCGTAAAAGCCCGAACCGACCGCAACGAACAGCGCCAAGAGCCCGAAAGACAGCCCCATATTGAGGTTGGAGAGCCACTTGATGCCCTTGCCCACCCCCGAAAGCGCGCTCACGGTTGAGGCCCCGACCAACACGACAAGAGCCACGATGATCGCGGTGGTTGAGGATGTCTGGCCGGATCCATCGGCGTTCTGGACCATCAGCCATTCGCCAAAACCAATGCGGTATAGGCCGGCCACAAATTGCTCTACGCCAAAGCCTAACGTGTAGGCCACGCCCAGGATCGTCGCGACAACCGCGACGATATCCACCGTGTGACCGAAAAGGCCCGACATACGCTCACCAAACAGAGGTGCGAGGCTCGAGCGGATGGTGAGTGGCAAACCCCGCCGATGCGCAACATAACCGATCCCTAGTCCGACGAGCGCGTAGGTACACCAAGCGCCAAAGCCCCAATGCAGGAAGGTGTAGAGGTAGGCCGGGCGAACCGCTTCGGACGAGCGCGCCTCGACCGTGCCGCGAATAATGTCGGGATTGTTCGAGAAATGCGCGAGCGGCTCTCCGGTTGAAAAAGTCAGCATCCCGATGCCGATGCCAGCGCCAAACAGCATGGCGAACCAAGAAAAGCGCGAGAACTCCGGCTCCTCCCCCGGCGCCCCCATATGCAACCGGCCCGATTGGGGCAGGACTGCGAGCACCACGCACACCACGACCAGAGCCGCGACCAGATAAACATACCAAGCCGAAAACATCGAGATAATCGAGGTGTTGGCCGCCTCTAGGGCACCCATCGCGCGAACCGGAAAAAAGATCGCCCACAA
This sequence comes from Pseudomonadota bacterium, assembly GCA_039814925.1. Lineage (GTDB taxonomy): Bacteria > Pseudomonadota > Alphaproteobacteria > Sphingomonadales > Sphingomonadaceae > Erythrobacter. The sequence continues at coordinate 42,490 of JBCCAH010000002.1, forward strand.
GATGATGAACGATACGATGATCTTGGCCGGAATCGTCACCTCACGACTAAAACCGTCATAAAACCCTTCATCATGGGTATCGATTTCCAGTTCGACCAAAGGCGGGTCGATCGGTAAGTCTGTCTGCGGCTGCGTGTCGCCGCTTAGGCTTGCCATGCTAATCCTGTCCGGCCGAAAGTCCGTGTGTGCGGAACGGTTCGCCTAAGCGCTTGGAAGCGCTTCTCCGGCGAAATGGCCATTATTTACAATGCCCCAGCGTGCAGCTGCGCCATATGAGGCGCGCATTGATGCCCGACAGGGAGGTGAGTGACCCTTTGGTAAGGGTCTGGGGAATGAATGCAAGCCTAGCGGGCCAAAGTGTTTTGAACATGAGCGCCTTGAAAAGGCACGCTTGCCACGACTCACCTTTGGGTTGATACATGGGTGATAAATGACTTTTGACTGGGTCGCGCCGTCTTTGGGAATTTTGGGGGGAGTATAGACCTTGGCCGTATCAGACCACGTAGACCTAGACACATTCATGTCAGGCGTGAAAAAGCGCAATCCGGGACAGACCGAATTCATTCAGGCTGTCCACGAAGTGGCGCTCGACATCTACGACTTTATGGAAGACAAAGTCGAATACCACGAGGCGCAGATCCTGCGCCGTATCGCGGAACCCGATCGCATCGTATCGTTCCGCGTGTGTTGGGAAGACGACAATCACAATATCCGCGTTCAGCGCGGCTGGCGTGTTCAGAACAACAACGCCATCGGCCCGTACAAGGGCGGCATCCGCTTCCACCCGTCGGTGACCGAAAGCGTTCTGAAGTTCCTCGCCTTTGAGCAAACCTTCAAAAACTCGCTCACCGGCCTGCCCATGGGCGGCGGTAAAGGCGGCGCGAACTTCAACCCGAAGGGTAAGTCCGACGCTGAAGTGATGCGTTTTTGCCAAAGCTTTATGAGCGAACTGTATCGCCACATTGGCCCCAATACCGACGTGCCCGCCGGCGACATCGGCGTGGGTGGCCGCGAAATCGGTTATATGTTCGGCCAATACAAACGTCTGACCAACCGTTGGGAAGGCGTCCTGACCGGCAAGGGTCAGGAATATGGCGGCTCACAAATGCGCCCTGAGGCGACCGGCTACGGCGCGGTCTACTTCCTGCAAAATATGCTCAAGCACAAAGGCATGGATGTAGAAGGTCACTCGGCTGTTATCTCCGGATCAGGCAACGTCGCCACGCACGCTGCGGAGAAAATCACGCAGCTTGGCGGCAAGGTTCTAACCCTGTCAGACAGCGGCGGCTTCATCCACGATCCCGACGGCATGACGCAAGAAAAGATCGACTTCGTAAAACACCTCAAAACGGTGAAGCGTGGCCGGATCAGCGAATATGTTGACGAGTTCAAAGGCGCCAGCTTCCACGCGGGTGAGCGTCCGTGGGGCGTCGCCGCCGATCTGGCGCTGCCTTGCGCAACCCAGAACGAGTTGAACGAAGACGAAGCCAAATCGCTGGTCGCGAACGGCGTCAAAGGTGTTTCGGAAGGCGCGAACATGCCGACCACACTCGAAGGCGTGAAAGTCTTCCACGACGCCAAGATCATGTACGGCCCCGGCAAGGCGGCCAACGCAGGCGGCGTTGCGGTTTCGGGTCTGGAAATGAGCCAGAACTCAGAGCGCATCAGCTGGAACCAAGAACGCCTTGGCGACATGCTCACCGATCTGATGGCGGGCATCCACGAAAAGTGCACCGAATATGGTGACAAAGGCGATGGCTATGTCGACTATGTGAAAGGCGCGAACATCGCGGGCTTCAAGAAGGTGGCCGATGCGATGCTGGCGTTTGGCGTCGTCTAGGTAATCGGATCTTCAAACAGGAAAAAGGGCGCTCCATTTGGGGCGCCCTTATTCGTTGCGTAGCTTGGTGCATGAGCCAGGCCAGTGCATGCTGAACCGCATCAAATCATGCGCCAATCGCGTAGCTTTGTGGCGGTGCGAGAAAAGCGGGCGGCGAGGACTGCCGATCTAAGGAGATCCCCAATGCGCATTTGGATGCTGGCACTTTGTTTCTTTCTGGTAGCGCAAGGCTCACTTGTAAGCGCGCAAGAGACCAACCGCTTTAACCCCACCGGCTACTGGACAGGGGCGATCATCAAACAGGACTCGGTCCTGCCGATCGAAATCGAGATCGAAGCCGAGGGCGATGATATCACCGCCACCACGTTGTTTCCCGATTGGTATTTCTACCGCCCATCAAAGCCTGAAGAAATCCAGCGAACGGCAGACGGTTTGGTCATCAAAGATCTGCTTGATGGCGATGCGGTGCTCGAGGTGGAGTCGCGCTTCGAACAGCTGTTCGGATCCGTTGGCGATGACGGGCGGCGGATTCACTTAAAGCGCTCTCCGCGCCCACCGCGCCCTCTGGTCGCCTCCAGCGACACCAGCTTCATCTCCGCCGATGGCACGCGCATCGCCGGGACGTTAACCTTACCCGAATTCGGCGGCGTTGTTGCCGGGATCGTGATGGTACGCGGGCGAGGTTGCGCGACGCGGGTTAACGGCAAAGCGCGCTTCTTGGCCGAATATGGCATCGCCGTCCTAACCTTTGACAAGCGCGGCGCAGGCCAATCCGAGGGCGATTGCAAGACCTTCACATTCGATCAACTGACGCACGATGCGGTCGCGGCGCTCGAGCACCTCGCAGCGCATCCAAGTACCGATCCGGCGCGCGTCGGAATGATGGGCGAATCCGCAGGCGCGTGGATTATTCAAGCCGTGGCCGAGAGGCAAAGACAGCGTGAGAGCGCCGTCAATCCAGCCTTCCTTGTCACATGGATTGGCCCGACAACCTCCATCATCCAGCAACAGATCAGTTCCGCAACAACCTATGGCGCGGCTGCTGGGCTGTCGGAAGAACAACAAGGTATTTTGGCAGAGGTATCGCGCATTATCGTCGATCCCGCGCTCAGCGATGACGAAGCGTTTGCCAAGCTTGATCCGATCCGGCGCAAGGCCGAAGCTGAAGGATGGCTCGACACGGGATTTGGCGGCGACGACATCCCCCGCACCCGCGCCGATATGCCCAAGCTATGGCTGCGCCGATTCCGTTATGATCCCACCGATTTCCTCAAATCGCTCGGCGACCTTCCCTATCTTGCGGTGTTCGGTGCGAAGGACCCCATCGTGCCGGTCGTGGAAAACATCGCGGCCCTGCAAAACACGGGGACCGATGTTGAGATCGTCTCCCTTCCCGAAAGCGGCCATGGCTACGACTTCGACGAACGCACCGTCGCCTTACCAAGTGGTCGCGATGTTGTGCTTTTCGAAGGGCCCGACACCGGCTTCATCACCAGCACGATCACTTTTCTGGAAAAACGCGGGTTTCTGACGCGGTAAAGACCGAGTCTCAGGGCGTGAGGTTGATCACGACCGCTCCACCAGAGCGCTGAACCGTCAGCGTCTTGGCACTCGCGGCGGGTCGATTCTCGACAAGCCACCGGGTTACCTCGCAAGGGACATCGCCCACAGGCAAAGCGCGATCATCGATGGCCGTGACCAAATCACCCAATTTGAGCCCAACGCGTTTGGCCTCGGAATCATCGTAAAGCTGCATCACTCGCACGCCGGTCCCATCCGTCATCAGGCCAAAGCCGACGGGTTCGCGACTCGGCACGATCTCATCACGAGGTGAAAGAACGAAACGTTTGCCGGGATAATCGAGCGTAACCGTGTGCGTTTCAAGAATGCCCAGACCGATCAGCGAAGGTGGCGCTTCGCGGATCGTGCCGCTGCTCCGGCCAAGTTCAACGTCGCCCAGGCGCATTCCCTCGATCTCGAATCGAAGCAGGTCGGTCTCTTCTCCCGCACCAGCCGCTGACACGCCGAGCGAACCTCTACCAGTCCGAAGGCTTTCAGAGGCGAGAGCCTTTTGGACTTCCTCATTGTCTAGGACCTTATCGAAGAGAACCACCTTTGCGGAGTGACCGGTGTCGAATAGCCCATTGTCGCGAAATTGGCCGATCGAATAGGGAAAGACCGGCGCGTGCGGATAGCCCCAATCCTGCAAGGGCGCGACGATCCCAACGCGATCTGCATCAACGAGATCGTCTACCGTGGCAGCGATGGAGAGTTCACCCCGTTCGGTATCGATACGCCATGCGCTGCCCGGAAAAATTTCGGACCCGATAACCCCCGCATCAACGAAGCATCCTTTTGGATCCGACACGCTGAAATCGGCTATCAGCACTGGTACGGAACGCAAAGTCACACCGCCAATTTGCAGCCGATCGACGACCGCAATTTCGGTCGTCACCGAACGCCCATTGGCGTCGCGGCCAGTGTTCGAACCGACGACTTTGAGCTCAAGTTCAGAGGCCAAAGCCTTCGAAATCATCGTCGGCGAGCCGGTGTCAAAGATAAACTCGCGCGTTACGCCGTTCAACGTCGCGTCAATGGCAAGCTTGCTCATGTGTGGTTTGAGCGGAATAGTCGTCACCGGCTCGGTTCGCTCGACCACTATTGGCGACTGGAAGGTCTCTACCGCTTCGGGCGTCAATTGCGCCAGCGCTTGCGGCGCGGCAAGCGCAGAACACAAAAGCGCCGCAGCTGCCAACCGGTTTCGCATAAGACCTACCCCCTGTTCCGTCTCATGGCCCAATGCGAGGGGCGGGCTGAAGCCTCGCTTAATTGACCAGAGCGGTCCGCTTACTGAATACCAAGCGAGCGTGCCTGCTGGCGCAGGCCGGTTTCGTTTTCGGGGTTCGCAGCCACCGCCGCTTCGAGTGTCGCCTTGGCCTTGGCCGCGTTGCCGAGCATCGAATGGCTGCGCATCACCATGACCCAGCGATCAAGGTTCGATGGATCATCCGCGAGCTTTGCCTCGGCCATCGCGACCATGCCTTCGATCTGAGCTTGTTGTTCCTCGGCGGTCAGGCTTTGTGCGGCGGCGATTTGCGCCTGCGTCGGCCCACCAACACTGCCCGACGCCGCTTCCCCGGCGACGGCGCCGGAACCGGGCACGGCGATCGGCGGCAGGCGCCCCTCGTTGGCGCGCGCCAATCGATCGGTCACATCGATATCGTTCATCTTGCCGACCTGCTGGATTGTCTGGATCAGATCGTTCTCCCAAGGTGCGCCGGCGGGGCTTTCCTCAAGCAGTTCGAGCCAGCCTTTGATCGCTCCTTCGTGATCGCCTGCCAGATCCTTTTGAACCATGAGAAAATAGCGCGCGCGCGGATCGCTTGGATCAATCTCAACCGCCTTCTCAAACGCCGCCACAGCGGCCGCGGGCAGCGGATCGGCGTCGAGCGTCGCAGAATCTTCGGCATATACGAGCGATTCGCCCATGGCTGACCAAAGCACCGCTGCCTGATCATCTATAGCGACAGCCTTTTCATAGGCTGCTGCCGCATCGGCAAACTCGCCGCGTTGAAAGTGCGCGAATGCAAGGTCGCCCCAGGGATCGGCTTGCTCCGGCGAAGCTTCGGCCGCCTCTCGCAATTGCGCGATAGTTGGAACAGCTTCCCCACTTTCGCTGACCTCGACAGGCTCTTCAGGGGCCGACATTAAGTTGTAGCCGATTGAACCGGCTGCAAGAATGGCTGCACCACCCAGCAGGAACCATGCAGCTTTTGCACCAGATGCCGATTGCGGCTTGTTTTCGCTCTGAGAATTCATGCGGATTCCCTAGCAGCGCTGCGAAAAACGGGCAATTCTCTCTGGTAAAACGCCCCCACTTCTTTATGCTCTCTCCATAAGAGATGGCCGGCAACAGGGGGGTTACTTGTCGGACTTGTATAAAGTCGCCATTATTGGCTCAGGACCGGCTGGCATGAGCGCCGCCGCGCATGCGGCGAAGCTCGGCATGAGCCACGTCCTGCTCGAAAAAACCGATCACCTTTCGGATACGATCTACAAATACCAGAAGGGCAAGCATGTTATGGCGACGCCCTCTGACCTCGCTTTGCGCGGAGGCGGGTATGAAGAAGGCGTGCAGATCGGCTGCCAATTTGAAGAAGGCAAGCGCGAGACGATTCTCGGCATCTGGAACAAGCATTGCGGCCTCGAAAACCCCGAAATTCCCACCTATGAAGGCGAGGTTGATGCATACGATGTCAACGTAAAGCTCAACGCTGAAGTGACGGGAATCGAAGGCGAAAAGGGTGCCTTCGAGATAAAGACCAAATCGGGGGAGACGTATCGCGCGGAATCGATCATCCTCGGCATCGGAACACAGGGGAACCCGAACAAGCTGCGCTGTCCGGGCGCAGATCACCCGATGATCACCTCGCAGCTCGACGACCCCGAAGACCACATCGATAAGAACGTCATCGTAGTGGGCACCGGTGATGCGGGTATTGAAAACGCGATGGGCCTCGCGACCGATGCGGCGCTTGGCAACACCGTCACCATACTTAACCGCGGCACCGATTTCGCTAAGGCGAAGATCAAGAACGCAACGGACCTTCAAACTGCAGGCGATGAAGGGCAGTTGCGGATTGCCTACCGCACGTCCCCGGCGGAAGTGCGTGATGGCGAAATGGTGGTCGAGACCGAAACGGGTCAGGAAGTGATCCCGGTCGATATGATCATCGCGCGTATCGGTTCACAGCCGCCGCGTAAATTCATCGAAAGCATGGGGATTGAGTTCACCAGCGAGGATCGCAGCGCTTTCCCGATCCTTTCCGATACGTTCGAGACGACCAAAGAAGGCATCTACGTCATCGGCGCTTTGGCGGGCTACCCGCTGATCAAGCACTGCATGAACCAGGGTTATGACGTCATTGAATCGCTACACACTGGCGCTTCGGTGAAACCGGCGGATGAACCGCTGCTTGAGAAGGTTTTCGAAAACCTGCCCGGCAACAAGGGCGTCGATTATTGGCTCGAAGTCTATCAAAAAAACGTATCGATCTTTGACGGGCTTTCGATCCTGCAAATGCGCGAGCTTATGCTGGATTCAACCTGCACCGCCTTTGATCCGGCCGAAACGATCTTCCGTCGGAACGATCCTGGGTCCTCGCTCTTCGCGATCGCCGAAGGCAGCGTCGCGGTCGAGGTGAACCCAAAGGATCCCTCAATCACGGTGCCAATCGGCCAAGGGTCTATCTTTGGCGAGGTTGGCCTGGTCTCCGGTCGCCGGCGCGGCGCAACCATTCGCGCCGCCGAACCGACCGTAGTTGTGGAGCTGTCGCGTAAAGCGGCGCTGAAACTGATCAGTTCGTCCAAAGGCGCCGAAGAGGCCGTTACCCGGATCTCGATCGAACGCCAGATCCTGCAAATCTTCGGCTCGGGCCTGACGCCCGACGACATCGCTCCGCTGGTTGAAAGCGCTGAAAAGATGGAAATCAAGGCGGGCGAAACCGTCGTCACCGAAGGCGCGGATGACAAAGATCTGTTTATCGTACGCTTTGGCTCGATGCGGGTTGAGCAAGGATCGGACGCGACCTTCCTCGGCTTTATCCCGGCGGGCAACTTCTTCGGCGAAATGGCCGTGATCGATGGCTCCTTACGCACATCGTCGGTGCGAGCGGCGGTTAAATCGGAGGTAATCCGTTTGCCGGGCGAAGGGTTCCTCGCGCTTCTTGCTAAGAAGCCGGAATTGCGAGCCCGCGCACAAGCCGTGATGGACGAACGCCGCGCCTCCAACGCCGAAACCGAACGCCAGAAAGCCAAAGACGACGACGCGCTGTCGAGCTTCACTGGCACGGCGAGCTTCCTGCTTGACCAGGGCTTGGGCGAGGCGACAGACGCGCTGCTGATTGACGAACGCCTGTGCATTGGCTGCGACAATTGCGAGAAAGCCTGCGCGGATTCGCACGATGGGCTCTCGCGACTCGACCGCGAGGCGGGCAAGAGCTTTGCCTATCTGCATGTTCCGATCAGTTGCCGCCACTGCGAGCATCCGCACTGTATGACCGATTGTCCGCCGAACGCGATCAAGCGTGGGCCGGACGGCGAAGTGGGCATCGATGACAGCTGCATTGGCTGCGGCAACTGTAAGACTTATTGTCCCTATGGCGTCATCAAAATGGAGGCCAAGCCTCCAAAGAAACCGAATCTTTTGAACTGGTTGATGTTCGGCAGCGGACCTGGACCGGGCGAAGCTTCGTATGGGTGGCGCAAGGAAAACGGCGATCCGAACATGGCCAAGAAAGCGGTCAAATGCGACATGTGCGCCGGGATTGACGGTGGTCCGTCTTGCGTGCGTGCCTGCCCGACCGGCGCCGCGATCCGTGTGTCGCCTGATAAATTCATCACCCTGAACAAGATCACGGAGGACGTTGAGTAATGGCCAGCGTCGCCAACAAACGGTTCAGCCAAGATGAACGTCGGCGCAACGCCGATCACATCAGCTTTCTAAAACACAAAAAGTTCCGTTGGCTTTGGGTCGCGTTGCTGCTGAGTGTCGTTACCGGCATTGGGTACGCCATGATCGATCAGGAACCGCGCCCGAATGGTGGCAGCTGGTACGGCTACACGCTGGGAACGATCGGACTGCTTCTGATTGTCTGGCTTTCCCTTCTTGGCGTGCGGAAACGCCGGATTCCCGAAGGCCAGTGGAGCCTCAAGGGGTGGACTTCAGCGCATGTCTATCTCGGACTTTCGCTTATCGTGGTGGGCACCTTGCACACCGGATTCCAGATCGGATGGAACGTTCATACGCTCGCCTACGCCTTAATGATGCTCGTTATCCTCAGCGGAATTTGGGGCGTTTACACCTACGCGTCCTTGCCCAAGCCGCTTTCCATGGGGCGCAAGCAGATGACGCGGGCAGGGATGCTGGAAGAGATGACGGCGGTTGACGGCCAGATTGACAGGGCCGCACAACCCCTTCGCCGCGCCGAGGCAGATCTGGTGCTTGCCGCTTTGCACCAAGACACTTTCGATGGCGGGGCTCTTGCGAGGCTGACCGGGTTTTACCCCGGCTGTCAGACCAATCGCGCGCTTGCCGGTATTGCGCCCACATCCAGCGAAGCCGCGCAGAATGTTCATGACTTGCTGACAAAGCGCGCCGAACAACTCGCTCAGATCCGCCGCCAATTGCGCACTCGGGCCTTGCTCGAAGTGTGGCTGTTCATTCACATTCCGGCAACCATTGCGTTGCTCGCCGCGCTGCTCGCTCATGTGATCAGCGTGTTCTATTATTGGTGAGGCCCAGGAGAGGGGTAACAGCGTTATGGCATTCCTGATCCGCACGATCGCCGTCGCCAAGTCGGGCCGTGAAATTACGCGCGAACGCACGCTGGACGTCAGCGATCTGACCGTCGGTCGTTCGCCCGATTGTGACATTCACCTGTCCGATCTGACCGTCGAATTGCAGCACATTTCGCTTTCCGACGCGGGCGGAGGCATGCTGCGCGCCTCGGCGATGGGCGAACTGCCCTTTGACCTAGACGGCAGTAGCACCACCGACGCGACAATCGATCCCAACGCTGGCGCTACAATTAAAGTTGGCCCGGCAAAGCTAGAAATCTCACGCGAAGGCGATGGTCCTGTCGAGATTATCCAGTCGGTCATCAAGAAGTCAGCGACGGCAGTTGAACCCACCGCCAGCTTTGCATTGGCGAGCGCGATGCCTTCCAAGCGGACCATGGCTTGGACGACCGCTCTCGCCATCCTGATCCTGCTTCTGACCGTACCGATCGTGACGCACCTGACACGCGATCGCTCGGCCGAAGGCCAAGGACCCGATGCACCGCGCCTCGATCAGGTCAGCTTTGACAGCACTTGGAGCTCGGGCGCACTGAGCCTCGCGCACCACGACCTCGAAGACAATTGCGAAGCCTGCCACGCTACACCGTTCGTTACCGTGCAGGATGAAACCTGCCTTACCTGCCACGAAGAGCTCGGCGATCACGCGAAAAAGCCGCGCCTTAAAGCCGGTATGGCGCCTCTTCTCGCGAACGAAGCGTGGCAGTGGGCGGTGGCCGAGACGCTGGGCAATGAAGGCCCCGGTTCGTGCACTTCGTGTCACCTTGAGCACGAAGGCAATGTCCGCCAACAGGCGGCCACCGAGGAATTCTGCGCCGAATGCCACCAGGATCTCGATATGCGATTGACCGATGTGGCGTTTAGCAACGCCGATGATTTCGGGATGAAGCACCCACAGTTCCGGCCGACCTTCTACACCGAATACAACCAGGAAGACCCGGTTCGTATCAGCCTCGACAAACCGATCGAAGAGAAGAGCGGCCTGCTCTTCCCGCACGACATCCACATGGATTCCAATGGCGGTGTGGCGCGCATGGCGATTAGCCTCGACCAATATGGTGAACCGCTGGAATGCTCGAACTGTCATGAACTGACCGAAGACAAGGTCAGCTACGAACCTGTTGAGATGGAGCCTTCATGTGAGGCGTGCCACAGCCTCGTGGCCGGTCGAGACGGCGCAGGTGGGTTCACTTCGTTGCGCCATGGCGACGTGCAAGACCTGATGGAAGACCTCGCCACCATGGGCAAAGGCCCCAAACGCGCGGTTGTCACCGGACGTTCGCGTCCAGGTCAGTTTGCGCGCGGCGGCACCTATGCGGTCAACTTTGGCCGTCCGGCCGCTTCGCTCATCGCGATCAACCGCGCGCTGCTTCCGGGCGGAACCTGCGGCGACTGCCATATCAACACCACCACCAATGGGCGCCCGGACTTGATCCCGGTAAACCTGCCGGACCGCTTCCTGCAGCATGGCTTCTTCACTCATGTCGGGCATGAGGACGAAGAATGCACTGATTGCCACGAAGCGGACACGTCAGACGCGTCGACGGATCTGTTGATGCCCGCGCTGGAAAGCTGTCAGGATTGCCACAAAGGCGCGACAGCAGTGGCTACAAAAGAGATCGTTCCGTCTTCTTGCGCCATGTGTCACGGCTATCACACGCCGACGGCTCCATGGCCCGTTGATCACCCGATCCTACAATCCACGCCTGAGGGAATGCGCGGAAAGAGCACGGATTCTATTGCATCCATCTCGGCAATGCTAAAAGACTGATCTCAGGGACTGAGAGGAAGGTGCATGGCGAACGCGGACAGCGTCCTGATTGCCCAGATAACCGACACGCATGTCGGGTTTGAGCCGGAGGCCGGGGAGGAAGAATTCAACTTCCTGCGCTTTCGCATGGCGTTGGATCATCTGCTCGAGCAGCATGTTCAGCCCGATGTCCTGATCCTTACCGGCGATATTGCGGACAAAGGACGGCCGGAAAGCTATGAACGAATGAAAGGTCCGTTGGCCCGGTGCGATTTTCCTGTCCATGTAATGACGGGCAACCACGATAACCGGGACAATCTGCTGGATGCCTTTCCTGATTGCCCCGTGGTTGAAGCGCCCAAGGGTAAGCGTTACGCGCAGTATAGCTTTGACGTAAAAGGTATGCGTGTGTTGTGTCTCGACACGCTTCAGCATGGCCGACATGGCGGCGCCTTTTGCGAAACGCGCGCGGAGTGGCTTTCGTCCGAATTAGCCGCGCATAGGGACACGCCCACTTTGATTGTTATGCACCACCCTCCGGTCGTTGCTGGGATCGATTGGATGGACCCACGCCCACATGAGGCTTGGCTCAAGCGTTTTCGCCAATGCGTGACGGGCCAGGATCAAATCCTGAGCATCATTTGCGGGCACCTGCATAGGCCGATGGCCTCATCTATTGCGGGTATCCCGGTGGCCGTCTCACCAGCTGTCGCGCCCGCCGTTTCGCTCGATCTTCGGCCCGTGGACTTTCATAAAGCCGATGGACGGGGAATAGTGGATGGCGAACCACCGGGCTACGCCTTGCACCGCTGGAAGGATGGCAAGATCGTTACCCACTTCCAACCGGTGGGCGATTGGACGCGTCTGGCGGTCTACACCGAGAATCTGGTGCCCATGATGGAAGGTCTGGAACGCGAGCGGCGATAGCGCTCTTCCCTTTCCCCACGCTTATCTCAAACCCACTTGGAAACACCTTGCCCGTAACGCGCTTCAGTCGTGCCATCGGGTTCGCAAGAGCGTTCCTTCACCACCGAGCCTATGAAAGTTGACTTCACTCAGCGCTAGGCGAAGCTTCCTCGTCATACTCGCGGCGGCGCGCATTGACCGGGCCTAACGGCGTGCGGCCGACCCAACGGCTCATATCGACCTCATCGGAAACTTTCCACGGCGCCCCGGAACGGGTGATGAAGAGCTTCTCCATCTCACTGCGGGTGAAGGGCCGTGAACCCAACCGTCCAAAGATCGCCATCTGTCCACCAGTTTCGTCCACCGCGCGATCACGGTCGAGGCCTTTGGACAGAGCGACAGCCGGCGTCGGTGTCTTCGCGAAGGCGATCAACTCGGGGCGCGGCTGTGGGCTAAAGCCGTAGAAGTTGCGCTGGCTGTCTGGGCTGGTGAGCTGGATCACCTTGAGGCCGTTCACACCGTCCGCGACATAGGCAAAGAGCGAAGCGTTGGTGGACCCGACAATCACGTCCTCTGCGTCGTTTAACTCGCCGCCAAATGTAACCTTCTGGTCGATCTTTGGCGCCAACGGATTGGTCACATCAAGGATGACAAGCCCGTCCTGCTTGGCCGCGACATAGGCGTAGGTGCGCGCGATATAGAGACGCTTCGCATCGGCCAGCGCGACGGTCGCTTCGGGCCTTGCGACGGGGTTGCGCATGTCAGTAACGTCGAACAGCTTCACACCATCGGCATCCGTCACCCAAAGATAGCGGAACTGGATGGCGCTAGCCCGGGCGTCGGTCAGATTGCGCACCGCCGTCACCTTGGGCGTCGACGGAGCGCTGAGATCGACGACGACCAGACCAACATCCGCAGTGATGTAAGCGATCTCGCCGGCCAACTGGATATGACTCGCGCCGTTCAACACACCATCCGGGTTCCAAGCATCCGATCCATCGGCGTACTCGAACCGCTCAAACTTGTTGTTGCGGAATTCGCCATCGGCCAGCGTGTTGACGTTGACGAGGATCAAGCCCTCCTCCGCATCCGATATCGCTGCGTAATTGTAGATCGGCAGGAAGGCTTGCTCCTGATTCAGCTTGCGCAGCTCCGGCGTCGAGCGCGTCGGCGCGATCGGCTGGTTGGTCGCCAGCGCCATGCAGGTCGCGTTCTTGGTCTTGATATGCGTGTCGTGGCCAAGGGCTGAGAAGGGCGCGGTGATGATCCGCTCTGAGATCCCCTTGTTTCCGATCGAGGCGACATCGTAGGCTTGGAAGCCGCCCTTGCCCTCTGCAACGAAGAGATACTCGCCGCGCAGTTGGAGGCAGCCGACCTTGTCCTTGGTGCCTTCGTGGATGTTCACGAATTCCTCGAACGCCTTGGTCTCACCCGACAAACCCTTGTCGAGGCTCTTACCGCGCACCCATTTCTTGAGCTCGCGCCCGTTCCGTTCGATGTGCATGTCGTAATAGTCGGGATAAGCGTATTTGTGCAGATAGGAGCCCAGCACCGCTTGTGGCTCTTCGAACTCGGTGACGCGCACCGCGCTGATTCCGCCTTCAAGGCCGGTGAAAGCGTGCATCCCGACAAAGTTCACGAAGTTGGTGCCCAGCAGCATGACCTGCGCCATGATGGCGTTGTTGTCTTCCGCTTGCGACAGATGGCAGTCGGAGCATGTCTTGGTCTCAGTCAGGCGCACCGTGTGCGGGAAGTGCGGCGCAAAGGCCTGGGATGAGAAACCAATACCGGAAATCGGCGGCTGCTGGATATAGATACGCTCGCGGTTGATGTTGGTTGAGGTCAGCACCAGCGCCGAGGACGAACGCACAGGCGCGACTTGCTGGCCCTTGGTCGTCTGGTGCTTGCCCAGCTGGAACATCTGATCGCGCGCGACCTGCGGGTTGTAGGTCGCAAAGTTCCGCGTCTTGCCGCCTTCATATTTGTGACTCTCGGTCTTCCAGTTCGCCTCAATCGGTAGATGACAGCCACCACAGCTGGTTGTCCAGGATAGGTGGCACGTGAAGCAGGCCATATCCGGATCGCGGTGCGCGCGGTCGTCTTCCGAAATACCAACGCCAAATTCGTAATTGCCGGTTTCTGCGCCGTATTTGCTCATGAGCTTGGCGCGCGCGGCTTTCGCGTTGAACAGCGGGGTCTCAGGATCGACCGAATCCTTGACCAGGCTCATTTCCCACTCAAGCTCCGGATCGACGATTGAGCGCTGGATCAGCTTGCGGCTGCCATCTTCGCGTTCGACCCACTCAAAGCGACGCTGACCGTCAGGGTTGCGCAACAGTGCGAGGTTGTGCCCCTTTTCAGGCGCCGCCGGGCCGCTGGTGCGCAGCGTCGGGTAGGCGTCAGGCGTCCCGTGGCAGTCTTTACAGCCAATCTCAATCGCGTTGGCCACTTCGCCATATATCAGGCCATTACCATGCGTATCCTGTTCAAAGTGGCAGTCCGCGCATTGCATGCCCACTTCGGCGTGGATCGACATCATGTGAACCGCTTTGCCGGGGTTTTTGCCGGGCTCGACGAACTTTCCCTCCCCCTTGCGGCGCCACTTTTCGGGATCGTCGTTGTCGACGATATTGCCATCCGCATCGAGCAGATTGCCCGCGCGGTCGCGCTTGAAGATACCGCGGAAGTTCCAACCGTGGCCGTGATAATCGGCAAACTGCGTGTCGTTCAGATCTTCGTTGAGATCATAGACGTTGCGCAGGAAGTCGAGATCCGCCCACTTGCCGCGCGGCGCAGCGCCTTCGGGATTGCGCTTGATGATTTTGCGCACTTCGGCCGCCGTCGGGTACTTCTGCTCCTTGGGCCACATATGCGGCGCATCGCTTTCGTAATCCCACATCGTGTAGCCGAGATAGCTGTTCAGGAAGATATTCGGCTGGTGCATGTGGCAGTTCATGCACTGCGAAGTCGGGATGCTCCGCGTGAAGACGTGCTGGAGCGGGTGGCCCTTTTCCTTTGGCTTGCCCTGCGAATTTAGCAGGCCATCTTCGGAGTTCTTATAGCCTCCTGCCGCGTCGAGAGAGGGTTCGGCCTCGTACTTCACGCCCGGCTGTTTCACGCCCGCGTGACCGCTCGTGGGAGCTGGCGCGTGACCGTCCGGCGATTTGGGCGGGTAGACATCGGGCAGGAAGTTGCCCGCAACCTTGTCGGTCTTGTGGCCATCCTTGTAATCATCGCCATGATCACCCTTGTGGTCTTTACCGCCGTGATCGCCGTAATGATCCTTCTCGTACTTGTCCGCGATGGTCGGATCGACGGTGATCGTTTGTCCATCGCGACCATATTTGGCGTAGATCAGCGAGTGTCGCGGCTCGCGGTCATTCGCGTAGACAACGTGGCACGCGGCGCAGCCTGAGTGGCGATAATCGCCCGGCTGATCATTCGTGCCCATAAACCACGTGAACGGATCGTTGAGGCGAGTCTTGTGAATGTTGAGCGCCGGGATCGCGACGCGCAGGCCGGTGCCGGGACCACGGTTGGACTGTTTGAGGTCCGGGCGGCCAGGCTCTTCAAGGATCTGGATACGGCCGGTCGGGTTCGGCAGACCGATTTCCGGGAACTGCGAGTTGATCGTGCGCCCGCCGCGCTCAAAAACGCGGAAGACATCGCCCGGCGGAATGACGTGCCATGTGGGCAGAGGGTAAAGATCGGCAAGCACGCCGCGATCGACCTGCTTCTGAGACAGCTTGCCGTCTTCGCCGTAAGCAACTGAGCTCAGCTTCGCCGGCTTACCATTGCGGGTATAGGCTTCGCCCAGGAGGTAGTTTTTGAATGGCAGAATGCCGTTATTGTACGCCGCGCCGCCCCACAGCATCGCGCCAGTAGCCATGATGGAACGCTCTGCCGCTTCAATCGCCTGAATGTGGCAGTTCCCGCAGGCTTCCCGCGCCACGCGATAGTCCGACGGGTTCACAAACTTCACAAACTCTGGCGATTCCGAATTTAGCAGAGTGTACGACTGCTTGGGGTTCGCTGAGGAAGGGAAATGCCAGCTGTCCGGCTGCGTCGGCAGAACATGTGCGGTGTCGCGCGCGCTCACATAATCAGGGTGATCGTGCGGCAAATCGGAATTGCCTCGCACACTTGGATTACCGCCGTGGCAATCAACGCACCCAAGGCGGACCGCCGGCGTCGTGTGCATTGTCGGCGCGTCAGTCTTGATATGGCAGGTCAGGCACCCTTCCGACTTTCGGTCCATATCCGCGACCGATTGGTTTGCCGGAGCCGGATCCACCAAAACGCCCATAGCGGCGTAATCGCGGTAGACTTTCTTGACCTTGTCAGCGGCCTGCGCGCTTGGCAGCGCTACGGCGAGGCCGACAGCCACGACCGCGAGGGCCAGAAACAGGTGCGTCAAGCGCGGAAGGTGCATCAGTTTCGTCATCAGTAGGTCAACGTCACGTTAGCGAGCACAGAGAAGAACTCGTTCTGGTTGCCAAGATTGTCGAAGAGGTCTTTGAAGCCATCGCCCGCGACCAGCGTCGCCGCAGAAAGCCGCGCGACAATGTTCTGGTTCGCCTTGGGCCGCCAGATCGCGGAGACCGACAGATCGTATCCGATATCTTTGGGGATCGACCCTTCGATCCGCAGATTTTCGAGCGTCGCGGTGTTTTCAAACCACAGGTGATTGGCGTTGCCGGTCAGGCGGAATTCCGGCGTCAGGTCAAAGTCAAATCCGGCCCCGACAAGGATCGTGCCGGGGTTGTTGAAATTCGACTGGCCCTGCTCCTTCGACGGGCGCAGCGCGTTCAGGATACCGTTGCGGTTGTTCAGTGCAACCGCGCGGCCACCGCCCGCAAACGGGATCGTCTGACGGATCCAGTACGATGTGTCCGCGCCTGCAAAGACAGGGTTTTCAAAAATCGCGTCAAAGCCGCCTTCGGTGTCATCAAATGGATCGTCGTCACCGCTGGCGTAAAGGCCGGACAGGCGGAAGCGCATCCAATCCTTGTCATAGCTGAGTTCAGCCGCCGCAAAGGTCGCGTTAATATCGGCCGGACGGTCGGTAAAGAAGTTGTTGCGATCCTCACCCAGGGCCCAATAGGCGCTGCCGGTGACGTTGATCCGGCCAATGCGTCCATCAACGTTGTAGCCGAGGTAAAACACATCGTATTCGCGCCCACGCAACGTGCCGAGCAACGCTGGGCGCACAGGGAAACCATTATCGTCGATCTCGATATCATTCGCTTCGCGGTTGCGATTATAAGCGATGGTGAACTGGCTCGTCAGCGCCGGGACCAGGAAATCCTGCCGGTACACATTGGCGAAGAAGACAAAGTCATCGCGCGGACGTTGCACGACCGAATTGAGCCCTGAGTTAGTGTCCTTCTCAAGCCGCCAGAACGCCGCAAGGTTGAATTGCAAGCGGTTGTTGTCGCGGTTGCCGAAAAGACGCACGCCCAATTGCTGATCCTGAAACAGGAACCCGCGGAAGTCGGCCTGGAACGGCTGAATACCTGCGCGGATTGAGACAAAGTCAAACCGATCGTTATCGAGCGCGGTAAAGTGGTAATCGACAAACGCTTCCTGCACGCCGAGGAAGTGGTCAAGACGCGTCGTTCCTTTGGACGGCTCAACAAACAGGACGCGGCGTTCCGGCACGGTCACATAGTTGACGTTGTAAGCCAGCGTCAGACGATATTCGATGCTCGGCGGCTTATACGCGGTGCTGCCCTTGAGAAGCGCGAAGCCGGCAATGAAGGTCTGCGACAGAACGTTGCTGAAATCGTTGCCAAACACGTCGACGCGGTCCGGGTCTTCCGTGGTTTGGATACCCACCGGGATCGGGAAGGTGCGCGGTTCGTACACCGTGTCCGAAATCAGGTTGGCGACGAAGAACCAATCATCACCCTTGATCGGGAGCCATGGCACCTTCTCCCGGTTGATCGGGCGGTCACCCTTATAGGTGTTCTGATTGTACGGATCGAGCAGGTCTTCCTCGACCAACCCAAGCCCCTGGATCAATCGCCAGCGATCCGGGATCGGCACTTGGTCTACCGGGAAAGCCTGCGGCGGCGGCGCGCGCACGGCGCCCGGATTGTACTGCCCCACTCCCTCTGGCAGTTCGGAATTGAAGCCCGGGCGTTCGCGGCCCTCGATAATCTCATTGTCGAGTGGCTCTGGATCCGTCTTTTGCGTGGTGTTGAGACCTTCTGGCCTTTCCGCTGGTGCGGGAGCATCTTCCTTCACATCTTCAGGCGGAGGCGCGGTCTGAGCCGAAAGAGCAAGGGGGGCAAGCGCGACGGGGATAGTCAACATACCCATGCCTAGAGCCCCTCACACACGTTCTGTTCGGCCGTATCAAGGAATGGCGCAAACGGACAATTGACGTATCGTAGGCGCACTTCACGACTGCCGACCTGGACTACGATCCGATCGGCGCGGATCTCGTTCGGGGCGTTACCAATTCCGGTGTTGAGGCGGACACCAGCGTTGTTCGTGCCAAGGAAGCTGATCATGTCATCCTGATCAATTCCATCGCCCGAAACGCCCAATCCGCCGACCAGCGTGCCGCCGCGATAGACTGGGACGGAGCCGGGAAAGATCTGAATGCCGTTATCAAGGCGCGTGCCGCCCGAAGGGGTCTGCGGCAGTCCAGTGCAGTTGCGTGGCGTGTCTGTGTTACTTGCCCCCGTCACAAACTCGAGGTGCGCGGCAAGGTTGAAGAGAACCAACGCGGATTGCAAACCGGTGGAGAAGGGATTGAACTGTTCAATCGGGCGCGACAAAGGTCCATGCGGCCGCCCAACTTCGCCATCGGGGAAGAAGGGGCGCGAAAGGTTGCCACCCGACCGATCGGCAAAGGCAAACGTGCCAGTAAGCGCGGTTGGATCACCCAAGAACGTGCGCACTCGTTCGACATAAAGTGGAACTTCGCGCAGCTCCGGCGGCGCGTTCGGATCAGCGGCCAGCAACTCATCTGCCGCGACAGCCGACGAGAAAAATGTCGCCGTCCGCGCTTTCTGCAGACTTACATCTGTACCGAAGATTGGCGCATCAGGCGCGCGCACAATGCCCAAAATACGCCCACGCGTATCAACCAAGCTGATGGTCACCTCCGCCGGGCTGTCGAGCGGACGCCGTATCTGAGCGCGCGCGCGACTCATCACGGTGAACGCCTCTTCAAGGATGACCCGCGCTTCGTCTTCCGTGATCGCCGGGCCATCATCAGCATCGGTACCCGCGCGGATAGGAAAGCGGTTCGCCCCGGCACCGTCGGTCAAGACGTAAGCGTCGGAGATTGAGAACTCGGCCGTGGTCGAAGGCCTCACACCCGATGCCTCTGATCCGTAAGCCGTGCCAGCCCTCAAGGTCATGCCGTCGAAGTAACTGCGCACCGCCAGCAATTCACCAGCGGTACCAGCAAAACTCGCGCCGGCTACGTCGCCCACCTGGTTGAAGTCTGAATCCGAAAAACGCAGCTGAGTGCCGTCTGCCGTGATCCGTTCCGCGCGGATCGATATCGGCGCTTCAAAACCAACCGTACCCGCCAACGCGATCACTTCATCGACATCGTTATCGATGTCGAGCGTATTGGGATCGAACGAATACTCGCCGTCGGCCAGCACGCCGACGCCGCCAACAACAACGCCATTCTTGTAAAGCGGAAAGCCGCCAGCGTCTGCCGCAAGACCCAATGGCGACCGTTGCGGACCGATCATGCCGTCTACCGCTCGGGCGGTCAGATCCGAACACGGAAGCGAACTGAACTGCACGCCGAAGAGCGGACCGCTTTCCAAGCCGACCGTGGTTGGCGCGGGCGGGAAGTGCTCTTGCACGATTTGACTGGCGGTGCGGGTCGTAAAGGCGTTACCGCCGCTCGACAGATAGGCTCCGGTGATCGCTTTCGCGATGGCCGCTGCCTCGCTTGGCACGTCGAGGCCCTGAATATCGATATTGTCGCCGTTGGGCGCCTCGCTCACGCGGGCAAGGGTCGTCGCACCGGGCATGCGGAACACTCCCAACACGTTGCCCACGCGGTCAACCACCGCAATCGTTGCAGAGGCCCCTTGCGCGCTCGCTTGCGCGGCCGCCTGTGCAATGATCTGCCCGACTTCGTCAGCGCTTAGGCTTTCCTGAGCTGGGAAGGTGTAAACCCCGCCATTGGTCGGCGGCGCAGGCGGAGGCGGCGCTGGCGGCGGATTGCCAGACCCCGGGCCGCCAGCCGTGGGCTGCGGACCATTTTCCCCGCCACCACAGGCCGACAGGATCAGAACCGGGGCGAGAACCCCGAGAGTAGCCGCTTTTTTCCATCCCCCCCGCATCAGTTAGCGCAACCTTGCGATCGCAGACGAAGCGGAGGAAAGCGCCACGCGGAAGTCACCGGGGCGATAAGCGTTGGGTTCTTCCACCGCCTGATAAGCCTTGTTGATGTTCGCGCGAATTCCGGCGGCCGCCGCAACGGTCACTCGGCCCTCACGCACCAGCGCATTTAGAAGCGTATCGATCGCCATCACCGCCTGAACCGAGCCAGAATAGTCAGTGAAGCGCGCCTTGGTCGCCTTGCCCGAAATCATATCAATGACCTTAAACGCATCGGCGTTGGCATAGGCGCGTTGACTAAGGGCGTTCGACAGGGCACCCGCACGCTTTCCGAGGGCGTTGGCCGCAGCACGAGCTTCGGCGCCATTCGCGTTACCCATGGCGTTATGGAAGTCGCGGCTCGCCTGGAGGAAGGTGTCCGCTTGCCCCGGCACCAGCGCCTTCGCCACCGCCGAAAGCATGATGATGTTTTCGTCGTTGAACGGCGGGTTGCCGAAGGGAATGGGACGCGAAGAGTTCGCCTCGAACGTAAGACGCCTCTTGTCCGAATCCTGGATCGTGCGATGGCACGAATGGCAATCGTAGAAGTAAAACTGCGGGAAAGCGCCTTCCATGCCGTATTTCGCATCAGTGAAGAGACCAGTCGACCGCTTCACGGCCTCGGCCTGGCCTACCGCCCACAGCCGCACAGAATTCATCCGGCCTTTGCGCTGACGATAGTCATCGTCTTCATCGTGGTGCTGCTGAAGCGCGCTGAACAGGTCGAGTTCAAAAGACACACGCGGGTGGCCGGCTGCCATCATCGAGTGTGTCACGAACTGTCCGCGGTTCTTCGAACCGTAATGGCAATCGAGACAGTTGTTAGCGCGCACTTTAGGCTGATCGAGCGGGATCAAGCCATCCGACACATTGGAAGCGTGCGTAGCGGGGCGCGCGTAGTGACTCGCGAGCCACTTCTCGGCTGGCCCGTGGCAACTCTCACAACTAACGCCATCCGCAAGACTAAAGCGCGGACCGCGCTGCTGCTTGGGAGCAAAAGTCGCGTGACAACCCAAGCAATCAGCCGCCTGAGTAGCGGGCCCTAGCCCTAGACTATCAGCGATCTGCTGACCACGACGCCCCGCCAACACGGCGTAAGCGCGGCTATGCGCGCCGCTTTGCGACGAAGGGGACTGCCACGTCGAAATCTCATCCTGCCGAACAACGGCGCCGTTGCCTTCTGCGCGACCGTGACAGGTTGAACCCGCGCAAGTCGCCACACCTTCATAGCGGGCTCCCGAAGACATGGAATTGCTGTTTGCACTTGCGGCTGGGAAAAACACCGCCAGACACACAGCCAAGCACAGCGTGAGTGCGCCACGGAACGCTCCACCAAGCCCGGTGTTCGATGCACGAGTCGGATTACGCTCCGCCCCGATCCCCATCAGTCCGACCTTCGTCGGCGCTGCTCCTTGTGTCATCTCCTACCCCCACGAGATGCGGTCGCACCCAACGTCATCTACAACCCGATGCCCCAACAAAGCGCACCAAAGCCGCCCCTAAGTCACTCCCAAATGAGCAACTCGCCATGCAAACAACCACTTGGTCCTAGCAAAAGCGCCATGGCGACAATTGTAAAGTCCCGTCATTACCGAGCCCTAAAGCTCGACTCTTCTTTTCGACCCGTGCCTCTTGTTCCAATTGTACGGCTCGGATGCAACCTCCAATTGTCGCGCCACCCCAATTTGCCCCACGCAAAATGGCGTATAAAATCACTTTGTTGCGAAGCGTGCATCAAACCGCCTAGGATTGGCTCCACATGCGCACCAAATTGGACATCGACTTGTCGAGCGTCAGCAATTCAGCCGATTGGTGATCGAGTTTTTGGCGCAAGCTGCTGCGCAAGTTTTCCATATCAAACAGCAATTCGCGCTGTGATGGATCAGGAATCAGGCTCTCAATCCAACCGACACACACAATCCTTTCACCGCTGATCACGGGCTTTACCTCGTGGATCGACGTCGATGGATAGAGGACCAATTGCCCCCAATCGCCTTTCACGACCTGTGTCATCCCCGCGGTGTGAATGACAAGCTCACCGCCCTCATAGTCGCTGGAATTGCTCAGAAACAGAGTGAACGACATATCTGTTCGGATGCGATTGGTGCCCTTCCCCATCAGCGCGTTGTCGACATGTGGGCCGTAATGCCCGCCATCAGCGGTTTTGCTGATCAAAAGCGGAGATATCCGGCGTGGTCTGGCCGCAGCGCGAACGACGCGGTTATCGGCAATGATCGGCTGTAGTTCTTCACGGATCGCTTTTCCGGGCTCGTCGTTCGCAATCGCTTGCAGGTTGCGTTTGACCTTTTTGGCTACAGAACCGGCGGTCTCCCGCCCATCGCGCCAGTTGAGATTGCTCAGCTTTTCCGTCAGCGACGCAATCCGCTCTTCGTCTTCAAAAGCAGCGATTTTCACAATCATGCCCGTTTGGACCCCTGAGACCTAATCGTCTCAAGGGATAGGCTCGCAAAGTTGCTTTAGGCAATGGCAAGAGTGGCGGGAGCTTGATCTTGAACCTTGGACCGCGCCTCAGACAGGCCAGCCTGCGTCACCGCGCCGATCATGATCAAAGCCGGCCCATTGCCCATAGCTGTCTTGGCCGAGACTGGCAGGAGCTTGATCGTGGTCTTAAAGATGCGCTCTTCAGGCAGGCTGACATTTTCCAGCAGAGCAACCGATGTTTCGGGCGAGAGCCCCGCCGCCATCAGGCCGCTAGACACCGCGCTGGCCGCCGCCTTGCCCATGTAGACCGCAATCGTCGCCTCAGGATCAGCGAGCGCCTCCCAATCGAGCGCTGGCGCCTGTCCTTTCGCTGTGTGAGCGGTCACAAAGGTCAGGCGGCGCGCCAAGCCGCGAGTGGTTAATGAAGTGCCAAGACTTGCCGCGGCGGCGCTGGCTGTGGTGACCCCCGCGCAGATCTGAACCGTGATGCTTTTGTCGCGGCAGGCGTCGAGTTCCTCGTTGGCGCGTCCAAAGATGGACGGATCACCTCCCTTAAGGCGAACGACACGTTGGCCGGACAAGGCCGCCTTTACAATTGCGTCGCAAATCATCGGTTGCGGCACTGAGTGGCGTCCAGCCCGCTTGCCCACAGAATGGCGCGGCGTGGCGAGCGGGATGAGGTCAAGGACCCCTTCGCTCACCAAAGCGTCGTAAAAAACCACGTCGGCAGCCCGCAAGAGGCGTTCCGCCTTTCGGGTAAGCAGTTCCGGATCGCCGGGACCCGCACCAACTAGCCAGACGCTGCCCTCAGGAAAATCGCTCATTCTGCTGCTTCCTTGATGTCGGTGCTCCACTCCTTCAGCATTCGCGCGAGTGCCGGTCGGCACGAACCGCAATTGGTGCCCGCACGGCAGCTTGCACCGATGGCGGCCACACTTGATGCGCCCTGCGCGATCGCGGCTTCGATTTCGAACGCGCCTACATCGTGGCACACGCAGACAATGGCGCCACGATCAGGCGGCGCGACACGCGGACGTCCGGCGAGCAGCGTCACGGGGTCCTCGATGCGTTTTCCAATTTGGGAGGCGATCCAATCGCGTTTGGGCAGTTCGCCTCTTTGGGTGAGGAATAGGGCTGCGACTAGCGCACCGTGTTCGTCGCACACAGCGTAGCGACGCATACCCTTCGAGGCGTATGAGACTTCGCTGATATCACCCTCGGGCAGTAACGTGGCGGGATCGACGGCGCTGAGGCCAGCCAATTCATAGAGCCAGCCGGCATCGACGCGGCTGCGCACGGCGTATTCACATTGGGAGGGATCCAGCGGGGCGAGCGATACGAGAAAACCCCGCCAAACAGGATCAACCCGCTCAATTCTTGCCGCTGCATCTTTAAAGCCGGGTTGGCCTGAGATCGGATCGGTATCGGCGCTTGCCAGACGGCCGGTGCGTCCCGTCTCCGCCGAAGCGGTTATGTCAGTCCAATGCATCGGCACGAACAACGCCCCGCGCGCTTGCCCCTCGGAATACGTCGCGCGGTAGAGGCTTGCTCCACCCTTTGTCGCGACGCGGCACAGATTGCCGTCTACGATCTCAAGTTCCGCTGCGTCGTCAGGGTTGATCTCCACCAACGGCTCCCGTCGATGATGCGCCAGACGCGTACTGTAGCCGGTGCGGGTCATCGTGTGCCATTGATCGCGATAGCGCCCGGTGTTGAGCCGCATGGGAAAAGCTTTTGACGTCCCGCGCGGCGTTGGAGCTTCGACCACGACCAAATGTGGCTTTCCCGACGCCGTCGGCGCCCCCGAGGCCAGCGGATAATCCCCTCCCCAACGGAATGGCGTCATGGCGTCAAATTCATCTTCGCTAAGCCCAGCCCACGCGGTGAGGTCGAGCTTCTTGCCGTGCTTAACCGAAAGCGCAGTCATCCCCGCGTACTCCCGGAAGACGCTGGCGTTGGTCGGAAAGTGGAACGCCTCACCAAAACCCATCGCGCGCGCCACATCGGCGATAATCAGCCAATCCGCGCGCGCTTCGCCCGGCGCCGGAAAAAGCGCACGCTGGCGGCTGACGATGCGGTCGGAATTGGTGACCGTTCCATCTTTTTCGCCCCACCCCAAAGCGGGCAGACGAATATGAGCGAACCGTCCGGTGTCCGTGTCTTCAAGCACATCGGAGACAACCACCGTATCGCATTTCTCCAACGCTTCGCGCACGCGACCGGCGTTGGGCATCGAGACCGCGGGATTGGTCGCCATCACCCAGAGGAATTTGATCGTGCCGCGATGCATTGCTTCAAACAGATCCACCGCTTTAAGGCCAGGCCCCGACGTCAAGCGATCGGTCTTCCAAAAATCGGCCACGTCGGCGCATTCTTCGTCCGAGAAGCCCAAATGGCAGGCCAGCATATTGGCAAGCCCGCCAACCTCGCGCCCGCCCATTGCGTTGGGTTGACCGGTGATGCTGAACGGCCCTGCCCCGCGCCGGTTGATGTGGCCGGTGCCGAGATGCAGGTTAATGATGGCGTTGCCTTTATCGGTCCCGCAGCGCGACTGGTTTGCGCCCTGGCTGAACAGCGTGATCAGCCGTTTCGAGCGCGCCACCATCGCAGCAAGGTTTTTAAACAACACGGGGTCGATGCCGTGATCAATCTGAAGCCCACCCCAGAAACCTTCGGGGACCTCACAGGCCGCTTCTGTAGCCTCTCTGTCCACCTTCTGCGCTGCCAAGAGTGCCTCGAACAGCGCCACATCGCCGTCGGGCGCGACCGGGATATGCAGATCAGCACGCTCGGCGGTTTCAGTGCGGCGCGGGTCGATCACAACTAGCTTGGTGCCGTTCGCCTCGCGCGCCCTCTCGATCCGCTGCCAGATCACCGGGTGGCACCACGCGGTGTTCGAGCCGACCAGCAGGATCACATCCGCGTGGTCGAGATCCTCGTAGGTGCACGGGACGATATCCTCGCCAAAGGCGCGATTGTGCGCGGCGACCGCGCTGGCCATGCAGAGCCTTGAATTGGTGTCGATATTGCCGCTGCCAACGAAGCCTTTCATCAGCTTATTGGCGACGTAATAGTCTTCGGTGAGCAGCTGGCCCGACACATAGAAGGCGACGCTGTCAGGCCCGTGTTCCTCAATGCAGGCCTTCATGCGCTGCGCGACTTCAGCCGTAGCGCGATCCCAAGGCACCCGCTCATTCCCGATCATGGGGTACAAAAGGCGTCCTTCAAGACCGACGGTTTCGCCAAGGTGCGTGCCCTTCGAACACAGCGCGCCATGGTTGGCCGGATGCTCAACATCGCCCGCAATTTCAACCGATCGCGCGCCCGTAACGGTCGCGGTGATCCCGCAACCGACGCCGCAATAGGCACAAGTGGTGTTGATCGATCCCACGACCCGTGATCCTTTAGGCGGATTGCCGCGCCAAAATGGCCGCCCGGTCCAGGAAAAGCCGCGTGCCTTCAACCTTGAGCGGGATGGTGGGCGTGCAGCCCTCATCCTCGCCCAAGGCCTCTCCCGACCTTAATGAAATGCGCCAATTGTGCAGCGGGCACGACACGCTGTCGCCATGGACAATGCCCTGGCTAAGCGGACCGCCTTTGTGCGGGCATTTGTTGACCAGCGCGTAGAACTCGCCGCCAATTGTGTGGAAGATCGCGATTTCATCAGCGCCCTCAACAGGTACGGTCCCGGCCATGCCCGGTTCGATGGCGGTCGTTTCGCAAATGTTGACCCAGTCACTCATTCCGCTGGTTCCACCGCTTTGATGGCACCATCAGCGGGTGGCCCCGCGCCGATACTGCCAACATGGCTGTGCAGATCCGCCCGGTCTCCCGCAGCGCGCTCAGCCCAGGGATCGTCCTGGAAAAAGCTCTGCGAGAAGCGGAAGCGTTCGGCCAGCGCGGGCACGGTAGTGGGATCATCGAACAGCTGCGCTTTAACCCAATCGAGTCCCTTGCGTTCGACCCACGGCGCGGTGCGTTCCAAATACCAAGCGTCTTCGCGGTAGAGCTGGATAAAGGCGGCGCTGAGTTCCAGCGCTTCCTCTTCGCTTTCTACCCGGCCAATCATATCGGTAACACGCACCTTAATGCCGCCATTGCCACCGATGTGGATTTCGTAGCCGCTCTCGACACAGATCACGCCGAAATCCTTGATCGTCGCTTCCGCGCAATTGCGCGGGCAGCCACGAACCGCCATCTTGAACTTGTGCGGCATCCAGCTGCCCCAGCTCATCTGTTCGAGCTTCACGCCGAGCCCGGTGGAATCCTGCGTACCGAAGCGGCACCATTCGCTGCCGACACAGGTCTTCACGGTGCGCAGGCTTTTCCCATAGGCGTGGCCTGAGACCATGCCGGCGGCGTTGAGATCCGCCCAGACGGCGGGCAGGTCTTCTTTCTTGATGCCAAAGATGTCGAGCCGCTGCCCGCCGGTCACTTTTACCATGCGCGCGTTGTACTTCTCAGTAACGTCGGCGATCGCGCGCAGCTCGCGCGGGTTGGTGATCCCGCCCCACATGCGCGGGACGACCGAATAGGTGCCGTCTTTCTGAATGTTGGCGTGCAAGCGCTCGTTGACGAAACGGCTCTTCTGATCGTCGACATATTCGCCGGGCTTCGCGCACAGAAGATAGTAATTGAGCGCGGGGCGGCATTTGGAGCAGCCATCGGGCGTTGACCAATGCAGTTCCTGCATCACTTCGGGGATCGACATATAGCCGTTTTCAACGATGGCCTTGCGCACATGGTCGTGGCCGAAACTGGTGCAACCGCACATCGTCTGTGCGCTTTCCTCAACTTCGTCACCCAGCGTGAGAGCCAGCAGGCTTTCAACGAGATCGGTGCACGATCCGCAGCTGGCCGAAGCTTTGCAAGTCGCGCGCACCGCGTCGACGCTGTTGGCCCCTTCCTTGATGCCACCCACGACCTGACCTTTGGACACACCGTTGCAGCCGCAGATCTCTGCGTCGTCCGATAATGCTGCAACGGCGGCGTTAGGGTCCAGCGCGGACCCTCCCGAGGCAAAGGCTTGCCCAAAGATCAACGCCTCGCGAATGTCGGAGACGTCTTCCTGGTTCTTGAGAAGATCAAAGTACCAATTGCCGTCCTGCGTGTCGCCATAGAGGACCGCGCCCACGACCTTGTCGTCTTTGACCACCACGCGCTTGTAAATGCCGCGCGAGGCGTCACGCATCACGATATCTTCGCAATCGTCCCCGCCCGAGAAGTCTCCAGCGGAGAAGAGGTCCACGCCCGATACTTTGAGTTTGGTCGAGGTGACCGACCCTTCATAAGGTTTGGGAGTAGCCGCGAGACCAGCGGCCAAAGCCCGGCACATATCCCATAGCGGTGCGACCAGACCATAGCATTCACCGCGATGCTGCACGCATTCGCCAACCGCAAGGATGTTAGGGTCTGAGGTGACCATATCGTCGTCGACAACTATGCCGCGCTCAACCGTAATCCCGGCGTTCTTGGCCAGTGTGCCATTGGGCCGGATGCCAACGGCCATCACGACCAAGTCGGCCTGGACTTCGGTTCCATCCTTCAGCTGGACGCCACCAACGCGTCCATCTTCTTCAACGATTTCTCCGGTGTCCGCGCCTGTCAGGATTTTCATTCCCCGGCCCTCAAGCTCGGATTTGAGGAGGTATCCTGCCGCCTCGTCCAACTGGCGCTCCATCAGCGTGGGCATCAAGTGCAGAACGGTTACGTCCATGCCCCGTAGACTCAGTCCATGGGCCGCTTCCAAGCCCAACAGGCCGCCACCGATCACCACCGCTTTCGTGCTGGTCTCAGCCGCCTTGAGCATGGCCTCAACATCGTCGAGATCGCGGAAGGTGACGACGCCGGGCAAATCCTTGCCCGGCACCGGGATAACGAAGGGGTCCGAACCCGTCGCGATTAGCAGCTTGTCGTAGCTCTCAATCCGGCCCCCGCGAGAGACAACCTGGCAGGCCTCGCGGTCGATGTGGATCACCGGATCGCCGCTCACCAGCGTGATCCCGTTCTCCTCGTACCATTCTGCCGTGTTGATCACGATCTCATCAAAGCTCTTCTCGCCCGCCAGCACGGGCGAGAGCATGATGCGATTGTAGTTTACGCGTGGTTCGGCGCCGAAGATGGTGATGGCGTAGCGATCCGGACTAGCGCTGAGGATTTCCTCCACCGCGCGGCACCCGGCCATACCATTGCCAATCACCACAAGGCGTTCCTGAGCGACCTCTTCAGGGTCTTTCTCAATGGAAGTCTGCGCGTTCACTGGGTTTCTCCGTGGGGTTTGATGGGCTTGGATTAAAAACTGATACCGGCCTGAAGGGTGAAGCGAGTGGTGTCGGGACCAAAGCCGTCGGTGTAATAGTCACCCAGCTTCGCCAGGATCGAGACATCCTTGATCTTGAAACTGACCACCGCGTCGAATTCGGTGCCGTATTCGATGTCGCCAAAATCGCTTTCGAACTCGTGATAGGTCAGCTGCACATTGATGCCGCTTTTGAGGCCGGGCACTTTGAACTTCTTGGACAGCCGAACATTGGTGTCCGCCAGCCCCGTCGCAGGCGTCACGAGGAACAGGTCCGCGTAACCATTGAACTTGTGCGCGGTGGCGAGCGGCGTTTGGAATGCCGAACGGCCACCATCGCTGCCGAGCACCTCGTGCTGCGCGCGCAGGGTGAAGCCGGAGAAGCTCACGCTTGCTTCGCCGAGATAGTATTCGGTGGTGAAATCGTTGGGGTTCTGACCCGCGTCGCTCTGACTGGCGAAGGTTCCTTTGAGCCCCAAAGTTACTCCGCCCACCGGGAATTTGGCGATGGCGGTTGCGCCATAGGTGGTGCTCGCGAAGGCCAGCCGGTCTTCGTAATTCACTTCGTAGCGAAAGCCGGTGAGAGTGATCTTGTCGCCCAGCGGCGCCTTGACGTTGGTGAACACGAATTCGCCGTCAAACACGTTGTTTGGGCTTTCCGAACCAAAGATCGTGCGCTGACCGATGGCGTAGGTCTGATCGACCGTTACCGGGCCAAGCTTGGCCTTGACGCGGCCCGCGTCAAAAGTCTGCTCGTTCTGGCGCCAACCGACATTGCCGACAAAACGGGCGTCATCAAGGATGATGCGCTGACGCCCAATCGTCGCGCTGACATCCTTGCCGTTATAGGCCGCCTGAATGCGGTTGAGCTCTAGACTGTCCGGGTCAGCGATCACCGGAAAGGGTTCGATCCCGTTGCCCGGCAGCGTATCGTTGAAGTCGCCTTTGAGGTGGAACGTGCCCTCGGCCTCCGCAAGGATCGAGAAGTTCTTGGCAAATTTCAGATTGGCGCCGGCACGCGTGCGCACGGTCACGCTTTCCGCGGTGTCGGCGAATGTGTCCTGCTCCGCAGTTTCCAAACGAAGCCGGATATCGACGATCGGGTCGAGGGTGACACCCTCACCGATCTCTATCGGGCCAAGTGGCTTGCCCTGAGCCAAAGCAGGCGCACCGCAGCCAAGCGCGGTGAGAGCAAGAAGTGAACTGAGTGTTGAACGCATTAAGACCCCCTTATCGCCCCCGTTTTCGGGGGCGTGATGGTTTTGGGAAGTCGAGCGCCGTTGCTCGAATTTCGCGACGTTACCGCCGCCGGAGAGGTGTGGCTGGTTCGAAAGGCCGCGCCGTTGCCGCCCTTCACCACATGGAAGCTTGGTTGGGTCAGGCCGCCTTAGCGTCCGGGCCGTGATCGTATTCGGCAAGGAAGTGCAAAACCTCTTGCCGATATTGGTAGAATTGCGGGTGTTCGAGCAGTTCCTTGCGGTCGCGTGGGCGCGGTAGATCTACTTTGAGTATCTTTCCTATGGTTGCCCGTGGGCCGTTGGTCATCATCACCACTCGGTCGGCGAGTAGGATCGCTTCGTCGACGTCATGGGTGACCATGATCGCGGTAACTTTGGTGCGGTTCCACGTTTCGACCAGCACGTCCTGCAAGTCCCAGCGCGTCAAGCTGTCGAGCATGCCGAAGGGTTCATCGAGCAGCAGAAGTCGAGGACTTAAGGCAAAGGCGCGCGCAATTCCTACACGCTGGCGCATGCCGTTGGACATTTCCGCCGCCAGCTTGTCCTTCGCATCAGCCAGACCGACGCGTTCAAGGTAGTAGTCCACGATATCGCCGCGTTCGGCCTTGGACGCGTGGGGGTAGACCCGCTCCACTCCCAAAGCGACATTCTGGCGCGCGGTGAGCCACGGCATCAGGCTGGGCGCCTGGAAGACCACCGCTTTATCCGGCCCCGCCGCTTCGATCTCGCGGTTGTCGAGCACAATACCGCCGCCGCTGATTTCATTTAGCCCCGCCGCCATGGTCAGCACGGTGGACTTGCCGCAGCCCGAGTGGCCGATCAGCGAGATAAACTCGCCCTTGTCCATCAACAGGTTGAAGTCCTCGACCACCTTCAGTGGCCCCTTGGGCGTGGGGTAAACCTTGTCGAGCTTGAAGAATTCCAGGTAGCGTTTCTCTACCGCGCTTTTGGCCGCGTCGAGATAGGCCTGCGGGGGCGTTTCCTTCTGCTTTTCTTCTTTCTTGGCGAGCAGATCGATCGGCGTCACGTTGGGCAGGTCAATCGCGCTTTCGCCAACCGTGCCGCTTTCGGAATTGAGTGAACCGAGATAACCAATGATCTCCTTGCGCAGCGCCTGATAATTGGCGTCGTCGTTCACGCCTTCGCGATCGCGGGGGCGGGCCACGTTGACGTTGTATATCTGACCGATTTTGGCCGCCGGAGCCGGCGTGAGAACCGCGATCCGGTCCGCGAGCAGCAGCGCTTCGTCCACATCGTTGGTGACCAGCAGGATCGTGCGGCCTTCTTCTTTGCGGATACGTTCGATCTCGTCCTGAAGTTTGGCTCGGGTCAGCGCATCGAGCGCCGAAAGCGGCTCATCCAAAAGCAGGATCTGCGGCTCCATTGCCAACGCGCGGGCGACGGAGACGCGTTGGCGCATGCCGCCTGACAATTGAGCGGGCTTGCGGTCCATGGCGTGGCCGAGGCCAACAAGCTCAACCTTCTGGTCCACGAGAGCCTTGCGCTCTGCCTTGGACCGGTCTTTGTGGACCGCGTCCACCGCCAGCGCGACGTTCTGTTCGACGGTCAGCCATGGGAAGAGCGAGTAAGACTGGAACACCAATCCGCGTTCGCTGTCCGGCCCATCGATTGGCTTGCCGCGCAGGGTCATCGAACCGCTGTCCGGTTCAACAAGGCCAGCAATCGAGTTGATCAGCGTCGTCTTGCCCGCGCCAGAAAAACCCAGGATCGCCACAAACTCGCCTTCGGCCATGTCGAGATCGATCCCGCCCAACACGTGGGTCACCTCGCCGGTTTTGGCGGTGTAGTCTTTGCGGACGTCTTTGAGGGAGAGGAATGCGTCAATCATCGCTCACCCCCTCAGACCGTGCGGTTCTTGGAGACGAGGTTTTGCAAAGCCATCATGATCCGGTCGAGCAGGAAGCCGATCAGGCCGATGACGACCACCGCGAACATGATGCGGCTGAGGCTTTGCGAGCTACCGTTTTGGAATTCATCCCAGACAAACTTGCCCAGACCCGGGTTCTGCGCGAGCATTTCCGCCGCGATCAGCACCATCCAGCCCACGCCCAGCGAAAGACGCATACCGGTGAATATGTAAGGCAGCGAAGCGGGCAGGACGAGCTTGGTCAGCTTGTCAAACCAGCCCAGCCGCAACACTTTGCCGACGTTCAGCAGGTCCTTGTCGATTGAGCTGGTGCCAACGGCGGTGTTGATCAACGTTGGCCAAAGCGAACACAGCATCACCACGAGAGCCGAGATCACAAACGCCTTGGGCAGCAGCGGATCGGCGCTGGTGATCATGGCTGAGATAACCATAGTCACAATCGGCAACCACGCGAGCGGGCTGACCGGCTTCATGATCTGAACCAGCGGGTTGATCGCCGCGTTGAACCGCGTGCTGAGTCCCGCCATCAGGCCAATCGGCACCGCAAAAAGCGTCGCGAGCGCGAACCCGAGGGCGACGGTCTCCAGCGATGTGATAATCTGGTCGAGAAACGTCGGTGGGCCTGCGTAGATGAAGTCGCGGACCCCAGCCGGATTGCCCGCTGCGAGCGCCGCCGCGTTGTTGGCATCCTGCTGCGCGTAAAACGCGGCTTCCGCTTCCTTCGCCGCCGAGTATTCGTCGAAGAGCCCGAACCCTGCCTCGGTCACTTCCACAGGTCCCGGCAGGGTGCCGAGCGAGGTGTCGACCGTCGGCGCGAGCACCGCCCACAGACCCAGAAAGCCGACGATCCCGATGATCGGCCACAGCAGCCCTTCGGCCACCGCTTTAATCTTCAAAACCGTCGGATTGGTCCCCGCTTCTTGACCCACAGGTGTTTTTGCGGGGGCCTTGGTTTCAGGCGCGTAAGCGCTCACGGCACCCTCCTGTGCTGCGGTTTCAGTGGGCTGGGTGTCAGCAAAAGCGGTGGCCATTGGAGGCGCTCCTGTGGAGGGTGAGGCTGGGTGAACGATGGTTGGCGCTTAGGTGCCCGAGACACCGGCGGCGGTGACGCTCTGACCGGCTTTCAGGCCAATCGGGAATTTGGCGAGGTAGTCGTTCGGCTTGGAACCATCGAAGGTGATGCCATCGATGAAGCCCGCTTGTTCCCCGCGATATCCGTCGGTTTCGGGCACGCTGCCTTCCGGGATCACGCCGTCTTCGACCAGTTTGTTGGCCGCGGCGAGGTAGAGATCGGGACGATACACAGCCTTGGCGGTGTCAAAATACCACTGGTCGTCCTTGTCATCCGCGATCTGGCCCCAGCGGCGCATTTGCGTAAGGTACCAGACCGCGTCCGAATAATACGGATAGCCCGCGTACTTATCGAAGAAGATATTGAACCCTTCCGCCTCGCGCGTGTCACCCGGCTCAAAGGTGAAGACACCCGTCATTGAGGCCGCGATCACTTCGGCATCTGCGCCGACATAATTGGGGCGCGAAAGGATCTCGACCGCTTCCTTGCGGTTCGCACCGCCATCGGCGTCCAGCCATTGCTGGGCCTTGATAATCGCGCGCAGCATCGCGGCGGTCGTCGCGGGGTATTTCTCGGCAAAGTCTTCGCGCAGGCCGAATACCTTTTCCGGGTTGTCGTTCCAGATCTGGTCGTCGGTGATCACCGGCACGCCGATCTTTTTGAAGACCGCCGCTTGGTTCCATGGTTCACCCACGCAGTACCCCTCGATCGTGCCCGCCTCCAGCGTCGCGGGCATTTGCGGCGGCGGGGTCACGGAAAGCTTAACATCGGCGTCAATCACGCCCTGCACATCGCCATCAGAGTAAAAGCCGGGCTTCAGGCCACCGGCGGCGAGCCAATAGCGCAATTCGTAATTGTGCGTCGAAACCGGGAACACCATGCCCATGTTGAACGGCTTGCCCTGGGCTTCGAAGCTGGCGACCACAGGCTTCAGAGCCTCGGCGCTGATGGGATGGACGGGCTTGCCGTCCGCGCCTTTGGGCAGGTCCGCCTTGATCATGTCCCACACCTTGTTCGACAGGGTGATGGCGTTGCCGTTGAGATCGAGGCTGAGCGGCGCGATCAGGTCGGCCTTGGTGCCGTATCCAATGGTCGCGGCGAGCGGTTGGCCCGCCAGCATATGCGCGCCGTCGAGCTGCCCGCCGATCACACCGTCGAGCAAAACCTTCCAGTTCGCCTGCGGCTCAAGCGTCACGTTGAGGCCCTCTTCGGCAAAATAGCCTTTCTCTTTCGCGATCGCGAGCGGCGCCATATCGGTCAGTTTGAT
This sequence comes from Pseudomonadota bacterium, assembly GCA_039814925.1. Lineage (GTDB taxonomy): Bacteria > Pseudomonadota > Alphaproteobacteria > Sphingomonadales > Sphingomonadaceae > Erythrobacter. The sequence continues at coordinate 76,908 of JBCCAH010000002.1, forward strand.
AAAGCCGAATTTCAGGTTGGGTTTCTCAATCGCGCCATCGACGGCGGCGGCCACCACAGCGCCCTCGCCCGCTTCGGGGGCATCACCACACGCCACCAGCGCCACGCTAGCCAAAGCGGCGGCGACAACCCCGCGACGATCAAATGTGAAACCACCCGATTTTGCCATAACCCGAATTCCTTGTTCTGTGTGCGGCCCAAAAGGCCCCTGGAAGCGTAAGCAACGCCAAAAACCGCCTCGGTCCGCTTCCTTGTCGGAAGCAACCGGGCGGCGACATTGCCGATTCATTTTGTGTTCGATCACGCTAAGAGAGGTAAGTTTCCTGCGCTGGAAACTCGGTGCGTGCACGAATCGAATAACCGAATGGTAAGAATCATGCAAATGTAATTTTGCAGTGCAGCAAGGGTCTGACCCTATTTTTGCGCTGCAATATACGCTTCAAGCGCGTCGGGATCGAAGCTTTGTCCGTCGAAAAAGGTATTGTTTTCCAGTAGGATGGTTCCGTTCTGTACGGAGGCGTGTAGCGCTTCGGACACACTGCCTTCGACCTTGGAAGAGGATGTGGGTAACGGATCGTTGCTGCCCGCCAAGGCGCTGCGATAGACGCCCGGCCGGAACACTTTGGCCGCCGCCTCCGCTTCGGCTGGGTCGTATCCAAGCCCATCCCAGCGCACCAATTGCGAATACAGCCATTCGGCCTGGCTGACCCAGGGGAAGTTCGCCGCTTCGTGATACTGGAACATGAAATCGGGATATTCGCGCTCATCGCCGCCGGGCGTAAGCACTAGCCGGTCTGAAATGGCTCGGCGGACAAGCTTATGCGAGGCGTCGCAATATTCGGGCCGCGCGAGGATCGCGGCGTTGGTGTCCCAATTGGCGGGATCGACAAAGTGTTCACCAGCGCGGCGCATGGCGCGGATCAGGCCTTCGATGGCGGGCTGGATTTCCTTCAAGCGTTCCGCTCTGAGCGCCAGCACCTTTTCCACACCGCGTCGCCAAATTTGCGCGGTGGCGAGAACAATCTGCCCCGCGCCTTGCTCCACCGCGATAGAGTTCCACGGTTCGCCAACACAGGACCCGTCAATCTCGCCCGCTTTCAACGCGTCGGCGCTGAATGGCGGGGCGATGGTGACAATCTCAACGTCCTCATCAAGCTGAATACCCACCGCGGCAAGCCAATAGCGCAGCATGTAATTGTGGCTCGAATACCGGTGGACGACTCCGAAACGCAGGCGTTTGCCGTCAGCTTTACGGGCCTCGGCCACCTGTTTGAGCCGCGCGCCCAGCGCCTGAGGATTGCCTAACTCGCCCTCACACCCCAGCGCCTCGGCCACCGCGTTAGACACCGTGATCGCGTTGCCGTTCAGACCCAGAACAAACGGCGCGGCCAGCTTCTGGGCGGGACGACCACGTCCCAAAGTCGTCGCAATCGCCAGCGGGGCGAGCATGTGTGCGGCGTCCGAATGGCCATAGAGCAGCCGATCGAGCACCGTCGCCCATGAGACATCGCGGACAAAGGAGAGCTCCAGCCCTTCCCCCTCGGCAAAGCCATGTTCGTGCGCGAGGATCGGCAGGCACGCATCGACCAGCGGCAGGAAGCCAATGTTGAGGCGCGTCGTCATTGGCCGTCTCCCATCAATTCATACGCGGTCACCACCGCATCCGCGATATCGGCGATCCGGCGGTTGGAACTCATCGCCTTTTGCCGCAATTCGGCGTAGGCGGCGGGCTCGTTCACGCCCTTCGTTTTCATCAGGATGCGCTTGGCCTTGTCGACGATCTCGCGCTCGGCAAGCTTGCCCTGCGCCTCGGCCAGTTCCGCTTCCAATCGCGCAAAAGCCTCAAATCGCTGCATGGTCATCCGCAACAGCGGCTGGATGCGCTTGGCGGAAAGGCCATCGACCACATAGGTCGATACGCCTGCATCAATCGAAGCGGTGATGGAATCGTCATCGCTTTCGTCCACGAACATGGCGATGGGGTGCGACAAAGCGCGGCTGACGGTGAAGTATTCCTCCAACACGTCGCGCGAAGGGTTGCCCAGATCCATAAAGACGATGTCGGGCTCAATCTCCGCGATGCGCGCGATCAATCCATCACGCTGCGTCAGAACAAACAATTCGCAATCGGGCAGGCTCGATAACCCATCTTCGATGATGGAAGCGCGGCTGGCCCGCTCGTCGACTATGGCGATGCGCATTGGGCGCTTTATTGCACTGCACAATAAAGCGAATGCAAGCCCTTATTCGGCGAGAACCGGAGCACTATCAGTTTCTGGATCGTCGAGCTCTCCGCGCCACAGCTTGGCGAAGTTGCGCCGCGCGCGGAAGTGCACGATGGCAAGCGCGGGAATCACCAACATTAACAAAGCCGTCCCGATCAACACGCCGAAACCAAGGCTGGCTGCCATCGGGATAAGGAACTGCGCCTGTCGGCTGGTCTCGAAGGTGATCGGCGCGACCCCCAGGAAGGTCGTCGTCGCGGTCAGCATGATCGGGCGGAAACGTGACTTGGCCGCATCGATAATCGCCTCATCCTCATCCATGCCTACCGCGACATTCTCGTTGAAGAAGTCGATCATGACGAGGCTGCCATTGATGACGACACCCGCCAGAGCGACGATGCCGAATAGCGAGAGGATGCCCAACGACAGGCCCAGCAAGAGGTGCGCGAACAAGGCGCCCACCATGCCAAAGGGGATGGCGGCCATGATCACAAAGGGCTGCGAGTAGGATTTGAACGGGATCGCCAGCAGCGCGTAAATCACGATGAGCGCGATACCAAAGGCGCTGCCGAGATCGGCGAAGCTTTCAAGCCGTTCCTCTTCCTCCCCGCCAAAGGAGTATTGGAGCGTGGGGTAGTCCGTGAGGATATCCGGCAAGACCTCTTCCTCGACGAACTTGGTCGCCTCGGTGCCTGAAATCGCGTCTTCGTTGACTTCAGCGGTGATGGTCACCGCGCGGCGGCCATCCTCGCGCCGGATGGTGGCGGGTGCTTCGGTGAAGCTGGCCTCGGCAACCGCTGCGAGCGAGGTGAAGCCGCCACCGGGCAAGCGCACGCGCAGAGCATCGACATCTGCGATCGAATCCCGCTCTTCCTCGGGCAGGCGGACATAGACGCGCACATCCTGCCGCCCGCGCTGCACGCGCACAGCTTCGGCTCCGAAAAAGGCCGAGCGCACCTGGTTTGCCAGGTCCTCGACCGTCAAGCCCAAAGTGCGCGCGCCGGGTTTGAGGCGCAGCTCAATCTCGCGCAGGCCCGCATCCTGATCGCTTTCAATGTCATACGCGCCATTGATCCGCGCAATCCCGTCCATCACCCGCAGTCGCGCATTGTCGAGCACACTCTGATCGCTGTCGAACAATTGCACGCTGATCGCTGCACCAAAGTTAATGTCATCCGATGTGATGGAGAAGCTCTTGACCTCCGGCAGCTCGCCGACTTCCTCACGCCACGCCGTTTCGATTTCTTTGGCGCCCACCGGCCTGTCGCTGCCCGTCACAAGCGCGATCTGCACGTCGGCCAGGTTGGGCGCAGACGAAGTGCGTGTGCCCCCCGGACCGCCCTGCCCAACCGCGCGCTCGCCAACAGTGGAGTAGATTGCCTCGACCCAGAAGGGCGGCACGCCGGCCTCGCGCTCTTCGTCCGTCGCGTAGCGTTCGAGCACCCGGTCGCCGGCCTCGCGGATTTTCTGCGCAGTGCGCGCGGTGCGTTCGACCGTGGCGCCAGCGGGAAGCTCAACCGAGGCCGAGATCACATCGCCTTCGATATCGGGGAAGAAGCTCACCTTGATAACACCCGCAGGGATCAGCGCCACCATCACGATCAGCACCGCCACCGCAGCGGAGATAACCACAGCGGGCGCCTTGACCGAGAAGGTAAGAGCACGGTCAAGCGGGCCTTCGACAAAGGCCTTGAAGCGGACATCGACCGCGCCTTGCACGCGCTCGAAGAAGCGGGTGATCTGGTTGCTCGCCACCTCGCCTGCGGCCGGAAGGCTGGAGAGGTGGTGCGGCAGGACCAGCAGCGCTTCAACCAGCGAGAGCGCGAGCACCGAGACCACGACCAAAGGCACGTCAGCAATGATCTTGCCGATCACGCCCCCTGTCGAAAGGACCGGAAGGACCGAGACCATGCTGGTAAGAACCGCGAATATCACCGGCGTGCGCACACGCTGCGCACCCGCAATCGCTGCGCCCACACCGCTGCGCCCGCCCTCGCGTTCGGCGTAGATGTTTTCGCCCACCACCACCGCGTCATCGACCACTAAGCCCAGTGCAAGGATAAAGCCGAAGAGCGAGAACATATTGATGCTCGACCCGATCGCATCAAGGACGAACACAGCGCCAATAAAGGTCGCACCAATGCCGACCGCGCTCCAGAAGGCGAGCCTCAGGTCAAGAAACAAGGTGAGCGCGATCAGCACCAGGATGAGGCCGAACCCGGCATTGCGCAGCAGCAGTTCATACCGGTCCGCCAGGATTTGAGACTGGTCGTTCCATACCGCGAATTCGATGCCGGGCGGCGGCACATAGCTGGAGGCCAGCTTCTCCTTCACCGCCGCTGCGACATCAAGCACGCGCTCATCTGAGGTACGGTAGACATCGACAAAGGCAACAGGCTTGTCGTTGAAGCGGGCGATCAGATCGTTGTCTTCAAACCCGTCGTCGATCGTCGCGATATCGCCGAGGCGCAAGAGGTCGCCATTGCCCGAGCTGACGACGATGATGTCCTCAAAATCCGCTTGCTCGTAATTCTGGCCCACCGTGCGAAGACGCACTTCTTCATTGGGCGTGTCGAGCGAACCGGCGGAGCTGTCGAGGCTCGATTGCGCGACAATGCGCGAGACATCGGGCAGCGACAGGTCGAGCGCGCGCAAGCTTTCCTGAGGCACATCGATATAGATCTGGTAGTCGCGCACCGCGCTTGTCTCGACATAGGAAACCTCGGACATTGCCGCGATCTCGTCTTCGAGCGCGAAGGCGGTTTCCTTGAGCGAGCGTTCAGAAACGTCACCGAACAGCGCGATCCGCAAGACAACAGAGCGCGTGGTCACCTCCCGAATATCGGGTTCGTCGGCCTCCGCGGGGAAGGTCTGGATTTGGTCTACCTCGGACTTCACCTCATCAAGAGCCGTGGCGATATCCGTGCCTTCCTCAAGCTGGACGTTGACCGTGCCCTTGCCCTCGCGCGCGGTGGCGGTGATTTTGTCGACGCCTTCAATCGCTTCGACCGCTTCCTCGACCCGTTGGACAATTGATTGTTCAATTTCAGCGGGGGTGGCCCCCGGATAGTCGACACTGACCTGGACTGTATCCAGACTGCTTTCCGGGAACACCTCTTGCACGATCCGGCCAAAGGCGACGATCCCGGCGATGACCATGGCGATCATCAGCAGGTTCGAAGCCACGCCGTTGCGCGCCATAAAGGCAATCACGCCTTTGCGGTCGCGCGCGCGGTCGCCCGGCCGTGGCCGTGGAGGCGGGGTCTGAGACCCAGCAGTCGGAGGCGTTTCCGCGCTCATTCGGCGGCGGCCTCTTGCGATGCGCTGGTGCGCACCGGCATGCCCTCAATCGGCGCGGTGAGGCTGCTCGTCACCAGCGCGCCGCCTTGGCCAAGGCTGGGTTCGACGATGTAAGCAACCTCATCGCTGCGTTGGATCACGCGGACCTTGAGGATCGACAATTTGCCGTCGCGCACGACCCAGATCTCGTTGCCCGGACGCACGGCTTCGCTTGGAACGGCGGCGTAGCTATCGAGGCTGGCGCCCGTGACCTCAACGTTCACAAACGCGCCGAGCAGAAGCGGCGGCGCACGTCCTTTGTCAGCTTCATCCATGGGACGCCCTCCGCGCAAAGGGGACGGCACGCGGACATAGACTTCAATATTGCGTGTGGCGGAATCGAGGATGGCGTTGGCGCGATCGACGAAGGCGGGCCAGCGATAGATTTTGCCGCCATACTCCGTTGTGACGCTTGCCGCGACCCGGCCGGAAGATGGCGTGAGCAATCCGGGTATCAGCGCCGCTTCGTCCGCGGTCAATGACACGCGCACTTCATACGCGCCCGTCGCGACCAGCGCGCCCAGCGTCTCACCCGGTTGGATCAACTGGCCTATTGCCGCGCTTTCCGAGCGTACGAGCCCTGCAAACGGCGCGCGCACGATGGTGCGGCCCAGCGCCAGCTTTGCATCCGATAATGTCGCCTCGGCCCGGTCGCGTGAGGCTTTGGCGCTCGCCAACTGCGGTTCGCGCGTGGCCAAGCCGCGGCTGGCGCCGCTTTCTTCGGCTTTCTCGGCCTGCGCAGCGGATGGTTCCATTTCGCGGGGAGGGAGAATGCGCGTGTCGCCTGAGGCAGCGCCCCGAGTATCTTGCGCGCGCGCGGCAAAGCGATTGAGCTCTTCGCGCGCGATGGCGACCTCTTCTTCGGCCTCTAAAACCGCGACGCCTTGCGCGGCTACATCAGCCTCGGCAACGCGCACTTGATTGAGGTACGTGCTCTGGTCGATGCGCAGCAGCACCGCGCCTTTCGCGACCGATCCGCCCTCGCGTAAATTGGGGTTTATGTAGGTCAACCGTCCGGAAACCTCCGCCGCGATGGTCACTTCCTCGCGCGCTTGGACCGTCCCCGAACCCAGCACCGGGATCGCGCCTGAGGCTTCTTGCAAAGGCACGACTTCGACCAGCGGGACTTGCTCGACGCGCTCTTCTTCCACCGGCTGGGGGCGCATCAAGTAAAGGATGACCGCAATCGACGTACCCCCGGCCAACAGCAGGAGCGAATACAAAAGCTGGCGGCTCATGAAGCGCCCCCTTCCTTGGAACTTTGAGAATTGTCTGAGCCGCCAGAATTATCGCTGGGCACCCAGTCGCCGCCCAGCGCGCGGTGGACGCCCAGCCGTGCCAAAGCGGTGGCGCGCGCGGCGGAGGACAGGCTCGTCTCCACCGCATACAGCGTGCGCAGCGCGTCAAGATAGGCGAGATAACCGCCCGTGCCCGCTTCGAACCGGCGGCTTTGCAGATCAAGGCTGCCGCGCGCCTCGTCCATTTGCGCCGCGATCAGCGCGTATCGGGCGCGCTGTTCGTTGTAATCGGCGAGCGCGCTTTCCACCTCTCCAAAAGCGGTGATGACGCTGCGGGCGTAAGCGGCGGCTTGTTGGTCGTATTGGGCACGAGCGGAGGCAATGTTGGCCTTTATCCGTCCCCCATCGAACAGGGGCGCGGTGATCGCCGCGACCAGCGAAGACGCCCAATTGTTGGCGAAATCGAACGCGCCGCCGGGATCGCCGGCTTGCGTTCCGATGCTCGGCGTCAGCGTAATCGTCGGAAACCGATCCGCTCGACGTGCGCCAATGCGAAGGCGCGCCGCTTCGTACCGTTCGTAGTTGGCCGCAATATCAGGCCGCTGCGCCAGAAGGTCCATTGGCAGACCGGCGGGCACCGGATCAAACACCAGACGAGGGCGCAAAGGCTGGTCGAGCAGCGCGTCAAGCTGGCTGGGATAGGTTCCAAGCAAAAGCGCCAGCCGCGATTTCGTTGCAACCAGACCCGAGCGTAACTGCGGCAGCGAAGCCTCGGTTGAACGCAGGTCTTGCCGGATCTGATACAGCTCAAGACTGTCGACCAACCCCCGCTCGAAACGCTCATCGGTCCGCTCCGCGCGGTCGCGCAGAGCGTTGATAGTCTTTTCGGTCAGCGCGATCTGCCGCGCCGCATCGACATAGTCGAAATAGGCTGAAATCGTCTCCGCCGCTGCGCTCAACTGCACCGTTTTCAAATCCGCTGCGCTGGCGGCCGCGTCTTTCTGCGAAGCGCGAAAGTCGTCGCGATTGCGGCCGAACAGGTCAAGCTCGTAAGACGCGCCAAGGTTCAGCGTGTAGGCTTCGTTGTCGATCCGGGTGATCGGCTGCCCCCCGGCCAGGTTGCCAAACGCCAGTCCATCAATCGGCGTGCTGGTGTCGCTCGCGTTGCCGCTGACACTGGCTTGCGGGAGGAGCGCCGCGCGCGAAATACGCGCTTGAGCCGAAACCTGTCGCAAACGCGCGGCGCTCTCCGCTATATCCAAGTTGCTCGCCAACGCCTTCGTAACGAGTTCATCCAGCACTGGGTCTTCGAACGCACGCCACCAATTTGACGGGGCGTATTGGGCTACCTTCGTTGCGGGGTTAGCCTCTTCATACGCTTCGGGAATATCAGCCACCGCACCAGGGATTTGCGTGGCCGGAGCCATCGAAACGCACCCGGACACGCAGAAGGCGCCCATCAGCGCGAAGCCGCGGGCAAGCAAACGCCGCGTGTGGGGCAAGAAGAGCGAATAAATCGGTATCACTTCGCAACGCACTAAGCCGCGCGTGTTTCCTGACAAGCGAAACTTAGTAATCGAGCGTCGCGCCCACGGCCCGCCTGTTACAAACCGTTACGCGGCCCATCCGCCTGTTGTTTCGCCTTTCACACACAAGATCACCGGCGGGCCTTCGACCAAGTCACAATCATTCTCAATATCAAGGAACCCTACAGGACTTTCATCGTTGCATAGGCGGCAACACCTACCCCTAAACCGGTTTGAGGGTGTTTTCACGGAGGGATACGCTGAAAACACATGGCTTCACCGGTGAGGTGCGCCCACTCGACGCCTGAACGCCTCGCGCGTGCAATCGTTGAGCAATTAGCGTGACACACGAAAAAGGAACACAAAATGGCGATCACACAAGACGAACTCGCGCAGGCCCGCAAAGCTTGGGGCGATGCTCTTGTTAATATGTCGAAAATCTACGAAGCTGAAGGCATCGACGCAGCGCGCGCGCTTGCCAGCGACGTCCTAGACGCCGCCTACGGCTACAATATGGGCGATGTGCTGTTCAAGCCGACGCTCGCCAGCGGTGAAAAGACGTTCCGCCCCACGAAGGAAGGCGCGCTCGCCTATTTCGTCGGCCACGATGACAACTATCCGCTCGACGGCGGATTTGGCCTAAAGGGCTGGCGCGAAGTCGTCTCGGAAACCTCCGCCAGCTTCATCGAAGGCGATGTTGGCATGTGGATGGGCTGGGTTACCTTCACCGACAAAGACGGCGGCGTGACAAAGGTCGACAAGAGTTGGGGCTACAAGAAGGACGCCGAAGGCACACTTCGGATCATCCAGCACCACTCGTCGTTGCCCTATCAACCATAATAGATCAGGCGTTGCCTTGTCTGACCATGTCGGCCAAGGCAACGCACTGTGTTCGCTCTTTGGCCGCTCCCCCGAATGAGCACCAAGGGCACTACCACTTGATCAAACTCTTCCCCGGAGCCTGAAATATGACCGCTGTTGCTGCGAACGATGCTCCCGCCCCCATATCCAAAGCCAGAGAATTCATGGCTTCGATCGTGGTGTTTCTTGTCGCTCTGCCACTGTGCATGGGCATCGCCATTGCGTCGGGCGCGCCGCCGGCTTTGGGTCTGGCCACTGGCATTATCGGCGGATTGGTGGTCGGTTTTGTAGCCGGATCGCCTCTGCAAGTGTCGGGTCCGGCGGCCGGGATGGCCGTGCTGGTCTACGAGTTGGTCACTGAATTTGGCCTGATGATGCTGGGCGTCGTTGTGCTGATCGCGGGCGCGGTTCAGCTGGCGGCAGGGATCTTGAAGTGGGGCCAATGGTTCCGCGCGATTTCACCTTCGGTCATTCACGGCATGTTGGCTGGGATTGGCGTGCTGATCCTGACCTCGCAGATCCACGTTATGGTCGATGACACCCCGCGCGGCGGCGGTCTTGCGAATATCATGGCAATCCCGGAGTCCTTTTACAAAGGCATCTTCCCGATGGACGGTAGCGTCCACCACCTCGCGGCCGCTGTGGGCATCGTGACGATCATCAGCATTTTTGCCTGGGACCGGTTCAAACCCGCTGCCATGAAAATGATCCCGGCGCCACTGGTGGCCGTCATTGTTGGTTCGGTCGCCGCCTCTGTGCTGCAACTGCCAATCGCGAAGGTCGATGTGCCGTCCAGTCTGGTGGCCTCGCTCAACATCCCTGTGGTCGAAGCGTTCAGCTCGATCACACCAGCGATAATCCTGACCGGCTTTATCTTTGCCTTCGTGGCCAGCGCGGAAACGCTGTTATGCGCCACGGCGGTGGACCAGATGCACTCCGGCGTACGCACCGATTACGATAAGGAACTGCGTGCACAAGGCATCGGGAACCTGCTCTGCGGTGCGATTGGCGCGCTGCCGATGACGGGCGTTATCGTGCGTTCGACGGCCAACGTTCAAGCGGGCGCGGTCACGAAATGGTCGGCTGTCTTACACGGCGCTTGGTTGCTGGTGACGGTGGCAGCCCTCCCGTGGTTGCTCAACAACATCCCGACCGCGGTTTTGGCCGCGATCCTCGTCTACACAGGATACAAGCTCATCAACCTCGCACAGATCAAGAAGATCACGCAGTTTGGCCGTTGGGAGCTGGCCATCTACCTCGTCACGCTTGGCGGGGTTGTCGGCATTGACCTACTGAGCGGCGTTATTCTCGGCTTCCTGCTCGCCACGGCGAAGGTGGTGTATGTGATGACCCATATCGACATCGACGTTGAAGGGACTTCCGACGAGCGTCTGGACATTCGCATGAACGGATCCGCGACCTTCTTTTCGATCCCCAAGCTCGCGGGCGCGTTGGATAAGGTGAAACAAGGGTCAGAGGTTCACGTCCATGTCGAAGACCTTACCTATATCGATCACGCCTGCCTCGACATGTTGACCGCGTGGCGCCGTCGCCACGAAGCGACCGGCGGCACGATGGTGCTCGAATGGGAGACGCTCGCGCGTCGGTATTCGCCGCGTTCGCAAGAGATGCCGATTTTGCCGCTGGGCGTTCCGTTGAAGAACACCACCGCAAACAAGGATGGGCTAGAGGCGGCCGAATAGGCCGCCCACCACGGCAATCAAAAAGGCCCTGACGCTCGGCGCGAGCGTCAGGGCCTTTTTGTTGAGACTATCGCCCAAGTCGGACGCTAAGCGCCAAGCTTCTCGCCCATAAGCGTCAGCTGTCCCATGCAGCCCTTATCAACGAGCGCCGCAGCGAGTTGGTCGGCCGCGCGATATGGTTGACTGAGGCTCACGAACGTCACCGTTGCGGGATCGCTGCCTTCGGGACCAGACACGGTGTAACTGGCGCCTTCCGCCACCGCCATCAGCGCTGGATCGAGCGGAGCGACGCTTTCGCCATCATCAAATGTCACGTCCACGCCGGTTTCAGCGCCCGCCGGGGTGACAGTGTAGGTTTCAATGCCTTCGTTGAACGGGCGCCACAAACGCACCTGAGCCAGGTTGGTCAGGCACATCGTACCAGATTTTGCCACGTCGACATAATATAGGTTCGGGCTCAGCGGACGCTCTTTCGTTTCCACCGCGGCGCTGCGTACGGCCCCCGTCGCTGTACGGCTGGCCGCCCGCGTGCGGGTCAGGTTTGCGAACCGCGCTCGGTTGGATTTTGGCTGTGCGCCGACTTTGAAAGTGCCTGGCCCCTTCATTGTGCGGGTGCCTTTCTTGGTCAGCACAGTCACGCTGTCACCGCTGGTAAGAGTGATGGTTGCTGCGTCGTCAACTTTGGAGCCGACCGGATATTTCCCGGCGGATGATTTGACCACAACGGCTGGCTCCGCGTGCGCGGCGGTAGCGCCCAGACCGGTCATGAGAGCTCCGGCCATGGCGGCTCCAAGCAGCCGGGTTTTGAGTTTATCAGAGAACATAAGCTCCCCCCTTTTCCTGCCAAAGACCGTTAGGTCTGTTGGGTTAATGCACTGCATCAAGATACGTAGCGCGGTAAGCCATGGATGACCAGTCGCGCGACCACTCGACATCGTTTGATCTGTGCCAGCTTAATAGCCCGTCTTTTGCATCAGCGCTGTGACGGATGTCACATGCGCTCATACGGGCCTTTGGCAGCCTTAATCGTCGGGTACCAGACGCTCCCTTAAGATTTCGAACTGCGCCATACAGCCATTTTCGAAAAGGGCATCGGCAAGCTGATCCGCGCGCGCGTAATCCTGTCCCAGATCGACAATGGTGACACTTGCGATGGTTACAGCCGGGCCTTCTCCGGCTTGACCACCGACAATGGTGTAGGTCGCCCCATCCGAAAGCGCCAAGGTTTGCTCTTGCGGCGGGGCAACGCTTTTGCGCTCGCCGAAGAAGACCGAAACGGGCGCTTCCAAATCGGGGCCATTGACCAGATAGTTCGCCGACTGATCGTCATAGGGACGCCAGAGGCTGACATCCTGAACATTTGACAAGCACATCTGACCCGAACGCGTCACATCGACATAAAAGACCTTCGGGCTCAACGGGCGCCCGCTGCTATCAGCGGTCAATGCGCCTCTAACCGCGCCCGGATCGGTCCGAGTGGACGCCCCGCGACGCTTCAGGTTTGTAAAGCGGCTGCGGTTCGACTTGGGATTGGCCCCGACAACAAACGTGCCGGGCCCCTTCATCGTGCGCGATCCTTTGGTGGTGAGAACCGAAACCTTGTCACCGGTCGCAAGAGTTATTGTATCTTGGTCGTCTATCTTGGATCCGACTTTATAATCCTTGACCGTCGACTTCACGATTATGGCCGGTTCGGCCAAGGCGATGGCGCCGCTTGCCAAACCGAACAAAGCCGCTCCAGCGGCCGCAGCGCGCGTAACCGCAATCTTATTTTGAGCCCATGACATAGGCACCCCCCTCTGAAAGGTTTGCGTAGCGGTCTTTCAGCGGGACCAGCGACACATCCTCTGGATATTTGGCTATTAGCTCATCGACGATTGCCTGCGCCTTAACCGCGTCTTCAGGTGCGATTTTGGCGGCCTCGGCAAACTTTTGGCGATCTTCGACCGGGCAATTGGGCGCGGGCTCCATAATGTCCACCGGGCTGGAACGGCCCGACAGCACGATCCGCCCCATGGGACGCCACCAATCGATATCCGAGCCTTCGGTGAACTCGCGGCTCGCCATCACCGAGGTTTTCAGCGCCTTGTTCACGCTTTCCAGCCGCGCCGCGGTGTTCATGCTGTCGCCCAGGGCGGTGTATTGAATGCGCGTATCGCCGCCGAAATTCCCGACCACCGCTTCACCAAAGTGCAGGCCAACGCGGGTTTTGCCGATCTTGGGCAAGGTGGGGTCCATCTCGGCCACTTCCTTGCGGAAGGCCTCGCCCGCTTCCCAGATGGCGTAGCCGGCCTTGGCCGCGCGCTCGGCATCGTCAGGACGCGAAATCGGCGCCCCCCAAAACGCGACGACCGCGTCGCCAACATATTTGTCGATCACGCCGCCATGTTCGAGCACCACTCCGCTCAGCATTTCCAGATAGCGATTGAGCAGCTTGGCGACCATTTCCGGTTCGATCGCGTGGCTCATCTTGGTGAACCCTTCGAGATCGCTGAACATCACGTAGATCTCGCGCTTCTCCCCACCGAGCGAGAGCAATTCGGGCTGATCGATGATCTGCTGCGCGATGTCGGCGGGAATGTATTTGCCCAGCGCGCTTTGCGCAAAGCTGCGCTGACGCGCTCCCGCTGACCGAGCCACGGTGGTCATCGCTGTAAACGCCAGCACCCAGCCAACCAACCAACCAACGGCGGGCAGGCCATAGGTGTCGAAATTGTAGACGTGCAACAAGATGGGCGAACCCAGAAACAGCGCGAACAGCAGAACAATCATCGGCACTAATCGGCGTGCAGGCCATTCAAGCAGCGCTGTCACCATCGCGCTGAGTACCACGAGAATTGCCAGCAACCACATGACAGCGCTGGGCACCGGCGTGAGCGCGTTCCCGTCGAGCATCTGCGCGATCATATCCGCGTGGACATAGATCCCCGCCGGTTCCACGCCATCAATCGAGGTAAAGGTCACTTCCTTGCGATCAACATCGACCAATTCCGCGCCGATCAAAACATATTTGCCTTCGATCTGTTCGGCCATGAACTCGACGATCATCGGGTCTGCGTTGGCGAGCACGCGGATATCTATCGCCGAGAACAAGGGCACAGAGACATCGGCCTGCTCCTCATCGCCCAAATCTTCTCCCGTCTCGCTTTGATCCTCATATAGGGAACGGCGAAATTCAATTCCGCCTTCATACATCTCAAACGGTTCTATCGGCCCACCCGCATCGCCAACCATAGAGCGCCCAAGAACCGGCGGCAGGCCGGGCTCAATGCTTGGCCAGACGCGGGTTTGTCCAAAGGTTGCGTCCAGACGGACCGAGGAGGAGTGCGAGTTGCTGCCCTCCAGCTGCGCCATGAAGTAGTCGAGATATTCCTGTTGCTGCTGCTTGATATCGTCGCGGTTGGTTTCGGTGTTCGCATAGGCGACCGACACCGGAGTGTTCATCGCGCGCAGGGCATCAATCAGATCCTGATCTTCAGCCTGCGGCTGATCGAAGAGGATATCGATCCCGATCGCTTTCGGGTTCATCTGGTCCAGCGTGCGCAGAGCGCTGGCGATAACATCTCGCGGAAGCGGAGAGCGTTTTTCTAGCTCGATCAGCGCTTCATCAGTAAACACAACCGCAACCACGCGGTCATCAGGCTCGACAATGTCCGCCGAGTAGTAAGCGCGCATATCGTAGAACGCGCGCTCAGCCGCGTTGGTCAAAGGCGTAGGCGTTTCGGCATCGGGCAGGGTCCAACTGAAACGCGCTATCAGAACGGCAAAGATAACCAGGATCACCGAGACAATGATCTGGATCTCGCCCGCTTCGCTTACGCTACGATAACCTTTGTTAATCCAACCCGGCCGTGATTTCGACGCTTCCGGCGCGCGCACCGGCGCCTCTTTTGCCGCAACCTCTGACACCGAAATATCGCCCCTCATCAACCCCAGATAAGGCCCTTCTTAGCGATTTACGGTGATCGTGCCATCCCCAACCACGGCGAAAGCCGACCAATAGAAGGGATGCGAGGTGTTGGGATCATCCATCAACTCGACCTGAGAGACGCGCAACGCACCGGCGGTTTCCGGGTTACCCTCCGCAAACAGGCCTGAGATAAGACGCTTGGTGGCGTCAAAATCGTCCGGCACGGGCCAGTGGCTCGCCAGAACCGTGCGACCGCCCGCCCCAACAAAGGCGCGGACCAGACCATCTAGGGCAAAGTCACCGCCCGAGGTCACACCCGCTTCGCGCGTCGCGCCGACCGTGGCTTCGCCCGCCGTGTCACAGGCGGAAAGGATGACAAGATCAGCATCAATGCGCAGGCCAAAGATCTCGGCAAAGCTCAAGAGACCATCGGAATTGCCTTCGCCAAACGACGTCAACAGCGCCGGTCGCGGCGGGCATTCAGGCTGCGGCGCGGTGACCAGACCGTGCGTTGCGAAATGCAGGATGCGGTATTGCGCCAGATCTTCCCGCGCGGCGATCGCAGTGTCGGTGAAGTCGTCCTGTGTCAGAACCCTCGCTCCGCCTCTTAGACGTCCCGCCGCATCGTACAGTTCATCCGCTCTAATGGGGTTGGCCCAGATATTGGGCGACCACAGGCAGTTCTCTCCCCCCGCCAAGGCCGACCGAGTGCGCGCTGTGCTTGTCGCCGGAGCGTCGCCAATCGGGGTGTTCTGGCCCAGCCCCAGATACGAATTGCTTGCGCTTGACGGGCGCGAGGCGCGCACATCGCGGAACGCGCCGGGCGACACCGATGTGCTGACCTGCGAATTGCGGCCTAACCACGCGGTACCCGTGAAGTTATATTCTTCCTCTGGATTCAGCGCCACACGTTCGTTGTACTGCTCCACGCTGGCGTCATCGGTGACCAACAGATTGATCGGCAATTTGAGCATCGCGCCATCGGGTTCAAACACGATATGGCGATGCGTGGGCAAACGGTCGGCCACCGGGCCGAACAGCTTGAGATACAGCTCACGCGAGGCGGCGATATCGAACGGTAGCGTCAGAACCTCTGGCCCATCGGCAATCGCAATGCTTTCACGAATAGCGTCGACCGAGAACTCCATCTCATCGGGCGTGATGTCCGCCTTGTAGGCCAGTGCTTCGTTCGCCGTCGCGTAAATAACGAAAGTCTCATCGGCAAGCGTCAGAAGCTTCACATAGACTTCGTCGTCGCGCAGGATCGATTGCAGGCCCGCGAGATCGATTGAGCGATCGGTGACGGCGCGATAACGCGGATTCTCCGCCAGTATCTGGAGCACTTCGGCCTGTTGCGTCTGCAATTGCTCAAGCCGCGCTTCGCGCTCGGCCTTCAAGCTGGCCGCTTCTGGCGAGAGCTCTGCACTGGTTTCCATTTGCAGGATGGCCCCGCGCAGCCGTTCGATTGAGCGGGTGATGTTGGTCGTTTTTCGGAACAGAAGCGAGGCCTCGTCGCCGCCGCCCGAAAGCTCGCGCGCTAGCACGGCTTGCGTTTGCGCCAGACCGGGCCGTTGGAGCAACTGACCCGCCGCAAACATGTCCGCCGCCGTGTCGGCACCACCCGCGCTTGATCCCTCAAGCAGCAGGTCGAAGAAAGGCGACATCAACCGCCGCAGGGTTGGCAACGGACGGCCTTCCGCCTCCGCAATGATCCCCCGATACAGCCCCAGCGCGTCCTCACGCCGTCCGGCGCGCGCGTAGAAACCGGCCAATTGTCCCCGCGCGCTTTGAAGCGCGGGCGAGTCCGGATAGGTCTGCGCGAGCAAAGCGATGCCCTGCTGGTGAAGCGCTTCGGCCTCACCGGCGCGTGCGGTGCGTTCGGCCACTTCCGCGAGTTCGCCGAGCAGTTGGGCGCGCAGCCACACAATCGACGCAATCCGTCCTCCACGCACCTCGGCGAGCATTGTATTCGCCATGGTCAGATTGCGCGCGGCCTCATCATTGCGGCCCACAAGCCGCAGCGCCGTGGCGCGCAGATAGCTGGCCTGTCCATCGAGCAATTGCGCGCGTTCGAGCGCGGTCAGGCCGACGGCCAGAGATGTTCCCGCCGCTCGCTCGTTCTCAGCGGAAAGGCGGCTCGCCATGAAGGGGCCGATCTGAAGATTGCGCAAAGCCTGGGCGTCGCCAAACTCATTGGCAATCGGCGCGTCCAGCGTGGTGAGTGCGTTCGCAGTTTTGCCCTGATTGAGCGCGTCAATCGCTTCGTAATTGCGCAATAGCCGCGCGAGCACCGGATCGGTCATTGTGGCCGAGCGATTTTGGGCAAACAATCGCCCGGCTTCGGCGTAATTGCCCAGATTGGACTGCTGGAGCGCCGCGTTGAGCCGCGCTTCAACCGCGCTGTTTCCTGACAGAGTTGCCGCGCTTGCGGCGAAGAATTCCGCTGCTTCGGCAAAGTTGCCGCTGTTGCTGCGGCGGTAGGCTTCGACGAGCGCCTGGTCAGCGGCGATCGCCTCGGCCTGCTGGCGCGCAAAAGCGAGCGCGTCGGTCGTTTGGGTCAGCGGGATATCGACATTGCCTGGTACAACGTTGTCGGTCGCCAACGAAGCCAGACCAAGTTCAAGAGCCTTATCATAGGCGGACAACCCGCTTGCCGCGTAGGTGCGACCGCCCGATTCACCGACCAAGAGTTCGGTGCGGATGATGCTCGCCCCGGTGCTGCAGGTCAGGCGGCGCGTGTCGCTCAAGGCGCCTTCGATGCTGTCCGGCACATCACCGCGCTGGCTATCCTGACAATTGGACCCCGGCCCCGCAAAGCGTTCGGCTTCGTCGTCCGAATAGTCGCCGCGCACCACCCACATAAAGCCGATCGGAGCGGCGGCGTCGCGGCAGATGATCGAGTATTTTCGATCAAACAGGCCCGCGCCCATATCGGGCTCCTGAATCTGCGCCTCGCACAAGGCGTTCGATCCCACAGGGAAGGAATCGCGCAGACTGATGGGCAGAGTATTCGCCTGTTGCGTCGTTCCGGGCGCGGCCCACAGGGCGGCTCCAACGGCGATTGCAGCGGCGCACAAAGTGGCTAGCTTTTTCATGAGCTTATCCTTCCCTCTCTTCGTCAGAGGGTTCGTTCTGCGCGGTGTCGTTGGTGTCTTCCCCGCCATCGTCATCGCTGACGTAAAGCGAGCTGTCGCCACCGCTGGAAACCGGATCGTCAAGCAGCGGATCTTCCGACAGAAGAGGCGTTTCTAGCAGGCCAGGGAAGTCGACGCCGAATTCCGCATCGGCTTCCTGTTCGTTGGCCGGCGCGACCGGAATGATCTCGATCGGGGCTTCGACCACCGACGGGTTGTTCACCGCGTTGGTGTTGCCCTGGTCGAAGACCGGATTGTTGCCGCCTTCACCATCCTCGCCTTGCTCGCCTCCGCCGGTGGGCGGCGGCGGCGGTGGCGGTGGCGGCGGTGGCGGCGGCGGCGGAGGTGGCGGCGGTGGCGGTGGCGGCGGTGGCGGCGGCGGCGGAGGTGGCGGCGGTGGCGGCGGCGGTGGCGGTGGCGGCGGCGGAGTGCCGCAATCGCCAGTGTTGATGTTGCAATCGTTGAACTGGCTTTCGTCCGCGTAGGTCGTCGGCCCAGTCGCTTGATTGTTGTCGAATGCGACAAAGCTATTGAAGAACGCTTCTCCAATCGTGGACTGAAGCGAAGAGTCAATGGCTCGCCCGTAGGCAAAAACGTCCAGATCGTCGGCACCGGTCGAACCCAATCGACCGCCAATAAGCAGTGTTGCTCCACTGCCTCCAGCGAAGACTGTTATGCCCCCCGGTTCCGCCTCTGTGCCCGTGTTTCTGACCAGCAGACTTTCGGCGACGCCGATTGTCACTCGGCCACCAACAACATAGCCGCGTGGGTCGTCGCTACCAGGCGCTGCGGTGCTGAGGATGTCGTTCCGCCCCGCGAAGTTTGGATCGGTTTGCAGCTGAGCGATCGTCGCCGCGTCGGCTATCCAGATGTTATCCGCGTCAAGATCAATAGCTCCGGTCGGAAGTGTATCCGGATTGGTGATCCGCAAGCCGCCCGGTGTTACGATTTCGATCCGGTCCGCAGCGGAGAAGGTGAAACGCGAGCTCGAAGCGTTTGCGATTTCGAAGAGGCCTTCGACACGCAGAATTCCTTCGGTGCCCGACGCCGCGTCTCCGACGAAGACGCTGAAGATGTTAAAGCCACTATCGAGACCGCTTCTAAGCCTTGCGTCATTTAGGATTAAATCTGGCGCATTTGGATCAGAGTTACCGGATTGCGGTTCGACAAATAGCGTGAAGTTAACGCCGGTCGGGATCGGCCTACCGAAGCGGTCCAACTCAGCCTCTGTCAACGTAAAGCCCGGTCCTTGAACATCGCCG
Source organism: Pseudomonadota bacterium (assembly GCA_039814925.1). Taxonomy (GTDB): domain Bacteria; phylum Pseudomonadota; class Alphaproteobacteria; order Sphingomonadales; family Sphingomonadaceae; genus Erythrobacter. The sequence continues at coordinate 96,105 of JBCCAH010000002.1, forward strand.
CCAAGTGTCACCGGAGCCGCACCCCCTCCCGTGAAGATGTTGACCGTTGAAGCGTTGATTGCGCCGGAAATTTCAAGGTCGTCCGCAAACAGGTTGAGCGCGCTGATCGAAGTGCCGAATGGTCCAGAGGGATTGCCGACAAACTGAACAAAGCTCCCGTCGACCGTGAACCCAGAGGAATTGAGCGTTCCACCCTGCGTCGTGCCAAAGTCGATGTCTCCCAGCGCGGTCAGGAATCCGGCGCCTAGATCAATCGAACCGATATTGGCGATGAACGAAGATGGGTCGGCTCCCGCTGGTACGGTCGCACCCTGTGCCGACGCGGAAAACGTATCAGCGGTTAAGCTTCCCGGCCCGACCAGCACGTCGAACACGCCCGCCTCACCGAACGAACCGGTCGCCGCTAAATCAAACGCATCGGCGAGAATGTCGATCGACGTCGCCATGATGGTGCCGGGGCCGGTATCTCCAATCAAGATCCCCACACGACCCGCGCTGATCGAAGCGCTGGGATCACCCGCCGCGTTGACGTCGAGCGAGAAGGCTTCAGCCTGAAGCGATCCGCTTCCATCAACACTAACGGATATGTTGCCACCAACGGCGTCGCCACTAGGACCAGTCCCGAGATTCTCGCCCGCACCTGCGAAGGTGATCAAGCCCAAATCACTGTTGAAGACCGCTGAGGCGCCATCACCCACATTAAGGGTAACCGTCCCACCTGTCGCGTTTCCAATCTGAGCGTCAGAAGCCGCGTTAAAGGTTTGAGCGAAGGAATTCAGATTGGCATCGTCGGCCACGGTCAGAATTGTATCCGCCCCCAATAGGCTTACCGTCACCGACCCAGCTGTCGCGTTGTTGATGCCCGTGTTCCCGACATTGGCGATCGCGTCACCTGTCGCAAAGAACCCGCCATTGACGGTGAACTCCGCGTCGTCGAGCAGGACATTCGTGGTCCCGCCAAGCGCATCACCGCTCAGTGTTTCACCAAGGCCCGGAAGACCGTTGGCGAAGCTCAGCAAGTCTCCAAACGTCGCCCGCGCGCCAAGAGCGCCGAGTATCTCCGTCAGCCCTCCGCGCCCATCGCCTCCAAATTGGCCAACGCCGCCAAAACCATCGGAATTGATTTGAAGCGAGTCTAGGTTGGCCGTGCCAGCGCGCGCTGAGAAGGTCGCACGCCCACCTTGGGCAAGACCGCCTGTCCCAGTGAGCGCGCCAGTGCTGGAATCGCTGCCGCTAGCCCCTCCGTTTCCGTTGGCAAGCCCGACAACCGCGCCGAGATCGATGCTGCCCAGTCCAACGGAGCCGTCGACGCCATCGATCAGCCCAATACCGTCGACGCCAACGAAGACGCTTCCCCCAGTTCCAACCCCGCCGGTGCCCGAGGTTTCCCCACCAGCCCGATCGCCGCCTGCACCGCCATTGCCGGAGGCGTTGATAGCGACGTTTCCGCCAACGGTTAGCGAACCGTTGTCCGCTCCCGCTACAAGGAAGGCCCCGTTTGGAACACCCGGATCAATCGGATTGGCCGTGTTTGAATCACCGCCGCGTCCTTGACCGCCAATGCCCGCCATCACGGCTGGGAGAGTGCTCGAAGCGCCGATACCGCCAGTGCCATCAGCGTTGATCGTCGCGTTGCCACCGATCGACAAAGTGCCAGTCTGGGTCTGCGTGCCTTCGGCCACGAAGCCAGCGGTTCCGCCAGCGCCGTCGCCACCATTGCCGCTCGTATCGTCGCCTGCGTTTCCGCCTAAGCCGCTGGCCGTCGCCGTGGCGCTGCCCAGAATGTTGATGAGGCCCAATTCGGCGGTGGCTCCAGCCAATCCGCCTTGGGCATCCCCGCCATTGACGCCGTTTCCGCCAATTCCATCGGCAATCGAAATATAGTCCTGCTCGATCTGGAAGACCGAATTGGGATCAGCCAGTTCAGAGCCCGCGTCTCCGCCAACCCCAATTCCGCCGTCCCCGGTTTCCGACGAGCCGCCTTGACCAGCAGCGTCAAGCCGCACGGAACCAAAGATCACGTTCGTGCCGGTTTCAACATCGGCAAAGGCTTCACCGCCAATGCCGGCGCCGCCATTGGCCGAGGCCGCGCTGGTCGACCCGCCCGTGCCTTGCGCGGTCACATTTACCGCGCCGGTCACGCGAGCGACGAAGCCGCCGACATTCGGGATCGACGTCAGAACCTCAGCCGAACCACCGGTGCCGATGCCGCCATCACCGATGAGGGAATCCCCGCCAATACCGCTTGCATCAAGGGTCAAATCGCCGGTCAGCGTCATGCTGTTGGCTATTATGTTGACGAAAATGTCGCCGCCAGTGCCTGCACTGCCCGCGCCCGAAGCGCCGCCATCGCCGATCGCGTTCAGGTTCAGACCACCGTCGAGAGTGGCTGCGATGTTCTGGATCGAGAGGTTGATGATACCGCCCGTCGCGCTTCCGCTCTGTGTCGTCGGGCTCAGCTGATCGCGAGCCAGAGCGTCGGCCTGGAACGTCAGCGCGCCGCCATTGATCGTGGTGTTGATTAGGCTGGCGTTGAGGGTAGCGCCAACCGCGTCTCCCGCCGCCACGGTGCCGGGCGCGCCGAAAGTGGTCGAACCAATGGTCAATTCAGCGACGCCAGCCGCATCCTCAAGAATGTTGATGACCGAATTGTTGGCGTTGAAGTTGACTACGGAGCCGTTGGCGTCGCCGCCCGTCGCTCCGAGGCCTCCGCCAAGACCGGCGCGCAGGGAATTGCTGCCCGTTACCGTAAATGTCGAACTGTCGATGGTGATGTTGGTAAGGCCGCCGGTGGCATCGCCCCCGTCCGCTCCACCCGATCCGTTTCCGCCCGAAGGTCCGGACTGCGCGCCCGAAATCCGGCCGTCAAAGGTCGCTGCGTTGCTAAGATCGATACGTACATTGCCGCCAACCGCGTCGCCGCCGGTCATCGTGATAAGATCATCATCGCTCGACCCGCCAAAGCCAAAGGCCGAGAAGTTCATATTGCCAGCGGTGATTGTCCCGCCGTCAATAAACATGGAGGTTGTGCCGCCTATCGCCAGACCGCCCACGCCGTCATCGACGGTGGAGCGTCCAGCGAAGGCGCGCGCCGAAATCGTCGCACGGGTGCCATCAGCGGGAAGATTGATCGTACCGCCTGTGTTGGCCTCGAGAAGCGCGGCGCCGCCCGTGGCGTTTCCACCGATCCCGGTTCCGCCGCTTGTGACACCGCCTACACCATGCGCTGCGACCGTGCTGCCGCCATCGCGGCTGAAGTCGATTTCGGTAGGGGCGGTGTTGATGGTGATTTCAGTCCCAGCGCCAACGCTGGTGATCCGTGCGACACCACCAATGCCGTCTCCGCCAACAGCGCCTGTACCGCGCCCGCCTTCGCCGCTGGCGATAACCTGAGCGGAGCCGATCGTGATCGTATCTCCGTTTTGAGCTTCGATGAAGCTGGTACCGCCCGTTCCGATGCCGCCGACAAGGTCAGCCCCGCCATCTCCGCCGATACCCTCAGCCAGAATGGCCGCGTTGCCTGTGATTACGCCATCCGTCTGGGTCGCGCTGTTGACCGAAAGGCTAGCTGTTCCGCCAAGACCGCGCCCACCATTGTCGTCAGTGGAAGCGCCGCCAAAGCCCGACGCATCCACCAGAACGGCACCGTTGATGGTGGAAGTGCCATCAGCGAAGGTCAAAGACGCTGTGCCGCCGGTGCCATCCGCGCCCGTCGCACCGCTACCGCCGCTAGCCTGCGCCAAAACTTCGACCTGGCCGTCAACCGTGATGGTCGAATTGGTCAGGTTCAGTGTCGTCTGGCCCGGAGTTGCGCCGCCCGCGATATCGCCAAATCCCAAAGTGCCCGGAGCGTCGGTCGTTCCGTTGAGCGCGGTCACGCCAAAGTTGGCGTTCGCGCTGATCTGAAGGTCACCGGCGAAGAAGTTACCGGCTGAATCCGTGAAGTCCGTTAGCGTGAGATCAGAGTCTACGATATCGACCTGCACCACACCGCCGATCGCGTTGCCGCCAACCGCGCCGAAGTCGGTCTCCGTGCCACCGCCAAGAGGGTCTGAGCCGATTTCGATGCGCCCCACATTCAGTGTGGAGCCCGTGATTGTGGCGGTAACATCGCCCGACGTGGCGTTACCTGAGATGCCGCTCGGATCGTTGACGTTCCCGCCGAGCGCGCGCGAGGAAACTCGCAATTGCGCTCCGTCGATCGTCGAGTTTGTCACCTCAAAAATGACATCACCGGCAACCGCGTTGCTTCCTTGAACGGTCGTCACTGCGTTGGAGGCCGCCGTAAAGGCACCGAAGGCGGAGTTGAAGATTGTCAGAGTTCGGGCATCGCCGTCCGGTGTGACATTGATATCGGCGTCTCGAGCAATGAACGAGACGTTACCGCTGGTCACATCTCCGGAAACCCGTCCGAGGCCCCCTCCGTTACCGATCCCAAAGACCGTCGTACCGGACAGATTCAGAGTCCCGTTATCGATAAGCACACTTTCGGAACCACCCGAAGCGCTACCACCGTTGCCATCACCGGTTGCACGTCCACCCGTTGCACCCGGCCCGCTCAACGCGCCAGGGACACCCGACAGAGTGCCCCCGTTCAAGACAGTGATGCTGCGCGTGCCTCCGATCGCATCCCCACCGGAAACGGTTTCCGTACCGTTGAAAACAACATTCCCGCCGCCTTGTGCCGTGGCGGAGAGGCCGGCTTGACCGATATTGAGAACGCCCCCGTCGGCCGTGACGGTGATGGCACCTCCAGTCGCTGAGCCTCCGGCTCCCCCATCGACTGAAGAATTTCCGCCAGTGGCACTCGCCAACATGAACACGAAGCTTCCAGAAACTGGAGTGGCCGGCAGTGTGACTTCGGCGCCATTCAACGCAGCAAGATTAATGGTGCCACCAACTGCAGAACCACCGACACCGGTTCCTCCTGTTGTCTCTCCTCCGAACGCGCGCGCGTTGATCATCCGATTGAAGGTTGATCCAGTGGGTGGTGGAGCTGTGCCCGGAACGTCATTGCTTACGATAAGCGAGCTACCAGAATCGAACGCTTCGAGCGTAACCGTGCCACCAACGGCATCGCCACCTACCGCAGAGGCACCCCCGCCCCCTAAGCCGAACGCCGCCAACTGAACCGAATCGAGCGTAATCGTTCCGCCCGCTTGCGAGCGCACGAACGCTTCGCCGCCGGTCCCAGTACCGCCAGTGTTGCCGTCCGAGGCTTGGCCACCAAGGCCATTTGCAAAAATCTGCGAATGCCCCGTGATGACCCCGTCACCCTGGAACGCGCTGAAAATTGCAATGTCCGCGATACCGCCCGTACCATCGCCGCCATCACTATTACCTGAGCTGCCTCCGAAACCCGTCGCGTTGACGATCACATCGCCGTTGATCTGTCCGTTGCCATCCTGGAAGCCGACAAAGGCCTGACCGCCAAGTCCATCGCCGCCGACCCCGTCGAGGCTGTCGCCTCCGATACCGAAGGCAAAGCCTGAGTAGCTATCGACGATGTATGACCCACCGAAACCAGTAAACAGGCCACTGCGTTCTCCGCCCGTGCCATCGCCACCTTCAAAGCCTTCGCCGCCCGTACCATTGGCAATAGTCGTAACGTTGGTCGCTGTGACAGCCCCAGCCTGCGCCGCAACGAGCGCTCGTCCACCGGTCCCAGCACCGCCATTGCCCTGCGTATCAAGCGTCGATCCGCCAAAGCCGCCAGCGCCGCCAAATCCATCCGCGATCGCGTTAAAGACTCCATAGCTTACCGTGCCAGCTCCAACGGACCCATCGGTTCCAATCAGAACCGAACCGCCAATGGCCTGGCCGCCGGTTCCAGCGCCACCGTCGCCGCCCCCCTGGTCGAGGCCGCCGGAGCCCCCGATACCGCCTTGACCGACCGCGTTGACAAGCGAAGTGCCGCCGACGGAGAGATTGCCGTTGTCGCCGCCCGCCTGAAGGAACGCACCATTGTCAAACGCGGTGTTCGCCTGGTTGGGAACCAGTCTTTGGCCGCCCGTGCCATCGCCTCCGCGACCGGCTGCGATGGACGCGCCATCGCCTTGACCGCCCTGGCCTCCAAAGCCGTTGGCCGTGACCATTGCGTCCCCAAGGATCTGAATCGTGGCGACGTCGGTCAGCGTGCCAACCGAGCGGACGAAAGCGTTGCCGCCAACGCCGTTTCCGCCATCACCGCCAAAGCCCGAAATAGAGAAAGAGCCGCCGCCATTCGCGTCAGCGCTCACATCCGCCGACGTGCCAATATCAAGTGTACCGACGGTCACGCCGGCGCCAGCGGTTCCGCCAAAGGCGTTACCCCCGCCGAGGCCCGTTCCACCGTTCGCGTCTGCCGTCGCAACAAAGCTCTGAGCGACATTCACATCGCCGCCTGCCGTCACGAACACGCGCGCTTCGCCGCCTAGCGCGTCGCCGCCTGCGCCACCATCGCTTGCGCCGCCAGTGGCTTCGGAAATGAGGAGGACATCACGAGCGCCAAAGGTCTCAAGTCCGGCGAGCCCGATGAAGGATTCACCGCCATCGCCGATACCGCCGATACCGCCGATGCCGCCGTTTGATACGCCGCCAAAACCACTCGAATCGAGGAGAGCCTCACCTGTGAGGTTCAGGATCGCGCCATTGCTGAGCTGGATCTCAGCGATGCCGCCAGCGCCAACGCCGCCGTCGCCGTTGCCAGATAATCCGCCAGTGCCAGCCGCGTTCAGCGTGGCGTTGCCGTTGATCTGCCCAGTGTTGCCCTCGAAATTGATGGCGGCCAAACCGCCTGTGCCATTGCCGCCAATTCCGTCGAAGCTTGCGCCCCCGGCGCCCAACGCGTCAGCAACGAAACGGTCTATCGTGAAGCTCTGGCCGATCGGTTGATCAAGTCCCAGCGCCGCTGTCCCGCCGATGCCATCGCCCCCGTTAAAGCCTTGCCCACCAACGGCAGAAGCGTCGGTCCTCAGCGTCGTCGCAACGAGATCACCGCCCTGCAGGCCGATGAGAGCCGAACCACCCGTTGCATTGCCGCCATCGCCTCGCACGCCGCCCGAAGTGCCGGCGGCGCCGCCATTTCCGCCAGCCCCATCAGCGAAGACCTGAACTTCGCCAAAATTCGCGGAGCCCGCACTGATCGATCCATCGCCCAAAAGGAACGCGAGACCCGCCGCGCCGAAGCCGCCGATCCCTTCTCCGCCGACACCACCATCCTGGTTAAAGCCGCCGTCGCCGCCATTGCCGCCGACACCGCGCGCGTTCAGGATTGAGAAACTGCCAACGCTGATGCTGCCGTTATCGGCGCCCGCCAATAAGAACGCGCCATTGCCTTGCGCAACAGGATCAGCCTGGTTCAGGCTTGCAATGTCGCCACCTTGACCCAGGCCGCCCGCGCCACCTCCGATGGTCCCTGCGCCGCGCCCGCCATCGCCGCCAAGACCATTTGCTCTTACGCCAACAATACCACCGATGGTGATAGTGGCTGTATCGGTCAGCGTGCCGTCCGCCTGAATGGTCGCCACACCGGCCGTTGCATCGCCGCCGATGCCGCCAATGCCTGAACTGGAATCGCCACCAAACGCGCTCGCGCCGACATCCGCATTGGTGCCCACGCCAATCGAGCCCACAATAACACGCAGAACGGCGGAACCGCCTTCCGCGTTGCCGCCTCCGTCGCCAAAGCCTGCGAATGCGCTGGCCCGCGCTTCAAAACTCTGCGTAAGGGTCGCAGACCCACCGGCGTCGACGAACAGGCTGGCGATGCCGCCGAGCGCATCACCACCGCGCCCCGCCGGGAAGTTGCCGCCCAAGCTGGTCGTGCTGCTGCCGCCCGTGCCCTCTGCAATGGCGAGCAAGGAATTCGCGTTGAACACGCCGCCATTGGGGAGGTCGACCACCGCGACACCCGCGTCGCCCAAACCACCCGCGCCTTCTGTCGTGCCCGAAGCGCTGCCGCCTGTGCCAGAGGCGTCCAAGAAAACATCGCCTAAAATGTCAACGAGCCCGCCCGCAGCCTGCAAACGAACTTGCGCCACACCGCCCAATCCATCGCCGGCATCGCCGTTGGTGTTGTCTCCACCGACCGCGTTAGAGAGGATGTTGACGCCGTTGGCCACGTTCAGAACGCCGTCCGCTGCGAGGAACACCAGCCCGTTGCCCCCTGTCGCATTTCCTCCACCCAACGTGGAATTGGAAACACCACCACGCGCCGACGCGTCGAGTTGCAGACTGAGCACATCAAATTGGCTCTGATCGTTGATCAGAACTTGGGCAATCCCGCCAAATCCATCGCCCGAAGGTCCTGCGTCGTTATCGCCGCCGATCCCGCCCGACTGAAGGAACGTGGCCCCGGCAATGTCGAGCAAAGAGGTGTTGGCCACGTTGATCGTCGCTTCGCCGCCTTGTCCAAGAGAGCCAACGATGGCGTCGTTTGAATAGCCTGCAAACGCGCGCGCGAACACGGTAACCGTGGAGTTTAGAATAACATCGCTGTCGCCCAGACTCTGAAGCAGCGAGCGTCCGCCAGTAATGTCGACTGACAACACCGGGTTGGCTATTGCACCGCCGACACCGAAAGCGTCCGCAGTCATCAGCACAGCTCCATCGATTGAGACTGCGCTGCCGCCATTGGCAAATATCTGGGTCAAACCGCCGGTCGCAACGCCGCCCGTTACGATCCCATCTGTTGCGCGCGAGTAAAACGCCTGCGCTTCAACGTTGGCGTTGCCGGAAATCGTGAGTGAGCCACCTCCTCCGCTGGACGCAATTGTGGCCTGCCCCGCAAGCGAATCTCCGTGGTCCAGAGTCGCGAAATCGATGCCATTCAGCGAATTGGCCTCGACGCTCACATCTCCGGCAATCGTCAAGATGCCGCCATCGAACGCATCAATAAATGCGGCACCTGCCTGGGCGTCGATCTGGCCCGTCGGCAACGCCGCTCCATCTATGCTGGATGAGACAAGGACGTCGCCTGTGATGTTGAACGTCTGGTTGGCCGATGAAGTGAGTTCGGCGTTGTTCCGTCCATAGAGCAAAACGTCGCCATCGACGGAGCTCGGCCCCACGAAAGAAGTCACCTGGACCAGGTCGTTGGCGACGGCGGCCAAAGTGCTTGTCGCAGTGAAGCCCTCGAGGAAAACACTGCCTAGGATGTCGGTCGACGCTAGGTTGGAATCGAACGCAACGCCGATCCCGTCAGAGATATCGCCGCCGCCGATGACCGCGTTGTCGATCTCACGCCCGTTCACATCATAGTTTGCGGACAGGATGATTTCGCCGTTGACGATCCCCGCGCTGGCAGCCGGGTCAAAGCCCAAATTGCCTCGGAAAATCATACTGATCGGATCGGTCGCGGCGGCGGCGATGGCGTAGATAATGTGATTGTCGCCAACGCCCGTGCTCGACGGGCCGCCGACATCACCGTCCACCACGATGGGTGTGGTTACATCGGTTCCGACGGGGACCGAGATATCGAACAGCCCATTGCTGAAATTGACGTTGATGACCTCGCCCGCCACGAAAGCGGTGCTGCCGTTGACCGTCGATGTGCCCAGCATCTGCACTTCGGCGCCGGTTGCCAGGAAGTAGGAGCCTTCATTCAGCGCGTTGATCTGCGCCCCAGAATTGATGATGACCGAAGCGGTTGGCGCGTTGCTGCCCAGCGCCAGTGTACCGTTGTTCTCGACGAAATCCTGGAAGACGGTGTTGTCGACCGTGTTGGCCGACAAGATCAGACTGCCGACATCAAATGTGGCTGTGCTGCCAATGATCAGGCCGGTGGGAGAGAAGAACGCAATCGTCCCGCCCGTGACGGGATTATCGTTGATGTCGCGGAAGCTGGACAACACGGCGCCATTGATTTCGGTGACGTTGCCATTGGTGCTCGGCAAGATGCGGTTGAGCACAGCAAAATCGGCGCTCCCCAAAGTGCTGCTGTATTCGATCCTGTTGCCATCGGGCAAAAAGACCAGCGCGTTGCCGCTGCCATCTTCATCGGGAGTCCAGTCGATCACCGTTGTTTGCGAGTCCACAAACACCGTGTCGCCGAAAGTGCCGCCGACAAACCCGCTGCCGACGACGAAATCTTCAGTCGCCTGCGCTTGAGCGTGCGCTTTTTCCGTCGGGAATGAGAGAGACACGGCCAGCGCCATCGGGCCAGCGCCCAACAAGAGCTTTGAGCGGTTCTTGGTCAGCATCGCCATCTTAGTATCTCCACGGGAACAGCAGGGCGGTCAGCGAAAACATCACGCGCACATCGCCGCGCGTGGCGGCGAGGTCAGGACGTTCAATCGGGACCGCGATCATCAGGTCGCCTTGCAATTTTGAGCCGAACGCGCCGCGCACACCGGCGCCCGCCGACCACAATCGATCGGGGTTCAGCGCGCGTCGGCTTGGGTCTTCGCTCCAGGCAAAGGCTACGTCGGTGAAAACGTAAGGCTGGTAGGCGTAGGAATCCGCCGATTTGGGAGCGAGTGAGCCGTAGCGTACCTCAAACGCGGCCGCGATGCCGCTGTCTCCCAAAACCGCACCCGGATCATAGCCGCGCCCAATCGAGAAGCTGCCAGCGGCAAACTCTTCAAAGGCGGGCAGAGGTGAACTTGAGAACTGCCCTTGCACGTTGGCGGCCAGTGTCCATTCCGGAGACGGGCGATAAGCGGCGTTGGCGTTGGCGCGGAAAAGGAACGGTGTCGGGTCCGCTTCGATGCGTCCAGGTGGGATTGCGCCACCAATGGTGCAAGCTAGCAAATTCGGGCGACAATCAGGGCTGGTGTCGAGAACATCAAAGCCCTTGCGCACCTCTGCGCCGTAGAGAAGCTGAAATTTGGGTTCGAAGGCCGTGTAGCCATCCAAGCGCCGGATCGAGTTTTCATCAATGTGTTCGCCTGTGACCCGAACATAGGCGGTGCGCACGCGGTCTACGGTTAGCCGCACGTTGTTCGCTTCGACGTTTTGATTGACGATATCAAAGCCGGTTTCCGCGTAAACACTCATTGCGCGGGTGCGTTCGAGCGGGAAGATTGCGAAGCCGCTGGCGATGAAGCTCTCGGAATCGACGTCAATATTGGCAAGATTTACGTCGGGATTGGTGGTCGAATAGGTCAGGCTTCCGCCAATCCGAAGCCCTTCACCGCCGACCGCAAAATCATGCGCCAGCCGGAAGGTTTGCTGTTCAGTGAAGTCAATGGTCGAAAAGGCGGTAAAAGACGTGCGATCGCCCAGCCCGGTGATGTCATAAATCTCGCCCTGCGCGCTCGCTCCGAACGGACCAATCGCGCTCGATCCGAAATTCTGAATATTGAGGAACGCGACGCCCTTTTGACGCACGACCGCGATTTCGCCGATCAGGTCCCCTGGATCGCCGTTTGCCGCCGGTCGCAGTGAAAGGCGCACATTGATGCCGGGCAAATCGTCAGCGAGCAGCAAATAGCGCTCCGCCATGTTCGTGTTGAAGACGTCTTGCTGGGTCAGTTTTTCCAGATACCGCGCTGCGGTCTGTTCGGAAGGACCCGCATCGCCGCGCACACGCACCGATGTCAGTCGACCAAAAACGACACGAAAATCAGGCACGCCATCGCGCAGATTCTGCTCTGGGATCTCGACCGTGGCGAGATAACCTTGCGAACGCAGATCCGCGTTAGCCTTTGCCCGGATGTCGCACAGCACCGACAGCGGCATTTCCTGCCCGACATAGGATTGATACGCGGAATCGAGCGACAGGCCCGCCACTCTGTCCAACCCGATGAAATCAGCGCCGTTCAGCGTGAACCGAATATCGGCGTATTCCGCGCGGTCGAGCGCACATGGCGCGCGCTCAAAGCCGCCGTCGATGGTCAGCGTAGTGGGCCGTTCGACCCGATCGCGAATGGTGGGCGGGACCAGATCGGTGCGGTTGGGTGGCGCTATCTGAGCGGACGCCGCGCTGGGTGCGAAAACGGCCAGGGCTGCAAAGCCTAAGGACAAAGCACCGGAGCGCCTTCGAGACGCAGACGCTGACAAAGCAGAATTTTGCCGTACCACCTTGGCGCCACGGATTACAGGCGTGCGAAAACATGCTTTCAACAAGTGTCTACCCCCAACAGCCCCCGAGCGCCTGCGCGCCATCGAAGACTAAATACCAAGCGCAAGCTGCACCAAGCTTGCACAGAGTGGACACGGCAACGGAATGTTTTCCGAAACCGCGCGGAGCGACCCTGTATTTATGCCTAATCTCTACAACGCCTGCCTGCTAAGGCAACCCAGCGATTGACGAAAACCGAGAACAGCCGCTGAAATAGCGGCGTCTCTTGCGCTTTATCCTGTGTATTCAATATTTTATGCGCCAAAGTGTTTTTTGATACAGATCACAAAGGTCGACTCAAAAACGCTCAGGGGCGATCCGAAGAAACACCGGCCGAGTCGTTTTCAAACGGGCAATCTAGCGCTGTATAGACGCGATCGCTTCGGCTAGGCTCACGACGTCGCCATACTTCGCGTTCATGTCGAAAAGATTGGCTTTATGCGGCGCTTCGTGGCGGTCGCCGACGGCCTCTTCGACGATCAACGGGATAAAGCCATGGCTGCAACAATCGACGCAGGTCGCGCGCACGCATCCGCTGGTGGTGAGACCGGTGATCAGCAGGCTGTCATGGCCCGCCGCCGTCAGCGTAGAGGCGAGCGAGGTGCCGAAAAACGCGCTGGGATATTGCTTGGAGATAACGATCTCGTCGTCGGCGGGCTTGAGCCCCTTGGCCCAATCGCCATAGGGGTGCCCTTTCACAAACCCGCCGAGCGGCGCGATCTTTTGCGCGAACCGCCCGCCATCCTTCATCGAAGGGTGGTAGACGACATTGGTGTAGAAGACGGGCACGCCAGCCCCGCGCGCCGAATCCCGCAAGGTGAGCGCGGCGGCGAGCGTGTCTTCAACCTTGGCGTAGAGGGGGCTCTCGGGTTCGAAATACGCGGCGACAAAGTCGATGAGGATCAGAGCGGGGTTTTTACCAAACCCGATCCGACCCTCATAAACGCCGGTGTAATTCGCAGCTAGATCGTCGCTCATCCCCGGGTCGACGCCTTAAAAGTCGTACGACATCTCGATGCCAAAGCGACGAAGGCCGCCGGGCGAAAGGAACGAACCGCCAAACTCGATCGCCGGGATGACTTCGTTGAGATACCGCTCATCTGTCAGGTTCTCGGCAAAGGCCAGGATCGTCAGCTGGTCGTTGATCCGCGCGCCGATGCGCACGTCGAGCACGCCGAACGTGTCACGTTCCGTGATCGAGTAATCCGCATCACCAACGAACGCGGGCAGCGCCAGGGCCGAACCGGGCAGCAGGCCGCTGAAGAGAGTGGGCGACGGATCATCCTGAACCGTGTGGAACCAGGTCGGTCCTGTGATCCGGTAATCGGCGCGGGCGAGGAAATCGATGCCATCCGTCACGGGCAGATCGAACTGCGTGCCCACGTTGATCGTGTAATCAGCGGTGTAGGGACTTTGGTTGCCCACTGTGATCGGTCGCGAGGCGTTTTCCTTGATCTCGCTCTCCGTGACGTTCGCCGAACCATAAACGGTCCAGCCGTCGATCAATTCAGCGGTCAGGTTCACTTCCGCGCCGTACAGCTCCACCTCATCGATGTTCGACACCACGCGCAAAAGGCCGAACGGCCCGACGAAGAACTCGAAGAACTGCATGTCGTCGACTTCGGTGTAATAACCGGCGAGATCGAACGTGACTGCGCCATTGAGCAGCGAGCCTTTCACACCCGCTTCAAACGCGGAGGAGACCTCTTTGCGGAATTGGTCCTCGATCAGCACGTTGGTGCCGATGAACTGGTTGAAGTTCTGGTCGACAATCGCGGCCGAACCCTGGTTGTTGAAGCCACCTGACTTAAAGCCGATGCCCCAGTTGGCAAAGACGTTGATGTCGTCCGACACCGCATAGGTAAGCGATATCTTGGGCTGGAACTGCGAGAAGGTCGCCGATTGATCGGGGATCGGTCCAAACGCCTGTCCCGGATTGATCGGGCCGCCGGTGAACGGGTCGGTCGCGGTGGGCACGAGGCTCGTGACCTCGCGATCTTCGACATCGAAACGGCCCGCAAGACCAATCGTCAGGCGATCATCAACGTCCCAATCAATCGACGCGAACGCCGCGTAGACATTGGTCGAGAAATCATCGTTGAACAGAAGCGATGTCGGGTTGGTCGATCCGGCGGGATTGAAAAGCTCGCGGCTGACCCCCTGCCCCAGATCCGCGCCGATACTGACCCCGGTCTCACGATCGATGCGAAGGAAGTACGCGCCCACCTGCCATTGCAGGGGATTGTCGGTATTCGAGGCGAGGCGCACCTCGGCGCTGAAATCGGTCTGGTTACGGATTTGCAGCTGCGTGCCGTCGCACGTCGTCGGACTGTAGGCGCCGAAAGTCGATCCGTTTACCGGGTCAAAGATAAACGGCACCGGTGTGGCGCCGATAAAGGTAGGCGAATTGATCGGGAAACCGGTCAGCTGCGCGGTGGTGGCAAAACACGAATTGGACGCCGCCACGCTGTCCGGCGTCGCGCCGGGGAAGGTGAAACGGGCAAAATCGGCCGAAGTGCCATCCGCGATCAACAATTGGTCGACATCGCTGTACAGCGCCCAAGCGGTCAGCGTCATCGTTTCAAAATCGTGACGCACAAGCGCAGAGGCTTCAAAGGTCTGCTGCTCGTTGACCGGGCGAATGTTCGAGAAATAATCGAACGGGTGCTCGTTCACGTCCTCAAAAAAGTCCGGGTTCACCCCAGCAAAATTGGGCAGGTGGAACGAGGCGTTAAAGTTGATCGAGGCGCCGGTGAGGTCGGCGTAGCGCGCCTTTAGGTCAATCTCAGTGTCTGGGCCGATATCCGCGACAAAGCGCCCGTCGATCGACCAGATCTCCTGATTGTCGACGACGTTATCGTTGAGGAAGCGGTTAAAGAAGAAGCCATCGGTGTGGAAATAGCTGCCCGAGACAACCAGCCCCGCGCTGTCGCCGATGGGCGTCGAAATGTAGCCGTTGGCTTGGTACGTGTTGTCTTCGGCGGCGGAGATCAGCGCGCGCCCCTCCAGACTGTCACCCGGCTTGGCGGTCTGGATCACGATCGCACCAGCCGCTGCGTTGCGGCCGTAAAGCGCGCCTTGCGGGCCTTTCAGGATTTCGATCTGGCGCAAGGTGCCCTGCTGCTGGTTCAACTGCGCGGTGTTGGTTTTGAGAATGCCATCGACCACCAGCGCGACCGAGCTTTCCGCGTCGCGCGCGCCGTTTATGCCGCGAATGTTGATCTGCGTGTCCCCCGCTTCCGCCGTACCGGTCACGATGGTGACACCCGGCGTGAGCTGCGCGAAGTCGTCCGCGTTTTCGATGCCGGCGGCGCGCAGGGTGCTTTCGGTGAAGACCGTTACCGACGCAGGCACTTCCGTGAGCGTTTCCGACTGACGACGAGCGGTTACGATGATCGCGTTGTCTTCGGCTTCCTCAGCGGTTTCACCGGTCGCCTGCGCGAAAGCCGGGTTTGCGGTGGCGAGCGCGGCGAAGGCGGCGCTGGAGCAAAGAACGGATTTGGCAAAACGTGTCATTAGGGATTCCTCACAATTTCGAAGGGCCCCGCATCCTTGCGTCGCAACGCGCAAGTTTCGCTTTGCCCCCTGTTTTGCGCGCCAACAGCTCTGCCCCATGACGCGCGGGTTCTCTCATCAATCGCAAAAGGCCTGACCGGGTGAAGGCGCCGACGAACCTTCAGCTGGATCCCTTTCAGCCGGGTTCAACTGCGCAAGCGCAAGCCTGTCGCTTTCTCGTAGCTTGAGCCCCTATTGTATACAATTTGCCCTCGTCAAGAAAAATTGATAGCTCGCGAAAAATGCAAGCAACCGATCTTCAATTGATGCTTTTGAGTAACGCTTTGGCGAATCCGAGGCCTGTTTGGGCGTGCTCTGGGGTCGTTGTGGCCTTTTCTGTATGCTTTCAGTCCGATGTCAGATTTAGCCCAGAGAGCGCCGCATGAGCACCGCTTCGGACACCGCCTACGAGAAAATCCGTAGCCACCTGTTGGTGGGCAAGGTGCGCCCGGGGGACCGGCTAACCGAAGAACTCTTGTCCGACATTGCAGGCGTCAGCCGCACTCCGGTGCGCGAAGCCGTCTCGCGTCTGGAACGCGAACTTCTGCTGACCCGGACGGAGACCAACCGCATCTTCGTACCAGACTGGGGCGAGGATGAGATCGATGAGATGTTCACTCTCCGCCAGATGCTCGAAGGCCACGCCGCCGAACGCGCCGCGACCCGGTTGAGCGAGGATCAGATTGATGACCTGGCGCGGATCAATCAGGAATTGCACGATGCAGTCGCCCTGGACGAACCCGATGTCGCCGGCTTCCTCGATGCCAACCGCCTGTTTCACGAGACGGTGACTCAGGCCGCGCATTCGCCGCGTTTGGGGCAAATCCTCGCCATGCTGGTGGAACAGCCGGTCGTGCTGCACACGGCGCGCGAATATTCGGTCGAAGATCTCAAGCAATCGGCGCGCGATCACGACGAATTGATCGCCGCGTTTCGCGCGCGCGACCCACATTGGGCGCGCGCCGTGATGGGCAGCCATTTGCGCCGCGCCTTCCACGTCTTTGCCGACGCGATGCGGGAGCAACAGAGCAGCTGCGCAGCGGAGTGATCTGGCAACAAGGCGGTATCAGATAATCCCGCGTTCTTGGAGATCGGTCATGGTCTTTCTGTCCATACCCAGAAGCTCGCCATAGATCAGCTCGTTATGCTGCCCCAGTTCCGGGCCAACCGTATCAACATGGCCGGGCGTCTCTGAAAGACGCGGCGCAACGTTCTGCATCTTGAAATTCTCATGGCGCGGGTGGTCACGCTCAATAATAGCCTCGCGCGCAGCAAAATGGGGATCTTCCAGCATTTCTGGCGCGCGGTAGATGTTACCAGCCGGAACGCCGTGTTCTTCACATTTATCAAGCACTTCGACGCTGGTGTATTGCTTGGTCCATTCGCCGATCAGGTCATCAAGTTCGCCTTGCCGTTCACCGCGCGCAACGTGGCTGTTGAAGCGCGGATCATCGCCCAATTCGGGCTGCCCCATCATGGTCGACATGCGCTTCCACACGCTGTCCTGATTGCCCGCGACCAGAACGCTGCCATCCTTGGTCGGGTACACGTTAGAAGGCGCGATCTTTGGCAGGATCGACCCGGTGCGTTCGCGGATATGGCCTGTGACTGTGTATTCAGACACAGTCGATTCCATCATCGCCAACACCGCTTCGTAGATCGCGGAATCCACAACCTGACCCTCGCCCGTCTTGTGCCGGTGGTTCAGCGCCATCAGCGCGCCGAGACACGCATAGGTCGCCGCAAGCGAGTCGCCGATCGAGAGTCCGGCGCGGGACGGCGGCCGGTCCGGTTCGCCTGCGATATACCGCATGCCGCCCATCGCCTCGCCAATGCCGCCATAGCCGGCGCGGCTGGAATACGGACCGCTTTGACCATAGCCGGACACCCGGATCATGATCAGCGCCTTGTTGATCGCGTGCAGCTCCTCCCAGCCTAGGTTCCAGCGCTCGAGCGTGCCGGGACGAAAGTTCTCAAGCAGAAAGTCAGCCTTCTCGACCAGTTGACGGACAATCGCTTGTCCTTCTTTCTCGCGCAGGTTGAGCGTGATCGATTTCTTGTTGCGTGCGACGACTGAGAACCAAAGCGGGATACCCTGACCCCAATTGCGCATCGCGTCGCCCACCTTGGGCGGTTCCACTTTGATCACTTCAGCGCCGTGATCCGCCATCAGCTGCCCGCAAAACGGGCCGGCGATCAACTGCCCCATCTCGATCAGTCGCAATCCGTCGAGCGCACCTTGTGCCATTGCCTTTGCCTTTCTTTCCGGCCGATCCGCGTACGGCCTTGGGGTATCCATTTCGTGCGAGACCTAAGGGGACACAAAAGGACCACAGAGGCCGCGAACCGCACCAATGGCACGCTCCGCTGGACCAAGGCCGGAACCCACTGCGCCGCAGGGCGTTGAAAAAAGTACAACCCTAGTGGCTCGCATATCTGAGACGCGCCTATAAGCGCAGCGTTTGCTTTTGTATACAATTTGCGTATGGGGTCTCCGTCACGTGAACAGCAATCAGGCGGATTGAATGGCTTTTGAAGGCCCCCTTCCCAGCATCGAATTGGTTGAAGTCGGCCCGAGAGACGGGCTTCAAAACGAACCGGACACTATATCAACCGAGGACAAACTCGCTCTGATCGGGCGCATGCTCGATTACGGCGCGCGGCGGCTTGAAGTCGCAAGCTTTGTTCACCCCAAACGCGTGCCGCAAATGGCTGATGCCGAAGCGGTTATCGCAGGCCTGCCTGATATTGAAGGCACCACCTATATTGGCCTCGCGCTGAACAAACGCGGGGTGTTGCGCGGGCTCGAGACGCGAAGAGGTGGCCCAAAGGACGGAAAAGGGCGCGGGATCGACCAAATCGGCTGCGTCATCGTCGCAAGCGACACGTTTGGTCAAAAGAACCAAGGCCAGACCATCGCCGAAGGGATTGCCGAAAACCGCGAGATGATTCGCTTTGCCAAAGCCGAAGGGATGAGCGCGCAGATCACGATCTCCGCCGCCTTCGGTTGCCCGTTCGAAGGCGAAGTGAAGCCCGATACAGTGCTCGCCATCGCCGAAGAACTGGCCGCCGAGGGGCCGGTTGAGATCGCGCTGGCCGACACAATCGGTGTCGGCGTGCCTGCGCAAGTGACCGAGCTCTATGGCCGCTTGGGCGAGCTGCTCGGCGGCACTATCCCGATGCGCTGCCACTTTCACAACACACGCGGCACCGGCATTGCCAACGCCTGGGCCGCGTATGAGGCGGGCGTCACGGTCTTTGACGCCTCGCTCGGTGGGCTCGGTGGCTGTCCTTTCGCCCCCAAGGCAACCGGCAACATCGCCACCGAAGAACTAATCTACCTGATGGACAAATCCGGCGTGGAAAGCGGCGTTGCTCTGGAAAGCGCTATCGCCGCCAACACATGGTTTGCCGGGATCATCAATCGCGAATTGCCGTCCCTCGTCGCCCGCGCGGCGTAGGACCGGCCTTTTAACCGACCCATTGTGGGGAGAGAGCATGACTTACAGATTGGGTGTCGACGTTGGCGGCACATTTACGGACCTTTTGCTGCTGGAGGAAAGCACGGGCGCGTTCTGGCGGCACAAGACGCCATCGACCCCGCATGACAGCTCCGAAGGTATCCTGAACGGGGTGAAGACGATCACCGCCGAGGCAGGCGTCGAGGCGAAGGATATCGCCTATTTCCTCCACGGCACCACTGTGGCGACGAACGCGGTGCTCGAAGGCAAAGGCGCCAAGGTCGGCCTGATCGTCACCGAAGGCTATCGCGACATTATGCAGATCGCTCGCAGCTTTGTGCCCGGCGGTCTCGCCGCGTGGATCGTGTGGCCCAAGCCGCAACCGCTCGCCCATCTGGAAGACACGATCGACGTGCCCGGACGGATGGACGCCAATGGCGAGGAAGTGCGCCCGTTGGACGAAGACGCCGTTCGCACGGCGCTTCGCAAGCTGAAAGGCCAGGGGATCGAGGCGCTGACCGTCAGCCTCATCAACGCCTATGTGAACGGCGCTCATGAAAAGCGGATCGGCGAGATTGCCGCTGAGGAATTGCCCGGCCTGCCCGTTTCGCTCAGCCACGAAGTGCTGCCCGAGATGCAAGAATACGAGCGCACCCTCTCGACCGTTGCCAACGCCGCGGTGCGCCCGGTGGTGAGCAACTATGTCTCAAACCTGCGCGATAAGCTGGAAGACGAAGGGGTTGAGGGCAAACTCTCCCTCCTGCGTTCGGATGGCGGCTTGATGAGCAGCCACAAGGCTGAAGAGCACCCAGTCAATATCCTTATGTCCGGCCCTGCTGGCGGGGTGACGGGTGCAAAGTGGGTCGGCAAGAACGCCGGGCTTTCCAACATCCTAACGCTCGATGTGGGCGGCACCTCCACGGACGTCGCGCTGATCGAAGGCCTGGAAGCGCGGCGCGTGCGCACAACAGAAGTCGGGCACCTTTCGGTGCGCGCGTCGGCGCTCGACGTAAAAACGGTGGGCGCAGGCGGTGGATCCATCGCGCACGTGCCCGAACTCACCGGCGCGTTGCGGGTGGGTCCCGAAAGCGCGGGCGCGGTGCCGGGACCGGTGGCCTATGGAAAAGGCGGCGAACTGCCGACTGTGACCGACGCCAACGTGGTCCTCGGATACCTCCCTGAGAACCTGCTGGGCGGCAGCTTCAAGCTTGACCGCGAAGGCGCGACCCAGGCGGTGCAGACCATCGCCGACGCGCTGGGCGTGACTCTGATGGAAGCGGCGCGCGGTATCATCGATATCGTCAATGAAAACATGTTCGGCGCGCTGCGTATGATCAGCGTTCAGCAAGGCTACGACCCGCGCGAATTTGCGGTGATGGGTTTTGGCGGCGCGGGTCCGCTGCATGTCAACGCGGTCGCCAAACTGATGGGCAGCTGGCCCGCGGTCTCCCCCGTTTCCCCCGGCGTTTTGTGCGCGTTGGGCGATGCGACCACGCAAATGCGCACCGAAACCGCGCGCAGTTTCTCGCGGCTGGCAATGGACACCGAGGTTACCGACCTTGTCGCGGTTCTGCGCGAAATGGCCGACCAGACCAGCGGCGAATTGCTCGCCGATGGCGTCGACGAAGCGGACCTGACCGTCGAATTCGAAGTCGACATCCGTTACGCGGGGCAGGCGTTTGAAGTGCCTCTGACCATCGATGAGGCCATCCTCGATGCGGACGGCATCGAAGGGATCCTCGCGCGCTTTGACGAAGAGCACAACCGCCTCTTCACCTTCAACATGGACACCCCCCACGAGATCGTGAACCTGCGCGCTGTGGCTTTGGGTAAGGCCCCGGCTCTGCCCGCCGCCGAGCTGCCAAAGGGCAATGGCGATCCTATCGAGGCCAAGATCCGCGATCACACCTTGTGGATGGACGGCGCGGAGCAGGCCGCCGTGATCTATGACCGCGCAAAACTGCGCCAAGGGGATATCATCCCTGGCCCCGCCATTGTGGTCGAAATGGACTCCACCACTCTTATCGAAACCGGCTGCGTCGCGAAGGTCGATGCGGCGGGCAACATCCTGATCAACCTGGCTGAGGAGGCCTAATCCATGCCAGCGCAAATCATCGAAACCAACTCCACGCCCTTCGCCGAAATCGATATCGATCCGGTCACGCTCGACATTATCGAAAACGCGCTGCGCAACGCGCGGATCGAGATGGACGCGACTTTGGTGCGCACCGCCATGTCGCCCGGCATCCGCGAACAGGGCGACGCCTTCCCGCTGATCGCCGACCCGGCGGGCAAGATGATTGTGGGGCAATTCGGAAGCTTTATCGACGGCTTCCTCAAAGGCTTCGACGGAACGCTGGAAGACGGCGATATGATCTTCCTCTCCGATCCCTATTCGTGCGACGGCGCGGTTAGCCACTCCAACGATTGGCTGATCCTGCTGCCCGTGTTCAAAGATGGTCGCCTGATCGCCTACACCGCGATGTTCGGCCACCAGTCTGACATTGGCGGCAGCGTGCCCGGCTCGATGCCCATAGGCGCCTCCAGCATCTTTGAAGAAGGCGTGCGCATCCCGCCGGTCAAGATCTGGAAAAAGGGCGAATATAACGACGATTTGATGAAGCTCGTTATGCACCAGACGCGCAAGCCCGATTGGTGCCAGGCGGACCTAAACGCATTGATCGCGAGCTGCCGTGTTGCCTCGAAGCGCGTGATTGAAATGGCAGAGCGTTTTGGCGACGATGTCTATGTCTCCGCCACGCAAGAACTGCTGGCCCGCAACCACCGCGCGATGAAGACGCTGCTAGGTCAGGCGGTGGGCGAGGCTCCGGTCAGCTTTGAAGATTACCTGTGCGACGACGGCAAGGGCTATGGCCCTTACAAGATCGAATGCACGATGTGGCGCGAGGGTGAGACAGTCATCCTCGATTTTGACGGCACCGATCCGCAATCGGCGGCTTCGATCAACTTCCTGTTGAACGAGAACATGTTCAAAATGTTCTTCGGTATCTACATGATCATGGTCTTCGACCCGCAGATCCTGTTCAACGATGGGTTCTACGATTTGATTGAAGTGCGCATTCCCGAAGGATCGCTCTTGAAGCCGCAATTCCCCGCCGCGCTTTCGGGCCGCACCCACGCGCTGGGGCGGATTTTCGACATCCTGGGCGGGCTGCTTGGTCAGGGGACGCCTGAGTTTCTCAACGCGGCTGGGTTCAGCTCTAGCCCGCACCTGTTCTATTCCGGGTGGGACAACCGCCCCGCGCATGAAGGCAACTGGTTTCAGCTGTTCCAGATCGGCTTTGGCGGCATTCCGGGACGACCGCTGGGCGATGGGCCGGATGGTCACTCGCTGTGGCCGGGCTTTACCAACGTGCCCAATGAATTCCTTGAGCGTTACTTCCCGATGCGGATCGAGCGCTACTCGACCGAGCCCGACAGCGGCGGCGCAGGCTTGCATCGTGGCGGCAACGGCATTCACATGACCTACCGCTTCCTCGCCGATGGCAATATCGCGATCCACGACGACCGTTGGTTCGTCCCGCCATGGGGCGTCAATGGAGGCCATCCGGGCGCGCGGGCGAAGAAACTGCTCGAACGCGCGGATGGGTCGACCACCGTTGTCGGGAACAAGATCGAAGACGTCGAGGTGAAAGAAGGCGATCTACTGCACTTCATCACCTGGGGTGGCGGCGGCTGGGGTGACCCACTGGAGCGCGACCCCGAACTGGTGAGCCTCGAAATCCGTCAGGGCCTCGTCACGCCCGGCGGTGCGCGCGACTATGGCGTAGTCGCCGACGAAGACGGTGTGATCGACGCCGGCGAAACCGAAGCCTTGCGCGCCGATATGAAAGCGTCGCGCGGAGAGCTGCCGCTGTTTGACTACGGCCCGTCCATCGAAACCCTTCGCGAGACTTGTGTGCACGAAACCGGCCTACCGGCTCCCAAGCAACCGCAATGGGGACCGAAAAAGGCGGCGGCTTAAGCGGCACTTGTGCGCTCCTGCGAAAGCAGGAGCCTAGGGCCACAAAGCGCTAACCACTCTGGGCTCCTGCTTTCGCAGGAGCTCACAGCGCTATCTGATCCGCGACGGCGCGATCAGCACCGCGTTGGCGATCATCAGGTCCAGCCCATCGAGATAGGCCCGCGTCGAAGGATCGTGCACGAAGCCAATCGTCACGCCCGCGCCGGTCGGCTGCGCCATCAGATAGGGTTTGAACGCAATCTGACGCTGGTTTTCGTTCCAGACATAGCCGCTGGCGATCAGATCATCGGCGGCGGCAAAGCGGATCGCGTTGATACCGTTCGCCCGGTCAAGCGGGGTGTACACCGCCGAACCGGTCGCGTTGACCACCGCCCCGTTGTCGTATCCCGCCGACAGGAAGATGTTGGGGTCGGCCACCGTGTTGAGCAGCGCGCCGGGCAGCGTGTCCGGAAGCGCGCGCTGGTTGCGGATGCGTTCGCGATATTCGCCTTCGCTTTCAATCGCGCTCGCTTCGGCGAGGCCATCGCCCGCGCCTTCGGGGCTGGAGAGGTCAAGCCCAAGGCCCGCCTCGCGCTTCACCGCCAACAGCGGGTTATCGCCGCGTGCAAACGCATCAAGGCTGCGCCCGACCGTGACCAGCACGCCGCCTTTGGAGACGTAATCCTTTAGGTTGCGGACCATGCCCGAGCCGGGAGAGCCTTCGGGCACGATCATCACGTCGTAATCCGACAAGTCCGTGCTGCCGAGGCGCTGGTTGCGGATCGGAGTGACGGGCAGGCCAATACGCTGTTCCAGCACATAACGCATCGCGCCCGCGCTCAATTGCGAGATGCCCTCGTCCCAAGCCATCGCGACCTTGGGCAGGGTCAGGCGCACAAACGAAGCGCTGCCAAGGTTAGGGCCGTCCTCGACCCAGCTCGACGCCAGCCGCACCGTTTCCGCACCGATCTCAGCTGAGAGGGCCTCCAGACTCTCCAGCGCGCCGTCTTCGTTGCTGGCGGCGGAGAAAACCACGGTTCCGCGCGGATATTCGCGGCCAGCCGAGGTGAAAGCCTCATCGGTCACGCGCGCTTCAAACCCTTCGCGCAGCGCCATGGTGACGAGCCGCGCCTGACCGCTATCAGTCCAAGGGACGGCAATCGCGAAGGTGCCCGAGCCGCCGGTGACGGGTGCAATCGGTGCGGTGGCGGACAGCGCCGTGCCGCCGACCGATCCGTCGCAGACATCGACCTTGAGGCCCGACATTAGGCCGACCGACCACGCGGTGACGTCGTAAAGTTCGTGACGCAAATCCTCGTTGCGACGCGCCTCTTGCGCGACGACAAATTCGCGCGGCAGTTCGGTGTTTTTGTCCAGCAACGCGCGCACCAGACGCGCGGCGGGCTGCGCCTGACTGACCGCAAGATAACCGTTGGGATAGGAACGCCCGCAAGCGCTGACCGAACCGTCCTGACGCGACACCGCAATGCCTTGCGCGACCAGGCGGCGACCCAGGCTCTCCGCGTTCCAGCGGCGTTGGCTTAGGTCGATTACATAGGTTCCGCGCCCCGCTCCGCCGCGTGCGTTGTCGGCGCGGTAGCTGGCAAAATCGCTCAGAAACCGGTCCTTGTTCTGCGCCACCGCTTCGGCGGTCGCAAAGCTGGCGACAAAGTGGTTGCGCACGCCTTGCTGATAAGTGGTCACATCGCCATCGCGGCGATCAAACAACAGGCCGCGCGCGCTGGCCTGCTCGTATGTCGAACCAATCGAACCGTGGTGGGTGTTCCAGGTGTCCCCATAACCCGGATAGAACAGGTCATAGACCTCGCGCGTGAAATAGGGCTGGCCCATCTGATCGAAATAGGTCGCGTTGTTGCGGCCGATGATTTCGTAGAGGCGACGCTGGTTCGCGGTGATCTGCGGGCTGATCGGATCGGCGGCGGGGCTGAAGAAATAGGTGTTGTCGCCCCCCATTTCGTGGATGTCGGAGACCACCACCGGGTTCCATTCGCGGATCGCCGCGACCTTGCCGCGCGTTTCGGGCTGGGACAGCGTGAACCAATCGCGGTTGAGGTCGAACATATAGTGATTGACGCGCCCGCTGGGCCAGGGTTCGTCGTGCTCCGCCGATTGGCGATCGCCTGAGGGGACGATGCCCGTGTTCTGGCGGAAATGGTTCACAAAGCGCGCGCGGCCGTCGGGGTTTTGCAGCGGATCGATGATGACGACGCTGTTATTCAGGATCTGGTCGGTGCGCGCGTCTCCCTTTGCGGCGAGCAAGTGATACGTCATGGTCAGCGCGGCGTCGGTCGAACTGATCTCATTACCGTGCACACTATAGGTCAGCCACGTCACCGGCAGCGCGCTGCCATTGCCCGCGCGGCCCGCGGCGATGTTGGCCATGTCGGCCTTGATCGCCTCGATATTGGCCATGTTCGCCGCGCTTGTGATGATCGCGTAATGCAGCGGGCGGCCCTCCCACGTCTCGCCATATTTGACGATCCGCATCCGGTCCGGCGCGGCTTCGGCAAGCGCTTCGAGATAGTCGAGCATCTCGGTGGGCGAGGTGATGTTGGTGCCCGGCGCGTGGCCTAAGGCGTCAGTCGCGGTCGGGATCGCAGGGTCGAAATCACCGCCAAGAAAGCTCTGCGCGCTGGCTGGCGTGCCACATGTTGCCAAAGCGGTCGCCCCTGCGACCAAACCGCTCAAAAACCGACGCTTCATGCGATAACCTTCCTGTTAGCCAATCGGTGAAAAGCCTTCGGGCATGGACCGGGCGCGGTCAACTGTCTTGCGTAGAAGGTTAACCCAATGCGCGCAGGATCAAGCGCAGCCCCAGTCCGCCCGCGATCAGCGTCACCGCGATCCCGGCCCCGTTGGCCAGCCAGCCGTTGACAAAGCGCCCCAGCAGCGCGCTCTGATTCATCGCGTAGAGCAGAAAGCCCGCAAGGATCGGCAGCAGCAGCCCGTTGGCGAATTGCGCGGCGAGGATCACCTCCACCGGCCTAATCCCGGCGAGCGAGAGTCCGGCGCCAATCACCAGCACGCTCAGCGCGATAGCGCGGAAGGCAAGCGATTTGGCCTCGCTCGGCAATCGCAAGATCTCCGCCATGGCAAAGCCGGTGGCCATGGGCGCGGTGATTGCGCTGGTCAGGCCCGCCGCCAGCAAGCCAACGCCTAGCAAATATCGTGAGTAGGCGCCAAAAAGCGGCTCAAACTGGCGCGCCATATCGCCCGCGTTTTCGACCGCTAGGCCTTGTGCAAACAGGCTTGCCGCCGCTGTCGAGGCGATGAGGATCGCGATCAGGCCGCCAATCCCGATAGAGATAGTCGTGTCCGCGCGCACCGCTGCCAAATCCTGCGCCGAGCCGCCTTTGCGCGCGACCGCGCTCGCATGGAGGAACAGGTTGTAGGGCACAATCGTGGTCCCGATCAGCGCGACAACGGTCAGCAGCGCGCCTTCTGGTACACGGGGCGTCAACAGCCCTGAAAACAACGCTCCCAGATCGGGCTGCGTGATCGCAAAGGTTGCAGCGAAGGCGAGCGTCATAACCGCCACAAGCACCAGCAAGGCCCGCTCAATCACCGCGTAACTTCCCGTCAGCAGCAACAGCGCCGCCAGCCCCGCGATGCCAAGGATGGCGAGCGTGAAAGTCCCCTCACCCGCTATTGCCTCAATGCCCAAAGCAGCGCCCGACAAATTGCCCGCTTCATACGCGGCGTTCCCTGCATAGAGCGCCACACCCACCAAAGCGATCAACGGCCAACGAACCGGCGAGTTGGCGAAAAGCGCCGCCAGATTGGCGCCCAGCCCGCGATGGGTAATCAATCCAAGCCGCGCCGACATCTCTTGCAGGACAATCGTCGCCACGGTGGCAAAAAGTAGCGCCCATAACAGCGCATAGCCATGGATCGCGCCCGCCAGGGTGCACGCGGTCACAGTTCCCGGCCCGATAAAGGCAGCGGTCACCAGCGCGCCGGGGCCGAGTTGTCGGATTTTCGTGATCATACCGAACGCTCGCTAGCCGGGCCAAAACCGCCACCTGTGGGCGTCTGAATCACGACGCTGTCACCTGCGGAGACGGACGCCTCGCCCGAACCGCTCAAGTCTTCCTCCGCTCCGGTCACGCGCGCGATGATGTTGTTCCCGAGCCGCCCCGGCTCGCCGCCGAGCAAGCCCGGCGCGGCCACGCGTCGCCGGTCGGATAGGATCGAGCATTCCATGTCTTCCAGAAACCGAATGCGCCGCGTGATCCCATCGCCCGCGCAAAATTGACCGCGCCCGCCCGATTCGCGATCAATCTTGAAGGCGTCAAGCACAACGGGAAAGCGCGCTTCGAACACTTCGGGATCGGTCATGCGGGTGTTGGTCATATGCGTGTGCACCGCGCTCGCTCCATCGAAATCCGGACCCGCTGGCGCGCCTGAACAGATCGTCTCGTAATACTGCACCCGCGCGTTGCCAAAGGTGAGGTTGTTCATGGTCCCCTGCGCGCTGCCCAACCGGCCCAAAGCCGCAAACAGCGTATCGGTCACCGCTTGGCTGGTCTCGACATTGCCTGCAACCACGGCGGCGGGGAAGCGCGGGTTGAGCATTGAGCCCTCGGGCACAATGATTTCGAGCGGTCGCAGACACCCGGCGTTCAAGGGGATGGGATCGGCGACTAAACAGCGGATGACATACAGCACCGCGGCGCGCGTGACCGCGACGGGTGCGTTAAAGGCGCTGGGCTGCTGCTCGCTGGTTCCGGTGAAGTCTATCCGGGCCGAACCGGCTTCGCGGTCGATCCTTACATCCACACAGACCTTTGCACCGCTGTCCACTTCGAGAGTGAAGACGCCGTCTTCCAGTGTGGTGATCGCACGCCGCACGGCCTCGGCGGCGTTGTCCTGAATATGGCCCATATAGGCCTGCACGACGTCGAGCCCGTAATCCGCTGCCAGCTTTTTGAGCTCGCTCGCACCGGCTGCATTGGCGGCGACCTGCGCCATCAGATCGGCGATATTCTGGGCGGGATTGCGCGCGGGATAGTCGCCCGATGTGAGCGCCGCCTCAATCGCCTCGGTCTGAAACTCGCCCTCGGCGACCAATCTCAGATTGTCGAGGAGGACGCCTTCTTCGTGGATGGTGAGCCCGCGCGGGCTCATCGATCCGGGCGTCAGGCCGCCGACATCTTCGTGATGCGCGCGGCTGGCGACGAAGAAGAGGATGTCCTCGCCTGCCTCGTCAAAGACCGGCGAGACCACGGTGATATCAGGCAAGTGGGAGCCGCCCGCATGCGGGTTGTTCTGCACAAAGGCGTCGCCCGGATTGATCGCCTGCCCGCCGGCAAGCACCGAGCGCACGGTTTCATCCATTGATCCCAGATGCACCGGCACATGCGGCGCGTTGGCGACGAGATTGCCGGTCGCGTCGAAGATCGCGCAGGAGAAATCGAGCCGCTCCTTCACGTTCACCGACTGCGCGGTGTTGCGCAGGATGATGCCCATCTGCTCAGCGATCGACATGTATCGGTTGTTGAACAGCTCCAGCGTCACCGGATCGGCGAAAGCGGGGTCGATGGCGGCCTTCACCTCCGACCCCTGAGCGCTCAGGATCAGATGGCCCAGTGTGTTTACCCGCGCGTTCCAGTTGGATTCGACGATAATGGTGCCCGTGGATTCGATGATAACAGCCGGGCCGGCGACTTCGTGCCCCGGTCCAAGATCGGTGACGTCGAAAACCGGGGCCTTGCGCCATTCGCCTCTTGAGTAGAATCGCGTCTGTGCCTTGGGCTGAGGTGCGTCGGTGCGCGGCGGCAGACGCGTTTCCGTCGCATCGGCTCCTCCCGCGCTGACCTCGACGATCAGCGTGTCGAACATCACTGGCTTCTCGCGCGCGGTGAAGCCGTATTGGCGATGGTGCGCAGCTTCGAAATCGGCCAACATGGCGGCGGCGGCATCGAGCGCGACGGTGATCATCGTGTCCGTCCCGCGATAACGCAGCAACGCGCTGGCACGGGAGCGCATAGCGTCAGGCGAAGCGCCTTGCTCCGCGAGATCGGCGCGGCCTTGTGCTTCAAGCTCGTTGAGCTTTGCGGTTAGGGTGGGTTCGAGCGCGGCGTTCAGTTCCGCGTCGATCACCAACTGGTTTTCGGTGCTCAGCTCGGCGAGGCCCATGCCGTACGCCGAGAGCACCCCGGAAAACGGGTGCAGCAAGATCTGACCAATCCCTAACCGCTCGGCCACGAGGCAGGCGTGCTGTCCCCCCGCACCGCCAAAGCAGTTCATGACATAGCCGCTAACATCGTATCCGCGTGCAAGGCTTACTTGCTTGATCGCCTGCGCCATGTGTTCCACCGCGATGTCAAGGAACCCTTCGGCGACCTGCTCGGAACTTCGGCCATCCCCGATTTCTCCAGCTAGTGCGGCGAATCCGGCGCGCGAAGCCTCAGCGTCGAGCGGTTGGTTTTGGTCGGGACCAAATATCGCCGGGAAGAAAAGTGGGTCGAGCTTGCCCAGCGCCGCGTTGATATCGGTCACCGCCAGCGGCCCTCCGCGCCGATAGCAGGCCGGGCCCGGATCCGCGCCCGCGCTTTGCGGGCCGACGCGCAGGCGCGATCCGTCGTAAGTCAGCAGCGAACCTCCCCCCGCCGCGACCGTGTGGATCGACAGCATTGGCACCCGCATCGCCGCGCCCGCGACTTCGGTTTCGTAGGCCTTCTCAAAAGTCCCCGCGTAGTGGGAGACATCGGTTGAGGTGCCGCCCATGTCGAATCCGATGACCTTGTCGAAGCCCGCGGCCTTGGCGGTGGCGACGCATCCAACAATCCCGCCCGCCGGGCCAGAAAGGATGGAGTCACGCCCACGAAACCGTTTAGCGGATGTGAGCCCGCCAGAGCTTTGCATAAAGAGCAGCCGCGCATCGCCGCCCAGACCTTCCGCCACCTGATCGACATAGCGCCGCAGAACTGGCGTCAGATAGGCGTCCACGATGGTGGTCTGGCCGCGCGGCACGATCTTGCTGAGCGGAGAGACTTCGTGGCTGGTCGAAACCTGCGTGAAGCCAATCGCGTGGGCAATCTCAGCTACCGCCGCTTCGTGCTTTGGGTACTTGAACGCGTGCATCAAGACGATGGCGACCGAGCGCAGTCCCGCGGCATACGCCGCCTGCAAGCGCTCGCGCGCCGTGCTGAGGTCGAGGTCGAGCACCACCGTTCCATCGGCGCGAACGCGCTCGTCAATTTCGATTACCCGGTCGTAGAGCATCGCCGGTTTGCGTATGTTGAGCGCGAAGGTATCGGGCCGAGCCTGATGGCCAATCTCAATGGCATCAGCGAGGCCGGCCGTGATCGCCAGCAACGTTGGCTCGCCCGCGCGCTCAAGCAGCGCGTTGGTGGCGACCGTGGTGCCCATCTTGACCGCGTCTATAACGCCGGCGGAGATGGGATCTTCTGGGCCAAGAGCGAGGAACTGCCGCACGCCGTGGACGGCGGCGTCGGCATAGCTTTCGGGGTTGTTCGACAGGTACTTGGCGGTTTGCAAGGCGCCGTCGGGGGCGCGTGCCACGATGTCCGTGAACGTGCCCCCGCGATCAATCCAGAATTGCCAACCCGTCATCGGCGGCTGAGTTGCCGGGCGGCGGGCGCAAGGTCAACTGGCGCGCGAGATAGCTGGGGTAAAGGCGACAAAGGCGACACCGTGTCAACTTCAACCATCACCCAATTTTCTTATATTTATCAGTGTATTACTAAGAAACACAAGAGTGAAGGCGACACACAGTTCACATACGCAAGTGTCGCCTTTGTGTCGGAGCAGCACCTCCCGTCCTTGGTAACAGCAGGGCAGCGCGTAGGAAAATCAACCTTGCCTCGCAGCGCTCAAAACCCGCTCGCCTGTCCGTCCTTGCGCATCTCAGTCGCGCCAGTCAGCACCCCGGTTTCCGGATCGCGGATGATCGCCTGATAGCCGCCGAACATGATGCCGTTGGAAACGACTCGCACGTCGTGGCCCATGGCTTTGAGCGCTTTGATCGTCTCCGCCGGAATGCCCGGCTCAATGTTGAGAGTGCCCAACTCGCCATCGAAGACCTGTCCTGTCAGGGTGTCGGTCGGTTGGCGGCCACCGGTGTGGTTAATCCGCGCCGCGTCGCCCGCTTCCTGCACGTTCATGCCATAGTCGGCGATGTTGATAAGGACCTGCACGTGGCCTTGCGGCTGCATTCCGCCGCCCATCAGGCCCAGCGTCATGAACGGCTTGCCGTCCTTTTTCACAAAGGCCGGGATGATCGTGTGGAACGGGCGCTTGGCCGGGCCATAGGCGTTGGGGTGATCGGGGTCCAAGCTGTAAAGCTCGCCGCGATCCTGGAACATAAAGCCCAGCCCATCAGGCACCATACCGCCACCCATGCCGCGATAGTTGGACTGGATTAGGCTGACCATCATCCCATCACCGTCCACCACGGTCAGATAGGTCGTATCGCCCTCGCCTTCGAGCTTTTCGGCGACTTCAATGGTGCCGGGCTGGAAGACGGGCGTCGCCTTGGTCGGATCGATCAGCGCGAAACGTTCCTTGCCGTATTCCTCGGTCAAAAGCTCTGCGGGCAGCGCTGAGAAACCAGGATCGGCGTAAAACCGCGCGACATCGGCGTAAGCGAGGCGTTTGGCTTCGGTAATGTAGTGGATCACCTCGGGGCTACCACGTTCCCATTGGCGCAGGTCCACATTCTTAAGGATGTTGACCATCTGCAGCGCGGCAAACCCTTGCGAGTTGGGCGGCAGTTCGCACAGCTCGAACCCGTCGCGATAGGACGCGCAGGCCGGGTCAACCCATTCGCTCTTATGGTTGGCGAAGTCTGCCAGCGTGAAGGCCGAGCCATTGCGCTGTAGGTAGTCGACCATCACCTTGGCGAGGCTGCCCTTATAGAAGGCATCGCGCCCTTCGCGCCCGATGGTCTCCAGTGTGTTGCCGAGGTCGGGGTTCTTGAAAATCTCGCCCGCCTTGGGCGCCTTGCCACCTTTGAAATAGGTCGCGCGCGCGTTGTCGAATTCGAAGTCCACTGTTTCGAGACGGCGGGTGTAGGACCGCAGGCTGCGATCCAGATACATGCCGATCACGGGCGCCACCGGATGCCCTTCGCGCGCGTATTTCACGGTGGGCGCTAGGATGTCGCTCATCGGCTTGGAGCCAAATCGCTGGTGCATGGTGAACCAGCCATCGACCGTTCCCGGGACAGTGATCGGAAGCACGCCCACCGATGGGATCTTGTTCCGGCTGCCGAGCTTTTCCATCATGTCTTCGTATGATTGACCCGCCGGGCTGCGGCCTGATCCGTTCACGCCGTAGAGCTTGTCAGTCTTGGGATCGTAGATGATCGCGAACAGATCGCCGCCAATGCCATTGCCGGTCGGTTCCATCAGGCCCAACGCCGCGTTGGCCGCAATCGCCGCGTCCACCGCGTTGCCGCCGTCCTTCATAATCTGGAGCGCGATTTGCGTCGCCAGCGGATGCGCAGTGGCGGCCATTCCGTTTTGCGCGACCACCGGGCTGCGCGACCAATTGGCGCCAACGGGACGGCCACCCGCGCCGATCTGCTCTTCCACCGGCTTAGATCCTTCCGCTTCCTGCGCTCCAACTGGCGAGAATGCGAGAGCGGCAACGACCGCGCTGAGGGTGAGGCGCAAATGGCGCATTAGGAATCTCCGGTCTTGGGGTTTGTACTTAAACGATTGGCGCGGGACGCGGTTTCTTCTTCTTTCGCATGCGAGGCAGCAGGAAGAGATAGATGCCCGTCCCCCACATCACGACCAGCAGGATGCCGGTGGGCAGGAACAGATAAAGCTTCACCTCATCAGAAAAGAACGAGCCGTCATGGATGGCCTCAATCGTGTCCGATCGGCGATAGGCGACTTTTAGGACCTCGGCGGTCTTGGTGTCGACCTGCACTTCCCATCCGCTGTTCGCGCGCAGTTTGGCGATGCCGCGCCCGACACGCAAATCGATGCGGTCGACATCCGCCCATTCCTTGATGCCGGCCTCGGGGTGCTGACGCGCGGCAGCGATCATTTGCTCCCACGTGGCCTCTGGCAGCTGCGCTTCGACCACGCCGCGTTCGGTGCCGGGCTGGATCCACTCAATCTCTTTCTTGAGCATCAGGAAACCGCCCGCCACGAACATGACGCCCGCTGGGAGGAAAACAGCCAAAGACAGCCAGTAATGGACCTGGCGCCAAAATTTCTTCCAGTTCATTGGGCCTCGGGTAGCACACCACCAGGCACGTAGGGAGCGCCCATCGCAAGCAGTTCCGCTTCAAAAGCGGGGATAGTCGACTGGGTCAGCGTGGTTAGACGGTTCTTGATCCCGTCAAAGTCCGCCTTGGCATAGGCAATCTGATCACGCGCGGTCTGCGTCGGACCATAGGTGGAACCGTACAAACCATAAAGCACGCGGCCCAGACGGCTGCGAACGGTCGGCTGCGTGCGCTCGTAAATCGCGTTGCGGGCCGGGTTGCCGTTGAGCAACTCGTCCAGCGCGTTCACTTCGGCGCGGATCTGATCGACGCGATCATCCAAGGCCGCCGGATCGCCCGCCGGCGCCGCACGGGCGGCCACAGCGAGCAGTTTGACCTTCTCCTGCGCTTCGCCCAGCTTGTAGCCCAGCGCGGTCACAGCGCGGTCAAACTTGGTCACCTCTGCTTGGAACGCCATGGCGTCCGGCTGCGGGGGCAGAGCGCCTTGGGCGCGCATCGGTTCAACCGTGAACGGCTGCGGACCGACAAGCTGTGTGGTCACACCACGCACGCGGCTGGTCAGATCGACCGTGTATTGCCCCGGCGCGGCGAGATAGCCTGACGGCTCACGCCCACCGCGCGGCGCACGCGCCACGTCACCAACCGGATAACGCAGATTCCAATTCACACGGTGGAAGCCCTTTTTGGCCGGTCCCTTGATCCGGCGCACAACGTTGCCATCGGCGTCGCGCACGGTCAGCCAGATCGTCGGCGCTTCTTCCTGGATCTCCTGGGTCAGCGAAGCGAAGCTGGGGAACGGATTGTTGCCGCCTTCCTTGGCGATAGGCTTCTCACGCTCTTGCCGCTGGGCTTTGAGTGATTTGATGCCGTCGGCCAGATAGTAGGTGAAGTTTGCACCAAAGGGCGGGTTGTCCGCACGGAAATACCCATCGCCCTGACTGCCGCCGGGTGAGAACGCCAGCGGGTGCTGTTCAATATACCACAGCGCGTCGCGCCCTGGGAACAGCATGGCCTCTTGCCGCAACGAGCTTTCGCTCACCTCGCGAAGCGGCGCGATGTCATCGACAATGAAGAAGCCGCGGCCAAAGCTGGCGGCCACCAGATCGTCCTCACGCCGATGGATGGTCACATCGCGGAACGAGATGGTCGGGGCTTTGCCCGTCATCTTGACCCACTTGGCGCCCGCATCGACGCTGAAGAACAGGCCGAACTCAGTCGCGAGGAAGAACAGGTTCGGCGCCTTGTGGTCCTGCACGATGCGCCACACGAGGTGACGGTCGGGCAGATCGCCGGTCATATTCACCCAGCTGCGACCGCGATTGGTGCTTTTGAGCAGGTACGGTTTGTAGTCGCCATATTTGTGGTTATCGAGCGCGACATAGACGGTGTTCTCGTCATACAGGTCCGCGCGGATATCGTTGACGAAGGCCGTATCGGGCACACCCGGAAGAGAACCGACTTCAACGCGGGTCCAGTTTGCGCCGCCGTCTTCGGTAACCTGGATCAGGCCATCGTCAGTGCCGACATACATCAGGTTTTCGTTGAACGGCGATTCCCCGATTGAGGTGATCGTGTTGTACTGGCTCATCGCGTAAATGTCCCAGCCCGCATCCCAGCTCCACTGGCGCCCTTGCACAGGCAGACGCAGACGGTTTTCGTTGCGCGAAAGATCGCCTGAAATCGCGGTCCATGTGTCGCCGCGATTATCCGAACGCCACAGCTTCTGCGATGCGAAATATATCCGCTTGGGATCGTGCTGGCTGACCCAGATGGGCGAATCCCAGTTCCAACGCGGAATATCATCGCCAGGCTGGGGTTGCGGCTGGATCGGCACGAATTCACCCGTGATACGATCAATCCGCGCCAGGTTCCCCTGCTGCGATTGCGCGTACATGATGTTGGGGTTGCCCGGCTCGGTCGCCGACTGGTGGCCATCGCCGCCCAGCGTCACGAACCAATCGTCGTTGCGAATGCCGTGACGGTTATCGGTGCGCGAGGGCCCGCCTTGCGAGTTGTTGTCCTGCGTGCCGCCATAGACGTTGTAGAACGGCTCTGCGTCGTCGACCGCGACCTTGTAGAACTGCGTAATCGGCAAATTGTCGATAAAGCGCCACGTCTTGGTGTGATCGTAGCTTTCGTAGATGCCGCCGTCCGAGCCAAATAATATGTATTCGGGATCGTCGGGGCGGAAAGCGATCGCGTGATCGTCGACGTGCTTGGTCGAATTGTTGAGGCTCGACCACGTCTTGCCGCCATCGTTCGAAATCTGAGAGGTGTTCGACACCAGATAGATGCGATCAAAATAGTGCGGGCTGGCGTAGAGTTCCTGGTAATAATGCGGGCCGGTGCCCTGGCCGGTTTCATCCGACATCTTGGTCCAGCTCGCGCCGCGATTTTCGGAGCGCCACACGCCGCCTTCACGGCGATCAAGCTCCAGCGCGGCGTAGACCACGTCCGGGTTTATGGGAGAGATCGCGAGACCCGTCTTACCCATATTGCCCTTGGGAAGGCCGGTTTTCAGCTGCGTCCAGTTTTCGCCGCCATCTTCAGTGCGATAGAGGCGGCTTTCCGGGCCACCGCCGATGTAAGCGGCCACTGTGCGGTGATGCTGCCACATGGCGACATACAGGCGATCGGGGTTGCGCGGATCGATCATCATGTCCGTCGCGCCGGTGTAGGGGCCTTTGGCAAGCACGTTATCCCACGTCTTGCCGCCATCGGTTGTCTTGAACACGCCGCGTTCGCCGCCGGGTGACCACAGCGGCCCCTGGCTCGCGACCCAGATCGTGTTGGGATCTTCGGGGTGGACGATGATCTTGGAAATGTGCTCGGTCTTTTTCAGGCCGATATTTGTCCACGTCTTGCCCGCGTCGTCAGAGCGATAAATGCCATCGCCATAGCCGATATGCCGGCCGCCGTTGTTTTCACCGGTGCCGACATAAACGCGCGAAGGGTCGCTGGGGTCGAGTGCGACGGTACCGATCGAGTAGGCCCCCTGACCGTCGAAGACTGATTTCCAAGTCGTCCCGGCGTTTTCGGTCTTCCAGACACCGCCCGAAGCGACGCCGACATACCATGTCGCCGGATCATCCTGAACGATTTGGATGTCCGCGATGCGTCCCGACATAAAGGCCGGGCCGATGTTTCGAAGTTCAAAGGCGTTGAAGGTGGGACTGGAAAGCGCGGGTTTGTCCTTCTCCTTATCCTCGTCGTCTTGCGCAATGGCTGCGTTGCCAAGCCCCAGTGCCACAACGCATCCGACAAGGATTTTGAGAATCCGCATTTTTGCCCCTTCTTTGGCGTCCCTATTTACGTAGGTTCTAGACCACGCCACCCGTCGCGACTCCAGCGCAGCATTTGCCGTTCATCGACCATACTATGTCGTTTGTCGATGGCGTTGAATTCGGGCCGGTTTCTGCGCCGTTTGGTCGAACCCTATGGCGTGCCTGCCCCGCGCTTGGTTGTCAGGTATGTAGCGAAACTCGCAAGCCAGTGGCCGCCCGAATAATGCTCATCGGAAACCGCCGCGATACCGGTTGCCTTATGCCGGTTTGCCGAAGCCAGCAGCGCCGGAACGCGCGGATCGTCGGCCGCCAAAGCCCCGGCAATCCCTTCGAGTGCCCAAGCGCGGGTTAGGTTTACGCCATCAAGGTGCACCAGTTTCCCATCCGAAGCGTCGCGCACAACTCCGGGCTCCAGCCAGCCATCGTCGCCGTTGAGCGGAATTTTCGGAAGAAATCTAGCCAGCCATGCCGAATACTCAGCGCCCTCAATAGCGCGGCGCATAAGGTCCGCTTCCATCAGACAGGGCGAAAGAAAGTCTTCGCCCGAGGGCTCATAAGCCAACGGGCAATCAACGTCGCCCATGTGAAAGGCGAGCGTCTTATCAGCCAGAGCTGTCTCCAATTCGACGTTGCCCACCGTTCGCGCGTAGTCGAGCATCAATCCGAAAGCAAAAGCGGTCTGGTTGTGCGTACCAAGTCGGATCGGGTAGGCCAGCTTGGGCAGCCAATCCATCACTTGCGCCACAATCGCATCTTCGAGGGGACGTAGCGTTTCGCGCCATTCGGAGAGCTGGGGATCATCGCTTTCCTCGAGCTCGGCAACGAGTTGAAGGTACCATGCGATGCCATAAGGCCGCTCAAAGCTCCCGCGCCCTTCGCTTGTGTAGTAGGCGACTTCGCCTGCCATACTTTGCTCGGTGAAACTGCGCGCCAGTTTCTCGCGGATTTCCGCTTCGTAGATTGACGCTTCTTGCGTCGTAAGGATGCGTGTGAGCAGCCAATGACCGTGGACCGAAGAATGCCAGTCGAAACAACCATAGAAGGCCGGGAACAGGTCCTCTGGCGTCTTTGCATCGTCGTCCGAGTTCAACACATGACTGATCTTATTCGGGTATTCGCGGTGCACGCACTCGAGCGCCAATACGGCGAACCGATCTTCGGTGGTCACGGGCGCGGCGCGATCGACTTTCGCTTCGGTAAGAACCGCGCCATCCTCCTCCGACACCGAACAGCTCGCCAAAACCACGGCCAGAGCCGCCAAAACCGTCATTCTCATGAAACACTGCTCCTGTCGCGAACCATCGCCGGGAGCTAAACGGAGCAAGCCATTCGTGGCAAGCGGTAAGCCGTTGATCGCCACTCTTGCCGTTGATCGAACGGGCTTACCCCTCGGTCGAGGACAAAATTCACCGCCGCTTTACAAGGTCAACACACCTCCATAGCCTCACGCTCACGCATTTCTCTCGCAAGCCAATCTCTCTGGGACCAAACCAAACATGCTCGAACTCAAGAATGTCAGCCACGTCTATTCCAACGGCGTGCGCGCGCTCGATGATGTTACTCTTTCCATACCGAAAGGCATGTATGGCCTGCTCGGCCCCAACGGCGCGGGCAAATCGACGCTGATGCGCACGGTTTCGACGCTGCAATCGCCGACATCGGGTTCGATCACTTTTGACGGTGTCGACATTCTCGCGGACCCGGAAGCGCTCCGCAAACGGCTCGGATACCTTCCGCAGGACTTTGGCGTGTACCCCCGCGTTTCGGCCTACGACATGCTCGATCATATGGCGGTGCTCAAAGGCATCAGCGCCCGGGGGCCACGCAAGGACACGGTCGAAACGCTGCTGAACCAGGTGAACCTGTGGGATGTTCGCAAGAAAGCAATTGCGGGCTTCTCAGGCGGGATGCGTCAACGCTTTGGCATCGCGCAGGCGCTTATTGGCAACCCGGATCTGATAATCGTTGATGAGCCCACAGCCGGCCTCGATCCCGAAGAACGCAACCGCTTCCTCAATCTGCTGGCTGAAATCGGCGAAAATGTGGTTGTCATCCTGTCGACCCATATTGTCGAAGACGTGGCCGATCTGTGTCCGAATATGGCGGTGCTCGTCAGCGGCCAGATCAAGCAGCAAGGCGCACCGGTCGACTTGATCGAGAAATCGCGCGGGACGATCTGGGCGAAGACCATCGAGCGTGGCGAATTGGACGATTACAAATCGCGATACGAAGTGATTTCGACCCGCCTCTTCGCTGGCCGCACCATCGTGCACATTCTATCGGAGAAAGACCCGAGCGACGGCTTCGAAACGGTCGATGGCGGATTGGAGGATGTCTACTTCTCCACTCTCGCGGCGACCCGCCGGACCCAAGACACCGCCAATACAGCGCAAGCCGCTTAAACCGCGATAGAGAGGACCAGATCATGTTCGGATCCATCGCGTTGTTTGAGCTGCGCTACCAAATGCGCAACCCGGTTTTCTGGGTAGCGACCCTAATCTTCTTCCTGCTGACCTATGGCGCGACCGCCAGCACGCAAATCCAGATCGGCGGCGGCGGCAACGTCAATATCAACAGCCCGGCCGCCATCCTGCAAACGCAGATGGTGTTGACGCTGTTCTTCATGTTCGTGACCACCGCCTTTGTCGCCAACGTCGTCGTACGCGACGATGAAAGCGGATTTGGCCCGATGGTGCGATCGACCCAGGTGACCAAGTTCGCCTATTTGATCGGTCGATTTACAGGAGCGACTCTGGCCGCCTTGGTGGCGTTTCTGGTGGTACCGCTGGCGATCTATGTCGGATCGATCATGCCTTGGGTGGATCCGGAGACCGTTGGCCCACAGCAATTCTCGTTCTACGCGCTCAGCTTTCTGCAATTTGTTGCGCCCACGATCATCCTGTTGTGCGCGGTTTTCTTCGCGGTCGCCACGATGACGCGCTCGATGCTGTATTCCTATGTCGCGGTGGTCGCCTTTCTGGTGCTCTATGTCACCTTCAACGTAGTGGTGGGCAGCGAGCCGGAATATCGCGACACCGCCGCCCTGATCGATCCCCTTGGCTTTGGCGCGATCGCTAACGAGACCCGTTATTGGACCGCGGCGGAATCGAACGCGATGCTGCCGGCTTTTTCGGGCGCTTTGTTGTTCAACCGGATGATGGTGCTGGGCCTGTCCGCTCTGGCGTTGGCGCTTGCCTATTGGCGGTTCAGCTTTGCAGAAAAGGGTGTGTCCGCTCGCAAGGCCAAGAAGCTCGCCAAGAAGGCTGAGAAACTGGCGCGCACGCAACCCGTTACCGTGGACGCGCTTCCCGCAACGCAGCCTGAGAAATCGGCGTGGGCACGGCTGAACAAAACGACCCGGTTCGAGATATCGCAAGTCCTGCGCAGTCCGGCTTTCCTCGTGCTGATGGCGATCGGGCTGTTCAATTCGATCACGGCCGTCGCTTTCGGGAACGAGATCTACGGCACCGCGCCCGTACCTGCGACATTCTCGCTCATGAGTTTGCTAGCGGGGAGCTTCACCTTCATCCCGATAATCATCGCCATCTATTACGGCGGCGAGTTGGTCTGGCGCGACCGCGACCGCAAGTTCCATGAAATAGTCGACAGCACCTCGCTGCCCGGTTGGGTCTATATGGTGTCCAAGACGATTGCGGTGTCGCTGGTTCTGCTGACGACCCTGCTGATCTCGGTTGTGGCCGCGATGGCGGTGCAGGCGATCAACGGGTATTTCAACTTTGAGATCGGCAAATATCTCATGTGGTACGTCCTGCCGATGAGCTTCAGTCTGGTCTATATCGCCATTCTGTCGGTCTTCGTCCAAGCGATGAGCGCGAACAAGTATGTCGGTTGGGGCATCCTAACCCTCTACATCATCCTGTTCCTCTTTGTGCTTCCCGCGTGGGGCTATGGTCACCCGCTGGTGTTGTATGGAGTACCAAACTTCAGTCCGGTTTCAGACGTGAACGGCAACGCGGTTGGTGGATCGCTTGCTTGGTGGCTCAATCTCTATTGGGGCGGTGTCGCGCTGGTTTTGGCGGTGTTGGCGCATCTGATGTGGCGCCGCGGAACAGAGACGCGGCTCGCCCCACGTCTGAAGCGTGTGCCTTCAAGGTTGATGTCGCCAGTCGGCGGGTTGGCCGCGGCAGGCGCGCTGACCAGCGCGGCTGTGGGCGTGTTCCTCTATGATCAGATGAACGTTCAGAACACGTACCGTACAGCGGATGAAGGTCGCCAGCTCTTGGCGGACTATGAGAAGGATTACATCCAGTATCTCGGCCTCAAACAGCCCAGTGTCACTGATGTTGCGATGCAGGTGGACCTCTTCCCAGAGGAACGACGGATGGAAGCCAGCGGGACCTACCAGCTCGTCAACGACACCGGCGCGCCGGTCGAGGTGCTGCATGTTCGGATGACCGATACCGATACAAAGCTACTAGAGGTAACGATCCCCGGCGCGACGCTGGAGAAAAACGACGAAAAAAATCAGCACCGCATCTATCGCTTCGACACGCCTTTGCCGGTCGATGCGACAGCCAGTTTGAGCTTCACCTCACGTCGTTGGCACAAGGCTCTCACGGCCAATGGCTACGGCACGCGTCTGGTGGAGAACGGGACATTCCTCAACAATTCCGAATTTGCGCCGCAGCTCGGGATGGATCGCAACGGTCTTTTGACCGACCGGGCGCGGCGGCGTGAGTACGGGCTCGACCCGGAACTGCGCCTGCCCAAGCTTGAGGACGAAAGCGCGCGAGAGCGCAATTATGTCGGCAACACCGACTGGGTGAATTCGGACATCACGGTCACCACCTCGGCTGATCAAGTGCCGATCGCGCCGGGCACACGAGTGTCCGACACGATCGAAGGCGACCGCCGGATCGCGCGGTTCCAGTCGACCAATCCGATCCTTGCCTTCTTCTCGATCCAGTCCGCTCGCTATGAGTTGGCAAAGCGCGATTGGGATGGTGTGGAATTGCAGGTCTATTACGACAAACAGCATCCCTATAATGTCGAGCGCATGCTCGACGCGATGCAAGCTTCGCTGGGCTATTACCGCGAAAACTTTGGCCCCTACCAATTTGATCACGCGCGCATCATCGAATTCCCTGGCTACGCCAGTTTTGCGCAAGCCTTTGCCGGAACGATGCCGTGGTCCGAAAATCTCGGCTTCCTCGCCAATCTGGGCGATCCGGGCGAGATTGACTACGTCACCTACATCGCCGCGCATGAATTCGGGCACCAATACTGGGCGCACCAGCTTATCAGCGCAGAACAACAGGGCGGCACGATGCTGGTTGAGACGATGGCGCAGCATTCGGCCCTGATGGTGATGAAGCGGCTTTATGGCGAAGACCAGATGCGCCGCTTCCTCAAGTTTGAGCTCGACAATTACCTGTCCTCGCGCGGGAGCGAAGCGATTGAGGAACTGCCGCTCGAACGGGTCGAGAACCAGGGCTACATCCATTATCGCAAGGGGTCGGTGGCGATGTATCTGCTGCAAGACCGTCTGGGCGAAGACCGCGTCAACGCGATGCTGGCCGACTTGCTTGAGAAGTACCGCTTCAAGAGCCAGCCCTACGCCAGTTCAAGCGAATTGGTGGAGGGCTATCTAAGCCTAGCCCGCAACGACGCCGAGCGAGAGCTGGTGCGCGACCTGTTGCAGAAGATTACGGTCTATGACCTCAAAGCCGAAGACGCGGTCATCACTGAACTGGACGATGGTCGGTTTGAAACCACAATCACGGTCAACGCGTCCAAGTTCTACGCCGACGGCGAAGGGGTGGAGACCGAAGCCGATCTGGCCGACGAGATCGAGATCGGCCTGTTTACTCAGCGTCCCGGCGATGACGTGTTTGCCAAAGAGAACGTCGTCTATCTTGAACGCCGCCCGGTTACATCAGGTGAACAGACGATCACCGTCGTCACCGATCGCCGCCCGACTTATGTCGGCGTTGATCCCTACAACAAATATGTCGATCGCAATTCGGACGACAACGTCACCAGCGTGAGCTGAAACGAGGGTCAGGAATGGAGGGGAAGGTTTAGCCTTCTCCTCTTTTCACTCCGCGACCGGTGTCTGAAGCACAAAACGCTGCACCCGGCGGCCGGAATTGACCTCCGTGGTGTAGACATTGCCTGCGCTGTCGACATCGACGCTGTGCAGCCAGATGAACTGGCCCGGATAGCGTCCGTTGCGCCCGAACCAGCCGACAATCCCATGAGTCTCGCGCAGCAGGATCCAGACCCGCCCGTTCATCATGTCCGCGACGTAGACGTATTTGCCATCCGGACTGAAGGCGACGTCGCTGGCGGTGCGCGTTCCGCCCGTTTCCGGTGCGATGGCGACGTTTTGGACGAACTCGATGCCGCCCTCGGTCTCGCGAAAGATTTGCAAGCGGTTGTTGCGACGATCGCAAACATAGACGGTCTTTTCCGGACCGCGCACGACGCAGTGAACCATCGGCTCAAAATCGGGGGCGTTGATATCGGGGCCGCCCTCAGCCGTGCTGGTCGCCATTGACTGGTCGAAATCGCCCGCGCGCGTCCCGGAACCGGGTTCGGTTCCGT
Organism: Pseudomonadota bacterium; assembly: GCA_039814925.1. GTDB lineage: Bacteria > Pseudomonadota > Alphaproteobacteria > Sphingomonadales > Sphingomonadaceae > Erythrobacter. Next base: position 139,207 of record JBCCAH010000002.1, read on the forward strand.
AAGCGCCCCACAGCTTGGTGAAGGCGAGATTGGTCGCGGAGAACTCGATCACGCGCGTGTTGGTGTAGCCATCGGCCACCAGCACGCTTTCCCCATTGACGCTGATATCCGCCGGACTGCCGAGATATTGCTGGCTTAGGTTCCCTTCTGTCACCTGTCTGCGCCCGATTTGACGGATGAATTCGCCATCGGCGGTGAAGTTGAGGATGACATGATCACCCGCGCCGTTGCCGCCGATCCACACTGTCTCATCGGCATCGACATAGAGGCCATGGACGTTGACCGGCCATTGCTGATCGCCCTCTTCGGTGCGGTTGCGTCCGCTGCCCGCAAAGGTGCTTTTACCCGGAGCCAGATCCGCCCCACCCCAACCGCGCAGCAGATTGCCATCCTGGTCGAACTGCATAACGTGCGGCGGCAGCTTGCAACACGCGCGGGTGATCGGCGGAGTAGTGCTGCGCCCAGTTTCGGTCGCGCCTAGTGAATTGGGCCGGGTAAGGATCCAGACTGTGTCGTCTTCGGCGATCGAGAGACCGGGGATCTGACCCAAGATGATATCGTCCGGCAGCTTGGGCCAGCTGGTGTCGGCCTTGAAGGTCGGCATGGGCACAACTTTGTCGATATGCTCCTGCGTCACATCTATTAGCGTATCCGCGCGCGCGGCGAACGGCGCTGAGGCCGTCAACGCGGTGGCGACCAAAGCGGCTAAAGCCGATTTCCTCATGGTTTTCCTCCCCAAGCCCTTATGCCCTCAGGGTATCGATAACCTCCGGAAGCGCTTTCGCATAGCGTTCAACATCGGCGATCATCCCGGTGGAGACGCGCGAATATTGCGTCCACTTGCCGTAAGCGCCGCGGATGCGGATGCCGCGATCCATCATCGCCTTTTGCACCGCGTCGGCATCCGGCACTTCGACGTAAACAAAGTTGGTTTGCGACGGCAGCGCGGTCAGGCCCGCCTTGGCCACCGCGTCCATGATCATCTCGCGGCCTTCGAGCACCATGGCGCGCGATTTGGCGAGAAAATCGAAGTCGTTGTAGCATCCCAGCGCCGCCGCAACGCCGCCCAGATTGCCGCCAAAGCTCATCATATGGCTGCGAATGCGTTCGGCGTTGGCTTCGCTGGTGATGGCGTAGCCAACGCGCAGGCCCGCCATACCGTAGATTTTGGAGAAAGTGCGGCACACGATCATGTCTGCGCCGCCGCGCACCATATCGATCATGGTGTTATCATCCGGGGCGTCGGTCAGCTCGTTGTAAGCCTCGTCCACAAGAAGCGTGGCCTTGCCAGACGTTCGCCCCGCGAACGACCTTAGGTCGGCGGACGGGATCAGCACGCCGGTCGGATTGTTGGGGTTGCAGATCTGGATGAGTGAAACCTCATCGGTCAGCCCCGCCTCAATCCCGGCCAGATCGACATTCATATCGCTGGTCAGCGGCACACGGATCGACTTAACGCCCTGCCGCTCGCCATATTTGACTGTGGTGTCCCAAAAGAGATCCGGGCACAGGATCGCTCCGTCACGGCCCCACGCGATTGAGATCGCGCACAGGATCTCGGTCGATCCGCTGCCGACCACCACCTGCTTCACATCGACATTGTGCCGCTCGGCGATCATGTGGTGCAATTTTTCGAGGCCACGGTCGGTGTAATAACACCCCATCTTAGCGTTTTCGGTGATCGCCTTGATCGCGGATAGCGCGGGGCCGTAAGGGTTCTCATTGCGGCTTAGCAGAGCGGTGCCGTTGGTCGGGCCGAAATCGGGCTCTGCCATCTCGGCGGCCGCGGCAGCGCTTGCGCTCAAAGGCAGCGCGCTCACCCCGGCTCCAAGGCTCACTCCGGCGAGGAAATTGCGGCGATTGGTCGACATTGGACAGCTCCTTTTCAGCTCATGGCTTTCGAGATCATCGTTACCCCAACGGTGATCAGATACAGGCCGAAGACCCGGCGAAGGATCTCAGGCGGCAATTTGTGCGCGGCGGCGACGCCCATCGGCGCGAAGACCACCGACGTGGCGATAATCGCTGCGGCGGCGGGAAGATTGACGTATCCGACCGAACCCCAAGGCAGGCCCGGCTCGCCGAGTCCGATGATCATGAAGCCGATCGTGGCGGGCAAGGCGATAATCGCGCCCATTCCTGACGCGGTGCCAATCGCGCGGTGGATCGGCGCTCCGCACACCGTCATAGTCAGCGTCGTGATCGTGCCTCCGCCGATACCAAGCAACGCGGAAAAAGCGCCCAACCCGCCGGCTACCCCGGCTCTGGGAAACCCGGTTGGCATCGCCGCGAAGACAGGTTCACCTTTGCGCGCAGGCAACAGGAAGTAGATCGCAAATGCGATGACCCCGGCTCCGAAGATCAGAGCCAACTGGGTGCCAGACGCAAAATCCGCGATAAGCGTGCCCAAGGCCGTGCCCAGTACCACCCAAAGAGCCCAGCTTTTCAAGACCCCGAAATCAACCGCATCGCGTTCGGCGTGGCTCTGCGTTGCGCGGATTGAGGTGAAGATGATGGTTGCCAGCGAAGTGCCCACAGCGACATGCGCGGCCATATCGCCTTCCATGCCAAGCATTGGGAACAGCATCACCAGAGCCGGGACGACAACAAACCCTCCACCAATGCCAAACAAGCCGCCCGCAAAGCCGGCGGCGGCCCCGGCCAACAAGAGCAGCGGGACGGCAAAGGTGAGGTAGGAGAGATCGCTCACTTGGTAATAATACCCGCGAAAGGGGATTCTCCAAGCGCTTTGTTGCGGTGCAATATTGTTACGTTGCCGCGATCAATTACACTATCGGCGCGCGCCTCCATTTTCGCGTTGCAATCGGGTGCGCGCGTCCCTCTAATCGCGCGCTATGATACGCGCCGCTCTGCACCACCTCACCCATTACCGTTACTCGCGCCCGATCGAAGTCGGCCCGCAGGTGATCCGACTGCGTCCCGCGATGCACACGCGCACGGCGGTGCCGAACTATTCGCTTAAGATTGAGCCGGAAAACCACTTTATCAACTGGCAGCAGGATCCGCACGGCAACTGGCAAGCGCGCATCGTGTTTCCTGAAAGGGTGCGCGAGTTCAAAATCGAGGTCGACCTGATCGCCGATATGGCGGTGATCAACCCTTTCGATTTCTTCATCGAAGACTACGCTGAAAACGTCCCCTTCATTTACGATGAAAAGCTGAAGGATGGCCTCGTCGCCTATTTCGACACCGAACCGCAAGGTCCGCTGTTCGAGGGACTTGTGGACCAGTTCAAGGAGTACAAAGGCCGCACGATCGACTTTCTTGTCGAGGTGAACCGGGCGGTGAACGAAGCGGTCGATTATGTCATCCGTATGGAACAAGGGACACAAAGTCCCGAGCAGACCCTCGAAGTTGGGCGCGGATCGTGCCGGGATAGCGCGTGGTTGCTCGTGCAACTTTTGCGCCGCCTTGGGTTCGCCTCACGGTTTGTCTCGGGCTATTCGATCCAGCTCGTCGCCGATGTCGAGCCGGTCGAGGGACCCAAAGGCGTGTCGCAGGACGTGGTCGATCTGCACGCCTGGGCTGAGGCGTATGTCCCTGGCGCCGGATGGGTCGCGATGGACGCCACATCCGGCATGTTCGCGGGCGAAGGGCATATTCCATTGGCCGCCACGCCGCACTACCGCTCTGCCGCGCCGATCGAAGGGATGGCCGAACCCGCCGAGGTTGATTTCAACTTCGCCATGTCGGTCGACCGGGTCAAAGAGGCGGTGCGCATCACCAAGCCGTTCACCGATGATCGCTGGCACGCGCTGCTCGATCTGGGCGCGAAGGTGGACGAGGACCTGAGCGCGCAAGACGTGCGACTTACCATGGGCGGCGAACCCACCTTCGTCGCGGAAGAAGGCGGCGAGGCGCCCGAGTGGAATGGCGAGGCCGTGGGGCCAACCAAAGCGGGCTACGCCGATAAGCTCATCCGCAAACTGAAGGGCATTTACGCGCCCGGCGGCCTGATCCACCATGGCCAGGGCAAATGGTATCCGGGTGAAAGTCTGCCGCGCTGGGGATTCTCGCTCTATTGGCGCAAAGACGGCAAGCCACTTTGGAACAACCCCGATTTGATCGCGAGCGATCCTGATGAAGGCGCCGAAAACGCGGTCTCTTCCGAGGATGCCGGAGCGTTCTTGCAAGCCGCCGCACGCTCCCTCGGCGTCGAAGAAGAGTTCGTCCACCCCGTCTACGAAGACAGCGAAAAGTGGATCGAACGCGAGGGCGAACTGCCGATCAATGTCAGCCCGTTCGACCCCAAGATCGAAGACCCGGAAGAACGGCAGCGTATCGTTGAAACCTTCAGTCGGGGGCTCACCACACCGGTTGGCTATGTGCTCCCGATCCAACGCTGGCAGACCCAGCAAGCGCGCGAGCCGGGACGATGGAAGTCTGAACAATGGCGACTGCGGCGCGGTGGGTTGTTCGCGGTGCCGGGCGACAGCGCGCTCGGGTACCGCCTACCCTTGGGATCGCTCCCCCATGTGCCCGAGAGCAGCTATCCCTATATCCATCCGCGCGTTGAGACGGACAGTCAGAAACCGCTCGCCGACTTTCGCGACCAGCGCGCCAAGCGCGGCGAGCAAGCCCGTGAAGAGGCCACGCCAGACGAGGACAAACCCACACAGGCGCACAGACGTGTCGAGACCTCAGGAGGCGCGGCGCAAGAGCGCGTTGAACAGGAAATCATCGAAGGCGCGGTCCGCACCGCGCTGACAGTAGAGCCCAAGGGCACCTACCTCTCCGTCTTCGTCCCGCCGGTTGAAAGCATGGAGGATTTCCTCGAACTGATCGCCGAGATCGAAGCGACGGCTGAGGCATTGCAAACCCCGGTGCGGATCGAAGGCTACTTGCCCCCGCCCGATCCGCGCATCAACGTGCTCAAGGTCACGCCTGATCCGGGCGTGGTCGAGGTCAACATCCACCCGACCGCCAGCTTTGACGAATTGGTCGACGTCACAACCCGCCTGTATGACGCCGCGCGCGAATGCGGGATGACGGCGGACAAGTTCATGGTTGATGGCCGGTCGGTCGGCACCGGCGGCGGCAACCACCTTGTGCTGGGCGGCGCGAGCTTCACCGACAGCGCGTTTATCCGACGGCCCGATATGCTGAAGAGCTTTGTGCTATACTGGCAGCGCCACCCGAGCCTCAGCTATCTGTTCTCCGGCCTCTTTATCGGCCCCACCAGCCAAGCTCCGCGTATCGATGAAGCGCGCCATGACAGCTTGTACGAACTCGAAGTGGCGCTGGGGCAGGTGCCCAAGCCAGGCGAAGATCTGCCGTTCCCCTGGGTCGTTGACCTCTTGTTCCGCAACATGCTGGTCGATGTGACGGGCAACACCCACCGCACCGAAATCTGTATCGACAAGCTCTATTCGCCCGATGGCCCAACCGGCCGTCTCGGACTCATCGAATTTCGCGGCTTCGAGATGCCGCCTGACGCAAAGATGAGTGTTGCAGCGCAGCTTCTGTTGCGGGCGCTGACTTCGTGGTTCTGGCGCGAGCCGCAAGAGGGTAGTCTGGTGCGCTGGGGCACAAGCTTGCACGACAAGTTCCTCTTACCGCATTTCTGCTGGAACGATTTCCTTGAGGTCCTCGCCGACCTCCGCCGCGCCGGTTACGACTTTGACCCGAACTGGTTTGAAGCGCAGCGCCAGTTCCGGTTCCCGGTCCATGGCAGCGTGCAGGCGGGCGGCGTGGAGCTTGAAATCAGCCACGCGCTCGAGCCGTGGAACGTCCTGGGCGAGACCGGCGCGATTGGCGGGACGGTACGCTATGTCGACAGCTCGACCGAGCGCCTGCAAGTCCGCGCCAAGGGTCTCACGCCGGGCCGCCATGTCATCGGGTGCAACGGCCGCCGCGTGCCTCTCACATCCACAGGACAGCCCGGCGAAGCTATCGGTGGCGTGCGTTACAAAGCCTGGGCGCCGGCCTCTTGCCTGCATCCGCTGCTCAAAGCCGATCCGCCTCTGACCTTCGACGTTTACGACACCTGGAACAACCGCTCACTCGGTGGTTGCGTTTACCATGTCGCGCATCCAGGTGGCCGTTCGTTCGACGATGTGCCGATCAACAATTTTGAAGCGGAATCACGGCGTAAGGCGCGTTTTCAGGACCACGGCCATTCGCCAGGCACGGTCACCATCCCTTCAAACGAAGACCATGGCGAGTTTCCGCTCACCCTCGATTTGCGCCGACCGCCAAGCGCGGTGTAATCCGCAGCGGCGATGAACGAGCAGAGCCAGCCTCCAGTCCGCGCCCCAGGCGAAGCGGACCTCTTCGGCCCCGATCCGGAAGCCGATCCGCTCGCCTATTACACGGCACAGGCGCCCGGGGGGGACTTGTTCACGCAATCAGCACCCAATGTCCAAAAGGCGTGGCGTGATTTGGCGCGCGGTTTTGCAAACCAATGCGATGGCGACCTGAGTTCGCTGCAGTCCTATCTTGATCGCCACGTCGAAGACTTAGGGCTCGCCTTTCGCATCACCGGAGACGAGCAGGAACGGCCATGGCCGTTGGGGCCAATGCCCATTCTTGTCGGAACGCAGGAGTGGGAGACCGTCACCGACGGCCTGATCCAGCGCGCGGACTTGCTCGAGAAGGTGATCGCCGATCTTTATGGCGACCAAACTCTGGTTCGCGATGGCCATTTACCGGCCGCGGTCGTTTCGGGAAGCAATGATTTTGCACGGCGCATGGTGGGGATTGAGCCTGAAGGTGGCTATTTCATGCACACCTATGCGGTCGACCTCGCGCGCGGTCCGAACGGAGAGTGGCGCGTTCTGGCGGACCGGGTGCGCTTTCCCATCGGCATCGGATACGCCATTCAGAACAGGCAAGCCTTGGCGCGCGCTAGCGGAGGGTTACTGGCTTCCGTAGGCACTCGGTCACACAGCGGCTTCTTCGAGACTTTGCGGCGGGGCATCGCCGCACCTTGCCAACGCGATGACCCACGCGTTGCGCTCTTGACACCGGGGCGGTTCAGTCAATCCTATCCCGAACAAGCGATATTGGCTCGGCAATTGGGCTTCTCGCTCGTCGAAGGCCGCGATCTCACTGTGCGCGACGGCCGCCTGTTCGCGCGCACTATCGCAGGCCTTAAACGGATTGACGCGCTGTGGCGCTGGATCACCACGCGCGATCTCGATCCAATGAATTTCGACGTGCGTTCGCGTATCGGAGTGCCGGGATTGTTGGGGGCCGCAAAGGAAAGCCTAGTGCTTACAAACTGGCCTGGCTCCGGCGTCGTTGAGACCCGCGCAATGCCCGCTTTCCTTCCGCGCTTGGCAAAATCAGTTCTGGGAGAGGAGCTTGCTCTGCCAAATGCGGCAACATGGTGGTGCGGGGGTCAGCAAGAACGCGACTATGTGCTCGCAAACCTCGACAATCTAGTGGTCAGTTCCGCATTTCGTCGCCCCATTGTGGGCCTTGATGATGGGCACACGCGCCCCGGGTCAAGCTTCTCCGCAGACGAGAGAGCCACGCTTGAGCAAGGCATGGCGCTGCGCCCCATGGACTACACCGCGCAGGAGATTGTCCACCTCTCCACCACGCCCGCTCTGGCGGAAGGTCACTTCGAAGCGCGCGGCTTCACAATGCGCGCTTTCCTTGCGCGCGACGAAAATGGCGAGTGGGCTGTGCTTCAGGGTGGGTTTGGGCGCGTTTCCCAGCGCGGGGACCTGCGCACCAATCTAATGGGGCTCGGCGACATTTCCAAAGATGTCTGCATCGTCGACCCGGTGCGTCCAAGCGTTCCCGAGGCTGTCCTCAAAACACCTCAACACGAAATCCGGCGCGAGCAAGGTTTGTTGCCCAGTCAAGCTGCGGACAATCTTTTCTGGCTGGGTAGGTACGGAGAACGCGCCCAGCAAACCGCGCGGATCGTCCGCGTGCTTATCGATCAGATTGCCATGTCTGGCGAGGCTAAAGCCGGTACGACGACTCTCAATCGATTGGCCAAGTTGCTGGCCAATCTTGGTGCAACCCCTCGGCCTAAAGCCGACACAAGCTTTGTCGCAATGGCATCACAAGCGCTCGCCGATCCCGAGCGCAGCGGCTCGATCCGCAGCCTCATAGCGCGCGAGCGGCAAATCGCCCAGATTCTGCGAGACCGTCTTTCGCGCGACGCGTGGCGCGCGATCCAACAGAGGACGCTGGACGCAATCGAGGGTGATACGGAATCGATCGCGCTGGCTTGCGATGCCGTAATCGAGCGGCACGCCACTTTGTCCTGGTTGTTGTCAGATGGGATGAGCCGGGGGCCCGAATGGCAGTTCCTCAATATGGGTATGAGCGTCGAGCGCGCCTCGATGATCCTTCAGGCGACACAGACGATCGTCCCCGGCAGCGCGAGCGCCGATGATTTGGCGGCGCTGCTCGAACTCGTTGATTGCCAGTCCCTTTATCGCAGCCGCTATCTGACCATGCCCTATATCGCGCGGGTGCTGGACATGGTCCTGCTTGAGCCGGCCCAGCCGCGCGGTCTGGCGTTCCAGATCAGCAAGATTGAAAAGCACCTCTCAGCCATCCCCACGTTGCGGACCGACGGCATGCCCGAAGCTCCTTTGCACGTCGTGCGCCAGCTGCGCGCCAACATCGAAGGGCTCGCCGCCAAGGATATCGGGCCGATGACGCTGGAAGACCTCCGCAAGGACCTCGCCACCTTGTCCGAGGCAATCGGCGAACGCTATTTTCTTCAGGCCGAGCGGTCCGATGAAGCGCGTACCAAGAGGCTTTTCTGATGCGTTATCGTGTTCGGCATGTCAGCACGCTCGAATACGCGGTGGCCGTGGAACGCGCGCGTTTCAACCTTCGCCTCAAGCCGCGGCTTCGAGTGGGGCAAGTGATCGAGAGCGAGTCGCTCACGCTTTCGCCAAAGCCAGCCGCGCGCGATCACGAGCCCGGGCCGTATTGGGTCAATACCACGCAAGCCCTGTACACCGCGCCGCTCAAAAAGCTCGAAGTCGCTAGCGAATTTGTGATCGACATTGCGCCTCCGAATCCACCGGAAAGTGGACCGACGATTTCGGCGCTTCGCTCGCAAGCATTGGCGGCCAAGGACCTGTCCGATCTTTCCCCCGCACCTTATGTGTTTGCCTCGCGTCTGGCGACAGCGAGCCCCGCCATTGCGGCCTGGGGCTTCGAGCATCTCAAGTCCCACGAAAACGCCGTCGAAGCCATTTCGAACCTCACGAAGGCGATCTTTGAAGAGTTCACATACGCGCCTGGCAAGACAGACAGTCAAACACCGCCTGACGAGGCGTTCGAGGCGCGGCATGGTGTTTGCCAGGACTTCACGCATGTGATGATCATCGCGCTGCGGGCCGCTGGTATCCCGACCGCCTATGTCAGCGGCTATCTCCTAACACGACCACCGCCGGGCAAGGAAAAGCTGGTGGGCGCTGATGCCATGCACGCTTGGGTCGCGGCGTGGTGCGGCGATGATCTGGGTTGGATCGGGTTTGACCCCACTAACAATTGTTTGGCGGCGGAAGACCACATTCCCATCGCCATGGGCCGCGACTTCGCCGATGTATCGCCGATCGACGGAACCTTCATAGGGAGCGCCCCGCAGAGCATGAAAAGCGCGGTGGACGTGGAACGCTTGGATTGAGTTGCTCAACGTTGAGGTGGGCGCGACCCAAACGCTTCAGGAGCCTGATCCTAGGCCAGCGCGATTTCGGGAAGCCGTTCCTCAAAGAATCGGATCGTTCGCTCTAACCCTTTTTCAAGACCCATCATCGGCTCCCAATGCAGCAAGGCTTTCGCCTGCGTGATGTCGGGACGGCGCTGCTTTGGATCATCCGCCGGCAGATCACGAAAAGAAAGCTCGGATCGCGAGCCAGTCATCTTGATCACGTGTTCAGCCAGTTCCTTAATCGAACACTCAGCAGGATTGCCAAGATTAATGGGCCCCGTCACGTCCGGGCCCGTGTCCATAAGGCGCAGGCACCCTTCAACAAGATCATCGACAAAGCAAAAGGATCGCGTTTGCGACCCATCGCCATAAATGGTGATATCTTCGCCCTTCAAAGCCTGCACGATGAAGTTAGAGATCACGCGACCATCGGCGTGATGCATGCGCGGACCGTAGGTGTTGAAGATGCGAGCCACCTTGATCTCAAGCCCGTGCTGCCGATGATAGTCAAAGAACAGCGTTTCAGCGCAGCGCTTGCCCTCATCATAGCAAGATCGTGGGCCGATCGGATTCACGTTCCCCCAATAGTCTTCCGTTTGTGGATGAATGTGAGGATCGCCATAAACCTCGCTCGTGGAGGCCTGAAATATCTTGCATTTAAGCCGCTTGGCCAAACCCAGCATGTTGATCGCGCCATGAACGCTGGTCTTGGTGGTCTGCACGGGGTCATGCTGATAATGAACCGGGCTCGCAGGACACGCCAGATTGTAGATCTCGTCGATCTCAACATGAAGCGGCATTGTCACATCATGCCGAATGAATTCGAAGCGCGGTTCGCGATGGAGGTGATCAATATTGCGCTTTGTACCGGTAAACAGGTTGTCGACGCACAGAACCTCATGCCCTTGATCCAGAAGCCTGTCGATCAGGTGAGAGCCCAGAAAACCAGCCCCTCCGGTCACAAGAATGCGTTTTCGACTATCGTAAAGGCGTGACAAAGACTCTGGTCCCTCTGCTCGTGAATGTTTCACCTCTCGAGCGGGACCGACGCTCAGAGGATGCGTCCCTAACCGACAAAGCCGATCATTCCAAGGGGTTGCCCAAACCTGGCACCCGGCGCAGCCTCGCTTCGCGCCAACACCGACATGCGCGCCGACGGCCAAAGGCAAAACCACAGAAAACACTTGAACAGCCGTTCGAAGAGCCGGAATGTGCATTCAGGATAAGCGCTGCGCGGGGGCAACGATGGTTCGAAAGAGTGTCTTGGTGTTCGGGATTATTGGGTTGCTGGCCTTGGCCGGGGCCTTTTTGTTCCAGGGACCGATTGGAAGTTGGCTGTTCAAGCGTGCGGTTGCCTCTCAACTGGGGGCCACGATTACAACCGAGCTGAATGATGGTCTGCATCTTGGGTTGTGCGGCACTGGCTCTCCGCTTCCCAATGTCGGCCGCGCTGGCCCCTGCAACTTCGTTGTTGCTGGTGAGGCCATCTACGTGGTCGATATTGGCGAAGGCGGCGCGCGCAACCTCACCCTAATGGGGATCAACACCGCAGATATTAACGGCCTGTTGCTAACTCACTTTCATTCGGACCACATTGATGGTCTGGGTCCGCTGATGCTACAGCACTGGGTGCGTGAGGCGAACACGCAGGCCCTTACGGTGCACGGCCCTGAAGGTCTGGCGCGCGTAATCGAAGGCTTCAACGCGGCCTACGCGACAGACGACACCTATCGCACCGCGCATCACGGTGAGGAGGTTGCCCCGACCAGCGGTGGAGGGGCGCAACCTCTCGAATTCACAATGACAAGCGACCGCATGGTTGTGCTGGATGACGGAGATCTCAAGGTCACCGCTTTTAACGTGGTGCACACGCCGGTCTCGCCAGCTGTCGGTTATCGCTTCGACTATAAGGGTCGCTCCCTTTGCATAAGCGGCGACACCGCCAAATCGGCGAACCTTGAACGCGTGTGCGAAGGCGTCGACGTGCTGGTCCACGACGCTCTCCAACCAGCCATGGTCAAGGAATTGCAGTCCGCCATGGAAGCGCGCGGCAACACAATCGCGGCCAAGATTTTTGGCGATATCCTCGACTACCACGCATCCCCCGAACAAGGCGCGGAAAGCGCACAAGCCGCGGGGGTGCAGATGCTGGTCTATTCCCACCTCGTGCCGCCATTGCCGACCGATTACCTCTACACGACCTTTTTGGGCGACGCGCCGAACCGCTTTGATGGTCAGATTGTTGTTGGGGAAGATGGGATGCTCTTTTCGATGCCAGCGGACAGCGCAGCGATTGAACATCGAAATGTGATGTGACGCGCGCAGCTACGGCGATCTCTACCGAGCCGGTGCGGAAAAGAACCCCGTCAAACTAAGTGCAGCCTCATGGAGCGCGCGCTCATGTGAAGGCGCTTGGTCGTTCTCGATGCAGGTTGCGTAGTCGGCGGCCTGGATCAGCGAGAAGTTGAAGCCTTGGCGGAATCGAAGCGTCAATATGGCCGCTGGCAATTGCGGCAAGAGCTGCGCCAGTTTGGCCCCCATTGTCTGCAGGCTTTCCATGCTGGTCCGGTCTACAAGCTCTTCCAGCTCAAATCGCGGGTCAGACGCGAATTGCACGGTGAACCGGACATAAAGACGCCCTTCCTTTTCAAGGCAGGTGTCAAACAGTGGGGCGAGCGCGGCGTAAAGCAATTCATAGACTGTGACTTCTGGGGAAGCCCCAAAAAGCTCGTCAAACCGCTTCATACGCTCAATCTCGATCGCCGCAAAGCGCTGCGCAAACACCTCTTTGACCAATCCATCCACACTGCCAAAGTGGTAGTGCACCGCGCTCGGATTGCGCGCGCCAGCTTCGCGCGTGATATCTTTCACCGACACGGTCCCAAAACCACGTTCTGCGATGAGGCGCTCGGCGGCGCGGACCAGAGCTGCGCGCGTATCGAAGTTAGAGCTTTCTGTCATAGCTTCCGGTCAAGCTACACCAATCGGCCTCGACTACAAAAAAGCCTCCGATGACCTACCCATCAGCCTGCGCCATTGTCGCCGTCGATGCCTCCAGCGGTGGACGCTTCAGACATTGTCTCGGAAACTTCAGCGTTCTTTACATGCTCATCGAACCAATCGAACATCTCTGCCAAAGTGTGAAGAACCGACTCCCGTCCGCGATATCCATGGGATTCGTGCGGTAGCATCACCAACCGCGCCGTGCCGCCGGTGCCCTTAACCGCAGCAAACATTCGCTCGGATTGTTGAGGGAAAGTGCCCGAATTGTTGTCGTTCTTGCCGTGGATGAAAAGGACAGGCTCGTTAATCTTGTCCGCCGCCATGAACGGGCTCAGCTTGTAATATGTCTCTGGCGTGTCCCAGAAGATGCGCCGCTCAGCTTGGAAACCAAAGGGGGTGAGCGTGCGGTTGTAAGCGCCCGAGCGCGCGATACCGGCCTTGAACAAATCGCTTTGCGCGAGCAAGTGCGCGGTCATGAACGCGCCATAGGAATGACCGCCCACGCCCACACGAATCCCGTCGCCAAATCCCCGCTCAACCGAAAAGTCGATCGCCGCCTTGGCGCTTGCCACGATCTGTTCGATGAAGGTGTCGTTGACGGTTTCCGGGTCAGCGCCCACCACCGGCATCGCCGCGCGATCGAGCACCGCATACCCCTTCGTCAAAAAGAACAGGTGCGAATAACCGCCAATCCGCGTGAATCGGTAGGGGGAATCCCGGTTCTGACTGGCAGTGGCCGCGTTGTTGAATTCGCGCGGATAGGCCCAGACGACAACAGGCACTTGCTCCCCCTCTTGGTAGTTTGGCGGGAGATACAGTGTCGCGGTCAATTCGACGCCGTCTTCGCGTTGGTACTTGACCACTTCGCGCTTGATCCCGGTCAGTTCAGGATGAGGATCAGGGAAGTTCGTGAGGAAGCGAGCGTCGCCTCCATCATGAACCCGTACGTTGCCCGGATTTGTGGGGCTTTCGTAAAAGGTGACGAACTCGCTTCCATCGTCCGCAAGCACATCGATTACGTATTCCAGCTGTTCGCCCGAATTGCGCCAGATATCTTCCGTCTCAAGCGTTTCCAGATCAAAACGCCGCAGGAATGGGCGCAGGCCATCCGGCGTCGCTCCCATACCCGCAAGCATGACCTTGCCCTCGGCGACCCGCACAACAGAAAAGCCGCGATCCGTCATTGTCCTCACGAGGTTGCCGGGATCGGCGTAGGCGTCCTGAACGTTGCGCAAACTTATCTCGCGCGGTTCCGCGCCTCCGGCCACGTCGACCAGCGTTTCGCGCAATTCACGTGTATCGCGATCGTATTCGTACAGCAGCAGGTCGTCAGAACCTTCAAGTCCAAGCGCGCCCGAAACGCGGTCTTCCATTTTGGCCAGCAGCTTCGCCTTCCCCTGGAACGGCGCAGCCAAAGCCAACAGGTTATCGCGGTTTTCGGTTTCAACCCGGGGGTCGCCGCCGTCCTGCGCTTCGGTGAAGACGAGCAAGGCGTCCTCTGTTGGGTGCCAACCAACATTACGACGCCCGGTCACCACGCCCTGAACAGGCAAAGCGTCCGCCAAGGGCTGTTCAACGATAGTCGAAACGAGCGTGCCGTCCTTTTTGAACACCGCTGTCGTGGTTGCAAAACGATACCACGGCACTTGATAAGAAAACGGTTCGTTCAACCATTCGGCGAGCAAATATTGCCCATCGGGCGAAGCGGTTACCCCGGTGTAAATGCGCGGTTCGCCTAGCTTGCGCTTGTTGGCTCCATCGGCGTCCATAATCATGGGCTGGCTGGTCGTAAGCCAGCGGAACATCGCCTCATCGTGCGGGTCTTTCAGGAGATCCTGATAGGTGCGTGTCTGCGCTTCCTGTCCACCGCTCGCTTCCTGTATGGCTGGACCGGTCGGCGTGAGCGATCGGACAGGCATCGGGCCGCGCCCCTCCGGAATCGTCATGACCATCAAGCGGCCATCAGCCAACCATGCAGCGTTCTGGAAAATACCGTTCACCCCGCCGGTCATTACCGTTGTCACTTCGCCCGTGGCGACATTGAGGACGTGCAAATCCATCCCGCCTTCGCGGGTGTTCGTGAAAACAATCATGGAACCATCAATCGACCATGAGACATCGGCGATGTCCGCGTTTTTGGGCACATCGACCGCGCGCGTTTTGCCAGTTGCGACATCCTGCAGCGTCAGCCCCACATATGCGCGGGTGCCGTGGCGATCGTTGATGCTTGCATCCAACCGAAGACCCGCCAGCTTCTCCATTGGCCGCGCGAGATCCGCGACCGGTGGTAACGCCTCACGCTCTAAGAGTAGCATCGTGGTCTTGTCCGGCGATAACGACACTCGAGGCGAAGGAGCGCGCGTCACAATGTCAGCAATTGCGGCGGGAGGCGTACGATATCCCTCGTCAGCCGAAGCGAGCGTTGCGCCGACCAAGCCAATAGCAACAGCAAGACTGGTGGACGCGAGACGGATTGGACGCATTATGAGGGATCTCCTGTTTCGCTCAGACGAATAAACCTTTGGCGTACCCGCTTTCAAGCGAATGGCCGCTTGTTTCTTTGCCTAAGTGGCGTAACGGGTGCCGCGATGGGCGAGAACGATCAGCAGAAGTCCCGATCCGCGCAAGACACGACCGCGCTTCGCCTCGCGGTGCACTTGGACGCCTTTGTAGAAAGCCCCCGCGAATATCTGCGCGCTTCGTGGTGGTGGATCACAGGCAAAAAACTGCGGGCGCGCATGCAGTGGGCTCCATTGCTAGCTCAATCTCCGCGTGCTTATCGCCTTTGGCAAAGGCAGGTCGAGCAACGAGATAACGCCCAACCGCCACCGCCGCAGGATGGCCCCACGATACGCGCTCTCGTCGCAAACGGTGATGGATTGGAGGCGACGCTCTTCTCGTGTGAGAGCGAAGGAGTGCCTTTTAATGTCATTGAAGACGCCAAGGATCTTTCGCAGTTCACCCATGCAAAAGGAGAGTGGGCGCTACCCGTCAGAGCGGGCGATAGGTTAGCGACCGGAGCTATCGCGCACTATCGTTCCTTGGCAGCTTCGGTCGGTGGAACAACGCAGATAATCTACGCCGACGACGATTTGATCTGCGAGACTAGCGACCACGAAAAGCCTCATCTCAAGCCCGACTGGAACAGCGAACTGTTCCGCTTCCACGACTACATCTCTGGATCGGCCTTGTTCCGTGCCGAAGCTCTTTCGCAGCCCACCAATGCTCAAGATGATTGGATCGAAGCGCTCACAACGCAGGCTATTGAAGTGTGCAGGGAAGTAGGCGGGCAACCCGTCCACATCCCACGCGTCCTACACCATCGCCGCGAACGTCCCGTTCCGCGATTGCCGCTCCCCTCTGCGGCTACGTTTGAGGATGGGAAAAAAGCCCCATCCGTTAGCGTGATCGTGCCCACCCGCAATCGGCTCGACCTGCTTAGAGTGTGCATAGAAGGCGTCCTGAGCACCCAATTCCCGGGCGAACTGGAAGTGATCGTAATCGACAATGGGAGCGATGACCCAGCGACTCTGGATTACCTCCGGAAGCTTGGCGAAGCATCCGTTCGCGTCCTGCACGACGATGGCCCGTTCGACTTCGCCGCGCTAAACAACCGCGCGGTTGATCATGCCACGGGCGATCTGCTCTGCTTTCTCAACAACGATATCGAGATCACCCAGCCCGACTGGCTTTCAATCTTGGCTCACCAAGCGATGCGGGAAGATGTGGGGGCTGTCGGGGCGCGTCTGCTGTACCCAACCGGCCTGATCCAGCACGCCGGTGTAGTGACTGGTATCGGAGGCGCCGCAGCGCACGCCCACAGGGGGCTTCACCCGGATGAGGAAGGATATTTTCACAGGCACCGCCTGCCTCAGTTCGTCTCGGCCGTCACAGCGGCGTGCATGGTCATCAGCCGCGAAAAGTTCGACGCAGTGGGAGGCTTTGACGCCGAGCGTTTCGCGGTTTCTTTCAATGACGTCGATCTGTGCCTGCGTCTGCGTGAGAAGGGCTGGCACACTGTGTACGAACCGCGCGCTACATTGGTGCATCATGAATCGGTGTCGCGCGGGTTTGACCGCGATCCGGCCGGCGCGGCTCGTCAAGCGCGCGAAACGCGCGCTTTGCAAGAGCGCTGGCACACTGGGTTTGCAAGCAGCGAAGAGAAGCCTAAGAGCGCAGACCCCTACCATCACCCGGGCCTCAGTCCCCTAAGCGAGCGCTTTGCACTACGCCTGTAACACCGCATCCGTGACCCCTGCCCCAACTTCCTCTCAAACTAGATCGGCCAAGCTTCGCCTCGATCAGGTGACTCTTTGCGCGGTAAGTTCCTCTAACCTCAAAGCCACGATAAGGGCGCTTGAGGTTTCGATGGCGCAGATAGATTTCGCCGAAGTTCTGCTGTTTACCGACCGCGACCCGTCCTCGCTTGGATTGGACACCGCATCGCAAATCCGCGTTATCCCGATCGCCAAGATCGAGTCATCCGAAGCTTATTCCCGCTTCATGCTCGAGAGCCTGGCGGACCACATCACGACCAGTCATTGCCTCATCGTGCAATGGGATGGCCATCTAATCGACGCCCAGCGATGGCAAAGCGAGTTCCTCGACTACGACTATATCGGAGCAAGCTGGCCGCAATTTGACGACGGACACGATGTCGGGAATGGCGGTTTTTCGCTCCGCAGTCGGCGATTGCTGGAAGCCTGCCAGACGACTGGATTCCAACGTCACCATCCCGAGGATGTCGCTATCTGCCGCACCAATCGCGGGTTACTGGAAGATCAGGGCATGAAGTTTGCGCCGCTTGCTCTTGCCGATCAATTCTCCGCTGAAAGGTCAGGCGACGCAGGCGTTTCGTTTGGCTATCATGGCGTTTTTCTTATGCCACGAGTTCTGGGGCAAGAGCGGTTTTGGAATGTCTACAGAGACCTGAGCGACCGTAGCACTTTGCGATTTGATTTCGGAACCATCGTCCGCGAGGTATCGCGCGGCAAAGGGGGAATTGGCCGGGTGCTTAAGCTCTTTTGGGACCGGTTTTCCGCTCGTACTTAGCCGCGACTTGCCAACCTATTGAGCGAAATGTCACCTAGGATCCGAGTTCAGCTATTCACATAGCGCTCAGAAATAAACTGGGATATTCCAGAAAGTCCTGTTACTGGCGACGCGACGCGCAGCTGACGATAAGGCGCAGCGACTATTCCGCCAGCGGCAAAGCCTCCAAGAAGCTTAAGAATCAAAAATGCAACATGACCCCGAACTAGAACAAACAGCGCGCGCGACTGGTGAGGACGTCCGCGCCATTGAAGCTCTAGAAGCGCCTATACAACACGGCCCCGAACTGGAACCAACAGCCCGTGCGGCTGGCACGGAGAGCCGCGCTCTCAAGGCTCTCAAGCGTTGGCGGTGGTTTGCCGCTTTTGTTATGGCACCTTCGCTGATCGCGACACTATACTGGGGGTTCATGGCCTCAGATGTATTCGTGTCTGAATCGCGCTTCGTAATCAAAGCGCCAGAGCGTCAAAAGACGAGCGCGTCTGCGTTGGGATCGCTTCTTCAAACTACCGGGCTGGGCACTGGGGCAGAGCAAGCAAGTGAGATCATTGGCTACCTGCGTTCACGCAACGCGCTGTCCGATTTAGAAGCGCGCACGGATGTGAGAGGCGCTTTTGGATCGCCAGAAGCCGACTACTTCAGTCGCTATCCGACTTTGCTTCAAGATCAATCGTTTGAGTCGCTCTACAAATATTATGGTTCGATGATATCGACGCAATCAGATTCGGAGACTGGACTGACGGTTCTCAGCGTGAAGGCTTATACACCCGAAGAGGCCCAGATCCTCAACGCAGGCCTGCTCAAGCTCAGCGAAGAGTTGGTCAACCGCCTCAATCAACGGGTCAACACACAGGCGATCGAAGAGGCAGGCGCACGGGTACTCGAGGCACAGGAAAGGGTGCGCGACGCGCGGATCCAATTGGGAGCGTATCGCAACACGGCGCAACTGCTTGACCCAGAGCAGCAGGGCATTGGCGTTCTTCAAGTATCCAACCAACTGATTACCCAAGAGGCTGCGCTCCGAGCTCAATTGGCCGAGATCCAGCGAAATGCCCCCGACCACCCATCGATCCCTGCACTGAAGGATCGGATCAACGGAATTGCTCAACAGGTCGCCGAACAAACCGGTCGCGCGGTTGGCACGCCAGATGGCATTGCTGCCAAGATCACACAGTACGAAAATCTGCTTGTGGAGCAGGAATTCGCGGAACAGACTCTCGCGGCAGCTAACACATCATTGGAGCAAGCAAGGGTCGAAGCCAAACAGCAGCAGTATTATCTTGAACGTGTCGTCGAACCAAACGTGCCTGACAGCGCAATCCTACCTTCGCGCATAAAGAGCATTCTTGCAGTTATCTTTGCCAGCCTTTGCATTTTTCTCGTGGGTTGGATGCTGAACGTAGGGGTTCGCGAGCACGCCTCGGAAGACTAATAGGCGATGGCAAGCTTTCAAAATGGGTTCAGAGTTCAAGTTCGGGTGATTCAAGCCCTGACCAGCCGTGAACTCATGACGCGCTTTGGACGTCAGAACATCGGCTTTTTGTGGATCATGGTCGAACCGCTTTTGTTCGCAGCATTGGTTGGGGTGGTCTGGAGCTTTTTGCGGGGGCCGACGGCGAATGGATTGAGCCTCCTCGCCTTTGTCATAACAGGCTACGTCCCCTTGACCTTTTTGCGGCATTCCTTCGGTCGATCCGCCAGCATTTTTGTCGCCAACAGCGCGTTGCTGTACCATCGCCAGATTAAGGTGCTCGACTTTATTCTGGTACGTGTCCTTATCGAAGCGATCGGTACAATGATGGCATTCGTGTTCGCAGCGATAGTGCTCATCTTTTTCGAAGTTTTTCCCGTGCCTGCAAACGTGGGAGCGCTGGTCGCCGGCTGGGCGATTTACGCATTTTTTGTTTTTTCCGTTTGCACGGTGCTTGCTCCGCTGTCCGAAGTGTCGGAGGTGGTCGAAAAGCTGGTGCCAATCAGCGTCTACATCTCGATCCCGTTTTCAGGGGTTTTCAATCTTGCATCCTGGATGCCGCCCAATATCCGCGAGGCTCTGATGTGGTCTCCGATGGTGAGCGGGATGGAGTTGATGCGATATGGAGTGTTCGGAGACGTTATCACGCCCTACTACGACATCGGCAAAGCGTTGGGCATTTCCGTTGTTTGCCTTTTGGTTGGACTAATCCTGTGTCGCCGCGTTCGCCGAATGATGTCTGTCCAATGATTGCTTGTCGTGACATTCACATGGAGTACCGTAATGGGTCTCTTTCGAAACAGGTGCTCAAGGGGGTCGATTTCACCATCAACCCATACGACCGTATTGGCCTTCTGGGCCGCAACGGTGCGGGAAAATCAACACTTATTCGGTTGATCGGCGGCGTCGAGATACCGACCAAGGGCAAGGTGACGCGCAAGATGTCGTGTTCCTGGCCTCTTGGATTTACCGGGGGCTTTCAAGGCAGCTTAACCGGCTACGACAACGCTCGATTTATAGCCCGAATCTACGACAAGTCTTATGACGAAATGCGCGATTTCGTTGAAGATTTCACTGAATTGGGCACCAATTTAAAAATGCCGGTGAAAATTTATTCTTCCGGCATGCGCGCCCGCTTAGCCTTTGCACTGTCTCTGGCGATCGAGTTTGATTGCTACCTCATTGATGAGGTTATTCTGGTCGGCGACAAGAATTTCCAAGATAAATGCAAGGCCGAATTTTTCGAGAAACGGCACGATCGTGCGCTTCTACTCGCTTCTCATAGCATCGATTTGGTTCGGCAATATTGCAATCGCGCCATCGTACTCCACGATGGCCGAGCGCAAGTGTATGATGATGTCAGCCAAGCCATATCATTCTACAACGAGCTTTGATCGCCGAGCGCTATTTTGGGACAATTCCAGTCATGAGTGAACGTGTATTCCCCGGTGTACCAAGAATTGAATCGCCTGCCTTTGGGATCGAGGATTTTTCGGATCTAGACGACACCGAGCAGGCATTAGCAGACCAGCTAAATTCGCGCGGATACGCTGTGTTTGATTTTCCTGACCTGGAATTTGATGCGCGTGTCGAGCGGATCAAAGCAAATCTCGGGCCGCAGTTCGGAGTTTCGCTCGAGGATCCGGCAGCGAACAAAACGACGGGCGAGCGACGGGTCCAAGACGCTTGGAAGACCGATAATGATGTTCGAGCAATCGCATCCAATCCCACTGTCTTGAAGTGGCTCAGCGCACTTTACGGTCGCAAAGCCTTTCCATTTCAAACGCTCAATTTTCCTGTTGGAACCCAGCAGGGAGTGCATTCCGATGCTGTCCATTTTTCCTCGTTGCCCGAACGCTTCATGTGCGGAGTGTGGGTGGCAATGGAAGATGTGTCAGCGGATGCCGGTCCACTCTTTTACGTTCCAGGTTCACACAAATGGCCAATCGTTTCAAACTCCATGATCGGTCGGCGCGGCTATGGGAGCGACCTTAGTTCTGCGCAGGACCCGTTCGAAGACGCGTGGCGCGCCTTGGCGACGGCCCATAAGGCGGAACAGGAGCCATTTCTCGCTAAGAAAGGCCAGGCACTGATCTGGAGCGCGAACTTGCTTCATGGTGGCAGCAAGCAGAACGATCCAACACTCACGCGCTGGTCACAAGTGACGCATTATTACTTTGACGACTGTATCTACTACACTCCGGCTTTCTCTGACGAAACCTTAGGTCAGTTGCAGATCCGGCAGATGGTCGCCATTCATGATAATCAGATGCGCCCCAACACTTATCTTGGCGAACCCGTATTCGAGTCTCAGGAGCAGAAAAAACGTCGGAAAGGTGCCAAACGGATCAGAGCGTCACTGCAACGCCTATTCGGCAGTTAATCTCCGCACCGAGCAGGTCCATGCCCCAAGCAAAAGAGTTCCTCGTGAAGCTTCTGAAACCGAGAAGACTGTTCCAATCGAAGCGCACGTCAACGCCTGCCCCAGCGCTGACGGAAGAGCAGCGAGAGCTTTGTGCGAAGTACTTTGATCTAGAGCATTACCGCAAGGTGAGCGGCACTGCATCCTTCACTAGCAAGAATGGGCTTGACCACTATCTCGCAAGTGGCTGGCGCGAGGGCCTTGATCCCTCGATGAACTTTTCAACGCGTGGCTATCTGGACCTTTATCCCGATGTCACCGAGGGAGATATCAATCCGCTGATCCATTTTGTCTTGCACGGGCAGTTTGAAGGGCGACACATTCAGCGGGTTGATGGCGCTTTTGGGGGCAAGATCGAAAGCCTCACACTCAACGGGATAAGAGGTTGGGCTGTCAGCGAGCGCAATCGCGAAATGATCATTCCGCTTAAGGTAATGATGAACGGTCAACACTACGCCACCATTGAGAACAGCCAATCTAGACCAGATCTTCGCCAGCACGGCATATCGGGGGGGGCGGGCGGCTTTCAGCTTGCCATCCCATTCAGTCATCTCGATCCTGACACTTACGAAGTGTCAATCGAATTTCCCGACGGATCAAGCCTGATAGAATCCCAGACCGTTGAGTCATCAATTCGTGTGTTTCGCGAAGATATTTCCCCTAATCTTTCACCCGAAAGAGCCGCTGATCTTAAGGTGGTCGTCCCTATCTACAACGCCTTGGACGATGTGCGCGTGTGTATTGAAAGACTGCGCGAATACACGCCTTGGGGTGTAGAAGTTATTCTAATCAACGACGGTTCTAGCGACCCCGCCATCGCGGATGAACTTGGCAAGGTTGACAACGAAGGTATGTTCCGCGTCCTTCACAACCCGATCAACATGGGTTTCACCAGGACGGTCAATCGCGGAATTAGCGAAGCTGGCGACGCTGACGTGATCATTCTGAATTCCGACGCGCGGGTGACCCCGCGCTGGATTGAAGGGATGTACGCTGCCGCGCAATCACGGAGGAAGGTCGCCACTGTGACCGCTATGTCGGACCGCGCGGGAGCTTTCTCGGCTCCAAATATTGGCAACGATAACCCCCTACCGGCAGGTGTAAGCGAAGAAGACTTTGCCGTTGCCTTTCGACGACGCAGCCTTCGTCTCTATCCTGAGGTACCGACTGGCAATGGATTTTGCATGCTGATCCGGCGCAAGGCGCTGGAAGAATTGGGTGCCTTGGACTCTGACGCCTTTCCGCGCGGCTACGGCGAGGAGAATGACTTTTGCATGCGCGCCTTGCGTGCCGGGTGGGTCAACCTCATTGATGACACGACTTATGTCTTTCACGATCGTTCGAAGAGCTTTGGAGATGAAAAGAACGAGAACATCGCCAAAGGGCGCGCAGTGGTCGATGAACGGTATCCCGAATACAAGATGCTAACCGGCGTCTACCAAACTGGCTCGTCGATCGTGATGGCCCGCTTTCGCGCTCGATTGGCTATGTCGGATTGCACAAATGGCCGCGGAATTCTGCCGCGAGCCATATTTGTGCTTGCGACCCGTACGGGAGGCACTCCGCAGACCAACGCCGACCTTATGGGGGCGTTGTCAGACACTTTTGAGTGTTATGTTCTCATTTCTGATTCAAGAAAGCTGGAGCTTTCTGTCTACGAAGGTGGAGAGACCCGGGTCCTCAAAACACACGAACTTCAAGAGCCCATAGAGCCGCTCACCCACACTTCGTGGGAATACGACCAGGTCGTCGGGGCATGGCTGAGCGCCCTTGATCTATCGATTGTACACATCAGGCACCTTGGATGGCACAGCCTCTCTTTGCCTAAGATAGCCCGGAAGACCGGCGCTCGAGTGGTGATGTCATTCCACGACTATTACGCGCTTAGTCCAAGCCTTAAACTTCTCGACGATGAGAACAAATTCTGTGGCAAGACCTACACTGAGGCGGGAGACAAACGCCCGATCGAAATTTGGCCGGGAAACTCTCTACCACGACTCACAGACACATGGCTTGGGTATTGGCGGCAGAGAATGGGCAATGCGTTAGAGCATTGCGATAGTTTCGTCACGACATCCCAAAGCGCAAGAGACCGGGTCGCAGAGGCCTTTGCCAAAGTCCCTCCCAATCACTTTCACGTCATACCGCATGGCCGTGATTTTGCAGAGTTAATGGATCTCCGCCAGCCGTTTGATGGCGCCTCGCCCATTCGTGTCCTTGTGCCAGGTAACATCAACGAAGCGAAAGGGCTGCACCTCATCGCCGCCTTGATCGACCTTGACCCATCACGAATGTTCGAATTTCATATCCTGGGCGGCGTGCGGATGGATGATCTTTCTGAGCATCAACGTGATCGACTGCACTTTCATGGACGCTACGAACGCGAGGATTTTGGCGAGAAGGTAGCGGCAATTGCGCCCCATTTTGGTGTCATTTTTTCCGTCTGGGATGAGACATACTGCCACACGCTAACCGAAATGTGGTCCGTAGGCTTGCCGGTCGCGGTTTTGGACTTTCCTAATGTACGCAACCGCGTTGAGAGATCGCAAGCGGGATGGATCTTGGAAGACCTGCGACCCGAGGCCGTGTTTGCCAGTTTAGTCTCGATCAAGTCAGACCGAGAGGAACTGAACAAAAAGGGCTTAGCCGTTCACCGCTGGCAGCAAGAAAGGGGTCAGGCCCAGTCATGCCAGCAAATGGCTTCTCGGTATCTCGACGTTTATCGAGGCAGAGACGTCAATGAGCCGTGCCCAAAGATTGCCATACTCCCGCGAGTTCAGCCAGAGAGCTTGCATGGTGACCGGATTAAGGCGGATAGAGTGCTCGAGAGGTCTCGTAATCGTCTGGACCGTCCAAACACATACATTCTCTCAAGCGTAGCCGCTTCGATCGCGCAAATGCGGCTTGGAATGATCGATGGCGCGATTATCCAGTCTTCTGCGATTCCGGCTGAGTTCGTGGATTCCTTCGTTGAGGCTGCAAAGGAGACCAATACCCCATTCGTCTTGGACCTTGATGAAAAGTTGACTGAAGATTCTTCAAGCGGCTCGGACGGCGATCCGGTTGGAGAGCCGATGAGTCTAGCAAAGTTGATTTCAAATTGCGCCTTGCTAACCGCCCCTACCCAGGGATTAGACGGGATCATTCGAGCGAGCAAAAAGAGCGTAATCCCATTCGATCATGCCATCGAATCCCGGCTTTGGGCCGGAGGTCGAGACGTTCCCTCACGGCCAAAGCCGCATGTCCTTTATCTTGCGACGGGCGCGGACGAGGCGGAATGCGAGTTGGCGTTGAAAATACTGATGGCCAGTCGGGAGAAGATTCCGGATTTGCGAGCTACTGTAATCAGTTCGCGCGATGAGGCACACTGGCCAGACTGGATCGAAAATCCGCCGATTCCTGTCCCGGATTGGACCTATGAAGCCTTCGTTCCTTGGCTCAAGCGAGCCGCATCCGAAGCCACCTTGGCAATTCTGCCATGCTTTGACATCAGCCCTGGGGAGATCCGACTGGGACGAATTGTTCTAGAATGCGGCGCGCTAGGGCTGCCCGTATTTGCCTCAGATACGACAAAACTGAGGGAGGTCACAAAGGCAATTTCTGAAGGAGTGCGCCTGGTTAAAGAAGCCACCCCAGAGGCATGGGAGCAAGTGCTATCAGAAGCTTTATCCCAATCAAAGCGCCTCGAAGCTGACGGCAAGGCATTACAATCGTGGGTTTTTGCGAACCATTCTATCGAAGCGGCCGAAGTCAGGTTCGATGAGGCTATTCGAACTGCACTGCACCCGGACCTTGACCAGCCAGATCCGCAGAGACCGGCTCCCGAATAGACTTCACTTGATGCACGGACCGGGCGGCTTAGCCTCTACTTCCATTACCAAGCTGTGGGATCACATAGCAGACGACTCTTGGTCAGAAACCAGATCTTGACGGTGTCGTGTATCGGTCCGCTTCGATGGCCAAGAGCCTGATAAGCAACAGTGGCGTCCTAGGAAACATACACTTTACGGTTCTAGAGAACTGTGCGACCAGCCACTCGAGAATCGCAGTCCTTGAGCTGCCAAATATCTATTCAGGCGAGGGATTCTAAGCGAGCTAGGCTCGCCTCGCTCCTTTGTCAGGGCGCAAATCGTCAGGATACTTGAAACTGGGGCACATAACTGACCACAGCGGACAAGGACCTCGAAGGGTTAAAGTCCAGCATATAAGTGAGCCCTGCCCCGGGCTTCCAACCTTTGTCAGATCGGGTTTTGAAAATGCAGATTAATCGCGGTTTCGTTGGACGTATCGACGTATTTGGCAGCAATGAAATCGGAGGCTGGCTCACGTCCGCTCAATCAGATGAGCGATCGATGGATTTTCTACCGTTGCTGTTTGTGGATGGCCGACCAGCTCGGCTTCACCAATGGAGGAAAGGCCGCGGAGACGTTAATCGGGCGCTGGGCATTCCAGGAAATTACGGCTTTACGTTCCGTGTAGACCAAGCGGTCAAACAAGGGGCTGAGATCGAGCTGTATGCAAGTGACGGGGACCGCGTTGTACTGGTGCATAGGCGAACCGCCGAAGCGAATGTGTCCGCGCCTGCCGTCGGCGATATCAGTCAAATTCTGAACGCGAAAGAGATCGCCGAACAACCCAATTCAGTCGCGATTACTTGCTGGGACGGAGGGCATAACCCCATCGGCAGAGCGATGGTCCTGCATGATTGTGCGGCAACGAGAAGGCCGGTGGTTCTTTTTGCTTACTTATTCCCAGAATTTGGCGGCTCTATTTGGCCTCCGATCGACGGAGAAATGTTTTGCCGGGTGCTGATACCCTGGGACCAACGAACAACTTACCTCGAGTATATCCGTGCACTCGGTATTGAGTTTTCCACCGTGTGGATGTGCAAGCCAAGACTGCCTACCTTCGAGCTGGCTGCGAATATCTCCGGTACATCGACGCGCTTCATCCTCGATCACGATGATAACGAACTGCACTTTTCGCGCAGCCAGCCTAAACGGCAATTCGGCTTCTACGCGATGTCGCTGGCGAACCACCTTGCCTCGAAAGTCACCTCCAACACCGTGGCGAGTGTATCGCTAGCCGAGGAAATCGAAAATGCTTTGATCGTTCGGCACGCGCGAAATGCCGCGAACATTTCGGAAATTGAAGCCAACGAGCTGCTGGAACAGCACGCCGTCGAAGACCAAGCGCCCGACCTAGAAGAAACGGAAGCGGCCGCTGCGGTCGAAGGCATGGCGCCTCCGGAAGCTCCCGACATCAAGGCACCGATCAAGATCGGATTCATCGGCACAGTGCGGGAACACAAAGGGTTGCTTGAGGCGGCGCGGTTGATCCGATTGCTGTCTTGGGAAAGCGGCCAACCCTATGAGTTTCACGTCTACGGAGATTTTAACCCTGAATCTCTGCGAGATCGATTGGCTGAACTGGGAGCGGTCACCCACGGCCAGATCCCAAGAGAGGAACTGACTAGAATTCTAAGGTCATTCGATGTGATCCTTTCGGGCTGCGCACCAAAGCCTGGTTCAGAGGACATTACGCGTTACCAGATCTCATCAAAGATCGGCGATGCGCTGGCCGTGGAGCGACCCGTTCTGGTACCAAACGGTCCAAGCGTCGCCGATCTTGGCAACGTACCTGGAGTCTACTTGTATGAGTCCGGGGCGATGGGCGAAGCCATTCAGGCCGCCATAAAAAGCAACAAAGAAGTTGAACTGCCGCCCGAATTCACACTCGACGGCGCATTCAAGGCGTTCGAACAAGCGGAAGGAACGGCCAACTTCCTCCATCAAGACTTGGCGCCCCTCCGCTTTGCCGGATCAAAGGTTCGCAACGACCGCACTTTGGTCCTGCTTTGGAAACAAACTGATGCCGGGTTTTTTGGGCGAAGAGTCGATCAGTTAGCCAGAACCTATCGAGAGAAGTTTCCAGATCATCGTGTGATCGTGCTCGAAACTTGTCACAAATCAGAGGTTGAGCACCTTCAAAAGAGTTCCCGCGAATTCACTTCTCCGAATGGCGCACTCCTAGATTTGACCCGACAGAAGCGGGCTCTGGTGGAAAATCGGGGTGGCGTCGAATATCACATGATTGTCAACGAAAATATCGCCTCGATGAGACAGAATTTCGAGAGATATATTATGGAGAACGAGCTAGAACCGAGCAAAACTCGGTTTGTCGTTTATCCTTTGATCAAACACTTTAAAGAAATCGCTGGAACCCTCAGTGCTTTCGATTGTGTTATCGATTGCGTTGACAATCAACTGCCATGGAACACGGGGAGCAAGCGAGTCGAAGCATCCGTTGAATATTATAAAATTCTAAAATCCGGCTCGAAGGTCATTTTCAATTCGCAAGATAACCATGATTTCTTCATGGCCTCAGACCGCTGGGGTGACCTCGCCCCCCCATCGAAAGAGGATGTGCTAGTCGCGCCCAATTGGTATGGCACTGAGGATGGTGTGAAGACGAAAAGGTCGATTTTTCAAAATGATCGCCAATTCAAGGTGATTTACTCTGGAAATTTAAGCGACCGGATTGACTGGGATCTGATGGACAAAGTTGCCCGTCAATTGCCAGAGGCTGAGTTTCACATAGTGGGCGGGATTCGAAATCCAAACGACGAGTTCGATGCGCTGCTCGAGCACCCCAACGTCATTTACTGGGGCCCTTTGAGCGAACGTCGCCTGGCGGATTTGCTGACACAATGCCGGGTAGGTATCGTCCCGCATTTCGTCGACGAAATTGCTCAATTCATGAACCCCCTTAAGGTGCATATGTATCGCGAATTCGGCCTGCCAGTGATCTCTACAAAAGTGCCCGGGATAGCACCCGGCGAGGGTCTAAGCATCTGCGATAGTCACGACGAATTTATCTCGAAGCTAACTGCATTCTCAGAAAGCTCGCGCCGCAAGTTTGGCAAGGTCAAACGCCAGGCTATGGATACGCGTAGCAAGCAGTATATCGCGATGCTCGGAGCGGCTCCGAAGCCGCCGTCGGTTGGATCATAAGACGGACACACGCGCTTGCTTTTCAGGCTGGAATTGGATCGCTCCTTCGCCCGTTGTCAGAGCCTATAACAATCACAGTTGATAGGAAAATGTCTTGTCAGACCAAGGGTTGAGGTAGTGTATGAATGGGGGAGGGTAGCCCAACAGGGCTCACTTTACCGACGCAGAGGCACCTCACAAGCATCGCCGCTTGCAACTCTGCAGCCTGAGTTCATAGTAACTCATGGATGTAAGGCGAGAACCACAATTCCGAACCTTTTTCCCGTCAATCGGACTAAAGATATAAACAGAGTCCCCTTTGAGAGAGGTCGCAAATGACACAAGGTGCACTGGGTAGCAAACTATGGGGGCCTCCAAGCCAGATTGTAGCGGCGGAGTTCCACCAATTTTCCGAAAAGTATCCGGTCGAGAAATTTCGCCAAATCGCGGAGCTGATCGCTTCGAACCCCGACAGGGGCCCAATCGGACCGGCGCTTCTCGCTCAAACCATTTTAGAGAAGATCAAATCCGGGACGCCCGCCTCATTCGTTCGCTCGAGCGATGGAGAGGGGAACTTACTCGGCCTTGACCCGAAATTTTGCGTGCCGGAAACTCTATCGACTTGGTGCGTAGACCGCATTTCTTACATTCATTTCGGAGAGGGTTCTGTTGTCACAGAGGCCAAGGATTTCTTTCGCACCTTAATTTTCGATGCCATTCGGCAGTCGGACGTGCTCGGCCTGCCGGAAATTCATCGAGTTGAAGAGATGTTCTTGGTGCCCGATCCCAACGTCGATGTTCGAGCCGTTATGGGAAACAGGCTTGGGGCATTGTTTTGTGAAGAGTTCCTCGCTGACCCCGTCTACGCCGACAAGAAACTTGCGAGCCCTTGGTTCAACAGACAGCTGCTTCCGCACTATGCAGAGATTTTGAAAGAAGCCAGATCGATTGCCGTCGTCTCCACATATGACAGCCTACCTGACAAACTGTCATCAGGTTTCAATATCGAGCGATCAAAATTCGAATGGATTGCCGTCCCCACGCAAGCCGTGTTTGTCCCCACCAAAGAAAGAAAAGACACGCGCCATTATCCTGAAGGCATGGACAAGATATTGGCCGATATTCGCAGCCTTGAAGAGAAATCCGTAATCCTTGTGGCCGCAGGACTTTTAGGTAAGCACTATTGTACCGTTGCAAAGGAATGCGGCCATGTCGCGATCGACATTGGTAGCATCCCTGAGATTTGGCTTGGGATAGAGGCGCGCGGGCTTAGTGCCGGTTTTATCGACCGCTGGAAGCTTTGAGGCACAAGGTCGAGCCGAAAGAAGTCATCCTAAACCTCCTAACTCTCTCTCGAGTTTCACCGAGCAAAGCGGAACTGAACCAATACTCATTGTTATTCAGACCAAGATATTGGTCCTTCCAGAATATCCAAGTCGACACTGATAGAGTGCTAATTGGGTCTCGCACCAAACTCGTGACTCCACCAACCTAACCTTAGCCCGTCACAAACACTTCGCTCGAACGGCTCAAAAACGAATGATGCCACGGGTCCGCCACGCGCTTCGTGTCCCAGCGTTCCTGAAACACCTCTAGTTCGCGCATGTATCGCTCCAGATGCTCCGGCGCGAAGTCTAGGCCGCGCGATTTGCTTTCGTGGTGAATGAGCGTTGCGAGCGGCGTGTAGATGTTTCTCAAGCCTTGCGCCTGAAGTTTTAGGCACAGGTCGACATCGTTGTAGGCCACGGCAAGGCTTTCTTCGTCTAGGCCACCAACCCCATCAAAGTGATCCTTGCGCACCAAGAGGCACGCCGCCGTTACCGCGGAGGCTCCGCGCGCGATCAGAGCCTGCGCAAAATACCCCGGCTCTCCCTCCGGCAGACCGCGATGCGCGTGACCGGCGGCGTTTCCTATGCCAATGGCGACGCCAGCGTGCTGGATCGAGCGGTCAGGATAGAGAAGCCGAGCGCCAACGGCGCCGACACCTGGTTGCAGCGCCTCTCGCACCATCTCGGTGAGCCATTCCGGATCCAAGACTTCGATATCGTTGTTGAGGAGGCAGATATACTCGCCCTTGGCGTGCGCCGCAGCGAAATTGTTGATCGCGGAATAGTTGAA
Organism: Pseudomonadota bacterium; assembly: GCA_039814925.1. Lineage (GTDB taxonomy): Bacteria > Pseudomonadota > Alphaproteobacteria > Sphingomonadales > Sphingomonadaceae > Erythrobacter. Next base: position 169,917 of record JBCCAH010000002.1, read on the forward strand.
CGGATGCGGCCAACGTACGACCTGAATGCGCGGATCAGCGGCAATTGCGTCCATGTAAGCCAGCGTTTCCGGCTCCACACTCTCGTTGTCAGCGACAATCAGATCGAGAGCTGGATAGTTTGTACCGTGAAGCACACCCTCTACGCAGGTTCGCAAGAGCTCGACGCGGTCTCGGGTCGCCACGACCACACTTACCCTAGGCAAAGGGTCGCTCAACATCCACTGAACCGTTGCACTGCCGTGCACGCCGGGCGAGACGCGCGCTGCGGGTCCCAGTTTTTGACTAAGCGCCTCTAAGCGCTCCTTGTCGTCGTGGCTCCAACTGTCGGCTTCGAACTGCGCCACTACCCTGTCGATATGCTCGGGTAGACAGGCTTCACTAAGGTCCAGCACCAATTGATAGAGGCTCTTGATGGGTTGTTCGCCCTGCGTCTCAAGTGCGGCAAGTGCAGGTTCGACAGCCAAGACACACCCGCCGCTAATATAGTCCTGTGAAAGAAACATGCGAGGGTCCCACTGGGGCTTAAGCCAGTAGTTCGACCGCTGAAAAAAACCCGTCGAGACTTCACTTGTATCTCCGTACACGACCGCTGCGCCTTGCGCTCTATCGTCACCGATCAGGTGAACCGCGTATGCGGCCAGCGCGTGCCGGGAAAGCTGAGCTGATGACACCGTAGGGACCACCCAGCCCGCGCCCGTTTGCTTGGCCTTCTCGAATGCAATTCGCAAACCATCCGCTCGGTCGAACGCACTTCCGGGAATCCAGTCGGCTGCCGGATAATCCTCGACCCCAAATTCAACCCCTTCCTCGCAGGTCACAATCACATTTGCCGGCGCGAAACTTTGGCGTGAGATCGCCATCAGAGCGCGGCGTACCATCTTCGGATTGTCGCTCTGCGCGACATGCAAATGAATGCATAGTGCCGGGGCACTTCCTTTCCGATTTGTGACCTTAAGCGCCTCGAGGTCTTCCTTTGCAAACCGGTCAATCCGACGTTTCATCGCAAACGGCAGACCATTCACAGCGGTGTGCATACGCCCGCGAGCGCGCACTCTTTTGCCCAAGACGCGCCAGAACAAAATGTCGGCCAGTTTCAGCGGACGCACGACGGCCATCAACGCCCAGTCAAGAGCCCGTTGCTCAGACAATCGTTTTGTCGCCTCTTCCGGGTCGATGTAACTTGATTTGTTTGGCAATGGGCTAGGCCTGACCCTGCTTTTTCGTTAGGCGGGCGCTTCTTAAGCAAATCTGGCTAGAATTCACGATGAATCTGAAAAACCCGCTTTGGTTGCTGACACTTCTTTTGCTCGGCGCCTGCACCACTCTTCCCTCCAGCGGACCGACCGGCGGTCGGATTGAGCGGACCGTGCTTGATTCCGAGGGATCAGGTCTCGACATCCAAATCGTCCCCGTTGCAGGTGTAGACGCGATCCCCGCGGCGACTGCACCGGTTGAATGGCAATTGCCCGATCTGGATACACAGCCCACCGACATGATCGGCGCAGGCGATATCTTGTCGATCACCATTTTTGAAGCGGGCGTAGCGTTATTTGCCGGCAACGCGCCCTCTCCCATCGCAGCAGCAGGGGGGTTTGATCCTGCCGTGAAAGCGCAGACTCTGCCGCCGCGCCGTGTGGACGATGATGGCTATATCGATGTGCCCTACGCTGGGCGGCTGTTCGTCAAGGGCCGCACCGTCGTTGAGGTGCAAGAACAAATCCGCGCCAGCCTGAAAGATCTGAGCCAGGATCCTCAGGTTTTGGTTACGCGCGACCGAATTGTCGCCAACTCGGTCATTATCAGTGGTGAGGTGGCGAGACCGGGCCGATTGGTGCTGGAGACCAACCAAGAAACGCTGTCCGACATCATCGCCCTCTCGGGCGGCTATCGCGGCCAGCCCATCAATCTGGTTCTGACAGTCCAACGCGGCAACAGCGTTGCCAAAATGCGGTTGGGCGATGTGATGAACGGCCCGCACCGCAACCTGCGCGCCTTTCCTGGCGACCGGCTGACTATTGTCCCTGAGCCTTTGATGTTCTCGATTTTGGGAGCGTCGGGACGCGTCCAGCAGATGAACTTCACCCGCGAAAACATGACAGTCGTCGAAGCCATTGCCATGGCGGGTGGCCCGCAGGAGAACGCAGGGGATCCGAAAGCGATCTTTCTGTTCCGCTACGCTGGCCCCGGTGAGACAGAGCCGACCGTCTATCATTTCAATCTGCTCAACGCTCCGACCTTCTTCCTCGCGCAGAAATTCGCTCTTCGTGATAGCGATGTGCTTTACTTTGGCACGGCCGCATCCAATCAGCCGCGCAAAGTCATTCAAACCGTGGGTCAGCTCTTTGCTCCGATCGTGACCGTGACGGCGGCGGCTAATAATCTCAACTCGGGTAACTGAGCCAGTCTGGATGCGAATCAAGGAACGACGATTGGTTCAAATTGGAAGCTAAGTGACGACCTATTGTTGACGCAGTGAGCGGTTCCTGAAAGGGACCCGCGTCCCACAAACGATCACAATAAATAGAAAGTGGCGTTGAACTATGTCTCGCAAAGGGATCATTCTAGCGGGAGGATCAGGCACACGCCTGTATCCACTGACCCGTGGTGTTTCGAAGCAGTTGATGCCGGTTTTTGATAAACCGATGATCTATTACCCGCTCAGCACGCAAATGCTTGCCGGTATCCAAGACATTCTCATCATCACGACACCCGAAGACGCGGAGCAATTCCAGCGCGTGCTGGGCGATGGCTCCGACTTTGGCGTCCATCTCAGCTACGCGCAGCAGCCCAAGCCTGAAGGGTTGGCGCAAGCTTTCCACATTGGCGCGGATTTCGTCGGCAACAATCCCAGTTCGCTGATCCTAGGTGACAACATCTTTTACGGGCACGGCCTGCAAGACTTGTTGACCAGCGCCAACGAACGCGAAAATGGAGCCAGCGTGTTTGCCTACCGGGTGAACGATCCCGAAGCGTTCGGCGTGGTGGAATTCAATGAAGGCGGCAAGGCGATCTCGATTGAGGAGAAGCCGGCCCAGCCCAAATCGAACTACGCTGTGACCGGCCTCTATTTCTACGACAACACCGTAGTGGACCGCGCCCGCGATCTGAAACCATCGGCGCGTGGCGAGCTGGAGATCACCGATCTTAACCGGCTATATCTCGACGAAGGTCAGATGGATGTGGAAATCATGGGCCGCGGCTATTCCTGGCTCGACACCGGCACGCACGCGTCGCTGCTGGATGCGGCGACCTACGTACGCATCACCGAAGAGCGCCAGGGCCTCAAGATCGCCTGTCCGGAAGAAATCGCCTGGCGCAAAGGCTTTATCAGCGATGACGATCTGGCTCGCATCGCGCAACCGCTGCGCAAATCGGGCTATGGTGAGTATCTTTTGCAATTGCTCGATCAACCCGGTTTCTAGGGGAGGTACTGCACATGAACATCATCGACACCGACATCCCCGGTCCCAAGATCATCGAACCGCGCGTCTTCGGTGACGAGCGGGGTTTCTTTATGGAAACCTGGAACGAGGCTGGCTTTGCGAATGCGGGGCTTGATCTGACGTGGGTGCAGGACAATCACAGCCACTCGCAAAAAGGCGTGCTGCGCGGACTCCATTTCCAAAATCCGGGACCGCAAGGTAAACTTGTTCGCGTTGTAAGCGGCGCTGTGTTTGACGTGGCGGTCGATCTGCGGCGGTCTTCAGAGCATTTTGGCCAGTGGGTCGGCGTGGAACTCAGCGCTCAGAACAAGCGGATGTTCTGGGTGCCCGAAGGCTTCGCGCACGGTTTCCTCACGCTCGAAGACAACACCGATTTTCTATACAAGTGCACGGCGCCCTACGCGCCGTCATCTGAGCACACGCTTGCCTGGGATGATCCGACGGTCGGTGTTGAGTGGCCGGTGTCCGATCTCGATCCGATTATCTCCGATAAAGACGCGGTCGGGCTGTCGCTTGCCGACGTCCCCGCGTTCGATCGAGGAACAAAGCGATGAAAGTTCTCATAACCGGCGCAAACGGCCAGCTTGGCGGGGCGTTGCAGCGCACCGCTCCCGATATCGCTGAAATCAACGCCATCGATGTCGAGGATGTTGACCTCACCGATGACGCGATGCTGCGCGCCCGCTTGGCCGTCGAAGCGCCCGACATCCTGATCAACGCGGCGGCCTACACCGCCGTTGATAAGGCCGAAGAAGACGAAACGACCGCGCAGGCTATCAACGCCGACGCGGTTGGTGTGATGGCGCAAGCGATGACGGATCAAGGCGGCAAGCTCATCCACGTTTCGACCGATTTCGTGTTCGATGGCCAATCCTCGCGCGCCTATCGCCCCGATGACGAGCGCGCGCCAATCTCCGCCTATGGTCGCACCAAGGCCGCTGGCGAGGATCACTTGCGGGAAACGGACATCCTTGTCCGAACCGCCTGGGTCTACGAAGCCGGCGGCGCCAATTTTGTGCGCACGATGATCCGTCTGATGAAAGAGCGCGATGAGTTAGGCGTCGTCGCCGATCAGATCGGTTCGCCAACCTGGGCCACTGGCCTTGCATACACAATTTGGGGTCTGGTGGAGAAGGACGCTTCGGGCACCCATCATCACAGCGATGCGGGCGTTGCCAGCTGGTACGATTTCGCGGTGGCAATCGCGGAAGAGGCCCACACGCTTGGCCTTTTGCAGCGTATCCCCGCGATCAAACCCATCACCACCGCCGACTACCCCACCCCGGCTGCGCGGCCCGCATTCTCCTTGCTGGATTGCAGCAAAACGCGTGAAGCCCTTGGGGACGCGGCAGTCCATTGGCGCGAGAACCTGCGCCTGATGCTCAAACAGGAAGCTTCCCTTGACTAAACTCCTCGTGACCGGCGGCGCCGGCTTCATCGGCGGCAATTTCGTTCACTACTGGACGCAAAAGCACGCAGACGATGAAGTGATCGTGCTCGACTCGCTAACCTACGCGGGGAACCGCTCAACGCTCGATGGCGCTGAGCGAACCGAGCTGGTCGAAGGTGACATCCGCGACACCGCCTTGGTCGAACGCCTGCTGCGCAAACACGGCATCACCACCATCGTGCACTTCGCGGCCGAAAGCCATGTGGACCGGTCGATTACCGGACCCGATGCTTTCATTGACACCAATATTCTGGGCACAAACAGCCTGCTAAAAGCCGCACGCGCAGTATGGCTCGATGGTGGTGGGGTGGATCACCGTTTCCACCACATTTCGACCGATGAGGTGTTTGGATCGCTGGAGGTGGACGACCCCGCTTTCAGTGAGACGACCCCCTACGCGCCCAATTCGCCCTATTCCGCGTCAAAAGCGGCGTCCGACCATCTGGTGCGGGCCTACCACCATACCTATGGTCTGGAAGTCACCACCTCGAACTGCTCGAACAATTACGGGCCGTACCAATACCCGGAAAAGCTGATCCCGCTGTTCCTGCTCAACGCACTGTCAGGCAAGCCGCTGCCAATCTACGGCGATGGGATGAATGTGCGCGACTGGTTGCATGTCGAAGACCATTGCCGCGGTATCGAAGCGTGTCTTGAGAAAGGCCAACCGGGCGAAACGTACAATATCGGCGGCGGCGCTGAACTGCCGAACATGGAGGTGATCGAAGCGATCTGCCGCGAGGTGGATCGCGCGTTTGAAGAGATCGACGGACTGGTAGAACGCTATCCCGACGCTCCAGCCGCCCAAGGCACGCCCAGCGATAGTCTCAAGACGTTCGTCACCGACCGCGCTGGGCACGACCGCCGATACGCGATCGACGAGACCAAGGCGCGCGCTGAGCTGCAATACGCGCCCGAGCGCACCTTTGAAGAAGGGCTGAGGCAAACGCTGCGCTGGTATCTGGACCGTGAAGACTGGTGGAAGCCATTGGCCGCAGCGAGTTCCTGACGGGTTCGAACGACCTAACGCGACCGGTCAGCACGGTATCGTGAAGAGCTTGTAAACCGAGTTAGTCTATGGCTCGCTCGTGGCACTCATCGCCCGGCTTTGATTCGGACATACGCGCGTGAACATCCTTGTCGTCTTTGGCACCCGCCCAGAAGCCATCAAGATGGCGCCCGTGGTGCATGAACTTCAGCGCACAGATGGCCTGAACGTCGATGTGTGCGTGACTGCGCAGCACCGTGAAATGCTGGATCAGGTGCTCTCGCTGTTCGAGATCGAGCCCGATTTCGATTTGAACGTCATGAAGCCGGGGCAGGACCTGACCGACGTCACCTCGAACATCATTCTAGCGATGCGCAATGTGCTGGCCGCGAAGGCCTATGATCGACTGCTGGTTCACGGCGACACCACGACAACCATGGCGGGGGCTCTGGCCGCGTTCTACGCGCAGGTTCCGGTCGGCCATGTCGAAGCGGGATTGCGCACCGGCAATCTCTACGCGCCGTGGCCCGAAGAGGCCAACCGCATGATCGTCGGCAGGCTGGCCGATCTGCACTTTGCCCCCACCGAAACGTCACGTCAGAGCCTTCTGGCCGAGAACGTGCCGGATACGAACATCCTTGTCACCGGCAACACCGTGATCGACGCGCTTCAAGATGTGGTCGCACGGCTTGATGCCAATCCCGCTTTAGATGAGCAGATGGCTTCGCGTTTCCCTTTCCTTGAGGAGGGAAAGCGCATGATCCTTGTCACAGGCCATCGGCGCGAAAATTTTGGTTCGGGCTTTGAGAACATTTGCCACGCTCTGCGCGAGATCAGCGAGCAGAGCGACACTCAAATCGTCTATCCCGTGCATCTCAACCCCAACGTGCAGGCGCCGGTTCGGCGTATCCTGGGTGAAGCCTCTGGCGTTCATTTGATCGAGCCGCAGGAATATCTGCCATTTGTCTGGCTGATGCGCCGTTCGCATCTGATCATCACCGATTCCGGCGGCGTGCAGGAAGAAGCGCCGTCTTTGGGTAAACCGGTCCTGGTCATGCGAGAGACGACGGAGCGGCCAGAGGCGGTCGATGCGGGCACCGTCAAACTCGTCGGTACAGATGCGCAGGTGATCCGCGATGAAGCGTTGAATTTGCTCAACAACGCCGGGGCGTACGACGCCATGGCGCGATCTTTGAACCCTTATGGGGATGGTAACGCTTCGCTGCGTATAGCTCGGGCTCTGATGGAACGCGCGTAAGCGCTTTACAGGAGTCCTTGCGATGTTTGGTCGCATTTCAATGGTTGGATTGGGCTATATTGGCCTGCCCACTGCCGCCTTGTTCGCGGCGCATGGCGTGCGCGTTATCGGCGTTGAGGTGTCGCAGGACATCGTCGAAACGATCAACGATGGCCGCATACACCTGGTCGAGCCTGATCTCGATGGCGTGGTGCACAACGTCGTCAGCAAGGGGATGCTGCAAGCGACGCTGACGCCTGAACCCGCCGAAGCCTTTGTGATCGCGGTCCCAACCCCGTTCAAGGACGGTTTTGAACCCGATCTCAGCAAGATCGAAAGCGCTGCCCGGATGATCGCCCCCGTGCTGGAGAAGGGTAATCTGGTTATCCTCGAAAGCACGTCTCCCATCGGCGCGACCGAGCAGATGGCGGCCTGGCTCGCCGAGGCGCGCCCCGATCTTACCTTCCCGCAGGACGCTGGCGAAAACGCCGATATCCAGGTCGCTTACTGTCCCGAGCGCGTCTTGCCCGGCAAAATCCTCAGCGAGCTCATCCATAACGACCGCATCATCGGCGGCATGACCCACCGCGCCAGCAAGATGGCGGTCGCGCTCTACAAACAGGTCGTCAAAGGCGAATGCGTAATCACCGACGCGCGCACAGCCGAAATGTGCAAGCTCACCGAAAACAGCTCGCGCGATGTGCAGATCGCCTTCGCCAACGAACTCAGCATGGTGTGCGATCGGTTTGGGATCGATGTGTGGGAGCTGATCGAGCTTGCCAATCGCCATCCCCGCGTGAACATCTTGCAGCCGGGTGCGGGCGTAGGCGGTCACTGTATTGCGGTTGATCCGTGGTTCATCGTCTCCTCCGCCCCGCACGAATCCAAACTGATCCGCACCGCCCGCGAAGTGAACGATGGCAAGCCGGACTGGGTGCTGCATAAAGTCAAAGAGGCGGTCTTCGAAACTCTCGGCGCCAATCCCAAACGCGCCATGGCCGATATCAAAGTCGCGTGCCTCGGCCTCGCGTTCAAACCGGACATTGACGACCTGCGCGAAAGCCCGGCTTTGGAGATCACCAAGCAGATGGGCACGCTCGGATGTCAAGTTCTGGCGGTCGAACCCCATGTCGACGCTTTGCCCGAAGGATTCGCCGACACGCCGATAGCTTTGTCATCGCTCAACGAAGCGCTTGAGCAAGCCGATGTGGTGTGCGTCCTCGTCAAACATTCGGTCTTCTCCCAAAACGTCGACGCGATCGCCCATCACGACCAGGTGATCGATGCAGTGGGTCTGCTTCCTCGCGACAATCGTGGACCTCGCCTTTCGCGCGCCAAGACGACCGAGCCGTCCATGCGCGCGGCTTAAGGGCTCTGTTAGGCCAATTTCACTCATCCACCGGTCGGCGCTTGCCTACCGGTTTCCAAGGCTGGCCGATTTGTTTTTCGAGCCCGTCACGCAGCGCCCAAAGCCAACCTATGCGGCGTTCCGCGATGCCCGGAAGGCTCAGGAAGTCTCCGCCCAGCCATGGGAAAAACGGGTTGCGACGCGCGTAGGACCATATCTCGACCCGTTCACCCGATTGGCTCGCGGGACCTCTGGCATGAAATCCAACCGTATCGGCCACAACCAAGGTGTTCTCGGGCACGGGCAGCGCCTCAGCCGGGCCAAGATTTAGCTCAGCCAAACCAGCCTCATCAATCCGAGGCGAACCGCGCGCGGATAGCCGGTCGATTGCCTTGGGGTCAGACAGACTGCGCTGATGCTCCCACTCGATCCTCTCAGGCGTGAACCGGTGCGACCCGCGCACATAGGTGAACGGTCCGTCCTCCACTGTCACTGGGCGCAAGAACAGCCACGCTTTCATCGACGCGTGGAAGCTGTCGGCGTGCGTCGTTTCCTGGGGATCGGGATCGTGACCGCCGCTCTTGCTAACGATGGTCTGAATGTAGTGCAGCGGTGTTGTGCGGTAGCTCGCGACATAGTGGAACAGCGCATTTACGTCCTTGCGGCCCAGAAGTTGGGCAAGCTCTGGCACCGCTTCGAGCATGGCGGGATCAATTGCCACACGCCGGGTAATGGCATCGCCCTGCACCATCTCGCGCGCCTCCCACTCGGTGTTGAGCAAGGCGTCGCGCAGAGCCGGAAAGTCCGCTGGAGGAACGACGTCTTCCACCACCACAAAGCCATCGCGCTCAAAGGCCTCCAGCCATTCGCGCGGAACATGGCGCGCCAATCGCGACCGGCGCCAGCGGCACAGACCGTCCGCGATCCGAACCCGCGCGCGGTGCAGGCCCATGCGGTTGAGACGGCGCGAGCCAATCAAAGGGTGATCAAGAAAGCTCTTGGCAGTCGTCGCAAGCTGGAGGATCCAAACCGGCATCAACACAACCGCCTTAAGCGTGCGAAGGACAGCCATGGCTACACCGCTGCGCGCTCTTTTGTGATTTCATCGATAGCCAGAAGCTGCGCGACAAGGCCTTCGAACTTATCAAGCGGAAGCGCGTTCGGCCCATCCGACAGCGCGTTGGCGGGATCGGGGTGGGTCTCCATGAAAACACCCGAAACACCTGCCGCCACGGACGCCCGCGCAAGCAGGGGTACATATTCGCTCTGCCCACCGGACTTTGATCCCAGACCACCCGGTTGCTGCACCGAATGCGTCGCGTCAAAGACCACCGGGCAGCCCGTTTGCGCCATGATCGATAGCCCTCGCATATCGGACACCAACGTGTTGTAGCCAAAGGACGTGCCGCGTTCACACAACAAGAAGTTGTCTTCCGGGTGGCCGGCTTCGCGCGCTGCATGGCGCGCTTTTTCAACCACATTAGTCATATCAGCCGGCGCCATGAACTGCGCCTTTTTAACATTCACTGGCTTTCCCGTCGTCGCGACGGAACAGATAAAGTCAGTCTGACGAGCAAGAAAAGCCGGGGTTTGCAGCACATCAACGACCTCCGCTACGGGCTTCGCCTGCGCGGGTTCATGCACGTCTGTCAGAACCGGAAGACCTGTTTCACTGCGCACCTTTTCGAGAATGCGAAGGCCTTCTTCCAAGCCCGGCCCACGAAACGAAGCGCCGGACGTTCGGTTTGCTTTGTCAAATGAGCTTTTGAAAATCAGAAGAATATCAAGCCGCTGCGCAATCTCGGCGAGCGCGCTCGACACAAAAAGCGAATGGTCTTCGCTCTCAATAACGCAGGGCCCCGCTATGATAAACAAACGGCTTGTGGCTGTGATGTCGCGACCGCACAAAATCATACGCGCATTATCCAATGATGAGTTCGGCGCCGCCAGTGCCCTTTTCGACCACTCGTCGCAAGTATGAAAGCGGTTCGGCGCAAATTCCGAATTGCGATGGGGCTTGGACTTGACACTTTGTCGTTTAAGTCGTTGCTGGGATCTTAAGTGAAAGTGCTCGTTGCTCTAGGTGACTAAGCAGCGCCCCTAAGAAAAAAGAAAAATGACTGACACCCTCTCTCTGCGGCACGTTGCTTCGGCCGAAAAGACCCTCGAGATCGAAATCGGCGGATTGAAAGCGCTTAAAGACGCTCTGAAAAACTCCGACCTTGGCCCCGCTTTTGAAGAAGCGGTCGAGACGATCGCCAAATCAAAAGGTCGGCTTGCCGTCACCGGTATCGGGAAAAGCGGCCATATCGCCCGCAAAATCACCGCAACCTTAGTGTCGACCGGGACTGCCGCGCAATACATTCACCCCAGTGAGGCCAGCCATGGCGATCTTGGCTCGATCAACCGGGATGATGTGGTCCTAGCCTTCACTTGGTCGGGCGCCACCAAAGAACTGGGCGACATCGTCAATTTTTGCACCGCCAACCACCAAACTTTGATTGTCGCAACCGCTCATCCCGAGAACTGGATTGGCAAGGCGGCCAGCCTTACTCTCAGTCTACCCAAAGTGCCCGAAGCGTGCCCCAACGAATTGGCTCCCACGTCATCAACAACGATGCAAATGGTGCTGGGCGATGCGCTGGCCGTGGCGTTGATCGAAGCGCGCGGTTTCACGCCGAATAACTTCCGTGCCTTCCACCCCGGCGGGCGGCTGGGCGCGCGGCTCACCACGCTTAGTCAGTTGATGGCAACCGGCGAGGCGTTGCCGAAAGTGGACCAGAATTCGACCCTTCGCAGCGCAACGATCGAGATGAGCCGAAAGCGCTTTGGCTGCACCGCCATCGTCGACGATGACGGCCGCTTAGTCGGCGCTTTCACCGATGGCGACTTGCGGCGAACGATTTCGGTTCATGATCTGGACGAGAACATCGTCGACCACATGTCGCCGCGCCCCGTCACAGCAAGCCGTTCAACCCTTTCAGTCGACGCCCTCGCTTTGATGAATGAAAACGCAGTCTCAGTTCTGTTCATCACCGAAGATGACAAGCTTGTCGGCATCGTCCACATGCATGATCTCGTCCGCCTGGGAATTGCTTAAGCGCATCTCGCAGGCCCGCTAGGGTGGTGAACATGTCGTGCGCTTAGACTTCGTTGTGATTCCGGCTCGCTACGGTTCGACCCGTTTACCGGGCAAGCCTCTTCTCAAGATCGCTGGGCGGACTCTTCTCGAAAGAGTAGTCGCCAACGCGCAAAAAGCGGCAAGCCTCGCCGGGCACTGTCGCGTTGTGGTGGCCACAGACGACCAACGGATCGCGCAGCACGCGGAGCAGATCGGCGTAGAAGCGGTGATGACGTCGCCAGACCTCGACTCAGGAAGTGCTCGCGCGCAGGCGGCCGTGGAAGCTTTAGCGTGCCATCCCGATGGAGTGATCAACCTCCAAGGCGACGCTCCGTTCATTCCTGCCTCCACTATCGCCTCGCTGATCGAACAGCTGCGTAAGGGCCAAGCGCCCGTCGTGACGCCGGTGTACCAATTGGCTTGGGACCGCCTCGACCGCCTCCGCGAGCACAAGCGCACCGCTCCGTTCAGCGGAACGACTTGCACGCGCGATGCCCATGGCCGTGCGCTTTGGTTCTCCAAGGGCATAATCCCATCGATACGTAATGAAGAGACCTTGCGAAACGCGCCCCTTTCGCCGGTGTGGCAGCATCTGGGGCTTTACGCCTATTCTCGCGATGCGCTCGATTGGTTTGTAAGCGCTACGCCGGGTCATTACGAAACTCTCGAAGGGCTGGAGCAGCTTCGGTTTCTTGAGAATGGGTGGAGCATCGCAACGGTGCCCGTTCCCGCGCCTGAGCATGCTTTATCCGGCATCGATACGCCGGAGGATGCGGCGCTGGCCGAAAAGGCAATTGCGCGGCTGGGTGACCCCTTCCCCACCAACTGAATATTGCGCGCAACCTATTAGCGTAGCGCTTGCAGTCGATCCGCCAGCCGCTAGAGACCGCTCATGATTGTCATCGTCCGGCACGGCAACACATTTGAGAGCGGTGAAGCGCCGCGCCGCATTGGCGCGCGCACAGATCTGCCCCTAACCGCTAGGGGCATGGATCAGGCCGACGCGCTGGGCGACCACTTTGCGCAGCAAGGCATAGCGTTCGATCGCGTTCTCGCTTCGCCGCTGAAACGGGCGAAGCAGACCGCTCAGCGCCTTGTGGCAAAGCAGGACAGAATTAGCCCGCTTGAAGACGCCGAATTCCTGCGCGAGATCGATTACGGGCCGGACGAGAACCGGTTGGAAGACGATGTCCTAGCGCGGATTGGGGCACCGGCTTTGGAGGCATGGGAGCAGCGCGCGGTGGCTCCCGACGGGTGGATTGTGGACGCCGGGGAACGGCTCAGGGCGTGGCGGGAGTTGCTTTCTGAACCCGGTTCACACGATCAGAACACGCTGCTTGTGACGAGCAATGGCGCGGCGCGGTTTGCGCTTTTGGCGGATGCGAATTTGCGGGTTCAATCGGAGAATCTAAGTTCACTAAAGTTGCCCACGGGAGGGTTGGGCCTTTTGGAGTGGTCGGACTCCAACAGGTGGCGGATTTCGGCTTGGGGGGTGCGGCCTTGACCTCCTCTCAACCGCTCTTGCACGCGCCGCCATTTCCGGACCTAGAACCCTGTTTTAACGAACAAAATACACCGAATCCAACATCGGATAGTGGCGTTCGAGAGGCCCTCTTCGCGAGCCTGCGCGAAGCGAAGGTCGGAGGTGCTTTCTGGCTGCCTAAGTGGACGCCGGGTCCCGATCGGGGTGCGCTAACTTATGTTGTGCGCTGCGCCGAGCGTGATGGCCCTGAAACCGCAGCAGGCCCCACCCTCCGCCTCGCGCCTGACGACAACATTAACGCCTTCGACCCGTGGTCCGTACTGCCCCACGCGAAGCGCCTGATCGCGCATGGTAGTGACGAGTGGATCGCCATCGCCGCCATCCTTGGCCTTGAGGTCGAGGTGCTCTCCCCCGGCCCCTTTGGCGAACCGGGCGAGACGCGCGAGGCCCTTGAAACCCGCGCCTTCCAAGCGCTCCACCGCCCCTTCCCCGACCCCTTTGGCGAGGGCGATCTTTCGCCCGAAGACGCGATCACCCTATTGAGCGATTGGCGCCGCGTGCTCGACGGCAACACCGGCCACGCTCCGGGCACCTCCTCCCAACAACGCATCGTCGCGGCTTGCGGGATGAGCTGGTGGAAACGCGACGAAATCCGCCGCTTTCTGTGGTCGCCCGGCTCCGAGCTGGCGCTCCACCGTTCCGCCACCCGCGCGGTGGACGCCGCCGCCAGGCTGGGCGGCGCTCTAGCCGTGTGGCCGTCGCGCATATCGCCCGATCTGGAGGAGAAAGCGCGCGCCAAGGGCGTCGATCTGGTCAGAGTTGAGGACGGCTTTGTTCGCTCGGTCGGGCTTGGCAGCGATCTGGTGCCGCCGCTCTCGGTGATCGTCGATCGCACCGGCATCCATTACGATCCCTCGCGCCCCAGCGATCTCGAAAGGCTGCTGAACGAGGAAACCTTTTCCGCCGCCACGCTCGAACGCGCCGCCCACCTGCGCGCCACCATCGTCGAGGCTCGGATCAGCAAATACGGCGCGGGGTCCGAACCCACCGCGCCCGCCCCCAGCAAGGCCAATCGAACCAAACGCATCGTCCTCGTGCCCGGCCAGGTCGAAGACGACATGTCGGTGCTGCTCGGCGGGCAGGGCCTCGCCTCCAACCTTGAGCTGCTGCACCGCGCGCGGAAACTGGAGCCTGACGCCGAAATCTGGTGGCGCCCCCACCCCGATGTCGACGCCGGCCACCGCAAAGGCGCGGTCGATGACGATGCGGCCATGGAGCACGCAAACCGCATCGTGCGCGGCGGTTCGATGAGCGATCTGCTGGATCAGGTCGACGCGCTCCACACGCTCACCTCGCTCTCCGGGTTCGAGGCTTTGTTGCGCGGCTGCGACGTCACCTGCCACGGCGTGCCGTTCTACGCTGGATGGGGTCTGACCCGCGATCTAGGCGTGGTGCCGGATCGGCGCGCGCGCAAACTGTCACTCGATGAACTGGTCGCGGGTGTGCTGCTGCTCTATCCGCGCTATCTCGACCCGGTGACCGGATTGCCCTGCCCCGCTGAAACGCTGATCGCGCGGGTTGCGCAAGGCGAGGCGGAGAACCGGCTGGGCTGGGTGCAGCCTGTGCGCCAGTTTCAAGGTCGCATCATGCGGCGTATTCGCGCCATCGGTGGAGGCCGCCCATGACTACAGTCGTCCTCGACATATCGCGTCTGATTTCGCGCGTACGCCACCCGCGTCCCTCTGGTGTGGACCGGGTGGAGATGGCCTACGCGCGCGGGTTGGCGCAGCGATACGGCGACGCGCTGAGCTACGCCGCCGTCCACCCGACCGGCAAGTACGGCCGCATCGCCGCCGACACCGCAGGCGCTTATCTCGATCACCTTGAGGAGCGTTGGTCCGACCGCAAGACCGCGACCGGCGAACGCTCGATCCCCGATGTGCTGCCGTGGATGCGGCGTCTGGTGCCGACCCGCGTGGGCGTGGGTTCGAGCGATGTTCTGGTGCAAGTCTCCCCGCATCACCTCGACAAGGCCGACAAAAAGGCGCGGATCGTGGCGCGTGAAAAGGCGCGCTTTGTCTGCATGGTCCACGATCTGATCCCGATCGAGTTTCCCGAATACGCCCGCCCCGGCGGCGCGGCGACGCATGAAGTGCGTATGGAAACGGTCGCCACACTGGCCGACGCGATCATCGCCAATTCCGCCGCGACGGGCGCGTCCTTCACGCGCTGGGCTGAGGCGCGCGGCCACCGTGTGCCGCCGATCCACGCGGCGCTGTTGGGGACCGAGCGTCTGCCCGATCCGCCCGCGTCCTCAGATGCGCCGGAAGAGCCGTACTTCGTCGTCCTTGGCACGATTGAACCGCGCAAGAACCACCTGCTGTTGCTCCACCAATGGCGGCATATGGCGAACACACTGCCCGCCGATCAGGTCCCGCAGCTCAAAGTGATCGGGCGGCGCGGATGGGAGAACGAGCAGATCGTCGACATGCTCGAACGCTCCCCCGCCCTGGCCCCGCATGTGGACGAGATCAACAATTGTTCGGACGATGAATTGGCCGCGACCTTGCGCGATGCGAGCGGGCTGTTGATGCCGTCTTTTTCCGAAGGGTACGGGATGCCGATTGCCGAGGCTTTGGCGGCGGGCACGCCGGTCATCGCCAGCGATATCGCCGCGCATCGTGAGGCCGGTGCGGGCGCGCCCGACTTCCTCAATCCGCTTGACGGGCCGCGCTGGCAGGAAGTGATCCTCGATTACGCCACGAACGGTCCGCTGCGCGCGGCGCAGATGGAGCGGATGAAAGCATGGCGCGCGCCCGAATGGAGCGAGCATCTGGATATCGCGCAATCGGTTATTGAGGCGACCTGAAGCTGGACCCGTCTAAAGCTAGGGCCTCAACCCCACAAGCCTCAGGCTTTATTCGGCGGGTTCGACGGCTTCGTAGTCGGAAAGGACCGGTTCGTTCAGCGGCTTCGGCTCTTGCGAAGTGCGGCGTTCACCCAACTTGATCTGCGTGCCGAACACCCGGTCCCAAAACAGCCCCGTCACCGCGTAATTGCCGTGTTCCGCGATAAAGTGGTGCTTGAGGTGGTAGCGTTTGAAACGCTGGCCCAGCCGCGACGACATCGGCCATTGATGCGAAGCGTAATGCGTCAGATCGTAAGCGACATAGCCCATCACGAAACCGAAGAACGCCCAACCACTCGCCGTGCCCATTGTTGCATCGAACAACGCCGCGACGGCAAAACCGATCGGGAAGCTGACCACAGGCGGCATCAAGCTGCGCAGTTTATCGGTCGGTTCGACGTGATGGTTGCCGTGCATGATAAACACGACCTTAGCCATCATCTCGCTTTTCGGTTTCCAGTGAAACACGAAACGGTGCAGCGTGTATTCGAGCATGGTAAACAGCAGCCAGCCCAACCCGATCAGAGCGACGCCTTCGAGCGCAGAAGCCGAACCCCACGCCGAAAAACCAAGCCATGCGAGCACGCCGGACCAGATCGCAACAAACCACCCCACGGAAATCACCGTGAGTGTCTCTAGCCATCGATTTTCGAACAGGCGTAGACGTTTATCGCTTGAAGTGGGGGACTTCATCGCCAAGGTGTGCACCAAAACGACCCCGGTTTGTCAACCAATTTGCGCTGCAATGCAGCAAAATAAGGTCTCATAACGAACACTATGTTGCCGCTTAGTCGCACAGCGATGCCCAATACAGAAAAACCGAAAGAGAAGCTTTCGGTTTTGGTTACGGGTGCCTCGGGTTCGTTGGGCCGAGCGATTGCGATTCAGCACGCGGCGCCTTCGGTGCGCTTGTCTTTGTGGGGGCGCGATTCGGACCGGCTGGAGGAAACGCGCCAGGCGGTGGAAGCGCGCGCAGCCACCGCACGGATAGTCCAATGCGATGTGACGCAGGCTCAGAGCGCGGCGGACCTTGTGGCGGATGAGGATGCAAGCGGGGCGTTTGACATCGCCTATCTGGTCGCGGGCACGGGGGAAACCAAGCCCGTTGATGCGCGGGTTGAAAGCCCGGATCTAGTGGTGCGATCGATCCTTACCAACTTTGCCGGACCCGCCGCGATGGCGGCGGCGCTGGCGGATCGCATGGCGGATCGCGGGACCGGACGGATTGTGCTGATCGGTTCAGCGGCGGGGCACCATTCGCTGCCCTTCGCCAGCGCCTATGCGGGATCGAAAGCGGGACTGGCGCGGTTTGCGGATTCTTTGCGGATAGCTGTGGCGCCTCACGGGGTAAGCGTCACGCTGGCCGCACCCGGCTTTCTCGACACGCCGGGGCGCACGGATAACGCGCCGATGCTTTTGCCGGTGGAAGAGGCCGCGCGCCGGATCATCGCCGCCGGGGACCGCAGGGATGGCCACTTTGTGACGCCGTGGGCTTTCCGTGCCTTGCGGGCAGTGGATGCGGTGTTGCCCGGACGCTTGCGCGACGCGCTGCTTCGGCGGTTGGCCCCTTAGGCCGAGCCCAGCGTCCTTTGCACAATCGCCTCGTGGAGTTGCGCGGGCGTCAGGTCCCGCCGTTCAGCAGCCACTTCCTGTCCGAATGGCACGATAAGGTAAGGCGTGTGCTTGTCCCCGCCCGGGTCACTTGCGCCGGGGATGGTGGGGCGGTGATCGCCGAAGAAAACGAGCGTCGTGGGGCGCTCCAATTTCCCCAGACCATCGAGCAGTTGACCAAGCATCGCGTCGCTTGCCTCAACCCGGCGGTTGTAGTTGGCGACCATCGCCGCCGGGCTCGCATCACCGCGGGGCGCCCAGGGTCCGTGATTCTCCATCGTCACGGCGTAGAGCATGGTCGGGCCGCTCGCCGCGTGCGCCAATTCCAGCAGCTTGTCCGCCACCGCCGCGTCGGTGACATAGCGCCCTTGATCGGCGGTGGGCTTGGCAAAGCGATCTTCCCCGATCAGTTCGGCAAAACCGGCTTTCGGCAGGATCTGGTGGCGCGAATAGAAGCGCATGTCGTGCGGGTGGACAAACAGGCTGCGCCACCCCCTTGCGCCTAGCATTTGCGGCAAGGCCGGCGCGGCTTCATCGCGCGCGGTCAGGTAGGGATCGTAGAGGCGGAACCCCAGCTCGGCATCGCTTCGGCCGAACAGCACGCCGAATTCGGTGCGCATGGTGTAGGCGCCAAAGCCGCTCACTTCGAGATTGCCCCATTGCGCGCTCGTCTCCCGCGCGCGGGCCAGATGCGGCAGGTCTATGCCGCCTTCCGCAAACAAATGAGCCGGATCGGCGAAGGATTCGCACTGCACCACGATCAGGAGATCATCGACGCCCGTTTTGCCGCCCAGTTCCTCCCGCGAAGGTCTCGCCGCAGGCTTGGCCCGCTTCAACGCCGCTTTCGAAGCGCGCCACCGCATCCAGTAGATCAGGATGGTCGGCCACAATCCGTGCGCCACCACGTCGGCCTCAGCGTCCGGTTTCAAAGCGATGGCCGAATACGCGCCCGCCCCGGCGCTCAGAGCGAGCAGAGCCAGAGAAGGCGCCGCCAAGCCAAGTCCGATCCCTGCCACATGGACACTGGGTTCGAACAGCCACGCCAAGACCGCCACCAGAACCACCGCCCCGATGCCCCCAGCGATCTGCTGCCACAAAGCCAGGACCGAAAAGTAGAATTGCGGGTGCGTCACCATCGCGCCGACCACGGCAAAATCGCTGAACAACAGCGGTTCGCCCAGCACCCGGCGTTTGGCGTTGGAGGCGATCATCGCCACGAAATGCAGCGCGCTGGTCAGGACCGCCGCCAGCGCAGGTGTGCCGCTCACCGCGAGGAAGACGCCAAAAAGAACGCCGGTAAACAGCGCCAGCGTCCACACCCCCCTTGAGGAACGCAATCCGGCATGTCGCGGAGACACAAGGCCATCTGCGACCAAAGCGTTTAGGACGCTGACAAGGAAGGCGACACCGATATCGATCATGGGGATTGGTCCTGTGGCCACTCAGGCGCGAAGCGGCAATAGTCTAGGCGATCGCTATCCCTTCAAGTATGTGGAACAATTCATTTTGGATTATGTTTCGATTAGGTCGCGTGCTACGTCAAAATGCAAGAGTCGCATCTTGGTTAAGTATTTTGTTTTCAGATAAGATTCAGCACTTTGATCGCGCTGAAAAGCGCGCACCCCAGGCTGGTGATCAGGACAAACTTGTGCCTGACGCCATTCCCAATGTACGCGCCGCGCCATCGTCGCCGCGCGTCGTTCTGCTGTTGCAGGGGCTGATGGGTCCGCTTTTTCGCCGGCTGGGGCAAGAGCTCATCCGGTCGGGCCACGACGTCTATAAAGTGAATTTCAACGGCGGTGATCGCTTGTTCTGGCGCCTGCCCGGACGGATCGATTATCGCGGCACCTTGGCCGATTGGCCCGACGCCTTGCGCGACATTATCCGTGACAAAGGCATCACCGACGTCGTTCTGTTCGGCGATTGCCGTGCGCACCACGTGCCGGCCACCGCCGTCTGCCGCGAGCTCGACATACCGGTCCACGTCTTTGAAGAAGGCTATGTCCGCCCGGACTGGGTCACTCTGGAATTGGATGGGGTGAACGGCCATTCGCGCCTGCCGCGCGACCCGGAATGGTATCGCAATCGGGCGGCTGAATTGCCGCCGGTGCCTGCGCACAAACAGGTCCCCTCATCCTTCCGCCGCCGCGCGCTCGAAGGGTTGATGTACAACTCCGCCGATGTGTTGACCCGCTGGCTGTATCCCAACTGGGCGAACCACCGCCCTTGGCATCCGCTGATCGAAGGGGTCGGTTGGGCGCGCAAATTGATGCGCGGGAAACAGCGCCGCGAAAATTCGGAACGGTTGGTCGAAAGCCTGATTGGCTCAGAGGAAGAATTCTACCTCTTCCCGCTGCAACTCGCCTCTGACGCGCAGATCCGGCTGCATTCCGACTTCGCCAGCATGACTGACGCGCTCTCACTGGTGATCAAATCCTTCGCTGAAAACGCGCCCGACAACACGCGTTTAGTGGTCAAAGAGCATCCGCTCGACAACGGGGTGGTCGATTGGGAAGAGGAAACCCGCGCTTTCGCAGCGAAGTTCGGCGTGTCCGACCGGATCGACTATATGGGATTTGGCGATATCGTGCCGGTCGCCAAGGCGGCCAAAGGCATGGTCACCATCAATTCAACCAGCGGCACTTTGGCGCTGGATATGGGAACGCCGGTGGTCGCTTTGGGGCAGGCCGTGTTCGACATGCCTGACATCACCTACCAAAACGGCATCGACCAGTTTTGGACCGATGCGACACCGCCTGATCGTGAAACCTTCAACGCGTTTCGCCGTGTTCTGGTGGAACGTTGCCTGGTGCCCGGCGGGTTCTTTTCCGAAGAAGCCTTGGCGAAGGTTGTCCGCCACGCCGTTGCCCGGTTCGAAGGCGAAGCGCTGCTCGAAGAGTAAGCCGCCGCTGGGGGCGCTGCCTATGTGTGGAAGGCCCTAAATTAGCGAACGCAGACTAACACAATTAGCCCGGTTAGCTGGTCCAGCCTGTCAGGCGATGCGCTCAGAACGGCTGGTGTCTTCTTTTTCCTGCGCGATACGCGCCATCTCGCTTTGCCATACGCGCATCAATCCGCGACCAAATTCGACCACGCGCTGAGGCAAAGCGCCGTCGGTCCAGGCCCACAGCTTGCGCGAACGGAACAAACGTTTGCGCGAATCCATACCAAAGGCCGATTGCAGCAGGCGCTCGTAGTCAGCCTCAGGCACCCGCAAAGCTGTGTCCAATTGTCCTGCAAACAGGATACGCCCTGCTACCAAGGCGTCATCCAGCAATCGATGAACCCCGTGATACACCGCCAATTCGCGCAGCGCGGTGCGTTCACTGGGCGAAAGCCCGGCGTGCACGGTGACCAGTTCGTGCGTGTAGTGCATCCAGGAGGCGCCTTCGGCCAAGGCCTTGCCATAGCTGATCGCCGCCAACACCGCGCCATGCCCTACGGACAGAACGGGAATGTCTTCGCCACTGTAATGTGTGTGGACGTTGTCGGCGAAGAAACGCTCCGGGTCTTTGGGAAATGGACCGCCGGGTTGTTGGACGCGGTGGTGCAGATCGATGATCGGAGAGCGCACGCTGGGATTGTGATAGGGCTCTTCACCCAGGTGATCGATCCACCATTGGTCGGTTTCATCGAAAACGGGCAGAAAACCATGCTGAACAAGAGCATCGCCCGCCTCTTTAAACCGGTCTGGGCGCACCAACAGATCGACATCGCCAGACCGGTGAATATCCCAACGGCCATAGACCAGGTTGCTTTGGATCGGCCCTTTGAGAACCAGCGCTTCGATTCCTGCGTCTCGAAGCGCCTTGGTGACCTTGATAGTCCATTCAAGGTTGAACAGGCTGGCCATCAGAAGATGCTGCTTGCTTTGGTTAACGCGGGCCTTAACCGGTTCGGGTAATTCCAGCTGCGAATCGTCCACTACTTTGCACACGAGGCCAAGCGTTTTCGTTTGCACGGCGAGGTCGAGCAGAGCCGACCAGTCCCATTCCGAGACAGCGCGGGGAAGCTCCCCCCCCGGTAAGCCGGCGCCTAACAGCGCAACAAGATGCCTCTGCGCTTGGATCGTGTTCCTCCCAAAAGCCCGTAACACCGGGAATCCCGTCTGATTTCCTATCTCGTTAGACGGTCATTAACATTTGCCAACTACGTCATATCTCATAGCGGGCGTTATACGTCTACGGAACGGGTAGTTTAGTTTATGTTGCGGCGCGGCACAAAACTGCTTGATTTCTGCTAACCAAAGGGTATCAAAGAACTGCACATGGGGGGTTCGAAGCGAATCGGTGCTTTGGACGCCAAATTTTAAGGCGAGGAATTGACGATGAAAAAGACCTATGAAGCTCCGAAGATGGAAAAGCTCGGTTCGTTTGAAGAACTGACGCTCAACACCAGCTCGGGCAGCCGTCTTGACAGCGGCTTTGTGGTTGGCGCTCCGCTTGCTGACCAGCCGGTGTCGTAAGACAAACGATCTTCTAGAAAAACGGTCGCTTTTGCGGCCGTTTTTTTTTACATTATCGCCGCCCACCATAAGGTGGAATTCGACCTGCTCTCCGTTTCGGTGTGCGGGAACATAACAGCTCGACGCCGCGAAAGTTCTTATGCCTAGCCAACCTCTCGACAAATCCGCCGCCTTCACTCCGAGCGCCGATGTTGTTTCGTGCGAACTCGACGGCGGCGCCGCACTGCTGGATCTGTCGGCCAGTATTTACTTCAAACTGAATTCGACCGCTTCGCTCGTTTGGACGTGCCTTGAGGCCAAACCGCACACGCTTGAAGACCTGATCGGCGAAGTCACCAAAGAATTCGAGGTCGAGCCAGAGCGCTGCGCGGCGGATCTGGAAACGGTGCTCAGCAGCTTTCTCGAAGCCGGGCTCGTCGAACAGAAAGATGCCGCTAAGGTTGCGTAGAAGGGCCGTTCTGTTCGCCCTCCATTTCGGCTTACTGGTAAAAAGCTGGCTCCTGCTGATGGTGGTCCGGGCCACCTTGTCCTTCAAGGGCTACGCGCCGGTCCTCCAATGGATACGCGAGGCGACACCCAACCCGCGCCAAGATGTGCCGTACACAACAATCGTCTGGGCCATTCACCACACCGCCAAGGCGGTTCCGGACGCGACCTGCCTGACGCGCTCCCTCGCCATGCGGTATTTGCTTGCCCAGGCGGGCGAAGCGGCGACGATCCAGATCGGCGTGAAGAACGACGACAACGGCAAGTTCAAAGCGCACGCTTGGGTCGTTCTTGATGGAGAGGTTTTAACCGGCGACACGGACGACGAAATTGCCAGCTACAAACTTCTTGTAGCGCTATGATCCTAGGCACGCCATGATCGTTAGCACCTCAGCGCGCGACCTCACCCAGATCGACTTTGCGGCGCTGCGGGACAGCCCATCCGCGACGAGCGGGCCACCACGTCTCGTTTTCCTCTCATCGGGCTTTGATCTCACCAATCGTGAGGAGGTGATGGCGGCGTTGCAACTGCCAAGCGGCGCGGCGGCCGAGGACATCCTTCGCGCGGGTTGGGAGAGATGGGATGAAGAACTGCCCGACAAGCTTCGCGGCGCCTTCGCCTTTGCGCTTTATCTCCCTCAGACGCGCACAATCTTCGCCGCGCGCGATATTTTCGGGCTCTCGCCGCTCTACTACGCGTGGCAGAAGGGCAGCCTCATCCTCGGCAGCGCAAGCCGGGCCGTTCGTTCACTCTTGCCGGGGCACGGCACCCTTAACGAGCTGATGCTGGCCGACTTTGTGAGCGAGCAGTTCATTGAGACTGACCAAACCTTCTTCACCGAAATCGCTCGTCTACCTCAGGCGCACGTGATGCGCGCGACAAGCGACGGCCATTTCGCTGAACGCTATTGGCGCATCGAAGATGTCGCTCGCGATCAGTCTCCCGATGACGCACCAGAGCGCTTTCGCGCGCTGTTTGACGCCGCGGTTGCCGATTGCACCCGCAACACAGACCCGGTTCTCCTGATAAGCGGCGGTATGGATTCCTCAGCTATCGCCGCATCGATGCGCGCGCAGGATCCCAATGCCGACATTCACGCCGCTGCCATGACCTTTCATGCAACGGCCATCTGGGAGGACGAACCTTATCTGGCTGACATCACCTCGCACGCTTCGCTCAATCTGGATGAGGTTCCCAGCGACAATCACAATCCGCTCGCGGATATGGAACATTGGCTCGCCGTGATGGACGGCCCGTATCTGCCGCGCGGATGGTCCATTTCGGGGCGACTTTTGCCGATGATGCGCGGCAAAGGTTTCAAACGCATTTTGAGCGGTCATGGCGGCGATGAGATCGTGTCATTTGGATTTGGAAGGCTGAACGAGTTGGCGATGGCCGGTCGATGGCTCGAATTGTATAAGACGACGCGGGCCTCGTCGGGGCTTCTAAGCGGAGGGGCGTGGACGCGTTGGCGCACGTTCCAGCGCTACCTCGTCCATATCCCGGCCTACCGCGCGCTGCGCAATCTGAGAGCCAAGCTTAAAACAGGCCCGTCCAAAACCGCGAAATCCGTCAATTCCTCTGCCCAATACGCGCAGGAATGGCTCGCTCCATCGCTGACGCAGACTATCGACCTGTCGCGCTACGACCGGCCTAGTGTGGCCTCCAAGCGCGACCACACCGAACGGATGATGCACGAAGAGGCCATGACGCTGGGCGTGCAACCGCTCTCGCTGGAAGTCTTTGCGCTGTGCGCCGAGGCCTCGGATGTCGACATCCGGTTCCCCTTTTACGACCGCGACTTGCTCGAACTGTGCCTTTCGCTCACGTCCGATTGGAAGCTGCGCGATGGTCTATCTCGCTATGTTCTGCGGGCGGCGATGGGAGAGGACCTGCCACGTTCGATTCGCGAACGGGTCAACAAACATGACTTTCTGGAGAGCTTCCTTGGGGGCCTGTGGGAAGCCAAGGATCAACTCAAACATTGGACCGATCCCGACCGCCCCGGCCTCACCGATTTCGTCAATCGCGACACGCTTGTCGCCTTGCGCGCGCGTTTGTCCCAAAATGAAATGAGCTATGAATGGGCCGAGGCAAATTTCCTTTGGCGTGTAGCGGTGCTTGGCATGTGGTTGGAGATCGCTAAACAGCCACTCGAACGGCCCACATTGGAACCCGTGATCAAGGAATGACGCAATGCACCGTTATTGGGCCTTTGGACTGGGCATAGCCAGCGACGTTCGCATGGACGAACTCGCGGTTGATCCCGATCCGAAAGAGATCCCCGATCTGACCATTCGCCGCGAAGACATCAGCGACACCGTGCCCGCCGTGGGCGAGGCCGCGCTTCACTTCGTCTATGACAAGCCCGACGGGGTGGAAATGGTGTTCCCCGGTGTTGCGGCCATTCGGATCGCCGGCCCGGACAGAATCGTCATCACACCGCACGCCGATGCGCCCGCGAATTATCTGCCCTTCCCGCTTCTGGGGCCGGCGATGGGATGGGTTTTGCACCTGCGCAAATTCTTCGTCCTGCACGCCAGCGCGGTCGCCTATGGCGGTAAGAGCTTTGGTTTTCTGGGTGACAAGATGGCGGGCAAATCGACAACCGCCGCCGCGTTCCTGCGCGCGGGCGGATCGCTTTTGACCGACGACCTGATGGCGATCGATACGCAGAAGGCCGATGGATTGGTGGTCCAGCCCGCTTTTGCGCAGTTAAAGTTGAGCAAGGAGGCCGGGGAAAGCGTCGTTGTGCCCGGAGCCAAATCGCTGCCCTTGATCATGAAAGGCTTTCCGAAACACCAATTTCGCCTCAACACCATGCACGATCGGGCCACCGGCTGCGACGCGCTGTTCGTGCTGCAACGCGGCAGCGACGAACCGCGTGTCGAATGGATGGATGGGGCCGCGTCGCTCACCAGCCTGATGCGCTACAGCTATTCGGTCCGATTCAGCCAGGCTCCGGTCGAAATGCAGGATCGCAAACGGTACTTTGAGCAAGGCGCGCGAATTGCGCGCGACGTGCGGATCGGGACGCTGCATGTTCCCGCCGCCCTCGATCGTTTGCAGGAAGTGGTCGATTACGTAGCGGAGCAGTTGGAGGCCGAACCGCTTTGACCCGCAAGGACACGATAGCGTTCTTCCAATTCATCTGGCGCATGACCGGCGCCCGGATCATCCTTGCTTTCACCTTGATGCTGGCCGGAAGTCTGACCGAAGGCATCTCGCTGCTTTTGCTCATCCCCATCGTCGCCTCACTCGCCCCTGAGGGAAGCGGCATGGCCACCGGATTGCCCATCGTGGGCGACGCGTTGAAAGCGTTGAGCCCCAGCCTGACGACGCTATTGCTGGTGTTTGTCATCCTCGTGGTGATGCAGGCTCTGCTGGCGCGGTGGCGAACCTTGTACACCCAAAAGATGACCTTCCTCGCGACCGAGAAGATGAAGGTGCAGCTGTTCTCCGCGATGAGCGAGGCGGAATGGGGCGCGATCAGCACGCGGCGAAACGCCGATCTCAACCACGCATTGGTCAACGACACCGACCGGATGTTCACTGCGGCGAACGCCAGCCTGACGATCCTGCAGTCTCTGATCCTGCTGAGCATCTATCTTCTGCTGGCGGCGGGCGTATCGTGGCGCATGGCGGCGATGGCGGTGGTCGTGGGGGCGGTGTTCTTTCTGGTGCTCTATCCGATCCGCCGTCTGGCCAGCAAACACGGCAAAGCGTTGACCGACAAGCTTCAGACCCAGAACCAGATCGTGCTGGAATTCATCGCCAACATTCGCTTGGCGAAGCTGTTCACCTCAGAAGACAACCATTCGCAGGCTTATCGCCGGCATCTGGCCGAAACCCGCAAGGAGATACTCGGCTTTTCGGCGCTGGCGCAGTGGGGCACGGTCTTTTTCCAGATCGGCACCGCGATAATTGCGGCCGCGTTTGTGTGGGTGGCGGTCCAATGGCTCGCGCTCGATCTGGCGCGGCTGGGCGTGCTGCTGGTTATCTTCGCGCGCGTCGCCCCGCGCTTTTCAAGCATCCAGACATCGATCACCATGTTCCTGAGCAGCGCGCACGCGTACCTCAATTACCGCGATATGGCGCGTTTCTTTGAAAGCCACCGGGAAAGCGACCCCGAGACGCAGGAACCCGCGCCGCGCCTTACCCAAAGCCTGCAATTTGCCGATATCAGCGTGCAATATGAAGGGGCCAAGGCACCCGCTTTGTCCTGCGTCAACGCGACGATCAAGGCCGGGACCATCACCGCGTTAATCGGGCAATCGGGCGCGGGGAAAAGCACGATGGGCGATCTCATCATGGGGCTGACCCAGCCATCCGAAGGCGCGTTGCTGATCGATGGTCAGCCGTTGGAAGACACGAACCGCCGCGCGTGGCGCCGGTCGGTCGCCTGCGTGCCGCAAGACGCGTTCCTGATGAACGACACGATCGCGGCGAACCTGCGGATCGGCAAGCCCGATGCGAGCGAAGACGCAATCTGGCGCAGTCTGGATCAGGCGAACGCGGGCGATCTGGTGCGTGGCTTACCCGATGGGCTGGAAACGATGGCGGGGGATCGGGGCTCGCGCTTTTCGGGCGGGGAGCGTCAGCGTCTGGCGCTCGCGCGCGCGCTGCTGCGTCAGCCGCAATTGCTGGTGCTGGACGAAGCGACCAGCGCGCTCGATTGGGAGAACCAGTCGATCATCGCCGACGCCATTCAAGCGCTTCGCGGGGAATTGACCATCGTCACCATTGCGCACCGGTCATCGCTCATCACTATCGCGGATGAGGTCATCGCGCTCGACAAGGGGCAGATGATTGCACAGGGCCGCTTTGCCGAGATGAAGAGCGATCCGGGTAGCCCGCTTTTCGCGTTGCTGGCGAGCGATATTGCGGCGTCGGGCGCGCTCGAAAGCTAAGCGTATTCTTCCAGAATGGTCGGCTTGATCCGATAGCGCACCGCGCCCGCGTGCAGATGCGCGCGCGCCCACCATTTGCGTGAGGCAGTCGTGCCCGGAAGGGTCGCAAGGCTCATCGCGGCGCTGAAAGCGGACTTCGCTCCGGCGGTGAACAGCAGGGTGCGATAGGCCGAAGGATCAAATTCGCGCGTCACCAGCCCGTGCGTCTGCCCCGCACGAAACATGCGGGTTTTGACCCAATCCATCGACGCGCGCCCCGGCGTCACAGGCTCGCGCACGATGGCCTCTGCGCGGTACGCCATACGCCCACCCGCGCGCACCAATTCGTGGAAGAAGATCGTGTCCTCTCCCCCCGTCTTGCCCAGTTCCAGCCGGAACCGCAGGGCGTGTTCGCGCACGAAGCTCATCCGCAAAAGCGCGTTGCTGGTGTAGGCGTTTTCGACCTTGCCGGTGATCCGGTTGGAGTGGAAATCGCACATCTCCAGCCAATCGGGCATCGCGGGATCGTACACCGCCTCGCACGCGCCGATGATGGCGTCGTTGGCGGGTGCATCCTGCATGATCCGCTCAAGCCAGTCGGAATCGGCGATCTCATCGTCGTCCATGAACAGCAACCACGGCGTCTCCACCGCGTCGAGCACCGCGTTGCGGGCAATGGAGATATTCTTGGCCGGCGCGTGGACGTAGCGCAGCGGATAGGGGTAGGTTTTCGCGAACGCCTCGACCGAGGCGCGCGCGGCGTCTGTTTCGTCGTTATCGACCACGACGACTGACAGATTGTATCGGTCCGCGCCCTTCAGCGCCTCAAAAGAGCGCAGAGCGGTGAGCAATTCAGGACGGCGGAATGTGCACACGCCGATTGTGACCGAATGATCGGTCCCGGATGCGCCGGTGTCCCCCATCGAATCGGGTGCTTTAGAAGAAGCGCTCACCAAAGCGGATCGTGTCGCCGGGCGAGACATAGACCGGCTTGCCCTCTTTGAGGTCATAGGTTTCTTCGAGCCCCGTATCGGCGCGCTGGATAAAGACCTTGCCGCGGTCCGCGCGGTAGGTGAAGCCGCCCGCCAGCGCGACCGCCTGATAGACGGTGAGTTGATCGCTGAACGGGAATTGGCCAGGCTTGGACACTTCGCCAAGGATGAAGAACGGGCGGTAATTGAGCACCTCGGCGGTGACGCGTGGATCGTTGAGGTAGCCCTGCGACAGCTCGCCAATCAGTTTGTCCTGAAGCTCGCGCACGGAAAGGTTCACCACAGGGATATCGCCAACCAGCGGGAAGGAGATATCGCCCGCTGAGGACACCACATATTCCTTGGTCAGCGAACTTTCGCCGAACACCGTGATTTGCAGCTCATCGCCAGCGGCCAGCCGGTATTCGGTGGCCTGGTACGCGGCGGTGCCCGCCGGGGGCAGAGAGCCCGCGCAAGCAGCCAGAGAAAGCGACATGATCGCGGCGGCGAAAGCGCCGAAAAGCTTAGATTGTGGCATGGAACCCGTCCTGAACCTGTTTGTCTTGTGCGTTGCGGCAATCCTAGGGCCTAGTTGATGACCCTTCAATGAAAGAATGCCTCCTGTTCACCGGCGGGATTCAGGAGCCAAAAAATCGTTTCAGTTTGGCCTCGATCGGCATGCGGAAATGTAGCGCGGCTGAGGGGTGTTTGAGGATCGACGTGATCGCCGGGATCACGCGCCGATGTTTGAGGTGCTCAATCGAGGTGACAAAGGCCAGCCCGCGCTCAATCGACGCGTAACGCGCGGCGTATTCCGGCGTGGCGGCGCGCTCCGGCCCGATGAGTTCGCGCACATGCCGCTCCGCCTCCATCATCCGCGTCGCGTGATCGACCGACAGCCGATGTGAGATCGATCCGGCGTGTTTGCGGTACTGATAATGCGCCACCGGGGCGAGGTAGTAGCGTTTGCCCGCGTTCAAAAGCCGCACGATCAATTCGTCATCTTCGGCAATTCGCAGGGCCTCGTTATACCGAACCTTAGGGTTTTGAAGCGCAATGCGGTGTATCATCGGCTTTAAAAAGCCAAAGGCGGCTTTGTCTGAAAACAGCTGCGAGCGAGAGAAATACTCGTCCAGCTCGATTCTGCGGCCCGCCCCCACTTCGGAATCGGTCAGGAACGGATGCGCCTCAATCCCCTCACCAAACACGATCATATTGTCGGCGATCATGTCGGCGCCTTCGCGCGCGGCGATTTCCAGCAATCGGGCCGAGCGGTCGGGATCGATAAGGTCGTCGCTGTCGAGGACCGCGAACCATTCCCCGCGCATTTCCTCCATCGCGATGTTGCGCGCTGCGGCGGGGCCACCATTTTGCGGCGTTTGAAACACACGCACGCGGGGATCGGCCGCCGCCATGGCGCGCGCTTCTTCCAAGCTGCCGTCGCAGCTCCCATCGTCGACGATCAGCACCTCACCATCGACACCGCGTTGATTAAGCGCGGATTCAACCGCATCGCGCAAAAAGGGCCCAGCGTTGTAACACGCCACGGCGAAACTGATTTGAGGAGCATGGATTGCGCCGACTTGCGAATTAATCGCTGACATCGCTGTTCTATCCCCCCATATGCCTGACATGCTGACCTTTAGCAGGAAAAAGCCACGCCATATCTCGACCGCCGAGAACGAGCGGATTTATGCCATTGGCGATATCCATGGTCGGTATGATCTGCTGAGACAACTGCTCAATGATATCGTTCAACATTTTGAAGCCTCGGACCGTACCTTTGATACGGTGCGGCTGCTGTTTCTGGGCGATATTGTTGATCGCGGGCCGTCGAGCAAAGAGGTGCTGGGCCTGATTGAGCGGCTGGTGCGCACCGCTGGGGCCACGCTGATCCGGGGCAATCACGAAGATTTGATGCTGCGTTCGGCTCAGGGCGATCAATCCGCGCAAGACCTGTGGCTTGAGCATGGCGGGCTGCAAACGCTTGAAAGCTTCGAGATCGATCCGCCGCGCGATGACGAAGACGCGGTCGATTTTGGTGAGCGGTTGACGCGGCTGCTGCCCGAACGCTTTCTCACCCTGCTGGCTGACGCGCCAACCCATTTTGAAAGCGGCCATTATTTCTTCGTCCACGCGGGCGTGCGCCCCGGTGTGCCGATCAAGAAACAAACCGATTTCGACAAGTTCTTCATCCGCGACGAGTTTACCTCATCGACGCAATGGCATGGATCGATGATCGTCCACGGCCACTCCATAGTTCCGGCGGTGGAAGAGCAAGAGAACCGCATCGCGATCGACACCGGCGCTTACAAAACCGGGCGTTTGTCGTGTCTGTGCGTCGAGGGGACCACGCGGTCTATCATCACCTCAAGCCTCGATTAAGCTATGATTCTTAGAGTTTGCTGCCCTTGACCAGCGCGACCGTATCGCTGGCCGACCCCAAGCATTTGCTGGTGCCCGCGCGGGTCCATTTGCCGCAGTCCCAATAGGCGGTCTGCACCCGGTTGCGCAGGTCCTGAACAAACACGAGGTCCGGCGGAGACCCGGCCAAGGCGCCCGGCGTCACCTGCCCGGGCGAACGCGCGGAATCGGACCAGCCGACGACGCGGCAGGCCGGCAAATCGCCACAAATCCCGGCGGCATCGAGCGACCAGCGCCCCGGTGTCATGCCATTGCTGAAGGCCAACGTCTTGGTCGGGATTACGAATTCCTGAGGCGCTGGAGCCGAAGCGCTCGCTCCTCCACCGCTCGTCGTACCCGCAAGATCACCTGTCAGGAAATCGGGATCAAGCGCGTTCAGATCCGCCCACTCATCAGCGTCCAGTTCAATCCGGCCTTCCTCGCCCGAATGCGCCAGCGAGTAGTTTGCGAGCTGCGGCACCATACCCTCCGCCGCGGAAGGAGCCGCGTTAAACGCGCGTTTCTGCCCCCAGCCGCCGGGCCAGCTGAGGAAGATATGCGTGCCAACCTTCGCCACCTTGTTCAGTTTGGCGCTCCAGTAGGGGACCACCCAATCGGTGTGGTAATGCGTCGCGTGACCCACGCGGTCATCGACCCCTTCGACCAGCATATATTCGGCCAATCCCTTGGCCTTGGCGAGCGTGCTTTGCGGCGGCTGCGTGCGCGCCATTGATCCATCGCAGGTGAAGCTGAACTGGCAGCCGGTGCTGCGCTCGGCCCCTTGGAACACCACGTCGCACACGCCGTTGGGAAAGGCGGGATGGCGCACGCGGTTGAGCACCACCTGCATCACCGGCATCTGGTCGCCCGGATCGCTGCCCGCTTCGTAAATGGCGGCAATCGCCAAACAGGTGCGCGCCCGGTCGCGATCAGAGTCCTGAAGGCCCGAAGCGAAGGGCGAGGCGGCTATAACCGGCACATCCGACAGCGGGACGGCGGCGTTGATCTCCATCGCTTCTTCGCGCGACACATCGATCAACGCTTCTTCGTCTAAAGTCGCGTCCGTCAGGTCGAGATCGGGCAAGGGTTCCGCGCCCAATGGATCGGGCGAATTCAGATCAACCGATAGCACCGGCTCTCCGGCTGGCGGGCGATTGAGAAGCGCATCCGGCCCCAAAGCCGCCGCCAACAGAGCCAGCGCGAACAGCGCCGGAAACACGATCCACGGCCAGCTGCGTGTCCTGGGCGCTGTGTCGCCCTCTTCGAGTGTGTCCAAGGTATCGTTCATCGCGCGCGGGGAAATAGTCGAGCCAAAGGCGAAGGTCGAGCGTCTTTGTCACTCGTCTCCCATAGGGCACGCCTCCAGCGCTCCACCCGCCATCCAGCGCGCTCAATCCAAAAAGGGGATGATCGAAACACAGTCAGTCGGTATTCACGCGTCTGCGGGCATAAGGTTTGGTACAGTGGCCCACGGCCCACATCCCGTTTGAAAGGAAATCGATGATCAAAGCCACCGGCCCTGTTTTTGCGCTTGGCGCGAGCGGCCTTGCGTTTGTCGCGATCACCGGCTGCGCCGCCGACGAAGCGCAGGCTGAACAGGACGCGGCGAGCGCCGCAGTGGAAGGCCCCCTTCCCGACCGGATCGAAAAGGGACAGAGCTTCACCGACGATTTGAGCGCCTTTCGCGGCAAACGCTGGTACATCTCGCACGGGTGGAGCAACGGCAATTACGCCATGAACGATTGGCAAAAGGGCCAGACGGAATTCAAAAACGGCCTCACGCTCACCATGGGCACAAATCGCCAGTCGAATTACCCGTTCTCATCGGGTGAAGTGCAAAGTCGCAAGCGCCACGGCCATGGCTATTTCGAAACCACCATGCGCGCGGCCAAGGGCAGCGGTCTGGTCTCAGGCTTTTTCACCTATAACGGCCCGGCTTTCAAAAAGCCCTGGAACGAGATTGATGTCGAAATCCTCGGTGCGAAGTCCGATGAGGTCCAATTCACCGTCTATTACCATGACGATAAGTTCAGCCATGTTCACAAACTTGGCTTTGATGCGAGCGAGGGGTTCCACACATACGGCTTTAATTGGCAACCCGGCTATATCGATTGGTATGTCGATGGCGAGCGCGTGTTCCGCGCGACCGCCGACGACATCACTTTGCCCGACATTCCGCAAAAGATTTACATGAACTTGCTGGGATCGCGCACGCTCAACCGATGGGCAGGCCCCTTCGACGAAACGGCTCTACCCGCTACGGTCAAGTACACCTGCGTCGCCAAGACCGAGAGCGTCGAAGCGGGCCGGCCATGCTGGGACAAGCAGAAAGCGACAGTCGGGACCTAGGTTTCGGGAATTAAGCCGTAGCGCGGCTCGTTCGCGCCGTTTGGGAACACCCAGCCTTTCAAAAAGCCCAGCCCCCAGGAGGCGTGCATGATCGCCGCCGCCACGCCCGCCAGCACGCGCCATCCACCGCGAGAGCGAATTTTGTTGGGACGAAGCCCCACAACCGCGCCGACCACCAGGCACAGCGCCAGCCAGCTGAAAAAGGGCAGCGCAAAGATCGGGTGAACAAAGCTGAGCGGGAGCAAGGCCATCGCGGCGGGCACGGCCAGCGGGATCATCTGCCTCAAACGCGGCAGCACCCGGTGGCGTTTGATCGTTGCCGCGCGGCCCTTGCCATATTTGAAATACTGCTTGGCCAAAGCGCCCATCGTCTCGCGCGGCAAATAGATGATCGCCGCCGCCGGTTCGAGCCAGATGCGCCCGCCCGCTTCGATCAGGCGATGGTCCAGCTCCGCGTCTTCGTTGCACGGCATCCCTTCGCAATAACCGCCGACCTGTTTGAACAGATCAATCCGCATCAGCGCGTGGTGCCCGTGTTCGACAAACATGCCCTCGCCCGAGGATCGGTGCGGCGATCCGCCGGTGCCCAGCACGCTGTTCTGCGCCGCCGCCACGGCGAGTTGGAAGCCTTTGATCCCCTTGGTGAACATCGGGACGACCACCGCGCTCGCCTCGCGCTCCTTGGCGGCTTTGAGCAACGTCTGGCTGTAATGGGGCGGGTAAAGGCAATGCGCATCGACGCGCAGCAGCCATTCCATCCCTTCGCCATAACGCGCCACCGCCAGATTGACGCCCGCGCTTTGGATCCTGGCGGGATTGTTCAGCAAGTGGACGCGGCGGTCGCTTTGGCTCAGCCGTTCGACAATCGCCTGGCTGCCGTCCGTGCTCCCGCCATCAGCGACGACCAGCGCGGTGATATCCTTGTCCGCCAGCATGCCTTTCATCAGGCCTTCGAGATGCCTCGCCTCGTTGAGGCAGGGTATGACGACCAGCAAGCTCATGATTTGCGCGCTCCGGTCATGGTCCGCACCAGTTCCTCGCAATCACGCGTGTCGGCCAGCACGTCTTGCGGGCTGACGCCTCGGACGCCTTTTTGCAGCCGCTCAAGCTCCGCCATCTGCATGCTCAACAGTCGTTCCCCTGCGTCTTCGCCATCGGCCACCCGCAGCCCGGCGTCATGGCGTTCGAGCCAGCGCCCCACTTCGACGCTGTCCAAGGCTATCGGCACCGCGCCATGCGCGATGGCTTCGTAAATGCGGTTGGGCAGCAGCCAGCTGGAATTGAGGCCTTCTTCAAACCAGTCAATAGCCCAGGCAAATTGGCAGCGACCATAGAGATCGGGTAAGTCATCGTACGTATACGGCCCGGTGTAGGTCAGCCCCTCGGCTGCCGCCACGCGCGCTTCAAAGTCGGGGAGTTCAGCGGGCGAAGGCTTGCCACAGATTAGCGCGGTGATCCGCCCTTCGCTGCGCGCGGTCAGATCGGTGAGGAAGGTGAGCGTCCGCTGGCACCGCAGCATCCCGAACCAGCCGATGGTCACCGGCTCTTGCGGCGCGGGCTGCGAAGGCACCGGGGCCGCGCCATCCGCGACCAGCAGCTTGTTCTCGACCAGATAGCTCGGCGCCTTCAGCGCGGTCTGATCGAAATGGTTGCGCAGGAAAGCGGGCGAAGAGGTCAGCAGCAAGTCCACGCGCGGCAATAACTGGTTTTCGACAAACTGCACCGCGCGCGCCGGCGGGCTTGATCCGGTTAGCGAGCGGTGAATGTCGAGGCATTCGTAAATGAGAGCGCGGTCCCCGACAAAGGCGCGCGCAATCGCCAGCTGTTCCAGATTGCGCGCCATGATGACATCGCACTCGCCGCAATAGGCCTCGAGGTCAGCGTGAAACGCGGCGTTCTTCAAAGTCGCCAGCGCGCGCTGCACCATCGCCGCGTCCGCCGAAGCGCCCAGTTCCATCGGCCGCCTTGCTGCGATGGCCGGTGACAGCGAGGCGTCCCGGCAAAATCCGGCCAGCCGCACTTCAGCGCCGCCGCGCTCCAGCATCTGGCATCGGCGTTCGACCGCCGGATCGTTGAGATTATGTACGATATAGCCGATTTTCACGTCGCACTCCGAACGCCGCGTTTGACAGCATTGCTGCGGTGCGACAATGCTTTTCGCACCAGTCCTGCACGCTCAAATCTATAATGGTCGCGGCCGCTGGTGTATCGGGCACTCATTGCGGACAATCACGTCCGTTTCAGGGGCAAAGCGTTTGACGTCAGGCGAGTTACAGATTGCCGTCATCATTGCCGCGTATAACGCGAGCGCGACGATCGCGCGCTCGGTGCAAAGCGCCCTGGCCGCTGCTCATGTCGCCGAAGTGGTCGTCGTGGACGATGCCTCCAGCGACGACACCGCCAAAGCGGCAACAGCCGCCAGCGCCGGCGATCCGCGTTTCAAGATGCTGCAACAGGAGGTCAATCAGGGGCCATCCGCCGCGCGCAACCGCGCCATTCGAGAAAGCCACGCGCCGCTGATCGCCATTCTCGACGCCGACGATTTCTTTCTGCCTGAACGCTTTGAGCGCATCCTCGCCGAAGACGATTGGGACCTGTGCGCGGACAACATCGTGTTTGTCGCTGATCCGACGGAGCTGGACGGGTTCAGCCTGGAAACCAACGGGCTTACCCAAACGCAAAGCGCGGTGGTGATCGACTTCCAACATTTCGTGCGCGGCAATATCGCGCAACCGCGCGGCTTTAGCGCGCAGCGGCGCGTGCGCGGGGAGCTTGGGTTCCTGAAACCCGTGATCCGGCGCGCGTTTCTGGACGAGCACGGCCTGAGTTACGACGAAATGTGCCGATTGGGCGAAGACTTCCTGCTCTACACCCGCTCTCTGGCGCTGGGCGCGCGGATGAAGGTGGTGCCCAGTTGCGGCTACGCGGCGCTGGTCCGGTCCAACTCGCTTAGCAGCCAGCACCGAATCGAAGACCTTGCCGCGCTCTTGAACGGCAGCCGCGCGATCCTGGCCGACTTGCCGCTGTCGCCCGATGATCGGCACGCCCTGGAGCAACACGCCGCCTCGATTGAGCGTAAAGTGCACCACCGCGAAGTGCTGCGCATGCGCGGGGAAAGGGGGATCGTGGCCGGGATCTTAGAGGGGCTGGGTAAGCCAACGGCGTTGGTTGATATCGCTTCGGAACGGTTGCTGAAACCGCATGAGCGGCAGAGCACGCCGCGCTTTTTGATGACCGACGAATCCCTCACCGAGCACGCGCGTTAAGCGGCTCAAGCCTAGGTCAGCGGCGGGATCTGCCGCACCTCCGTGACGATTTCGGGCAAGGTCCTATCCAGGCCCACGCGGCGTTGAACCCAGCGCCAGACCGGACCGCCCCACCCCGCTCTTTTCAAGAACGCGCGCGCATCGGCGCGCACTTGCGGCTCTTCACTGCGCAGCGCCCAGACGAGGCCATCGGTCACTTCGCGCAGGATCTCGCGGCCAAAAGGGCTGGATTTGAGCGCTTGCAACCGCGCGAACGGGCCATCTTCGAGAAGGCCCGCAAAGCCATGCTTTCCCGCCACCGCGCGCCACAAAATGTCCATTTCCTCCCGCGACAGGGGTGTGTCGGGGGCCACGCTCACGCTCGCTTCGAAGTCAGTCAGCGCCGCATCCCACAGGCCGTGGCGCGCCAGAATTGTTCCGCGTTGCAGCCGGGCGGCGCGGGTGATGAGGTCGAGCGCGTCGGCGGCGAACATCGCCTCAAAGAACGACAGCGGCGCATCGCGGGTAAGCCCGTCAAAGATCATCGCGTCGTATTTCTGCCAGACATTGTCCGACGCG
This sequence comes from Pseudomonadota bacterium, assembly GCA_039814925.1. Classification (GTDB taxonomy): domain Bacteria; phylum Pseudomonadota; class Alphaproteobacteria; order Sphingomonadales; family Sphingomonadaceae; genus Erythrobacter. The sequence continues at coordinate 206,895 of JBCCAH010000002.1, forward strand.
TTTGCCGCGTGTTTCACGACCGCTGGCCCGCGCGCGCCTTCGTGTTTGCGCTGATCGAACGCGACCGTATCGACGAAGCGGATCGTGGCTCTGAGCGCCAATCGCACAAACATCTCGTAATCCTGCGAGCGCAGCATGCGCGGATCGAACGGGCCCAGCCGATCGTAAGCCGCGCGCCGCACCAGCGAGGCGTTGTGCATCACGAAGGCGTCTTCGAGGATGTGCCGCGCGACCGAACCGCGGCCAAGGTCGGGCCAGTATCCCGCCCCCATCTCCACCCGCGCGCCGTCCTCGATTCGGAAGCGTGTGTAACGGCCAAAGACCATATCGACGCCCGCGCTCTCGATTTCGCTGACCATGCGTTCAACCACGCCGGGGCGCAGCAGATCATCGTCATCGCAGATCCAGACATATTGGCCGTCGGTCACCTCCATCGCGCGGTTGAGCGCGACCGATTTGCCCGCGTTGTCCTGCCGCAGATAGCGCAGCCGGTCGAGATAGGGCTTCACAGCCTCCTCGGTCCCGTCGGATGATCCATCGTCAACCACCACCAGCTCGTCATCCGGGGTCATCTGCGCCAGCACCGCGTCGAGCGATTGCGTGATGTAATCCGCGCGGTTGAAGGTGGGCATGATGAAGGAAATGCGCGTCATGGCACCGGCCCGAAATGGTCTTCCATCGCGCGGATCTGGCGATCGTTGCCCTCGCCATGCAGGTTGTCTGCCGCCAGAGCCACATCCTGCGAGGATGGCCATTCGACCAGATCGAACCACTGCGCCGTGCGCCGCTGCGTCGTCCCGGCCATACGCGCCATCCAGAAAAACCAGATATCATCGCCGCGCGGCGCAAGGCGCATGAACAGCGCGTCGTCCATCACCTGAGGATCAAAGACCCCCGGCGGGTAGAGCACCCCGCCCACACCCGTTGGAAACAGGCGCGACCCAGCGTCAGGCGCGCTCTGCAAATGGCTGGCGAGCGTCCAATCGGAATAGTTTTCAAACCGGCCATCCGCTTTAAGCGGAGCCAGATGCAGGCGCGTGCCCACGACTTCTTTTGGGTGGCGTTTCGAGGTTTCGACCAGCGTCTCCAGCCAATCGGGCCGATAGAACACATCGTCATCAGTGGTCACGATGGTCGCCTCGGGATGCTCGGCCAGCGCCGGGATCAGCTTGCTGTAGGATCGCCAATCAGGGCAGCTGCGGATTTCGAGCCCGTGTTGGCGCAGGTCCAGCACGCGTTGCGGCAGCGGCGCGGCCTCATCGGATTGGTCGATCCATAGGATGGTGTGATCGGCCTTCACCGTCTGATCCAGAAGGCTGCGAATGGTCTTGGTCAGATAGTCATAACGCGGCGGGTAGGAAGTGAGCGAGACAATCAACGGATGATCCAATCCGTGCGCCTTGCGCTGCGTGACGCAAGGAAAGCGCGCCACTTGCCGCTCGGCCTCGGCCAAAAGGCGCCGCATTTTGCGCCGGTGCAACCATTGCTTGATCCGATAGGTGCCGCGCATGCCTCGCCCCTTACCCCTTCGGCAACCGGGCGAGCGTCAAACGCCCCCACGCCAGTCGTGCGAGGAAGGAAAAGCCGTGGCTGCGGCGATATTGGGGCCGCTCGCACACCAGATCAGCCTTTTGCCAATCGCGCTCCGGCAGCCATCGTTTCCCCTTGGTCGCCATGGCGATCAGCGCGCCTTCATGCGCTTCGACCAGCTCAGGGGACATCCGGAACACGCGCTTTGTTTTGACCGGAGCGGCGTCGTGATCGTAACCGAAGCGCGCCAGATATTCGTGATTGATAAGGTTTGCGAAACGTTTTTGCCCTTCATCCAGAGTTTCGCGCCAGGCGTACATACGCGACCGGTCGAGTTCTCCCGAGACAGGCTTTTTCCAGGTCTCATTCTCAGAAGACACATCCGCCGCCGCGTTCGCAAATTCGATCATGGCGGGCTCATAATCGACGCTCAGAAACTCGCAAAGGCTGCGCAATTGCGCTTCGGGATTGGCCACCAGATCTTCGTACCGGATCGTGATCGCGCGCGCATCGGTTTCAAAGAACGGCGCGGCCCTATCCTGCCATGACCGCCACATCAGCGTGTTGGCCACGAAAGAGGAACTGAAGGTCGGCAGCCGCCCGGTTGAAAGCGCCGCGTCACGCGGATCGCGGATGATGCGCACCACGGCGGCCTCGGGCCATTCGGCGCGGATCGTATCGAGGTTGAGCAGATGGTTAGGCGTCTTTTCCGCCCATCCCGGTTTGCCGCGCGCGGCCGCAAAGGGCACCGTCAACGCCTCTAAAATAGCGCGCGCCGACGGCTCGCGCTCAGCCAAAAACGCACGAAGGTGGTCTGCGTCGGTTTCAAATAGCTCCGCCACCGATTGATCGGCCAGCGTCAAAGAGCCCAGCGCCTCCACCGCCGCATCAGGCCAAGAGGGATCGGCCACCGCTGTTTTGAGCGTTTGCGGAGAAAGCTTGCTGAAGAACTGGCTTTCCGGGCCGACGGCAAACTGCGAATGCGAACCGATCATAGCCGCCAACATGGTCGTGCCCGAACGCGGCGCGCCGACAATGAAGACAGGCGGAGGACTCACTTGGTCTGACACGGCAAACTCAGTCATGTCTTCCAAACCGTCCCCAAATACAAAGCGCGCCGTGCCGCTTTGATACCCGCAAGACACGCCAGTCGTCGAATGGCGCGCGCAGGCGTCCTAATATGTTGCAGTGCACTATGAAAGCCCTCATAGCTATTGCCATTAAGGCAAAGCCGAGTATCGAAGATGTCTTAACGAACGGCAGACGGGGGTTGTTGGGTTAACGGCGCGTTCAAACGCCCGATTGGAAAGCCTGATGAACCGCGAGCTGGCCGTGAGCGACCACACTTTTTTCTGTTCATAGAAGCCGTCTGGGTTAAGGCGCTTCGGGGGACATATTAATGAACGACATGGACACCGGACTAATTGAGGATACCGAAGACGCGGTCGGCCCGAGCAATTCGGTCCCGCTTCTGCCGGACCCCGGTCTGTTGTGGCAGGTGTTTCGCCGCAACATCTTGTTGTTTTTCGGCGTGGTTCTGTCGATCATCGCGCTTACCGCCGTATTTCTGTTCCTCCAGGTTCCGGCCTATTCGACCACAGCGACTTTGCTGATCGAACCGGCCGCCGATCCGGTCCGCACCTCAGGGCCGCGCGAAGGAGTGCCTGTCGCCCTGGCGGACCCGATCGACACCGAAATTCGTCTGGTTGGTTCTCCGGTTGTCGCGCAGCGCGCGGGTCGCCTTTATGCGGACCGGTTTGCCTCGCCCGATGGCGATCCTTTCACCGAGGATGAGATTGAGCTTCTTGGCAGTCGAATGCGCGGCGGAGTGTTGATCACCCGTTCGGGTCAGACCCGCGTGATCGACATCACAGCCATCAACACCGATCCAGCCTTTGCGGCGGCTTCCGCCAACCTGATTGCAGAGGCCTATCTTCAAGGCCAGATCGACACGAAAACCGCGCGCACGGACGCGACGCTTGATACGGTCAACGCAAAGATGGCCGAGCTTGAACGCAACGCGGTCGAAGCGCAGGCGGCGGTCGACAATTACCGCGCCGCGCGCGGTCTGGTAAGCGCCAACGGATCGACCAACGCCGAACAGGAAGTCTCGAACCTCAACCAGCAATTGGCATCCGCACGAGCCGATCTTGCTGAAAAACAGGGCCGTTTGAACGCAGCGCGAACCCAGCTTGAACGCGGCGGTAGCGGAGCCGATGTGGGAGCCGCGCTCAATTCCGGCACGGTTTCAAACCTTCGCCAGGAAGAATCCCGGCTGAGCGCGGAACTGTCCGTGTTGCAAAGCCGCTACGGCCCGCTGCACCCCGAACGCGTCGAAGCCGAAGCGAAGCTGAGCGAAGTGCGCGGCAACATTCAGCAGGAAATCAACCGCGTTATCTCCAACCTGCAGGCCGATGTGCAAACCGCGCAATCGCGTGTGTCGTCGCTGCAAGGCAGTCGATCGACTGCGCTCGGCGCTTTGCAACGCAACGGCCAATCGCAAGCCGGCCTGACCGAGCTTGAACAGCGTGCGCTCGCTGCGCAGGCGATTTTTCAAGCGTTTCTGAGCCGTTCGCAAGAATCCGGCGCGCTGCGCGACACAGCCATGGCCGACGCCGTGCTCACGGCGCGCGCCAGCGTTCCGGAGTTTCCGTCTTCGCCCAACTATCCGTTGATCAGCGCGGCGGGGGTTTTTGTCGCCTTTATCGCGGGATTCGTATCGATCGGTCTGGCCGAATATCTACGCCGCGGCATCCAGACCAAGCGCGATGTGGAGCGCAAGTTGCGGCTGCGTTACGCCGGCGCCATTCCGACGCTCAAATCGACGCTGGATGGCAAGAAGACCGACGAAGCGCCCCACGATTATGTGATTTCGAGCCCGCATTCGCTGTTTGCGGAATCCTTCCGCTCGGTGCGCACCTTCCTGACTTTGTCTCCGGGCAAGCGGCCGCGCGCGATTGCGATCACCTCGGCGCTGCCGGGCGAAGGCAAGACGACCACATCCGTCTGCGTGGCGCGCACCGCCGCAGCGGAAGGCAGCCGGATCCTGCTGGTCGACGCCGATTTCCGTCGCCGCGGATCGAGTGAGCTCATTGCCTACGAAAGCGACTTCGACATTTTCAACTACATCACCGGCGATGCCAAACTGGAAGACTGCATCTTTCGCGATGAGTTGTCGGGGCTGGACGTTCTGGGTTCCAACGAGGCGATCGGTTCGCAACAGCTTCCGCTGACGCAAGAGCGGATCGAGCGGATGTTCAACGAACTGAAGGATCGCTACGACGCGGTCATCGTCGACACCGCGCCGCTGTTGGGCGTGGCCGAGGGACGGATCATCGCATCGTGCGCGGATCGCGTGCTGGTTGTCACGCAATGGAAGAAAACATCGGCGCGCGCGGTTGAGGCCGCTGTGGATATGCTGACCGATGCCAAGGCGAAGGTCACCGGCCTCTCGTTGACACAGGTGGACATCCGCCGATACGCCAGCACGGGTGAGGGCGATGTCTACGCCTACACCAAGAAGTTTCGCGGGTATTACCAAAACTGAGAACGCGTGGGCGCGTTTTCATCTCACACAAACGAATAACGGGCGCGGGGGCGACCATATGAGTTGCAAAGCAGGCAAAAAAGCAAACGAGTCGAACATGCGAAAGCTCTTTAAGGCCACGGCCGGACTGGTCGGCATCGCGGGCCTCACCACGCCCGCCTTGGCGCAGAACCAAGCTCCGGCCTTTATCCCGATCGAAGATCGCCCGCGTCCCGAATATCGGACCGAGCCAATCAATGTTGGCTCTTTCGAGTTGAGGCCCAGTATCAACTCGCAGATCGAGTATGTCGACAACCTCTTTCCGGCGGCCACCACCTCTGTCGAAGACGTGGTGGTACGCGTTACCCCCACCCTACGCGTGGCCGATAGGCGCTCTGACCGACAGATTGTCCTGAATTTGCGCGCAGGTTACGAAACCTACCTGGACAACAGCATCGATGATCGCCTCCTGCTCAACGCGAAGGGCAACGTCCGATTGGGATTAGGCACAGCCACGCGTCCCTTCATCGGTTTTAACGTGTCGCGCAACGACACGCGTGGGCGAGACTTCGGTAGTTTTGACGAATCCGTGCAGCCGATCAAATTGACCGCCTATCGCGGCAATGTGGGTCTGGATCAGGATATCGGCAGTTTCACCGTAACGGCCGAAGGGCGCTATTCGGCTGCAGACTTTGACGGTGATATCTTCATCGACAACGCCGTGTTCGACAGCGCCGTGCGCAACTCCGACCAGTATGGTGGCCGGTTTCGTATGGCCTACACCCGCGACGCGGCGCAAACCTTCTACCTTGAAGGCGAAGTCAACGAATATGACTTTGTAACACCCGACGGTTCCGCTAACTTTCCGCCCAATTTCCAGGTGGATCGCTCCTCGACGGAAACGCGCCTGAGCGCGGGCTTTGCGCGCAATCTGACAGAGGTGCTGCGCGTCGATGTCAACGCGGGCTATTTGCGCCAGAGCTTTGTCGACCCAACGCTTGACTCGGTGGAGACCATTTCGGTTATCGGACGCTTGTTCTGGAACCCAAGCCGGCTCACCTCGATTCAAGCGCGCGCGCAGCGCACGGTCGATCCCAGCATTGATCCCCTGTTTGCCGGACTCCTGCGAACCGAGGGCGCCTTTATCGTCCAACACGAATTGCGCCGTAACGTCGTCATCGGCGTTGAAGGTCAGGTTGGGATCGTTCAGCTTGTCGATAGCAACGACGACGGTTCGGAAATCGCTTTGGCTGGAATGGTGCGCTATTTCGCTAGCCCGCGTTTCTCGTTGCGACTTCGCGCGGAACGGTTTGATCGCAGTGGGCTTTTTCCCGGTGTTCAAAACCGCGTCTCGCTAGCCACACGGCTGAACTTCTAGGAGACGAAACTCAGTCGAGGCCCCTAGGTGATAATCCTAGGTTCTGGGTTGGCAGGTGCGAAAGCCGATTAGGGCCAATTTCGTAAGCGTCACAACGATTCCCCGTTTTGCTGCTTAAGGAATCCACTCTATGCGCTCGGAGGCACGCCTTGCCCTCGGCTTTGTCCATCATTCGTCTGCCAAAACAAACGCATTGCCTCGTGCCGCGCGCGATTTACAGACGCGTACGAGCGATGAGAAGTGGCCCATTAGGGTCAGAGCGCTCATCTTTGTTTCAGCCCCTATTGGCTCTTGGGCAACGCTTATTTATGCTTTTCAGCAGGTTATGTGATAGCCTCTCGGAACGGGGACTTGCGAAGTTGTGCCGCAAAGACACATCCTAGCTAATCCTTTACCCCCCATGATTTAGGTGTTTGCCGAATCGTGACTTTCTAGTATCGTTGCGCTGCAGCAAAACTTGGGGGGAAGCACTTGTCTTCGCTTGAGCTCCATACGGACTGGCGTGAAGCGTCAGAACCCGAAGGCCGTGCCCGCTATGTGGCGCGAGACCTGGCAGAAGTCCGAGCGCTTGACGTGCTGGGCGCTATTGGTCTGCTTATCCTCTTCGCGCCAGTGATGCTCCTCATCGCTCTTTCAATTGCGTTGACTTCCCCTGGACCGATCATCTTCAAACAGATGCGGATCGGCCGCGATGGCCGTTTGTTCGAATGCTACAAGTTCCGCACGATGGCGATCGACGCCGAGGAACGTCTTCAACATCTGCTCGCGACTGACCCGGACGCGCGCCGCGAATGGGCTCTGGCGCAAAAGCTGCGCAACGACCCGCGCATTGTCGGCATTGGCAATTTCCTGCGCAAGAGCAGCCTCGATGAACTGCCCCAGCTCTGGAACATCCTGCGCGGCGATATGAGCCTGGTTGGACCACGCCCAATCGTTCGCGACGAGACTGAGCGTTATGGCAAATACATCGTCTTTTATTGCGCGGTTAAGCCGGGCCTGACGGGCCTTTGGCAGGTCAGCGGTCGCAACGACACGACCTATCGCCGCCGCGTTGCCTATGACGTGATATACGCGCGCAAAGGCACGTTCTGGGACAATGTGAAGATCCTCTTCATGACCGTCCCCAGCGTCATGATGAGCCGCGGCACTTACTAAGGCGGCTCGGTCCTAATAGACCACTCTTCCCGTATTGTTCTGAAAAGCGAGCTACGCCGCTTCGGGTGGCATCCAACCGGTTACCCGCGCCTTGGCCGCATCATCGACATTGGCCATGTCCCGCGCGTCGTTCGGTGCACCCGGGATGGAAAGACCGACCGAACGACCGCCGAAGAACACCGTTTCAATGGTCCGATTGCCGCGCTCGTACTGGGCGAGCAACTCGCTCGGCACGCGCGCTTCGAGCCGGGAGGTGCCAAACAGGCCCGGGCGCGATTTCGCCAGATCAATCAACGCCTCGCGCATTCGCCATGACACTCGCCGGGGCAACGCGTTGATCAGTCGCAGCGCGCCGAGCGCCTTTGCGGGAAGAGCGACGTTCTGCCGCTCCTCCTTTTCAGCGGGCGCCGCGATATCGGTGTGGCACCCCATCATAGCAAGGAAGTTCGCGACCAGATCGCGCTTCATCACTTCGAACGATCCGACCACGATTTCATCGTCTTGCGACGCCTGCGCGATCATGCGTAACCGCTCCCAATGATCGAGAAATTCTGGCCCATAGACCTGCGCTTCGTCCTGCGGATAGGCGATCAGGCCCTTCTTCAAATGCTCTGCATACAGCGAGCTGGCGAGCCCATCCTGCCGCCGCAACAGGGCTATCCAAACCCGCTTGGCGTTCGGAAAGCGCTTGGGCATGCGCGCCAGATCGGCCGCGGTCACATATTTGCGCGACAAGACCTCGGTCGAAATGAGCACACGCGTCGCTTGCGCCGCAGCAATCTCGGCGTCGATCTCGCCGATGAAACGGTCAAGCGCATCGCTCTTGTCATGCAGCACCGCTTCGCCAAAGTCCCAGTGCTGCTCCGGCGCCTCTTGTCCACGACCCGAAAGCGGATAGAGCAGCCCTTCTTTGGCGAGCGCCGCGCGGTGGGTATCGATCGCGCGCTGAATCGTCGTGGAGCCGGTCTTGTGAGGACCGACATGGATGTAGAGTGTCCCGGTGAATTCTGACGTGCGCACGCGTCCGAATTATCCGATAGTGCGCGTCGTGTAAACGCGCCTAACGCACGGTTCGTCCCTTCTTGTCGAGCTGGAACAGCCCTTCGAAGGTCAGGCTGCCTCGAGTTGGCGCAATCCGTGCAGTTGACCAGCCATCAGGGACGCGGCCATGCTGTCGGGCTCCAGCCCCATCAGATCCATCAAAGTGGGATAGACCGCCGACAGCGACACCGGCTTTTCATAGTTCTGCGGAGCAACACCGGGCGCTTGCACCCAGAACATTCCAAGCGGATCGTGCATACCGCTGCGCAGCGATTCCAGCGGGTAGAACAGCTGCGAAAACGCCGCAGTCTGGTTGCTTTTCGTCGAGCGCACCATGGCATCGCCCGGATCGGCGTTGATCTTGCAACCCGCGTTGATGCGGCCCTCGCCGATCGGCACGGCCCACATCACTTCGCCACCATCGTCCAAGACCAAAGACCGAAGCTGTTCGGCCACGATGGCCGCGTCCTCGTCGCTGGCGCAATCGAGCATGAATTCCTGCGACATCACCGGAATGAACTCAGCCGGTTTGGTCACGCCCGCAAAGGCGAGTAATTGCTTGATGTCTTTCTGGCGGAAAATCTGACGCCCGGCGGCGTCTTCGTAGGTCAGCATCGGCTTCTGGCTAAGCGCGGTGCACAGGACCAGAGCGGTGTCGCCATCAATCACATCGAAGGCCTGCCCGACAATGCGGTCCATGCTCTTATACCCGGCCAGAATAGCCGCCGCGTGATTAGCGAGCCCGGCTTCATCGGGTTTGATGGTGAACAGATCGGGTTCCATCTCGCGCCAGTAGAAATGCTGGAAATGCGCGGTGGAATTGAGGAAGAAGGTCGCGAAATCGGGCTTGTTCTTCTTGTAAACGCCTTTGAACAGATCCCACTGCAAACGATCCAGGATCAGCGGACGACGCCATTTGGTGGGCGATTGGCGTTCATCGAGCAATTGTTTGACCGTCGCGGTCATCGTTTCCAGGCTGAGGCCGTTGGCGAGCATGAAGCTGCCAAAACGCGCCATCGTCATCGGCGAGATATCGGGTTTGCCGCTGTGCTCTTTCACGAAGGCTGCGACTACGTCGAGATACGGCTTGAACGCGCCAGCGGGAAAATCGGTCACGCCGTCGGCCCACGGATCGGGCATGAAGTGGCCATTGAACACCTGCGGATCGAAGCCGGCGTTCATACTGCCGCCAACGAGACTGGTTTTGCCTGCCGCGCCGCAATGGTCCCAAATGCGGCGTTCCATATAGCCGCTGCCATCGTTCAGTTTGAAACACTGATGTTCGGCGTAGGATTTGCCTGTGTGCACCGTAACCCATTGGATCCACGGTTCGAGATAAGGCGGCTCTTCTTCAGCGTCGGTGACATAGCCGAGCGATTGATCGCGCAGCCTCGCGAAATTGGGCAAGTGACCTTCATCGATAAAGCGGTCCATCAAGCTGGGCACCAGCTCGTTGAACTCTAGCATGAGGACCCGCATTCTCGCTTCCTTTCGCACACAACCGCTTGCAATCACCCTGATCGAAAGCTGCCCCCCAACTCTCGTCGTATTGATTAAAGGAGCGTACCTTTGCTGCACTGCAAAAGCAAGAACGGCCCGCGCTGCGATCCAGGCGCGCTAGTCGCAGAATTAGGGCGCTTTGACCCCTTGACAACTGGTAAGCATTGGTCCCTCATATATGGGTAATGGTTCTTGCGTTAGTGGTCCTGTAGGCCGCTAAGTCCGAGTCACCAGAACCGTCCATGTCTATCAGCGTCATCATCCCTTATTTTAATGAGACCATCTTTCTGTCTCAAGCGGTGCACAGCGCGCTGGCATTGGGCGACCGTTTGCATCAAATCATCATTGTTGATGATTCTCCCGGGCGGCACGCCGACCTACTGGAGCGCATATCCGCGCTCGATCCCCGAATCGAGATTGTGACCAACCCCCGGAATATGGGCGCGTCGGCGTCGCGCAATGCGGGGCTGTTGCGCGCGACCGGGGGACAGGTTCTGTTCCTCGACAGCGACGATGCGATCGCGTCGCGCGCGGTTCGGGATGCCAGCGACTTCATTCGCGAACTGGGCGCAGAGCTGGTCCACGTTCCGACCATGGCCATGGCGCACAAGACCAGCGCAATGTTTCGTTTCCCCCGCGACGATCGGCTTTTTGCTAAACCCGCGGCGCGACTGTCGGTTGAAACGTGCCCTGAAATCCGCTTTGCCATCGCCAGCTGGTCGTTCCTGTTCGACGCGCAATATCTGGCCGACCACGCGATCGCCTTTGATCGCGGACAGCGCATGTTTGAGGACCACCTCTTCATCCTTGGCGCGGTGGAGAGCGCGCGCAATTTCGCGCTTTTGGGGCAATGGGGGCATGTATGGCGCAAGCGTGGCGGGTCCTTAACGACCACGGATTACACCCGCGCGGATATCGACTTGCAATTGGCTTCGATCCGTAAAGCTCTGAACTTCCTGAGCGAACGGTACGAGCCCGAAAGCGCCGTGGTGCAACGCGATGTGGCCTTCGCCCTCACGCGCTTCTTGACGAATTGGCCGACCCTTTTCGCTGCGCTGGAACAGCCGGAAGCCGGCGCTTCGCAGGCGATCCTGACCGACATCGCGCAGACTTTTGCGCCCTACTCTTTGACCGGCAAAGTGTGCAGCGATCCGATGACTCAGCGTATTCTGGGCCGCAATCTGTGGCTTTTATCCGGGGCCGAACTCGAGGCATCGCGATTGTCCTCCATTTTCGAACTGGTGGTGCAAGAGGATTGGACGAAGCTGAGCCGCGCCTTGCACATTGCGCCGACCGAGAAACAACGCAGCGCGCCCGAACTCCGCGCCCATGTCACCGTCGATGAGGCACTGAACCGGTTTCACGCCGCGGCGCAGGATGAAACATCGGTGGATTTGCGGCTCTTCAGCGAAGTGGTTTTCGATGAGATCGACGAATGGAGCTCTTTGCCGTGTGCGGACTTTGCCAAAGGAACGCAGCCGGCGGACTTGATGGCTCGATTTAGTGATGATCTGGCCGCGATACTGCGCAAGAGGTCGCTCAATGCAAGCGAGGATGCGGTCCCCGCGCCCAATTCGGACCGCGCACCGCAGTCAGAACCTTTCCGACAGGCTCTGTCCCTGACAAGGCGCTACACCCGGGGGGAACGTTCAGATCTCGATGCGGGCGCTTTGAACAAATCTACAATCGCGTCAGCGTGGCGCGCAGCGGAGGACAGCCTCGCCCCAAAACACGCCTTGGGGGCTGAGGCGACCCTTTCTGATCTCGCCAATTGCGCAATCAAAGGCGATGCGAATATCTGGGGGCGCCGGAAGGTCCGGACCAAAGCCCGGTTGCTGCTGCGCCCGTTTGTGCCGGGCCTGAGGCCTTAGCCGGCGCGTTGGCCCGGTTAGGAAATGAGGCCCAAAAGGACGGTTGCTATTGGATTGGCCGACAGGCAGAACCATCACCTAGCGCACTCACTCAAGACACGGAACGCCTTAGGGGATAGTCAAAGGGGCGTGTGCGGGCGATCAGCGTTTGCAGCCAGAATAAGCACAGGGATTAGAGATGGCTCAAAGGAACGTATCAGTGGATTGCCGTCTCAAGCCGCTTGTCGTTGCGGGTCCCGTACCGACGCCGTTGAGCAAACGGGACTAGCCGTATGAGCCTTCGAACTTTGCGAAATCTGCGGGAGCGCGGGCCGAGGGCGCTTTCGTCCCGGTTGCGCGGGCTGGTTCAATCGCCTCGCGATGAAGGCCACGTGCTGATGGTCCATAATGGCCGCAGCGGCAGCACACTACTTGGGGACATGCTGGATCAGAATCCCAACATCTTTTGGGACGGCGAAACGCTGGAGAAGATGTTCCACCGGCTAAGCGATGAGGCCGGGCAAGGAATTGATAAGCTCTACGGTTCGCTTTCCTTCGATGCGGCCGTTGCCGAAATCGAAGATCGACTGGACAAGCTGGCGGGTAACCGCGTGTTTGGGACCGAGTTGCAAGATTACCACCCGGTCATGGTGTCGAGTGATCTTGAGCAATTTGTCGAACGTTTGAAACGCACAGGGTTCACCCGCTTCATCTCGCTTCAACGCAGCCATCTGCGCAAACTGGTTTCGCACGTTGTGGCAACCCAGAAAGAGCAATTCCACGTAAGTTCGGGCGCAAAGGTTCGAGTGAAGCAAATTCGGATCAACCCCGATCGCATCTATATCGGCCACCGCTTCACGACTTTGCTGGATGCGTTGTCGACCTATCAGGAGTTCAGCGAAGCGACGCAGCGGCTGTTTGACGCCGAAGACGCTCTGTTCCTCACATACGAAGACCACATCAAATCCGATCCAACGGTGGCATTGGACAAGGCAATTGAGTTTTTGGGGGTCGAGAATCACCAGCCAAAAATCAACTTTGGCAAGACTACGGATATCGCCATTAAGGACCTGATTGAGAATTTCGATGAAGTTTCTGATGTCTTGGCCGGTAGCGCCTTCGAACACGAGCTGGCCGATTAAGGCGACGCTGTAAGCCGTTCACCAAAATCGTACGGTCCGCCGCGCTTGTGCGACACGCTCTCGTGCAATATTGAGCGACACGGCCTCGTGTTGAGGCTTTAGGATCGGCGGTCATCGGACAAAATCCGTCCCTTTCCAACGCCAGCCAAGCAACGAGCGACACCATGGCCACTCTTAACAATCAGACGCGCTACAGTCTGCAGCAGGACGCCGTTCTCGCGCCTCACCGCGCATCGCCTCTGATGGAAATCGTGCTGGTGGCCACACCGTTCCTGGCCATTCTGTTTCAGCTCGTTATCGGTTCTTTGACGCCCATTCTGGTGATTGCGACCTGCGGCGCCTTCATCCTGCTACGCTGGGAACGGCTCTATTCGATTTTCGCAAATTGCTGGCCGTTGTTCTTGCTGCCGCTGTACGCTTTGCTCTCCGTCTTGTGGTCGGACGACCCGGCAACCACGCTGCGATACGGCACGCTTTATCTGGCGACCGTGTTGGCGGCGGTGTTTCTGGGTGCGGGAATTGAAAAGCTGAACTTTCTCAAAGGCATTTTCATCGCCTTTGCCATCTATATGGCGTTCGCCCTGATCTTTGGCCGAACCGGCTATGTGTTCGGCCGCGGCGCGGCGTTCGTGGGCTTGTTGGGGTCGAAGAACGCGTCCGGCGATATCGGGGCGCTTACCTTTCTAACCTCCACCCTCATGCTGATTTGGTCGCTCGCCAATCGCCAGTTTGTATGGGCGGGAATGGCCGTTGTTGTCCTGGCAATGGGCGCCTACGCCCTAGTGGCAAGCTTGGCGACGGGCGCTTTGATCGCAGCAATCGTGGCCTTGCCTTGTATGCTGGCGTGGATCGCGTCGCGACAATTTGATTTGCGCGTGAGAACAAGCATTTTCGTCCTCGCTATCGTCGGCTTGATCGTGGCTTTGGCCACGTTGAATTACTGGCTGCCGCCTTTGTTCGATATGGTCCTTGAAAACAGCGGCAAGGATCAGGGCCTCACGGGACGCGATGTTATCTGGGCCAAGGCGGACGAACTCATCGCGGCGCGTCCATGGTTTGGACAGGGGTACCGATCGTTTTGGGTGCACAACAATTTGGACGCCGAATTTATCTGGCGGTACATGGGTATCGGCTCACGCAGCGGATTTAACTTTCACCACACCCCGCGCGAAATTTTGGTGGCGCTCGGCTACACCGGTCTAGGGCTGTTTTGCGTTGTGACGTTCTATGGTGTGTTCAAACTGCTCACTAAGACGATGTACAATCCCAGCTACACCGGGATCTATTGCTGCACGATCATGATCTTTGAAAGCCCTCGCATCTTCTTCGAAGTGCTTGGCTTTTCGGATATGCATTTCGCCACCGTTATTCTCTTCATGGTGTTCGCGTTCGGGATGCGGCCCGACACTATGGCGGCTTTCCACAACGCCGGCGAGCGCCGCTGACCCGTGTCGCCGTTTTGGGGATCTTGACCAAAGATGACAGATAGACCGCGCCAATTGCAGACCTCTTGGGCTATCGCGGATCGCCATCCATGATTGTTCAGGCCGACGCGACATCGCAAGACACGTTCGAAACCGACATCGCCATCATCGGCGGCGGGGCGAGCGGCCTTGCCTTGGCCAAGCATCTGAAAGGCGATGTGATCGTGGTCGAAGCGGGGGGGCCTGTGCCTAACCCCGAACGCGACGCGCTTGTCACCTTTGAAAACACTGGCCTGGAGATGAACACCCAGTCGCTGCGCCGAAATCTGGTGGGCGGAGCCGGCGCCTTGTGGTCGGCACGCTGCGCCGAATTCGACGCGCAGGATTTTGATCCGCGCCGCGCGCCTGGCTTTGCCGGGTGGCCAATTTCCTTCGACACGGTGGCTCCTTACCTTCAGAGGGCTTGGGGGACGGTCAACCTTGATCCGCCAACCGTCCGCTGGCGTGAACAGATCGCGGGCCTCGAACGCACCTTGGGCCTACCGGAAGCGCTTGAGCCGCAAGTGTGGCAATACGCGTTTGCCAAAGAGGAAACGCCGCTGAATCTGGGTGCGCATTTCGTTCCCATCTTCGAGGACGCACGAAAAACACTTCTCTACGAAGCTGACGTGATCAGCCTTCAAGCCGAAGGGAACGCGCTGCGGTCGGTCCGAATTCTTGACCGGGCCAAACGCACGATCACGCTCAAAGCGCGGCGCTTTGTGCTGGCGTGCGGGTGTGTCGAGAACAGCCGCATCTTGCTCGACAATATGGACCAATGCGACGAGCTTCTGGCTCCGGTCAAAGACAATATCGGGCGCGGCTTTCACCAGCATCTGCTGATTGAAAACGAAGTTGAAGCCGCCAATCGGAAGGCTGCCAGCCTTTTGCAGCGGCAACTCAACCGCATGCGCGCCCCGCCCAACGCCTCGGTCGAGTTCGGCCTGCGGCTCAAGACACACGAGACCGAAACCGATTGGCCACTCAACGCGTCAGCCATCCTGCGCTACGCGCGATCGGAAGGGATAAACCCGCTAGAAACCGCGCTTTTGGGGTTCAGTTGGCTGCGCAAGCGCGAGCCGCACTTCATCAATCCCGACATGTCCTTCGAATACAGTATCGAGCAGGTGCCAACCGACACCAACCGCATCACCCTGTCGTCGGGTCGCGATATGCTTGGGCGGCGCAGACCCAGCGTCCACTGGGACATTAGCGAGGAAGAGCTGCGCACCACGAAACGGCTCAACGACACCGTGGGGCGCTGGCTGGAGGATCAGCGGTTGGGAACGGTGAGCCCCATAGAACACCCAAAAGACGTGCTGAACCTATCGATGCGCGACAGCTTGCATCACATGGGCGGCCTTCGGATGAGCGAAACTCCCAAAACCGGGGTGGTGGACACCGATTCCAAAGTGCACGGGTCGGCCAACCTCTACGCTGTGGGCGGCGCGACCTTCCCATCGGGCGGCCATGTCAATCCCACGCTCATGATGTTTGCCATGGCGATCCGTTTGGCCGATCACTTCAACGCTCAGAGCTGAACGAGCCAGTCGAACTCTCTCTGTCGATCGCCGCAATTGTACCCGCCTGAGACAGATCGCCTCTGCCAAGCGTTGCCGCGAGCGCACAAAACCGTAGATGGCGTGCGCGCAGCGCGCTAAACCAAGGCAAGCGCCATCAATGACGCCAACCGGCTCACCTCTAAGGACCCACAACGAGCAGCCTTCTATGAGCAGCCCGAAAATCTCAATCGTCGTCTGCACCCGCAATCGCGGGCAGCCGCTGCGCGCGATGATGGATTCGCTGCTGGCCATGATGGTGCCCGATGGGCTCGATTGGGAACTGGTCATGGTCGACAACGGCAGCACCGATGACACGCCGCAGATCATCGACAGCTACGCCGATCAGCTCCCGCTCATCCATGTGCGCGAAGATCAGGCGGGCCTAAGCTTTGCCCGCAATCGCGGCGTGGCGACCGCTTCGGGGGATTACATCATCTGGACCGATGACGATGTGCGCGTTCAGCCCGATTGGATGGTGGCCTATGTCCGCGCGTTCGAAGAACATCCCGAAGGCGCCTATTTCGGCGGGCGCATCACACCGGTGTTCGAAGGCACCACGCCCGCCTGGCTGACCGAAAATATGGAAAAATTGGGCAACGCTTTCGCCAAACGCGATCTGGGTGAGACGACCCGCGCCTTCACGCAGCGCACGGGCGATAACCCGTTCGGTGCCAATTACGCGGTGCGCATGGTTGAACAGCGCCGCTATCCTTACCCGACTTATCTGGGCGTATCGCCCAACTTCCGCCGCGTGGGCGAAGAAACCGCCGTGCTGCGCGCGATCAAACAGGAAGGGCATCCGGGCTACTGGGTGCCCGATGCCGAGGTGCTGCACATCATTCCCGAAACGCGCCAGACCCTCGATTACATCTCGTCCTACCAAAAGGCGTTGGGAGAGACCTGGGTTCTGTTATCCGGGCGCGGCGAAGGCGACTTTCTTCCGGAAAAGCTTGACCCCAACGGCACCCGCGTGGGCGGTGTGCATATCTGGATCTTGCGCAACATGATCGATGCGTGGACTAAGTACCAGCTGTCGCGCTTCACCGCCGCCAGCACGCGCTGGCTGCCCGAATTCATGCGTTACACCCGCTATCGCGGCGCGTTCGACTACGCCCGCGCTGCGAAGCCATTTGATTAGCGCATCGCCCGACCGAGAAAGCACCTATTTTGAGCTCCCCTGTCATCCGCATCCATGTAGGCGCGCACAAGACCGCGACGACCTATATTCAGGATACGCTGGCGCTTAATCAGGCGGCCAGCGCGGCGGCGGGTACGGCCACCTGGACGCGCGCCCAGTTTCGCCCCGCTTTGGCCGCCGCGATCACCGCGCGAAGGGAAAAACAAAGAACGCGCACGGCGTTTCTCAAGCCTTCGCTTGGGCATCGCTGCAAAGAGACCGTCGACGCCCTACGCGGCTTTTTCGAAGTCGATCGCGATGTGACCATCTCCGAAGAGAACCTGCTCGGCTATCCCAAGGACAGTTGGTCAGGGACAATCTACCCGCGCGCATCCGAAACGCTTGACCGGCTTAGCCCCGCGCTCGAAGGACGCCGGGTCGAGATTTATCTGGCGGTGCGATCCTACCCCGCCTTCATCAGTTCCCTGTATGGCGAAGCCCTGCAGCAAGGGCACCATAGGCCGATCGAAAGCTACAAACGGATGCACCGGTCCGTCGATGGGGTTTGGCCGCGCGTGGTTGAAACGCTTCAAGGCGCGTTCCCAGGTAGCTGCATCACCGTGTGGCAATACGAAGACTTCGCGCAGCTTGAATCCGAAATTCTGGGCCGGCTCAGTGGCCTTGCCAAGGACGCAATCATCAAACCGGCGCAAACCGACATCTTGCCCAGCGCGAGCGCGCAGGCGATCGAGGAATACGCGCAGACCGCGGCGGATATGCCCAGATCGCAGCGTCAGTTTCACATGCTCGCGCTTCGGCACAAACACCCAAAGTCCGGCCCGAACGCTGCGTTTTCACTGTGGAATGACGCCGAAGCCGCTGCGCTTCGCGACGAATATGAAGCCGATCTTGCGCGGATTAAGACCGTGGATGCGGTCGAATTCCTGGACGGCAACTCAACAGCTTTGGACTCTGCACGATGAAGGGGCAACGCGGCCATCTGCTCAAGGGCGCAGCCTGGGTGTCGGTGGCCACTTTGGTGGTCAACGCGCTGGGCTTTGTCAGCCTGATCGCCCTCACCCGCATTCTGATGCCCGATGACTTCGGCCTCGTCGCGATTGCCGCCAGCTTGGCTCAGATTATCGGACTCGTGCTCCAGCTGTCGCTAAGCCAAGCGTTGATCCAGCGAAAAGACGTTGAGCCAGAGCATTTTCACACCTCCTGGACGCTTGGCGTGGCGCGCGGCGCTTTTATCGCAGCGCTGCTTGCCCTGTCCGCGCCGTTTGTCGCGCAGTTCTATGGGGACGAACGGCTGGCCGACCTTTTGCGCTTTCTTGCGCTCGCCCCGTTGATCGGCGGGTTCAGTAACCCGAAATTGGTGGTGTTCCAACGAGACCTCGACTTCAAGCAGGCCTCTATCCTCTCCATCGCGGAAAAGCTGGCCGTGTTCGTCTGTTCGGTTGGCATCGCGATCATCTACCAAAGCTATTGGGCCTTGGTCGCTGGAACTGTTGCGGGCACCTTCGTGACGGCGGTCTTATCCTACACCTTCATCCCCTACCGTCCTCGGATCGCGATCTCGAAGTGGAAGGACCTGCTGTCGTTTTCGATCTGGCTGACCCTTGGCACATGGGTCCAGGCGATAAACTGGCGCTCTACGCCCTTGCTGCTGGGATATTTCCTGCCCGTTCCGCTTTTGGGCCAATTCCGCGTCGGCAATCAGGTTATCGAAAAGACCGTGGACGAGGCCATGCGCCCTATCAAGGCCCTGCTGTTCCCGGCCTTTTCACGGCTGCAAGACAAAAATCTACGACTGCGCCAGAGCTATCTGCGCTCTCAAGGCACGATCTGCTTGATCACCTACCCTGTGGCGGCGGGCATCGCCGTCCTGGCCGAAGATCTGGTGCGGCTTGCCATGGGGGAAAAATGGCTACTCGCTGTGCCGGTTATCCAGATCTTGGCGGTGAGTCGGCTGTTCCGGGCGGTCCACAATGTCCGCGCCATCGCGATGGCGTCCGCCAACACCAAGGAATTGTTCTACCGCAACCTCGCCGTGTTCTGCATCCGCTGGCCCATGACCTTCGCCGGGATGGCTCTGTTTTGGGGCGACACCTACTGGATGCTAATCGGTGCGATGTGGGGCCAGTTCGGCTCTGCGGTCATCAGCATGGGCCTCAATGTGCGACTGATCCAGAAGATCAGCACGGTGACGCTATTGGACCACGCTTCGGTTGTTTGGCGCCCTTTGGTGGCGATTGTGGCGATGGTCGTTCTTGTTCTGCTGGCGGACAGCGCCTTACCGGCTGCGATTGCCCCACTGGAACTTGTGCTGCGTCTTGTCGCCTTGGCGTCGCTCGGCGCAATCACCTTCTTTGCCACTCTGTTCGCGATCTGGGTCCTCCAAGGGCGAGGAGATACGATTGAAAAGGAATTGGCGCTCATCATCCGTGGCCTGGCGGGCAAGGCCATCGCCAAAGTCCGGCCCAGCTAGACCGTGCGTTCGATCCTCATGGCCGCGCTTGCGGTGGTGGCCTTTGCCGCCAATTCGCTGACCGCGCGCGCCGCCTTGGCCGACGCGGCGAACGATCCTTTTGCCTTCGCGCTGGTGCGCCTGCTCGCGGGAGCGTTCATTCTCGCCGCCTTTGCGCGGGCCAAGCCCGCCACGCGCGATGTCGCGGGCGGCGTGGCGCTGGCGGTCTATATGTTTGGCTTTGCCGCCGCCTACACCGCGATGAGCACCGCTACCGGCGCGCTGATCCTGTTTTCAGCGGTCCAGATCACGGTGCTTGCAATCAGCGCGGCGCGCGGCGAGGGCTTGAGCGCTCTCGGCCTCGCGGGCAGCGCGCTGGCGCTCGCGGGGCTGGTGTTCCTGCTCTATGACAGCTTGGGATCGGCTTCGCCCGCCCCCTTGGCCGCGATGGTGACAGCAGGGATGGCTTGGGGCGTCTACACCGTACTGGGCCGAGGCAGCGACGCACCCGTGCAGCAGACCGCGCGCCAATTTCTGCTCGCCAGCCTGATCGCGCTGCCGGTCTATTTCGTGATGGCGCCATCGGGGGGCGGAGCCACTCTCACCTTGCAAGGCGTGCTGCTCGCGACTTTATCGGGCACGCTGTTTTCAGGATGCGGCTACGCGGTTTGGTATGCGGTCGCCCCCAAGCTGCCCGCCGCCACCATCGCCAGCGTGCAGTTGATGACGCCGGTCGTCGCGGCCGCGATGGGCGCGCTGTTCCTGCGCGAATGGGTCGATATGACCTTCGTTATCGCCACCTTGGTTATCCTTGCAGGGATAGCGGTGACGCTTTGGAAACCGCAGGCGAGCGCTGGCGAAAGCTGAGTTGCGCGCAAGGCCGTCTTGCGCGAGTAAAGGTATCCCGAGGCACCCCAACACCTTCGCACCAAAGAGAATCCCTTCCCATGACCGACACACCCCAACGCCCCCGTATCCAGCAGAACGAAGACATTCGCTTCCTCGGCAAGACGTTGGGCGATGTGATCCGCGCGCATGGCGGAGAGCAGCTGTTCGAACGCACCGAACGTATCCGCTCGGCCAGCGTCAACCGCCACCGGGGCGACGAATTGGCCGATCTCGACCTCGATCAGCTCACCCTCGACGAAGCGCTTTCGTTTGTGCGCGGTTTTGGCCTGTTTTCAATGCTCGCCAACCTCGCCGAAGACCGCGACAGCGCCATGATCAGCGCCCACTGTACCTTTGCCGAAGCGGTCGCCGATCTTCAGTCGCACGGAATCAGCGGCGAGGCGATCCTTGAATTGCTCAATTCCGCGCTGATCGTGCCGGTGCTGACGGCGCACCCGACCGAAGTGCGCCGCAAGACTGTGATCGACCACCGCACTCAGCTCGCCGACATGATGAGGCGCCGCGATGACGCCATCGCCGCGGGCGAAGACACCGGGCCGGTCGAAAGCGAGATTGAGCGCCAGATCGCGCTGCTGTGGCGCACCCGCACGCTGCGGCGTGACAAGCTGAACGTGACGGACGAAGTCGACAACGCGCTCGACTTTATGCGCAAGGTGTTTCTGCCCGTTCTGCCCGAACTCTATGAGCGCTGGGAACGCGCTCTGCCTGAACGATCGCGCAGTTTTTTGCGACTGGGCAGCTGGATCGGCGGCGACCGCGACGGCAATCCGTTCGTGACCGCAGAGAGCCTCAAATACGCGCTCGGCCATGGCGCGGAAAATGTGCTGGGCCATTATCTCGACCAATTGCAGCGGCTGGGCGCGGACCTGTCGATCTCGAGCGAGCTCGGCGATATCGCGCCCGAGATCGAGGCCTTGGCGAAGGCCAGCGGCGACACCTCGCCCCACCGTCAAGATGAACCCTACAGGCGGGCCTTGATCGGTATTTACGGACGTCTGGCGGCGACGTTTGAGTTAATCTGCGGCAAACCGCCCGCGCGCCCAGCTCTGGTCGCGGGCCAACCCTATGACAGCCCCGCCCCGTTTGAGGCGGATCTGCGCCTGATCGCGCGTTCGCTCGCAGCCATGGGCGGGGAGACACTGGGGTCGGTGGGCGCTCTGGGCCGGTTGATCCGCGCGGTGCAGACCTTCGGCTTCCACCTGGCAACAATCGATATGCGGCAAAACAGTGCCGTGCACGAGCGCACGGTCGCCGAACTGCTCGGGGCTGCCAATGTCGTGCCCAATTACCTTGCGCTTACCGAGGATGAGCGGATCGCTGTACTGCGCGAGGAACTGCGCAGCTCGCGCCCCTTGCGCGCTCCGTGGGTCGAGTATTCCAAGAAGACCACGGACGAGCTGGCCATCATCGAAGGCGCGGCAAAAGCGCACGATCTGCTGGGGCCGGAATGCATCACGCAATATGTGATCTCTATGGCTGAAACGGTGTCAGACTTGCTCGAAGTGCTGGTTCTGCTTCGCGAATTTGGACTCTATCGCCCGGGTGAAATGCCCACTTGCCCAATCACCCCGGTGCCCCTGTTCGAAACCATCGGCGACCTTGAAAACGCGCCGGGCGTCATGCGCGCCTATTTCGCTATTCCCGAAGTCGCGGCGGTCACGGCCCTGCGTGGATCACAGGAAGTGATGATCGGCTATTCGGATTCGAACAAGGACGGCGGCTATCTCACCTCCAGCTGGATGCTGGCGCGGGCGAGCGAGGCGCTGGCCCCCGTCTTTGCCGAGGCGGGCGTGACCATGCAGCTGTTCCACGGGCGCGGCGGATCAGTCGGGCGCGGCGGCGGTTCGGCGTTCGAAGCGATTCGCGGCCAACCGCGCGGCACCGTCAACGGGCGCATCCGCATCACCGAACAGGGCGAGGTGATCGCGGCGAAGTTCGGCACGGTCGAAACCGCGGCCAACAATCTGGAAGCCATGGCGAGCGCGACCTTGCTTGCCACGCTGGAGCCGCAACGGATCGCGCCAACGGATTACGAACGCTTTGCCACCGCGATGGATGATGTCTCGAAACGCGCTTTCGATGCTTATCGCACGCTTGTTTACGGCACCGATGGATTTGTCGATGTGTTCCGCCAGATGACGCCGATTGCCGAAATTGCGACGCTCAATATCGGTTCGCGCCCCGCCAGCCGCAAAGCCTCCGACCGGATCGAGGATCTGCGCGCCATTCCCTGGGTGTTTTCATGGAGCCAGGCGCGCGTCATGCTGCCCGGCTGGTACGGCGTGGGCCACGCGCTCGCCGCCTGTGAAGACAAAGGCCTGCTGAAAGCGATGGCCGAGCAGTGGCCGTTCTTCCGCAACGTGATGGGCAATATGGAGATGGTTCTGGCCAAATCCGACATGGCCATCGCGGCGGAGTATTCGACGCTGGTCGAGGATCAGGCGCTCGCCAAACGCGTGTTCAGCGAGATCGAGGATGGCTGGAGACGCACCACCGACGCTTTGTTGGAGGCGACGCAGCAGAGCTTCCTGCTCGAAAAATCGCCCAAACTCGATGCGTCGATCCGGCTGCGCTTGCCCTATATCGAACCGCTCAACCTGCTTCAGCTTGAACTGCTCAAACGCCACCGCGCGGGCGATGCAGACGAACGGATTGCCGAAGGGATCAAGCTGTCGATCAACGCCATCGCGACGGCCTTGCGCAACAGCGGTTAGGGTCTGAGGCGGCCGATCCAGCGAGCGCCGAGCTCACGCGAAGATCGCCTTGATCGGCTCCAGAACGCTCGCGTCCTCAATCGTCGGCGGGACCTTAGGCTCTTCGCCATCGGCGATTTCGCGCATGGTTTTGCGCAAGATCTTACCCGACCGTGTCTTGGGCAGTTTGGAGACGACATGCACCCGCTTGAACGCGGCGACCGGGCCGATTGTGGCGCGCATATCCGCGATCAACTGCGCGGCAAGATCGCCTTCCGCGATGTCAGCGGCGGCTTTGAGCACCACGAAACCGACCGGGATCTGCCCCTTCAACTCGTCCGCCATGCCGATCACCGCGCATTCGGCGACGGCGGCGTGCGCGCTCAAGACCTCTTCCATAGCGGAGGAGGAAAGGCGGTGTCCGGCGACGTTCATCACATCGTCGATCCGCGCCATGATCGAAAGGTAACCGTCCTCGTCAACAAAGCCGCTGTCGCCGGTCAGGTAATGGCCGGGAAAGCGCGCGAGATAGGCGTCGAAATACCTCTCAGGCGCTTGCCACAGGGTTGGCGTAAAGCCGGGCGGCAAGGGTAGCCTCGCAACGATAGCGCCGCTTTCGCCCGCGCCGACCGGCTCACCATCTTCGTTGACGCAGACAAGGTCCCATCCGGGCATCGGGAGCGTCGAAGAACCGGGTTTCACCGGCAAGGCCTCAATGCCCAGTGGGTTTGCGGTGATCGCGCTGCCCGTCTCGGTCTGCCACCAGTGATCAATCACCGGCAGGCCGAGCAAATCCTCGGTCCATTTGAGCGTGTCGGGATCGGTGCGTTCCCCGGCGAGATAGACCGCTTGCAAGTTCGATAAATCGGCCTCGCCCGCCATCGCGCCTTCCGGGTCCACCTGCTTGATCGCGCGCAAAGCCGTGGGGGCGGTGAAGAAGCTGCGCACGCGGTGCTTGGCCATGATGCGCCAGAAGATGCCGGCGTCGGGCGTACCGATGGGCTTGCCTTCGAAGATCACACTGGGATTGCGACCCAGCAGCGGCGCGTAACAGATGTAGCTGTGACCCACGACCCAGCCGACATCGCTGGCGGCCCAATAAGCCTCGCCCGGCGGGCAGTTGTAGATGCCGGTCATACTCCACAAAAGCGTCACCAGATGGCCGCCGGTGTCGCGCACGATCCCCTTGGGCGCGCCGGTCGTGCCCGATGTGTAGAGGATGTAGAGCGGATCGGTCGCAGCGACGGGCACACATTCGGCGGGGCTAGCCTTCGAGGTAACCTCGTGCCAATCGTGGTCGCCTTCGCTCGACACATCCGCCGCGTGCTGGTCGCGCTGCCAATAGATCGTGTGCGCAGGCTTGTGCGCGGCCAAGCCATAGGCGTCGCGCAGGATCGGTTGATAGGGCAGCACTTTCGCGCCTTCGATCCCGCAGCTCGCCGCGATTACGACTTGCGGGCGCGCGTCGTCGATGCGGCTGGCGAGTTCGGGCGCGGCGAAACCTCCGAACACCACCGAATGCACCGCCCCGATGCGCGCGCAGGCCAGCATGGCGATCACCGCTTGCAGAGAGTTGGGCATGTAGATGAGAACCCGCTCGCCCTTCACGACGCCCAACGCGGTAAGCGCCCCGCCCAGCTTGGCGGTCGCCTCTTGCAGCTGCGCGTAGGTCATCGTTGCGGATGTGTCGGTGACCGGACTTTCGTAGATCAGCGCCGTGTCCGCGCCATGTCCTGCCTCCACGTGCCGGTCGACGCAGTTGTAGCACGCGTTGATCTCTCCGCCCGCAAACCAGCGCGGCAGCGGCTTAGCCTCGCGGTCGAGCACCGTGTCCCAACGCCGATCCCAATGCAGCTTTTCCGCCTGCTCGGCCCAGAACGCATCGGGCTCCTCAATTGAGCGCTGATAGAGCGCGCGGTAACTCGTTGGCGCTTGCATACCCTCTCCCCTAAAAGCGCGTTTCTGGGACTATTGGCGTAAGTCAGGGATTTATCCAATCCGCGAATAGTCGAGTGTGAAGCGCCCTGCCCCCCCTCATTTGAGGGGTTGGGGCGAACGAAGACGGCCTTTCCCCCTCATCCATGGGCTTTCCTTGGAGCCTTCGTTTCAGGATCATTGAGCCAGACAAGGGCTTCAAGGGTCTACCAATAACCCGCGAGGCGCGAGAACGAGCAGGGTCGATGGTGATGGCTGTTTCGGAGCACCAAACGAGCGACTTTCCCATGGACCAAGCGCCGCAACGCGAATGGCCGTGCCTAGTATTGAGAGCCATGTGCGGGTCCTTTGGCGAAGACGATGCCCCGTCTTTGCCAAAGGACACCGGTGCACACGCCATACGCCGCGAAAGCCGCGATGTTCCACGCGATTGATAAGTTCGCCGAACGTCCGTGCCTGGTGGTGCCGGGTCAAGGGACGCTAACCTATGGCGAAGTGACCCAACGCGCGGACGCGTTGTTTGATGGGCAACCGCCGGGGCTGGCCTTTATTCGCGGCGACCACGGGGTGAACGCGATCCTCGCCTATATCGGCGCGCTGCGGGCAGGGATGGCGGTCCATATTCTCAGCGCTGAGCGGAAAGCTGAAAACGAGCGATTGATCGATCTGTATCAACCCGACTTCATCGCCGAAGAGGATGGATCACTCACAACAGCAAGGCGCGCAAACGCCACCACACCGCATTCCGATTTGGCCCTCTTGCTTTCAACCTCAGGCTCCACCGGGGCGAGCAAGATGGTCAAGTTGAGCCGGGACAATATCGCTAGCAACACGCTCGCCATCGGCGAATATCTGAGCCTGAGTTCCGATGACCGAGGCGTCACCAATCTCAGCCTGAGCTATTCCTACGGGCTCTCGGTCCTCAACACGCACCTCTCAGTCGGCGCGTCCCTATTGGTGACCGACACGCTTTTTGAAGACCCCTCATTCTGGCCCGCATTGGCGGATCACAACGTCACCAATTTCGCGGGGGTTCCCTATCACTTTGAACGCACGGCTCAGCGCCCCCTTGGTTTCACGAGCTGGCCAGCGCTTCGGTTTATGACGCAAGCGGGCGGAAAGCTCTCAAGCGACCTCGTGCGCCGTTTCGCACGACAAGGCGAGCGCGAGGGATTCCAGTTCTTCGTCATGTATGGACAAACCGAAGCGGCCCCGCGCATGGCATATTTGCCGCCGCAACTGGCTTGCGAATTTCCGGGCTCCATTGGCATTCCTGTTCCAGGCGGGCGGGCGTGGCTGATCGGCGCTGATGGCCAACGCATCGAACTGCCGGATGTCGAAGGCGAGCTCGTCTACGCCGGACCGAACGTGATGTGCGGATACGCGCATAGCCGCGCCGACTTTGCCACTCTTAACCCGCAAGCCGAATTGCGCACCGGCGATATTGCGCGTTTTGATGATCAGGGTCTGCTTACGATCACCGGCCGGGCCGCGCGCTTTGTAAAGCCGCTGGGCCTGCGCGTGTCGCTCGATGAAATCGAAGGCTGGGTGACAGAGGACGGGATTGAATGCGCCGCCTTGGGTAGCGATGACATCATCGTAATCACGGTCACCGATCCATCGGCCGCTACGCTGGACCGTCAGGAGACGCTCGCGGCGCGTTGCGGATTGCCGAGCGTGATGATCTCTTTCGAGGTTACCAACACTATCCCGCGCCTCGCCAATGGGAAAACGGATTACGCCTCGCTCCATCGGCGGTTCATTTCTTCAAAGACGGCGCCCGGCACAGCCATAGCGTGGCTGCGCCGCTTTGCGACCGAGTTTTGGGGCCTTCTTTCGGGCAAGAACCGCCGGCCTGAAAGCGTCATGGCGGCCTATCGTATGGTTCTGGGAGACCGGGTCAAAGACGACCAATGCAGTTTCACGTCAGCGGGCGGAGATTCGCTGAACATGGTGCAATTGCAGCTTCTTCTCGAAGAGGTGATCGGTGAGTTGCCCGATGATTGGCCAGGCCAAACGATCCGCGAGATCGAGCGATTGGCCACGGTCGATCATGTCTGACACCCGGACGATGGATACGCTGCACCTGATGCGCGCGCTCGGCATTTCCATGATCGTGCTCAACCACTCGGTGCGCTTCCCACTGGCTGGCGGAATGAACATCATGTTCCTCATATCCGGCCTGTCCTTTGCCGCGATCGTCTTTGTCGACAACGGCCATTCAATCTGGCGTGTTTCGTGGCAATTTGTGAGGCGTCTGCTTATCGCTTCGCTGGCGCTGACGGCCTTTTGGGCGATTGTGTGGTGGGGCCAGGTTCACCCCGCCGAACTGCTGATGGTCAGCAATTGGCTGGGGCTAAATCGGGTCGCGCTCTACCCGGTTTTGTACACGCAGGTCGTGGTCCAGATGGCGTTGGCACTGGCCTTGGTCTTCTCCATTCCATGGATGCGGCGGACAGCGACCCACCACTCGCTCGCTTTCGCTCTGGCTTCCCTCGCCTTGGCGCTGGGCATGGCTGCGTTTTCCAAAGCTCATTTCGATACGATCCCGATCAACGACAAATTGCCGCACTTGCACTTGTGGAATTTCGCTCTGGGATGGGTTTTCTGGGCAGCTCTGGTGCGGCGAGAGCCGCAGACACGCGACCGGATTACCCTCTCCCTCTTGCTGATCGCAGTGGCCGTTCTGGTGTTCCCCGTTCTTGAGCTCAAATCGTGGGTCACGCGCCAATACATGTTCACGCTCCCCATCCTGATGTTCGTCTGGTGCCCGCGCATCACGCTCCCGCGAACCCTTGCCCATCCGATCCTTTTGATCAGTCAGGCCACCTTGGCGATTTTCTTCATCCACCTGCCTTTGGTCAAAGCCGGCCAATGGGCCCTGCGCACCTATTTCGGCAAAGTTCCATCGGTGATGGGGTTCGTCAATTTCGTGTTCGTGATGCTGGGGTCGATCCTTTTGTGGGCGGCCTTTGTCGCGCTCGCACGCGTGTGGCGACAAACCGAGTTCAAGCGCTACCTTGTCGAAATTTGGCACCGCCATTTTGGTTGGCGGAAAGGCGCGCTGAGAGCGGGCTAGATGCGTTTTAAGCTGAGCATCGGGTGCGCCCCCATATCTGGGGGAGTGTCTTTCAGCGCCCAATACCGCAGACATCAATCAGCATTTCGCAAGGAGGATTGATTTGTCGACGCGCTCACGCACCCTCGGTACTGGCTTCGCTGTCACCGTCGCGCTTTTCAGCATGCCCGCAGTAGCACAGGATGGAACCCGAAAGGTTACCGGACCGGAACCCGGAAAGTGCATCTTCTCAACCAAGGTAATGCCAAAGGATCGCTTCTCCGATCCCGCCTACAGCCGGGTCAAAACCGTGTTCACTCCGAGCGACCCTATCGCTGTGCGTTGCTTTTACGAGAACGGCGCGCAGGACAATTACAAGAGCCTCGGCAGTCAGGCCAACACGATGCGCGACAGTGGCAAGTATTTTGCCGAGTTGGAATGGACCAATGAAAACGCGCGCGGCAGCTTCAGCGACTTTCGCATCAAAGCGGTCAATCACAATTTCCGCACGGGCTGGACCCAGCAGCGCTACGATCTGACCTCGGATTATGCGGAATGTGACTTCAAATTGAGAGGTCAAGATCAGCGTAAATATCGGGCGAAATCGGACGGGTGCATCGACTTCGCCGGCTTTATCCAGTCGCGCGGTGTCGGCGACCCCGGACAGCAGGAATTCTGCATTCGGATCTTCATGCGATTTGCCAATTCCAAACAATGGCGAAGCGTCGGGAATGAGCAACGCTACGAGCCGGTCTATATCGAGAAAACCATGGCGCGCGGCTGCTTTAAGGTCGATTTGAGCGAGTAGGCCCGCGCCCACCCGCTCTCAGGAATTCGCCGAGCATCGATTGGCTTTTGGTCTGGACGCCTTGTGAGTGTAGGTTTGGGGAATGCATGTGAGGGCAAAGCGCGCCATCGTCGTCCCGGACGCCGCGGGCCGCAGCGAATGGGGCGTAGAGGTGCAGTCAAAGGTCTTGCTGGTTGAAGACGAGCCCAACGCCTTTGCGCGCTGCGAGCATATCGTGCGGTCCCATCCGCGGTTGGAGCTCAAAGCGTCCGCGCGCAACTACACCGACGCCTGCGCCTTACTGGATCGAAGCGGCGGTGATTTTGACCTGCTGCTGACCGACCTCAAGCTTGGGGATGGCGATGGATCGGACCTGATCCGCCGCTGGCGACAGAGCGGCGGCGAGATGGCCATGGTCATCACCGTCTTTGGCGATGTGGAAAGCGTGATGCGCGCCGTGGAAGCGGGCGCGGATGGGTATCTTCTCAAAAGTGGGTCCGACTTCGAAATGATGACCGCTATCTCCACCGTGCTCGACGGCGGGGCGCCGATCAGCGCGGCGGTGGCGGGCTATCTACTGCGCAAACTGCGCAAGGACCCGGACGCGAACACACAGACGCAGCCTAAACCAGAGCGAGTGACGCTGAGCGAGCGCGAGCGCGAAATCCTGTCCGATCTGGCGCGGGGTTTGTCGTACAAGGAGGTCGCCCGCAAACGCGACATCTCACCCTACACCGTGGCTGACCACGTGAAGGCGATCTACCGCAAACTGGCGGTCAATTCGCGCGGCGAAGCGGTGTATCGCGCGGTTCAGGACGGGATCATCTCGCTGGGCGAGGATCCGGACTGACGCGTCACTGCAACTCCTCGATCGCGGTTTCTTCGGATTGGCGGAGCGAGACTTCGAATTCGATCTTAAAGCCGGGATCGCGGTTGCTGATAACCAGTTTGCCTCCCAAATCGCGCACACGGTTGCGCATATTGCGCAGGCCCTGACCGGCCGGTTCGCCAAGGGTCTCTCCGCGCCCCGACCCGTTGTCGGAGAGGCGTACTTTCAATCGCTTATCCCCTTCCAGCGCGATCGCGATTTCCATACGCGTCGCACCCGAATGGCGGATCGTGTTGGCCACCGCCTCTTGGATGATCCTATAGATCGAAAGCGTTTCGCGCGAACCGAGCACGCTATCGGTCTCATCAATATCAACGCTCCAGACGAGCTCGATCCCGGCGGCGGTCAAATCGGGTTCAAGCCGGCCTCTCAACGCGCCAAAGGCAAGACCCATATCGCCGTCCGCTGTGTCCATGGAATCAACGATCAATCGTAAGTCCTGCAAACCATCGCGCAGCTTGTCCCGCAGAGTGGTGCGGTCCAGTTTCTCGTCCTCCGCTTGAAGCAGAAGCGCGAGCAAGCGGCCACCAAAGCCATCGTGAATGTCCTGCATGATACGCTGCCTCTCGCGCAGCAAAGTGGCTTCGCGCGCCTCTTTCTCGCGTTCCTGATACACCGCATCGAGCGCCGCTTCGCGTTCGGCCAGCTTCTCCATCAACAGGGCGTTGGAGCCTTCCAACCGTTTCTGCACAGCGGCGTTCTGACGCCCCACAAACACAACAATGGCCCATGTCGCCACAATCGCCGAGGTGGTGGCGTATGGGATGGTAAGACCCTCTCCGCCGATCAGCGAGCGGGTGAACCCCGGAGCCATCGTGCCGACCAGATCGAGCACCGCGCCCGCCCCGGCTGTCAGGAACAGGAAGCTCTCAAACCACGGTGCCCCCACTTGCCGATAAACACCCAATGTCGATAGCCCGAACATCAGCGATATCGCGACCAAGCCGACGATCCAGCCCGCCATATCGACAAACTGGATGGTCACGAAACCCTGGTTGGCCACGCCCAGCGTCGCAACCACGAACAGGCCAGCGATGGGCGCGATCATCCAACGATCAACGAAACGGCTCTTGATGGTCCAGCGATTGACGAACACCGCCGACACGACGAGCAAGCCATAAGTCGTGACATAGAACCACAACTCGCTGTTCTCGATACGCCATTCGGACAGCGGGCCGGTGTAATAGAGGTTGCGCAAAGACCACGCCGCCATCATCGCCGAGAACGACAAGAAGAGGACCCTGCTTTGCCCCAGAGCGGCCGCCGCCAATGCGAGGATGGACGCCGTCGCCGCCACGCCGGTCGCCACCATCGTCAGGTCAATCGCAAGAAAACGCCGCATGCGATAGGCGTTCTGGATATCCTCTTCGGGTCCCACAAATACGGTACGCAGCCGCACGGTATCCTGTCCACCATCAAGGTCGATAAAGACACGATCATCGGCGCATTGGAGAGGTTGAAGCGTGAAGAATTGAGGGGCAAAATACTTGAACCTCTCGGCGCGCCACTCACCGGGACGCCCTTGAAGAGTCTCTCCGCAAAGCTCGACTTCAACGTTGCGGCGCGCGCTGATCATCAGGATCGCTTGCGGGTCGGCTTCGTTTGCTGGCGATGTCGCGCGACCTGGCAAATCAAAGGCAAACCGCGCGGTGCGTTCAAAAGGGGCATCCGATCGATACCGTGACCCGTCTTTTCTCAACGTGTTGCCCCTATCGGGAACAACCTGTGTCAAACGTTCGATCGCGATCGAATTGTCGGGGCGCATGGCACGCTCGGCGCCAAAGGCCAGAAGGAAAAGCACACCGAAGCTGGCCATAGGCAGCGCAAGCGCTTTCAGCGCCCGCAGAATCGGATCGGGATTGCGCGACGCGCTTGTCATGTTGAAGGCCCGCTCATTGCGGTCATGGATTTTCCCCGACTGTGAGGTGGACCCTGCCATGCCACACCATGCGAGAAAAGACGCGAATGCGACCGTTTGCGATCAGCGGTTGCCACGCGGTTCGGGAAGGTCTTGCTCGATGCTCTTCGAAAGCGCTTCCAGCTTGGCCTCAGCATCTTCGAACCGGTCATCAAAGGTCGGCTCAGAAGGACGGCTCCACGCCACGATCAGCGCCAAAGCCAAAACAATTCCCGCAATGATAAGCCCGGCCTTCATCAATAATCCTTCCGGTATCGCAGATTGACATTGGTCCCGCCAACGCCGCCCGCCTGGCTTAGCACGGACAAGGTTTGCGTCAGGCTGATCTCCAGCTGCGTCGCGGTAAAGCCGCGCGCGTCGGTGATAACCTCCACGTAGATATCATCGGAGATGTATTGGCCAGCGGCGAGCGCGGTTCCCTGCCCGGTTGCCTCATCCGCGCCCAGCACACGCAGGCGGTCGATCCCGGTCGCCGAACGCAGCGCGCCGAGCGGGTTCAAGCCACCGCCCCCACCGCTGAGCGCGTTCAGAGATTGCGCCAACTGCACCGCTTCGAGCGCGGACAGATTGGCGATAGAGCTACCAAACAGGATCCGCGCCAAAATCTCATCTTGCGGCAGCCCGGGCGAGCTGGTGAACTGAAACTCGGGCGTAAACGCGCTGCCACCGACATTGACCGACACCGCCACGTTCTGAATCGTCTCGGTTGCGGTGATCGCGATCCGCGGGTCAGGCGTGGAGGAGCCGGTAAAACGGATGCGCCCGCGTTCGATATCAAACTCGCGTCCGGCAAAGCCAAGCGTGCCGCGCACCAGATCGATCTCTCCGGCCAAGCGCGGATCCGCGCTGGTCCCGGTGACGCGCAGATTGGCGCTCCACTCGCTTTGCAGGCCCATGCCGCTGACATAGAGTTCGTCATCGGCCACCAGTTTGAGATTAAGCCGCAGGTCCTGAAAGCCCGGTTCATTCGCGACGACAACACTGGCCTCAGGCGTGTCTTCGCCCGCATTCTTGAACCGCACCCCGGAAAGCTCGGGCACTTCCGCCGCCTCAAGATAGCGCAACACATAGCGGGTCTCGGGCAGCGTCAGCGTCCCCGCCAGTAACCCGCGCTGTCCCGCTTGCTTTGTGATGGTCAGATCGCCAGTTGCCCGAGCGCCCAACGCGTCGCTGCGCGCCAGCTGCGCTTCATCAAGATGGATCGCGATATCCATCGGGAAGCCTTGGTCCGCGGCAAGGCTTATGACGCCTTGCGCGGTGACGCGCCCATCGCCTGCGGAGGCTTCAAGACGTTCGAGCACGAGCTTATTGCCATCAAATCGTCCGCGCGCGTTGAGGCCGGTCAGCTGAGTGCCGTACGTCTCGTTTTCGTAGGTCAGATCGCGCGCGCGCAAAACGCCGTTCAGGCTTGGCTCGCGCAATCGCCCGGAAAAATCCGCCGCGATACCCAGCGCCCCGGTCAATCGCTGATCCGACAACCCGGCCAAGGTAAAGACTGTCGCGGCCGATCCTGTGTAGCGCAGACCTCCACCAAGCGGCGCGTCGAGCAATCGCGCCACCCAATCCGCCTGACGCGGGCCGGTCGGGGTGAGGTTGGTGTGGATGCGCCCGATCACCTCGCCACCTTGCCGGATGACCGCGCGGCCCACGGCGCCGTTGTCGCGCATCTGCCCGGCAAAGCTGACATTGACCGGGCGGCTGACGGTGAGAGCGGTCGAACGCGAAAAGTTCTTGATCTCGATCTGCGCGTCCGCATCGGGCATCGCGCCCGCGCTGGCCTGCGCAAAGTCGATCCGACCGCTCGCCCGGCCGCCCACACCAAGACCGGTGACGAAGCGGTTCAGGATGGCGAGGTCCAACTCGTCAAGCCGCGTTTTCAGTTCCAATCCCGTACCGAACCGGCCCGAGAGGCGCATGGATCCGCGCGTGAAGACGAGCTTGGTCGGCTCCAACCGATAATCGGGATCCTGCGATCCATCGGCAAAGGGCGGAATAATGCGCGCGGGCGCTTCGGTGCGGAATGTGACTTTGCGCGCATCGCCCTCAATCGCGGCGCGCCAGAGATCGGGCTTCAAGTCGGCGTTTGCAGCGATCTTGAAGGGCACTTGGTTACGGCCTGATGCTAGGACTTTGGCAGACCCACTCCCGTTTTCCAGATCAATATCGGCGCGAAGCGTGTCGATCTGCGTCCCGAAATAGCGCGCGTTGCCAAGCTGCACCTCGGCGGTGATCCGGGGTTGGTCGTACAGCGCGATATCCGCGTCGACAAAGCCGCGCCCGATGCGCGCCCGCGCCGCGCCCGGCAGAATCAGGTCCCGCGCGCGAAGATTGGCCCGCGCGATCTGCACACCGCCTTGGTCAAGCAATTGGACGCGCCCGTCGATGCCCTCGCCCGCTGCGATCAGGTCCCCGCGATACGGCCCCGCTTCGCTTTGCACCAGCTGACCGCTCAGCGCGATTCCACCGATTTCGGCCCGCTCGATATCGAGCCTTGTGGTCACGCCGGTCATATCCGCGTTCATGAGCGTCGCCACCGGTCCAAAATCGCTCTCCCCGCGCGCTTCGATGCGGTAGGTCTGGTTTTCCCCGCGAACCTCGGCTTGCACGTTGGCGAGGCCCACGCCGAGCCCCGGATTGGGCACGTCGATCATGGCGACAGGGTTCGTGACGGTGCCCACCACCTGCACGCCGAGAGGGCCATAGGTGGTCGAGACGCCCTTGGCCGTGATGTCGAATTCGCCCTGCGCGTTGTAGGTGCCCTCGCCCTCGCTCACTTCCACCAGCGGGGAAGTGAGCCTCATATTGCTGAGCCGCGTCACGCCATCGCGGCCGTAAGCGACATCGCTGGAGGCGGCGAGATCGCCGCCCAGAAAGGTCGCGACGCTTTCGTTGGTCAACAGGGTCGAGCGCGCCTGCACTTGCCCTTCGAGCGCGACACCCTCGCGGGTGCTGATGGCCAGATCGGCCTCAGTCTCACCGTCGAACAGCCCCACGCTCTCGACACGATAGTCACCGATCCGCCCGTCAATCGCGCCGCCATAGCGCCCAGCCTGCGCGTCAGCGACAAGCGTCAGCCCCGCGTCGAGGCGCGGTGAGCGCAGGCGCAGATTGTCCGAGACAATGCGCGGCCAGGCGACGAGGACATCCCCGGTCAAACGCACATCGGTGAGCGGGCCGCCTGCCGCCTGATCCAGACCCGTAACCCGCACCGCGCGTGCGTCGATGGGGAACTCCATTTGATCAAGGTCGACACGCGTCCGGCCAAAGGTCGAAAAGCCCACCAGCCCGATCTCGGCGTAGGTCAGCCGGGCTGCGGTGAGATCGTATTGAACGCTGGGCCGGGTCAAATCGCCATCTATCAGAAGGTCCGCGCGCGCGTCTGTTCCCGAGAGGCCCTGATACAAGTCCCCAGCGTTGTTGATCTCAATCTGCGCGCGCAGATCATCGAACCGGTTGGCCTCGAGCGCCACCGCGCCCTCGGCGGTGACCAGAAAGGCCTCGCCACTAAGGCGCGCTTTGATCCCCGTTGCGGGGGTGTTGATGTCCGCTTCAACGTCGATCACGGTCACACCCGACAGCAGACCTTTGACCGCGTCCGGAGCCACCTCGGCCAACTGCGCTTCACCTTTCGCGCCAAAAACGCCGTCGCGCGCGGTCAGGTTCAGTTGGGTGAGCGGTTCGTCCATCCACTGCGCGATCAGGCGTCCGTCCCAGCTTGCCCAGGTGCCCTCGCCCTTGAGCTCGGCGTCCAACGATCCGGGCAACCCAGCCAGCGCCGCGATGACGCCATCGGAAGGGGCGCTGACGTCCAGATCGACGTCCAGCCGATCCTCCTCGGGCACAGCGGCGAGGATCAACTCAACCACATCACCCGCCGCCGCGTCTGGCCCGGTGGCCACGCTATTTGCGGTCAGGGAAACATCAGCGCGGCGGTCTTTGATAAACACCTTGCCCGTTGCCTTCGCGATCCGCTCGCTTCCCGCGACAGGCGCCTCGACCAAAAAACGCTCAATTTCAAAGGCGCCAATGTCGATGGTGTAATCGGGCAACAATGGCTCGTCGCTCGGCGGTGTTTCGTTGAACTCGGGCACGCGCGAGAGGGTCGCGGTTTCAATGCCGACGCCGTCAATCTCGATATGCCCCCACGCAAAGGCGAAGGGATTCCAGTTGACGCCAACGCGCGGGGCACTGGCGAACACGCCCTGCGGATCGGACAGGGTCAGATCGCGCAGGATCATCACGCTGTAGAGCGAGCCATCTATGGAACCGACGCCGACCTTCAGCCCGTTTTCGAATTCGAGCGCTTCGACTTGCTCGCGCACGTAATCGCGTCCCGGCGCGGTGTTGAGCGCGAGCATGGCGATCCCAGCCAGCACCATAAGCGCGAGCAAAAGGCCGATCAGCCACAAACCAAGGCGCTTCGCCCAGACCATCAGCCAGCCCATCAGAACGCCTGCCCGATAGAGACATAGACGTTAACCCGGCTTTCGCCCTGGCGACGGTTGATCGGGGTCGCAACATCGACGCGAAGGGGGCCAAAGGCGGTGTAGATCCGCCCGCCAACGCCCATACCAAAGCGGATGTCGTCAAAGGTCGGCACGGTGTCGCGGTACACCTGCCCCGCATCGACAAAGGCCACCACGCCATAATCGCCAAAGCGATAGCGCGCTTCCGCCGAGGCTTCGATCACGCTGCGCCCGCCGATGGGCTCCAATGTGAATTCTGGTTCTTGGCTATCAGGATCGGTCGGATCGAAATCGGGGTTGGCCGCCTGAACGCGCGGGCCCAGCTCCTGAAAACCAAACCCACGCACCGATCCGCCGCCGCCCGCGTAAAGCCGGCGTGAAGGCGCGATGTCCACGCCATCGGCGCCTTGCAGCGTGCCCAGCCGCGCGCGGCCTGCGAGCACCACCTTATCGCCAACCGGGTTGTAGGCGGTCGCGTCCAGGATCGTGCGGACATACGGGGTGAACCCGCCGTCAATCGATCCTTCGGGCTGGACCAGAGCCTCCAACCGGAAGCCGCGCGTGGGGTTGAGCAAATCGTCCGAAGTATCAAAACCCACCTGCGCAAACGCGGCTCCGATGAAATAGGTCTGATCGGCAAACGCCCCAGCTTCGACATCAAACGCGTCTTCGACACTGGCAAGCGCCTCGACGCCGAACGCGTAGGTGATACGCTTTTGCCAGATGGGGGTGGAGACATAGGAGTAGGTCGCTCCCACGCGTCCGGTCAGCGCTTCGAAAGCGTCGAAGTTGGAGCGTAAGGCGCTCGCGCCCAGTTCAAACGTGCGGTCACGCTGTCCAGCGTTGGCGCGTCGGAAGGAGAGGCTGCCGCCCTGCTCCAACGTACCCGCGATCAGCGACGCCGTTAGCGCGCCTTCGGGCGGGAACAAATTGCGATGCGACCAACTGCCCTCAAGGCGGAAACCCTGCCCAGCGCCGTAGCCGACCGATCCCGCAAGAGTGCGCGCGGGGCCGGCGGTTTGATCAACGGCGATGGTCACATACTCGGTGCCATCGCCCGCGTCTTCGCCGGTCGCTTGCGGTTCAACGCTGAACGAGCGCAGCAAAGTCGTTGCCGCCAAAGCGCGCCGCAGATCATCAAGCCAGCGGCTGTCGTAAAGATCGCCGCGTTCAAACCGGGCGATTTCGCCAAGGTGTCCTGCATCGAACACCGCGTCGCCCGACACGGCGAACCCGCCGAACTTGGCGCGCGGTCCGACCGTAACCGGCAGCGTGTACTCGCCTTGCGCCGTATCCGGATCGAGAGCGATGTCGCGCGCGCCGATCTCCGCAAAAGGATAGCCGTTTTGGGGCAGCCGCGTCGCGATCAAAGCTTCGTTGACGAGGACCCTCGAGGCGACAATGGGATCGCCCACTTTCAGGGCCATCGCATCGGCGATCAAACCTTCGGGCACGGTCGCTTTAGCCTCAATCGAAATGTCGGAAAGCACAAAGCGCGGACCGGGCTCAACCTCAATTGCGATTTTGGCAGCCACTGCGTCGCTCGGTTCACCCGCCTCGACTTCGCTTTCAACCAGCGGGAGGTACCAACCTTGCGACTTGAGCAGGCGTGTCAGGAGCGCCTTGTCCTCGTTCACCCGCGCCAGAAGCATGGCGCTATTGGTCGCCTCGCCGTCGCCATTCTCCAGCGCGGAAAGGTCTTTGAATTGCGAGCGCAGGTCGGCACCGGTCAGCAGGTCGATCTCGGCCAGCCCGGTCAAACTCCAGCTGTATGTGAGCGCAACTGAGAGGGACGCAGGGCCATCAGAAGACGGCGTAAAGTCGAGCGGGAGCGCCTCAAACTCCTCCAGCGCAGGCAAGGAGGCAGCCAATTCTGGGTCGGTGAAGTTGGGCTCCAAAGGCACCGAGATTGGGGCTGCGGTCTCCTCATCCGCATCAGGGACGGCGTCTCTCACCGGTTGCGGCGAGGATCCGTCGCCCAGCGCATCGAAGCGTCGTTCGAACGCGTCGATGGATTCCAGTTCCTCCATCAACTCCGGATCGTCCGCGACCAGTTCGGGCAGCGCGGCTTCGAATGCCTTATCGCTTACAATTTCTTCGGGGTCCGCTCGAGTCTCCTCAGGCTCTTGCTCCTGCGAGGCGCTGACCGGCATCGACCACGCAAGCATCGACCACGCAAGCATCAACCACGCAAGAATGGACCATACGAGCGTAGCCAATGCGAGCGGCGAGCCGAGACGCCCGGCGCGCGAAGGTCGCGTTTGCAACGGGGAGGGACAGGGAAAAGCGATCATGTGGGAGCGATCGAGCCAATAGGCCGACACGGCCTATGTTGAAACCCCAATCCCGACAAGGCGAGCGGGTTCCCCGGCTCAATCGCTCCGAAACGCGTATCGGTGCGGCCTAGGCGCCGCCTTGCCGCGCCCGCTTCGCTTTCTCAGCCGCCTCGCGGGCGCGCTTGACCTCACCCGAATTGTCGTAGTCCCAGTTTTCCGCCTTGCCGCGCGTGCGGCCATATTCGATCAGGCAGCGCATAAAGCGCTTGTGGAACTCAAGCGGGGCCTCGGTCCGATCGTCTTCCGCGCGCCAACCTTCGCAAGTTTTGGAGCCCGCGAAATCGGGAATGGCAAAGGCAGTCCCGCCCTCGCCAATCGCATCCGCGTTGATCCGTGCGAAATAGGTTTCGGCGAGCAGATCATCGCCGCGCTGGCGGGCTCTTTCGATAGAAAGGCGCTGAACCTGATCGACCAATTGGCCAACGGTGCCCAGCACAAGCGACAGAAAATCCCAATCCTTGCGCGCCCCGTCGAGCCCCTCAATCGGGTTGCAATTCGCGTCGTCGACTTTGGCGCATTTGGCTTTGGGTTCGCCGTCGCTGTTGAAGATAATATAGACCGACGTTTCGGGGGCGTAGGGAATATCCTGTCCCCCCACGGCTTCTGCGCCCGCCTGCTTCGCGTCGCGCAGGACCTGACCCACCCGGTCGTCAAACACCGCGAAACGGACCCCGCCATCGATATATTTTCGGTTGTCGATAAAGACCGGCTTGGCCGCTCCGGGCACCACCGAAGAGGCGATCAGCGCTTCGATGTAGCAACCCTTGAGCGTCTTCTTCTCCTCATCGGACGGGGCATCCGAATAGCGCCCCGCCAGTTCGGTCATATCGAAGGCGACCGCTTGGCCCAGATCAAAGTCAGTCGCGCCGACCAAAAGGCGCGCGCCTTCTTCTCGCCCGCGCCGGGCCACTTCTTTAAGCACAGCATCGGAGAGGATGCGATCCAGCCTGCCTCTTAGCGGGATGAGGTCGGAAAGAGCGCCCTTGCGCACAGCCGTGAGAGCATCGCCCGCGCCGATGCCATCATCATCGCCCGAAGAGCCTTTGATATAGGTGTCGAGCAGGTCGCCTTCACTATTGATCGTGTAGCCGTCGATCGTGATGTCGGTTCGACCTGTGAACGCGCCCGTCGCCTGTAGCGCGCCCGTGCTGATCCCTGTCACCACCGAGAATTTGGGCAGGCCCACCGGATTTCCGCCCGCGTCCACTTTGCTTTCGTTCCAACCGTGCAGGAAGCCCGCGCCAAACGCGCCGTTCTGGCTGCCGCCCGACAGAAACAGCATCGGTCCCGATGGGTCCTCCAGCACGCTTTCCAGAGGTTCCTCACCGGGAAGAGGCTGCTCAATCCACACCCGCTTAAGCTTGCAGATCCCACCATCGGGCGCGAAGGGCGGCGTGTGCGAACACGCGGCGAGTGCGGCCGCGGCGGTCAGAGCGGTGAGCAAAGTCTTGTACATCGGGCGT
Organism: Pseudomonadota bacterium; assembly: GCA_039814925.1. Taxonomy (GTDB): domain Bacteria; phylum Pseudomonadota; class Alphaproteobacteria; order Sphingomonadales; family Sphingomonadaceae; genus Erythrobacter. The sequence goes on from JBCCAH010000002.1 coordinate 247,083, forward strand.
CTCCAAGGATTGCCAGCGGGTCAGGTCAAAAACGCGTCGCGAACGCTTTCCAAAGTGTCGGGATCGTTGTCGACGCCGCCATGCGTGCGCGCGTCGCTGTTCAGGCCCGAACCGGCCTGGCTCGGCGCGTAGACCTGCGATGAAGGTTTGGACGCGAGGAACGCCTTAACCGCTTCCGCCGCCGCGTCTTCCTCCCCGCCAAGCGATCCGCCCTGCCATCGACGAAAGCGCTCCATGCCCAACAAAGGCGCGTCGACATTCGGCTCCTGATCGTCATCTTCAAACAGGCCCGACACAATGTAGAGCAAGGATGAAGGATAGAGGAAACTCCACCGGCTTCCGAACAGGGCGTCCTCGCGCTCGCGCTGATCGTTGAGGCAGAACATGCGGAAGCGGTCGATCCGGTCCGGTGCAAGCGCGAGGGTTTCAGCAAAGTACCGATCGCGCACCGCCGGGGCGAGGAACACAACATCGGCCTTTCGCCCAGTATCGCTGCCATGCTGTTGCCAGGCGCGCAGGAGATTGCAGACCATAACCGCGCCTGCGCTGTGACCGATCAGAACGATCCTTCTCTCGCCGCTGTTCTGAATGAGATCCAGCAGACGCGATCCAAGGCGCCCCTTGAAGTGGTCCGCCGTGTCGTCCTTCATCAGCGTCCAGATCGCTGAGCCGATGTGGTCGCCATACAGTTCGCGCAGGATCTCCTCGATGACCGTCGCGTGAATTCCGTGATCGCGGCCTGACCGAAAGCGCCGCCAGACGCGCCAGCCGATTTTGGCGCCGTACACGATCAGTTTTCGCAGCACCGAAAAACCAAACCCTTCGGCGCCGCTTTGCACGCTGAATTGGGTGCGCAATTGCCCAACCACTTCGGGATTGAGTCGGTCGAGGACTTCGCGACCTTCGGAAGAATTGCCAACGAAGCTGAGGCTTTCCGCAGCTGGAGCAAAGACAGCTTCGATGTCCTGCGCCACGGCGATCAAGGCCGTATCGTTGGCGAGCTCCGCTTCGAGTTCAGCGGCAAAATCATCCTCTGAAATCCCTGCAATATCAAGGCTTTCGCGGTCAAGAAGCGCTTCGATATCAGCAAAACGGGCTGGATCAGACGAGGCTAGGCGCCTCTCGATATCCATGCGAGCGTTGTACGCTATCGGCGCACCGCCGATGGATTCCGGCCCCATAGCCGAGGGGATGGGCAATCCAAGCTTGCGCGCGGTGAATTCGAGCAGTTTGCCAATGAGGGAGCGATAAAGCCGATCGCGCCGGTGCAGTTCGCGCCAATTGGTCCGCAAAGTCTCCAACAACCCCGATCGCCATACGATAAAGAGCTGCTCATACTCATCAGGCGGAACATACCCCTGGGGTCCAGCCAGCCGTTCAGCACCCGACACCCCCGTATCTTCGTCGACAAGACCGCCGTGGATATGAATCATCAAGGGCGCGGCGTCGGCGATCAGACGCGCGCTAAGAGCGTCAAATTTGGCTTCGTCTTCCTGATCAAGATAGCCGTTCTGGGTGCGAAGGATTGTAGTTGGCATGAGCGGTCCTTTCGGAGCGTGAAGACAATTCGAGGGATTAGGTCGCGGTCACTTCTTCGCCTTGGCGCGGCTTGCACGCTTGCGAGCGGGCGCTTTGCGGGCCGGAGCCCGGCGCGCCGGTGCTGCCTCCGGCTCCCTTTCGACCGGCGGTAGCGCTGGCTCAAACTCGGGAGCGGCCTCCGCCGTGCGATGAGCGAGAGAGGGAATACCGACGCTGATCTCAACCGGCACGGTCCAGTTGATGCGTCCATCGGGCGAGACGGTCGGCCCGCTGGCACCGCCCCCACCTTTCGACAGGTCGCAATAGTCCGGGATGAAGTGATCCCCCACCGCCTCAGGCTGGGCGCCGTTGTACAAGGCACGCTCAACGCGGGCGCGGTTTTCCGGTGTCAGGTCCGACAGCTTTGTGCGGATATCGCGCACGATAGAGCTGATGCGAATGCCTTCGTTGACGTTGCGATCGATGCGATTGCCGTCTTCGCCAAAGACATCGGCCCAGGGTGAGCCCCAGTGGTGCAGCGCAATCGGTCGCCATTCACTGTTGAACACAGGCGATCCGGACGAGCCGGGTTCGGTATCAGCGACGTAGTGCAGCGCGTCCTCTCCGCGCGCGACCAGGCGGTTTTCGCGCAGCACCACTTCTTTGAACCGTCCCTGGGGGTGCTGAACGACATTCGCGAATTCGCCCAGCATGTGCTTGTCGCTGGAATCGGACAGACCGCTCCACCCAAAGTACTCGATCGGTTTATCGCCTTTGAGACGTGGCCCCACCAGAAACAAAGCGTAATCCAAGCCATCGCGGCTGTCGTCGCTGGTGATGAAAATCGAGGTATCAATCGCGAAACTGGTCGGCTCTTTCTGCGAACCCGTAATGTCGGTTTCGTAGTCGAACTGCAGCATCAGGCTTCGGGCAAGCTGCTCTGAATCGACCACGTGATAATTGGTCAGAAACAGCCCTTCGCCGATCAAGAAGCCGCTGCCTTGAGGGTGATTGCTGCGATAGGCGACCCGGCCCACAGAACGGGCGATGCGCGCGCCTTTCTCAAGGAAGCTCACATTGACGAAATCGACGCTGTCGCCCCAGATCTTTTCCGCGCCGGACGCGACATCATCGTCAAGACGGTCGCTGTCATCCACGTCGTCGGGGCTGGCGAACTCTTGCGCGGCGGGCAAATCGCCAAGCATTTCGATCTGACTGTCGATCATGGCCGCCGCGCTGCGCGATAGATTTGCCTTCGTCTGAAGTCGATCTATCCGCCGCGCACGATCCGGTTCAGCGGCGTAGGGATTGCCGGAATTCACCACATTCAATGTGCGGGCAATCTGGTCGTAATTGTCCTGAATGCGCCGCTTGATTGATTCCTTATCCATGTCGCTGCCCTTCCCTCGCGTGGTGAGAAATGAAAGCCGCGCCTGATCGCCGGGCTTGGCTCGGCGGACTCGGCTGATCCTACTGGGCACAGGATGGATCAGATGCGTGCGGCGGGCTGTGAGAAAGCCCACAAGACCACAGTGGGAGTTCGCACCAGGGACGTTGCGATAACAGTCACTTGAAATTGAACCGTCGCACGGTCACAGTGGTAATCACGGGTCGCAAAAATTCCGAGGGGCGCGGTGCACTCTTACTCATCTTCTGATCCAGAGGTCTCAGGACATCTGGATGAAACGCTTCCGGCTGCCATTTTTGACGAGTTCGTTGCGCGCTCCACTCAACGCCATGTCCCCAATCGTGAAATCGTGATTGTCGAAGGGTCCACGACGCGCGACGTGTTCGTCATTCGCAGCGGCACGATGCAGGTCGTTCTCTCGTCTTCAAGCGGGCGCGAAGTCATTTTGCGCCAGATCGGACCAGGTCACCTGTTCGGTGAGATGGCCGCGATCGACGGCGCAGCGCGGTCGGCACGGATCCTTGCCCTGTCAGATTGCACGGTCAACATGATGTCGGGCGAGAAATTCCTGCAGTTCTTGTCCGATGTGCCTGCGGCGAGCCTTTGGCTGATGCAGCAGATGACGGCACGAGTGCGGGACCTCACGGAAAAGACGTACGCCTTTGCGCTCCTCCCCGTGCCCACTCGCATTCACGCCGAAATTCTGCGCCTGGCGCAGCGTTCGGCGCAGTTTGACGATGGATTAGAAACGGTCGAAATCGTCGACTTCCCGACACACGCGGACATCGCCGCGCGAGTCGGGACCCATAGGGAAGGCGTTTCGCGCGAATTGAGCTTGCTGACGAAAGAGGGGCTGATTGAGCAGGTCGGTCGCCGCCTGACCATCCGCTCGTTGACCAAACTTCGTTCCATCTACGAACGCGTCGGGCAATGAGCGTTGCCTCCAAACGACACAATGTCGTTTTGCTCTTTACCGACTTGTCTGCGTCGACCCTGCTCGCCTCGAAGCTTGAGCCTGAACAATATGGCGAAATCCTCGAACAATTGCGCCGCGGGCTTCAGGCCGCGATCGAGAAACATGGCGGCGAAATCATCCGCATCGATGGGGACGGCGCGCTATGCCTGTTTGGATATCCTTTAGCTTATGAAGACGCTGGGCGGCGGGCGGTCGAAGCGGCATTGGAAGCGCATCGATGTGCCAGCGATCTCGACCTTGGTCCGGCGCTGCGCGGCCAATCGCTCACCCTGCATAGCGGGATCCACGCCGGGCCAGTCCTATTGCGCGAAGGGGACATCGTGCGTGGTCGGTACGAAGTACTGGGTGATGCGACCAATGTCGCCGCGAGAGTGTGCGACGCGGCCAACGCTGGCGAGGTTCTCGTCACACTCGAAACGCTAGGGCGGGATAAAGACCTGTTCGAAGTGGGCGGGGGTCGCACGGTTGAAGCGGCGGGGCATGCCGCCGCCTTCCCGGCCGTCCCGGTTAACGCCTCGCGCGCCCGGCGCCAATGGAATGCCGACCAGCGACGGTCGCTACAGTCCGCCTTTGTCGGCCGGAGCGAAGAGCGCCGCGCAATCCGCGATTGGCTGGAAGATAAGCAAACGAGCGACTTTCTGGCGATTCATGGTCCCGCCGGGATCGGCAAAAGCCGATTGCTCGCCGCCATTTCGGATGACGCGCGGCAATGGGGATGGACGACCGCCAAGGGTGGCTGCGAAGCCTATCTCGGCTCACGCCCGCTCGAACCCTTGCTTCAAGTCGCGCAAAGCCTTGTCCCTTCAAGCGGCAAGGCTCAGTCTCTCGACGCGGCCGACATTCGCGACACCGTGACGAACGCGCAGAGTGAGGGGCCCGTCCTGCTGATCCTGGACGACTGGCAATGGTCCGATGAGAAAAGCCACGAATTGCTCTTGAACATGCTCGCACAGGCCCATCAGGACGACGCGAAAGGACCGCTGAAAGTGCTCGTCGGCTCGCGCAATCCGTGGTCGCTTGAAGAAACCCAGCAACCGGCGCGATCAGTGCCCCTGCAACCCTTTACGGGCTCGGATCTAGACAACGCGATCAAAACCTTCCTGCCCGGATGCGACGCGATCACCGCTGAGACAGTTGAGGAGGCCTCCGGTGGAACGCCGCTGTTAATTGAAGAGGTCTGCCATGCGATTGCTGCGGGCCGGGTCATCGACAAAGCCCCCGTCAAAAGCGCCTGGTACGAACTCGCCGTGCAGGCCCGCGTCGAAGGCTTGTCGCGCAAGGATGCCGATCTGGTTCGCCTGTGCTCTGTAATCGGCCCGACCATCCCGGTCTGGTTGTTGGCCGCCGCTTCGGGTTCCTCGGTTGATCCGGCGCAGCTTGAGCGGCTGGAGCGCGCCGACTTTCTGAAATCGAGCGAAGCGGACGCCACCTTGCAGTTCAAGCACGGGATGACGCGCGACGCGGTTTACGCCGGACTTGGCCGGCGCTTTCGCATCGGCGCGCATCGGACGCTTGCCAACTTCATCCGCGCCTTCAATGTCCCGAACGCGGCGCCCGGCCACGCGGCGGCTATGGCCATGCACCTGTTCGCCAGCGAGCAAATCGCCGAAGCTTTGCCCTATTCCTTGTCCGCCGCCGACGAAGCCCTTGCGCAAGGGGCTTTGGACCGCGCTCAATTCCACTGCCGCGAAGCGTTTGGCGCGGTCGAGCAAGCCGACCCGGGCGCCGCCAAGATCGAAGCCTTGCGCCACATCATCCGAACCTATGGCCGCGCCAGCGTCGTTGATCCCATGCCGCACCATATCGATTTCTTCGAACAGCTGTTGGAATGCGCCAAATCCCTCGCCGACGATCACGCGGTGGCGCTGGCAACCTATTGGATCGGATCGCACAATTATGGCCTTGGTGAACCGCGCCGTTCGATCGCCTGGCTGGCGACGGCCTACGAACAGGTCACGAAGCTTGGCGCCAGTACCTTTGCCGTCCAGATCGAAGCCAATCTGGGTCAATCGAGCGCTATCGCCGCGCGCTATGAGGACGCCCTGCGATATATGGACACGGCCATCGAGAGCAAACGCGCAGGCCGGGACCCATCGCGGCCCAGCACCAGCCTTGCCTATTGCTTGTCGTCACGCGGGCTTGTGAAGGCCGATATGGGTAACTTTCCCGGGGCGATTGAGGATTTCGATGCGTCCATAGCCGCCTTGGTGGATATGGATCACCCGATCCTCCCTTCGCTTGAAACACAGCGCTGCCTTGCGCTGATCTATTTTGGCAAGTTCGAGGAAGCCATCCGAAGGGCGGATTTTTCAGAGCGGATCGCCGAACGCACGCACGCGCGCTTCCTTGTTTTCTCGTCGAGGGCTTTAGGCAATTACGCGCGCTTTTGTTTGACCGGTGCACAGCAATCCTTCGAAGACTTCGCCGAAGCCTCACTAAGGCTGATCAGTTCAGGCCGCCAACAGCGCGCGTCCTACAAGCTTGCCTGGATTGCGGACGCAATGGTCGAAAAGGGCGAAGCCAATCAGGCGCGATTTTTCGCCTATCGCACCTTTCGCCGTGCCTTGAAGGGCGATCGTCTCGGAGAGGCAATCGCAGCAAGGGCGATGGCGCGGTTGAACGCGCGGCAGGGTGATCGCGACAAGACCGCGCGTTACCTCGCGATGGCGGACCATGCGGCTCGGCTTCGATTGTCCCGGCGCGAGGAGGCGTTAAACCATCTGTGCGCGGCGGATTGCTTCGAAGCGCTTGGTGAACAAACCACCGCGAACGAACGTCATGCGAAGGCGACGAACCAGTTCGAGACCCTCGGAATCAAGCCGTCGACGCAGGCGCGAGCAGTCGTCTTCTAGGGAGCGGGCGAAGCAGTCGAACTGGCTGGCACACCCGCGTTCCAATCGCTGATGCGTACGATAAGCGAGGCCGGCTGGACGACGATCCGCCCGGCATCAAAGAGCGCCGCGATCATCCCATAGACCATCGCCATCACGATGGGCTTCGCGGGGCAGGCATGCGTGGGCTCGTTCCCCGTCTGGAACGCGGTTTTGCGCTTGCCACCGAACACGGGATAAATCCCCGCGTCCTTGCCCGGTCCGCTCTCCTCCTGCATCGCCGATCCCAGCGCAAGAACGACCAAGTCTCCTTCCTTGACTTCCACTCCTGCTATGGAGGTGTCCTTTTGCGCAGTTCGATAAATCAGATCGGGTGCAGGGCGTTTGCGGATCGCGTTGTAAACCGGCGCTCTCAACGCCTCTTCCACAGCCGCGAAACCGCCTCCACCATGGGAGACCGCGTCAATGTAGCTCGACTGATGCTGCCAGATTGCGTTGTCTTCGATCCAGTCGAACAGGATCCCGCGCATAATGCCATCGGTTGGCGGCAACATGCCTTCCATCAAGCCGATTATGTTGCGCGCCAGCAGGTCCTGTTCGGGCTGCGTCGAGGGTTGCGATGCGAGCAAAGAGGCCGCCATTGGCCCTGACAGACGCCCGTCGAAGGGAATGCCATTCTTCACGCAATGCATCACCCAATTGAGCGACGCCTGGCGCAAGGCCTGCCCGTGACGATTGCCGTATTGAATAATCGAAGCGGTCGGCCGCGGGTAAAAACTGCGGCGCGATGGCGCCATGAAATCGCCGGGACAACGGGGCTTGCGCATGCCCGGAGGAACCGATTGGCCTCCTGACGTATCGACCTGCTGGAATCCCCAACTGCCCTGCTCAACATAACCTTTGTCAGGCGCTTTGAAATCGGCGTCCGGTATGTCGAACAACCATTTGCAAAGCCCACCCAGAACCGGCGCCAGAAAATCACGTCGGAACTCAATCTTGAAAAAGGGCGGCTGATTTGACCCTGCCTGAATACGCTGGCTGAAATTGCGCGCACGCTTTAGGTGGGCTGCCGCAACAGCGTAGGCCTTGTCGAAAATTTCCTCTTCAAAATCGCGACCCAAATCCATGATGATCTGGTTCGTGTCGATCGCTTCTTTGGCGTAGGTGCTGCCTTTGTCGTTGGCGCCATCCCCTTTTTCGGGATCCATGGCGACGTAGATCGCACCAAAGGAATCGCGGGTGCGTCGCCCTTGCTCTTTGGACGAGAACGTCTCCGCATCGGAAAGGACGCTCTCGATATGGTCCCACTGAGCGACCAGAACTGCGGGCTGCGAAATTTCAGCGGTGCCCTCGGTTTCAGGCAGTTCATCGCCAGAGAAGGCGATACCGGATTCCAGCCTTAGTACGCCGCCCATACGGTTTCGGATCGCGCGCCATATTGGTGGCAATTCGTTGCCCTTCGCCGGGTCTTTGACCACCGCATCTTCGATCAACCGCTTCCATTCGTCGCGTTGGACCACCGGCGGTTGGTTAAGCAGAATCGCTATCCGCTCAGAAGCGCGCTCTTCCTCGATGTCAGCGGCAACAGCGTCCGAATGCGTCTCTTGCCCCAACGCCTTGTCGCATATCGCGGCGAGCCCCGTTCGCGACGGGACAAAGCCGTAAAGCCCCCATCGCACCTGCGTCAGCCCGTCCTTGATATGGACGCGCGCCACATCGCCGGAATCCGCGCGGCGGTAGCGATAGGTGTAGCCATCATCGGTCAGCTGCACGCCGGTCAGCGGATCGTTAGCGGCGCTGGCCACATGGGTGGCGTTGCCGCGGTTCAGCCAGCGCTGGATCACCTCATATTGCTCAGCGAGGCTGGCGTTATAGGCGATAAACAAGAGGCCGCGTTCGTAGTCTTTGGACGCCGGATCAGCGGGGTCGTAGCGCTTCCCATAGGACATACCGCGCCGCAGGATCTTGGGAGCGGGCCGCCCTTGAAACGTGTCGCGCGGGTTAGAAAGGCGGATATGCGAGGAAAACGGGCAGAGCTTCTGCTCGGTGTCGTTGTCGAAATCAAAGTCATTGGGATCGCTTCCCGTGACGGGAACCAGCGACTGCCCATCTTCCTTCCGCCCTACAATCATCGCGGCGACGTCGGCCCCATATCGGGATTTCAGCGCCTCCATACGGTCGGGAAACTGCGCGATTTTCCGGTACACCATGAACGATCCATAGGTCAGGGGGATACCGCCGATAGATTGAAGCAAATCATCCGCTCTATCGCCCTGCGAATTGGGCAAACCCAGCAGCACATCGCCGTGTTTGGCGTGGTCCGGATGGCCTTCCTGGGCTTCGGGATCAGGTTGGCTGATACCATCGATGAAACCAAAGTGATCGCGGTTGGTGTGCGTGGTCCCGCTGGGAGGCGGGGCGCTATCAAGGTTGCGATAAGTCGATTCCACCGCGAGCAGCCGCAGTCCTGTCCACGGATACAGAACCGTCAGAATGAAGACCCGAACCGCAATCGGGTCAAAGCCCCGCAGGATCGCCGTGAACCGCCCGTCTTCCTCGTCTCTTGACGCATCTGCAAAGGCAAAGGCGGCGGCAAGCGCGGTTTCGAGCGCTTCAGGACCGGGGGCATCGCCGTCATAACCGCCAGCTTCGTCATAAGTCGGAGCGTTGCCAAGGGTTTCAGCGGCGGTAGTCCCAATCGTATCCTTGAATTCATCAAGAAGCTGTTCTTCACCCAGCAAAGCTTCGAGCCCGCGCGTTTCGACCTCAAAGTCGATAAATTCCGGCGCGCTGTCGCTCTTGCGATCGTTGCCGATGCGCAATTGAAAAACAAGGTCGACCTCTTCGGAGTGAATCGGCGGCCGATCCTCGTCCTCAGAGCCCAAGAGCAGGTCACGCCTTGGCGGAAATTGCCAGCGGCGGGGGTGATTGTCGCGCACATCGCCCAGCATCGGTGCGCGTTCAAACAGGCCTTCGACAAATTCGCGCGGAAATTCTTCCAGCTCCGCTCGGCTCAACCCCATCTTCAACAGGCCCGGTGCGGTAAACGCGATGTTCTGCGCGGTCTTGTGAAACCAGAACGGGCCTTCGCTGGCGATCGCTTCGTTTTCGTAAGACGGTTTGAGCAGCGCCTTGATCGCATTCGCGGCCAGCCGCTTGTCGCGAATGGCGAACATCATCACGGCCGCGTTGCGTATGGTGATCTCATCATCGTCGTAGCGCGACAAAAGCCCCTTTTGCACTTCACTGTGATCAATCTCAGGTGGCGGCGAGGGCAGCGTCGGCGGCCGCGCGCCGCTTTTGAACCAGAGCCACTGCTCCGTGAAAGCACCAAACTTCTCTTCTGGGAGAACCCCAAGAAGGATCAGCTTTGGCCTGATCTGCTCGACCTTCGCCAGCATTTCGATATAGTCTTCCAGTCCGTTCAACAGACTGCGTGTTGCGCGCAACAAGATCCGGCCCTCGGGCTTATCGGGCGGGAAGTAATCCGCGAGGCGATACAGAACGTTGAGCGCTTCAAGCGACAGGCGCAGCGCTTCGGAGACCCTATCCGGATCGCTCAGTTCCCATGTCTCGCGCGCTTTCGCTTCAGGTTCCTTCATCGTCAGCGCAGCCAGCTCTTCATCCGAAGCCGGGCCACCCGTCGCGCGGTCTCCATCGCGCTGACGCTTTTCAAGCTGCCCCAGATAGAATTGGTCGCGCAGCGTCGTGCCGCTGGTCGAATAGAAGATCGCCGGTTCCACCTGGTGATCGCGCACCCAAGCGAGATATTCGGGAAATCCGACTTCGGTCGCGAACTTATAGTCTTCGCAATTGCACAGCAGCAGATCGAGAAACGATCCCAGCGGATTCCAGATCAGCCGCAGATAGGGTTCAAGCGGGCCGCCAAAGGTCGCCGCCAGAAACATGAAGCGCCGGGGCACCAGATCACCGCTTTGCGCGCTGGTGGCCTGCGCGCCGCCAGCCAACGATGCGGTCGAAAAATCCTGACCCAGGGTCGCTTCATCAATGATCCCGATACGGAAATTGAACAGGGTGAGGATACGCTCCACCGTATCGGCGAAGGGCACAACCACTTCATGCTCGCGCGCGTTGACCCGGATTTTATGCAAGGCCTCCGCGACCACGCTCAACCGGGATTCGTAAGTCAGGTTTTCAAAAGCGTCGATTACGCCGCGCCTTATCGGCGCGACCACCACCAAATCGGTGATGCCATCAATCGATTTGGACGTTGTCAAAGCCACTATCTGCCCCCTCTCCCAAGCGTCTGCAATCAGCGAAGGAGGGTAAGCGGAACCGCGAGCGTGGCAACGATGATTAGGGGTCGTGTGGGAAAGATCACAAACCGCCGGTTTGTGGGCTTAGCATTCCACCACGTTCACAGCTAACCCCCCGGTGCTGGTCTCTTTATATTTGGACGACATATCGAGGCCGGTTTGGCGCATGGTTTCGATCGCCTGATCCAGCGAGACAAGACTGGGCCCATTGCGATGCAACGCTAATCGCGCCGCGTTCGCCGCTTTGACCGCGCCGATGGCGTTGCGCTCAATGCAGGGCACCTGAACAAGGCCACCCACCGGATCGCAAGTCAGACCCAGATTGTGTTCAATCCCGATCTCCGCCGCGCAGGCGATATGCTCGGGTGATCCGCCCCAATGCGCCGCGAGGCCCGCCGCCGCCATCGAACACGCCACGCCAACCTCACCCTGGCATCCCATCTCCGCACCCGAGATCGAGGCGCGCTGCTTGTACAAGAGCCCGATGGCGCCCGCGGTCGCGATGAAGCGCATTTGCGCGGCGCGGTCGGCGCCTTCCTGCCCCATATCGAGATAGTGCCGCAGCACAGCGGGAATAATCCCAGCCGCCCCATTAGTGGGCGCGGTCACCACCCGACCGCCCGCCGCGTTTTCTTCGTTGACCGCCATTGCGTAGCAATTGAGCCAGTCAAACAGCCGCTCGGTTTCGTTGGCTCCGGGGTTCAACGTTAGTTTCTGCCACAGGCTGGGCGCGCGGCGCGATACCGAAAGCCCGCCAGGCAGAATACCCTCGCTCCGTAGACCCCGGTCGATGCAGGCGTTCATCGCATCAAGGATGCTGGCCAATCCCTTTTTCGTCTCGCTGCGCGGGCGAAAGCTGTCCTCGTTCGCCATCACCACATCGCAAATCCCAATGCTGTGCGCATCGCAGATTGTCAGAAGGTCAGCTCCGGATCCGAATGGGTGAGCGACATCGCTTTTGCCGGAGACGAGATCATCCTTGGCCGGCGTCGCCAATTGCGCCTCGGTCGCGATAAAGCCTCCTCCAACCGAAAAGTACAGCCGTTCCGAAATCAGACTTCCATCGCCGCGAAACGCACGTAGTTTCATGCCGTTGGGATGCAATTCCGGGACGATGTGCCCGGCCAAATCGATATCAGTCAACGGATCAAAGTCGATCTCGTGCCGCGCCATCAAACGCAGCCGTTTGGTCGCTTTCACCCGCTCAACCGCCCGCGCCAGATCGTCAGGATCGGCGCTTTCCGGAGTAAAGCCAGACAGCCCCCAGATCACCGCATCCACGGTGCCATGCCCCACCCCTGTCAGCGCGAGCGAGCCTTGGAGTTCGCACTGCACCTTGTGCACAGCGGCCAAATCGCCGGACGCGCCGATGTCAGCCACGAACTGGCCAGCGACGCGCATCGGTCCGACGGTGTGAGAGCTGGATGGACCGATACCGATCCGGAACAGGTCCAGGATAGACAGCACGTCGGGTTTCTCCTTTCGAGGCCATCGCGGCTGGCTTTATTTTGGTGCGCCGCCTTTCGCGCGCGGCCAGGTCCTTTGCAAGAAAATACGCGCCAGATCGTTGCAGGAACGCACATAGGCAAATGGATGGTTGCCGTGCCCCCTCAACTTCGCTCTAGAGTCCCGAAGTTGACTTAATCGCGGACCACGCCTCGAAGACGTATGGGATCAGACACACTCTCCGAATTGCGCAGCGCGCTCGCCCGGTCGCGTTCGGCGTTGATCACGGTGGGATGGCTCAGCGCGATTATCAATATCCTGCTGTTGGGCGGGCCGATCTACATGCTGCTGATCTACGATTCCGTGATGCCCAGCGGCAGCACCGCGACGTTGTTCGGACTGCTGATCATGATCGCGGTGGTCTATGGGTTTCAGGGCCTGTTCGATCTGATGCGCGTGCGCATTCTCGCCGATGTCGCAGCGGCGCTCGATGCGCGGATGACCGGTCGTGTGCACAGCGCAGTCGCTGCTCACGCCTTGCACGCGGGCGATAGCGAAAGCGACGGCCTTTCCGCGATACGCGACCTTGACAGCGTGCGCGGTTTTTTGAGCTCGCCGGGCCCGGGGGCGCTAATGGATCTGCCCTGGCTGATCCTCTTTTTGGGTCTGCTCACCGCGCTGCATGTCTGGCTGGGTGTGACCGCCTTGGTCGGCGCGGCTTTGTTGATTGGCCTGACCTATCTCAACGACCGCAGCGCGCAAGCGCCAAGCGAACAGGCCGCCTCGACCCGCGCCTTGCGCTCCAAGCTGGCGAGCGACAATCTGCGCCATGTCGAGGTGATCCGCGCGCTGGGCATGAGCGAACGGATGCACGATCGCTGGCTTGCCGCCAACGCGCAGTACAACACCGCGCAAGACGCGATCACCCGCACCGGCAGCCTGATCTCCGGGATAAGCCGCATCTTCCGCCTGTTCCTGCAAAGCCTGGTGCTGACCGTAGGCGCCTTGCTCTATCTGGGCGGCGAGGCGAGCGGCGGCATCGTTTTCGCCGCTTCGATCCTCGCTGCGCGCGCGCTCGCCCCGATTGATCAGGCGATTGTGCATTGGGGGCCCTTCACCAACGCTCGGCAGGGGTGGAACCGGTTGGAGCAATTGCTCGCCGACTTCCCGGACAAGGCCGCTGGCCAAACCCAATTGCCGCCGCCGCATAACGCTTTGGCCGTGCAGGACTTGAGCGTCGCCCCGCCCGGCTCATCCGAGCCCGTGCTCGAAGAGATCGATTTCCGGCTTAACGCGGGCGATGCGATGGGCATTATCGGGCCAAGCGCGGCGGGCAAGACCACTCTCGCGCGGGCGCTGGTCGGATTGTGGCAACCTGTCACTGGTGCGGTGCGCTTGGATGGGGCGAGCCTTGACCAATGGGCCTCCACCGACCTTGGCGCGCATCTGGGTTATCTGCCCCAGCATGTCGAATTGTTCGACGGATCCGTAGCCGACAACATCGCGCGGTTCGAACCCGATCCGCCATCTGAGGCGATCATCGACGCGGCCAAGAAAGCGGGTGTGCACGATCTGATCTTGGGGCTGGCCGATGGGTACGACACGCGGATTGGTCAGGGCGCGCTTCAGCTGTCCGCCGGGCAACGCCAGCGCATTGGTCTCGCCCGCGCTCTGTACCGCGATCCGTTTCTGGTGGTGTTGGACGAGCCCAATTCAAACCTCGACGCCGAAGGTGAGGCGGCTCTGGACGTGGCCATCGCCAACGCACGCGAACGCGGCGCTATCGTGGCTTTGGTCGCGCACCGCCCGGCGGCCCTGCGCCGGGTAAACCGTGTGCTGGTACTCAACGAAGGGCGCGTATCGGCCTTTGGGGACCGCGATAAGGTTCTTGCCCGCATGGCCACGCCCGCAACGCCGGCGCGCCCTGTTGGTGTCCCCGATACCAGCGGACAAGCCGAAATCGCACGGAGCGCGTCGTGAGCAGCGACCTAGCCCTGAACGCCCAGCCCAATCCGGTGATCGCGACCGGAGAGGCGTTGGCGCAGCAATATGACGAGCGTGTCCAATCCCGTACGCGACTCGCGCAGATTGCGGCAGGCCTGCTTGCATTCGTGTTTATTGTCGGCGGTATCTTGGTGCCCATTGGCGGCGCGGTCATCGCCCCGGCGGAAGTAGCCCCGGAAACGCGCGTCAAACGCATCGCGCATCCCACGGGCGGCGTCATCTCCGAAATCTTGGTGGCCGATGGCGACGTGGTGGACGAAGGCGATGTTCTGATGCGCTTTGACACCAATGTGTCCGAAGTCAGCGCCGAGTTTTCGGAGCGATCGCTCACCCAGCTCCTCTCCGCACGCGCGCGCTTGACCGCGGTGATCGAGGATCGCGGCAGCGTCCGGTTTCCAGCCGAATTGCTCGACGCCAAGACCGACGAAGCGCGCGAGGCCATCGCGTCGGAATCACGCCGCTTCTCCATCGGCACAGCCGAACGCGCCAGCCTTGCCGCACAGCTGGACGATCGCGTAACGCAATTGACGCGGCAAATCGAAGGGTTCCAAGCGCAGATTGCAGCGCTTGAGAAGCAGCAGAAGCTGATCGAACCCGAACTCGCCAGCGTGCGCGCGGTGTTTGACGAAGGCTATGTGACGATCCGCCGCCTGAACGAGCTGGAGCGCACTGCGATTGATCTGGAAGGGTCTATCGGGTCTCTGCGCGCCAGTATTGCTCAAGCCAACGCAGGCATTTCGCAAGCGCGCGAGCAACGCATCCAGATCGGGCAGACCGCACGCACGCAAGCCGGATCAGAGCTGGCTCAAATCGAAGCGGCGATCAATCAACAGCGCGTCGCCAGTGTAAGCGCTGGCGATGCGTTCGACCGCTCGCAAATACGCGCACCCTACAAAGGCGTAATCGACAAGCTCGGATTTGGCGCAATCGGAGAGGTGGTTCGCCCGGCTGAGACTATTCTGGAAATCGTGCCAAGAGACGATCAACTGGTGTTCAATGGCTTGGTCTCCCCCACCGACATTGACCGTGTCGCCACTGGCCAAGCTGCGCGCATCCGCTTGTCCGCGCTCAACCAGGCCACTACGCCCGAATTGAGCGGTGAGGTGGTGTTTGTCTCCGCCGATCCCGTGACTGACGAGAACACCGGCGCGCGTCTGTTCCGGGTCCGTGTGTCCATGGGCGATAACGCCAAAGCGGACCTGGGTACAATAGAGTTGGTCTCTGGCATGCCGGCTGAGCTGTTTATCGAAACCGGAAGCCGCTCGATGCTGTCCTACCTGACCAAACCGATCGCCGATCAGTTTCAACGCGCCTTCCTGAACTAGACCGCCCTTCTAATCCCCAAACGAAAAGAGCAGCGAACCGATGGCTCGCTGCTCTTTCACTTTGCGTTGTCTGCGCGGTTAGCGCTTACATCAGAAGATCGTCTCCAATCATGTGCCCCGCCAGGAAGGGATTGGCGATGGCCGGTTCGGGCTCACCATTGTTGATGGCAGCGCCAACCGGCGCTGATCCCTTTGCGATATCCTCGACACCGGGCCGCCACATCAGATCTTCGCTCGCGATGGCTTCGAACATCTCTTCGAGTGCGGTCGGGCTTGGCCCGTTGAACATCGCGGGATCGCCGTCAAAGCGCAGCGCCTGCGATACGAAGCTGGCTGGGCTGTTCTGGATCGTCGCGATCAACACGCCATCGACGGTGATAAGCGCGTCATCTCCGTCCTGCGTAACACTGACCATCTTGCCGCCGGTGTTTAGCAGAAGCAGTGCATCGCCCAGCTCAAAGTCGGTGACGATGTCGGCGTCGTCCTCGGTCCCATCCGTACCGAAGATGAACAGGTCGGATCCAACGCCGCCCGTCAGGATATCCGCGCCTTCGCCGCCATTCAGACGGTCATCGGATCGACCGCCGTCCAGCGTATCGTCGCCAGAGCCGCCCAGAAGCGTGTCGCGTCCGCTACCGCCGTTAAGCGTGTCGTTGTCAGCGCCACCTTCGAGGCGATCGCCGCCGTTACCACCGTTGAGGATATCTTCGCCGTCACCGCCAATCAGAACATCTTTCTGGTTGCCGCCGTTGAGCGTGTCGTCTCCGTCACCCCCGTCAAGAAAGTCATCCCCTTGACCGCCGTTCAATTGATCATCGCCGCCATTGCCGATCACGGTATCATCGTCGGTGCCGCCGAAGATGATATCATCGGCGTCATTGCCTTCGAGAAGATCAACACCGTCAGTCCCCAGTGTGGTCCGCGTGCCCACATTGAAAAGGGCGAGGATCGGGTCGTGATCCGAATCGGGTGCGGCGACGGGCGTGTTGGTGTGGACCGCGTCAATCTGCGCCCCCGCCGCGAGGCTTTCGGAAGCAAAGATGTGATCAAGCTGCTGCGCGTTGCCCTGGAACAGGACGCTGAAACGGTCCTCTTCTTCCAACTCATAGGTCAAGTTGGTCAGAACAGGCTCGCCGCCCGGCGTGACAGACCCGCCGTCAAAATCGAGCTCGCCAGACAGCACTTCGAGCGGCTCTTCGAACTGGAATTCGTTAAAGTCACCCGCGACCACAATCCGCGCCTCGGGATCTGCGGTCAGCAGATCATCAACAACAGCGTTCACCGCGGCGGCCTGCGCTGCGCGGGCCAAGGCACCTGCGTTGGTGGGCGGTTGGGTCGCTGAGAAGGTGCTGTCCGAACCGATCTTTGAAGTGAAGTGGTTGCCGATGACCGTGACTTTCTCACCGTTGAAGGTGAATTCGGCGCCAAGCGGCGCGCGCGAATTGGCAAAGGCCGCGTCAATTGCGCCGGTTTCATCAGTGATCGTGAAGGCGGTTGCTTCGTCGAGATCCACCCGATCGTCGCGATAGAGGAAGGCCACGCGGATATTGCCGCCGGGCTGGCCGCCGCTTTCACCATCAGAGATAAACGGGTTGTCGAACACCGAATATTGGACACCAGTCTGGTCAAAGATCGACTGCGCAAGAGCTTCAAGCGTAAGCTGCGCCGACACAGTGCCGTCGTTGGCCGATCCGCTGTCGTCCTGCACTTCCTGAAGCACCACGATGTCCGGCGCGGCAAGGTTCACGCCAATATCGAACGCGACTGAGTCAAAGCGCCCGTTGGCCACATCATCGTCACCATCGGCGTCGTTGATATCGAGGTTGAGGACGTTGTACGTCGCCACTGAAAGCTGATTCTGGAGGCCTCCCACCAGGCTCGTCATTTCCGAGATATTGGTGCTTGCCTCAGCCACGGTAACCGCCTCGGTCGGGCGGATCTGGAAGTTTTCAAACGCGTAGTCGACAATTCCGGTGACGTTGTTCAGCAAAGTACCCGGACCCACGTCAGGGATCTCGATGTCCACGCCGTTGAGCGGACCGGCGCTGTCGATTTGAATACGCTCGGGGTTGAAATCCGACCCCGCGCCCGCGTCAAATTCGCCAAGGCCGCCAGCGCCGCCGTCAATGACCAGCAGACCTTCAGCCGACACATTGGTCGCCAGCAGGTTGCCCGCGCCATCGCTCGCCGCGGTCCACAATTCGCCAAAGCCATTGGTGCTGTCGACCGAAACCGGGTTCTGCACCTCGACCAGCATGCCTTCGAGGCTTTCCCAGAAATCGATGCCGTCATTGGCGGGATCGAAATCGGTGAAGCCATCGTCCTCAACCACTTCGGTTGGCGGGGTGAGGCCATCGGGGCCGATCAGGACCGCTGTGGGAAGCGGATTGCCGACGCTGTCGACCATGATCGACGCGTCCGAAATCTGCGTGATGGTGAGGTTGGCCGGATCGTTGCCGCCGCGGAATTCGCCAACGGTCCCGGTGACGGTCAGCCCGTCGCCCAGCAGAACAACCGGCGCGTCGCCGGTGAAGACGAAAATCGCGTCGGAAGTTTCGCTGTCGCCGTCGCCATCGGGATCCTGCATGTAGAAGCCGTTGGCCGCCACGGCGGTGACCACGCCCGTTGTGGTGACTTCGCTGCCCACCCAGATCGAGGTGTGGGTTGCCCCTTGAATTTCGCCGATCTGCAAATTGACCGGATCATCGTTGATGATCGTGCCGATTGCGACCCCATCACCGATTGCGGCGCCGCCGCTGACGTCGGAGATCCTCAGCTCGAACGTCTCGTTCGGCTCTCCGAGAGTATCACCATTGATGTTGACGATGAACTGGCCGAAGCTCTGTCCATCTTCAAAAATAGTGCCTCCGGGTTCGAAGTTTGGCACGCCAAGGTCATCGAAATCGAACGTGGGCGATTGAGTGCCATCAAGGGCGATGCCGATATCGCCAATCACCACCTGGCCATCGGTGCCACCGACGCGGAAGATATTGAACACCAGCGCAGAGTTTCCGCTGTCACCTTCGACGACTTGGGCGTCGTCGATGAAGAATGTGCCCGCTGCGGGACCAGCCACAAAGTCCTGACCGTTATTGATCGCATCAAATGTCTCGGTGCTAGACGTTTGCCAGGTGAAATCGTCATAGACGAAGCCCGTGCCACCCAGTTGCAGCGACGTGCCTTCGGGTACGCTGCCTTCAGACACGCCGATGTCTTCGCTGGTCAGGCCAGCCGCCGCGCCATCGGTGGCGGTGAAGCTGCCTTCGTAGGACAGGAACTGCACGACCGAGCCATCGGGGCGAACCAACGCCAGACCATCGGGAGAGCCGTTCTGGATCCCGCTGCGCGCAAAGCCCAGCGTGCCAAAACCATCATCCTGATCCGGGATCGTGCCGGTTAGGTTGATCGTGTCGTACACGCCGCCGCCATTGCCGTTGTAGAGCAGGATCTGCCAGCCGCTTAGATCGGTGCCGGCTGGGCCAGCCACCTCGACCGCTTCGCCGACATCGCCGCCCGAATTGTCGTAGTGGATTTCGTTGATGAAAACCTCAGCCGGGCCTTGCGGCGGGAAGTCATCGTTGAGAATCGTGCCGGTGGCCGATGCGTCTTCGGTGTCGATTGCGCCTGCGCTGACGCTATCGATCAGGAGGGTCAGCGTCTCATTCTCTTCGATATCGGTGTCGCCGCTCACCTCAAGAGTGACCGTTTTCGACGTTTCACCATCGGCAAATTCAACCGAGGTCGGGATCATCGACGCGAAATCGGCCGAATTTGCCGTCGATCCTTCATCGATCGCCAAGTTGACAGTGACCGCGCCGACCGCGCCGCCCGTGCGGTTGATCGTGAAGGTAAGTTCGGTCGTGCCGGTATCCCCCTCCAAAACCTCTACATCGCCGGCGAAGGCAAACGTGCCCGGTCCTGTGGGAGGAGCCGGAGGCGCGTCAGCCACGCGTACGTTGTCGATCGAGAGGTCTTCGTCGCCTGAATCGAGGTGATAGCGCAGTTCCAGATCGAGCGTCGATCCGGTTCCGGCAATCGCGGCGGTGAAGGTTGCGAAGTTGGCGGTGATTTCCGTTCCATCGCCAACCCCATCAAGATCGGTGTCGATCAGCGGGATGCCGTTGAACTGGCTGCCATCGTTCTCAACAGCGAAAATAAGGAAGGGCGTGCCTCCATCAATCGTCGCGTACACTTGGAAGAAATCGTCGGGATCCCAATCTTGGTTGCCGTCCGAACTGTCGTCTTCCGCCAGATCAACGGAGAAGAACAGACTGTCGAGGCCGCTGATGTCGAGGCCGGTGAAGAAGATCGATTGTTCGTCATCGGTGGTGAGGCCGGGAACGCTATCGGTGTCTTGCGCCGCGAAGAAGAAATCGCCGCCTTGTCCCGTTACGTCGTAGGCCGTGCTGATGTCGCTGCCGTCGGTGCGGGTGAAAAAGTCAAAAGATCCGTCCGAGCCTTCGCCGCTGGAAAAGGTGTATCGCACACCATCGCCGGTATCGACGCTGCCGTCGGTTTCGAAGGTTTCGTCCAGAACAATCGTCACCGGCGCTGCGAACGCGCTGCCATCGACCTGTGTGCCCGGAGAGAACAGCGCGCCGTTTGCATCGGTGGCGCTGGTGTGCTGCACAAAATCGCCCGTTCCGTCCGGATCGCGCGTCAAGGATTGGTTGCTGCCACCTTCGCTGCCGTAAACAACCTCATCCACGGTGGCCCCGTTGGTGTCGACAAGCGTCACGGTGTCGCCGCCATTGTTGAGGCCCACCGCACCAGAGCTGGCCGTCACAACCGTCGCGCCGCCGAATGTTCCGGTGGGTGTACCGCCGCCGAACACGACTATCGCTTGGCCTGCTTCAAGCGTTGTGCCCGCCGCGAAGGTGTGGCGAACTGAAACGCTGTCGCTCAGGGTGAAACCCGAAAGATCGACCGCGCTGGAGCTTGTATTCACAAGCTCAACAAATTCATCGTCGCTGAAATCGCGCGCGCCGTCACCATTAGCATCGCCCGAGATGTCAGACGCCGGGTCTGCGTGGATTTCGTTGATGACGACATCCCCTGCCACAGGAGACGGCGGCGGCGGCGGTGTTGTCAGGGTCTGCCCAGTGTTCACGGCGTCTTGCGTTTGCGTGATATTCCCGCCCCAGGTGAAATCACCCGCCGTGCTGCCGGTTCCCTGAAGCTGGAGCGACTGGTTGAATTTGGTGACCTCGCCTGGGACCCCGCCGTCGAGGCCGCCTGCGCCCTCCGAAACACCGATATCGGTGCTGGTCAATCCACTGGCCGGGCCAGAGGTCGCGGTAAAAGTCCCCTCATAAGACAGGAATTGGACGACATTGCCTGTCGCATCGACCAAAGCGATCCCTGCGGTGTCAATGACAAGGTCCAGCGTCGAGTCCGGATCGTCCGTAGAAAGAGTTCCATCCGCGTCCACTTGGCGCCCATACGTAATCCCCTGAACCGTATCGGAGCCGCTCAGGGTGAATGTGTCGTACGGTCCGCCACCGTTAGCCCTGTAAAGCACCACGGTCCAACCGGTAAGGTCGATGCCCCCAGGATTAGCGATTTCGACATACTGATTAAAATCGAATCTGGAATCTTCGTTATCGTAGTGGATTTCGTTGATGAATACGCTCGATGTCGTTCCAGCTACCATGATTGCCCCTGTCGTAAAAATTCGAGAAAGTAAAAAGTGTCGAACCCATCGACAGGGTGCTTCAACGCCCCCGTCGAATCATTACGTGATCGGGGGTAAGTGATCTACGCGTAATTACAATGACATCCTGCCATAAGAGCAGTGTTTTGCTCATATACCGTTTGACCAGCACCAAATGGGGCCGAGGCGCAGAACTCAAATCTCCCTTGAAGCGACGTCGGCCCACTGGATCGAACGCAACGGAAAACTCTAAACCGCACGCCGAAACCTTATCGAGAGGTGGTGGCGCCTCCCGACCGCCGAAGCGTCCGGGAGGCGGCAAAATGATACGGCTCCCAATCAGCCAAAGATCTGCAGGTAATCGTCCCGCAAATCGTGGATGCGTTCCACTTCGGCGTCGCTGTTGGCGCCGAATGTGTTCATCTCCTGACGGATGATCATCAGCTTGCGCGCCGTATCGGTGATCGCCGCATCCTGTTTCTCGCTGGCTACACCGGCGTCCAGCTCCACCGCCTCAATCGACACGCGGGTCATATCGCTCTCAGCGGTGGTGCGATCCAACGGAGTGGGAAGCACGTGAGCGCGTTCCGCATAGGCTTCTTGGGTGACCTTTGCGTCGAGACGTCCCTGAATGGCGTAGTCCAGCCCAAGTTCGGCTTGGAGCGCGCCTCGAGAGTCGTAGGCGAACCCTTTGTCGCTCGTCGATTGGGTAACCCAATAATCGGCAACCAGCGTCGCGCTGGGATCCAACCAGCGGCAGGCCACGGCTCCGGCGTCGCGCAGATTCTGCACCTCTGGTGTCGAGACACCCAGCGGCTGGATGGCTTGGCGATCAAAGCGGTCGAACAGCCCGGTCAATCCGGCTTCGCTGCCATTGCGGAGCTGGTCAAACACATCATCCAGAGCGGAGGCGCCACCAAGGAACGGGGCGCCATTGAACGGCTCAAACGACACATCCCCGGCAAGCCCCAACCCGGATTGTGCAATCGCGCCAGTAGGCGGCTGAGGCGGCGCTTCAGCCGGACGATAGGCAAGCGAGACATCCGCCGCCGTACCGGTCGCGCCGTTCGCGCGGGTGAAAGTGGTCACGGCGGTGATGGCGTTCTTCGTCACTTTCACGCGGCCTTGCTGGCCTGCAACGCTGAGCGAGAGCGAGACGATGCCCTCTTCGTCCAGCGTGCGAAGTTCGCCAACATCGGTGACGCCGTTCTCATTGGCGTCCTGCCAGATGCGCAGTTCGCCAAAGCGCGCGTCGTCGCCATCGACCACACCGTCACCGTTGCTGTCGAGGCGAGCGAGACCCTGCAGCCCGGAACGCGCTGCCTCATCTTCGGCCGCCAGACTCAATTCCGAACCCTGCGTAATCAGGCCATCGTTGTCGCGATCGATGACCAGAAACGCGTCGCTGCCCGAAATCCAACCGGTGTCCGCCTGCGCGCCGTTGCCTTGATAGTCGAACGTGGCGTTCGAGCGCTTGCGTCGGACCAGATCGACACCGTCGCCGTCAAGATCGAGCACAATCGGAGCGAAACGACCATAGGTTTCGCCGTCGAAGTCGAGGATCGTGTCCGCGCCAAGTTGCCCCGCCACTAAGCTCGCATTTGTGGTGCGCTTCTTACGATCCACGGCGACAAAGCCGTTGGAGAAGTGAATGCGATACTTCTTGGCTTTGCGTTCGAAGCTGTAATCGGTGACTGAAAGCTCCGGCACATTGGTGGCCGCAGAGAAATAGGTCAGCGCCGCGTCCGCGAATTCGCCTGTCGCACCGTTGGTGAGCGTGAACGAACCGGTGTTCGCGATCGCCACTTCGCCAAACTGGGTAACACCATCGAACGGCGTTCCCGTGAGGCTGATCGATTCAATCCCAACCTCGCGCAGCGTGGCGGTTTCGCCCTCATCGACAGCGCCATCGCCATCACGATCCTGCCACACGCCGAACTCTTCGAACCGTTCGTCATCCGCGCTGAGAACACCGTCACCGTTGCTGTCAAACGCGACCAAGCCGGCAAGGTCGGTCGCCGCATCTTCAACGTCGTCGATAAAGCTGATCTCTTCGACGCCCGACATTGCGCCGTCGGCATCGCGATCGAGGAACAGGAAGGCATCGTTAATGCCAATCCAGCTCGTGTCGTCCGCCAGACCATCAGAATCGAGGTCAAACAGCGCGTCGCTTTCCTCAGCGCTGAGCGTTTGGACACCGTCACCGGCCAGATCGAGAATGATCGGCGAGGCAATGTTCAGCGTCTCCCCGCCTTTAAAGGCGAGCTGTTCGATCGAAGACAAGCGATCCACGCCGTCGTCTCCGTCTACGCCCGGGGCAATATCGACCACGCGCAGGTTAAAGATACCGCCCGAAGTGAAGATCTCATGGTCGGCGCGATAGCCAAAGAAGTGCGCCGTATCGAAGCCGAACCCGCCAAGCAGGTAGTCGTCCCCCTGGCCACCATAGAGATCATCATTTCCAAAAAGACCGAAGATGATGTCGTCACCGTCCCCACCGGCCAGTTCATCGTCATTGAGACCACCAACGATACGGTCATTGCCCCCTGCACCAAAGATGCGATTTCGACCGAAGAACGAACCGAACATGCGGTTGTTGTTGTCGTTGCCCTGACGGTAATCGTCGAATTGATCCGACGGATCGACGGTGATCGACACGGTGGCTTGCGAGGTAAATTCGCCGTCCGAGATGGTGTAGGTAAAGCTCGCATCGCCTTCGAAAACAGCGTCCGGAGTGAAGACGATGAAGCCTTCCTCGTCAAAGCCGATCTCGCCGCCGATGGCGTTCTGAACGCTGATGATCTCCAGCGTATCGCCTTCCGCATCGATATCGTTCTCAAGCAGCGTCAGCGGATCGATAACCAGTTCGCGGTTGCTAGTGGTCACGAACACACCGTCGTCTTCGGCCGTCGGGGCCGAATTGCCACCGGCGACTGAGATACGGAACGTGTCGCTCACACTCTCGGCGCCATCGTTGGCGGTGACGAGTATGTCGAACTGGGCGCTTAGATTCGGGACCGAAGTCGAAGACAAGACGGACCCATCGAAGGTCAGCCAATCCGGCAACGGATCGCCATTGGCGAGTGTGGCGGTCAGCGTCAGCGCATCGCCATCAACATCGGCGAACACACCGGTCGCCAGATCGATCGAAAGCGTATCGGACGGCGCCGCCTCGATATCGGCCAGCGCCTGCACCAGAACCGGCGCATCGTTCACCGCTTCAAGCGTCAGCGTAAAGGTGTCGGTCGCTGTCAGCGCGCCGTCCGATGCGGTCACCGTGATCTCAAACGCGCCGTTCAGATCCTGAGGCGGCGTGCCTGTGAAAGCGATGCCGTCGAACGCCAGCCAACCCGGCAGAGCGTCATCATTGGCAAGCGCGGCGGAGAATGTCAGCGCGTCGCCTTCGACATCGGCAAAGCTGCCCGCGGGGATCGCAAAGCTCACCGCGCTGTCTTCGGCAAAGCTCTGATCGGCGAGAGGCGCAACCAGAACCGGAGCGTCGTTTTCCGGCGTGATCGTCAGAACGAAGCTGTCCTCTACCGAAAACTCACCGTCACTCGCGTTCACCGTGATCTCAACCGACCCGTTGAAATTGGCGGGCGGCGTGCCGGTGAAGGCCGCGCCATCGAAGCTAAGCCAATCGGGCAAAGCGTCGCCATTGGCGAGCGAGGCTGTGAGCGTCAGCGCATCACCATCCACATCGCCAAACGCGTTGGTCGGGACGGCGAAGGCAATGGCTTCGTCTTCAACACTGGTCTGGTCGGCGAGCGGTGCAAGCAGCACTAGCGCATCGTTGACCGGATCGATGGTGAAGGTGAAGCGGCTGGCCGCGCTTAACAGTCCGTCGCTTGCGGTGACGATGATATCGAACGATCCGTTGAAGTCCGCTGGCGGCGTGCCCGTCAGGTTTGCGCCATCAAAGGCGACCCATGATGGCAGGTCCGATCCATCGCCCAGCATGGCCGATAGGGTCAGTGCGTCACCATCGACATCGGCAAAGCTCGCGGGATCAATCGCAAAGGCGAACGCTTCATCCTCAACGCTCGACAGATCAGCGAGCGGCGTCACCACAATCGGCGCGTCGTTCACCGCCAGGATTGTCAGATCAAACGGATCGGACACGCTCTCTTCGCCATCGCTGGCGGTTAGCTGGAGCGCAATCAGCCCGTTGAAGTCCTGCGGCGGCGTGCCGGTCAGACGTGTTCCGTCAAAGGTCAGCCAAGCGGGGAGCGGATCGCCACCAGCCAAAGTGACCGCGATGGTCAACGTGTCGCCATCGACATCGGCGATGCCGTCAATCGGCAGCGCGATATCGATCGCCTGATCTTCGCCAACCACATAGTCGTTGAGCGGGATCAACACGACGGGCGCGTCGTTCACCGCGGTGATGTCGAGGCGGAAGGTGGCGCTGGTCGACAACGCGCCATCGGTGGCGAGAATTTCGATGTCAAAGCCGCCGTTGAAGTCCTGCGGCGGAGTGCCGATCAGCTTATCGCCGTCGAAGGTCAGCCAATCAGGCAACGCTTCGCCGCCGACCAGTTGCGCTGAAAGGGTCAAAACATCGCCGTCCACATCGCGGAACGTATCCGCCGGGACTGCTACGCTGAACGCGGTGTCCTCAAGACTGGCAACATCGCTCAGCGGCGTCAGCACGAAGGGTGCGTCGTTGACCGGGGTGATGACCAGATTGAAGCTGTCCGACACGCTTAGCTCGCCGTCGCTCGCCGTGATGGTGAGCGCGATTGTGCCGTTAAAGTCGGTCGGCGGGACACCCTGCAACGCGCCTTCGTTGAAAGCGAGCCAGGCGGGCAGGTCCGAGCCATCCGCTTGAAGGAGCGTGTAGCTGAGAGCGTCGCCGTCGATATCGGAGAACTGCGTGAGATCGAGCATAGCGTCGACCGCTGTGTCTTCGAGCCGCTCGATATCCGCAAACTCGCTCACCAGGATTGGCGCGTCGTTGACTGGCGCAATGGCCAGAGTGAACGTGTCGCTCGCTTCAAACTCGCCATCGCTGGCGGTTACGGTGATCGAGAAGTCGCCGTTGAAGTCCGCTGGCGGCGTGCCGGTGAAGCTTGCGCCGTTGAACTCAAGCCATTCAGGCAGCGCGCTGCCATCGCTCAACGTCGCGCTGAGCGTGAGAGCGTCACCATCGATGTCATCAAAGGCAAAGGCGTCGAGCGTGAAGGCCACCGGCGCGTCTTCGTCGCTCACCACATCAGGCAAGGCGATCTGCAAAATCGGCGCATCGTTCACCGGATCCACCGTGAAGCGCAGCGCCGCGTTGGCGGAAAGCTCTCCATCGCTGGCGGTCAGGACCAGATCGAACACGCCGTTAAAGTCGGCTGGCGGCGTGCCGGTCAGCGATCCCGTATCCGGGTCAAAGCTCATCCAGATCGGCAGGTCCGAACCATCCGCTTGCACCAAGGTGAAGGACAGGGCGTCGCCATCAATATCGCTGAACCGATCCAGTGGGATCGTGGCGGCAAAGGCGGCGTCCTCAGGCGTGTTGATCGCGTCGAGCAGCTGGAGCAGCACGGGCGCGTCGTTAACGGCCGAGATTGACAGCGTGAACGTGTCCGCCACGCTCAATTCGCCATCATCGGCCACCAGAGCCAGATCCAGCGCACCGTTGAAGTCGGCTGGCGGCGTGCCTTCCAGATGCGTTCCGGTGAAGGTCAGCCAATCGGGCAGGTCGCTGCCATCGGCCAGCGTCACCGTAAAGCTCAGCGTGTCGCCATCGACGTCGGTGATGCCATCGGTCGGTACGGCCAGGCTGAACGCAGTGTCTTCCGGGCTCGAAAGATCGCTTAGCGGGACAAGCACAACCGGCGCGTCGTTGACCGGCAGGATGCTGAGACGGAAGCCGCTTTGGGCCTCGAACTCGCCATCGCTGGCGGTCACCAGCAGATCAATCTCGCCGTTGAAATCCTGCGGCGGCGTGCCAGTGAAGCGGGTTCCATCAAAGGTGAGCCAAGCCGGCAAAGCGTCGCCATCGGCCAACGTCGCGG
This sequence comes from Pseudomonadota bacterium, assembly GCA_039814925.1. Classification (GTDB taxonomy): domain Bacteria; phylum Pseudomonadota; class Alphaproteobacteria; order Sphingomonadales; family Sphingomonadaceae; genus Erythrobacter. Next base: position 274,529 of record JBCCAH010000002.1, read on the forward strand.
TCAAGATCAGCGCATCGCCATCGACATCGGCAAAGGTGCCTTCGGGAATATCGATCGCGATCGCGCTGTCTTCATCCACCGCCACATCGCCCAGCGCCGAAGCGACCACAGGCGCATCGTTCACCGGAGTGATGGTCAGCGAGAAGGCCTCGTCAATCGAAAGGCTGCCATCGCTTGCAGTGACCACCAGCGCCAGTGTGCCGACAAAGTCGGTCGGCGGCGTGCCGGAAATGACACCGTCTTCCAATGTCAGCCAAGCCGGAGCGTCGCTGCCATCCGTTTGCGAAAGCGAATAGGTGAGCGCGTCGCCTTCGGGATCGGTGAACGCATCGCTGCGCAGAGCGAAGGTGATCGAGTTGTCTTCGGAGCTGACAACATCATCGATGCCGCTGCCAATGCGCGGCGCGTCGTTGACCGCCTCAATTGAAACCAGCACTTCGCGAACGGTTTCGAATTCACCATCAAAGGCGGCCACTTCGAGCGCGACCGTGCCGTTAAAGTCAGCCGGCGGTTGGCCCGAAAGCGTGCGGGTCGCCGCGTCGAAGGTCAGCCAATCGGGCAGATCCGCGCCGCCTTCGCCGCGCACATCGATGCTTAGGATGTCGCCATCGGGATCGGTCGCAAAGCCAGAGGGCAGCGCCGCTTCAAACGCTTCGTCTTCAAGGCCGCGCAACACCGGGACCAGATCGATGATCGGCGCGTCGTTGGTGGGCGTAACAGAGATATCGACCCGCGCCGTATCGGTGCGGCCCGTGCTGTCGCTCAACGTGTATTCGAACCAGGCATCGCCGTTGAAGTTCTCAACCGGAACGATCTCAATCTGACCGTTGCCCAGATCGTTGACCGTGACGCCCTCAGCCGCGCCGAATTCGGAGATGAAGACCGCCTGACGGTCGACATCGCTGTCGTTCGCGGTCAGCGCGGTGGTGAAGATCACCAGCGGTTGGTCCTCAAGCGTCGAGAACGCGTCATCGCCGGCCACCGGATTATCTTCAACCGGAAGGACGGTGATGGTCACCGTGCTCCAGATCGGGAATTCCTGCTCGTTCTGGATCGCGTAGCGCAGCACAACATCGCCGAAGAAGTCCGGCTCAGCCGTGTAGCGATAGGTTCCGTCTTCTTGCAGAACCGCGCCTTGCAGCGTCAGAAACTCCAGCGTGCTTCCCTCGGGCGCGGTGTCGTTCGCCAACAGGATCGCGGGATCGATGTCGATGAACGTGTCTTCGAGCATCTCGAGCCCCGCGTCAGAGGACGCTACCGGCAGCGGGAAGTCGGGGAAGATCGTGATGTTGACATAGCCAACGCTCGAATCCCCGTTCGAATCCGTCACACGATAATGGAAACCCGCATCGCCGAAATAGTCGCCATCGGCGGTGAAAATCGCGGTGTCGCCATCGCGGGTAACAAAGCCCTGATCGCCGTCAAACACTTCGACGATTTCAAACGTGTCGCCTTCGACGTCGCGGTCGTTTGCGATGAGATCGGCGAAATCGATGACCAGCGGCTGATTAACCTCGCCTTCAAATCCAAAGTCGTCATTGGCAATCGGCGCGTCGTTCACGGCGGCGATGTCAAAGGTCACCGTTTGGACTCGGCTGCGACGGCCATCGCTGACCGAATAACGAAATTCAATCGGGCCGTTTACATTCTCATCGGGCACGAACTGGAAGCGTCCGCCCGGAAGCTCCTGAATACGGCCACCGCTGACCGAGCGTTCAATCGACTGGAAACGCAGCGCGTCGCCATCGGGATCGCTGTCATTGGCCAGCAGATCGTTGATCGTGAAGGTGAACGGTTCATCTTCAGTCGCGGCGAACACATCCGCGCCCAAAGTCGGCGCAAGGTTGGTCGACGCGACATCGACATTCACGCGGCCCGTAGCGACACCATGGCGATCGTCGGTGATCGTATACTCAAACCGCGCGCGGCCCGAGAAGTTGTCGTTGGGCCTGAAGATAATGTTGGTGCCATCAAATTCGACCGTGCCGTTCTGCGCGTTGCCGACATCGAGGAAGCGGATCGCGTCGCCATCGACGTCGAAATCGTTGGCGAGCAGCGTCGCCGGGTCGATGACCAGCGGGGTCTCTTCCACCGCGTTAAGCGTGTCGGTGACCGCCGTAGGCGGATCTTCCAGCGGATTGACCGTGACGGAGACCTGCCCAGTGCTCGGCCCCTCTTGATCGTCGGTGATGGTGTAGCTGAAGCTGTCAGCGCCGCTGAACGCTGTGTTCGGGGTGTAGACTGCGAACGCGCCCTTGTTGCCGTCAAAGCTCTGCGAAAGACCGGCAGTCTGAATATCCGCGCCGATTGTGCGCGTGATGGTGAAGTCCATCGTCGCCAGCACATCCAGCGGCACTTCGCCCGAGATCACACCGGTCGCCGCGTCGATTGTCAGCCATTCAGGCAGGTCGCTGCCGTCAGCAAGGGTGGCGGAGAAGACCGCGCCGTCAGCCGCTTCAAGCCCGGCGGGCGGGTCAATCGCAACGCTCGCCAGTTCGAGGACCAAGGTTCCGGAGGCCGCTTCACCTAGCTCCGTGACGCGGATCGCATCACCGTCCCGGTCAAAGTCGTTGGCGAGAAGCGAGGCCACTTCAAAGCGCACGCTGTCGCCTTCGTCCACATTCAACGCGTCGCCCGCAACATCGGGACGCTCGCGCGTCGGACGCACGTTGAAGAAGATCAGCGCCGGTTCTTCGGAGATCGCGCCTTTCTCATCGTTCGTGTCGTACGAGAACACCACCGTCCCGTTGAAATCATCCGGCGTGACCAGGTCGATGCGTTCGTCTTGGACGCGGACGCCAACGCCATTCACGCTTTCCAGACGCACCGTGTCATCCACGATCACCTCAGTGATGACCGAGAAATCGGGCAGATCCGCGCCATCGCCGCCCACATCAAGGCGCACCGGCAACGCGCCGACAAATTCGGGCGGAGGCGTGCCTTCAAAGGTCAGCGTTTCAGCGTCGAAGCTGATCCAATCGTTGAGCGGCGCACGGCTTTCACGCGAGGCCGTCAGGCTGCTCGCCCCGCCAAGATCGAGTGCAAACAGACCCTGCTCGGCAAAGAACGGATCGCCTGCCAACAAAGCGTTGATCGCCGGATCGATGCCAGCCACCGGATCAATCACAAATTCAAGCGTGAAGCCGCGATCGGTGGACGCGACCACATCGGACGCCAGCGAACGCTCAGGCGGGGTAAATACGATTTGCAGACGCACCGCTTCGGCGTCGGCGTCCGGTTCAAAACCGGACAGCTGGAGCGAGCGCGTGTCCGCATCGAAGGCCAGCCAATCGGGCAAGGGTCGCCCGCCATTGAGCTGCGCGGTGACCGTGGTACCTTCCAGATCGAACAGCGCGATATCGCTGTCGTAACCGACGCTTCCAAGACCAAGAGCGACGGGGTCAAGCGACGCCGTGTCGGTGAAGACCGTCACATCGCCGGTGTCCAGGTCGGTCCGCGTGAACGTCAGCGCAACGTCCACCGGATCGGTGACATCAACCGGCGGCGTGCCGGTGAAGCTGAGCGTCGAGTTGTCGAAGGTGAGCCAGGCCGGAAGATCGGATCCATCGACCAGCGTCGCCGTTGCAACCGTAGCGGCATCAAGACGCGAGGCGTCGAATTCGAAATGTGTGACGTGGTTGTCGCGGATGCGGAAACCGCTCAGCACTGTGTTGCGCAGCGAATTGCCCTCATCGAGCTCCTCCTGCGTCAGCGTGAAGCGACGGTTGAAAATGCGACCGTTGGCCGGGTCCTCAATCCACACGCGCACGTCCGCTTCGGCCTCGCCGTTCAGCGAGCCTGTGAACGTCATCGTCTCAGCATCGAAGCTGATACCATCAGCCAGAGGGCTGCCATCCGCCATACGCGCCGTGGCTTCAAACTCCGCCGACAGCCAGCGATTGGCAATCGCGCCAAGAATCTGCGCGCGCTCAAAGAAGAGCACGTCGCCATCGGGCTCGATATCGTTGCCGAACGCTTCGGCCGGGATCACAAATTGCGGCCCATCTTCGAGGCCAGAGACCAAATCGTTGCGCAGGATCGCCGCGTCGTTACGAGGCAGGATCGTGATCGCGACCCAGGCCGTGTCGGTGCCGCCGCGGCCATCGCTGATCGTGTATTCAAAGCCAGCCGAACCGTTGAAGTCCGCGCGGGGCGCGAATTCAATCAGGCCGTCTTCGTTGAAGCGAACCTTGCCGTTGGTGGCAAAGCGCGAGAGCGATTCAATGGTCAACGTGTCGCCGTTTTCATCGCCGTCATTTGCCAGCAATTGCGACGGGTCGATGACCAGCAATTGGTCCTCAAGCGTGCGAATACCGTAGTCGTTGCGCGCAACAGGCGGGTCGTTATCCGGCCGCACGAACAGCTTGTAGGTGAGCGTCGATGCCGCGCCGCGTTCATCGATCACCTGGTATTCAATCGACGCGTTGCCCAGCCCATCGGCGGTGAAGAGGAAATCGCCAGTCTCGGAATCGATCGCAATCGTGCCGTTGTTCGCGGGGTTCTCATCCGCGCCCGGGAACAGGCCGACAAAGCTGATCGCATCGCCTTCGATGTCGAAGCTGTAGGCGAGCAGATCGGCCTGCGTTACGCGCACGGTGTCGCTCAGGCGGACGGTGCGGCGTGCGTCGCGGGCGCGCGGTCCGTCGTTGACCGGCGAGATGAAGACCTCAACCGTGGCCGTCGATGTCGCGCCGCTGCTGTCAGCGAGCACGTATTGGAAGCCGGCCGCGCCGAAATAGTCGCCGCGCAGACGGAATTCGAGATATTCGCCGTCGATCGACCCACTCATATTGGAGGCGGCGAAGCTGTAATCGACGTGCTTGAAACGATCGATATCGGCGCCGTTGATGTTTTCCAGCGGAGCGATACCGACGATCCGAAGGCCCTCGACGTCATTGGGTCCATCAATGTCGAAATCGTTGGCCAGCAGCGTATCGATCCGAATGCGGAAAATCTGATCTTCGACCGCGTTTTGCGTGGGATCATCGTTCGCTGTCGGCGCGTCGTTCACCGGCGCCAGATTAACCTCAACCCGCGCGCTGCTTTCGCGGCCAAAATCGTCGCGCACAATGTAGTTGAAGAAGGCATCGCCGTTGAAGTTCAGGTCGCCCTGGAACTCGATCAGGCCCTCTTCTGTCACGCGCACGGTGCCATCGACCGGGTTCTCAACACCTACAAAAGTGAGCGTTGTCACATCGTCCGCGTCGTTCAGGATCAACTGCGCCGGATCGATCAGGATCGCCTCATCTTCCTGCGCGAACCGGACGATATCGTCCGCCGCGTTGAAACGACCCACGCGTTGCAGCGTGTCAATTGTGTCGCGATCCCAGACGGTGCCGTTGTTGAAAGTGATTTCCTCGATGCCGGTCGCCCGGCCCAGGAAGTGATCGGTGACCCGGATCGTGTCGATCAGGAAGCCGTCATCGCGCTCGAATTCGAGGAACAGGTCGTCGCCTTCGCGCAGGACCGATACGTCCTTGGGCGCAACTGTGGCGTCGAGCGCGATCCGGTCGATGTCGGCTTCATCGCCGATCTCGTTGATCGTGTCTTCGTCGCCCTCAATGCCGAACACATAGGTGTCCGAACCAAAGCCGCCGGCGAGGATATCCTTGCCAAAGCCGCCTTCGAAGGTTTCGTCCGCCGCGCTGCCGGTGAAGGTGTCCGCAAAGATCGATCCAACCAGCATTTCAATACTGATTAATGTGTCGCCCAAGGCTTCGCCCGCAAGGCCGAGGCCCTGCGACAGGTCAACCACGACCGCCTCATCGGCCTCGGTGTAGTCGGCGATGTCAAAGCCGCCGCGACCATCGATCACGTCCGCGCCGCGTCCGCCACGGATGCGGTTGTCGCCGTCATCGCCGCGGATGATATCGTCGTGGAAGGAAGCCCGGATGATCTCGATGCTGGTGAAGGTGTCGCCCAGAGCGTCACCGCCGCCTGCGCTGCCATCAGCCAGGTCAATCGTCACGCCTTCAACCGAAAGCGTGTAGTCGGCGATGTCGATCCCCTCGCCGCCCTGGAGGGAATCCGCCCCTCGGCCGCCGATCAGGACATCGTCGCCAAGACCACCGATCAGGATGTCATCGCCGCGCTTGCCCGACAGCAGGTTGTTGCCCGCGCCACCTTCAAGCGTGTCGTCGAAGTCGGAGCCGATCAGGTTCTCGATACTGGTGAGCGTGTCGCCTTCGGCTTCACCGCCCGACGCGGTGCCCGCTTCAAGCGAGATCGCCACACCTTCGGCCGAAAATTCGTAAACAGCCGTGTCGCTGCCTTCGCCGCCGTCGATGACATCCGCGCCTTCGCCGCCGGTAATGGTGTCATCGCCCAGGCCGCCCAACAGCGTGTCGAGACCGCCGCGTCCTTCGAGGATATCGCGCCCCTCGCCGCCCTCGAGCCGGTTGTCCGCGCCATCGCCGCCGAGTTGATCGTTGAAGACTGTGCCGACCAGCGCTTCGATACCGATATAGACATCGCCTTGGGCAAAGCCGCCCTGACCGATGCGCGCTTCGAGGTCGGCGCGAACGCCAACTGTCGAGCCTGTGAAGGTCAGCGTATCCAAGCCTTCGCCGCCATCGACGCGGTCCGCGCCGTCGCCGCCGTCGATCAGGTCGTCGCCTTCACCCGCTTCGATCCAATCATCGCCCAGCCCAGCGGAAATCGTGTCGTTCCCGCCCAGCGCGATGATCCGATCATCGCTGGCAAAGCCGGTGATCGCGTCTGCGTTCGCGGTGCCTTCGATGAAGTCCACATCGGGCGTTCCGTTGAGGATGCCGTTGTAGAAATCGGTGATCGTTGCAAAAGCAAAGCCCGTGTCTTCGGCACCGTCCGCGTCCGCGATACGGTATTCGATCGCGATCTGTCCGGTGAAGCCTTCGTCAAAGCGGACCACGACGAATTGCTCGCCCGCCCAGTCGACAATCTCGACCGAGCCCACCTCCACACGTTCGCCGAGTTGGAGAGGCTCAAAGGCCAAGACGGCGTCCACTCCAACAAAATCGGGACGCGCGCGGCCCGGATCGTCGAGATCGCGGTCCGGTCGGCCATCGCCATCGGTATCGATCTGTTCGATATCGAAATCGTTCAGCAGTAAGTCGCTGGTACGAATAACCAGCGGTACGTCGAGCGAGGAGATAAAGCCGAAGTCATCGTTGATTGTCGGATCATCGTTTGATGGGACGATATTGATATCGACCTTGCCCACCGCTTCGCCATCGGCGTTATCGGTGATGCGATAGCGGAAGCCACCCGAAGCGGTCGCGTCCGGATCAGGCGTGAACAGCAGATCGCCGTTCTCGTCATATTCGAGCGTTCCGTTGAGCGGCAGGTCGGCCGCGCTGGTGAAGAATTCGAGAAATTCCAGCGGATCGCGGTCAATATCGGTGTCGTTGGCCAGCAACGAAGAGATATTGATCGTCGTCGGAATGTCTTCGAACACGGTGATCGTGTCGCGGACTGCAACGGGCGGACCATCGCCGACATTCTCGAAGAACAGCGTGACGCGTCCGCCATCGACCAACCCTTCGGGATCGGTGACCGAATAGCTGAAGGTGGCCTCGCCCCAGAAATCGGCGTCGGGCGTGAAGATGATCGTGCCGTTTTCGACGACGAGATCGCCGTTCACCGCGTTGCCCGCTTCTTCGAACGTGACGGCGAAGCCTTCGATGTCGAAGTCGTTCTTCAACAGCTCGACAATCGGGATCGCCAGCGGCGTGTCTTCGGTGCCGCGGAGGATTGGGAGATCATCGCTGCGGTAGGTGTCATCGCGCGCCACCGGCCGGTCGTTGACCGGTTGATAGACAATCGTCGCGCGCGCCCAGGCGCTGCCGCCCTGATCGTCGGTCACGCGGTAATCAAACCACGCCTCGCCGTTGAAGTTCGAATTGGGTTCAAACAGGACGGTGCCGTTGTCCAGCAACGTCGCGCTGCCGCCAAAGCTGCTGCCAATGCCGTTCACGCGCAGAACATCGCCATCGCGATCGATGTCGTTGGAGAGCAGTTGATCGGTGTTGATGACAATCGGATTGTCTTCAAGGATGGGCGAGCCATCCTGATTGGTTTCGAACCGGTCGTTCTCCGGCTCCGGCGCGTCGTTGACCGGCGTGATCGTGAAGTTCACGCGGCCCGTCGACGTTGCGCCCGATGGATCGCTGACCGTGTATTCGAAGAAGGCCGGACCCCAGTAGAAATCGGTTGGGGTGACTTCGATCAGTCCTTCATCGTTGAGCGACACTTGGACGTTGATGTTGGAAGACAGCGATTGAATCGTCAGCGCGTCGCCATCAATATCGGTGTCGTTGGCCAGCAAGACCGCAGGATCGACCAGGAAGGAAGTCCCTTCAGCCACTGCTGGAACGGTGTCGTTCGCGGCCTGTGGCGCATCATTGACCGGTGTCACATCGATGAAGACCGTCGCCTCCGCACGCCCACCTTCGGGCGTGTTGGCGGCGTAGGTGAACTGCGCCTGTCCGTTGAAGTTCGCGTCCGGCGTGAAGTTAATGCTGCCATCGCTGGAAAGCGACGCGGTCCCGTTGACCGCGTCGAAAACCTCACCCACGACCATGCGGTCGCCGTCGAGATCGTTCGAGAGCAGGCGCTCAACCCGGATGGTGAGGTTGCTGTCCTCGTCCACGACAAAGCCGTCATCGTCGCGCGCCGATGCGATCGGTCGCACGCGCACTTCGATCGAGCCCGTGTCGAACCCATTGCGCCCGTCAGCCAGAGTGTAGGTGAGCGTGAGCGGGCCGAAATAGCCATTGGTCGCGACGAAGCTGATGTCGCCGTTTTCATCGAGACTGGCGATGGCGTTCTCGCCGCCATCAACGGCCAGGATGCTGAGCGTGTCGTCATCCGCGTCAAAGTCGTTGGAGAGGATCTCCGTCGCGGAGATGATGAGCTCGCTGCCGGTCACTACGCTGTAAGGCCCATCGAGCCCGGCGTTCGGCGCCCGGTTCGACAGCAGATCGCGAACGGTGTCGACGGTCCAGCTTATGCCATCGGCAAAGGTGTAGCTTTCGACGCCCGTGCCATCGTCGGCCAAAGCGCGCGTTACGGTGAGGCTGTCCTCTTCGTTGCCCGCGATCCGGAAAATGACCGTGTCGCTGCCACGCGCCAGCCGTTCGACCGAAACCTGCGTGGAAGCGATCCCTTCAAAGTTGACCGTGTCGCCAGCGCTGCTGGAACGATCATCGATCCGGTCTTCGCCCGAACCGACGCCGAAGGAGTAGCTGTCCGCCCCTTCGCGCCCGACCAACAGATCATCGCCCGCGCGCGCCGCAAAATTGTCCGCCCCGTCAAAGCCAAACAGCGCGTCATCGCTATCGCCGTCGCTTGAATCGAGGACAGCGGCGCGCATGGCGTCGCGATCCCAGGTCGATCCGTCCGCGAATTCGATCGTGACGGTCTGTCCCGCTCCGTTGGTGGAGGCCAAAGCGTCCACCAGAGTGACACGGTCACCGGCGTTGGCGAAGGTGAGCACCAGGTCGAAACTGTCCGGACCACCACGCGCAACGGACACCAGATCTGCGGCGTTGTAGTCAACGAGATCCAGTACATCCGCGCCGCCCGCCAGCGGTTCGACCCGGTCATCACCATCACCTGAAGTGTAAGTGTAACGGTCAGAGCCCTGGCCACCGTCGGTCAAATCGTTGCCGAGACCCGGATTAATGGTGTCATCGCCATCGGTACCGAGAATGGAATCGTTGCCATCGCTGGCTTCGTTAGCAAGCACGATGGCCTGGATTTGCGGCAGGTCGAACGTCGTGCCGTCCGACAGGGCGATCGTCTCGATCCCCGCTCCATCGACAAGGCCGCCAATGATGGCGATCTGGTCGTTGGTTGAGGCAAAGCGGATCACCAGATCCTCGTCACCGCGGCGGCTGAAGCGCAATTCGTCGGACGCGTAACCAGCAATCTCAAGACGGTCAGCGGTCGAGCTCGCACCGTCGATGATCGTGTCGCTGCCATCGCCCAGCGTGAACAGGTAGGTGTCGTCGCCGCCCTGTCCCGACAGCGTATCGCTGCCAAGCCCGCCTTCGAGCGTGTTGTCCGCCGCATCGCCGGTGATGACATCGCCCGAGAAGGTACCGGCGCGCGCTATCAGATCCTGGCTTCCCCAGATGGTGCCGTCGGCGAAGCGGATTTCTTCCACTGCGCCTGTTCCGAGCGCGTCCTCAATCGCGATTCTCGCGTCGGTTCCGCGCACACGCAGCACAAAGACCGTGCCATCGCTGCTCTGTTCAACCGCCACATCATCGGGAGTGATATCGGCCGCAAATTCGAGCGCGTCGGCGCCGCCCTCATCAACGATCCGATCTCGTCCGCTGGTGCGGGTAAAACGGTAGATGTCGTTGCCGAGGCCGCCTTCGAGACGATCGTTTCCGCCTGCTCCATCGAGCGTATCGGCGTCGTCGAGGCCTTGAAGAATCTCGTCATCCACGCCGCCGATCAGCGTGTTCGCCGTCTCATCGCCGATAATAAAGCCGCTGCCCGCAATGGCCGCGTCCGCCAACGCAATCAGCTGGGCTTCACCCCAGACGGTGCCATCGGCAAACTCAACCAGACCAACGCCCATGCCAGCACGCGCCGGAGTGCCCAAGTCGATCCGGTCTTCGCTACCAATGATCCGGAGAACGAGGTTCGCTTGACCCGGAACCGCTTCGATCATGGTGGGATCGATTCCCGCGCCGAAGACAAGCCGGTTTGCGCCCGCTTCGTCGTCGATAACATCTTGTCCATCGCCCGCCGCAAAACGGTACGTGTCATCGCCAAGGCCGCCAGCCAGGACATCGTTACCGGTGCCGCCGGTCAGATCGTCGTCGAAATCGCCGCCGGTCAGATTGTCGTTGCCCGCACCGCCGTTCAGCGTTCCGCCTTGTGCCGTCGCAGCGTCGTACAAGCGCACATTGTCGAGCGACACACCATCGGTGTTGACGCTGCCGAGCTGACGGAAGGACAAAGTGTTGTCCCCATCAACCGCCACAAGATTGAGAGTTTGGGTGATGTAATCGTCGTTGTCCTGCGCAATCGACAGAACAAGATCGCCATTCCAGTACACCTCAAACGCGCCAGAGTCGGCGCTGGTGCGATTGGCGTGGTCAAACTCGAGAAGCAATTGCGAACCACCGATAAGACCGGTGACTGTCTGCTCGATCCAGTTGTTGCCATCGGGCCCTTCAAGGTCGAGCCAACGACGCCCTTCATTCGGCCCAATGCCCTCCGCAACGCCGTCAATAATTTGGATCCGATTGCCGGTCAGGTCGACCCAACCATCAATCGTGATGTAGCTGCCGTCTCCGTTGGCTTCGAAACCGCCATTGGTGATGCGGTCGAGCCCCGGCAGACGCAGGTCATCATCGCCTGCAGTTCCAGCCTGCGAAAGGGCAAGGATATCGGTCCACGTAATCTCGCTGCCATCCGCGAAGGCGAGAGTTTCGATCGCCGTTTCGGGAGAAATCAGCGCGTCCTCGATCAGGATTCGACCACCCGATCCGTTTTCATCACCAATGCGCAGTTCGACATGGCTTCCATCGACTTGCGCTATGAACACTGCCGCCGGATCAATGCCGGCGCCCAGTTCGATCCGGTCCGCGCCGCCGAGGTCGGTGATAACGTCACGTCCATCGCCCAGCTCAAACAGATAGGTGTCCCCACCGGTGCCGCCTTCGAGGCGATCGTCGCCGAGGCCGCCGCTCAACACATCGCGGTCACTCGAGGCGCTCGAGCCGCCAAAGCCGATCAAAACATCATCGCCGGTTCCGCCCGAGATGATGTCGCTTCCCTCACCGCCGATCAGCGTGTCGTTGCCACCATCGCCGGCGATCTGGTCGTTGCCAAAGCCGCCATCGATTGCGTCATCGCCAAGGCCGCCGGACAATCGATCCTCGCCCGCAAGGCCATCAACCGTGTCCGCTCCGCCATTACCGAAGACGATATCGTTGAAGGCGGAACCAGTGATCGCGTTACCCGCGTCGTTGTCGGATAGGATCAGCGCGTTGTCAGCGGACAACGTCACGCCGCCAAAGTTTGCCGATGTGAGACTGCCTTTATCGACGCCTTGGAGGACCAGCAGGACTTGCTCGCTGCCATCGTCAGCGCGGCTGACGATATGCGTATCCGCCTCGACCTGTGTGAGCGCCAGACGCCCACCCTGGAACGGGTTGGGTTGGCCCCGGCTGAAAACGATAACGTCGCCCGTATCGCCGGCGGCGAAATCGGTGATGACGTCAGCAGCGACGGCCTCCGCCAGCGTGCTGGTCAGGAAGAAGTAGGTGTCGCGGCCCGCGCCACCGGTCAGACGGTCGACGGATTCGTCCTGTGAAAGCCCAGCAAAACGATCATCGCCTTCACCCAGATCGACGCTGTCAGCGCCTTCGCCAATCACCGCGTAATCTGACAGAGCGCTCCCGGTAAGAGTGTCGTCGCCAACAGTGCCCACGAGATGTTGGCCTGCGACCTCAACATCGTCGACAAGCAGTGTGCGAATGTCTGCGCTGCCAATGGTGACGCCATCATCTTCAAAGACAATGTTCTCAATCGCGCCCGGACCGCTCAGCAAGCCGCCCGTGATCGTGATGACGTCGTCAGAGCCTGCAAAGCGGAGGACCAGATCGGTGCCACTCTGCCCAAACCGTGTGGCCACAAAGGCGTGTCCCGTGATGCGCAAAGTGTCGCCAAGGGTGTCGCCCGCGTCATCAATGACGTCGTGACCGTCACCAGCCGCGAAACGATAGGTGTCATCGCCCAGTCCGCCGCTCAGCGTGTCGTCACCCAGGCCGCCCGTCAGATCGTCCTGTCCCGCCTCGCCAGAAAGACTATCATCGCCCGCTCCGCCGGTGAGGATGTCGACGCCGCCACCTGCGGTGAGCGTGTCGTTGCCGCCGGCTCCATCAAGCGCTTCATCAGCATCGGTGCCGATCAGGCTGTCGCCCGCTTCGGTGCCAACCAGGGCGAGACGCGCCACTTCGGCCGCGTCCCAAGCGGCACCATCCGCAAACGCAATCACCTCAATCACGTTGGCGACGTTGGTGACCGCGCCAACCAGCGTCAGTGTTTCGCCGGTCGCGTCCAAGGTCAGGACATAATCGTTGCCGTCGCGCGTGACGGCGAGGTCGCTTGGTGCGATGCCGGCGGTCAATTCGACGCGGTCTACACCGGCGCTGTCGGTGATCCGGTCATCCCCGGAACCGGTGCCCCAGATATAGGTGTCGTCGCCTGCGTCGCCCGAAAGCGCATCGTTGCCCGCGCCACCGTCAAGCGTGTCATTGCCTTCGTTGCCGTTGAGCGTATCGTTGCCCGATCCGCCTTGGATGGTGTCGTTGCCGCCACTGCCAAGCAGCGTGTCGTCACCGCCCAGACCGTCGATCACATCGTCATCGGGCGATCCGAGCAGGTTATCGTTCGCGTCGCTTGTCGCCGACAGCACTCTGGTGCGCAGATCCGCCTCGCTCCACTCGGTTCCGTCGGCGAAGCGAACGGTCTCGATAGTGCGATCCGAATTTGAGAAGAAATCGACGATCGTGATCCGATCGGTCGTCCCGCGCACGCGCAATTGCAGGTCAGTCCGGCTGTCGGTTTGAACCGCGTCGACATCCGCCGCGTCAATTCCGGAGAGGAATTCGATTGTATCGATGCCACCGGCTTCGGTGATGGTGTCCTGACCATCGCCCGGTCCAAAGATATAGGTGTCGTTGTCTGCACCACCAGCCAGCGCATCGTCCCCGGTCCCGCCGGTCAGCGTGTCGTTGTCAGCGCCACCATCGAGGCTATCGTTGCCCGCGCCGCCATCGATCTGATCGTCGCCCGCGCCGCCGCGCAGCGTGTCGCGACCGCCATTGCCGGCGATCTGATCGTTGCCGTCAAAGCCATCGATCGTGTCGTTGCCTTCGGTGTCCCCAGGCACAACAGTCGTACGATAGAGCTGCACGTTGTCGAGAGAGGAGCCGGTCGAGCCCGTCCGTCCAATCTCGCGGAATCCAAGCGTGTTGGTCCCGGAAACCGCCGTCAGCGCCAGGCTGATCCGCTGCATACCGTGATTGGTGGCGTCGTAGGTACCGACGACGTTACCGTTCCAAAGGACCTGCATTCGGGCGTTGGTGGTGCTCGTCCGGTTCGCCCGGTCGAAATCGACGATCACTAACTCGCCCGCACTCAGGCCAGCAATGTCCTGCGCAATATGCAGGTTGCTGCCCGTACCGCTCTTTCCTTCAAGATCGAGCCAATAGGACCCGTCGGTCGCGTTGACGTCTGAAGTGCCGCCAATAATGTGCTCGAAGTGGCGCAAAGTGTTGCCGCTTGGACGGTTGACCCAGTCCCAACCCGGCAAACTCGAAGCCGAGAAGCCAAAGGACTCTTCGACGGCATCGGGGCCGAATTCTTCGAAGCTGCCGTTAACGATCAGGTTCTCGCCTGCGCGTTCGAGACGCTGCGCGCTGTCACCCGAGAGCGTGTCATCCCCCGCCGTCCCAACAATCGTGTCGCTGCCCGCCGTGCCCGAAACCGCTGCGTCGCCTGCGGATCCGGTCAGAACCGGAGTGTTCGGGGTCACCGCCATGCTGGCGAGATCAGTTACGTTCCACACTGTCCCGTCGGCAAAGCGGATCTCGTCAACCGAAGACGGACGCAGGCCGTCGCCTAGCTGTAGACGATCCACCCCGTTCGCGAATTCTAGCACATAGGAGGGCGAGATATCGGTCTCGCCCGACTGCGAACGGAAAACCGTGATGTCGCTAGGCGCAATTGTGGCGTCAAACTCGATGACATCAAAGTCGCCATCGCCTGTGCCCGCCACATCGATGATAAGGTCACTGCCAAAACCCGCGGAGAAACGGTAGGTGTCGTCACCCGCGCCGCCGTCGAGGAAGTCCGAACCGGTGCCGCCGATCAGCGTGTCGTTTCCACCGCCGGCGTTGATTGAATCGTTGCCAGCACCAGCGTCGATTGTCTCGCTGATGTCGGAGCCGGTGATCGCTTCATCAGCGGCTGTGCCATCGATCTGATCGCTTGGCTGATCGCCTTCGAGGACCAGGTCGAGCGGCACGGTAACGAGCGTGGCCAGCTCGCTTGTTGAAACCGTGCGACCGTCGTCAAACACAAGCTGGAAGTCACCACGACTTAGACCACCAACGATCCTTATGCGATCTTCTGAACCGGCAAACCGGAGCACGAGATCGTTCGGCTCGATGCTGAAATCATCGACTGTTTCAGGCGCTCTTTCCTCAACGATGAGATCGGCAAAGACGAGGCCAGCGCCGAA
Organism: Pseudomonadota bacterium; assembly: GCA_039814925.1. Lineage (GTDB taxonomy): Bacteria > Pseudomonadota > Alphaproteobacteria > Sphingomonadales > Sphingomonadaceae > Erythrobacter. Next base: position 289,779 of record JBCCAH010000002.1, read on the forward strand.
TTGGATGGTGTTGAGCGCGCCGTCCGCGGCGTCCGTAATGGTGTCTTGCCCATCGCCTGCGTTGAAGACGTAGGTGTCCGCGCCTTCGTATCCGAAGCTTTCGTCATCGCCGGTTCCGCCAGTAATCGTGTCATCGCCCGACGTGGCGTAAACCGTGTCATGCCCGGCGTAGCCGTCAAATCGTGTGCCGGCCGGTGGCGGGCCTATCGGGGTGTTTTCACCAACCGAACCGCCGTCAGCGGATAGGATGGTGATCCCCCCTCCCCGCGGACCGATCGGAGTGCCTTCTTCTTGCGGGTTGCCGATGACATCGGAGCCGTCCGTGCCATCAAACCCAGTGCCATCGCCGCCGAACAGCTCCAGATCAACGCTGGGCGCGGCCTGCGCCTGAAGGTCGCTTAGCCCCCACACCGTGCCATCGGCGAAGGTGATCTGGTCGCTGTCATCGAAGCCAGACACCAGCATCGTGTCGCCGTTGACCAATAAGCGGAAGTCCTGGGACCTGAAGAATTCTGGCCCTTCTATCCGGACACTGACATCGCTGATCGAGATTGTGGGGTCGAACTCGATTGTGTCGGCGGAGTTACCCGGCTCAAACAAGAAGACGAGATCATCACCAAAGCCTGCTGAGAATTGATAAATGTCAGCCCCGGCGCCGCCATTCAGCGTGTCGTTGCCTGCGCCGCCAATGAGAATGTCATCCCCATCGTCGCCATCAAGATCATCGTTGCCGTCGCCGCCAATAAGCGTCTCGTTGCCCGCGCCGCCTTCGATAACGTCGTCGAACGCGCCGCCAGTGAGGGCTTGGTCCGTGCCATCGCCGGCGAGCTCTACGCCCGCAGGCGCATCCGCCATGTCTTGAAGATCAATTCCCGACCAGACCGTTCCGTCGGCAAAGCGAACCTCTTCGATCGGTCCATTGCCTAAGTCGCCCCTTGAAATGCGCAGGGAATCATCCGAGATCAGGCTGCGAAGAATGATATCATCAAAGAAACTGTCAGGGGAGTAGTAAACCGCGATATCGCTCGGTCCGAAATCGCGAATTTCGATCACGTCAGTCCCGACATCCCCTTCTTCTTCGAAGACAATATCGACGCCCGAGCCAAGGCCGAATACGAAAGTATCGCTTCCCGAACCGCCATAAATCAGATCCCGGCCTGAGCCGGCATCAATCGTGTCATCTCCCGCGCCTGCGTCGATCTGATCGGGTCCGCCTTGGCCTTCGATAGCGTCATTGCCAGCGCCGCCGATAACAACGTCCGCACCATCGCCCCCGACCAAGTTGTCATCTGCGTCACCCGCTTGAACTGCAACGCCGTCACCTGGTTCGAATCGATCCTGCAAGTCTTCAGCAGTCCAGACCGTACCATCGGCAAACCGAACGCCCGCAACCTCGCTCGGAGGATCAAATGGTGATTCTGAGAATCCGGTTAGCGTGATGCGATCTTTGGTCCCCTGAATGTTCAGGACCGTCGCGGGATTGAACAGGAAAAGGCCAAAACTTCCGACATTGGGGAACGGCGGATCGGCATCCGTCACTGTGACCATATCGGAAGTGATGGTCGCGTCGAACTCGATCCAGTCGAGCCTGTTGTCCTCGACGAAAACCTCATCTGAACCAAAGCCTAGGCTGAAGAGGTATGTGTCGGCTCCTGTGCCACCTGCGAGGAAGTCGTTCCCCGTACCGCCGGTCAGCGTGTCGTCGCCATCGCCCCCTTCGAGCCGGTCATTGCCAGCGCCTCCGTCGAGGGTGTCATTTAGGTCAAGGCCCCGAAGGATCTCATCGCCATCCAAACCAACAAGCGTATCTTCACTCGCCGAACCGCCCGCTGCCGAGATGGTTTGATTGAGGGAGCCTAGCGGTACAGCACGGTCAACCAGATCGTTGAAGTTGAACTCCGTCCCGTCGGCAAATCGCACGGCGGAGAGGCGTCCAATCTCCAGGTTGATCCGATCATCGGTCCCAGCAATCCTCAGATTACCTCGGCCTACGAAGGATTGGCCCCCGTCAACCACGAGCTGGACTTGGCCTTCGACAATCAGATCAGCGGGCGCGATACCAGCGCCGAACTCGATGATGTTGGCAAAATCGGTGTCGTTGATCGTGTCCTGGCCGAAGCCTTGCTCGAATCGATAGACGTCCGCGCCCGTTCCACCCGACAGGGTATCGTTGCCTGTTCCACCGTCCAAAATGTCGGCGTCGCTGCCGCCCAAGAGGGTGTCGAAGCCGCCGCGGCCCCTAAGCTCGGTGGGCGCTGTTTCGCCTGAGGCGTCAAGAATCTCCGCCGCATCGGTACCTTCGATCCCTTCGCTAACGGGGGCTACGATGAATGTGAGGCCAGCCGGCGGCTCGTTGGTGTTGTAGAGCGCGCTATATTGAGCGTGGGTCAGGATTGAGCCATCGGCGAAGCGGATTTCTTCGATCCGATGGTCGGAATCGCCCGCCCCTTCGGTGACAGTTATCTGGTCATCGCTGCCTTCAAACTCGATAAACAAGGTAACGCCGGAGGTCCGGAAGCGCACCATATCTTGGGTAATGCCCGCGCCGAACTCGATCGCGTCCAAGCTGCCGCCGCTGCGGATCCCCGAAGTGCTGTGGAAGTCGTGTATCCGGTCTTGACCATCGCCCAGATTGAACACGTAGACATCGTTGTCACTGCCACCAAACAGCGTATCGTTGCCAAGGCCGCCAGTCAGACGATCACTGCCGAACCAGCTGTTTATTAAATCATTCCCAGCACCGCCATCCAACGTGTCTGAGAAGGAATCACTGCTAAGGGTTTCATCACCATCGGTTCCGGTGGCGACGATCTGGATGACTTCTTGGTAGCTCAGCACGCTGCCATCGGCGAAGCGGTACTCTTCGATACGATGGTCGCTAACTCGGAAGCCTTCCGTGACGGTTATCCGATCATCGCTTCCCTCGAACTCGATAGTCAGTGTCGAGCCAGAAGCGCGGAAACGAATAGTTTCCTGCGTAATTCCTTCGCCAAACTCGATCGCGTCCAAGCTGCCGCCGCTGCGGATCCCCGAAGTGCTGTGAGCGTCGAAGATGTTGTCCTGACCATCGCCCAGGTTGAACACGTAGACATCGTTATCGCTGCCGCCACGCAGATTGTCGTTGCCGCTGCCACCGACAAGGCGATCGTTGCCCTGACGTGCGTCAATCGTTTCGCCTGCAACCGTGCCTTCGACGGTCTCGGCTGCACTTGTGCCCGTGATCGAGGCTCCGCTGGCTACAGTGTAATCGAGCCCGGAGAAATTGGCGTCGGTAAGGTCCGCGAGAGCAATATTCTCGAGCCGTAGCAAAAGGCGCGCATCGTTGAGAGTGATCGCGTCAGTCGGCACATAGTAGATTAGCGTATCGGCGCCGTCCGCGATGGCGGTGATGTCGCCGGATAGCGCTTCCGCAACACCGATGGCCAGTCGATCCCCAGCGTCGCCGACGCGGAAGTCAGTGACGGTGTCGAGACCATCACCCAGAACATCTGTCGTCACAAACACACTGTAGGTGTTGCGTTCGGCTGTACCCGAAAGACGGCGAGAGAAGAGGCCCGAACCAATGCCTTGAACCGCCGGCAAAGTGGCCGCGTCGAATTCCTGCCCATCGTTGAGCGCAAACAGACGCTCTGGCGCATCAATGTGGACGACCTTGCCGTCCTCATCATCGCCCGCCGCTCCCGTGTCGAGATCGAACAGCGGATCGGCGAACGGATCGGCCACGCGATCGGGGTTCAGCGTCGCTTCCGCGTCCGCCGCACTAACAGCGAATGAGGCCAATTCAGCCGCCGTCCATTCCGTGCCGTCGTCGAAACGAACGGTGTCGATGCGGGGTGAGCCCGAACTCAATTGGCCTTCGATGCGAAGGCGCGCGTCGTCGCCGCGCAGGCGTAGGACAATGTCAGAGCCATCGATCTGCACCACCACATCGCCAACCGCGATCCCGGCGTCCAGCTGCAGGGTATCGAGCGATCCGCTCCAATTGCCTTCGACGATGGTGTCGTATCCATCACCGCGACCAAAACGGTAGGTCGTGTCGCCTCGCCCACCGGCGAGGCGATCATCCCCAGCGCCGCCGTCCAGCGCCGTTGTCAGGTCGATCTCAGTGCCAAGGTCGATGTCGTCATCACCCGCAGAGCCCGCCAGCGCGCGGCTGAGCAACTCACCGAGATCCCAGAACTCGCCATTGTCGAATTCGACACGTTCAATGCCCTGATCCGAGCTTGCCGATCCGGCGGTGAACATGCCGCGCAGGGTGATGCGATCTTCGGTGCCCGCAATGCCAAGGACGATGTCGCTCGGACCGCGCTCAAGAAAGACGATGTCGCTGGCCGCGATACCGGCGCCAAAGCGCAGAACATCCACCGCGCTCGCGTCGATGGTCTCAACATCGTTGATAATGTCCTGACCATCGCCGCGGTTGAAGATGTAGGTGTCCGCTCCGCTGCGTCCTTCAAGAAGGTCATCGCCCGTGTTGCCTTCGAGGGTATCCGCGGCGTCCCCGCCTGAAATTTGATCGTTTCCGCCCAGTCCGGCGAGCGAAACCGAAGTCGGTCCTCGGGCGTCGATCACGTCGTCGCCATCGCTTGCGCCAAGCGCAGCGATGATCTCGCCATAGGCAAGCTGGCGGCCATCGGTGAAGCGGACAAAGCCCACCACGGGCGCTGTGCCGGTCGATGGCCTGACAAGCGTGACGCTGTCCGATCCGCCGGCCAGCGAGAGGACGAGGTTGCCCTGACGGTCAAGGCTGGCGCTGACGTCTTCTAGCGTGATCGTCTCGCCGAAATAGAGCACGGCCAACCCGTCCGCTGCGCCGATGCTCTCGATCCGATCCTGACCGCCGCCACGATCAAACTGGTAGGTATCCGCGCCGCCATTGCCGATCAGAATGTCGTCGCCGCCCAGACCATTGATCAACTCTGCCTCGGCCGTGCCGCGAAGTTCATCGTCGCGATCGGTCGCCGATAGGGCCACACGGTCGAGCAATTGCTGCAAGGTGATCGCAGTGCCATCGGTGAAGGTGACGGTGTCGATACCGGCCCAACCAGATGTGTAGGATAGGACGATCTCGTCGTCGCTATCGGCAAAAGTCAGAACCAGTTCACGACGCGCGGCGTCTGGCTGGGTTACGATCAGCTCATCGGGCCGATAACCGGAGATCTCGAGCGTGTCGTTGCCCGCGCTGTCACTCAGGACATCGCGGCCATCGCCGCGCGCATAGATATAGCGATCATCACCGCCGCGGCCTTCGATCCGGTCGTTGCCTGCACCACCATCAATCAGATCGGCGCGGTTGCTGGCGTCGATCCTATCGTCTTCGGCGCTTGCCTGCGCGTCAACATAGGCCTGAACAAGCGCGGCCGCATCCCATCGCGTGGAATCGCCAAACTCTATCGTCGGCACCGCCCCAGTGCCAAGAGCACCTCTGACGATGACAGCGTCGCCCGAGTTAACCGACGCGATGATGAGATCGTTTGATCCAATGCCCGCTGGACGCACTTCGACTGTGGCTTGCGTAAGCGCCTCGAGAACAACGGTCGCTTCGGTGACGCCGCTTGGCATTTCGACCGTGTCGACACCGTCACCCAAGCCGATAACCAGACGAGCCCCTTGCGCGAGGATGACGCGATCGTTGCCGCCCGCCGGACGGTATTCGCGATCCTGCGGAAGATCGCGCAGATCCACCAATTCCTGGGCATCAGCGCTGCGTTCATCAAAAATCTGCGCGCGCACGTCCTCGATTGAGATGGAGGTGCCATCGAAGAATTCAAAGCTCTCTACCGGCGCGCTGGTGTAGCCGCCGAAGATGATCAAGCGATCCTCGCCCTCGCCCACCGTGATGAGCAAGTCGCCATCGATTTCTTCAAACCGAACGAATTCTTGCGTGATCTGATCGCCGAAAACAACACGGTCCATGCCGCCAACGTCGAGGATGCTATCCAGCCCATCGCCCAAGCCAAACCGATAGGTGTCATCGCCGAGGCCGCCTTCGAGTGCGTCTGAACCAGCGCCGCCAGCGATATCGTCGTCACGGTTGTCAAAGCCGGTGAGCTGCTCATCCTCTTCGGTGCCCGTCAGCATCTGATCGATGACCGTGTCGAGCGACCAGATCGTGCCATCGGCAAATTCGAACTGTTCGACCGTGGTCGAAGCCAATCCGCCGACGATTGTCAGGACATCAAGGCCGTTGCCAAGGCCAATAACCAGGTCGTTGCCTTGACGCTGCAGCACGAGGTCCTCAGCCCGGACCGAAGCGCCAAAGATCACGCGGTCCACGACACCGGCGCTGTCGGCCTTTTCCTCGATGCGGTCGAAGCCATAGCCGGATGTGAAGGCGTAGGTGTCTTCGCGATTTCCGCCGATCAGGGTGTCATCGCCCTGGCGTCCGTCGAGCGAATTGGGCGCGTCAATCGTGCCCTCGATCACGTTGTCGCCGCGGTTGCCGCCAGAAATCTGGAGGATCTCTTCAACGTCGGAAATCTTGATCACCGATCCGTCAAAGAAACGGAACAATTCGATTTCATCTTCGGGGCTGCGGAACTGGTTGCGCACGCGCAAGCTGTCGGTGCGGCCATCAACCTCGATCAGAAGGTCGTCGCCATCCTTGGTGAAGCGGATGTTGTCGCGGGTGATGTCGCCGCCAAACTCAATCGTATCGTTGACCGCTACGTTGACGCCGTCGCGGTCTCTCCACCGCGCCCGGATCCTCCGATCAACGATGACATCCTGGCCGTAGCCGACGTCGAAGCGGTAGATGTCGCCGCCGTCACCGCCTTCAAGGATATCGTCGCCACCGCGCCCATCGATGACTTCGCCAAAGTTGGAACCCGTAAGCGTTTCGCCCGCATTCGTGCCGATAACATCGACCTGATCGGGATTGATCTCGCGGAAGTCGACGGTGCGATCGGTGAACTCAAAGCGCTCAATCGCCTGCGACTGACGCCCTTCGCGCACGTACTGATTTTCAAAGACGATGCGTTCGCCCGTGGCGCGCACGACAAAGACCAGATCAAGCGGGGTGCGCTCAATATCGACATCAAGGCTGGACAGGCCCTGCAACACGACCCGGTCAGAGCCGCCCGTGTCTGCGATCGTGTCGCTGCCCTGGCCTGAACCCACGCGGTACAGATCGTTGCCACCAAAGCCCTCAAGGCGGTCGTCGCCCAGCCCGCCATCCAGCGTATCTGCGATTGCGTCAAAGCCATAGATGATGTCGTCGCCATCGGTCGCGGCGATGTTGATGTAGTGCTGCAGCAGTTGGAAAACCGACCATTCGGTTCCATCGCCATAACGGATATTCTCGATCAGGTTGACGAAACCGATGATCGGCACATTCTCAAGCAGATCGGTGAGCGTGACCTGATCCTCGGTCCCGCTAATGCGCAACGTCAGCGTGTCCGACGCGCCTTCGCGCAGGAAATCGATATCGGTCCAACGAATGTCGTCGATGAACTCAAGCGTGTCCTGTCCCGGAGGCGCAAACAGCGCAAAACTGAAGTCGTTGTCGAGTATGACATCATCGCCATATCCGCGTCCAAAGATGTAGGTGTCGTCGCCCTCAACCCCGGTCAGGAAATCATCCCCGGCTCCACCATCCAGAGTGTTGTTGTTGATGAAGCCGTAGATCGGATCGTCGCCATCGGTCTTGGCGTTCTCCAGAACCCGTTCGACAATCTGCGTGAAATCGAGGCTGGTGCCATCCTCGAAGATGAAGCGCTCAATCAGGTTGGGCGCTACGTATTCGAGCCCATCCGCACCGCCAATGACCTGCGAGAATAGGCCCAAGTTTGTGCGAACACCGTCGAACTGACCAACGATTTCAAGAGTGTCACCAGTCGCAACGCCATCATCGTCATTAATGACGATCTTGAGATTGTTGCTGGGTCCGTCGCGGATAAGCGTAAGATTTTCAGCCGAGATGTCACCACGGAACCTAAGGAAATCGATTCCTGCTTGCACGGTTCCAAACGAAAAGGTGCCGCGGTCGTCAATAACATCTTGGCCGTCGCCAAGTTCAAAGACATAGTAATCGCCGCCCGCTCCACCCGAAAGGTAATCGTTACCGCGACCACCCCACAAGATATCGGAATCGCCTGAGCCGAGAACGCTGTCGTTAAAATCTCCCTCGGCCCGGTCCCGATCGACAACTTGGATCGACATGCGGAAGCGATCCCACACGACACCGTCAGCAAAAACGATCGAGTCCACGCCGCTTTCAAGCCGCACACCATTCGAGAGGAACGGATTGAGTTCGCCGAGGAACTGGTCCGTCAAGCGGATGACGTTTTCGCGGCCTTCGATCTGAAGGATCAGGTCTTGGCCATCGCGGATCGCGGTGACTTCGTTTTCAAAGACATCCGTAAAGCGCAATTCGTCTGCGCCACCATCGTCCTGATCAAAAATGACGTCGTTGCCAGAATCGCGGCCAACGAAGTAGAAATCCGTCCCGGCTCCGCCGCTGATATTCTGGTCGCCGCTTGAGAGATAGAAATAGTCAATGCCCGAGGTGCCGGTGACGTCGGTTTCGCATTCGAGGTGATCGATGATCCGCGTCTCATCGATTGACAGTGCGTTGGCGATACCACGAAGGTCGAGATCAACCCCGACATTCTCGAATGCGGGGAGAAGCATCTGGATGATGAAGGCCTGGTTGACCCCACCTCCGCCGCCTTCAAGTCCGGCTAGAACTTCAGAAATATAATCGGGATATATCTGCCAAAGAATCTCGTTCCAATCGGTGAGGTAATCGTAGACAGCGTCGCCCTCATTAGACGCGGGCGCATCCGCAAAGATTGCTTCAAAAAGCGGGGCGAGTTGACGCTCAGTCGTCGGGAGATAGGCGTCCAGCTCCACGTCATACTCAAACCCATCCGCGTAGTCCGACAGGCCACCTTGCAATGCAAGCCGCACAGCAAGGCGCCGGCTTACAGTGATGTACTGCGTCATTACCGGACCAAGCAGCCCGATTACCTCATTAATGCCCGAAACAAAGCGAGATGGGTCCGTCGATAGGTTTGCGGAACCCGTAGGACCAACAGCGTAATCAATGGTGCCGGTATCGTCATTGAGCGTGGCGCTCAATAGCTCAGGACGGAAGTCGACACCGCCCAGCGAAGTGGCGAAGTTCAATTGAGCCGGAGTGAGGATTTCCACCCGATATGTTGAATCATCTGTCGACCCAACTTCATCGAGATTCTCGAATTCAATCGCGAAGTTGCGCAGGTTGAATTCGCGATAATCGCCTGTCTTCCATTCGAGTTCGATCGCTCGATCCAGATTGCGCGCCCAGACATAAAAGGTGCCGTCACGGTCAGTGACTTCAACGGTGTAATCAACCACTTGGCCATCGGTGAAACGAACACCGATCTGTTCGACGGGAACCGAAGCAATCGGGTTGAAGCCAAGCTCCTCAGCGCGCCACTCAGTGCCTTGAGCCTTGTCGAGGGCAAGAATGTCTTGAACAGTTGCGTAAGTCGTTGAGGGGTCAGACGCGAGCGCCCAAGTCCCATCCGGTTGCTCAATGCCATAATCAAGAATGACAGCGCGGCCATCTATGATCTGTGCAAGGTACGGCGCCGCTTCGCGGTGCGTCAGCGCTTCGGCGCGGTCCGAGGGCGACCATTGCTGTTCAAGTCGCCACCCATCGGATTGCGCAAGAACGTCCTCCAAGCTCGGACGATCAATCGCAACGCCTTGACTATCGATTATGTCAACGCCGCTCGCCAGAGTCCAATAGCCGCCATCTTGATCTTCGACATAAACGCCGCGATCAAGCAGCACCGCGTTGCCTTGGCCATCTGAGCCGACGAAGACCGGCGTCAACTCACGCGTAAGCTCTTGCGCGGCGCCCCATTTGCCCAGCACATCGCCGACCTGCACCGCCAATTGCGCTAAATCGGGCGTTGTCATCGCTGCAGCGGTCGTCGTCGCCAGCTCTTCCAGCGCGATATCGTTCGCCATCGCAATGGATAAATTGGTGATGCTGCCGAAACCGCGCGCGTCGAGGGTCTGGCCAGCTTGCCAATCCGCAGGACCACTTTCTCCTGCGTAGCGGGTTTCAACGTCGTCGAAGTCCAATATAGAATCGAACATCGTGCGCCGTATGCCGTTTTCGAAGACGACATCGCCAAACCCCGTGAGCTGCGTGCCCTGCGCTGTCGTGGCGTCCAATGGCTGCCCGATCGCGTCGAGGCTGACGATCCCGAGCTCATCGAGGGAGGTCAGTTCACCTTCATCTGTTACACCGTCCAGATCGAAGTCCTGCCAAACCTGGAGCTCGGACCACGCTACATCAGCGACGGTGATCAGCCCGTCACCATCGCTGTCGAGCGCGGCCAGCTCTGCGAAGCCGGACACACCGACACCGCCGAACATTTCGGAAATATCGTCGATGCGTCCATTGCCGTTCACGTCAAGGACGAGAAATCCGTCGTCGCTTTTCAGCCAGCCGGTGCGTTCGGCAAACAAGTCGCCATCAATATCGAAGTAGACCTCTGCGTCGTAGAGGCCGAGCGTTTCAATCCCATCGCCATCAAGGTCGATAATCAAAGGATCGGTGATATCAGTCCAGGCAAGGTTCTTTCTGAACCGATCCCACGCCGCATCGATCGTGACCGCCGTGTCAACCAATGCCAGCGCCGAGAAGGCCGCGAAGACGCTCTGGACAATCGGGATGCCCTTGACGAAGGGTTCGAGGAGGGAGATTGCAAACAGGGGGCTGATGTTCTGGAACGCCATCCCCAAGTCGCCTTTGAGGCCAACCCTTTGGAATACGGCTTGTTCGATGCCAAGATTAGATATCTGGGGATCAAAATCGCGGACCGTCATGGTTCCGTCGAGAAATCCGAGATCAATATATTCCGGCGGCCCCTCGCCGAACAGGATCTCCCAGAACACATCCGCCTTGTTGCTTATCTGGAGGTCCTGGGTCCCGTCTTCATTGTCGACTAGCCGGTAGGCAATGAACGGCAAAAAGCTGTCGTAATATTCGGTGTAGCCGCGTTGGCGATTTCGCGTGCCGGCTGCGAGCGCCGTCCGCCCCAAGGTGAACGATGCAGCGGAGAAAGACCGGCTTTGAAATGCAACTTCAGCGAATACTGTGGTTGCGATGGCGGTGCCGCCAACAAGCGGAATACCAAAGAGCCGCAGGAAGTCATTTTCCTGCGCGTCCATGATCGTTGTTCGATCCGAAAACCAAAAAATATCGCTGTTTTCTTGGCTGTCTTCGATGATGACTTCTTCGCCATCTACGATCGCGACGCGCGTACCGTCGGCTTTGACAATCGAATTGGCGATATCGCCCCAAAGTTCACCGTCGCGCGTGTTGTTGTAGACCCAGTCACGGCCCAATCCGCCCGCGGTAATGGCGCCCTCACCCGTCGAACTAAGCAGCGCATCGAAGTCGATTCCGCCCAGCGCGATGACCGTGTCACTTCCCTCTCCACCATCGAGGAAAAGGGTGTAGTCGTTGTCGGCAATCGGAGAATCGGGGAGGATCGGAAGACGCGGAAGGCCATTCGCCAATCGCGTTGCGTTTTCGGCCTTACGTGCGTCGGCCCTTTCCTGCATCGCGGGTGAGATCGGGTCACCCTTCTTAATCTTCTTCGCACCTAGGCCGACGAGAGTGTCATTGCCCCCGAGCCCGTGAACTGAGCCCGAGCCAAAATGAACAGCAATGTTGCCATTCTCATTGCCGATGAGAGCAGCCGCGTCGGTTCCGACCTGGAGCTGCAGAGCATTCCCGATATCTGATCCCGTTTCGAAAGCTTCTGTCGCGGTCAGTCCATCAGCGTATGAAAAATGGCCAAAGACCAAATCTTCAAGCGGGTTTCCAAGCGCCTCAAAACCGGAGCCGATCAGTTTTTCAAGGTGACCAAGCGCTGCTCTGGCTTCGTCCTCAAACTCCCCCAGATTCGAAAGAGCTTCGTCTACGATTGGCTCAAGAGATTCGGATACGACCGAGCCCAGCCGCTCAATGATTCCTTTGACAGCTTCGAAAAGGGACGAGGTTCCCAACGTGATGTAAAACGCGTTGCCCAATCCGGTTTGGCTTTCGGAGTACACTCCAGTGCCGCTCTCTATGAGAGAGTCGAATGCATGTGAATTGTTGATCGATTTGGCCTGCCAATCTTCAAGAAGATCGAGAGACCGGCCGCCCGATGTGACGGTCAATCGACGCTGAATTTCGGGCGAAATTCCGGCGATCATCTGTTGTCCGGCCCGCGATATCTGGTCAGCCGCAGAAATGAGATCGCGCTTAAGCTCGTCGGGGGCGTCGTCTAAAAACGGATTGATCTGTTGAACAAGGTCTGAGAAGTATTTGGCAACAGCGACAATATCTTCGTCTTCCTCAAGCTTAACCTGCGCAAAGATCTTGAGAAGACTTCCAATGTCTGCCTCTAGTGATTCTTCAGGACTGCCAGGACTGGCCGCTTCAGCTGTCTCTCGGATATCACTCCAGATTTTATTCACGAAAGCGATCAACGAGTCCTGCAACTCGACTAGCTCCACGCTAGGCGGCTTGAATCCTCGCTCGTTGGAAAGCTGCTCTACTCTCAGATCGCGACCGACAAAGTCTTCAAACTTTGTTGGATCGCCCTGCATAACCGCGCCAAAAAGCGCGACCTGCAGCCCGCGGAGATGTGCGGGCAAAAGCTCTTCCCGAACCGCCACCGGGCCGGCGATATCGTCGGGGTCACTAAGAAGGCTGAGCGGCCCGCCTTCGATGCCAAGAAATTCAAGCGTCTTCTGGTCGATGTCTAAATGAAAAATCTCTTTGCCGTCGTTCCCGACGGTTTTCACGACTCTTGCGGTGCCAGAACGGAGAAGATCCCCGGCAAAATGACCATTAATGACCGCGAGCAGATAGTAGAGCTGCGCCCTACTGCCGCTGGAAAACACCTCAATGCCAATATCTGAACGAGCGACGCCGTTGATTAGGTCGATCTCGCTATTCTCTACGATCCTAGGGATCTCGTCTTCGGCGAAGACCGTACCGATGCCACCTCGAGGAGTGAGGGTTACTAAAGTGCCGTCGGTGTTATCGACGTAGAAGCGCGACAGTTTTCGCCAGAACTCTGAAAACGCCTCATCTTCGATAGTTGCGCTACCATCAGGAGAGGGCACTGTATCCGTCGGAACAAACGAAAGAAGGGCATTCCCCTCCTCTGTTTCGTATAGATGACTGAAGAATTTGCCCGCGTCAGTATTCCCAATAAATCGAACAACGCGGCCCGATCCCTTCGATCTTTCGGCGAGGTCCAGTGAGAGATTGTTTGTGCTTGCACCCCCGATCTGAAATGACCACAGCAGAGATACATCGGCACCCTCGACCTCAACGGTGGATGGATCTTCCGGATTGTATACAAACTCATCCGCAAAGGCGCGCAACTGCTCAACCGACACTTTGCGATTGCCCTCGGCGTCCGGCGCCACATTTTCATCCAACCACTCGAGGAAACGAATGTAGATGGGGTTTGAGTTGATGTCGCTCATTGCGCTTCTTTCTTCGAGCCAGTTTTTGGATTTATTTGATCGTTCGTCCTGGGGCGTGCATCGACCACTGCGAAGCGCCTCTCTGGACTGGGGTTGACCGTCTCCACATACGACCGAAACAACATTGGGAGCTTGCCCAACCCAAGGCCCTCTCTTGAACGATAGAAGCGGAAGTTATCATCAACGCCGCAGAGCCGAATGATCACATAGGACCGCAGCGTTAACACGCTCTTTGAAAGATATGAGCCGAGTGAAATTGGTCCGTTTATGGAGTTACGGAAACTAAAGCCCCGTCCGTGACCACCATGCCCTCCGTAACCGAAGACCAGTTCGTCACCGCTATCGAGATCGCGAAGGGTCGATGCCTTGCGGTCGTATTCAACGTTGGAAAGTAATTCAGGAAAAATGACCTCAACCCCAGCCCAACGCGTTGGGTCTCCGGGTCGGTTCCAAAGTGCGGTCATTCGTGCCCCTCCACATAGGCCGTCTAAAGCGGCCTGAAAACTGAGGCGGACGAGTTAAGCGCGCCATGGGGCAAAGTCGTTTTTCGTAACGTCGCTCTCACGAAAACAGGACCACGCAGTGATCCCACCGATGAACAGCGTACGCAGATTTCCTAAGAATAATCGACGACCCCACGGATTCCCTAATCCGTCCTCTCAACCGCAACATGCCACGCGCTGATCTGAAATCAAGCAAGGTTTCCAAGTTTTGAATAAATATTTTTACAAATAAACAGCGGCTTGTCGCTAGGATACAATTATGATCGAGTATCGCTCGGCAATTTCACTCCAACGTCGCAAAACACCGCACGCAGCAGCAGAAGTTTCACTTCAAAACCGACGATCAATCTCGGGATTCGATCCGCAATGTGAGTTGACTGGCGCCGGGCTCTAACTATCCCTAGGCGCAAACATTATATGGGAGCATAATAAGAATGTCCGACGAAAACACCCAGCAGCCGCTGGACCCTGAGATCGCAGCCAAGCTTGCATCCTTGCGCAGCCATGTGCGCGAGAGCTTTGGCAAGGTTGTGATGAGCATGATGGTGCTTCCGCGTTATCGACATCAGACTCTGAACGACCTCCAACATCTGGTGTTGGAACCCCTTATTCGTGACCGGATTGCCATTGCACAGCGCCCAGAAGAAGTGACAGGAGCTGCGCAAGACATCGCCGGCGTGGCCATCTGGGCGAGCCTTTCGGATGAAGCCGAAGCGCGGCTGCGCGAGCAAATCAGCGCGGGCGCCTGGCCGCTGCGGCTAAAGGCGGATGATTGGAATTCGGGCCAAAACAACTGGCTGATCGATGTCATCGCGACCGACAAGAAGTCGACCGCGAGCGTGATTGCGAACTTCCGGCAAGTCCTGAAAGACGGAAGCCTGAAGCTGCACCCGTTGATCACCCGTCTGGTCGACCCTGAGACGCTCAAAAGCATGGGCGCCACCCGCGCAAGCGAGGCGCAAAAGTCGCCCGCGGAACCGGCGCCCGAAGGCGCGACGATCAATTGATCAAACGACTGAAAAAGGGCGCTCTCTCAAGCGCCCTTTTTTGCACCTATTTCTCTCGGCCCGCTTCGCTCAGCGCCTGATTGATGGGTGAGAGCAGATACTGAATGATCCGCCGGCGGCCCGTCTTGATCTCGGCTTGAACCGACATGCCAGGCCGCACTTTGTCGCACAGTTCGTGACGCGCGGGATCGCCAATACCGCATGCCAGTTCGATGGTCGCTGCATAGACAAGACCCGGCTGAACGGGTCGACCGTTTTCGTCGCGGGTCGAGCCCGCTGGCGCGTCGCTTTGGTCGATGGCGTCGCGGCTGATGTTGACCACTTCACCTTCAAGCAAGCCGTAATCGGTGAAGTTGAACGCTTCGAGTTTGACGGCGACGCGCTGGCCCACGCTGACCGAGCCGATATCCTTGTTTTGTACGAAGGCTTCGACCGTGATCCCGCTGTTGCAACTGCTCGCGTTGGTTGCGTCGCCCGATTGGCAGGGTACGATTACCATTAAGGGTTCAGCGGGCTGGACCACGCCGCCGACGGTGGACACGCCCAGCTGCTGCACCACGCCATCCACGGGGCTGCGCAGCTCTTGGTAGCGCCGCCGGCGCTCGGCCTTGCGCAGTTCCTCGGTCGCCATGCTGGCGCGATCGTTGGCCTCAGCAAGATCGGTTACGGCGGTGCGTCCAAAGCCCGCGCGCAGCGACTGAAGGTCCGCCTGCACTCGGCGGATAGAAGCCTCAGCCTGCATCTTGTTGGCCTGCTGCACCTCAATATTGCGCAGGTGTTCGGCGCGAAGCTGTTCGTATTCGAGCAGTTGGAGTTTTGAGTAAAACCCACGCTCAGACAGCTCAGCACGCGCATTCATCTGTTTGTCGATAAAGGGCAGCGCTTCCTGCAGCTTGGCGATCTCTGCCTCGGCGGCGACCAGAGCGGCCTCGTTCTCTTCGCGCTGTTGAATCAAAGAGCGACGTTGAGCCTCATATTGCTCAACCGCGTTGCGGACGAATTCCTCTTCGGTGCGGACAATATCAGGTGGCGTGCCCTTGGGCGCTACAAACCGTGCTGAGCGGCCGCTAAGATGCGCCAGCAGAGCGTCATTTCGGGCTTGGATGATACGCGCGGACATCAAGGTCTGACCGCTTTGCGCCTCGTCCGCTTCCGACATGGTCGGATCAAGCTCAATAAGCAGATCATCGCGGCGCACAAACTGCCCATTGCGCACGTGGATTTCGCGCACAGCGCCGATCTCAATCGGTTGAATGATCTTCACACTGCCGGCGGGCACAGTCTTGCCAGCCGCAGTGGCAACAACGTCAATGCGCCCGAAGATCGACCAGATAAGCGCCAGAACGAACAACGCGCAGATCAAACGCAAAAGCCAGCGCAATCCGGGGCTTGCCGGCTTTTCCATGATCTCAAGGGCAGCCGGAAGGAATTCGTGCTCCTCTTTGGGCTTAAAGGCTTTGTCGGCTTCGTCTTGCTGGCTCCAGCTTTCGCGGAAGATCGCGAAATGCTTGGCCAGCGTCGGGAAACGGTCGGCTAGCGCGCTCACGCCGGGACCTCCGCGCCGCCGCCGGACATTCCGGTCTGCTTCGCGTGCAATTGCGCGTAGCGACCACCGGCCTTTAGCAGATCTGAATGGCTGCCCATCTCGGTGATTTCGCCCTCCTCGACCGTGATGATCCGATCGCACGGCCGCACAGCGGAAAGGCGGTGAGCAATGATCATCACGGTGCGGCCTTCAGCGATCCGGCCCAGGTTGTTCTGAATGATCTCTTCGCTTTCCGCGTCAAGCGCGCTGGTGGCCTCATCAAGGATCAGAATCCGCGGATCGGTGATCAAGGCGCGCGCGATGGCGAGACGTTGGCGCTGGCCGCCGGATAGGTTCGCACCACGCTCTTCAATCACAGTGTCGTAGCCGTGAGGAAGCGTCAGGATGAAGTCGTGTGCACCGGCCAATTCGGCGGCAGCGATCACTTGGTCCATCGGAAGCGTAGGATTGGACAGCGCGATATTCTCTCGCACGGAGCGGTTGAACAGAATGTTCTCCTGCAAGACCACGCCTACCTGCCGCCGCAACCAAGCGGGATCGACCAGCGATAAGTCCGTGCCATCGACCAGCACCCGTCCCTGCTCGGGCACATAAAGTCGCTGCACGAGCTTTGTCAGAGTGGACTTTCCCGACCCCGAAGGCCCGACAATACCAATCATCTCGCCGGATGCGACAGAAAGGTTCACGCCCCGCAGCGCTTCGGGCGCGTCGGGGCGATAGCGAAAACGGACCTTGTCGAACTCTACTGCGCCTGTGATCGGCGGAAGGCTCGCGCGGTTGGGGTTATGCTCGGGCTCCGCGGGCGAGTTAAGGATATCGCCCAGACGATCGACCGAGATACGCACCTGCTGGAAATCCTGCCACAGCTGGGAGAGACGCAAAATCGGCTGCGCGACGCGGCCAGACAGCATGTTGAACGCGACCAGAGCGCCCACAGTGAGCTCCCCAGCGATGACGGCTTGCGCACCGAAAAACAGGATCGCAACGGTGGTCAGTTTGCTGACCAATTGGATGAGGTGGCTGCCCCACGTGCTGAGAACCGTCACGTCCCAGCCGGTGCGGATGTAGCCAGCGAACTGCTTTTCCCAACGGTCTCGCATGCGCGGTTCAACCGCCATGCTTTTGAGGGTGCCGATGCCTGTGACCGTCTCCACCAGGAACGCCTGGTTTTCCGCACCGCGTTTGAACTTCTCATCGAGCCGCGCGCGAAGTGGGGGTGTGACGAACACCGAAATCAACACATAAATCGGTATAGTCAGCGCCACGATCAGCGTCAGCAGCGGGGAGTAGAGATACATCACCGCGAAGAAGACGATTGTGAAGAACAAATCGATCACAACCGTCACCGCGTTAGAGGTCAGGAAGTTGCGTATGTTTTCGAGCTCGCGCACGCGCGCCACGCTGTCGCCCACTCGCCGGGCTTCGAAATAGCTCAAGGGCAGGGCAACCAGATGTTTAAACAAGGCCGCCGAAAGCTCCGCGTCCACCCGGTTGGTGGTGTGCGCAAACAGCCATTGGCGCAGACCCGATAGCATCGTTTCAAACACCAAAACTGTTGCCAGACCAATGGCTAGAACTTCGAGCGTCGTCATCGATTGGTGGACCAGCACCTTATCGATCACCAGCTGGAAGAAAATCGGCGAGGCAAGCCCGACCAGCTGCAAGAAGAATGACCCCAACAAGACGTCACGCAAAGGGCGACGATACTTGACGAGCGCGGGGATAAACCAGCTGATATCGAAGGCGCGTTTTTGACCGGCCATATGTTCGCGGCTGGTCATCAAAAGGAGATCGACCTCCCCGTCTTCAAGGGCGAACTCCGCCTCAACCTTGGCTTCGTCCCACACTTCGGGGCGTTCCGATCCGGCTTGAAGCACCATATGCCGCACGCCGGTTTCGCCGCTGTCGTCGACTTTCAGCATGATGGCGGTACCCCCATTCCTCAGGGCGACAAGCGCCGGAAGAGGGAGTTTCGGGAAAGACGTCGGGGAGGCGCACTTGCGGCGCGCGATCAATTTGAGCTTTTTCGCAACGCGGATCAGATCATCAAACGTGTAAGGTTCATCACCTCGCCCGCGATCATGGTGGATCTGCGCCGGATCGGCCGGCGTGCCAAGGAATTGCGCCAAAAGCACAAAGCTCGCGAGCGCCTCGTCCGCGACCGAAGCCGCTGGCGATTCTGTTTCAGATGATTGCATGATTACTACGTGACCCGGAACTTGGTCTAGCGCCTCGAAGTGAGGTTGCAAGAACGAGTTCGTGCTCTGCAGTAATATTTCGGCAACAGATTGTAACCAAGCGCCATCGTTGTTTGCGCAGAATCAGGCCGCCTTGGTTATGTCTTTGCTGTCTTCCATGCGACGGCGCTTGGGCTGCGTATCAATATCGGAAACGTGACAGGCCCGGTTCCGGCCGGTTTCCTTCGCTTCATAAAGCGCGCCATCGGCCTCAGTGTAAAGTCGCTGCCATCCGTCGGCGTCACTCAAATTGCCTTCGGCAATGCCAACACTAACAGTCACCTGCCCATCGAATGGCATATCGGCCTCTCGGACCGCTGCGAGAAGCTGAAGCGCTGTAGCCGCAGGGAGATCGGCGTTCGTTCCTAGCAATGCGAATTCTTCGCCGCCCAGACGCGCGGCGCTGACATTGTTGCCGCTGAAACTGTTGACTGTGTTTGCGACGAGAACCAGCACCTCATCGCCCATATCGTGGCCGTACGTGTCGTTGATCGATTTGAAATGATCAATGTCGATCAATAGCAACCGCACCGGCTCTTTATCATCGGAAAGCGCCTCGGAGAAGTCCTGGAGCGCACGCCGATTGAGCAGTTTTGTAAGCGGGTCAGTAAGGGCCAGAACCCGGTTTTGCTTTTTGAGGCGCAACAGGTCGAGCACATGGTCCTGATGCGCGTTGATCATGCGCCACTGGAAAAGGCCTGCAAAAAGAAGGCTGGCGCCCGCTGCGAAATCGAGCGCGCGCCCGCTTGTCAGCAGCAAAAGCGAGATCGGCACGAGATCAATCAGCAGGTTTGCGACCGCACCGATCCTGATGTTTGCAAGGCAATAGGCGGTCGCCAGCGCGCCCATCACCAGAATGATTGGAAACTGCAAACGATCGTCCGCCGGAGCGGACATCCAGCTGAGCACACACCATGCGGAGCAGATAATGGCTCCAAAACAGCTCGAAATGGAGCTGTCGACCACATAGTGCGCCGCCAGTTTTGGCGACTTTGAGAAATCAACATGGCGGCTGAGCAGCACAAAGCCCAAGAGACAGTAACTGCCCATGACAATCGGCATACCAATCCGAACCATCCATGGGACCTCAGGGCTTCCCGCCAACGCCGCAAGCGGCGTCGTCAAGAATAAGAGAAAGAAAAGCCAACGGGCGTTTCTTTGCACAGCGTGAGCAGCGTGAACAACGTATTCATCTCTGATGTCAGGGGTGACATCAGGTATCGCGTATCGCGCCACGAATTTCTTGAATACGCTCATGCCATCCAATTAGGTGAGAGCGCCTAACAATTGGTTATCCCATAAGAAAACGAACTCTAATTCAGAAGACTAATAAATGGGCCGTCGTTTATTCCTTATTTACCATAAAGTGGAAATACGCAGCCAATCCACTTGGCACGGAGCAAACAAATGCCTCAACAAGCACCCACAAATCCCACTCTTCCGCAAAACGACACTCCCGCGCAGAAAACAGCGCGTAGCGCTCAGTTGACCACGACGCGTGGGGTCTATCAATGGACCGACACCGTCGCCACGCTGCCCGAGGTTCCCGTGGTCCAAACGCTGCCGTCATCTGAGTACCCAACGCTTGAGTGGTTTCTAAAGCTTGTGGGTGTGCTGATCGACATCGCCAAGAACGCTATCGCTTATGATCTGAAGAAACTGGAGAAAGGCCTATCAGCGCTCGACCCGCTCGTCGTGGATGCCGAGAAGCTCGTAATCAGTGACGCAGAGAAATATCTCCAGCAACACACGGTCTCCGGTGTGGAAGAAGCGCTGATCGACGCGGTCATCGCTGAACTAAAGAACCACTGCGAGAAGCTTAGCAAAATTGTTGAACGCCGCACCGCTCAGGGCCAGGCCGAGGGATCAGACGCGCGATCTTTGGAGAATTACACCGATGTATTCCAGACGATCAGCCTTCCAGAAATCGCTTACACCTTCCAGGATGATCTGGAATTTGCGCGCCTGCGCATCGCGGGACCGAACAGCGTCTTGATCGAAGCCGTTTCCGGAAACCAAGCGCCCGCCAAATGCGCGATCTCTGCCGAGCAATACGCCAACATTGTCCCGAACGACACGCTGTCCGCCGCGCTTGAAGACGGCCGGATATTCCAATGCGACTACAAGGATCTCGCTTCGATTGAACCGGGCGCCTGGGGTTCCAAGGCCAAATATCTGAACTGCCCGGTCGCCTTGTTTGCGGTGCCCCCGCAATCCGGATCGCTCGTCCCGATTGCGATCAACTGCGATCCCAGCAATCCTGCGAGCCCTGTGATCACCCCGTCGACCGCTCCGGACAAGCAATGGGGCTGGCAGATGGCGAAGTTCTGCGTGCAGGCCGCCGATGGCAATTATCACGAGCTTTACGCCCACCTTGCGCGCACTCACCTGGTAACTGAGGCTGTGGCGGTCGCGACCCATCGCCAATTGGCCGAAGCGCACCCAATTTGGGCGCTGCTTGTGCGTCACTTCGAAGGCACCTTGTTTATCAATGAAGCGGCCGCGACCACTTTGATCACAAAGGGTGGGCCGATCGATCACATCTTTGCCGGGACCATCCAGTCGAGCCAGCAAACCGCCGCGAACGCCCGTCTCAGCTTCAATTTCTCCTCCGGCATGCTCCCCGCCGATCTCGCCTCGCGCGGAGTTGATGCCAATTCGGCGCTCAAAGAGTACCCCTATCGCGACGACGGCTTGCTTGTCTGGGGCGCTATCGAGGGTTGGGTCCGCAATTATGTGGACGTCTATTATTCGAGTGATGCGGAAGTGACCGCTGACACCGAACTCGCCGCGTGGGCCGTCGATATTGCCAGCACCGACTTGGGTAAGCTCGACGGCTTTACCGCTCCGAGCACCCGCGCTGAGCTTGTGCAGACCTGCACCATGATCATCTTCACCGCGAGCGCTCAGCATGCGGCGGTCAACTTCCCGCAAAGGTCGATCATGTCGTTCGCGCCGGCCGTCACTGGGGCGATGTGGGAGCAAGCGCCCACAACCGGTGAGAGCGCGACCAAACAGGAATGGCTCAGCATGATGCCGCCAGAACCGCTTGCGCTGGAGCAATTGTCGGTGCTGTATCTGCTTGGTTCGATCTATTACCGACCCTTGGGCACCTATTTGTCGCCACAATTCCCCTATCCTGATTGGTTTCAGGACCCAAAGATCACGGGCGATAACGGCCCCCTGGCGCGCTTCAACGCGGCGCTGGAAGGGGTCGAACAAACGATCGCGGCGCGCAACGCAAACCGGGTAAAGCCCTACCCCTATCTGCTGCCCAGCCTGATACCGAGCAGCACCAACATCTAGGGAGGTTCGGACCCTCGGCCCCGGTTCTGACGGATCACAAGTCCAGCGCGCTTAAGCTTGGGTGATCATCAGGACGCCGGCCGAGCGGCCAATGAAACAGCCGGTCCTCTTCGCGGATCGGCGTTTGGTTGATCGACGCGTGGCGTTCTTCCATCAGGCCTTCGGCGTCGAATTGCCAATTTTCGTTGCCATAGGCTCTGAACCAGTTCCCGTTATCGTCCCTGTATTCGTAGGCGTAGCGCACGGCGATGCGATTGCCAGTGTGCGCCCAAAGCTCCTTGATCAGGCGGTATTCGTGTTCCTTGGCCCATTTGCGCGTGAGGAAAGCTTCGATCTCTCCGCGCCCTTGCGGGAATTCGACGCGATTGCGCCATTTGGAACCCGGCGTGTAGGCAAGCGCGACTTTGGCCGGGTCACGGCCATTCCAACCATTTTCGGCTAGGCGTACTTTCTCGCGGGCGGTCTCTTCGGTGAAGGGCGGCAAAGGGGGACGTGACATCGGGGGTTCTCCTGTAAATCGGCGGGATCAAAAGTCGGCTTGGGCGGCATGGGCTATTGGATCAGCGCAGCCACGGCACTCGGATTTGCGCTCAGAAACGCTCACTTCAGCGATGCGCCGTTGACCTTCAGGCGGATCACCTGCGAGCGCGCCTTGCAGGCCTGCAAGCAATCCAAACGCCACAAACAGACTGACCAGATAGCGGCGCACTTCCTGGTCCTCGGCAGAGGAACCCGGCTGCGGGAGCGCCGGTTTCGACGGCGGCGCGGGGGCGTACCCCATGACCAGCTCTTCCGGAGCGGGCATGGCAATCAAAGACCAATTCATAGCGCAATCTCCAAACGATCGACGTCGCGATGCGGAACCGCCGAGCAGGTGAGGATATCGCCTTCTGCGATGTCGGCGGTGGGGGTGTTGGGATAGGCAACTTTGCCCTTGAGCAATTTGACCGCGCACATCCCGCAATTGCCGCTACGGCAGCTGAACGGCGCTTCAATCCCGCGCGTTTCGGCGAGTTCGAGCAGGGTGCCGCCTTCCGGCTCCCAACGCGCTTCCTTGTTGGACCCGGTGAAGATCACCGGAACGCTGGCGGTTGCGATGGGGGCGGGTTCGGCCTCGGTCACACCCGCATCGGCGCGGCGAGTGAGAGAAGAGGGACCAAAGGCTTCGGCGTAGATACGCGCGTCGGAGACGTCCATATCACGCAGGCCGTCGTAAATGTCCTGCATGAAGCGGCTGGGGCCGCACATGTAAAAGTCATAGTCGCCAAAGGGGAGAAACCGGCCAAGGTCAGAGGCGGTGAAGCGCCCGGCCCAACTGTAGTCCTCACCTTGCGCCTCGTGGCGGCCCGGGGCGCTGTGAACCGCGACCAGCCGCACCGCGCCGTCCGCTTTGCGAACCAGTTCGGCGATCTCATCATGGAATGGGCGCAGCTCGCTGGATTTTGCGCTGTGCACCAACCATGTCGGGCGCGTGCCGCGCGTGCGCTGCCCTTCGAAAACAATCTGCCGCAACATGGCGAGCATAGGAGTGATGCCAATCCCGGCGGCGATCAGGACCGCCGGACGTTTCTCATCGCCTTCAATGAAGAAACCGCCGCGCGGACCTTGCGCCTCGATCACATCACCTTCGGCAAGGCTGTGAAGATAGTTCGAGAACACGCCGTCGCGCTTAACGCTCAAGCGATAGCGCCCATCCGACGGGGCCGAGGACAGCGTGTAGGTACGAAGCCGAGTTTTGCCGTCGATCTCGGCGCGGACTGGCAGGTGTTGCCCCGCCTTGTAGCTGGCGATTGAGCCGCCATCGACGGGTTCAAGCAGGAATGAGGATATTTCTGTCGTTTCGCGCTCGATGTCGGCAATCCGGAATTCGCGCCAGGCGCGGGCGAGCTCTTGCGCTTCGATCTTGGCTGCGGTGTCTTCCCACGTTCCGGTCATCAGCGAATTGGGCGAGAACGCCTCGCCGTTGCGCAAGGCCCAGCGGATAGGCAGCGCGGCGCGGCGGCGGATGATCCGGCGCGGGGTGAAGTGCCAGAGGCGCTCGGAGCCCTGAAAATTCTCGACCTCGGGGCCTTCGAACACGATCTCGGTGTCGCCCGTCATCTGCAGAACATCGCCGGTTTCAAAGTCGGTGAAGATCAGCCCGGCTCGCGGGTTCACCGTGAAATTGCCCAACGTGTTGAAGTGCAGGTTGCCGGCGAAATCGGGGATCGTGAGGCGGCCGTTTTCATCGACGCGAACAAAGCCCGGCTTGCCCCCGCGATGCGATACGTCGACCTGGCGCTCCTCTTCCACGTCTACGTAAGAAGCGACGAAGAAAGTGTCGGCGCCCGTGATGGTCGCGCGCGCTTCGGCGTCGAGCGCGGCAAGCTCTTTCACATCAGGCGTGAAAGGCGCCTTAGGATCGCGCGCAAACTCAAAATCGCGCAGTTGGATATATTGCGGACAATTGCCAAAGGAATGGCCGACTTGGACCGAGAGCCCGCTGGCCGAAGCTAGACGCACGGTCCCGTTGATACGGTTGCGACGGCGAGTGGAAAGCTCGATGCCGAGCATCCCGATCGCAACACCATCTTTCAGATCGGCGAGGGACGGATCAGTCTCGTCTGGAAGAAAATCGATCGCCAATTCGCGCGGGTCGGGTGACGTCATGAAGCCGGGTTTGCCTGTCACCATCGAGGCCCAGACATCACCCGCGTCGTCGACGGTTGCGATCATCATGAAGGGTATGGAATTGTAGAATCTGCGGTGTTGATCCGGCATAAAATCGCGGATCACGCGGGGCCCGTTTTGCGCCATGCGCTCGGCCACGCCGAGGCGTTCTTGCACTTCGACTTCACCGGAGTGCCAAGGCGATGCAGCGGCGGCTTGAGCGTAAGGCATGGCTTGAGTTCCTTCGTTGGGGTACGGCCGGGGCGATGGGGGATGACGGGGACGTATTGCCCCGGCCGCTGAGGGATCAGATCAGGCCGCTTCGCGCAGGCCAATGACGGTTTTCTGGAAGGGCACGAAACCATCGAGACGCTCGACCCGCTCAAGCCAGGCGTTGATGCGCGGGTAAGCCGAGAGGTCCACATTGCCCTCGGGAGCGCCCGAAATGTAGCTATAAAGGGCCACGTCAGCGATGGTCGGCTGCGCGCCGCCAATGATCCAATTGCGGCCATCAAACTCCGCTTCGATCAACGTCAAGACCGCGTGCGCCTTGGCGATGGTTTTATCGGTGTCAAAGTCTGCGCCGAACACCGTGATGAGGCGTGCGGCGCCTGGGCCGGCCGCCAACTCGCCTGAGGCGACCGAGAGCCAGCGCTGGACGCGGGCGGCAGCGGCGGGAGCTTCGGGCAGCCAATCGGTACGGCCGAACTTCTTGGCCGCGTAGACAAGAATGGCGGTCGAATCCGAGACAACAGTGTCACCATCCACCAGCACCGGCACCTGGCCGAACGGGTTGAGCGCGACAAAGGCCTCTCCCTTGTGCTCGCCATTGGCGAGGTCGACGTCGATCACATCGACGTCAACGTTGATTAGCGAGAAGAACAGGCGGGCGCGGTGAGCATGGCCAGAGAGCGGGAAGTGGTAGAGTTTCATGGTAATGGCCTTTCTTGAGCGTGGCTCGAATGTGCCTCTTGAGGAAGAGATCGGGTATCGGTGCGTCCGACAGATGCCTTTCTATGAGATTGCTCAGAACGGCGGAATTCTGGAAATTCTCAAATCAGTGTTTCATATTTTAAAATAATCGACTTACACTGCGCGCATGGACAAAGTGCACGCCATGAAAGTCTTCCTCGAAGTCGCGCGCGGCCAAAGCTTCGCCGCGGCGGGCCGCGCGCTCAACGCCAGCCCCGCCACGATCACGCGCACCATCGCCGCGCTCGAAGAAGCGATCGGAGCTGATCTGTTTGTTCGAACGACCCGGACGGTACGGCTGACCGAGGCAGGCGAACGCTACGCACCCGAATGCGAACGGATTCTGACCGAAATTGAAGCCGCCGACGCGCTCGCCGCTGGTGGGCAGGCTGAGCCGGTTGGCACTTTGGCGATCACCGCGCCCGTACTGTTTGGCCGCCTCTACATCGCACCGCTGCTAACCGAGTTTTGCGAGCTTTACCCGCAGGTCGACGTCAATCTGGTGTTGCTTGACCGGGTCACAAACATGGTCGAGGAGGGCTTTGATGTGGCCTTGCGGATCGGACGCTTGCCCGATTCCTCGCTGCGCGCGGCCAAAGTCGGCACCGTGCGCCGCGTGGTCGCCGGATCGCCAGCCTATCTAAGCGAATACGGCGTCCCGCAATCACCCGAAGACCTTAAAGCTCACAAGATCATCGCCGCCACCAGTGGCTTCTCCTCAGAAGACTGGCGCTTTGGTCGCAAGGCAAAGTCTTCAGTTCGGGTCCACCCAAGGATCCGCTGCAACAACAACGCCGCCGCGATCAGCATGGCGGCTTCGGGATGGGGGCTGACGCGGGTGCTCTCCTACCAGGTCGGTCCCGAAGTGACGGCTGGGCGGCTACGGCTGGTGCTTGAGGATTTCGAAGAAGAGCCTTTTGATGTGCACCTTGTCCATGGTGGTACGCGCGCGGTTGCAGCCAAGGTGCGCGCCTTTGTCGACTTTGCGGCGGAAAAGTTGCGGGCCAATCCAGTCTTTGCGCAGACAGACTAGCCGGTGGTAGGATCCAGACTTCGGGCTAGCAGACGCGTCTGGTTCGGGAGTTTTTGGCCAACGAACCTTCCTTGGGCTTACCCCTTGCAACGCAACGATATGGTGTCATCGGGATTGTCACTCGGAAGGAGTGCCGCAATTTCCACACCCACTAACGAAACCTGTCCCTCCCACTGATAAAAGGGATCGATCTCAACACCATCGCCATAGTCGACTAAGAGATTCGCACGGCACGCCTTGGGAGTTTCCGAAACGGTGGAGGCGGTTTTCTTGAGCGTTTCGCACGCGCCTTTGGCCAACAGAACACCCTGTTCGTTCGCCACCAGTTCTATCGCTGAGCCACGCCCGAAAGGGCACATCCCCTCTGCCCCTGGTCCGTCCATTTGTTGGGAGATCTCGCACGCGATGCGCACAATCAGATCGCCTTGCGCAAGAGCATCGCAAGTGATCGGACCATCAAGTGCGATATCGGCGTCCGGCAAAAGCTCCACACGTCCTTCGGGCCGGGGCCGCACGACATAATCTTCGTCGTCGCGAGCGGTCGCTGCGTAAGCCGCCTCGCGCTCCTTCGCGTCAAACCACAGCGCATCGACATGCGTGAAAACGACTTCCGATGCGTCGATCGCGCCTAGCGCCTTGCTGGTTTCGCACTGGCCCGTGGTGGATGACATTGCGCCGCAAATCACGGTCAGCACGGTACAGGCGTTCGAAGCCAACCCGAAGGACGGCCGAGCCAAAACGCTCAAAACCGCGCTGGAGTCCCTGATGAACGCCCCCGCCACAGCCGACCCTTACTACTGGGCACCCTTCGTCTTGGTCAGCCAGAACCGGTAAACTCCCCTGAGTGATGGATAGTGCGAGGAATACCCGCATTGCGTTCGGACTTGCCCCAGCTCGAGACAAGCGCGCGACGGCTTCGTTCCGCTCGATAAGCAGGACATGTAGCGCGCTAAGAATTGAACGCCACACGCCTTCTTCGAAATCGCTAGTCCTCGTTCAACCAGGCTCGAAACGTCGGGCTTGCGAAGAGATCTTCGGCCAGATTGAGTGTCGAAACTCCCGGCGCCTTGTAGCGCTGGGTAAGCACGATGACCTTTAGGCTTTCGATTTCGTCTGGCCCTTGAGGAGGTCTGCCCGAAGCCGTTCTAGCGGCCAGCAAGACAAGCAGGTGACCGTCCTCTGTTTCGCCAGACCGTGAGCTGCGCTCCCGGATCGTACTGGTGCCGGTCTTGGCATAAAGGAAGTGTCGCCCCACCCGATTCACCTCGCACCCAATACTGGTGCACAAGGCACGCGCGGTTCCCCCGTTTGCGTAAAGCGTGCCAGCCATGCCATCGCGCACTTTCTTCCAGGTATCGCGCTCCACTCCGGTCCTCTGGAGTTCTCCAGCGTCATCGGGGGTTAGTCGAGGGTTTACGGCGCGATCGGAGAAGATCCGAGCGTAAGCCTGTGCGAGATTGGCGCTGGTCCAGCTGGACCGGTTTCCGCCCAGAATACTCAGATGGCGCGCGACATACTCAGCCTCTCCGCGCAAATTACGAAGATCGAGTTCTAACATCGGCTCTGGAATGCCACGACGTTCCGAGCGGGCTCCGGGCGCATCGCTTCGCCACAGATACCCCGAACAGCTGGGATCCCCATCGCCCTCTATTGGCTCAATACATGCGAACTTCCGCAGAAGGTCATACCATTCGTCACGTCCCGAACGATAAGCGCTATCGATCAGCCAAAGAGCATGTCCATTGCTCGAAATCGTGACGAACCTCTCAAAACTGACACCCAGTGACTGGGTGGCCCGCCGTGTGCAGATGGCGCGAATTCTTCCCGACCCACAATACTCGGTGTTTACCTTCGTCGGCGATCTACCTGAAAGCTGTGGAAGCGCCTGGATGATAGCTACGCCGATAGGAACTTTCGCCGTCGAGCCCACTGGCATCCGCTCAAAATTCCAGTTGCGTTCCAACCATCTGCGCCCGCTAGTGTCGCCAGGAAAAACGTGTGTTGGTTTAGACGGGAACGTCGCGGCTGCGGCAATCTCGCCCGTTAGACCATCCATCAGAAGAACGCCGGCCCGGATCGTCTGTTCAGCTCGCCTCGATGTCTCAACATTTTCGAGGTGCGCTTCCAATCGAGCTTGCGCGGCACGCTGCAGATCGCGCTTGATGGTCGTCAGAACAGGCCCTTCCACGTTGGGCGACTCGAGCCTTCGGAGAACCGAGGCAAGCTGAGGGTAACGCACTCGCCGCGCCGAAGCCGTTTCCTCCGACAAAGCGGCGATCCGTTCCACCTTTTGCCAGGCCCGACCATTGCAAGATACATACTGATAAAGCTCGGGTGAGGCATCGGCCAAAAGACCGTCCACTCGTCGATTGGCGCAGGTCGGCTCTCGTTGGGTGGTCTGCTCTCCACTGACCCAAAGAAATCCGGAGGGCATCCCGCTTTCCGGACCGTCGGCAAAGTAAACACTTTCGGTCCACCGTTCAGGCTCTTCAGCCGAAAACCGCAATGGATGCGCGTTGGCGCGAATTCTTTGCAGCCTTTCGCCATCGATACCCTGGCTGATCCTCCAGCGCCGATCGATCAAGCCAGCGGTATCACTACCGAGGGGCGAACGCGCGGCGTAGTCGTCATAGAGTTCTTTGCTCGGGCAGCCCTCGGCTCGCGTGCTGCGGATAGAACGGCGCTGCACGGTGTTCGAGAGGCTTTGCAGCTCCAGACACCCACGCTCAACCAGCTCATTGGCCGCCGCTCGATAACCACGGCGTTCGTCCATCGCCAGCTGTGAGTCTCGCTCAAGCCGGCTTGGATAGACAACCAGAACCGCGAGAAGGATGATGAAAACAGGCCAGAACTCAAACGGCAGCCGCTTGTTCTCAGGACCCAGCTCTGTCGATTTGGTCACGAGGCGCCCCCGGAACGGCTGGACGTGAAAGCCCGCATAGAAGCAGCGAGAGCGACCAACAAAATCAGCACAAGACCTTCGGCCAAATCCCCCATCGAACGAGCTGCAAGTAGGTAAAAGTTGCGCCCCGTAAACGGGATCAAATTGAGATTGGCGAGCGCCATATACGCGCCCGACCAGAACAGCGTCATCAAGGCCAAGGAACTCGTTTCATCGATCCAGCTTCGCTGAGACGGCGCGACCGGGTCGGGGCGCATTGACACAAGCGCAATCACAAGGGACGCTAACAAAGCAAAAAGCCCCAACCGGCCAAACGGCCACGCGACCAACACTGCGAGCAGATTGTCCGAATACTGGTAGCTAAGAAGAGGGGGCACCACCTGACTTGGCGTCATGTAACCCGCACCGATCAGGCTGTTAGCGATAGGCTCAAGCTGCGCGGCCTGGTCTAACACGCCCATCGCCGACCGATTGCCGACATCAATGAGGAAGTCAGGATCCAGATACCGTTGCAAACGAACCAAGTTTGCGTCCCAGGCGTTGCTGGCCTGCATATGCCCGATCAGGTCTTCATAGGGAGCCGGTACAGGCTCCGCAAACAAGACATAGAAGGTGATGAGCATCAGGAGGGGGCTTAGGATTGGCATCACTAGCAGGGCCCGTCCAATGGTCATGAATGCCCCTGCATCTTTGGATGGATAGTGCACGAGCTTCGAGATTGCGAAGGCCACGGGGAGCGCGAAGATCAAGATGACGCCCAAATCCCTGACCATCACTCCGACCGCTAAGAAGATGATTGCGAAACTACCCGCCAGGGTGACCGCTTTCGCCCCAGTCGGATTGCGCCGAAAGCCAACAATCATCAGCGCCATCACGACAATCGCCAAAGGTGCGTAGATCAAGCTAACAGGAATGTTCTCGATCAATGGTATGCCTTGGAAGCGCTCTCGGATGTTGAGAGGGGACAAGGCCAATGCCACGCGCCAAGCGACAATTGCCAGTCCGATCAGCAGACCGCATTGAAAAAGACCGAGTTCGTCGGACGGATTGCCATCATCGGTTTGCTCAAGAAAGAGCTTGCGCGTCTTTGCGCCGATCCAAACGCATAGATCTCTGAGTCTCACAAGAAGATGGCGGCCTCTGGCCATCCACGCTCGCGCTTCACTACCCTTGTCGAGCGCGTTGATCAGCCACCGGTAGCCCCCTCGCAGCAACGCCAGTGTCAGACTAAGAAAACCGCTGCCAACCCAGAGCGCAAGCTTGCCAAGCGATGTTAGAAAATCGAACAAAAGCGGCTGCGGGCTGCGGTAGGGAAGACGCACAATTGCCAAACCCAAAGGAACAAACGCCAAGAGTCTGGTCTGAACGTCGGGCCACTGCCAATCCAATTGCCAAGCGATCAAAAGATAGAGCACCGGCACTTGCATCCACAAGCCGAACAGAAAAGCTCCAAGGTCTTCGCGGTAGGGGCGCAGAAGTCCGATCGCGATGAGCGGAACCGTCACAAATGCGCCAAGTGTAGGCCAAAGAATATTGGCAAGGGTGATGCTGGGATCGTTGGGCAGGCCGCCGATCGCCATGACGAGGCGAAGCGTCAGCAGCCATTGCAAAGCCAAGACCGCGCTGGCCTCAGCCCGCCCCCCTTTTTCCTGCCATTCCGTTCGACACAGGCGCAGCGTGAAAAGTGTTGAACCAAGAATGACCCAAAGAACCCACCATGGGACCTGCGACTTGACGCTGGTCATGATGATGCGCTCTTGCCCATCTGCGTCTGGCCAGCGCACATCGCGCACAAGGCCTGTGCTGCATAAACGATCGAAAGTGTCCACCGGGCCCAGCTTGACCGGGTCCAGAAAAGGCCGTTCTCCGCCTTGGCCCAACTGTGAAAAGGCGAGGTTATCAGGGACCCGATACCCTCGGTCCAACTCGTGCAGCCCGCCTGGCGCCAACCGCAGTCGATTGTTCGCTTGGGGGCCATTGGTGGTTTCCGCATCCAAACAGCCTCCCACTCGCTTTATCAGGTATTCGTCGGCCTTTAGCGCCACACGGACATGATTGGTGTTTCTTGAGAGATACAGATGCCGTCGCTTTTGACGGATAGGCTCGGATCGCGCGGCTTCGTCTTCGGGTTCCGCTTCAAATCCGAAAAGCTCCCAGAAATCAGTGTCGCTGTTTACGGTTTCGTCTTCAGTCTCAGGATCGGGCGGATCCAAACGGCTGACTAGGACCTTCAAACTTGACGCGCCGAGCGCCCTGCACTGTTCGCCGACAACCACCTTATCGGCGAACGACACACCCATGCCAGGAAGATTGGCTTCGAAATCCGGTTCTACCGAACGCGCACAGACTTCCCATTCCCCCTCACTTCGACGCACTTCAACCAGTCCATCAAACTCAGGGCGATAAGCCTCGCGCGACTGGCTGGCATCAGCGTAAGGACCGATAACAAGATCGCTCTTCTCCAAGTCCTGCCCGACAATGAAATAAGCGCCGTCGCTCTCGGCCTCGGCGAGAGGGATGCGCAACTCCTTGACGGAGAGAGTCAGATCCTCCCCAAAGCCAGTTTCTCTGCCCATCAGGAGCAGAATAGCAACACAGCCGGCCAATAAAAACGGCCACACGTAGACCGCTCCGATTGCGTCAACGCGTCGTTTCGCGAGCTGGCTTGGTCGGAAAAGCCAAACGTAAAGCGCCCCCAGCCCGCACAAGATGGCAAAGACTAAGGTAGACAGCATTCGCTCTTCCGACCTTTCGCGATCAGTGCTGCGTTGTGGCCGAGCGGCTGTGGTAGAGCCATTCGAACGCCTTGCGCGACTTTCTGTGCCAAACGGCGAAGGTTGCCGCAAAGTACGTGAGCGCAGCGCTTAGAGCGATCGCTAACAGGCCCAGCAATCCTCCGATCCCGATCCCTACGCTCCCAAAGCTTGCGAAGAAATCGATCGCAGTTGATCGCAGCGCAAACCAGGTTCCCAAGCCGCAATCACCATAGCCCTGAATTACTGCCTTACGCACAATCGGTCGGTAGGGGCCCCAGCCCTCAAGGCCGCAGACATAGCGCTCTTGCCAATCGATCTGATTGGCACGGAGGAAGTCAATGTCTTGGGACGTTTCCGATTCATCAGGCCGGATCAAGACCGCCGTGGCAGGCACATACTCGTTCTTGACCGTGTAGGCGCTTCCGACCGCCTTCCATCCCTTCAATCCGTCGATTGGCGACCATTCGGCCGCTTGGGCTGGATCAACTCCTTCTGGAATACGAGGCAACTCAGCCAGCGCCTCGAGATAATCGTTACCCGTCGCCCGTTCTTGCACGCGGTCCAGTCGAGCCATGAATTGCTCGTACAGCTCGCCGTCGTTGAATTTACTGGTGTCTTCGACTGGGTTGAAGATCAGGGACAAGGTTAGAGCCGTGCATATCAGCGTCGCAATACCCGGCAACCACCGCGCAACATGCCATTCTTTGCGGTACATCTTGTCGAGCAGGCCAGGTGGCAAAAATTTCAAGCGGCGCCGCGTCGCGTATTCGCCCGACACCATGAACATGTTCCTCATGCCGCTTGGCGGATAGATGCGGCGAAAGACGCTGCGCGCCCACACGTGCCATTCGTTGATTCCTTCGACGTTGGCTTTGCTTACCCAATCGACGAGCTCTTTGACGCCGACCGCCTCCATCCGCGCAAAGTCTTTCTTCTCGAGAGTGCTCG
This sequence comes from Pseudomonadota bacterium, assembly GCA_039814925.1. Taxonomy (GTDB): domain Bacteria; phylum Pseudomonadota; class Alphaproteobacteria; order Sphingomonadales; family Sphingomonadaceae; genus Erythrobacter. Next base: position 323,132 of record JBCCAH010000002.1, read on the forward strand.
CGGTGTTGCCATAAAAGGCTGAAATCAGGTCGAAACGGCTCATGGGAAAGAGCGTTGTCAAGCGGTTGAACAGGCCCCGCTGCTGCTCTCGCATCAATTCGGTTGGGTTCGAAATAGGCGCCTTTAAGTTGCCTGCGCCGATAACATACCGCCATGCCCGCGAGAGCGGGTCCGTGCGCCCTCGGCGATTGGAGGGATTGAGCGCCGAATAGGGATAGAGCGCTTTGAGGAACGCTCCATACTCATCGGCGACGAGATCGTCGTTGGCTTTGCGAAGCCGCTTTTCGACGATAGGGTCAACATGCCCCGCATCGGGCACTTCATCAATCGTGGCAAAGAGGTGATCCGCCTTGGTCAACGCAAAAAAGGTGGGGCAATCCTTGCCATCGGGGCCGCCCACGGGAAGCCCCTCCCGCTTTAGTCGCAGCTCTTCGACCGCTTCAGGGGTGACATATTTGTCAAAATCGTCCGATTCCGCGCCAGGCGGTTTCCATTTTACCTTGATGTCCCTCTGCTTGATGAGCGATCGCACATAGGCGATGTTAGCGAGGCCTCTCTCTAGAATCTCGGCCTCATCGACCAGTTCTTGGAGGAGCTTTTGCGGCTTTTCGTGTTCTTTCTCGTCGAGATTGGCGGCGGCATCCTCAAAGAACATCACATCAGTGGGAAGCGCGATGATGATGACGGTCGCGTACTCAAGCGCCATCAGAAGGCCCCGCTGCGTGGAATAGGCCTCCTGAGCAAGTTTCTCGACCTGCTCGCCCGGCACGTCGATCAGAGCAAATGGATAGCCATCATGCGCGACCGGCAAAAACCGGTGGATCAGGATTGAGGATGTCCCTCCCGTGTCGCTTCCTCGCATTCGCTCATCAGCCACCAACTTCTCTTCATCAGTGATGTCATCTGCTGGGCCAAATTCCTCCCGAACCTCCTTGGCGATTTCCTCTTCGTCAAGCTGTTTCACCTGGGCGCTGGAACGCGCTTTCTCACCAATCGCCAGCGGAGGTTTGCAGTCATAATCATCTATGAGCTGGTGTTTCATGCGCTGCATCAACCAGGTCTTGCCAGTCGTCGAAGAACCCAAAAAGAGCGCCGCTGGGATACCTCCAGCTCTGAGGGACTCGATGCGCTTTTGAACATAGGCTGATGTACCCAGCTCGAGCGCCGCCTCGTTCAACTGATCGTCGTACGAGGCCTTCTTGCCGCCGTCGCCAGAACCAGACGATTTGGAAGCTTCGGAATCAGACGGCTCCGACTTCTGCGACGTCGTTTTGGAGGGATCCGATTCTTTTGCGGCTGAGTCTGATGATTCTTCCTGGCCGCCAGTCGGAGCAGGCAAGGCTGGCGGAAGAGGTGCGCCGGTCAAATCAATTGGCGCCTCTGCCGTCTTAGGCTTTTGATCTTCTTCGGCACCCTTTGCTGGGGTCACATCTTCGTTTTCAGTACCCGTTGATGCGCCATCCGCCTCACCCTCAGGCGGCTGGTCTTCCGGATCGCCCTGCATTCCATTCACTCCGCCGGAAAACGACGAAGCGCTTCCCTGTTAAATTACCCCAAGATAACAACAATACGGGGAATGGAGCACGGCGCAACACTCAGAAGAATTTCTTAGAAATAAATTCAAGGATTAGACCATCCGGGACAAGAATTGCCGACGCCGCCAAGCTTGTTTGACTTCGCCCCCCGAGGAAAGCGCTGCGGCATTGGCGCTTCGATTACCACCCAGATCACGCCGTACGCGGGCAAGAATGGCCATTTCAGTCACGCCCTTGACGTCCTCATCGATCTTTCGAAAACAGTCTTCCAAAACTTCGATACGATCGATGGCATCTTTGGCCTGTGGCGTGTTCAGTTCGATGTTTGACGCTTCAGCGTCCAGCAGTCTGATAAGATCGAAGAACTCATTCACCTTAAGCTCTGACAGCCAATCGGGCGTGCCCGACCAAAGCAAAAAATGCCTCACGGCCTCAAGGCATCCAGGGTGGTCCGCCAATCCAACCCGTACATTACTGAGCAAGATGGGCACCGCGCTGGGTTGAATTTGGGCAATTGTCGAAACGTACCGCTGGAGCACCTGCGCTCCCAACTTCTCGCTCTTTGCCTTTGCGATCATCGCGATCACCTGGACTATCTCGAGGAAGCTGGCCCGTTGCTTGGAAATCGCCTCGATGAATTTCCACGCCACCTCAGAAAGCGGCGCGCCGGTTAGCTCTGGGTCCCAATTCTCGTCGAGTGTGTCTTGCGAGAACTCGCCAAGATTCTTTGCCCCCGCGACGAGCTCTCGCCATAAAGCGTAGGTCGGCGGATCCTCGACGCGCTGGCCAGAAAACTGGCCGTCCGCATCGATCCGGCCGCGCAAGAAGCGTCCCGGAACCCGGCTCTCTTCTGGTCCCGTCACAAGCAGGTTGCACGAGGCCAATGGGCGGAACTCCTCCCTCGTTACGAGCTTTTCAGTCGTGCTCCACCCTTTGATTCTCTGACGCTGAACAGATGGAGCTACCGATTCAAGAACACGAAACACGTGAGGGAGTAGATCTTCCTGATCATCGCGTTGCACCACTACATGCCGATTTTCCCACGCTAAGCCCAAGCCCTCCAAACCAGAGACGTCTTGCGTCGGCGGCTTTGCCATCGGAAATTCAAAAGAAAGTTGTCCAAACGAGTGTGTGCCGTCGACCCTGGGTATCGAAGCAAAAAGAGCGGCCTCGTACTCAAGGGCGCTAGTGGACAGCGCGTCTGGTATAAAAACCCCGTTCGCCAACGCGATAGCGCCGCTATCGCCTTCTTCGACATACCGTGCCTTTAAGGCGATATACCCACCATCGACAGGGAATCGGCCGGCAAAGCCGTGCGGACTTCGCAACTTGCTCCATTCAAGGACCGTGAGCGAGACGCTGTTTTCCCAAGCCCACTTGTGGTCCCGGCCTGTTGCGGCCTGGACCTTATAGGCGCGGCCGCGCAGCTCGGGGCCGATCACAAAGCTGGGAAGGCGCAGCGTTTCCGTCATCGGATCAGCTTAGTTCGAGCCCGCTTCTGCGTCTGTGCAGTTCTTCACGATAAGCGGGGTCTCAGCCTTCAAGAGTTCATCGATCTCCGGCTCATCGGCAAGCAGAGTTTCGAGAGCCTCACCCTGAAGGTCTTCCGCAGTCCAGCGTTTGAGTATCGCCGTATTTTCGGTCTCGCTGGTGAACACCCTGATATCCTTTTGTAGAGTGACGATCGGCGCGCCACTCGTGTCGGTGAGCGTGCAAGACTGGTCGCTAGCCTCGGTTCCAGACGCGACGGGCGGGGCAGCCTCAACGACGTCACTACTATCAGCCTCTTGATTTTCCGTTACGCCAACCATCGCGGAGTAACCGAGGAAAGCAGCGATTGCGACGATACCCCCCAGCAAGATCAACCAATCCTTCGGAGTCATCTTCTCCCAGGACCACTTTTGACCGCCCCGGTTTGTTTCAGAGTTTTCATCGCCTTCCGTTGACGACCCACCTGAAGAGTCTGAGTTGGTATTGTCCTCGTCTTCGCCGTCGAGTTGCTCATTGGTCTGGTCGTTTTGATTCGTGGAAGAATCAGATGTCTTAGTGTTTGCCTCGGCCTGTTCATCAACCACGGGGCCGCTGCCGCCCTCGTCCTTAGTGGTCGTGATCACTTCAACCGGCGATTTCGGGATTTTGGCTAGGGCCTCGTCTAAATCGCTCAAAGTCTTTCCGAGCGATGAATTCGCGTTCTCCAATAGCCCAATCTTACCTTCGAGCACTTCATTGGCGCTCGAAATACTTCCGCAGTTCGAATTTATCGCCTCAATCGCGTTGTCCAAAAGCTCGGTGGCGTCGGTCAGTCCCGCCTTCACCTTTTCCGAGTGTGTTTCCACCACATCGCCAAAGGCGTCATCTATGACCTGTCTTAGTTTGGGCGGGATCTTTTCGGGCTCAAGATCCTGCCGCCTAAGCGCGGTATTGACAACGAATTCGAGAAGGTCCTTATCGAGGCCCTTGATGCGCTCATCCAGAGCGTCCTTATCATCTTGATTTGCCATCCTTCAGGCTCCTGTGATGCCTTGCGCCCGCAAAACGCCGTTGCAGACCCCAAATCCTATTCCAACGCGATTGACTTTCGCCTTTCAAGCCCGGCCCCGTTTCCAGAGCCCGGCTGACGAAGACTAACCGTCTCACACTCGCCTCTGCGATACGCGCTCAGATCGCAAACGCAAAGATGCCAGTTCAATCGTTGAGTATGCTAGACAAGACTGTATAGATTTCCCAAGCCTTTGATCAATCAGCCCAAGTCATTCGTCTCGACGCAAAACGAAGAAGACCACGCCGCTATCAGGCATGGACTAAATCAAACAACAATGATCGTCAGACACTCTTGCCTTCTTTGATCACTTTAGTCCCCTTGAAAGGTGAGCGTGCGCGCAGGCCTTATTGGTGTGAAAGGAGCGAGAAACTGCAATGCCTTCGTCCGAACAAGGAAAAGCAATTGCTGTAGTTGGCGAGATTGAGCCCTCGTTCCGCGTAAAACTGGCGCTGTTTGGCGTAACGCTGCTGTATCTCATTATCGAGGCCGGGTTTAACGCCCGTCTTATTGACGTACTGGGTGCCACTGAAGGCGAACTGGCCTCGCCAAAGGCTATTTCGGGACTTGAATTCTGGGGCCGGATGATCTCCTCGCTTGCGGTCGGATTGGCGCTGGGAACCGCGCATGTCGCGCAGATGCATCGCTTTCGCGCGCCGTTCCCGGTCAACTTACTCAAACGCGAGAACGAGCGCTGGACCAGCAAACACTTTGTGCAGTCGTTCGCGATTGTGGTTCTCGCCATGATCGCAACCTTTTATGTCGAGCGCGCTCTCGTCGATGACGGCGCCGAACGCCAAGACCCGGTCACGCTCTGGTGGGCGCATTTTGGCGCCATGGCGACCGACTTTGCGGGGATTACACTTAACCAGGCTCTTTCCGACGAAGAACAAGCCGCTGCGTTTGAGGAATCGCTGACAGAGGTCTACGATGACGAAGACGCCAAAGTCGGCGCGCTCGGTTTAGATGATCTCGACCGAGCGGACGCAAAGACCTTTATCGCGCTCATGCCGTACTCGGTCCAAAACTTCGCACGAGTCGAATCGAGTATTGGTGAAGATGGCGAGGCTCTTTCGGCGCGCGAGATACAGGAAGACGTCAACGAAGGATTTATCGACGCTATCGTTGGCGCGGCCGCGGCGCAAAGCCGACCGGCTATCCTCAAGCCTATCGAGCGATGCTTTGGGCAAATGTATAGCCAAGATTCACCTTTGGCCGTTGAAAGCGATGAAGTTAGTTCAGTGGATGAGAACTGCTTGTCGCGAAACCCTACACTTGATTCCTTTGCCTCGGATTTGCCTGATTTCCTAACACCCTCTGTTTCAAGGTGCTTCGCCAAAATGGGTCCCAACGGCGCAACATACGCCGACTACAAGTCTATCAATTGCCTCTATGACGAAACGGAAAAGGCAGCGTCGCGGCGAGCTGACACGATCGCCAAAATCTACGAGAGCGCCTATTCCAGTGCGCGCCGGAGCGCGATCAATCGCGCCAAGGCGAGGCCGATCATTTTACCGCGAAGCTGGCGGGGGACCCTGGGAAGGAATCTGCGCGTTCGTATTGATCGCTTCACAGACCGGGCTTTTACCCGTGCTCAACGTCAAAGGATCTTCAATCCCGCCACCGAAACCGTTCCTCCGTGTCGCTTACTAGGGAATTTGGTGAACCGTTTTCCGGCGAACTATCGGAACGCGAAAAATCGACGTTGGCTCGAACGCCAGCAAAACAGCTTTTGCCAAGAGTTCGAACGCATTCTTCCAGAAGAACCGGCAAGCTGGGCATCGCGAACGTTTTCCTGGTTAGTGCCTCGCTTCGGATCTGATCTGGAAAAAAGGGTCGCAAATGAAACCAGCTATGAATTGCAATCCTTCAGTGGATTGCGGTCGGTCGAAGGATTCAAGGCCAGCCAGATCCGGCAAGTCAGCGACCCTGTAAAGACACGCCTCAACTCTGTGCTGTCGGACCAGTTTGCCGACCTGGACCTGCCGCGCTCGCAGGCGCCGAAGATTGGTCAATACAACTCACTGGACGAGTTCTTTGGCAACGCCGGAGTGAGCTCCCTCGCTCGGACAAACCTTAAGGAACTTAGCGAATCCGCCCTACAATGCGTCGGCATCGCCGAAACATCTGGCCTTGTGGAGTTTCGCGGATCATTGAGCAACATCTCTGCGAATTGGGATCAGCAGTTTCAAAACAAGGCCTTGAGCGAACTCAAATCCAACGGCTTTGCAACGCGCTTTTCAGGCGTCATTTCAGATTTCGACCGGGGCGCTCGTTGCCGAATGGCAGGCGTATCATCCTACCATCGCGCGACCATGCCAGGCACGGCCTTGCTCTTGTCGATGCTTGGCCTGCTCTACCACGCCTGCAAACTTGTGTTTTATTTGGCAGGATTATTCAGCCTCAGTCGGCTGCCAAGGCTAGGACTGACCGCTATCGCATTGATTGGCATGCTCGCGGCCCCTCTTTCAGTATCGTCAAAGATCCTTGATCAACCCTTGGTCGAGCGAGTGATCGACACTTTTGAGCAGAGCCATAGCTCGGGTTTCGCGTTCGGCGTGCGATGGCTGATTAGGGCGGAACTTGCACTCTATCCAATCAGCAGCGCGATCTACCAAACCACCTTCGCACCCATTGGACTTGATTTCCAAGGGCGGTCCGAACCGGAAATCGCCAGCCAATCACCGCAGGATTTCGCCCAATCCTGTTCCGCTGTGCCCGAAATCGCTCAAAGCCCAGAATATGAGTCGCTCGACGCGCTTCTCTCGAGCCGTACCTTCTGTGAGCAAGACTAATGGTCACACCCCGAGAGGGCGGCGAGGACCGCCTCCTTTAGATACAGAGCCTTGCCCTTCGCCAAGATGAAAGAGCGACCCGAAATTGGATATTTGCAGGCCGATAAATTGATGACATTTGCCGAAAAGATATGGACGCCGGCGCAACTTTGGGGAGCCTTGGCGCCGAAGCCCTTCCATTACCTTGACATATTTTCCAGGCAATTGAACGGCGTAATCGATCTCTGCACGCGCCTTCTTCATTTTGAATCGCTTCGTTCATGCTGATCCGTTTGTCGTATCGCGTGGACCTGCTACCCAAGCGTGAATGCCGGATTCTCGAAACACGGACAGACAGATTATGAACCTCGATCAATCCCCTGAGTTGCAAGAGTTCCGCACGAAGATTGGGGCCTTTTTCGAAGGCGAGTATCCCAAAGACATTCTTCAAAAAGTGGCGAAAGGGGCCAGTTTGACGACTGCCGAGGTGCGTAAGGCCGAAATGGCTTTAGGCGCGAAAGGCTGGCTTGCGAGCGCTTGGCCGAAAGAGCACGGCGGGCCGGGCTGGTCGATCGAAGAACAGTACATCTTTGATGAAGAACTAGAGCGCGCCGGCGCGCCAACTGTAACGCCTATGGGCGTGGTCTATGTGGGACCTGTAATCTACACTTTCGGCAGCGAGGAACAACGCGCGGCGTGGTTGCCGGGTATTGCTGATGGCTCGGTCGGCTGGGCGCAAGGATACAGCGAACCGGGTTCCGGCTCTGATCTGGCCTCCTTACAGTTTTCAGCTGTGCGCGACGGGGATGAATACATTCTCAACGGCACCAAGATCTGGACGTCCGCAGCCCAGCACGCTGATTGGATATTCCTACTGACCCGGACATCGGCCGAAGCCAAGAAACAGCTTGGCATCACCTTCATTTGCGCGCCGTTGGACCAGCCCGGTGTGACGGTGAAACCGATCATCACGATCGATGGGAAGCACGTTCTCAATCAGGTTGAATTTGAAGATGTGCGCGTGCCCGCGTTTAATCGCATTGGTGAAGAAGGGCAGGGGTGGACCTATTCCCAGTATCTGTTGGGCAACGAACGCACATCCTACGCTCGAATTGGCGGCAAACGGGCTCAGCTTGCGAATATCCGCGCGATCGCTTCGAAGATTCCCTCGGGCGGCAACCAGCGACTGATCGACGAGCCCGCCTTCGCGGCGAGATTGAGCGCCGCCGAGATACGAGTCGATTCATTGGAGATCACCACTTTGCGAGTGCTCTGCTCGGTCGCGGATGGTGGAGCCCCTGGCAACGAAGCCTCAATCCTGAAAATCATGGCGACCGAGACAGCTCAGGAAATCAGCCATTTGTTTTGTGTGGCCGCCGCAGAGCATGGGCTGCGAAAGTTCGACGACAGAGTGAGCCCGGAATGGACCGGAGACGCCGCCTTCGCGGCGCCAGGCGTTGCGAACTATCTCGGCACGAGAGCACAGAGCATCTACGGCGGCACGAACGAGGTTCAGCGCAATATTATTGCGAAACGTGTGTTGGGCCTCTGAGTCCTGATCCTGGGGCGCCTACCCATGACGGAGCCACGCAAGGCTAGCGGATTGCGCGGTTTCTTTAAGCGGATGTCTTCGATGGCCGCTTGAGCCGGCCGAGGAGGCCTAGCGCGTCAAATCGAAGCCCCAAGGCTTATAGGTCAGCGCCAGCGAAGGACGCCGCGCAAGCGCTTCGGCAATGTCCTGCTCGGCGGTCTCATCACCTTGTTCGCGTTTGATCAATCCGCGCAGGAGCAACGAGGCCGCCTGCCACGGCGAGAGTCTGAGCGCTTCCTCGATATCGCCGCGCGCTCTGTCGAGCTTACCCATGCGCAGTTGGTACATGGCCCGGCTATCTAGCGCTTGCGCTGTATTTTGACCGCGTTCGACCGCCAAACGGCACGCGTCCGCGCCTTCTTTAAGCGCGACCTCCCACGTACCGATCAGCCAACATTTGCTGTTCAAGAGTGAAGGGTCGTTCGGGTCTTTGATCAGCTCTTGGGCGATACGTTCGAGGCCAGAAAGCGGGTCGCCTTGGCGCGCTTCGAGCTGAGCCGTGGCCACCGACAGAATTTGCTGATCCTGAGTGTTACCGCTTTCAAGCAGCAGCACTTCCAGCGCTTCCTCAATCTCGCCGACCTCCGCCATCGCTTCGGCCAGATTTATTGCGCGCGAAGGTGTCGAATCGAGCGCGTAGGCCTCTTCATAGTCTTCTCTGGCTAAAGCCAAATCACCCAACTGCACATGCAGACGCGCACGCTGTTCGAAGAATTGAGCGGTGGCCTCAAGTTCGATCGCTTTGCCCAGATCGGAACGAGCACCGACAAAATCATAGGTTTGTTCGCGGAACCTGGCGCGCGCAGCGTAGCGCTGGGCGTCTTCCGGCTCATCGGCGATGACCTTGGCCAATGCCTCTTCAAGCGGAGCCAAGACGGCGCGATCCGCACCCGTCGCAAAGCGCCAGCGGCGCGGCGTATCTGGCGGCGCCACCAAAGTGAGTCCAGAACCCACCACCTTGGCGGCTTTGCGCCGCTCCTCGCGAATCTGATCCGCGTCTATCTCGCCGCCGCTGTTGATCTGCTTTTCAAAGACGTAGACTTCCGGGCCGTCGAATTCGACCTTGCGCACAAACCGCTTGCCAGCAGCTTCGGCGTCCAAATTAAGCACGCCCTCAACCTTCATTGCGCTGGCTTCGAAAGGGAGCGTGCCCCGCACGGACATCACTTGCGCGCCCGGCCGACCAATTGCCACAGGAATATCGCGCCATTGGCGCAAGGAACGATTCGGCGCAAATTTGGCGCTTTTCGTAAAGCGTCCGGGGGTCATGACGCCGCGCGTTCCTTCAAACTTGAAGAATGAAGGCAATATGGCCGTCATCGTGACCGTCGCTTCGCTGTCGTCTTCGCCAGGCTCAATCACCGCATCGACAACCTGAGCGCGTTTGCCAAATCCTGTGGCAAAGCCGGATTTGAAGGCATCTTTGAACTTGTCACTTTCAGCGTTCATCCGCGCCGCGCGAGGCCCCAGAACGTGAATTTTCAAAACGCCCAAAGTTGGCAAATCAGCTCCCGCTGTGCCGTCAAATTCAAGGTGCATTTCTTGTTCCGCAACGCGGGGCAAGGTCTGGACAATTGGCGCGAGATCGGCGCCGCTGTCGCGGATGGCAAGGTAATGCTCGAACGGCGGAACATTACCAACCGTCTTGATGTTCGCGCCAACGCTGGTTCCATCGAGGAAGTATTCCTGGCCCTCTATAACCGCTCGGACCAGAACATGATTGAACGCGCCGGGAAGCGGAAGAGAGACGGGCACAGCGTTTCCGCGATTGGTTGAAGCCAGAACCGCCTCAGCCTCAATCCCCAAGCGATCCAACAGCGCAAGAAGCAGGACCGTCTTGGCCTTGCAGTCTCCGAACTTCATGTCCCATGTCGTGGCGACATCTTGGGGAAGGTAATTGCCGCCATCGAGCCCATTCATCAGATAGCGAACATCTTCTTGCACCAGTTCAAGCGCATCAATCGCCTTCTCAAGTTCCGACACCGGTTGCGCGGCAATTGCATCGACCTTTTCCAACAGATCGGCTTGGCCCTCCAAACTGCCACCGGCCTCGTAATAGGGAGCCATGACGCTCGACACCTCAGCCCAATCGGCGAAGGTGGACGCTTGCAGCGTAGTGGGTCGGCGATACCGCTGCGGAACGGCGGGGGGTAACCGGTCCGCCGGCGGAAGCGGGGTTACGACTTCGAGCCAATTGTACCCGCCGCGCGTCTCGACATCGCCGATTTGAAAATTGGGACCGGCTTGATAGCGCACATCGAGACCTTCAGGCCACGAAACACGCACGCGCGAGAAATCCGCTTCGCTGTTTGTGAGTCGTGCAAAGCGTCCTTGCGCGGTTTTCGATGGTTCGCGGCGCAGGAAAGTCTGGCTTTGCACCTCTTTGCCCAGCGCCTGATCCGAGGTTGTGATGGAATATCGAAACCGCAGCTGATCCTCGACGGCCAAGCCCGGGACCGCAAGCGTGGCGGTGAGCATCCCGTCAAGGACACCGCGTTCAAGCTGCCGTTCGCGGCGCAGGATCTCAAATTCGACATCATCGGTTAGAACATCAAGGATCTCGCCACCGCGAAGGATCGATAGCTCGTGGACTATCAGGTCACCTTTATCAGGCGACCAGCGCACTTTCAGAGTACCGGCCTTGGATAGATCGGTGATGGCCGAAATCCGAGTTACCTTGTCCTGATAGTCCCAGCGCTGTCCCTCTTCGATCCGGATTTGCTGATCGAAGAGCACCAGATCGTTCGTCTCATCAGCCTCGATATTCTCAAGATCGACAACTTCGATCCAGTTGGGATTGTCCCCGTACACCGGATTTTCTCCGGCTTGAGCCAAACTGGCTAATGTCAAAGCAAAGGCTGAAACCGTCGCTTTAGTAAGGATAGAGGAAAAAGAAGAGGGGCACTCAATAAAGACGGCGTTCAAGTTTGGCTCCGCATGCGAGGAAATTATTGGATGTTCGCCTGAGAGTTCATCGTGACGCTTTCGGTCATTTTTACAAGCGAAACATTACATAGATGCGGCCGCTTTCGGATCGCGCCCACGATGTAGTGATTGACGGTCATTGGGGCGAAAAGCAGGCTTGAGACTTCGCGCAACCGATGCAGACCAAAGGGGCATGAATTATCTATTTTTATCAGTGCTTTACAACATAATAACGTTCTGGAGCGGGTGAAGGGAATCGAACCCTCGTCGTCAGCTTGGGAAGCTGCTGCTCTACCATTGAGCTACACCCGCGCTCCCGTTGGTCCTTTTCCGGCCTAATCGGCGATTAATAGCCGCGCAATGAAGAAATTCTCAAGCCCACTCAGCCTGTTCGACAATCGCCAATTCTTGCGCATTGACGTAAACGTAGACTTACGCAAAACCCCGCTGTCATGACACAAAAAATCAAATCGGCTCGCGCCCTCCCCTCGCTCCTCATCGCCGCATCGGCTCTCGCTTTGACCACAGGTTGCAGCACTATGAATTATCAGGACACCCCGGTCGCTTCGGCCCCAACGCCCGAGCCTGTCGCCATCCCGCAGGGCACCGGATATTTTGCGCAGGACAGCGATCTGCCGTTCCTGGCGCCGGACTTCACCAAGATCTCCGAGGACGATTACATCCCCGCCTTTGAACAAGGCATGGCAATCCAGCAGGCCGAAATCCAGGCGATCACCGAAAACCAAGCAGCGCCGAGCTTTGACAACACCATCGTCGCTTACGAGAAATCGGGCCGCATGCTGGGCCGGGTCAGCCGCGTGTTCTTCGCTCTGACTGGCGCCAACACGACCGATGGCCTCGATGCGATCAACCGCGAGATCAGCCCCAAGCTTTCGCAGCATGGCTCTTCGATCATCCTCAACCCCGATCTGTTTGCGCGGGTGAAGGCGGTCTACGACCAGCGCGATACGCTGGAGCTCGATCAGGAAAGCGCCAAGCTGCTTGAGACCACGTATGAAGACATGGTGATCGCGGGCGCGTCTTTGACCGAAGCCGAGCGCGAACGGGTCAAGGCGATCAACACCGAGCTTTCAACGCTCACCACCGAATTCAGCCAGATGGTGCGCGAGGCCGGCAACGCGCAGCCGCTGATCGTCGACAGCGCGGAAGAACTCACCGGGCTTTCGCAAGGCGCGATCGACGCCGCCGCGGCCAAGGCGACCGAGCTGGGCCACGAGGGCAAATACGCCCTCGCCCTGCAAAACACGACGCAGCAGCCCGCGCTGCCCGATCTGGAAAACCGCGCGGTTCGCGAAGAGCTCTTCAAGCTGAGCTATCACCGGTCCGACGGCACCAATCCTGATTTCGACACCCGCCCGCTGATCGCGAAGATCGCAGCCCTGCGCGCGGAGAAAGCCGCCCTGTTCGGCAAGCCCGATTGGGCCAGCTATGTTCTGCAAAAGAACATGGCTAACAAGCCCAGCATCGCGCTGGCCTTTATGGAGCAGATGGTCCCCGCGCTCGCCGAAACCCAGCGCCTAGAGGCGCAAGTGCTCAACGAAAAGATCGCCGAAGAAGGCGGCAATTTCGAGGTGAAGCCGTGGGACTGGTACCGCTATGCGAACAAGGTGCGCGCGGATCGGTATGACCTGAACGCGGACGAAGTGACCGAATACTTCCAACTGGAGAAGGTTCTCGAAGACGGCGTCTTCTACATGGCGAACAAGCTGTATGGCCTGTCGTTTAAGCGCCGCAGCGACATCCCGACCTATCACGAAGATGTGTGGGTCTACACCGTGTTCGAAGAGGACGGTTCGGAGCTTGGCCTGTTCTATTTCGACCCGTTCCAGCGCCCCTCCAAACGCGGCGGCGCGTGGATGAGCAACTTCGTCGATCAGAGCTATGAATGGGGCACCAAGCCGGTGATCTACAACGTGCTCAACATCTCAAAAGCGGCCGAGGGCGAAGTGCAACTCGCCAGCTTTGACGATGTGGAAACGACCTTCCACGAATTCGGCCACGCGCTGCACGGTTTCTTCGCGGATCAGCGTTTTGAGAGCCTTTCGGGCACCGCCACGGCGCGCGACTTTGTCGAATATCCCAGCCAGGTCCACGAAATGTGGGCGGTGTGGCCCGAAGTGCTGCAAAACTACGCCAAGCATTACAAAACCGGTGAGACGATCCCGATGGAGCTGGTCGAAAAGATCGAGCGCGCCTCGAAGTTCAACCAGGGCTATGATTTCGGCGAAGTGGTCGAAGCCGCTTTGCTCGACATGAAATGGAGCGCGCTCTCGCCCGCCGAAGCCGCCGCGATTGATACGCCGGATAAAGTCACCGCGTTTGAGAAGAGCGCGCTGGCGGAACTGGGGCTAGAGGTGGAGCTTGTGCCGCCGCGTTATCGCAGCAGCTATTTCAACCACATCTTCTCCGGGCCGACCGGCTATTCCGCTGGCTATTACAGCTATCTGTGGACGCAGATGCTGGACCACGACAACCGCGCCTATATCCGCGCCAATGGTGGTCTGACCCGCGCGAACGGGCAGCGCCTGCGTGAAAAAGTGCTGAGCCGGGGCGGGACGATGGAGTTTGACGAGGTCTATCGCAGCTACGCCGAGCGTGATCCCGATGTGAAGTATATGCTGGGTTATCTCGGCCTTCTGCGCGAGGATGCAGCCAAAGCGGGCGCGGACGGAAACTGAGGGCTTGGCCCCCTAGGTTAGGCCCGAGCTTGCGAAGCTTATGAGGGTGTGGAATTCCCCGTTCTCGCCGAACGGGTCCACGCCTTCGGGCAACCGCGCGATCAGGTCGCGGTTGTAGGCGTCACCCACGCTTACACCGGTTAGATCGCTGGCGATGGCGCTGATCGTGCAGGTCGCGCCCGAGGCTTCGAGATCGGCGATCAGCGCGTCGTAATCCGCTCTCCATAGCGGAAAGGACAGATCGAAATCGCGCGTACGTTCGTCGCGAAGGAACATGTCTTCGCGCCATCCGCGAATAGGCTCCAGATGCAGATCGCCAAACGCCAGCGTCGCGCATCCCGGCACCAGATCGAGCGCGGGCTTCAGGTGGTCGACATAATCGCCGCCCGGATGCAGCGGTACACCGATTGTGGGCAGGCCCAGATGCGCGGCTTGCTCTACCACTGCATCAATCGTGAATTCCTGATGCGCGATCTCGCGGCTGCGCGCGTCGAACGTTGTGAGAAGGACGATGTTGGTTAGCCCCGCGCGCTGCATCGCCCGGTAGGTCAGGAAGCTGTCCTTGCCACCGCTCCAGAACAACACAGTGCACGCGCCTTGCTCAGGCCGCGCCTCGCTTAGCCACGCGGCCTGCTGGATCCGCTGCGCGCGCCGCTTCATCGGGACCGCTTCGTGTTCGTAGGGGCAATGGCGACACCCGGCCCCGCAGCATTTGTCGCGCGCTTTGAGGCCAAGGCTGGTGAACACCATAAATCCCGTTTCAGGATCGGTGTAGATCGTCTCGCCACGCGCGACGGCGGCATCGTGGATTTCCCAGTAATTAGGCTCGGTCACTGACGGGGCTTTCGTGGGGGATTTCGTGGGGGCGTATCGGGAGCGGCGCGCGTAGCACGCTGGTCCCCCTCAGCCAATCGCTGCGCTACCCTTGGGCGTCTTGACCATCTTGCGCTTTTTCATCTGCTGTTTGCCCTGATGGGTGAAGTAAAGGATCAGGCTGACGCCAATCACGCTGGGCCCCGCCCAGATCAGGGGGTTGAACACCTCTTCAGGCACCAGCCGGATCAGCCCCACCGACAGGAACGCGGTGTAGGCGGAAATCCCCATTCCGATCAGCGCGCGAAAATGCTCTCCAACATAAGTGGTCGGTTGAACAGGGCTAAGAAACGGCACGTGTTCGCGGAAGACAAAGAATTGCTGGATCACCATCGACAGAATGCCGATCACCGCGACCAGAACCATCAACGGATCGCCCACGCGATAGCCAAAGATCCCGCACCACGCGCCCGAAACCACCACGGCGAGCATAACGAGCTGATATCGCATCGCGCGCAAGGCGTGGCGATCGGTCTTGTGCCGGATCACGGCCAAGCCATAATCGGCAAAACCCATCGTGAGGATGCCGAGATAGAGCATCATCCAGCCGAACAGCCCTTCGTACAAAAGGCGATCCTCAATCTCGGGATGGCGGCTGGTGTCGATCAGCGAATAGATCGCCATCACCACCGCCAGAAAACCCGCTCCGATAAAGCCGTTCAGCGCCCATTGACCGCCCTTGCGGTGCTTCTTCGCGCCCTTCTTGGTCGTGACCGGGATCCAGAAGGCGACAAGGCCAATGGTCCCGGCTATTACGTGCAGCACAACAAAGGCTTCGAACAGGTGCATGCCTTTCGTGTACATTTATTTGGACATGATAGGAAGCGCCTGAATTGGACAGTTTGGCAATTATCTTGCGC
Source organism: Pseudomonadota bacterium (assembly GCA_039814925.1). Lineage (GTDB taxonomy): Bacteria > Pseudomonadota > Alphaproteobacteria > Sphingomonadales > Sphingomonadaceae > Erythrobacter. The sequence continues at coordinate 338,928 of JBCCAH010000002.1, forward strand.
GATCCAGTATCATCCAGTACGCGCGCAGGAACATAATAAGGCCGCAGAAAGAGCGCTCCGCCACCGGCCCACATGTCACTTTCGGGATGAGGACACGTACCCATGCGTCAGATTGACCACTTTATGCCGACGGCCTCGCCGGCGCCCACTCGCAAGCATCAGGTCTGGAACCCGTCGACCGGCGAAGTGCAGGCTGAGGTTCCGCTTGGCGACCGCGCGCTGCTCGACCAAGCGGTGGCGACCGCGCAAAGCGTTCAACCCGAATGGGCCGCAACCAACCCGCAAAAACGCGCGCGCGTGATGTTCAAGTTCAAGGAGCTGGTCGAAGCGAACATGCAGTCGCTTGCCGAGCTTTTGTCGAGCGAGCATGGCAAGACCGTGCCCGACGCGATGGGCGATGTGCAGCGCGGCCTTGAAGTGATCGAATACGCCTGCGGCATTCCGCAAGTCCTAAAGGGCGAATACACGCCGGGCGCGGGTCCGGGCATCGATGTCTATTCGCTGCGCCAGCCGCTCGGCATCGGCGCTGGCATCACCCCGTTCAACTTCCCCGCGATGATCCCGATGTGGATGTTCGGCATGGCCATCGCGGCGGGCAACGCCTTTATCCTCAAGCCCTCCGAGCGCGATCCCAGCGTGCCGGTGCGCCTCGCGGAACTGTTCGTCGAAGCGGGCGCGCCCGAAGGCCTTCTACAAGTCGTCCATGGCGACAAGGAGATGGTCGACGCGATCATCGAGCATCCCGCGATCCCCGCGATCAGCTTCGTCGGCAGCTCCGATATCGCGCATTACATCTACCACCGCGGGGCGGAATTCGCGAAGCGCGTGCAAGCCTTTGGCGGCGCGAAGAATCACGGCGTGGTCATGCCCGACGCGGACCTCGATCAGGTCGTCAACGACCTCGCGGGCGCGGCCTTTGGTTCGGCGGGCGAGCGCTGCATGGCGCTGCCAGTTGTGGTGCCCGTGGGCGAAGACACCGCTGAGCGGCTGAAAGAGAAACTGATCCCCGCGATCCATGGCCTTCGCATCGGCGTCTCCAACGATCCCGACGCGCATTACGGACCCGTCGTCACGCCCGAACACAAGGCGCGGATCGAACAGTGGATCGACACCGCCGAGAACGAAGGCGCGGACATCGTCATCGACGGGCGCGGCTTCACGCTGCAGGGTCATGAAAAAGGCTTCTTCGTTGGCCCGACCCTGATCGACCATGTGACGCCGGATATGACGTCTTATCAGGAAGAGATCTTTGGCCCCGTCTTGCAAATGGTGCGCGCGAAGGATTTCGAGGAAGCTTTGCGCCTTCCATCCGAGCATCAATACGGCAACGGCGTCGCGCTGTTCACCCGCAACGGCCACGCCGCGCGCGAATTCATGAACCGCGTGAACGTGGGTATGGTCGGCATCAACGTGCCGATCCCGGTTCCGGTCGCCTACCACTCGTTCGGCGGATGGAAGCGTTCGGGCTTTGGCGATATCGACCAATACGGGACCGAAGGCCTCGCTTTCTGGACCAAGCGCAAGAAGGTCACTCAGCGCTGGCCCGACGCCAATGATTTTGGGGGCGGCGACGGATCGAACGCTTTCGTCATCCCGACGATGGGTTGAACGGTTGAAGGTCCTTCGCATTCTGCTGATGGTGTTGGCTGCCTTGATGGCCGCACCGTCAGGCGCGCAGGAACCGGCATCCACCAAACGGATCGCCTTTACCTTTGACGACGTGCCGCGCGCCGCGGGCGTTCTGTACACGCAGGATGAGCGCACGCGTCGGTTGATAGAGGGGCTGAAGCAGGCGGGCGTCGAACAGGCGGCGTTCTTTCTTAACCCCAAGAACATCCCGACCAACAAAGGCGCAGAAGCCCGCATCGCGGCTTACGTCGATGCGGGCCACGTGATCGCCAATCACACTTTCTCGCACCCGTGGCTCTCACAGGTCACCGCACAAGAATATCTCGGCGATCTCGACAAGGGCGCGGCGTGGTTCGAAGGGCGTGAAGGCACGCGACAATGGTTCCGTTTCCCCTTCCTAGACGAAGGTCGCGATGACAAAGCCAAACGGGACGCCGTGCGCGAAGGGCTGGCCGAGCGCGGGCTGACCAACGCCTATGTTACTGTCGATGCGTCAGACTGGTTTTACGAAGGCGCGCTGGAAACCGCCACGCGCGAGGGGCAGGCGATCGACCACGCCGCGCTCAGCACCCTCTTTATCGAAAGCCATGTCGAGGCGGCCGAATTCTACGCCGACCTGGCTGAGCGCGTTTTGGGTCGGCAACCGGCGCATGTGATGCTGATGCATGAAAACGACCTCACCGCGCTGACGCTGGTTGAGCTTGTCAAAGCGCTTAAGGCCAAGGGCTGGCGGATCATCACCGTTGACGAAGCCTACGCCGATCCGATCGCCATCGAAGCCTCGCGCTATGACACCCCATCGGCGGGCGGCACGCTGATCGAACAGCTCGCCTGGCAGAAAGGCCTGCCCTCCCCGCGCTGGTATGCGCGCAACGACACGCGTCTGGCGCAGGCTGAGTTCCGTAAAAGAGTGTTAGGTGGCGAGGACAATTAGCGAGGATTGATCCCATGCGCCTACTCACCATCCTATCCAGCGCCCTGCTGCTCACCGCCTGCAACGCGTCGCCCGACGAGGCCAGCCACAACGCTGAACAGCACAGCCACCATGACGCCGATGCACCGGCCAAAGGCGGTCCCTCGCCCGAAGTCGTGCCCGAAGTGGCCGACGAAGCGCAAGGGTCCGAGGCGGCCAAGCAGGACGTCGCCAAAGACAGCCAAGGGGCGCTGATCCCGGCAAGGTTCCAAGGCGTGTGGGACTATGAAGACGGCACTTGCGCGCCCGAAAGCGACCTGCGCCTCGACGTGCAACCCGCATCGATCACCTTCTACGAAACGCACGGCGATGTTGTTCGCGTCGACAGCGCTCAGCCGTCGGCGGTGTCGCTCAACCTCGCGATGAGCGGGGAAGGCGAAGAGTGGAATCAGTCGCTTGAACTGCGGCTGGTTGACGCGGGCACGCGGCTAATGGTGATCAACCCCGATATGCCCGATGCCGCCGAAAACCTGATGCGTAAACGGTGCCTTTGATCTAAGTATGGGAAGCGAGCGGATGCGAGGTATAGAATGACATTCAAACCGATCTTGTGTTTGGCGGCTTTGACAATGGGCGTTGCCGCGGTCGCCGTCAGCGCTCAGCCCGCGCCCCCGCTCTGCAAAACCGAACCAGGACAAGTCTTTGTTGGTGGCCCCGCCACGCAGGAAAGCGGCGCAGCGATCATGACAGCAACCGGAGCGACCATTTTCCAATGGGTGTTGGAAGGCAGCCCGGTCACCCGAGATTATCGCCGCGAACGCGTTCGGGTGGTCTATAACCGCGACATGAGAGATGTCGCAGTCGCCTGCGGATAATCCGGAATGACTCGCCAACGCACAACCTCGGGTTCCCCCTTTGAAGATCGTTTCGGTTTTTGCCGCGCAGTGCGGGAAGGCAACCGCATCATCGTCGCGGGCACCGGTCCCATAGGCGCGGATGGCCAGACCATGCCCGGCGGGGCGGAGGCGCAGGCCGCACGGTGCTGCGAGCTGATTATCGCCGCGATTGAGGACCTGGGCGGCAAGACGAAGGATGTCGTGCGCACCCGCATGTTCCTGACTGACTTTGCCGATCAGGAAGCCATCGGCGCGGTCCACGCACGCTATTTCGGCGAGGCCAAGCCGGCGGCTACCATGGCGGGCGTCTCGTGGCTGTGCGGTGAGGACTGGAAAGTCGAGATCGAGGCCGAGGCGCTGTTGTCTTGAAATTGAAAGCCTGCTGAAGCGTAGTCATGATGAAACGGGGGTTCTTTTTATTTGCTGCGGCGATCGTAGGCACGTTCATTGGCGTTGCCAGCGCGCTGCTCATGTCAGGTCTGTGGTCGACCAAAAAGCCGATGGAATTCGGTGAGATAAACGTGAACGGCTGGGTGAGCGATTTTGCCGTCGGCTCTAATGAAGCCAGCCCCTACGTCCGCGCCCGCGTCGCGCGTCATGGCCTGCTGGCGCTCGCCAAAAGCGAAGCAGTGTATTTCGTACGTGGAAAGGACGATGACGGCGCGCGCCTCTCTTCCACCTGTATCTATCGGATATCCGGCCAAGATATGCCGGCACGCTGGTGGTCGATTACGCTCTACAACGTCGCCGATTCCAAACTTCCTTTGAATGATGACGACGCGCTCAGCGTCGATGAGACCAGCGTCGTGCGCGCCGACGGAACGGCCAGCGGAGCTTGGGAGGCGATCATCGCGCCCGAACAGCCCGCCGATGCGTCCAACTGGATTTCAAGCCGAGGATCGGATGGCTTCGACCTGCTGTTGCGGCTTTATGTACCTGAAACCGCGCTCTTGAACGAGCCGACGCAGGCTCTTTCGCCGCCGACACTCGAACGCATGAGCTGCCAGGGAGACGAGCCTTGAAGCGCTGGATCGCTCCCATAAGCGTTTTGATCGCCACCGCCGCAATCGCGCATTGGGCCACGCTCCACTTCGCGCCGAGCGTGATCATGGACCGCGCCCTGGCCGCTCTAAAGGATCGCGGTGTGGCCCTCCACGCTTTTACCACGCCTCAGCGGATCAGCCCGCAAACCCAGGTCATCGTGCGGTCCTCGCCCGATTTGTTTTATTCGCTGTGCCGATATGATCTGAGCGAACACAACGAGACGCTAAAGGTGACCATGGGCGAATGGCCCGACTACCAATCGCTTTCCTTCTTTGATGGCAACACCATTAATTTCGCCAAATTTCGCGGAACCGGAAAGAGCGTGACCGTGCGACTTGTTCGGCCCGACCTTGAATATCTCGATCCTAACGCCGTGGTCAGCCCAACCAATCGCGGGGTTGTCCTGATCAGGCGACTTGCGCCGACGCAGGAGGCTTTTGACGCCGCCGTCGAAGCGGCCAAGGTCGATTCGTGCGATATGCTTTAGTTGGCGCTTTAGGCTGCGTTGGGGGCGAAGGTTCCTTCAACCGCTTCCAATGGCATCGCCGAGTTCACTCGCGCCATCAGTTGGTCGACATCCGCCATCGCGTCGAGTTCCTCGTTTGACACCATCACGCGCGGTTCTTCTCCGTCTGTGCTGATCAAGACCACAGGCAGCGCCACTTCACGCGGGCCGCCTGTACCAAGTACCGGAAAGTCCTGCGTAAAATCATCGCGGTGATAGAAATCAACCCTGGCATCAAGCGCTTGCCAATAGCGTTTCCAATCGCCGCGCATCGACACCGCGCCATAGGTCAGCGCGCACAGAGAGCACGGATAGGTTTCCGGCCGAACCGCTTTGTGGACGGCGTGCATCAACGCTTCAATCAGGCCGGTGTCGGCGTTGTATACGCAAATGAGACGGGTTTGGTTTTGGCTCATGTGTCTAAATACGCAGGAAAGCGTGTTTGGGTTACAAAAATTGCGCAAAAGCGCTGCTGGCCGCAGCGTAATCACTCGCGGCGCGTGGGGCCTTTTCTCGGCCGTACAGGCGGGCTAGTCCGTTGGCCATGCTAGGACAATTTCAACTCACCGACGAACAGCTCGCCATTCAGGACATGGCGCAGCGTTTCACCGCCGATCAGATCACGCCCTTCGCGGGCGAATGGGACGAGAAGCACATCTTCCCAGTCGACACGATCAAAGCGAGCGCAGAGCTTGGCTTTGGATCGATATATGTCTCCGAGGAATCGGGCGGTATCGGCCTTGGTCGGCTTGAAGCCGCGCTGATCATGGAAGCCATGGCCTATGGCTGCCCTTCGACCAGCGCCTTTATCTCGATTCACAATATGGCCGCTTGGATGATTGACCGGTTTGGCAACCAGACGGTGAAGGACAAGTACCTTCCGGACCTCGTCGGCATGAACAAGATCGCGAGCTACTGCCTGACAGAACCTTCGAGCGGTTCAGACGCAGCGGCTCTCAAAACCACGGCGCGCCTTGATGGCGATCACTATGTTCTCAACGGCTCCAAACAGTTCATCTCGGGCGCGGGTTCGAATGAAGTCTATGTCGCCATGGTGCGCACCGGCGAGGATGGCCCCAAAGGCATCACATGCATGGTGATCGAAAAGGACATGCCTGGCGTCTCGTTCGGCGCGAACGAGAAGAAGCTGGGCTGGCACTCGCAGCCCACCGCGCAATTGATCCTCGAAGACGTGCGCGTTCCGGTTGAGAACGTCGTCGGCGGCGAAGGCGAAGGCTTCCGCATCGCGATGATGGGGCTCGATGGTGGCCGCCTCAACATCGGCGCCTGCTCGTTAGGCGGAGCACAAAGGTGCCTGGACGAAGCGATCAACTACACGAAGGACCGCACCCAGTTTGGCAAGGCGGTGTCCGAATTCCAGAACACCCAGTTCACCCTCGCCGATATGGCGACGGACCTCGAAGCCGCGCGCGCGCTGCTGTATCTTGCTGCGGCCAAGGTCTCCGACAACGCGCCGGATAAAACGCGCTTCTCCGCCATGGCGAAGCGTCTCGCCACCGACAACGGCAGCGCCATCGTCGACCGCGCGCTGCAACTGCACGGCGGATACGGCTATCTTCAGGACTATCCGATCGAGCGCTTCTGGCGCGACCTGCGCGTCCATTCAATCCTGGAGGGCACCAACCAGATTATGCGCATGGTCGTAGGCCGGGATCTGCTGCGCCAGTGAAGCCAGTGATGAGGCTGCTCACCATCCTCGCCAGTTTCGCCGCCTCGGCCGTCGCGGCGATGGCGGTTCTGGTGCTGTTCGGGTGGATCGATTCGGGCAGCCTTAGTCTCGACCGGATCGGCTATGTCGCGCCTTTGTTTGCCGATGGCGCGTTGAGAGGCGCAACGATGGCTTTGCCGATCGCGATCCCCACGATCCTGTTCACCGAGATAAGCCGGCTTCACTCGCCTTTGGTCTTTGTTATCGCCGGGATGGCGACCGGGGTTGCGCTGATCGCTTTTGTTGGGGCCTATCCGATCGCAGAAATCGTGACCTTCCCGCCCTATGTCGTGCGCGATCTGCTGGTGATCATGGCGGTTTCGATCGCAGCTTCGCTGACCTATTGGCTGTTCGCCTGGAAGTTTTTCCCGCCCAAATCGCTCGCCACAAAAAAGGGGGTCGTCGCCCAATGACTGGAGCGCTCTTCATGGTCACTTTCGTCGTGCCCGACATGGACAAAGCGATTGCGCATTACACACGCGACTGGGGCTTTGCGCTGGAACAAGACAGCCATCACGCGTCAGGGCATCGCTGGGTCGTGGTCGATCCCGGCGGCGGGGCGAAGCTGCGACTGGTCGAAGCGCGCAGCGATATCGACCGCGCGGCGATTGGCAATCAGGCGGGCACCAACGTCGCCTTCTTTCTGCGCATCGCGGATTTCCATCGGACTATAGATCGATGGTCCAAGACACCGATTAAGCTCTTGGAAGCCCCGCGCGATGAGGCTTATGGGAGAGTGGCAGTGGTCGCCGATGCCTTTGGCAACCGCTGGGATGTTTTCGACGAGGCTTACGAATCCAACGCATGACAACCCAAGTTCTCACCCGCAAAAATGGCCCTATCGGTCATATATCGCTGAACCGGCCCAAAGCGCTGCACGCGCTGACGCTGGAGATGTGCCACGCCATGACCGCCGCGCTGACCGAGTGGGCAAGCGACGACGACGTGCAGGCCATCATCATCGATCACCACGAAGGGCGCGGCTTTTGCGCGGGCGGCGATATCGCGTTCCTGCGCAATTCGGCGCTGAACGATGGCGGCGTGTCGGGACGCAAATTCTTTCACGATGAATATCAGCTCAACCATCTGCTGTTCACCTATGAAAAGCCGGTCGTCGCGTTCATGGACGGGATCACGATGGGCGGCGGCGTTGGCATTGCGATGCCGGCCAAGTTCCGCGTCGCGACAGAAAACACCCGATTTGCCATGCCCGAAACCGGGATCGGCCTGTTCCCCGATGTCGGTGGCGGCTGGTATCTTTCGCGCCTTGGCGGACGGCTTGGCCAGTTCCTCGCGCTGACCGGCGCGCGGCTGGATGGATCAGAGGCGCTTTGGACCGGGCTTGCGACTCATTACGTGCCCAGCGATATGATCGAAGAGCTCAAGGCGCGCATCGTCGAACGCCCGGGTCGTATCTCTGGCATCTTGTCCGAACCCGTCGGCACCCCGCCACCTGCGCGGATCGAAAAGAACGCGCTGCTGATCGCCAAGCATTTTGCATCCGACGACTATGAGGACATCCTCGAAAGCCTCGATAAAGCCGTCGAAGCGGGTGACGAATGGGCCGCGAAAGAGCGCAACACGCTGGGCACCAAGAGCCCTCAAACCTGCAAGGTGGCTTTGCGCCAGCTCGCCACCAGTCTCAGTCTGGAAACCTTCGCTGAAAACATGGCGATGGAATACCGCATTGGCGCCCGCGTCCTCACGCGCCCCGACTTTGCCGAAGGCGTGCGCGCGGTGATCGTCGACAAGACCAACGATCCCAAATGGGACCCTGCCTTACCGCAAGACGTGAGCGAAGAGCTGATCGACAGCATTTTTGCCCCGTTGCCAGCGGATGAAGAGTGGGCGCCGCTGAAGAACTAATCGTCATCCCAGCGAAAGCTGGGGTCTCTGGCCACCACGCCGGAGCCTTGAGGAAATCGATCCCAGCTTTCGCTGGGATGACGGAGAAAGCCGAATGACCTACGAAACCATCACCGTCGAGACCGACGCGCAGGGAACCAAGGGCGTCACCCTGATCACGCTCAACCGGCCCAAGGCTTTGAACGCGCTCAACAGCCAGGTTCTCGCTGATCTTACCTGCGCCTTTGCGGGCTATCAGGCGGATGAAACGCAGCTGTGCGCGGTGCTGACCGGATCGGGCGAGAAAGCCTTTGCCGCTGGCGCCGATATCAAGGAAATGGCCGACAAGGCTGCGGCTGATTTCTACCTCGAAGATTTCTTCAGCCCGTGGACGTCCGAAGTCGTCAAGAAGACCCGCAAGCCATGGATTGCGGCGGTCAACGGCTTTGCGCTGGGCGGCGGGTGTGAGCTGGCTATGATGGCCGACTTCATCATCGCCTCGGACAACGCCAAGTTCGGCCAGCCCGAGATCAATCTGGGCGTCGCGCCCGGCATGGGCGGCTCGCAGCGCCTGACCCGCGCGATTGGCAAATCGAAAGCGATGGAAATGTGCCTGACAGGCCGCATGATGGGCGCTGAGGAAGCCGAGCGCTGCAATCTGGTGGTGCGCGTGGTGCCGCAAGCTGAGCTGATCGCCGAGGTTCTGAAAACCGCTGCCACCATCGCATCCAAGCCGCCGATGGCCGCGATCGCGAACAAGGACATGGTCAACGCCGCGTTTGAAACGACGCTGGACCAGGGCCTTATCATGGAGCGCCGCATTTTCCAGATCCTCACCGCGAGTGAGGATAAGGCCGAAGGCATGGCGGCCTTTATCGAGAAGCGCGAGGGGCAGTGGAAGGGGCGGTAAAGCTGAGAGACTTTCCTACACCGCCAATTGTGCGTTACTTTTCCGGCTCTTCATCCGGACCGGTTCCGGACCTGAATACAGAAGATCGAAAGGTGACACATGCAACACCCAATTTGGCAACATCCACCTGATTTAAAGTCTCTTTTCGGTCTGCCATTCTTTCGCTTTGCCCCCGCATCGGTGTAACACCAAGCACAGGAGATCACCCCATGAAAATCGCCTTTATCGGCCTTGGCAATATGGGCGGCGGGATGGCCGCGAACCTTGTGAAAGCGGGCCACGAAGTGCGCGCGTTTGACATGTCGGAGGAAGCGCTGGTCGCAGCGAAGGACGCCGGGTGCGCCACCTTCGACACCGCACGCGAGGCGTGTGCAGAGGCCGAGGCGGTTGTCTCGATGCTGCCCGACGGCGCGATTGTGAAATCGGTCTACACCAAAGATGTGATCGGATGCGCGCCGCACACCGCTGTTCTGATCGACTGTTCGACCATCGATGTCGCCACCGCAAAGGGAGTCGCCGAGGCGGCCCACGCGGAAGGGTACAAGATGGTCGATGCCCCCGTATCAGGCGGCATCGCCGCGGCGAATGGCGGCACGCTGACCTTCATGGTCGGCGGCGAAGTCCACGCCTATGACGCCGCGGAGCCCATCTTGTCGGCCATGGGCAAAGCCGTGATCCACGCAGGCAATGTCGGCGCGGGGCAAACCGCCAAGATCTGCAACAACATGCTGCTCGCGATCACCATGATCGGCACCGCCGAAGCGATGAAGATGGCGCAGAAGCTGGGGCTGGATCCGCAGAAATTCTACGAAATCAGCTCGCAAAGCTCGGGCTACAACTGGTCGCTCAACGCCTACACGCCGCTGCCCGGTGTCGGCGTCGAGAGCCCGGCGGATATCGGTTACGCGGGCGGCTTTGCAACGCCTTTGATGGTGAAGGACCTGCGTCTCGCCATGGAAGCGGCGGAGACGGCGGATGCGGCGGTGCCTTTGGGCGCGCGCGCGGCGGCGCTGTACGAGGACTTCCTGGGCGCGGGCAACGACGGGGTCGACTTCTCGGCGATCATCAAGACGTATTCGTGATCTGTTCGATCACTCTGTCGAGCCACTCGCGCGGAGCCTTGCGACGACCGATATCCGCCACAAACTCCTGACCGCGCGCGACGCTCTTGAGCTTGCCACCACGCAGCCAGCGATCCGCGCGGTCGTGATAGGACAGGCCGCCGCGTTTGAGCCAGTCGGGCCGTTGCCACAATGTCGGTGGTCCTCCTTCCACAGTCAGGCGCAATGCGTCGCTGGCGCGCTTGGCGACCCGCCCTTCTCCGCACCAGATTGCGTCGTTCGAGCCGTGCATGCCAATCGCGTGCGGATGATCCAGATCGAGCATCGCCTGAGGCGCGCCCTCGCCAAGCGCGTGAATTGCCTCAACACGCAAATAGCCAAAGATCCGATGATGCGGCTCACCCGTCGCCTCCTCGGCAAACAGACCGAAGAACACAAACACATCGCCCAACCCCACGCCCTGCCGCTCCAGATGAGTCTGCGCGGCTCCGGTCTGGCCAAAGGCGCACGTGCCATCGGGCAGGAACATCGGATCATGGTGGCACCAGTCCTTCGTGCCCAGCAAACCCCGGCTCGCCCTCGCGGCGTGCTCTCCCAACCCCAGGCCACCATAGGTCGTGCGCGAAAGGCCCCTACTGTCGGGTATCGGCAAGCTCAACGGCACGCCGTCCACGATCGGCGAGGGGCCGCCTCCGGCGCTGGAATCGAAGCCCTTGCGTGAAAAGATGATGCGCATGACCACGCCCATAGCGCGTCTCAGCCTAGGCATCATCCATCCTTTCCCCGCTTTGCGTTGCGCGCGGTTTGTGCGTAGAGGGCGCAGCCATGGCATCACAGCAAAAAGTCACCGCGCTCATCATGGCGGGAAAGCGTTCAGGCGCGCTTGACCCACTGGCCGAACGCGCGGGTGTTGCGCAGAAATCCGTGGTGCCAGTCGCGGGTGTGCCGATGGTCGCGCGCGTCGCGCAGGCGGTGGCGCAATGCCCGGACGTTGGTGCCATTCGCATCGTCGCGCACGAACCCGATGAGATCGCTTCCCATCCAATTATTGCGAATCTGGTAGCCGAGGGCCGACTGACCTTTGCGACAGGCCAGTTCAACATCGTCGACAGCGTGTTTTCAGGAGCTGACGGTGTCGACTTTCCGCTTTTGATCACGACGGCGGATAATTGCCTGGTGACTGCAGAGGGCTACTCCGAGTTCATCACAAAATCGCGCGCGGCGCAGGCCGGAGCCTCCGCCGGAATGGCGCGTAAGGAAGCGGTGCTGGCGGTCGACCCCAACGGGCAAAAGCGCTTCTACAAGTTCCGCGATGGCGAGTTTTCCAACTGCAACATGTACTGGATCGGCTCTCGACAAGCGCTGCAATCGGCCGAAATCATGCGCGAAGGCGGGCAATTCATGAAATTTCCCGCGCGCATCATCAAAGCGTTCGGCCTGATGAACCTGATCCGTTTTCGCCTTGGCACCGGATCGAAAGACAAACTGTTTGAGCAAGTTTCAAAACGCTTCGGTTTCAAAGTGGCTGTGCTCGAGCTTTCCGATGGCCACTACGCGATCGATGTGGACAACGAACGGACCTTCAACGTGACAGAGAAGATCCTGAACGCGCGCGAAGGCACGCTTAACGAAGAGGTGAGCGCCGCCTGATCGATGGGCAGCCAACGCGCGCATGAAACGCCTCTTTTCTAACATCGGGTGGCTTTTGGGAGGGCGCGGCTTCAACGCCGTGATGAGCCTTGTTTACCTCTACCTCGCCACACACACGCTGGGATTGGAAGGGTTTGGCCATTTCGCACTGATCGTGGCTTTGGGTCAGGCGATTACCGGATTTGCGAATTTTCAGACCTGGCAGTTTATTGTGCGCTGGGGCGCGAACGGATCGGGTTCCGCCGAGGCACCAGATCCCGCTAGTGTGCGCGAGGCGACCGGCTTTGCGATCGCGCTCGATATGCTTTCAGTGGTGATCGGGACTGTCGCTGCGGGGCTTTTGTTGCTTACCGCGCCCTATTGGTTAGCCTTGCCGCCTGAGCTCTATCCGCTAACTTTTGGCTATTGTGTCATTTCGCTGCTGTCGATCCGAGCCACGCCAACCGGGCTGTTACGCCTGCGCTTCAAATTCGCGACCGCCACCGCCGCCGAAGCGGTGCAGCCGGCCATTCGGGCAACAGGCGCAATCCTCGCGTATTTCTTTACGCCCACAGTCGCTGGGTTCATCCTTGCGTGGGCCGCGTCTGAGATGTGCGTGGCGTTGGCCTTATGGACCGCCGCCCGGCGCGAAGACAAGATTGACCTTTCCGCCATCAGCCTGCGCACGATCCCGCAACGTTATTCCGACGCCTGGGCCTTTGTGTGGTCGACCAACATGTCGGGCAGCCTGACGATCGCGGGAAAACAGGTGATCATCCTCCTGGTCGGCACCTTTGGTGGCGCAGCTTTGGCTGGTGGTTTCCGGGTAGCGTCGCAATTGGGGCAGGCGATGGTGAGCCTTGCGCAAACCATTTCGAAAGCGATTTTCCCCGAACTGGTCCACGCCAAGGACAACGCGCTCGCCATGGCGCGGCGAATGGCAAACATTGCGGTCGTCGCGGGCGTGGTAGCGGTTCTGGTGGCGCTATTAGGCGGACGCTGGGCTTTGAGCGTGGTAGCGCAGGACGACTTCAGCGCCTTCTACTGGGCGATGGTCATCCTTAGCATTGCGGGCGCGGTGGAGTTGATTGGAGCGAGCCTGGAGTCGCTGCTGGTTTCCGCCGGACGCGCAGGCACAGCCTTCCTTGTGCGCGCGGTGCCGACTATGTTGGCGCTTGTCCTGCTGGACGTGGCGATTGACTGGAACGGCGCGAAAGGCGCGGCTTTCGCAGTATTGGGTTCCAGCAGCCTGGCCGTGATCGGCTTTTATGTAGCGATCTTAAACCTTAGTGAGATCCGGATCGAGGTTGAGCCTCACGCGGACAAGGACCCGGAGGGAGAGAACCAGCCCTCCCCCACACGACAAGCCGCCGAATAGGCGATTTACTCCGCCGGCTCTTCCCAAGCCAGTTTGGGTTTGCGGGCTGCTGCTGTTTCATCAAGACGCCGACGCGGAGCGAAGTAGGGCGCTTGTTTCAGCGCTTCATCGCCCGCCAAGGCGCGCTCTGTCACGTGGCGGAAGGCGGTGATGAACTGGTCAATCGAGGCCTTGCTCTCGGTTTCAGTCGGCTCGACCAACATCGCGCCATGGACAACCAGCGGGAAGTACACCGTCATCGGGTGATAGCCTTCGTCGATGAGCCCTTTCGCGAGATCGAGCGTCGAGAGCCCGCCGCAAAAGTCTTTATCGCCAAACAAGGCCTCGTGCATGCACGGGCCGCTGTCCGCGAAGGGCGCATGGAGGATGTCTTCGAGCGAGCGCAGGATGTAGTTGGCGTTGAGAACCGCGTCCTCGGCGACCTGTTTCAGGCCATCAGCCCCGTGGCTGAGCATATAGGTCAGCGCGCGGGTGAACATGCCCATCTGACCGTGGAACGCGGTCATCCGGCCAAAGGTCTGATGCTCGGCGTCCGTCGTTTCTTCCTCAACAATGCGAAATTCACCCTCGGCGTTCTTTTCGACGTAAGGCAGCGGCGCGAAGGGCGCGAGCGCTTCGGAGAAAACCACGGGACCTGACCCCGGCCCACCGCCACCATGCGGGGTGGAGAAGGTCTTGTGCAGGTTGATGTGCATCGCATCGACGCCAAGGTCGCCCGGGCGCACGCGGCCCACAATGGCGTTGAAGTTGGCGCCATCGCAATAGACGTACCCGCCCACGTCGTGGACCGCATCGGCGATGGTGCGGAAGTCTTTCTCGAAAAGACCACAGGTGTTGGGGTTGGTGATCATCACCGCGGCGACGTCCGGACCAAGCCGTTCGATCAACGCGTCGACATCCACTCGGCCCTCAGGCGTCGCCGGGATGTTGTCAACCTTGTAGCCCGCAAACGCGGCCGTCGCCGGGTTGGTGCCGTGGGCGCTTTCTGGGACCAGCACCACCTCACGCGGGTTGCCGGCCGCGGTGTGCGCGGCCCGGATCGCGAGGATGCCGCATAGTTCTCCGTGGGCGCCGGCCTTGGGGCTCATCGCGACAGCGGGCATACCCGTCAGCGTCTTCAGCCACGTGGCAAGCTGATCGATCACTTCGAGTGCGCCCTGGACGCTGGATTGCGGGGCGAGCGGGTGAATATCGGCAAAGCCGGGCAGGCGCGCCATCTTTTCATTGAGGCGCGGGTTGTGCTTCATCGTGCAACTTCCGAGAGGGAAGAAGCCAAGGTCGATGCCATAGTTCTGACGGCTAAGGCGTGTGTAGTGACGCACGGTCTCCGGCTCGGTCAGACCGACCAGGCCGATCGCCTCATCACGGTGAAAGCCTCCCATGCGATTGGGCGCGCTCTCGTCGATTTCCGGCAGGTCCACGCCCGTGGTCTCGGCCTTGCCGATCTCGAAGATCAGCGGCTCTTCGAGCATCAAAGCGCGGTTGCCGGTGGTCGTAACCATCTCACCCGATGCGTCGGCGACTTCCATGCTGGGCTTCCAGCCGGATTTGTTGGGGGCGTTCATTGCGCAGGCTCCAGATTGAGAACGGCTTCAAGTTCGCTGGCGAGGATTTCGATATCCACTTCAGTCGTGGTCTCGGTGATCGCGACCAACAGCGCGTGTTCCAACGCTTCAACGCCGGGATAGAGGCGGCCCAGCGAAACGCCGCCCAGCACACCGCGATCCGCCAGATCGCGCACGATCTCGCGCGCGGGCTTGCCATCCAGCATCAGCGTAAACTCGTTGAAGAAAGTGTTGTTGAGGAGCTTCACCCCCGGCACATTCTCCAAACGATCCGCCGCCAAACACGCCAGACGATGGTTCTCCGCCGCCAGTTGCCGCAGACCCTTTTCACCCAACAGCGTCATATGCGTTGTGAACGCTAAGGCGCACAGCCCGGAGTTGGTGCAGATGTTCGACGTCGCCTTCTCGCGTCGAATATGTTGCTCACGCGTGGAGAGCGTCAGCACAAAGCCGCGCTTGCCCTCGGCATCCACGGTCTCTCCGCACAATCGGCCCGGCATCTGGCGCACATGCTTGGGATTGCGCACCGCGAAAAGGCCAAGATAGGGTCCGCCAAATTGCAGGCCGACGCCCAGCGCCTGACCTTCGCCCACAACGATATCGGCGCCCATTTCACCGGGTGACTTCATCGCGCCCAGCGCGACCGGTTCGGTGTTGACGACGACCAGCAGCGCGCCCTTTTCATGCGCGGCCTCGGCGATCTGCGTGAGGTCCGAGGGGCGGCCAAGGATATCGGGGTACTGAACAACAACGCAGGCGGTGTCATCGTCAATACGCGCGGTCAATGATTCGAGATTGGGCTCGGGCGTGATCGCGGGCTGTGCCGTGGCGATTTCCTCGCCGGTAAACTGCGCCATGGTCTTGACCACTTGCGCGTAATGCGGGTGCAGCGCGCCGGAGAGCACGGCGCGCGTGCGCTTGGTCACGCGGGTCGCCATTGCGACAGCCTCCCAGCACGCGGTCGATCCATCGTAGAGCGATGCGTTCGCCACCGCGCAGCCGTACAGCCGCGCGACCTGCGTCTGGAATTCAAACAGCATTTGCAGCGTGCCCTGAGCGATTTCGGGCTGATAGGGGGTGTAGGCGGTCAGGAATTCACCCCGGCTGATGACTGTGTCAACGCTGGCTGGAACGTGGTGACGATAAGCCCCTGCCCCCAAGAAGAACGGGGTCGTTTCCGCCGCCAGGTTCTTGTTCGCCAAGCCCTTCATATGGCGTTCGACCGCCATTTCAGAAGCGTGCATCGGAAGGTCGCGGATGGGACCGTCCAGCCGCGCAATTTCGGGCACATCGACAAACAGATCGTCAATCGAAGACGCGCCGCACTTGGCAAGCATATCTTCGCGGTCGGTGTCAGTTAAGGGCAAATAACGCATTGTATGTCCTCAATCGGAGAGGGTGATTGAAGGCCGAAGAGCTTTACAGCCCCTCGACAAATTCCTTGTAGGCGGCCTCGTCCATCAGGCCTTCGAGCTCAGCCTTGTCGGAGACGGTCATACGGAAGAACCAGCCGTCTTCTTCGGGCGAGGAATTGACCAGCGCCGGTTCGTCTTCGAGCGCGGCGTTGCCTTCGGTCACTTCGCCCGAAATGGGCGCGTAGACGTCACTGGCCGCCTTGACGCTTTCGACCACCGCCGCATCGCCGCCCTTGTCGAGTATCGTGCCAACCGAGGGGAGCTCGACGAAGACAATGTCGCCCAACTGTTCTTGGGCGTAGTCGGTGATGCCGACTGTGGCGGTTTCGCCTTCGACGTCGAACCATTCATGTTCATCGGTGAAATAACGCGGCATCGGTTTAGCTCCCTCGGTAATAGCGATGCGGGACAAAAGGCATGGGTGAAACGGTTGCGGAAAGACGCTTCTTGCGCACCGCGATCTCTAGGGCCGTGCCCTCTTCGGCGTGGGCGGCGTCAACGTAGGCCATGGCGATGGGCAAGCCGAGCGTGGGCGAGAAACCGCCGCTGGTGACGGTACCAACCTTGGTTTCGCCTTCGAAAACCTCAGCGCCTTCGCGCGCGGGCATACGACCATCAAGCTTTAGGCCGACACGGCGCCGCTTCGCGCCCCCGTTAAACACATCCATGACCGGGCCGTGGCCAAGATAGCCCCCGCCCTCACGGCGCTTCTTGGAAAGGGCGAAAGAAAGGTCGGCGCTGACGGGATCAGTTTCGGTTGTGATATCATGGCCATAAAGCGGCAACCCCGCCTCCAGGCGCAAGCTGTCGCGCGCGCCTAGGCCAGCAGGCCGAACGCGATCATCGGCGACCAAAGCGTCAGCCAATGCCACAACGTTGTCTTGGTGCACCGCGATCTCGAACCCGTCTTCACCGGTGTAGCCCGCGCGACTGACCCATACATAACTGTCTTCAAACTCGAACAGGCCGGCGTTCATAAAAGTGAGCGCGCCTGTTCCCGGGATCAGCCCTTCGAGAACGTCACCCGCCTTGGGTCCTTGCAGGGCAATTAGGGCAAAATCATCGTAGTGATGAAGCGTGATATCGTCCGGCAAATGCTCTCGCAGATGGCCGATATCGTCCCACTTGGTCGCGCCGTTGACGACAAGCGCGATGCGCGGGCCAGCGTTGGTGACCATAAGATCATCAAGGATGCCGCCGTTTTCGTCGAGCAACATCGAATACCGCATCCGCCCAACCTTAAGGCTGGAGATCAGCCCAGGCAGCAACGCTTCCAAAGCGGCAGCGCCCTGCGCAGCGGCTTCAGTTGTGTCTTCGGCCGCGCCCCACACACCCAGCTGACCCATATGCGAGACGTCAAACAGGCTCGCACTGGTGCGGGTCCATTCGTGCTCGGCAACAATACCGCCGCCATCGCCGGTATATTGGATCGGCATGTGATAGCCGGCAAATTCGACCATGCGCGCGCCGTTCTCACGATGCCATGCGTCAAGCGGAAGCGTGCCGACGGGCACATCATCAACGAGGTCTTCAATTGTATCTGATGCGCTCAAAAGTTCAGTCCCCGAAAGCAGCCATAACGCGCCCAATGACGCGTCGTTCCTGCCCCCTCTGTCGGGTGAACCTGAGAGCTTCAGCGAGTGAGGTCGTAGGGCCTCATCCGCCTCCCCTTCGGTGGCCTTTCGGGGTGATCCGAAAGACGCTTTCCAGAGTGCCCAAACCTTTTGCGGTCCATTTGCCTGAGAGTTTCCGGGGCGGTTGCTCCTTCGGCGCCAGCCTCTTGTTTGAAGCTAGTCTCTCCCGCGAAAGACACCGGAATCACTTCCGGCAGGCGCCGCTTATGTTGCGGATGCGAAGGGGGGCGTCAATCGCGTTTGTGATCAATTTCGCCGCTTTTCATACGTGGCTGTGGACGACGCGACATATCGTTGCGCTTACTCGGCCTTCTGTTTCGCCAATTTGGCCGCCAACGCATCTTGGGCCCGCTGGATCAAATCCTTCTCACCCTGCGTGAAACCGCCTGTGTCTTCGCCACCGGCCGGCGGCGGGGCCTGCGTGCGGAAATAGGCGACGCCGGTGCCTGTGCTCAAATCCAGCCAAAGCCCCGATTGCAGGCCATAGGCTTCGCCCGAATGGCCAATCCGCGCGCGGTCATCGCCGAACAAGCCGTCCTTGCACGTCGTCGGCTTGGCTTCTTCAGCGTTGGCCCAAAGCTCTTCGGGCGAATCTATTATCTGCAAATGCAGTCCATAAATGCAGAAGAATTCTTGATCCGGATGGAAGCTGGTGCTCCAGGCGCGGTCGAAGCTTTCCTTGGCGGCGGCTGAAAAGAAGTCGCGATCTTCATCAAACGCCTGCCCGATTTTCGCCAGATCCATCATCCCGATCCGCACACCGCCCTGTGGCGAGAACACTGAGGCGTTGGTGCCGGGCTTGTATCCTTCGAGCGTGCATTCCACACCTTCGGCCACCGGGATCGAACAGCCGGGCGGCAGATCGCCGGGGTAATCGCGCGCGGGTTCGTCCGTGTGACGATACAGCGCGACCGCACGCGCCACCATATCCTGCGAACACCCGATCCAGTTGACGCAGGCCTCCACGCCCAAGGGTGCGAACACAAGCCGCTCCAAAAGAGCGTCATACCGCTCCCTCGTCGCCGCTTCGAGAGCGGTCGCCACCACGGGTGAGCCGAGATTGGCGTATTCAAACGGCGCGTCTCCCGGCGGCGCATCGGCGTACCACGCCTCTGGCTCCGCAAGTTTTGCCTCAAGGCTCTCACCCAGTGGGATGATGTAGCCCGCCTTATCCCGCAGACCTGCGCGGTGGGACAGCAATTGCGCCAGCGTCACTTTGGCATCGGGGAAATTGGGCGAGCGGACTTTGAACCCGAGATAGTCGGATATGTCCGCATCCAGATCGACCTTGCCTTCATCCACCAGACGCATCGTAGCGAGCGCCATGATCAGCTTGGAGATCGAAGCGATGCGAACCGGATCGTTGGCTTCGACCGCCTCGCCGCTCTCAAAATTGCGCACGCCTTCGACGATGAGCGGGGTGACGCTTTCCTTGTCGAACGCCAGAACGACGGCGGCGGGCGGAGCCCTAGGCTCTTCAGGCGCGGTTTCGGAACAAGCGGTCATAGGTAGAGCGAGGGCCAATGCGGCGAGCGTGGTTCGAAGCATGACTAGCACTCTTGCCGGTTCCAGCGCTCAGATCAATCGGGCACCGATCAATCGAGGTTCGGGCGCAGCCAGCGTTCCGCCGTCGCCATATCGATGCCGCGTCGGTTTGCGTAGTCTTCCAGCTGATCGCGACCGATGCGCGCGACGCCGAAATATTGGCTTTCGGGGTGGCCGAAATAGAAGCCGCTGACCGCCGCCGTCGGATACATCGCAAAGCTCTCAGTCAGCGTCAGCCCCACATTCTTCTCCGCTTCGAGCAGTTCGAACAGGATGGGCTTCAGCGAGTGATCCGGGCAGGCCGGGTAGCCAGGCGCGGGGCGGATGCCGCGATATTCCTCCTTTATCAGCGCTTCGTTCGTCAGCTGTTCACCGGGCGCGTAGCCCCAAAGCGTGCTTCGCGTGTGCTGATGCAGGCGTTCGGCAAACGCCTCCGCGAACCGATCGGCGAGAGCCTTAAGCAGGATGTCGGAATAGTCGTCCTTGTCCGCCTGGAAACGCTCAATATGCGGCTCGATGCCGTGGATGCCGACGGCAAAGCCGCCGATCCAGTCGCCCGCCGGATCGATGAAGTCCGCGAGGCACATATTAGCACGGTCGCGGCTCTTCTTGATCTGCTGGCGCAGGAAGGGGAGGCGGATATTCTCTTCGCGCCGGACGCGGTGGATGATCACATCGTCCGGGCAATCGTGATCGCGCGCGCAGGGCCAAAAGCCCGCCACGCCTTTCGCCGTCAGCCACTTCTCGCTGATGATCTTTTCAAGCATCCCGTCGGCGTCGACTTTGAGCGCGCGGGCGCTTTCGCCGACCACATCATCGTCGAGAATTTTGGGATAGGTGCCGTGCAATTCCCACGCGCGGTAAAACGGAGTCCAGTCGATATAATCGACGAGGTCCGCCAGATCCCAATCGTCATAGACATGCACGCCCGGTTCCAGCGGCGGAGCGGGTTTGTCGGAGAGGTAGGCGTCATAATAATTGGCCCGTGCCTCATCCAGTTTCATCAGCTGGCTGGGTGACTTGCCGCTTCGCGCATCGCGCACTTTGACGTACTCGCTCGCTGTCTCGTCCACAAAATCGTCGCGTTGTGTGTCGGAGAGCAATTTGGACGCGACGCCGACCGCCCGGCTCGCATCCAGCACATGGATAACGGGCCCTTCGTAATTGGGGTCGATCTTGAGCGCGGTGTGAACCTTGCTGGTGGTCGCCCCACCAATCAGCAGTGGCATGGACATTCCAGAACGCTGCATCTCTTCGGCGACCGTCACCATCTCGTCCAATGAGGGGGTGATAAGGCCGGAAAGACCGATCATATCGGCCTTGTTGTCGTTCGCGGCTTTTAGGATGTCGGGCCACGGCACCATGACGCCAAGGTCCACCACTTCATAGCCGTTACACTGAAGCACGACGCCCACAATATTCTTGCCGATATCGTGCACATCGCCCTTCACCGTGGCCATGATGATCGTGCCCTTGGAGGTTCGCTCCGCCTCGGGGAGCAGCAGCTTTTCCTCTTCGATAAACGGAATGAGGTGGGCGACCGCTTTTTTCATAACGCGCGCCGATTTGACGACTTGCGGCAAGAACATTTTGCCCGAACCAAACAGGTCGCCAACCACGTTCATGCCGTCCATGAGCGGGCCTTCGATCACTTCGATCGGGCGTCCGCCGGCGGCATCGATCTGGCCACGCATTTCTTCGGTGTCGTCGACAATATGCGCGTCAATCCCTTTGACGAGCGCGTGTTCGAGACGTTTCGTGACCTCCCACCCGCGCCATTCGGCGGCCTGCTTGTCGTCTTCCTTGGACTTGCCTTTGAAGCTCTCCGCGAGGTTGATCAGCCGCTCGGTCGCGGTTTCTTCGCCTTCGCCCAAAGCCTTGGGCTCGCGCATCAGGATTACATCCTCGCAAGCCTCGCGCAGCACCGGGTCAATCGTATCGTAGACGTCGAGCTGGCCCGCGTTCACAATCGCCATGTCAAAGCCGACCGGGATCGCGTGATAGAGGAAGACCGAGTGCATCGCGCGACGCACCGTCTCGTTCCCGCGGAAGGAGAAGGAGAGATTGGATAGTCCGCCGCTGGTTTTGGCGTGCGGGCACGCGGCCTTGATCTCTTTGACCGCTTCGATGAAGTCGAGTCCGTAACGGTCGTGCTCTTCGATGCCCGTTGCCACGGCAAAGATGTTGGGGTCGAAAATGATGTCTTCGGGCGGAAAGCCGATGCCAACCAGCAAGTCATAGGCGCGCTTGCAGATTTCGACTTTCCGCTCTTTCGTGTCAGCCTGACCGACCTCGTCGAACGCCATCACGACCACCGCCGCGCCATAGGCCATGCACAGCCGCGCGTGCTTTAGGAATTCCTCCTCGCCCTCTTTCATGCTGATCGAGTTCACGATCGGCTTGCCGCTGACACACTTCAGGCCCGCTTCGATCACGTCCCACTTTGATGAATCGATCATCACCGGAACGCGCGCAATATCGGGCTCGGCGGCGATCAGCTTGAGGAAGGTCGTCATCGCGTGCTTCGCGTCGAGCAAGCCTTCGTCCATGTTGACGTCGATCACCTGCGCGCCGTTTTCGACCTGCTGGCGCGCGACTTCGACAGCTGATGCGTAATCGTCCGCCATGATGAGCTTCTTGAACCGGGCGCTGCCGGTCACATTGGTGCGCTCACCGATATTGATGAAGCTGGAGGCGGATTGGCCAGTCACGTTGGATCAGTCTTTCGCGAGAGGAAAAGGTGGTCAGGAAGCGATCTTGAAGGGCTCAAGCCCCGCCAGCCGCATGGCGGTCGCTGGCGTTGGCACATCGCGCGCAGGACTGTCGGCGACCGCCTGCGCCATCGCCGCGATATGTTCGGGCGAAGAACCGCAGCAACCCCCCAAAATGTTGACCTGTCCCGCATCGGCCCATTGTTTGACCAAAGCCGCCGTGGTTTCGGGCATTTCGTCGTATTCGCCCAATTCGTTGGGAAGCCCCGCGTTGGGATAGGCCATGATCAGCGTGTCCGCGATGCCCGAAAGCGATTGGATATGCGGGCGCAGTTGATCCGCGCCAAAGCTGCAATTGAGCCCGATGGTGACCGGCTTCGCATGACGCACCGCGTACCAGAACGCTTCGACTGTATGGCCCGACAGGTTGCGGCCTGAAAGATCGGTCAGCGTCATGGAAATCATGATCGGGATCTCTCGGCCAAGTTCCGCTTCGAGCTGTTTGACCGCCACCACGCCCGCTTTGGCGTTCAATGTGTCGAACACCGTCTCAATCAGGATAAAGTCCACCCCGCCCTCTACCAGAGCGGCGGCCTGTTCCTTGTAGACCGCGACGAGTTCATCAAAGTCGATCTCACGAAATCCAGGGTCTTCGACATCGGGGCTAAGCGAGAGGGTCTTGTTGGTCGGACCGATTGCGCCCGCGACAAAACGCGGCTTGCCGTCCTTTGCCTCGTATTCCGCTGCCAGTTCGCGTGCGATCTGGCCGCTGGCCACGTTGATCGCCTCGACCATGCCCTCAGCCGCGTAATCAGCCTGGCTGATACGATTGGCGGAGAAAGTGTTGGTCGACACCACATCCGAACCCGCGTCAAGATAGGCGCGCGTGATGTCGCGAATGACGTCGGGCCGGGTCAGCGCGAGGATATCGTTGTTGCCTTTCTGGTCCGCTTTGAGGCTCAGATCGCCCGCGTAATCCGCTTCGGTGAGTTTGCGGTTCTGGATCTGTGTGCCGAACGCGCCGTCAAAAATCAGGACACGCTGTGCTGCGGCGGCCTGCAAGGCGCTGCGAGCTTGCGATGGCTGGATGTTCATACGGCGGCCTCCTTCGCGGTGGTCTCGGCGACCGGTCTTTTGCCCAACATATGGCAGATCGCATAAGCCAGGTCGGGCCGATTGAGCGTGTAGAAATGAAAATCGCGCTCTCCGCCCGCGTAGAGGCGACGGCACAGCTCAGCCGCGACTGTGGCCGCCACCAACTGCCGCGCGGCGGGGCGTTCGTCGAGGCCTTCGAACAACCCGTCCATCCACGCCGGGATATCCGCGCCGCACGCGCCGGCGAATTTGCGCGCCTGAGCGACGTTGGTCACGGGTAGAATTCCCGGTAGGACCTTTTGCTCGATCCTTGCCGCCGCAAGCTTATCGCGGAACCGGAAGAAGGTGTCGGCGCTGAAAAAGAACTGGCTGATTGCGCGGGTGGCGCCCGCGTCCAGCTTGCGCTTCAAGTGGTCGATATCGGCCTGCGCGCAGTCGGCTTCAGGATGGGTTTCAGGATAGGCCGCCACCGAGACTTCAAAGTCGGCGATCTCTTTCAGCCCCGCGACCAGTTCCGCAGCGCCAGCGTAACCTTCGGGGTGCGGTGTGAAGGGTGCGCCGGGCTCCCCAGCGTCCCCGCGCAGAGCGACAATGTGGCGCACGCCCGCTTCCCAATAGTGTTCAGCCACCTCGCGGATTTCGGCCTTGCTCGCGCCCACACACGTTAAGTGCGCTGCGGCGGGCAATTTGGCTTCCTTGATGATCCGCGCGACCGTCGCATGCGTCCGCTCGCGCGTGGAACCACCTGCGCCATAAGTGACCGAAACGAATTGAGGGCTAAGCGGGGCCAACTCGATCACCGCGTTCCATAGCTTCTCTTCCATCTTCGCGCTTTTGGGCGGGAAGAATTCAAAGCTGACGTCGATATCGCCAGGCAAACCAGAAAACAGCGGCGTATCCAGAGCGGTGCGGTGTTCGCGCAATTCGTCAAAGGTTGGGTTCATGAGGAGGTCTTCTGGGCGGGGATTGAAGAGGGGTTCGACAGCGCGTGACCGCTCAACGCCGCTTTGCGCTGACCGATCCAGATTTTCACCACAAGCTCACCACTGTCGAGCGCTATCGGCTCGCGCGCGGTGAACTCAGCGCTTCGCAACAGGGTCGCCATCTGGCGGTCGGAAAAACCAAGGCGCGTGTGCTGGTGACGGCTGCGCAGTTCTTCGCGATCATGCGCAGCAAAGTCGACAATCGCTATGAGACCTTGTGGGCGCGTCACTCGCGCGGCCTCGGCCAAGGCCGTAGCGGGGTCGGGGGCGAAGTGCAGAACCTGGTGCAGCAGGATCGTGTCAAATCTAGCCGCGTCAAACGGAAGATCGGCAAAATCGCCCTGCACCAATTCAACCTGCGCGGTCGGGAAATGCTGCAACTTGGCGCGCGCCACTTTTAGCATTTCAAGGTTCTTGTCCAGAGCCACAACTCTGTCTGCGCTGGCCGCAAATAGCTCCGCCATCCGGCCCGTGCCGGTGCCAATATCGAGCAACGTGCCGAGGCTGCGGCCCTGCAGCGCCGCAATCAGCTGCGCTTCGACCTCACCATCGGAACTGTGCAGCGCGCGCAGTTCGTCCCATTCACCAGCATGGCGAGCGAAATACTGATTGGCCGCGTCTTCGCGCGCGGATCGGATGGCGGCGAGCTTGCGGCGGTCGTCCTCACAGGCGCTGGCAAAAGCCGCATCCTGTTTTTCTGCGATGGTCAACACACGGTCTAGAGCGGCAACCAAGCCGTTACCGTCCTCAGCGGCACCAACCCCTCTCAGGAAAACCCAACTGCCCTCGCGGCGGCGCTCAGCCAATCCGGCGTCACAAAGGATTCCGACATGGCGCGATACGCGCGGCTGGCTCTGTCCCAAAACCTGCGCAAGCTCGCCCACCGCCAGCTCCATGGTCGCGAGCAAGCGCGCAATGCGCAGGCGCGTGGGATCAGCAAGCGCTTTGAACACAGCGTCGACAGGCACAGCCTTCACAATGACATCGTGCTTTGGCTTCGTTACAGTGGCAATAGGGGCGGTGGCTGCAGGCATCACCCCAATAGCATATAAAGATATTTTTATATGTGTAAATGTTGTGTCGATTGCGAATTTGTTTTGCAGAGCTAAGGGCTCAAGCCATGCCCTTGCAACCCATCTCCGTGCCAGAGAAAACTCGTGGCCTCTAAATAGGGAAATTCTCTGAATTTTCCCGGCTGCGTTCGACAAAGCGAACGTGCAAAACTGCCCTGAATGCCCCAGGTGCTGATGGAGCCAATTGAATTAACATAGACAAGAGCGCATGGGGATGCAGCTCGCCGGCAAATGGTGGGCATGGGGCAATTTTGGGGAGGTCGCCAGTTTGGAACCGGCGCACAAATTTCAACAACGTCAAAGCTCAACTGCGGTCGATGACTTAGCGCAATCAGATTGGATGCCACCTGCGGGGCGAAACGTATGATTCTGGGGACCTGTTACTTCCCCGAGCATTGGTCCGAGGAAACCTGGGCCGAAGATGCTAGGCGGATGCGCGAAATGGGTCTGTCTCAGGTGCGCATCGGGGAGTTTGCGTGGAGCCGGATCGAGCCTGAGCGCGGCCGCTTCGATTGGGGCTGGTTGGACCGCGCCATCGGGACGCTGGCCGCGCAAGGGCTGACAATCGTCCTGTGCACCCCGACGGCGACCCCGCCTAAATGGTTGGTCGATCGAATGCCGGACATGGTTGCAATCGACAAACATGGCCGCCCGCGAGGCTTTGGATCGCGGCGCCATTATTGTTTCTCGCATCTGGGATATCGCGAAGAGAGCCGCCGGATCACTGCGGCATTGGGCGAACGCTATGGCCAACATCCGGCCATCACCGGATGGCAAACCGACAACGAATATGGCTGCCATGACACCGTGGTCAGCTTTTCAGAAAGCGCGGCGGCAGGCTTTCGCATCTGGCTTCAGGAAAAGTACGGCGATGTCGCCGCGCTCAACTCGGCGTGGGGAAACGTCTTTTGGAGCATGGAATATCGCAGCTTCGACGAAGTGGATCCGCCCAATCTGACCGTCACCGAAGCCAACCCGGCGCACTGGCTCGACTATCGACGCTTTGCCTCAGATGAAGTGGTGAGCTTCAATCGCGAACAGGTCGATATCCTGCGCGGCTTTTCGCCCGGGCGCGACATCACGCACAACTTTATGGGCTTCTTCACCGAGTTCGATCACCATCACGTGGGCGCGGATCTGGATGTGGCCACATGGGACAGCTACCCGCTGGGCTTTCTGGAGCAATTTTGGTTCGGGGAAGCGACCAAGCGGGCCTATCTCAAGCAGGGCCACCCCGATATCGCCGCCTTTCACCACGACTTGTATCGCGGCACCACCAAAGGCGGACGCTGGGCCGTCATGGAACAGCAGCCCGGACCGGTGAATTGGGCGCGCTACAACCCCGCCCCGCAAAAGGGGATGATCGCGCTGTGGACGATGGAGGCCTACGCCCATGGCGCGGAGTTCGTCAGCTATTTCCGGTGGCGACAGGCACCCTTTGCCCAAGAGCAAATGCACGCTGGGCTCCTGCGCCCCGACAGCAGCGAAGCCGAAGCCACGCCCGAAGTGCGCCAAGCGGGGCAAGCGCTTGAGGCGTTGGGCAAAGCCGATTTCGCCGAAGCGCCGGTCGCTCTGGTGTTCTCATACGAAGCCGCCTGGGTGTGCGGCATTCAGCCGCAGGGCGAAAGCTTCAACTATCTGGAACTGGCCTTCGCTTGGTACTCCGCCTTGCGGCGTAAGGGGCTGGATATCGACATCGTCTCTCCTGATGCGGATTTGTCCGGATACGCTATGGTGTTCGTGCCGACCTTGCCGATTGTCCCCGATGGCTTTGCCGAGAAGATCGCCGGGATCAAAGCCCGCGTCCTGATCGGCCCACGCTCTGGCAGCAAGACTGAGAATTTCGCGATCCCTGATGGCCTGCCGCCGGGCGATTTGCGCGATGTCTTACCAATGCGCGTCACCCGCGTCGAAAGCCTACGCCCCGGTATCCGTGAAACCTCCGAAGGCTGGGCGGTTTCGCGATGGCACGAAGATGTCGAGACACGGATGGAAAGCGAATTTGCTCTTGGACGCCAGGCCTATGTCTATCGCAACGATCATGTCCGCTATGTCGCGGCGTGGCCCGATCAGGGCATGCTCGGCCTGCTGATCACTCGCATGGCGAAGGAGGCCAAGGTCGAGCTGACCCCGATGAAGAAGGGCCTTCGCGTCAGGCGCACCGCGACCCACACGCTGGCGTTCAATTATTCGTCTGTTCCCGTCAACGCGGCAGGCATGGTTGAGGGCAAACCGGTGATCGGCAAACCAGTTATTGTTCCGGGTAGCTTTACGGTGTGGCAGCGGCGGTAAATCTTGCCAAACCGGGGTGAGGCGATCAAAGGCGCGGCCATGAGTTCAACACGCACCTACGCGATTATCGGCTGCGGCATGATGGGCCGCGAGCATATGCGGAATATCGCCCTGGTCGACGGCGCGGAGCTAATTGCGGTCGCGGATCCAGATGCAGGGTCGCGCGAATGGACGGCGAAAGAGGCGGAACGGCTTCGCCAGACGGTCTTGGTCTTCGCAGACTCGGACGAGATGCTGGCCATGGCGAAGCCCGATGCCGTCATCATCGCCTCGCCAAACTTCACGCACTTTGAGGTGGTGAAGCCAGTGATGGACGCAGGCTGCGCAGTCCTCCTGGAAAAGCCGATGTGCATCACTCTCGAAGATTCGTTGGCGCTGGAAAGGACGGTGCGTCACTATCAGCCGCTTTTCTGGGTTGGCCTCGAATACCGCTTTATGCCGCCTGCCACTCGCTTTACCGAACGGGTGCATTCTGGCGAAGCGGGACCGATCACGATGCTGTCGATCCGCGAACACCGTTTCCCCTTCCTCCCCAAGGTCGGCGACTGGAACCGATTCAACCGTAACACCGGCGGAACTCTGGTCGAGAAGTGCTGCCACTTTTTCGACCTGATGCGGCATATCCTCCAAGATGAGCCGGTGCGTGTGTTCGCCAGCGGCGGACAGGATGTGAACCATCTCGATGAACGTTATGACGGCGAGACGCCCGACATCATCGACAACGCCTTTGTGATCGTTGATTTCGCGGGCGGAGCGCGCGCGGTGCTCGACCTTTGTATGTTCGCCGAAGGGTCGCAGGATCAGGAAGAGATCAGCGCTGTCGGCGCGAAGGGCAAGCTTGAGGTGAAACTGCCCAGCGCTAACGTCATCTGGTCTCCGCGAGACCGGACGGGGCCGCATATCGAACCCATCGCCACACCGGCCGAGGCGCTCGCGGCGGGCGATCACCACGGCGCGACCTACTACCAGATGCGCCATTTCCACGCGGCCTTGACCTCTGGCGGCAAGCCGCAGATCACTGCGCGAGACGGCTATCGCAGCGTCGTAATGGGCGCAGCGGCGCAGCAAAGCATTGCGACCGGGATGCCGGTTCAGATAGAATTTCAGGACGAGGACTAACCCCAATGGAATCCATGCCTCCGGTTGGCTTCGGCCTTTGGAAAATCCCGCAAGCAGACACCGCCAACACCGTGATTGAAGCGGTGCGCGCGGGCTATCGCCATTTCGACAGCGCAGCCGATTACGCCAACGAAGAACAAACCGGAGAGGGTCTGGCGCGGGCCATGGCCCAGGGCCTTGTGACGCGTGAGGACCTCTGGATCACGTCGAAGCTCTGGAACACATTTCACGCCGCGGAGCATGTCGAAGAAGCGTGCCGAAAGACACTTTCTGATCTGCAACTCGACTATCTCGATCTCTATCTCATCCACTTTCCCATCGCGCTCCAATATGTACCGATTGAGGAACGCTACCCTCCCGAATGGCTAGCCGATCCGGAGGCGGAAAACCCGGTCATGATGCGCGCGCCGGTGCCGCTGCACGAAACCTGGACTGCGATGGAAAAGCTGGTCGAGAAGGGTCTCGTGAAGCGGATTGGCGTGTGCAATTACAACACCGCTTTGATCCATGATCTGATGGCCTACGCGACGATCAAGCCAAGCCACCTTCAAGTCGAAGCGCACCCCTACCTGACGCAGGAAAAGCTGCTTGGCTGCGCGAACATCTATGGCATCGATGTCACCGCATTCTCACCACTGGGCGCACAGAGCTATTTCGAGCTCAATATGGCCGAGGCGGGCGAAAGCTTGCTGGGCGCCGCGCCCGTGATGGTGGCCGCCCAAGCGCACGGTAAGACACCGGCGCAGGTGCTGCTGCGCTGGGGCGTGCAACGCGGCACCTCGGTGATCCCCAAGACGACCAAGCCCGAACGCATGCGCGAAAATCTGGCTATCGACGATTTTGAACTGTCCTCGGTTGAAATGATGGCGATCAATTCGCTCAACCAGAACCGCCGCTTCAACGATCCGGGCGTCTTCACTGAAGCCGCCTTCAACACTTTTCACCCGATCTATAACTAGGCATCATGTCTGATTTTCCTGCCATCATTACCGGCGGCGGCGATCTCGCTGCGTTCCTGAAAGCCAACAAATCGGCGGTCGACGCGGCGCTCGAAGATGCGGGCGCGCTGCTGTTTCGCGGCTTTGATGTGCCCAATCCGCACGCCTTTGACGCCGCGATCGAAGGCTATGGCGAACCCGGCTTTACTTACGAAGACTCGCTCTCAAACGCGGTGCGCACCAACGTCACCCCGCGGGTCTTCACCGCGAACGAAGCGCCCCCTTCGACCGAGATTTTCCTGCATCATGAAATGGCGCAGACGCCGATCTATCCTTCGAAACTGTTCTTCTTTTGTGAGATCGCCGAGATGACCGGCGGGGCCACGCCTTTGTGCCGTTCGGACTGGGTTCTCGAACGGCTGGCTGAGCAATCGCCGACCTTTGTCGCGCGGCTGGAGGCAGAGGGTGTGCGTTACACCAATGTGATGCCCGGCAGCGATGATGCAGGCTCGGGTCAAGGCCGCTCGTGGCGTTCCACATTGAGCGTCGAGACCAAGCAAGAGGCCGAAGCGCGGCTGTCGCAGCTCGGCTATTCATGGGCGTGGCTCGAAGACGGCAGCTTGCGCGTCACCACCGCCGCTCTGCCCGCCATTCGCACGCTGGCGGATGGGCGCAAGACCTTTTTCAACCAGCTCATCGCGGCCTTCCGGGGCTGGTCGGACAGCCGCAACGATCCCAACAAGGCGATCACCTTCGGCGGCGGTGAGGCCATTATGGCCGAACATATGGCGCCCGCCATCAAGGCCGCGGACGAACTCACCGCTTTGTGCGAGTGGCAACCGGGCGATGTGGCGCTGGTCGACAACTTCACCGTTATGCATGGCCGTCGCCCGTTTGAGGGGAAGCGCCGGGTGCTGGCCTCGCTGGTGGCCTGAGCACAGCGCGCGCCCACACCCCGCCATTTGCCAGCACCAGCGCAGCCATTAGCGGCGCGAACCACGCGCTAAAGCCGCCCACCACGCCTATCGGTGAGAACAGCACGTAGGTCGCGACCACGCAGCTCAGCAGCGTCCCCGCCAGCGGCTTCGCAAAGCGCCACTCGGTCATGTCGACCTTCTCATCGCGCGTGAATTGCCACGCTGTCTCGCGCGGGTGCCACGCTCCGCAGGCAAGCATAATGCCGACCTCAATCACAAACAGCACGGCGTATTGGTGGATGAAGTGGAGCGTCACCACATCCTCCAGCGCGAACCGCAACAGGCCGTAGGCGACGACGTGGAAGACGATCACGATCTTCGCGCCCAAAGCGGGCACGCGGGCCGTGAACAGGCCCACCATGACAATGGCGATGGTCGGGATGTTGTAGAAACCGGTGAACTTGCGGATCACCTGAAACAGCCCTTCGGACGCAAAGGTCAACATCGGCGCAATCACAAACGAACCCAACGCGATCACAAGGCTCGCAATCTTGGCCACCCGCACCAGCTCCGCATCACTCGCGGCGCGCTTCAACGCGGGCGCGTAGACGTCAAGCGCGAACAGGGTCGCCGCTGAGTTCAACAGCGAGTTGAAAGAGGAGAACACCGCGCCCAGCAATACCGCTAGGAAGAACCCGCTCATCCACACTGGCAGCACATCGCGGATCAGGCGCGGATAGGCCTCGTCGATGCTCCCCAATCCAGGGCCATACATATGAAAGGCGATGACACCCGGGATCATCATGAGGAACGGCACCAGGATCTTGAAGAAACCGGAGAACAGCACCCCCTTCTGCCCCTCCGCCAGACTGCTCGCGCCCAGGGTCCGCTGGATCACATATTGGTTGGTGCACCAGTAGAACAGGTTGGCGAAGATCATGCCGGTGAAGATCGTGCCAAAGGGCGTCGGATCATCCGGCCCGCCGATAGCGTTCAGCTTTTCGGTGTTCTCAGACGTAATCGTCTCCAGCCCCGCGCCAAAGTCGCCGCCACCAAGAGCGATCAGGCCAAAGACGGGCACCGCGACGCCGATGATCAACAGCCCCACACCGTTCAGCGTATCCGAGATCGCCACCGCGCGAAGGCCACCAAAGATCGCGTAGATCGAGCCGACCACGCCGATCACAACAACCATCGCGACCAGCGCCTCGAACTCGCCCAGCCCCGTAAGCGCGGGCACATCGAAGAAGGCGATCACCGCCAGACTGCCCGAATAGAGCACGCTGGGGATGGTCACGAGGCCGTATCCGAGCATGAACAGCACCACCGACATCCGACGCACGGTCGGGTCAAAGCGATCGTTCAGAAACTGCGGCAGGGTCGTAAACGCGCCCGCGAGGTACTTGGGCAAGAACACCAGCGCCATCGCCACTGTGGCAATCGCGGCGGTCACCTCCCACGCCATGCTCGACATGTTGAAGCCGTAGGCCGATCCGTTGAGGCCGATCAGTTGTTCAGCGGACAGATTGGTCAGCAACAGCGAGCCCGCGATGAAGGTCGCGCCCAATCCGCGCCCGGCGAGGAAGTAGCCTTCCTTGGTATCGGCGGTGCCGCGCGTCTTGTACCAGCTGACCCACGCGACCAGCCCCATGAAGGCCGTGCAGGTCAGCGCTGTGAACAGAAGCGAGCCCTCTCCCATCGCGCCGCTCATCCAGCACAAGGGGCCGCGTTACACACAAGCCCCCTTCTTGCGAAAGTTAGAGCCAGGTGATTTGTATTTATTTTCAATTGCATATTTGTAATTCAGGGACTTTGAGTGTCACCTTCCAATTCCCATAGTGTCGCAAGCCTTTAGAACCATTGGTTTACGCACTCGGTGCGGCGTAGGAAAATCGTTTCGCTTTTCAATTCTCTTGCAGCAGCCGCGCGTAATGATCGCGCAACCGGTCGCTGCCGAACTCAGGCGTTTTCTCCGCGCTGTATTCACCGGTCTCGGGGTCCAGCCACAACATGCTCTGCGTGGCGTAATACCTAGCGATACGGGCGTATTCGGCCTTCTCCGCGCACCATTTGGATACCGGCGCGCCCAGTCCGATGATACGCGCCGCCCAGTCGAACAGTGCGGGCGGGACCGATTTGAACTTCGGTTCGATGCCCGCCGCTTCGAACAACAGCTCACCCTGCTCTTTCAGCGAAATGGCCGGGCCGGGTCCACCGATGGGAAGCTCGGCGCCAACCGCCGCCGGGTCGTCCAAACTGCCGACAATAAAACGCGCGAGGTCCGCGTCCGAAATCGGCTTGCACCGGGTCAATTCGCCATTGCCAAAGATCAGGAAAGGCTTGCCCGCCTTCACCCGCTCAACCTGCCCGGACAACGACTTGAAGAAGGCGGTGGGCCTCACAATAGTGTGCGCGATGGGGCTGACCTTGAGCGCGGCTTCGAACTCCAGCTTCGCCTTTTGAAAGGCCAGATGCGGACGCTGTACACAGATCGCGGAGAGCAGCACAAAACGCTGCACGGCTTGAGATTCGCTCGCGATCAGAAGGTGCATATTGGCGTGCAGATCAATCGCTTCGGCGTCCTGCGGCGACCCCGAGCGCGAAGCCAGGCAGGATATCACGACGTCCGGCGTGATATCCGCCAGAGCGAGCGAGACGTCCATCTGCTGCCCCACATCGACAACCCGCACGTCCGCTCCGGCAAGTTCGGGCAGATCGCCCGCCTGCTCACTGCGAACCAGCGCCGTCACGGTGTGCCCACGCGCCACGCATTCGCGCACCACCGCGCGACCAATCGTGCCGGTCGCGCCGGCCACGCACACCGTTTTGGGTGATGTCACAGCCGGTATTCGCCCGCAGCCAAAGCGTCGTGATGGTGTTCTTCCATGCGCGCATAGCTATCCGCGCCGGGTTCAAGAAACCAGATTGCATCCTCGCTCGCATCGAGATCAAAGCCCTCTTTGACGAGTTCCACCTTGCGGAATTTGAACGTGCCCGTCGTCTCGGCTTGTGGTTGGATGCGGATAAACAGCGGCACAGCGTAGGGTGGCAGATTGGCGCGGCAATGCTCGGCCAAACCGGCCATGTCGAAATCGGCTCCCACTGTCATCGCCACCATCCCGGCGCGCCCATCGGCACCCGGCACGGCGACGCCATAGGCGTTGGCAAGCTCCACGCCGGGATATTTGGAGACTGCGTCCGACACTTCGTTGGTCGCGACATTCTCGCCTTTCCAGCGGAAGGTGTCGCCGATCCGATCGACGAAATAGACATATCCATCGGCGTCGCGCCGGACCAGATCGCCGGTGCGAAACCACGCGTCGCCCTCTTCAAAAACGTTGCGCAAGATCTTCTTTTCGGTCGCCTTGGAATTGTCGTGATAGCCGTGAAACGCGTCGCGCCCGGTGGTGCCGATGCGACCGATGGCTTCACCCGCTTCGTCGGTGTCAGCGGGGATGCAGAAGCCGTCTTGCCCTCTAATGGGCTCTTCCTCGACCACGTCGAACTTGACGATCTTGACGCCCAATTTGTCTTCGATCCAACTGGGCAGGCGGCCAATCGCGCCGATGGTCCCGTCCAGATTCATAAAGGACACATTGCCTTCGGTGGAGCCGTAAAATTCACGCATTTCGCGCAAGCCAAAGCGTTCAACAAACGGTCCCCAGACCTCTCCGCGAAGGCCATTGCCAAAGCCGATTTGCAGGCCATGCGCGCGCTCTTTGGGATGCGGCGGGGCGCTAAGCAGGTAACGGCACAATTCGCCGATATAGACGAACTTGTTGGCGCCATAATCAGCGACATCGTCCCAGAATTCGGACACCGACAGCTTTCGTTTCAGGATCAGCGTCCCGCCATAGATGAGCGGCCCTGCCATCCCCAGCGCGCCGCCGGTCATGTGGTACAACGGCAGGGTGTTGTAGACACGGTCACCCGGCTGCACATCGCCCAGAAAATCAGCATATCGCGCCATGCCGCGAATACGCATATGCGTGACCTTCGCCGCCTTGGGCAGGCCGGTCGTGCCCGATGTAAAAGCGTAGAACATGACGTCGGTGTTGCGTATTGCGGCGCGTATGTTTTTGTCGGGTCGGTGGGTGGGTTGATCGGTCAGCGCGGCGGTGAAATCCTCTCCCGCCTCTCCGTCGAAGTCCCATACGGTGATATCGTTGGCGATTCCGGGCGCAACCTCAGCCGCTCGCGAGGCTTGTACACCGCCCGCAATGATCGTCTTCGCGCCGACGATGGAGATGCAATGCGCCAGACCGTCGCCTTCAAGGCTGGTGTTCACCAGCGCCGCAATCACTCCGACCTTGGAAAGGCCGTACCAAATCGCGGGATAATCGGGCGAGTTTTCAAGGATCAACGCGACCGGATCGCCCGGCTTCAACCCTTGCGACAGCGCCCAATGCGCCACCGCGTTCGCGCGTTCGTCAAATTCGCGATAGGTCAGCGTTTCTCCTTCAAACAGGAAAGCGTGGCGATCGGCGTGCTGGTCAACCGCGTTCTCAATCTCGTCGGTTATGGTAACCGGCGATTCCGGCTGCAGATCTTTGACCGCGCTTAGGACGTGATACACGCCCTTGGCAAAGGTGAATTCGCGGCGCGCCTTGCGCATAATCTCAAGCACAACCCATCTCCCGATAATCCCATTGGGGTGCGTTTTACCAAAGCGGCCAAAGCGTCTGACGCGCGCGATTATGTGGCGCTTTGCAGAGGAAAAGTGCCATAGATCACGCGGTGAGGCAATGAAGGGCGCAAAGGCCAGACGACAGATCACCGCTTCGGTCATTGCCAACGCCGAAAATGTCTGTTCCAACGTCGCCGCCCACTTATCCGAAAGAACCCCAAATGAACGTCGATTTTTCGCCCGAACTCGAAGCTTTCCGCGCCGAAGTCGCCGAGTTTTTCGCGACCGCGCCGAGCCCTGCGATCCGTGAGGCGGGGTCGAAGACCACCAGCGTCTTTGCCCCGTTCGATCAGTGCATGGCCTGGCACAAGATCCTGTTCGAGAAAGGTTGGGCCGCGCCGCATTGGCCGGTCGAATATGGCGGAACGGGCTGGAGCGTGGAGCAGCGCTTCATCTTCGCTGAAGAGTATCGAAAGGCCGATCTGCCACCGCTTTTGCCGCAGAGCCTCGGCATGGTCGGCCCGCTTTTGATCGACCTTGGCACCGAAGAACAGAAAGCCAAATATCTGCCCGGCATCATCCAAGGCGACGATTTCTGGGCGCAAGGGTATTCGGAGCCGAACTCGGGTTCCGACCTCGCCTCGCTTAGCTGCCGCGCCGAAGCGGATGGCGATGATTACATCATCAACGGCTCGAAAATCTGGACCACCTACGCGCACCACGCCAACCGCATGTTCATGCTGGTGCGCACCAGTACCGAGGGCAAGAAACGGCAGGGCATCACCTTCCTGCTGCTCGACCGGATGGACTATCCCGGCATGGACGTGCGTCCGATCTACGGCCTCGATGGCTTCCCCGAACAGTGCGAAGTGTTCTTCGACAATGTCCGCGTGCCTCAATCGGGCCGCGTGGGCGAAGAGAACGACGGCTGGACCGTGGCCAAGCACTTGCTGAAGCACGAACGCGGTGGGTCCGCGGCAAGCCCGACCCTGATGCGCTATTGCGAACGGGCTCGCGGAGCCGCCGCGCAAACACCCTCGCCCTTTGGTGGTGTGCTCGCGGATGACCCGGTCTTCCAAAGCGAGATCGGCGCGATCGAGGCCAATATCGCCTCGCTCTCCCACATGGAGAAGCTGGCGATTGCCGGACACCCGATTGCGCGCGACCCTTCCTTCCCCTCGATGAACAAGACGATCAATTCGGAAAGCTTGCAGGATATCTCAACCCTTATGGCGCGCCTTTCGGGCGTGGATGGGCTGGCGCGGCAGGTGGAAGCCTTGCGCGTTGGATCGAATGTTGAACCGCTCGGCAGCGAATTCGACCTGATCGCCATGCCGCTTTACCTCAACAGCCGCGCGGCCTCGATCTATGCGGGAAGCAACGAAGTGCAGCGCGACCTGATCGCGCGCACCGTGGCGAAAAACTAAGCGGGGCGCGGAACCGATGGAATTTGCTTTCTCCCAAGAGCAGGACATGCTGCGCGAGAGTGTGTCGCGCTATCTGGAAAAGACCTACGATTTTGACACGCGCCAGACGATGGTGCGGTCAGACGAAGCATGGTCGGACGAAGTGTGGAACCAGTTTGCCGAACTCGGCCTTTTGGCCCTGCCTTTCAGCGAGGAGAAGGGCGGGCTTGGTGGCTCGATCGCCGATTGCGTCGCCTTTGCGTCCAGTTTCGGCAAACACTTGGTGGTGGAGCCTTACGCGCACACGATCATGCTGGCCGGTGCGGCTTTGGAAGCGAGCGAGCATGAGAACGCAGCCGCGTGGATCGAGAAGCTGGCTTCGGGCGAAGCGGTCGTCGCCTTCGCCTATGAGGAAGGTGCCGGTACAGCCGCACCCGATATGATCCGCACGCAAGCCGCGCTCGCTGGTGACAGCTTTGAACTCACTGGCGAAAAACGACTGGTCATCGCGGGCGCCGAGGCTGACGCGCTCGTCGTCGCCGCCAGGACAGGAGAAGACGGACCGGTCGGGCTGTTCCTCGTCGAGAAAGACGCCGCCGGAATGGCCACCCGAAGCTACACCACCATTGATGGGCAAAGCGCGGCCAAAGTGACCTTCAACGGCGTCGCGGCTACGGCGCTGCTCGAAGACGCGAGCGACGCGCTGAACGGCATCCTGGCCCAAGCCATCATCGTCCAGTCCGCCGAAGCCGTCGGCGCAATGGAAGCGCTGCTTTCCGCGACCAGCGAATACGCCATGACCCGCAAGCAGTTTGGCAAGCCGATCATGATGTTCCAGTCGGTCGCGCATCGACTGGCCGATATGAAGATCGCTTACACCAAGGCGCTTTCCACGCTGACCTACACCACCGCGCTCGCCAATTCGGGCGGAGCGACCCCGCGCGATATCTCGGTGCTCAAAGGGCAGATTGGCAAACTCGGCCGGCAGATCGGCGAGGCGGCGATCCAGACCCATGGCGGAGTGGGCATGACTGAAGAATTGAGCATCAGCCATTATCACAAGCGCCTGCTCGCTTATGATGCGCAATTGGGCGATCACGCCTACCATTTGCGCGTCGTCGGACGAGGCTGAGACGGCGGGCAATAAGGGGGCAGCCCTTGCGTCGCGGCGCTCGCTCAACCATGTGAACGCAGAACACAGACTTTTCGAACCAGGACACAATCCCATGGGCCTCGAGCTTCCCCAACTCACTGTCACCGGCACGCCGCACGAAATGGGCCGCCAATATGGCGCGCATTTCCGCGAGATGATTCAGCCGTTTGTGGAAGATCGAGTGAGCGCGGTGACGACCTATCTGAAGAACACCGGGCACGAAGGCACCGATCGCCTGTTCGAAGCGGGCGCGGCCTGTTTGGAGCTCGTCAAGGGCTTCCACCCCGCTGGCTACGCCGAGCATATGGGCATTGCCGAGGGCGCCGGGTTGGATCCCATCCGCCTGTTCACCACCGCCAATATGACCGATGTGCGCGACATCATCGCCTATCCTGATGATCCGGTTGTGGTCGAGGATGAGGGCTGCACGGTCGGACTGCTGCCCCCTTCGATCAGCGCTGATGGACACGCGCTGCAAGGGCAGACCTGGGACCTGAACGGTCCGGATGTTGAATACGTCATCGCGCTACACCGCCTGCCCGATGAAGGGCCGGAAAGCTGGACAGTGACCTGCTCGGGCTGTCAGACGCTGATGGGCATGAACCAGCACGGCGTGGCCGTCGGGACCACCAACCTCAAGACCTTCGGCGCGAAGGTTGGCATTCCGTACCTCTCGCTCCTGCATCTCGCTTTGCAACAGGACAGCAAGGCCGCTGCCAGCTCGGTGTTTGAACGCACGCAAGTCGCTGGGGCGCACTCCTACTGGGTCGGCGACCAGGATGGCGCAATCGAATGGGAGAAGAACCCGCAAGGTTCCAAATCGCGCAGCACCGATGACGGGCCACTGGCGCGCTCAAACCACTGCCTGTTTGACGACAACGTCGCGCGCGAAACGGACCTCTCGCCCAGCACGCACAACCGCTTTGACCGGATGACCGCGCTGCTGTCAGCGAGCGATCAGCATTCCGTGGCGTCGCTGCAAACGCTGTTCGCCAACCGCGAAGATGGGCGACTGAGCATCAACCGATTCGCTGAAGACGATTCAGGCGCAACCACCAACGCAGTTGTCGCGTGCAACCCCGCGGATTTGGAGTTCCTAGCCTGCCGCGGTCCTGCCGATCACGGAGAATGGGTGCGGCTGGAGTTCGAACGGCAAACCGCAGCCGCCTAGACTGGTTTCACAGAACGACCAGCGCCCGGGATTTAGGGCCGGCTGTGATCTAATCCCCGGCGCTCGCGCCGCCTTGATAGCGATCGAGTTCGTCAGGATCGAAGCCGAGATCATTCTCGATCAGATCGTCGCGCATGAAATCGTCTTCGGGCGGGTTGGTCATCGCCTTTGCCACCATCCGGCGACACAGACGATCAACGAGAGTGCGATTGCGCGAAGAGCGCTGCGCCATCCAGAAAGCAAGCTTAGATGACACAGCGCTGGGTTGCTTGGTGCTCATTCGGCGGGCTCCATGCGCTCTTCTTTGCGCGCGGCTACCGGCTGTGTCGCCAGTTTGTTGATCCGGCATGGCACTCCTTTGAGGTGGGGAATTCCCTGTTCCCGGTCGAGGAAATCGGGATCGTCCCGGCATAGTTGGGCATCCGCGTATTTGAGCGCGCCCGACAAATGCCCAGCGCCCTGTTTCATCTCTGGCTTCCACCAGCCATGCGGGATGCGGATCAGCCCATCGGGCATCGAATCGCGCACGGTCACCTTGATCTCGATCGCGCCGCTTTCGTTGGCGACTTCCACCCATTCACCTTCAGTGAGCGCAAGTTCCTTTGCGGTGCCCGGGCTTACAAAAACCAATGGATCAGGGTGCCGTTCACGCATTTCGGGGATGTGTCGGTGACCAGTCTGGAAAAAGCCATCCTCGCGGACACCCGTGAACATCCGCAGGGGATAGGTCGCGTCCGCTTCGGGCTCTTCGCGGAAATAGGGCAACGGATCAAAGCCGAGATCCTCTAGAATCGAGGAGGCCAGTTCCACCTTGCCGCTTGGCGTTGCAAAGCCTGCTTTCTCGTACTTACGAAATTCAAGTGGGCCGAAATAGACGTCGGTCTCTTCGCAAAGCTGTTCAAAAGTCATGCCAGTGGCTTTGAGACGCCAGTCGTAGAATTCTTCGACCGTTGCCCATGGCACCAGATCGGCGCGCCCCATCTCGTCGCTAAGCCTCTTCCAGAACTCAAACGTACTGAGGCATTCACCCGGTGGCTCCATCGATTTCTCGGATGGTCGCACGGTTGAAAGCCAGCCAAAACTGTCCATCAGCCATGGTCGCTCCAGCCAGCTGTCCGCCGGTAGCACATAGTCGGCAAGCTGCGCAGAAGGCGTCATGAATTGCTCATGCGCGACGATCAAATCCTGATTCATCATCGCCTCGATGATCAGGTTCATATTGGCGTAGCTCATCATCGGGTTGTTCCCGAGGAAGAAGAATGCCTTCACCGGATAGGGCCCCCTCCCCGCCATCGCGCGAAAGGTAGCCGACGGCGTTGCCATATGGCAGCCCATCACAAGGTTGGCGTATTCCTGACCCCAGACTTTTTTGGTCGGCCCCCGGAACCGTTCCTGCGCGCGGTAGGTGAAAGCGGGATGCTGATCAGAACCCAGCTGCTTGGCCTTTTGCTCGTCCGAGAGAACGTGGTGCATCTCGATTGCGCTTTCGTTGATCACCTTAGGGTTGAAGCCTTGAAGCCCTTCGCCGCCCGGCACGTCGACATAGCCACAGATCGAACGCAAGATTGTTTGCAGCCGGATCGCCGACGTCGAATTGCGCTGCATATCGGTGATCGGCGTCCACGGAATGATCGAGGGGCCTTCCGTGGCGTACATGCGCGCGGCCTTGGCAATCATCTCCGGATCGCAGCCGGTAAGTTTGGCCACACGCTCCAGCGGGAACTCGTTCACACGCTCGCGCAGCGCTTCAAAACCGACGGTCCAATCGCGCACGAAAGCTTTGTCATAAAGCTCTTCATCGATGATCACTTTAAGCCAACCCAACATCATCGCTGCGTCCGAACCCGCCTTCAAAGGCAGCCAGATATCGGCGCGTTCAGCGCTGGAGGAACGGCGTGGGTCGGTGACGATAAGTTTAGCCCCGCGCGCCTGAGCCTTCCGGATGCTTTCATAGATCGGCGTCCAGCTGTGGCGACGCGGGTTGTGACCCATCAAGACGATGCAATTGGTGTTGGCGAAGTCGCCCATCGGAAACCAGCCATAGGTAAAGCGGTTCACGGCGGCTGTGTTGCCCG
The DNA here is from genome assembly GCA_039814925.1 of Pseudomonadota bacterium. Lineage (GTDB taxonomy): Bacteria > Pseudomonadota > Alphaproteobacteria > Sphingomonadales > Sphingomonadaceae > Erythrobacter. The sequence goes on from JBCCAH010000002.1 coordinate 380,186, forward strand.
CGCATAAAGCCACACCGCTGATCCAGTTGGGAGAGCCAACATGGTTCATCAGCCGCCGCCCAAGCCCGTGATCAGTGCCGGTGTTCCACTGGCTGGTCGAGACCGCCCAAGCTTCTGGGCCGTGCTCTGCTATGATCGTTTTGAGACGCGCGCCGATGTCACTCATCGCCTCTTCCCAGCTTACCTCTTCCCATTCGCCCGAACCGCGTTCGCCCACGCGCTTCAATGGCTTGATCAAACGGTTGGGGTTGGCAAGGCCTTTGGGCGCAACGATTCCCTTCATGCAAATGTGATCGCGGAAGATCGGGTTGTCGGACGAGCGCACACGGACCACGCGGCCCTTCTTGCTTTCGGTCACGACGCTGCAGGCGATATCGCAGGCCTGGCAGATCGCGCGTTTGGTGGTGACGCCTTCGCGCACGTTGCGATCAATGGGAATGGCCATCGACGCGGCGCGCGGATCAATCGGTGGAATCGCAGGCATTTTGCTTTCTCCCTCGCTCGAGCGCGAGGTTAGTCCAAAAATTGGACTTTGTCGAATTTTTGTGCGATCAGCGCGCTCAATCAAGCGAAAGGCACGAAACATGAAGTGGGAAGATGTCAGCGACACGCAGTGCTCGATTGCGCGCAGTTCGGCGGTCCTGAGCGATCGCTGGACGCTTCTGATCCTCTCCGATTTCTTTCTCGGCGTGCGCCGGTTTGAGATGTTCCAGCAACGCCTAGGCATGTCGCGCACGACACTGGCGAACAGACTCACACGGCTGGAAGAGCATGGGGTCGTCCGGCTCCAGCAATATCAGACTAATCCCGACCGCTATGAATACCGTCTCACGGCCAAGGGGCTCGACCTGCATCCCGTCATCGCCACGATTGTGGGTTGGGGCGACAAGCACTATGCGGGCGAAGACGGCCCGCCGATCATTCATCAGCACAAAACCTGCGGTGCGGATATCCACGCCGTGCTCGCCTGCCCTGAATGCGGCGAAACCATCGGCCCCAGCGACATCGTCGCTAGAGCACGCGAAGACGCGCCTGGACGCCCATCGGTGGAACGCCGTCCTGTTGTGTCAGCCTAAGGCTTAGAAAAAGCTCTGGTGCCGCTTACTGGACTCGAACCAGTGACCCCATCATTACGAATGATGTGCTCTACCAACTGAGCTAAAGCGGCACATGTTGATTGCCATGCAGCAATCGTGTGTGGAGGCCCGAGCCGGAATCGAACCGGCGTATACGGATTTGCAGTCCGCTGCGTCACCACTCCGCCATCGGGCCGAGCGCCCTATTGCCGAACAAGTCGGCGTCAGGCGGAAGCGGCCCACTAGCGCCTCGATTGCGGCTTGGCAATGGGATTCGCCTCGCGCTCTCCATCTAGAGCGCAAACCTTTCCGCAACGTCAATCTGGACCCGGAGCGTGTGGCAAGGCAGAGGCCCTATTATGACGATTGAAAGCCTCCTATCCCCGATCACTGGCGAAGCTGGTCCGGCCCACCTTTCCCACGCGCAAGACTGGATGCAGGGGCGCACGCTTTATGGCGGCGCTTCGGCTCTAGTGGCCTACACTATGGCAACCAGAGCCTTCACCGATCTGCCGCCGCTAAGGGCCGCTCAGATCGGCTTTGTCGCACCGGTGGGTGAGGAAATTGAGCTTTCTGCCGAAATCGTGCGTCAAGGACGGAACGTCACCCAGGCGCGCAGTGAAATCCATTCCGATGGCAAGGTGGCGTTGACTGCGTTCTGGCTCTTCGCGACAGGCCGAGAGCCCAACGCGATGCGCCCAGCCGATCAGCCCACCGATTGGCCCGGCTCTCCCGAAGACTCAGCCGTTGCGATGAAGGGGCAAGGACCCTCCTTCATCCAGAACAATTTCGACATCCGCTTTGGCCAAACGAAGGGTGAAGATCACGGCGCGACCATCCGGCGCTGGGCGCGACTGACTGAGGATCACTCTCTCGATCCGGTTGCCAAGCTGGTGTTGATGGGTGACGTCATGCCGCCAGGCGCGATGCGGATCATGCGGCGCATGGGGCCGATCAGTTCGATCAACTGGTCGTTCAACGTGCTCGACCCCGACACGCAGTCTGCGGGGGGCTGGTATCTGGCGGAAAACGCCAGCCAGCACGCCGATCTGGGGTACTCTTCAGAACGGCTGCGGATGTGGGACGCGGAAGGCAAGCAGGTCTTGGAAGGCCTGCAATGCGTCGCGGTGTTTGGATAGCAGAGAGGCTCTAAACGTCCTCGAACTTGGGCGTACGCTTCTGCATTTCGGCCATAACGGCTTCGATCTGGTTGGGCGTGCGCATAATGGCGTGTTGCTCGATGCTTTCCTCGAGCAGGATCGCGTCCGTGTCGCGCTCCATCATACCCGCCTGCAATCGCTTCGCCGCGCGGATCGCGCCGGGGTTCTTGCCCGCAATCTGCTGCGCTATCGCGTTAGCGCGCGCAAGCGGGTCTTCGTCGTTGTACGTCGCAAAGCCGAGCGATTGCGCTTCGGTCCCGCCAAAGATCCGGTTGGTGTAAACAAGCTCGCGCAGGACATCGTCGCGCACTAGGCCGCGCCACAACGCGTAGCCGCCCATATCCGGCACAAGGCCCCACTTCATCTCCATCACGGACATACGTGTTTCAGGATGGACGATGCGAATGTCGGCGCCGCTCGCGATTTGCAAGCCACCGCCAAAGCAAATGCCATGGACAGCCGCGATCACGGGAACGGCAAGCTTGCGCCATGTCATCGCGACCTGCTGAAACTTGTTGGCATTGCCATAAGTGCGCTCAGTCAATTCAGGCTCGTTTGCATCGGGCGTGCGACCAAAATTCGCCGTGTCGAGGCCGGCACAAAAAGCGCGCCCCTCGCCTGACAGGACGACCACACGAACGCCCTTGGTCTTGGCCAAGACATCACCCGCTTCGATGATCGCAGAGAACATCGCCTCATCCAGCGCGTTCATTTTATCGCCGCGCATCAGTCGGACTTGCGCGACGCCTGTGTCCTCCAGTTCGATGGAAATCCGATCGTTTGACAGGATTGTTTGAGGTGCCATTGCGAGTTCGGTCATGATGCGCCTTTAAGTGGTGTTTTCAATCTCGGTTTAAGCCTGACTCAAGCCATCGACCAAGTCCAGTGAGAAAGCGCTTCAAACCAAGGACACCACGCCAGAACGGGCGCTCACTCAGACACAAGCTCATTGGGTTCGACGGGGGCGTCAAGATAATACCCACCATCGGGATGAGTGGCGATGAGCCGCGCCAGACCCAGCGGCTGCAGTTTGGCGCGAATGCGAGCAACGTGAACAGCCACACTGTTGGTTTCTGGATCAAACGATATACGCCACACATCCGCGAGAAGTTGGCGCTTGCTGACCCTTTGACCGGGTTGTTGAGCCAGTCGCCAAATCACTCCAAATTCTCGAGGGTGTAGAGAAAGCCAGCGCCCGTCCACTCGCCCATCCCGATGCAGCAGATCCAACGTGACATCTCCAGCCTCGCGGAACCGCGGAATAAGAGCGTCTGCTTCTGGAAAAGAACTTGGCACTGAATTAGAACTCACAACTGGCCTCTTTTTCTCATAGAGTACACCGCGTTTTGAGAAAAAATCAAATGGTCAAGAAGTTCTATCTCTAGTGACCTTCCTATTAACGCAATACGTTTTGTCGATTCTAAGTCTTTTTTACTGGGTCGACAGTCACCAGAGGGGTGTGTGTGTGCCATAAGGATTGCGGCAGCCTCAGCTTTAAGTGCATGATGAAATAAGTCACGAATACGCACGGTTAAGGCAGTCTGTGAACCTTGGCCCAGAGCGTTCATTCCGGAGACCCGTCGCGCGGAATCCCAAAACACAACATGGAAGCGCTCAGTATGAGTGGGCGGCGCAAGCAAGATCTCGCGCAGCCGCGCGATCATCTCCCGAATTTGGCGCTCTTGTCGCCTGTCTTGTGGACTTAGCCCAAAAGCTGGCGAGGTGTAGACGCATGGTAGCGTGGGGTTTGGACAGGGCGTCAGTTCATTGGCATGCATGGCCTAGGCCCTCCTAATCTTCGTTGAGAGCCAACCTAGCCAAGGGAGTGAGACACGCCATTCGCGGTAGGGGCCAAATCGTTGTTCGCGCCGGACATGTCGGCCAAGACCTACGGCCATGACGATAAGTTGCAGCCAACCTGGCGCGATGAACATGGCTGCGTATGCAACGGGGGCAATCGCCTCAAGCACACCTCGCGCGAGGTGCGCCGAGATGGCCAGTAGCTGGAGCGCCGCGATGACCAGTGGGTAATTGCGATTGGCGTAAAGCGCGACCCATACCCAGAGAATTCCCGCCAGAACGTCGCTCGAGGCTAAAAAGAAATCGATCGACTGAAACTGGAAACTGGAACCCCAGATGGCGCTGTAAAACCAGCCCGGCAGCTCAAACAAAACCATCCAGATAGCCACAGTCGCTCGCTCCGGCCCCGCCCCCCAAATCAAGGCTGACACACAAATGGCGTAGGTCAGCACATCCTGGAGGGCGAAGCGGTAATCCGACGCAAGCAGCTCAAACATGGGTGAACTTCAGCTCAAACATTCTCGAATTGCGCCACGCTTTCATCGGCCATGGAAGCCTGCGCGATTTCAGTGGGAATGTTCTTGTCCTCGCCCATGCGCTCGCGGGCCACTTTGCTGAGTTCATCGTGCACTCTCAGCAGGTTCGTTGACATAGCCAACGCTTGAGCTTCCGCTTGATTCAAGCGCATCAGCGCGCGTTGGCCTGCGTCCACTTCTACTTCGGGGTTCTGCCTCGCCGTCAGCATGGCTTGCTTTAGTTTGGCAAAAGCCAGCATCGATTCATCAGCCAGCGCTTCGGCTTCGCGGATGAGCTTTTTGAGATTGTGTGCGTCTGCGCGGATCGTATCGGTCATTTCCAATTCTCCCGCCTTTCCCTGCTCCTCAGGAAAAGCCTTGTTCGTTCACAGGCACGGTCGCACGCCCATCCAACGCTTCGCTGATCATTAGCGCGGCCACGGCGGTAAGAACCGCCGCCGCCAGAATGCCAAATGCGATCCCGGCGATCGCCGCAAGACGAAGCGTGATGGCGTGTTCACCATCGAGCAACCCGGGGACGACCTTCGGTTCGCTCGGCCGCAGCCAAGGCGCGCTTTGGATCAAAGGCGACACGTCGTTGAGTTCAACATCATGGCCGCCGTCCCGACCCTCGTTATCGAACGCAAAGATCGGATTTTGCACCTGAGAATTTGTGTATGCAGCTTCGCTTAAGGGCTTACCGGAATCTCCAAGCCCCTCATTACCTTGATTATTGTCGCCTTCTTCGGCTTGCTCTTTTTGCGCTTGGCTCAATCGGTGAAGGTCTACAAGATCGCGCAAACTGCCGGCGCCATAGATATCTTTCAGCGCCCGAATATGCTGATTGATCCGGGTTTCAGAGACCCCGAGTTCCTGCGCGATCACTTTGATCGGGACGCGCCGATCAATTCGCTCCATGACGGCGGCCTGACGCTTCGTCAAAGGCCGCGTTTCACCCGGAGGCATGTCCTACTCCTCTTTGCCCCAAGACGGCGGACAAACTAACGCGTTCTAGGCAATTCTTACCCAAGCTATCTTGATAAAAATACGATAACAACAAGGATCCACTAAGTCGTTGAACTGTTTACGCCGACCGACGAAAGGTATCTCTTTATATTCCGGGCCGCTTGTCTCAGACGCTGCTCATTTTCAACCATCGCTATTCGAACGAAGCCTTCGCCTTCTTCGCCGTACCCAACACCAGCGGCGACCGCCACTTTAGCCTCGGTCAACAACTGTTTGGAAAACTCCAAGCTTCCCATATCCTTCAGCGCCGGGGGCAACGGGGCCCATGCAAACATCGAAGCTGCCGGTGTGGGTATCTCCCATCCGGCCCGGCCGAAGGCCTCAACAAGTACATCGCGGCGGCGCTGATACAGTTTACGATTTTCCTCAATAATGTCTTGCGGGCCATTTAGTGCCGCACAGGCCGCCGCCTGAATCGGCGTAAAAGCGCCATAATCGAGGTACGACTTCACTCGCGTAAGCGCAGCGATGAGTTCACGGTTCCCCACGGCAAAGCCCATGCGCCAGCCCGCCATCGAATAGGTCTTGCTCATGCTGGTGAATTCCACCGCGACATCTTTCGCGCCTTCGACCTGCATGATCGAAGGAGTGGGTTTGCCGTCGTAATACAGCTCGGAATAGGCCAGATCAGAAAGAACCCAGACCTCGTTCTCACGCGCCCACGCGACGAGCCGTTCATAGAAGGCCAGATCAACCGTTTCCGCGGTTGGGTTGGAAGGATAGCTGACCACCAAAACGCTAGGCCGCGGGACCGTGAACGCCATAGCGCTTTCAAGCGAGGCCCAATAGCGTTCGTCGGGCGTCGTTGGCACCGAACGGATCGTGGCGCCCGCAATGATGAAGCCGAAGGTGTGGATTGGGTAAGAGGGGTTGGGCGCCAGCACACAGTCACCCGGCGCGGTGATTGCGGTGGCCAGACTGGCGAGCCCTTCCTTGGACCCCATCGTCACCACCACCTCGGTCTCGGGGTCAAGATCCACGCCGAAGCGCCGCCCGTAATAGTTGGCCTGAGCGCGGCGAAGCCCCGGAATGCCCTTGGACTGCGAATAGCCGTGCGCATCGGGTTTTGAGGCCACTTCGCACAGTTTATCAATCACGTGCTGCGGAGGCGGCTGATCGGGGTTGCCCATGCCCAGGTCGATAATGTCCTGCCCACTCTGGCGAGCGGCGTGCCGCATGGCGTTTACTTCCGCAATCACATAGGGCGGGAGACGCTTCATACGGTAAAATTGATCATTCATTGCTTTGTCCGGACCAAAAAGCGCAACCAAACGGCTCGAATGCGCAATATGGGCATAGGGCAAGACAGGTCACGAGGGGAAGGCGTTTTCGCGATCCTCGAACATCACCTCGCCGCGAGGAAACGCTTCGCCCTTCAAAAGTTCTATAGATCAATGGCCTCACAGTCCGCTAGGATGCGGTTGCCCAGACTGGGCCTATGATAAAGCGCGATGGGGATACGTGATGGCTGACGACACGCAAAAACCGTTTAACGAAACGGAGCCTTTTCAGGCGTTCATGAATTCACCCTTCTTCAACATGCAGGGTGAAGCCATGAAGGCGATGTTCAGCGCTAGCACGGGTGACGAGGACCAAAGCGAACCGGCCTTCCCCGCCACGCTTGCCCCCGGCGATATTGGCGAGTGGACGAAAGCCGGAGCCGAATTGCAAGGCATTTGGCTGGATTTTGTGACCCATCAGGCGCGCGGAGCCACCGAGCAAGCCACCGCCGGGCTGAGCAATCCGTCCAATCTTCTCGATCCCGCGCAATGGCTGGTCCTCTCGCAAAGCATGCTGTCGCAAATGCCTAAGGGCATTGTGGAAGCTCAGACAAAGCTTGCGACGGATACATTTGACCTGTGGAAGGGCGTCTTTGGTCAAATGACCCCGTCTCTGCCCCTGACCATGCCCGGATTTGGCGGCGACGCGGCCGCCACTGACGAAGATGACACCAAGCCCGCCCTTCCCAAGAAAGACCGGCGCTTTGCCGATCCAGAGTGGCAGGAACATCCCGCGTTTGCCTTGCTGCATCAGACCTATTTGATGCTGGCCGAATATTTCCGCAACGCCGTCCAGTCCATGCCCGGCCTTGATAGCGAGATGCGCAAGCAGCTCGAGTTCGCGGTCAACGCGCTGGCCGAAGCGATGAGCCCGGGCAATTTTCTGCTGACCAATCCGGTTGTGATGAAACGGACGGTCGAAACGAATGGGCAAAATCTCGTGCGCGGAATGCGCCATCTGGTCGCTGACTTAAAGCGCGGCCAATTGACCCACACCGATCCCAACGCCTTCACGCTCGGCGAAAATCTGGCTGCAACACCGGGCAAGGTGGTGCATGAAACGCCGCTCTATCAGCTGATCCAATACACTCCTTCGACCAAAGACGTGTTTGAGGCGCCGTTGGTCATCTTCCCGCCTTGGATCAACCGATTCTACATTCTCGATCTCAATCCGAAAAAGAGCTTCGTCAAATGGGCGGTCGACCAAGGCCTCACGGTGTACGTGGTCAGCTGGAAGTCCGCCGATGAAACCATCGCAGATGTCGTTTGGGACGATTACATTCGCGCGCAAATGGAAGCGATCGATCACGTGCGCGAGCGATTGAAAGTGCCCGCCGTCCACACAATCGGATATTGCGTGGCGGGAACGACCCTAGCGGCGACTTTAGCGATCCTCTCGCGCCGCGGGGATGCCGACAAGGTGAAGAGCGCCACCTTCTTCACCGCGCAGGTCGATTTTGAGCGCAGCGGTGATCTCAAACACTTTATTGATGACCCACAGCTCGAAATGATCGGCAAGCTGTCACCAGAAGGGTATCTTGACGGCCGCTACTTGGCGGCAACGTTCAACGCGCTGCGCGGCAAGGATCTGATCTGGAACTATGTGGTCAACAATTACTTGCTGGGCGAGGACTACCCCGCGTTTGATCTGCTTCACTGGAACGGCGATGTGACCAATCTGCCCGCCCAATGGCACAACCAATATCTGCGCGAGCTGTACCGCGACAACAAATTGGTCGTGCCTGATGCGCTGGAAGCCGATGGCACAGCCATTGACCTGACGCGCGTTGAAGTTCCGACCTATGTACAAGCGGGACGGGAGGACCATATCGCTCCCGCCGAAAGCGTGTGGCGCATCACCAACCATTTCAAAGGCCCGCTTGAGTTTCTCCTCGCAGGATCAGGCCATATCGCGGGTGTCGTCAATCCACCGGCGGCAAAGAAGTATCAATACTGGGTGGGTGAAAGCAAGGCAGCAAGCCTCGACGCCTTTGTTGAAAGCGCCACCGAACATCCGGGCAGTTGGTGGCCGCATTGGCTCGAATGGCTGGAGCGGCAAGACAGCGCCAAAGTGCCCGCGACCGGCAAACGCAAGCCGGGCGGGCGCGGCGACAAAGTGATCGAGGACGCACCCGGTCGATACGTCAAAACTCGCTGATTTGAGTCACAGAAAAAATTGAGAAAAATGCGCGCAAAACCCATTTTTCTTATAAAAACATCGCGTTAGATCATTTTTGTGCACTGCACAAAAACCTTGACTTCGCAGTTGCAATGCGTATTTTGTGCAGCGCAACATAACACGAGGTTACTATGGCTGACGCCACCAAGACATCGAAGATCGACGCAGCAACCGCGGAAGCGAAAACCGCTGCGGCGGCGAAGAGCTCGGCTAAGAAAGTCGCTGAAGCTGTGAAGGCTGACATGCCGAAAGCCGATGCGAGCGAAGCGGGCGTGAAGAAGGCTGCGGCCGCTCCTGCGAAAAAAGCGCCCGCTAAGAAGGCTCCGGCCAAGAAGGCCCCAGCGCGCAAGACAGCTGCAAAGCGCACACCTGCAAAACGCGCTCCGGCTAAAGCTGCAGCAAAAAAGACCCCGGCGAAAAAGGCTCCTGCCAAAAAGGCACCGGCCAAGCCCGTCGAAACGACCTCACCAAGCACCATTACCAAACTCAAGGATACGATCATGGCAACCGCTGAAAAGACTGACATCGCCGCCCAAGCCAAAGACATGGCCGCTGACATGCAAGAGCGCGTGAAGACCGCCTACGCCAAGAGCGGCGAGTTCGCTGGTGAAGTGAACGAGTTCAACAAAGCCAACGTCGAAGCCGTCGTTGAGAGCGGCAAGATCTTCTTCGCCGGCGCTCAGGAACTGGTCAAAGGCAATGTCGAAACCGGCAAGACCGTCGTCGAAACCGTCACCGAAGACGCCAAGAAGATGGCCGCCGTCAAGTCGCCGACCGAACTGATGCAGCTTCAGGGCGAACTGGCCCGTCGTAACTTCGACGCCGTCGTCTCGTTCGGCTCGCAGCGCACCGAAGCGTGGGTGAAGCTCTACAACGACGCTTTCGCTCCGATCTCGAACCGCGTGAGCGTCGCCACCGAGAAAATGACGAAAGCTGCCTGAGCTGCTGATACGGATTTCTGAACCGGACCTCTCCTCTCTCTCCCAAATCCGGTTCACGAAAGCGCGCTGAATAAGCGCATGGGCCGGGCACCCGATAGCGGGTTGCCCGGCCCTTTTTTTGACAGGACTAGATTTGCGTTGGCCGAAGCTGGGAACTCTGCGATCGCCCGATCATATTTTCTTAGGTGCACTTTGGTGTGTTCGGCACCTTGCTAAGACGCAAACGAATCCCATAATGGAGTCCCATGTCCAGACCCCTCATCATCCATTCGGTTGAAAGCGCCGCTCTTGCGGTCGCGCGTCCGTTGGCGGCTGATGGCGATAAGGACGAAGGCACCGACAACGAAGTCGGCATTGCGACCAAAACGCGCACGAAGCCTAAGAAGCCCAGCCAGTACAAAGTGCTGATGCTGAACGACGATTACACCCCGATGGAGTTCGTCGTGATGGTGCTTAAGCGGTTCTTCGGGATGGACTTGGAACAGGCGACCCGCGTGATGCTGCATGTCCACCAAAAGGGCGTCGGCGTATGCGGCATCTTCCCTTACGAAGTGGCGGAGACCAAGGTGAACCAGGTGATGGATTTCGCCCGCCAGCAACAACATCCGTTGCAATGCACGCTTGAGAAAGCCTAGTCAGGAATCAAATCGAAGCCCGATGAGCGCTTTCGGCCATCCCAAACCCGATCCTGTCGGTCCCGGACAAGAAAGCGTGTGGGATTACCCGCGCCCAGCCATTTGCGAAGCAACTCAGCGGCGCATCCAGATCATCCATCGCGGCGTCACGATCGTCGACAGCGAAAAGGCGTGGCGAACGCTCGAAACCAGCCATCCGCCAACCTACTACATCCCGCAGGCCGATATCGCGATGGAGTACCTTCGTCCAAATCCAAGGCGGACGATGTGCGAATGGAAAGGACAGGCCCATTACTGGGATTTGGAGGTTGCCGGACACGCGATCGAAGCGGTCGCCTGGTCCTATTCCAACCCGACGCCCAGCTTTGCACCGATCCGTGACTTTCTCGCCTTCTATCCCGATCCTCTTGATGAATGCTTGGTCGATGGTGAACGCATCACACCCCAACCGGGTCAATTCTATGGCGGCTGGATCAGCCAGTATGAAGCGGGACCCTTTAAAGGCATCCCTGGCAGCCGCTTTTGGTAGCGATGGAGTCCTGTTCATGGCTTGCGAACACTGCGTGACCCGCGCGCGATTTGCAGCTATGCGGCGCTAAAGGCCTTTCGCACGGCCCTTCGCACCGAAACGAAAACCAAAATGTGAAGATCGCTCTTGGCCAGCCTCCTTCCCAGTATTGACCGATATATTTTTCGGCTGGTGATTGTGCCTATGCTGGGTGTGTTCGCGCTCGCTGGTTCGTTGCTGTTGCTCGACAAGATGCTGCGACTGTTCGACTTCGTTGCGGTCGAAGGCGGGCCGATTGGCGTCGTGTTTCAGATGCTGGGGGCGCTGATCCCGGAATACGCCAGCCTGGCTATCCCTCTTGGCCTTCTGCTCGGTATTCTGCTGGCCTTTCGCAAGCTCGCAACCTCGTCCGAACTCGACACCATGCGCGCGGTTGGGCAGTCCTATTGGCGGCTGCTGCGCGTCCCTTACGCCATCACCCTGGTGCTTGTGGCTGTGAACGTGGCTTTGGTCTTCTACATCCAGCCGATCAGCCGATACTATTACGAACAGCTAGAGTATGACCTTAGATCCGGTGCCCTTGGCGCTTCGATCAAGGTCGGCGAGTTCACCACTCTTGCGGATCGCATGGCCTTGCGAATCGAAGAGAGCGAGGACGAAGGCCGCCGGCTGAAAGGTATCTTTGCGCGGGTCACCAACGATCGCAAGCAAACGCTGTCCATCAGCGCGCGCGAAGGCGCTTTCCTCGCGACGAGCGATAGCCCCGATACGATCATCCTGCGCCTCTCCGAAGGTACGATTGTCCAAGACACCGGCAGCAAAACCCCCCGCGTGCTGAGCTTTAGCCGTCACGACCTGCCCATCGACCTGCCCGCGATTGAAGAGTTCCGCAAACGCGGCGACGCCAGCCGTGAATATATTCTGCCCGAACTGCTACGAATTGGGTGGAGTGAAGACGCACCCGAAGAGGCGCGAGACGCCAGCTTGGCCAGTTTTAACTTTCGATTGGTTGAAGTGGTGATGATGCTGCTGATGCCACTCTTGGCTGTTGCGCTCGCCATTCCGCCTAAACGATCAACCAGCGCGCTGGGCGTGTTTGTCTCGATCATAATGGTCGTCGCCTATCACAAAGTGAACCAGTACGGAGAAGACGTCGCTGCCCTCGGGCTGGTTGATCCAATTGCGGCGCTCTGGGGACCTTTCATCGTTTTCGCCTCGTTGATCCTCTGGATGTTTTATCAGGTGGCCTATGTGCCCGGCGGCCAAGCGATCGGATGGCTCGAAACCGGGTTTGCCAAAATCACGAAACGGATCGCAAAGCTCTTCGCCAGCCGCCAACCGGCCAGCACCGGAACCGTCGGCGAAGAGGCCTCGCTCGCACCCGCTGAGTAGGCCAAACCAGAGACAGACCAGAAGCCAAACCCAATGCAGCTCGACTTTTTCCCCTCGCGGACTTTGACGCTTTACCTCGCTAAGATGTTCGTGGTGCGCATCCTTGCGGTGCTGCTGATGCTGGTCTTGGTGTTGATGATGCTCGATCTGCTGGGGCAGACGGGCAAAATCCTTGAACCCGAAGGCAACGGACAGGCGGAAATCTGGCGCTATGTGACGCTGCGTGTGCCCCAATTGATATCGCGGTTTTTGCCTTACTCGGTGCTGTTGGCGACACTGATCACATTAGTGGCGCTCAATCAGAATTCCGAAGTCGTGGCGATGAAAGCCTCAGGGCTGTCTGCGCACCAGGTTATGTCACCGCTCCTGCTCGCAGCGGCCTTGATCTCTGTGATTAGCTTTGCGTTCAATGAACGGATCGTCACGCGAGCCAACAGCGCCCTGAAAGCCTGGGAAGCCGCAGAGTATGGCGAGGTTCCTAAAGAGAGCGGTGTGCGCGCCAATGTCTATCTCACCGATGGCGATAACATTTTGACGGCGTCATCGCTTGTCGGATCGGGCGAGAACATCACCCTCGATGATGTGACTTGGTACAAGCGTGCCGCAGGCGGACTGATCCTTGAACGGGTAAAAGCGACCGAGGCGACCTACGCCAATCCCGGCTGGGAGCTCAAAAATCCAGTGCGTTTCGATGTTGGCGAAGCAGCGGCTGAGGAGCTTGAAACGCTGGTGGTCGGACAGACTTTGACGCCGCAACGTATCGAGGTCCAATCCGCTGATCCTGACGGTCAGAGCTTTTTTGAGCTACGCGAGACTATTGACGCGTTCGAGGCGATTGGGCGCCGCACTTCAGAGTTGCGCGCCAAGTGGTGGCACCGTCTTGCTGGGCCGCTGTCCGCGCTGTTGATGCCGCTCTTGGGCGCGATTGCGGCTTTCGGCCTTGCGCGATCAGGCCAGGTGTTTGTGCGGGCCATCATCGGCATGGGTTTGGGCTTTGCCTATTTCGTCGTCGATAACGCCGCGCTCGCGATGGGATCTTTCGGCGGGTATCCACCATTCTTAGCCGCGTGGGCGCCCTTCTTCCTGTTCCTTCTGGTCGGTGAGACGGTTCTGATCCGGACCGAAGAATGACCGACTGGTCGCTGCGACTGGCTCGTCTGTCCGATGCTGAAGCCATGCCGCCGGTCGAAGCGGCGGCGGGCGCCTTGTTTCAGCAGGTGGAAGGCCTTGCCGGCGTCGCTGGAATGCACACGGTCCCGGTGGATCGCCTTCGCCGCTATATCCGCAAGGGCCACTGCCTTGTCACGCATGTGGGCGAGCGGATGGCTGGTTTCCTCGTCAACGAACCTTTCCGCCGCGAGCTGCATATCTGGGAATTCAACGTCCATCCCGATTTCCAGCAGAAGGGCATCGGTGCAGGACTGGTGCGCGCGTGCATGGTCGATGCGCGGAATTCGGGCTTTAAAGCGGTAACGATGACAACGTTTCGCGACGTACCTTGGAACGCGCCGTTCTACGCAAAGCTGGGGTTTGAAGAGGTCAGCGCGCTCGATGCGCATCCGCGTTTAGCGGGAGAACTTGCACTCGAAGCCGACCACGGACTGCCAATGGAACGGCGCTGCGCAATGATCGCCTTTCTCGACTAGCGATTGCGGTCAGCGGCGGCTGACCATGGTGCTTTTGGCGATCCGCCCCACCAAGTTCAGCATGCCCGGATGGTTCGCGCCCTGATAGGTCGAAGCCTCGCCCAGTTCCGCAGCCAAGCGGCGATGCGCCTCGGGTAGGTCGTGATACGGCATGGCAGGCATCAAATGGTGCAGCGCGTGATAACGCAGGCCGACGGGCGCCCAGATTTCAGCCATCAGGCCGGGCGGTGGCACATTTACGCTGTCGAGGAACTGCGCTGTAACCGTCATCGGTTCGCCCTCGTTCTCCCACAGGTGAGCGACCAAGGTGCGCAGCTGGTTGAGGACCGCGGTCAACGAAAAGATCAGCAGCGCAATCGCGAGCGGACGCCAACCAATCCAGTAGGTGCTGGCTAATAAAGTGATCGCCCACACGCTCGCGCCAGCCTCTTGCCAGCGCACGCGTTTGGCGAAATCACCCGTCGGAGGCTTGCGACGAAAATCAGGATTGATCGAAAGCGCGGAAAAACGCTGCCACGTAAAGGTGCGCACCCCCGGGATCAGCGTGCCCAGTGGAACCAAAATGGCGAACCGCACGATCAGCGCGACCGGAGCCAAGAGCGCAACAATCACGAAAAGCGGCAGGCTCCACGGTTTCATCAATGCAAGCGGCAAATACTCAGGGTCTTCGACCGTGCCGTATTGCGTGCGCTTGTGATGGATCGTGTGGACGCCCTCATACATAAAGCTGGGCGTGAGCATCGGAATGCCGACCATCAGGTTCCAAGTCGTGCGGAAACCCGGCAAGGCGTCACGATGAATATGCGTGAGTTCATGAATGAACATGAGTGAGCGATACAAAGCGAGCGCACCGATCACACCGGCGAGGATCGCGATCGGCACACTGTTCACCAGAATGGCCGTTGCAATCGCGCTGTACCCAACCGCGGTCGAGATCAGCATGTCAGGCCAAAATATCTCCGGCCGTGCGGTGCCAAGACCCTGCGTCAGATCGCGAGCCGCGCGCAGCATGGCCTTATCATCGTTGCGCTGAAAATCGGCCCGCTTCGCGCGGGGCGTCGCTTCGCCTTTGTGCAGTGAAGGAGATTGCATGTTCATCAGTTCAAACCTTGCCAAGTCGGCGCTTTATCCCAGAACGCTCCGCATTGCCAATTGAGCTTTGCTGTCCTGTGTGATCGAGAAATTGATAGCTTCGGGTTGCGCGCGCTATCGAGGCGCATCTAGACGCGCTTTGATATAGAGCAATACGGGATACGCTGCGTGACAGTTTCACTTTCGCCTCAATCGATCACCATCACGCCCGTGAATGACAAAAAGGGCCGTGGTCGATTCGTTGACCTCGGTCGTGATTTTGCTGCGCGTCTGGAACATTCGGTGCCGCAACTTCGCGGGGAACAGTTGGAGCTGATCGACCCGGCGAAGAACCCCTTCTTTCTGCACGCGCGCGCGCAGCTCTTTATCGCCTATCGAGACGGCCTGCCGGTGGGACGCATATCGGCGCACATCGATGAATCGGCGCTGAAAGTACCGGTCGAACAAGGCTTTGGTCCCGGCACCGGCTTTTTTGGCTATTTCGACGCTGAGGATGAAACCGCTGCCCATGCGCTGCTCGAAGCCGCTGAAAGATGGCTCATCAACGAAGGGATGACCCGTGTCCTGGGCCCGATTTCGATGTCGATCTGGGAAGAACCGGGTCTTCTGGTGAAAGGTCAGGATCACGCGCCGATGATCATGATGGGCCACCACCCCGCGCACTACGCCGATTGGATCAAGAGCGCGGGCTATGGGCTCGAAAAGACGCTTTTCACGTACGATCTCGACATCACGAAAGAGTTTCCTCCTTTGGTGCAGAGGATCGTGAAGTCTGGTGAACGCAACGAGCGCATAAGCGTGCGCCGGGTCGACAAATCGCGATGGGACCATGACGTCGAAATCGTCTTGTCGATCCTCAACGATGCGTGGTCCGACAATTGGGGCTTTGTCCCCTTCAGCCCGGAAGAGGTGGTCTACGCGGGTAAGAAGCTAAAGCCGCTGATTCATGAAGAACTGAACATGATTGCAGAAGTGGATGGCCGACCGGTGGCCTTCATGCTGACGTTCCCCGACGTGCACCACGTTCTCACCAAAACCAAAGGCAAGCTGTTTCCTTTTGGCTGGATTCCGATGCTGCGCTGGCTGCGAAAGCCAGTCGGATCGGGGATGAGAGTCCCGCTGATGGGCGTGCTGAAGGAACTCCACAATTCGCGCATGGCGAGCCAGCTGGCGTTCATGATGATCAGCAAAATACGTCAGGAATCCCAGATTAACTTCCAATCGAAGCGCGGTGAAATCGGTTGGATCCTCGAAGACAATCAGGGAATGGTCGCCATCGCCGATACCATCAAGAGCCAGATCAATCGGGAATACGCTATCTTCAGCAAAACCCTGGCGAAGGCGTAGATCCGTTTCGAACGATCGTCCCCGGAAGAAAAAAGGCCTCCACTCGGGAGGAGTGGAGGCCTTTCGGGATCGTATCACCAGCCGCTTGGACGGGAGGGGGGTCTCGGCGGTGACAAGAATAAAATGCCCGGCTCGAAAAGCGGTTCCCACCGGATGAAATTTTTTATGAGCTTGCCCTCGCCCCGCAGGCAGGCTGGGGGAAATTGCCTTCCGATTGAGTTGATTGGTCGCCTAGAAAGCACAAGGATCAGGGGCGACGGGCTGAGGTTCAGGCGCTATGCCGCCCACAACGCGAGTCGCCACACACGTTTTTAAGAGGTTCTTATGGCCCTGGGACAGCAAGTCGCCGCCAATCTTCCGTTCCTACGCCGCTACGCGCGCGCTCTGAGCGGATCACAAGCCACCGGGGATGCGTTCGTCCGGGCGACCTTGGAGGCGGCGCTTGTCGACAACGAACTCAAGCAATCGCTCGAGGGTGGTCGTGTGCCACTTTACCGAGCTTTTCGTAAAGTCTGGGCAAGTGCCTATCTGGACGCTGCTCCGGGCGGCGCGGGCTCCACACCAACTGGCGACCATGAAGCCGGAGCCCAAGAGCGGCTTGGAGCAATCACGCCACTAAACCGGCAAGCGCTGCTGTTGACCACACTTGAAGATTTTTCACCCGCGCAAGCCGGGCAGATCATGGATCTTTCCAAAGAACAGATCGAAGCCCTCGTCTCCGAAGCCATCTCCGAGATTGATCGTGAGCAGTCCACCAACGTTCTGATCATCGAGGACGAACCGCTGATCTCAATGCAATTGGAAGATCTGGTAACCAGCCTAGGGCACGAAGTTTCGGGGACCGCGGCCACCCGTACGCAGGCGGTGGATGCAGTCGACCGCGCGCGCCCCGGCCTGGTGCTGGCCGATATCCAGTTGGCGGATGGGTCATCGGGTCTCGACGCGGTTGATGACATCCTTGCGATTGAAAGCGTTCCGGTCATCTTCATCACCGCTTATCCCGAACGCCTGCTAACCGGCGACCGCCCGGAGCCGACCTATCTGGTGACCAAGCCGTTCCAAGAAAAAACCGTCAGAGCGGCTATCAGCCAGGCCCTCTTCTTTGGTTCTAGCCGCCCGATCTAGGGTCTAGGCACTAACGCGACTGCCGAATCTGAAAATCGTCCCGTCGCCGGACCGGGACGCGCATGACGCAGCGAACTCCTTCGCGTTCGAATTCAAGCTTCACTGGGTGCCGCAGCTCGTGCGCGACGATCTTCTCGATCAGTTCAGTTCCAAATCCGCGTCGGCCCAGTGGTTCTACCTCAGGCCCTTCGCGCTCGCGCCATTCGACCTCAACCATGTGATCTTCGACCAAGACCCAGTAGATCGAAACGCGTCCGTCGGGGACGCTGAGCGAACCATACTTTGCGGCGTTGGTCGCCAGCTCGTGTATCGCCAAGCCGAATGACAACGCATCGTTGGGAGCCAATTCAACCGGCGGACCATCGATGCCAATGATGTGTTCTCCGCCGGCGCGAAAATGCTGCAACTCCGCCTCAAGCACCGACTTTAGCGGTGTTGTGCCCCAATCGGTGCCCGTCAGCAGATCGTGTGTTGCTGATAGTGAACGAATTCGCCCTTCCAGACTGTCAGCGAAATCATCCAGCGTTTTCGCTCGGCGCCGTGTGAGCGCGAGGATCGATAGGACGTTGGCCAATGTGTTCTTAACCCGGTGGTTCAATTCTCGCGACAACGAATTTCGGATCGAGTGTTGCTCTTCATAGAACGCCAGTCGGGCTTGGTCCTCGAACGCCTGTTGCGTGAGCAGCCGAGCCAGCAGCATGAGCAAACTGCCCAGCGTCAGGCCAAAAACGAGCGTGATCATCGAGAGGAAGTCAAGCGCCGCACCCTTTGGCCCTTCAACCACCAGAAGAAGCTGACGGTTGGCTACGAAAACGGGCTGTTCGATCCTCGGGCTGCCGCCATCGACGAGGGAGTGCGAAACAAGCAAGTGATTGGTCTCCGCCAGACCGTCATAAAGCCGCACCCCAAAAGGCGAAGGTTCGGCGCTTTCGATAGCGTCGTCGAGAAACCGGCTGGCGCTGAAAGGGCTATACACAAACCCGGCGAGCGACCGATCAACCGCTCGCCCGCCCGGTTTCGGTCGATAGACGGGCATCACGATCATAAACCCTGGGGCGTTGACATTGTTCTCTTGCGCAAGAGTGATGCGCGCCGATGCCGTTGGCTGAACCGTTCGCGAAGCCTCCCCCATCGCCGCCTCGCGCACGGGGTCGGAATACATGTCGAACCCAAGCACCCGCCGATTGCGAGCGGTATCCGGGTAAAAGTATGTAACAGGGGCGACCGCGCGCGCTGTCTCGTCAACTGCCGGCCGAAGCGCCGGAAAATCACCTTGCTCCACTTCTTGTTGCTTCAGAAAAGTGCCGATCTCTTCGGCCTCAACCAAAGCCACCCAACCGATGCCTTCTGAACTGCGATATTCCAGATCCAATCTGAGCTCGCTTACGAACTGTTGGAATGACTCGGGATCAATGTCCTCAACAGTGGCGAGCAACGCGGCACCGGCGCGGAGGTACGTTGCAAAATTGTTAGCGCGTCGCTCCAAAGCGGCGGCAATCGATTGTGCAACCTCTCGAACCTGAGCTTCCTCGCGCTCACGCGCGTTGCTCTCGATCGCGAACACACTGAGTGCGGTAATGGCGGCGATGGCGACAAAGATGGCGAGCGGAACGGCGCGCGGATAGCTG
The DNA here is from genome assembly GCA_039814925.1 of Pseudomonadota bacterium. Classification (GTDB taxonomy): domain Bacteria; phylum Pseudomonadota; class Alphaproteobacteria; order Sphingomonadales; family Sphingomonadaceae; genus Erythrobacter. The sequence goes on from JBCCAH010000002.1 coordinate 399,536, forward strand.
ATGAGCCAACGCCGTACGCGGCTGAGCGAAGACACGAGAGGCTCGTTCTCCGTTTCGTCCGATTCCGCAGTCGTCTTTATCGTCATACTCGATTGGTTCTGATCCACGCTCAAATGAGCAATCCCCTGTGCCCTCGGAACAAAAGATCAGAGGCTTCGTTCCCACAATGCCCGCTTATGGTTTTGCGCGTTGGACAGATCGCGCATGTTCCGGCAAAAGGCAATCGCTCCATCTTTTTGTGGTGCGACCTGGGATCAGAGGTCGATACAACGCACAATGTCATCAGACGCATCTTCTGGCGATCAATCGCCTGATCAAGCTCCGGAGGCCTCGGGCATACCGAGTCCGGATTGGGCTGATGGATTGCGTCAGCTTTACGACTCCGTTGTTGATGAACCTCTTCCCGACGCGTTCAAGGATTTGCTTGATCGGCTCGACGAGGACGGTTCAGACGATAGGGGATATAAGGCTGATGGCTCCGACAGGGGCCAGAGCTAGTGGCGAAAACCGAAAAGGCGCAACCTCCTAAGCGCACCGCTTCGCAGAAAGCCGACTTCAAACGTGAGCTGACGGAAGTCGCACCCCATTTGCGCGCGTTTGCCCGCGGTTTGTGTGGACGCCCCGACATGGCGGATGATCTGGTGCAGGAAACGCTCCTCAAGGCGTGGGCCGCGCAAGAGCGCTTTGAGCCAGGAACATCGATGCGCGCCTGGACATTCGTCATCCTGCGCAACGCCTATTTGACGGATATGCGGCGCAATCGGTTTCGCGGCGAATATGACGAAGGCGTGGCTGAGCGGATCTTGACTGCGCCGGCCGGTCAGGAAGAGCCCATCCACCTCTCCGACATGCACCGGGCTTTGCTGACGCTTCCGCCTGAACGTCGTGAAGCGCTGTTACTGGTTGGCGCGGGCGGTTTCTCTTACGAAGAAGCAGCCAGTATCTGCGGTTGCGCGGTGGGCACGATCAAAAGCCGTGTGGGCCGCGCGCGCGCTGCGCTCAATTCCATGTTGGCCGAGGGCGCGATCCCGCAACGATCAGTCGAAGACGACGTCGCGCACCGCGCCATTCTTGAGGAACTGGACGATGTCGCCGCAGGCCGCGGCGAAACGCAAAAACGCTAGTCCGCTTCTGGCCGGTCCACTACAGATGTGACGGCCAGGTTCATCGTGACATTGCCCAATGTGCGCATGATATCGGGCAGCATTTCCACCGCCACCAGCAGTGCAAGAGGCTCGATCGGTACCCCCATGGCAAGCGCGATGGGCCCAATCGACACTACGAAGCTGATTGACCCTGGAAGGCTGACCGATCCGACACTGATGATCAGCGCGACCAGAATGCCGATGCCGACCAATGCGGGCGGCACTTCAACGCCAGCGAGCTTGGCGACGTAGAGTGCCACCGCCAAGTTCATCGCCACACTGGTTGCTCTGAAAATCGCCACTGCGAGTGGCAAGACAAACTCGGAAGTGCTGGATCGGAGCCCCAATCGCGAAGCGCTGTCGAGCATGGCGGGAAGGCTGGCGAGCGAACTCTGCGTGGAAACCGCCACCGCCTGCGCCGGGACCACCGCGCGCGCGAAGGTGGAAAGGCCTACGCCACCCGCGGTCCAAGCCACCGCATATGCGAGGATGAGAATGAAGCCGCCCATCGCCGAAACCAGCACGATGTAATGCGCGAGCGCTGCAAACGCGCCGCCGCCGCTTTTCAAGCCAACGCCAAAGGCCAGCGCCGCAACCCCGATCGGCGCGATCCAAAGCACCCAGCCGATGATCTGCAACATCGCGTTGGCCATCGCGTGAAAGAAGCGCAGGAGCAGATCGCTTTGCTCACTTGGCAAACGCGTGATCGCCACAGCAAGTAAGGCAAAAAAGATCGTCACCGGAAGCATAGCCGTTTCGGCCGCCGCTGCGACAATATTGGGCGCGACAAGCGATTTGAGGAACTCAAGAACGCCCGGAACATCGCCAGCCTCTTGCGACGAATCGGCCAAGAAGCCGCTGGCAGTGTCGGGAATAGGGAACCACTCAAGCGCAATCGGGAGGGCCAAGGCCGTAAAGACACCGCCCGCCAGCGCTACGCCCACCACGAGCCCAACAAACTGGCGTGCCGCTTTGCCTGCACGCGCAGCGTCAACCATCTGAGCCAACCCGAGAACCAACAAGCTGGCAACCAGTGGAATGATCGTCATCTGCAAGGCACGCAACCAAAGGTTGCCCAACAACGCCACGCTTTCGGTCAGGGTTTCTGACAAGCTGACACCCGACAAACCAACCCCCAGGCCCAAACCCAGAATCAGCGCGCCAAAGGTCGCTAGGACCGGCAGACGGATGGGTGTTAGCTCAAATCGGCCCTTAGCCTCAGTTGGGGAAGCTGTGATCTCGGCGCTTTCGCCAGATAACTGTGTCAAATGCGGCCTTTCTATTGGTCTGGCGGGTCCCCAGACCCTTTCCTTCCGGCGTTAACCCGGGCAGAAGCGGCTGACAAATCCACGGGGGTTCAAAAGGGATCTTTCACCGGCTATGTCACGCAAGTACTTCGGCACAGACGGCATCAGGGGACGCACCAATGAGGGCGCGATGACCGCTGCGACCGCCATGAAGGTCGGTCAAGCCGCAGGGCGCCACTTCATGCGGGGCGGCCATCGGCACCGCGTTGTGATCGGCAAGGACACACGCCTTTCGGGATACATGATGGAAAGCGCGCTTGTAGCGGGCTTCACCAGTGTCGGTATGGATGTGATCATGACAGGCCCACTTCCCAGCCCTGCCATCGCTTTGTTGACGCGGGAAATGCGCGCCGATCTGGGCGTGATGATTTCGGCCAGCCACAACCTGTTTGCTGACAACGGAATCAAGCTGTTCGGCCCGGATGGGTTCAAGCTTTCCGACGACACCGAAGGCGAGATTGAGCGCCGGATCGAGATGGACATTCCTCTTGTCGATGCCAAGGATATCGGACGCGCGAGAAGGATCGAAGATGCACGCGGCCGATACATCCATGCGGTCAAGGCATCAGTGCCTAGCGACGTCCGCTTTGATGGCCTTAAGGTCGTTGTCGATTGCGCGCATGGTGCGGCTTATCAGGTGGCGCCATCAGCGATCTGGGAATTGGGCGCCGAAACGATCGCGCTGGGTGTCGATCCCAATGGCACGAACATCAACGATGGCGTTGGCTCCACCGCGATTGAAGCGTTGCAAGCGCGGGTGGTGGAAGAGGGCGCGGATATTGGCATTGCGCTTGACGGGGACGCGGACCGCCTGATCGTCGTCGACGAACGCGGGCAAAAGGTCGATGGCGATCAGATTATGGCGCTGATCGCGACACGCATGCACGAACAAGGCGTGCTAACGGGCGGCGGTGTTGTTGCGACGGTCATGTCGAACCTTGGCCTGGAACGCTATCTGGCAGAGCTTGGCCTCACGCTTGAACGCACCAAGGTCGGGGACCGGTATGTCCTCGAACGCATGAAAGAAGGCGGGTTCAATGTGGGCGGCGAGCAATCGGGCCACATGATCCTGCTCGATCATGGCACCACAGGCGACGGCACGGTGGCCGCACTGCAAGTGCTGGCCAGCCTCGTGCGCTCGGGTAAGCCAGCGAGCGAAATCCTACACCTGTTCGATCCCGTGCCGCAGCTTCTCAAGAATGTGCGCTATGATGGCGGCGTGCCGCTCGAACGCGAAAGCGTGAAAGCCGCGATTTCATCCGCAGAGGCGCAACTGGAAGGCAATGGCCGCCTCGTTATTCGACCTTCTGGCACCGAGCCCGTGATACGCGTGATGGCAGAGGGCGACGATCCGTCCCGCGTCGAAAGTGTCGTCGACAGCGTATGCGCCGCGGTTAGCGCAGCGGCGTAGGCGACCCGTGTCTTTGCGCGCGATCACCCCACCACGGATCCTCGCCATAGCGGGATCGGATTCTTCAGGCGGAGCGGGCATTCAGGCCGACATAAAGACCATTACGATGCTGGGTGGATACGCGATGACCGCGATCACCACGGTGACCGCGCAAAACAGCGTAGGCGTGCAAGCGATTGCGCCAATGTCAGGCCAAGTCGTCGCCCAGCAAATAGCTTCCTGCATCGAAGATATCGGCGTCGATGCAATCAAGATTGGCATGCTGCACGACGAGGAAATCATCGCTGCAACAGCGCAAGCGCTTGTCGAGGTCCGGTCGGATGTTCCGATTGTCCTTGACCCGGTCATGATATCAACCAGCGGCGCCGCCCTAATCGCACCGGAAGCGATTGCGCTTCTGAAAGAGCGGCTCTTTCCGCTCGCCACCTTGCTCACGCCCAATTTGCCTGAGTTAGGGCACTTGGTCGGGCGCTCATTGGAAACCAGTGATCATATGATTGAAGCCGCACAGGAGCTTTGCAATCAGACGGGAGCGGCGGTTCTTGCGAAAGGGGGGCACACGTCGGACGAGCGGATCATCGATATACTCATCCAGCAAACCCGCGACCCGGGCTATTTCGAACATCAACGCATCGCCACATCACACACGCACGGGACGGGCTGCACCCTTTCCTCAGCTATCGCGACACTGATTGGTCACGGCCAGGGTCTCGATAACGCGGTGCGATTGGGTCGAAATTTTGTGCTCAGAGCGATTGAGACCGCGCCTGGCTTTGGCGCCGGCAACGGCCCCCTCGGCCATCAGGCTGTCCGCTCGTTGGCGGACTAAGCCCACATTTCAGCGGTCCAATTCGTAGAACTGGGCAATGTGCTCCCACGCCTCTTCTGCGGTTTCGCACCACTGGAACAGGTCAAGATCCTTTTTCGAGATCGTGCCTTCTTCCGCGAAGGCTTCGAAATCGATCACCCGCTCCCAAAAATCACGGCCGAAAAGCAGGATCGGAAGCGGCTTCATCTTGCCCGTCTGAACCAGCGTCAGCAGCTCGAAAAACTCATCGAAGGTGCCAAAGCCGCCAGGGAAGACCGCCACGGCCCGCGCGCGCAGCAGGAAGTGCATCTTGCGCAGCGCGAAATAGTGGAAGTTGAGTGACAAATAAGGCGTCACGTAAGAATTAGGCGCCTGTTCATGGGGCAGGATGATGTTGAGACCAATGCTTTCAGAACCGGCATCGCTTGCCCCGCGATTGCCAGCCTCCATGATAGAGGGGCCTCCGCCGGTAACGACGACGAACTGACGCTTACCGTCCTCGATAATCGCCTTTTCCGAGACCATGCGCGACAGCTTATAAGCCTCATCATAGTATTTGGCCTTCTCGGCCAAACGCTGCGCAACCTTCTGCTCAAACTCATCACCATCCTTGGCGGCGTCGAGCTTCGCCTGCGCCTGCTCGGGCGAGGGAATGCGCGCCGAACCATACATCACCATCGTTGAACCCACGCGCGCTTCGTCAAGCAGCATTTCCGGCTTCAGCAGCTCCAACTGGAAGCGAACCGGACGCAGTTCATCACGCAACAGAAAATCGGTGTCGCGAAAGGCGAGCTTATACGCGGGGTGCTCGGTTTGTGGAGTCCGATCGGGGGCTTCTTCAGCAAACCGGCTCTCTTCGCCGGCCCGGTAGAATTTACGATCGCTCAGATCGTGCTCATTGTCTTTTTCACTCATCCACGCGCCTCTAGGCTCACGCAGGGAATGCGGCAACCCACGTTACGTCGGCGCTTGATGGGATCATGTCCAAGAAATGGATGCCCCGTGAGGATTCGAACCTCAATTGACGGAGTCAGAGTCCGTAGTCTTACCATTAGACGACGGGGCAATTCGCGACGGCACGGTGCGTTTTAGACGCAGCCTAGCTCGAGCGAGCCGCGCATCTAGGTTCGCGGAGCGCGCAGGTCAAGCGTTGAAACCTCGCCTCACACATTGGGCCAGGAACGCAGATGGTTGCGCACTTCCAGAGCGCTTCTTGCCCTGCGCGCGCTCATCGGCTAATTCTTCGACCAAGTGCTTGCGCTGATTTGCGCAAGTGAGATGAGAGAATTGAATTATGGCGGACACATTTCCGCCGGACGAAAACAGGAACGCGGGAACAAAAAAGGGCAGCAAGTCCGGCAAGGTAGCCGATTTTCGCTACAAGCGCCCTTCCCCGCCAAAAGGCACCGGCAAGCGAGAGCGGCCGGGCGGATCGTGCAAAAACTCACGCTCGAACAATTCGGCTCGCGCTGCGCCACCGCAATCGCGTCCCGGCCAAACCGCTCAACCCTATCGCAAGTCCGAGGCGTACGCCGCGCTTGATCTTGGAACCAATAATTGCCGCCTTCTAATCGCTCGCCCTTCTGGCAAGGACTTCACCGTTATTGACGCGTTCAGCCGGGTGGTGAAGCTTGGTGAGGACCTCGCCACTACAGGCCGGCTGTCCGATGAGGCCATGGACCGCGCGCTGGGTGCACTTTCGGTCTGCGCGGAAAAGCTACGCCGGCGCAACGTCAGGCTTGCTCGATCGGTCGCCACCGAAGCCTGTAGACGCGCGTCGAATGGTCAAGATTTTATCGAACGCGTCCGGCGCGAAACGGGCATCGCCTTGGACGTCATAACCGCCGAAGAAGAGGCACGTCTGGCTGTGCTGGGATGCCACATCCTCTTGGAGGAAGGCTCAGGCCCTGCGGTCATATTCGACATTGGCGGAGGTTCCACCGAGCTTGTTCTGCTGGAAAAAGGTGGTTCATCAACTGGAAAAATTCCTCGCATCCTCGATTGGCAAAGCGTGCCATGGGGCGTCGTTTCCTTGACCGATACGGTTGAGCGTAGAGGTGGTGACGCAGCTGCGCGGCTTAACAGATACACCAAAATGCGCCGGCTGGTTTCGGAGAGTTTCGCTCCGTTTGCCGAGCGTATTGCCGAGGCGGCGCAGTCGGATGATATCCGCCTGTTGGGGACAAGCGGCACAGTCACTACGCTAGCCAGTCTGCACCTTGAACTGCCGCACTACGACCGAAAGGCGGTGGATGGGCTGATCGTTCCGAGCGAGGCGATGCGCGCCATAAGCGCGGACTTGTCCCATATGTCGGCCAATGAACGCAGCGAACTGCCCTGCATTGGTCAGGACAGGGCCAATTTGGTTGTGGCTGGGTGCGCTATTCTTGAATCCATCCTCGACCTGTGGCCAGCCCGGCGGCTGGGAGTAGCGGATCGCGGCATTCGCGAAGGCATCTTGCGCAGTCTCATGGCCGCTGAACGCGAGAGCGAACGAGCGTTAAAGACGCTGCACGAAAATCGCTCTGAACAGAAACGAAAAGGATGAGGCCCGTAACATGAGCCGTTCAGGCCGCAATCCAGACCGCCGTGTAAAGACCGCCAAGAAGCGTTCGGAAAGCTCGACTCGCTGGCTTCAGCGGCAGCTGAACGATCCGTATGTCAAAAAGGCAAAGGCCGACGGATATCGCAGCCGCGCGGCCTATAAGCTGATCGAGCTTGATGAACGGTTTAACCTCATCCGCGGCGCGTCGCGGGTGGTTGATCTGGGCATTGCGCCCGGAGGATGGAGCCAGGTCGTGCGGGCGAAGGCACCTAAAGCTCAGGTTGTTGGCATAGACCTGCTCCCTACAGAGCCGATCGAGGGGGTCACCATCTTCGAGATGGACTTTATGGACGACACCGCTCCCGCCGCCTTGGAAGACGCTTTGGGCGGAGCGCCCGATCTGGTGTTGTCCGACATGGCTGCCAACACCGTGGGGCACAAGCAAACCGATCACCTGCGCACGATGGGCCTTGTCGAAGCCGGCGCGTGGTTCGCGGTCGAAACACTGGATAAGGGCGGGGCTTTTGTCGCAAAGGTTTTGGCCGGTGGGACCGATGCCGACTTGCTGGCGCTGCTCAAGAAGCACTTCACCAGCGTCAAGCACGCCAAACCACCCGCGAGCCGCAAGGGCTCATCGGAATGGTACGTTGTCGCTCAGGGATTCAAGGGCCGGGAGCCCTAGATATTAGGATTCGGCTTCGGCCGTCTGCTCTGACGTGCCTTCCGCCGCGTTCTGCTCCGCTTCGGCGGAAGCGACCGCATCAGCTTCTTCGGCAACCTCGGGCGTGAATTCCGGAAGCGGTAAGCTGCCATCAGGACCGTTCATGAACAGCGCGACAGCGGCGCGATCTTCAATCTTGGAAAGCCCCGCGAAGCTCATCTTGGTGCCTTCGACGTAGGAAGAGGGCTTCTTTAGCCACTCATTCATCTCATCCCAGCCCCATTGGCCGCCCTTACCCGACATCCCAGCCGAATAGGCGTAGCCTGCGCGGGCACCAATACTTGAACCCATAATGTTGTTGAGGTTGGGGCCAACGCCATTGGCCCCGCCAGGCGTAATCGTATGGCACGCGGCGCACTTTGCGTACACTTTCTCGCCCTGCGCGGCCGTGACTAGCGTCAAAGCTTCGGCCATCGTCATTTCAGCCGGCTTGCCGCCTGTCTCTTCCACGCCTTCGATCACATAGCCCAGTCGTTCAGGGCGCTGCGGATCACTGCCGTGGAAATATTTCCCCGACAGGATCGATAGGCCCAGTCCAAGGCCAGCGGCGAAAAGCACCCAGCCCGCCGCCGTGTTGAAAAGATCGCCGTTTCCGTTTTCGCTCGTACCGTTATCCACGTCAGCGCTCGCGTCCAAGTTTGTTTGATCAGTCATCCCGGTCGCCCCATTAGTCACCCGCCCGTCACCGCGCAAGAGAGATCGCATCATCTATTGGTGCAATACGTGCAATTCGCTTGTCCCCAATCATCGCGCAAAACGCGTCTTGCCCGGCAAGGGACGCCGCTTTAGCACGCGGGATATGCGCAGCTTTCCCGGACCCGCCTTGCCGATTGTCGACACGATGCGCGCCGAAGCCGCGCTCGATCCGTCATGCTCGATCGCTTTCCAGGGCTCTCCCGGCGCCAATTCACACCGCGCCGCGACCGAAGCGCGCCCGGATTTCAAACCCTTACCGTGCTTCAGCTTTGAAGACGCTCTCGAAGCGGTGAAGGATGGCCGCGCGGGGCTCGCCATTATTCCGATCGAAAACTCTCAGCACGGGCGCGTGGCTGACATCCACTTCCTTTTGCCTGAAAGCGGTCTGTCGCTTGTCGGCGAATACTTCATGCCGATCCACCATGCTTTGATGGCCCCGCAGATTTCGGAAGGGGAATCGCGCGGCCCCAACGACCGAATCGAAGCGGCCTACAGCCATCCGCAAGCGCTGGGGCAGTCGCGTTTCTTCCTGCGTGAGCGGAGCATTGTGCCGTTGAGTTACGCCGACACCGCCGGGGCGGCGGCGTTCGTCGCGGAGCGCGGTGACCCCACCCTTTCAGCGATTGCGCCCGCTATTGCCGCCGAGCTCTACGGGTTGGAGATTATCCAAACGCATGTCGAGGACAGTGCGGACAACATGACGCGGTTCGTCATACTCGCCGACAAACCTACTTTCTTGACCAACGATCCAGACTGCCCAGCGATGACAACCTTCGTGTTCGAGGTCAAAAACATTCCCGCCGCCCTTTACAAGGCGATGGGCGGCTTTGCGACCAACGGCGTCAACATGACGAAGTTGGAAAGCTATCAGCAGGGCACCAGCTTTTCCGCGACGCGCTTTTACGCGGACATTATCGGCACTCCCGGCGATCCGGCGGTGGACCGCGCGCTGGAAGAATGCGCGTTTCATTCCAAAGAACTGCGCATTCTGGGCACGTACGAGCAGGCGCGTCCGCGCGGCTAGATACGGGCGAATGCGCCCGCCAGTCCAAAAGGGGTGCGCAAGGACACACTTCCTCGGTTGCACCGTCCCAGCGCGCGTGCCACGACTGCGTTCAGATGACCTCGAGCTTCGTCCCCACACCTGTTGAGCCCATCGCCGATCCAGTGGCCGATGATTCGGGTTCGCCCATTGCCGGAGCGGAAGGCAGCGCGATCTATCCGCTTCCCGAAGACTACAGCGACATTCGAAGTGATCCGGAAACCCAGTTCGCTCAGCTGGAACTCAAGCCGCCCGAACCCAAAGAGCCATCCTGGTTTTCAGAGATGCTGCAGGCCTTCTTCGATTGGTTGGGCGGTGTCTTCGGGCCGGTTGGCGGGGCGCTGGCGTCCAATTGGTCGGTCATTCAGTGGGGTCTGTTCGCGCTTTTGGGCGCGCTTGTTCTTTACCTGGTGCTTCGTTTGGTGGGGCCACTCGCCAAGCGGGCCGCCACGGCGGAGCAACCCGAGGTGGCGGAACCGGAATGGACACCAGTGCGCGCTGAAAGCCTCGCTCTCCTCGAAGACGCGGACAGACTGGCGAATGATGGCCGGTATGACGAAGCGGCGCGGCTGCTTTTGCAACGAAGCGTGGGGCAGATTTCCCAGGCGCACCCTGATTGGGTCGAGCCTTCCAGCACCGCACGCGAATTGGCCGCGCTGCCCAAATTATCCGAAACCGCGCGGCGCGCTTTTGGTGTGATGAGCGCGGCAGTTGAAAGCAGCCTGTTTGCGCTGCGTTCGCTGTCGAAAGAGGACTGGAAACGCGCGCGGCAGGCCTATGCGGATTTTGCCCTCGCGAAAATTGATGCGCCAACCTCAGATGATGCCGAGGCGACCTCATGAGCGAAAGCGCGCCTTTCTCCAAAAGCGGTCTGTTGATGCTGCTCGTCGTCGGTTTTGGCGCGTTTCTCGCGATCCTCTATTTCCTCGCCATTGGCGATACGGGGCCACAGAACAGCAATAACGGCCGAGCCCACGCCGGCGCTCAGGGCCTCAATGGGTATTCGGCGCTGGTCGAGCTGGTCGAAGCGGACGGGTTCGAGACCACTTTGTCGCGCAAGGAAAGCGAGTTGGAGACACCCGACCTGCTTGTCCTGGCGCCGCCGCCTGGCGCGGATCCGGAAGAATTGGCGCGGCTGTTCAATTCGCGGCGCGATCTCGGGCCAACGTTGGTTATCGTGCCTAAATGGAGCGCCTTCCCGGCGAGCCGCTCGGACATTCTCGTGGCCCCGGATAGAGCCAAGGAAGGCTGGGTCCTGCTGGGCAACATCCGCCGTCCGCGCTGGGTCGACACCGAATACGTGCCCATCGCGTTTGAGCTGGAGTTAGACGGCGCCGAAGTAAACGAGGAGGCAAAAGCGCCCTCTCGAACCTTCGAGACTCGCGGCGCCCTGGCCGGGATCACAGGCGATCTGCAAAGCGATCTTGGCTGGCACGCGACAAAGCTGGCCTCGCACAGCCCGCTCATTGTCGACCAGAATGGCGGGGCGCTCGCGCTGAGTTACACTGATACGACATCGCAATTGTCGGATGCGGCCCCCAACTGGCTCATCTTCGTGGTCGAGCCCGACCTGGTGAACAATTGGGGGCTTGCCGATGAAAGCCGCGCGCTCGCGGCCCTCTCTCTCATTCGATACATGGCGGATGATTATTCGGGCCGGGTGGTGTTTGACCTGACCTTCAACGGATTTGGCGGAGCGATGAACTTGCTCACGCTGGCCTTCCAACCGCCGTTTCTCGCCGCGACCCTGTGCTTGATCCTCGCGCTGTTTGTGCTGGGCTGGCGCGCTTTCCTGCGCTTTGGTCCCTCCGCCGCGCCTGAACGCGAGACCGCATTTGGCAAGGCCAGCCTTGTGACCAATGGCGCGGACCTCATCGTGCGCGCGGGCCGGCTCAATCTGTTGGCGAAGCCCTATATCAAGCTTAGCGAGGAGCGCTCGGCTCCCCATACTGAGGCTCTAGCCGCCCCAGCCGGTGACCTGCGCCGCGCGCGCAAACCCGCCGACATCTTGCGCGCCGCCCGCGCGCTCTACCGCCAATCGCAAGACACCTGAGTTTCAAAGGGAACGCAAACCGCATGGGTATGACCCTCGAAGACGTACAAAACCTCGCCAACGCCATCCGCGCCGAAACCGCCAAGGCGATAGTCGGCCAGGACGATATGGTCGACCAACTTCTGATCGCCATGATCGCGCAGGGGCACGTCCTGCTCGAAGGGCCGCCGGGAACCGCGAAGACGCTTCTGGCACAAAGCTTTGCGACCGCGCTGGGGCTGGACTTTGGCCGCATCCAATTCACGCCGGATTTGCTGCCGGGAGATATTCTGGGGTCGAACCTGTTCAACTTTCAAACGAGCACCTTCACCCTTACGCGCGGGCCGATCTTTTGCGAGCTGCTGTTAGCCGATGAGATCAACCGCACCCCGCCCAAAACGCAGGCCGCTTTGCTCGAAGCGATGCAAGAGCGCCGCGTGACGCTCGATGGAGAGACACACTCCCTGCCCGATCACTTTATGGTTATCGCAACACAGAACCCGATTGAGAACCAGGGTGTCTATCCCCTGCCGGAGGCGCAATTGGACCGTTTTCTGTTTAAGCTGCTGGTCCCCTATCCCGCCGCCGAGGAAGAAGAGCGCATCGTCGCCGCCTACGGCAAACGCCAAGGACCACAGCGCCCGGCCGAACTCGGTGTCAACGCCGTGGCGAGCATGGCCATACTTGGCGAGGCCAGCGCGGCTTTGGAACAAGTGACCATTGCCGATGAAGTCACCTCGTATGTTGTGCGATTGGCGCGCGCGACGCGCGACCATTCCGAACTATCCGTCGGCGCCAGCCCGCGCGCAGCCGTTGCGTTGGCCAACGCGGCGCGGGCGCGAGCCGCGTTGCACGCGCGCGACTATACTATCCCCGACGATGTGAAGGCTCTGGCCGTACCGGTTCTGCGCCATCGTCTGACCCTTTCCCCCGCCGCCGAAATCGAGGGGCGCGAGGTGGAGGCGTTGGTTGCCGCGCTGGTCGAAGAGACCGAGGCGCCGCGTTAACCAGCCGTGGCCTCTCGCTTCACCTCTCTATTGGCGACAGTGCCCACTCTGCCGGTCGTCCCAACCGAACGCGCCGCGTGGCTGATCGCCGGGTTTGCGCCGGTCGCGGTGCTGATCGCTGCCGCCGTACCGGGCCTCTGGGTGCTCGCGCCGATTGCAGCCGTGGCGCTGATCGCCTTGGTGTTTCTCGACGCCTATCAAGCGGGCAGCGTGGAGAGCTGGGACCTGACCGTCCCGCACGCGGTCGAGGTGGGGCAGGACGCACCGCTGTCGCTCACCGCGCGCTTTCGCTCGGGCCGCCCGCGCAATGTTGAGTCGGCGGTGGGAGCGGATTCAAGGCTCGCGCCCGAAACGCGGGTGGCCGTGGCTCTTTCTCAGACATCAGACGCCAGCACCTACGCCGGTGAAACCACGCTGCGCCCCACGCGCCGAGGCACCGCCACGCTCGACAAAGCGTGGCTCCGCTGGACCGGCCCCCTCGGCCTTGGCGCGCGCCAGATAAGCCGAATCGAAGAACACAAAATTCGCATTTGGCCCGACCTCTCGCCCGTTCGCTCCAAGCAATTGCAGACATTCTTGCGTGACGCCCAGACCGGCCTGATGGCCCGGCGGCTGCGCGGCGAAGGCACTCAGTTTGAATCGCTTTCCGAATACCAAGCCGGCATGGATCGCCGCCGGATCGATTGGAAAGCAAGCGCGCGCCACAACCATCTCTACGCCCGCGAGAACGAGGTGGAGCGCAACAACCAGATCGTCTTCGCGTTCGATTGCGGGCAGGCCATGTGCGAACCCGCTGATGGCTTACCGCGTATCGATAGGGCCGTCTCTGCCGCTCTTGCGTGCTCTTATGTCGCGCTCAAGGGCGGCGACAAGGTCTCGCTGTTCGGCTTTGCTCAGCGACCCGAAGTCATGACGCCGTTTGTCGCGGACAGCCGCTCTTTCCACCGTTTGCAAAACGCCGCCGCCGCGCTCGATTACAGCGCCGCCGAGCCCAATTTCACTCTCGCCCTCGCGACACTGACCTCAAAACTGCGCCGCCGGTCTTTAATCGTGTTGTTCTCCGACTTCACCGATCCCACAGCGGCGGAATTGATGATTGAGAGCATTGGGCGACTGGTCGACAAGCATCTCGTATTGTTCGTCACCTTGTCCGACACTGATCTGGACCGCTTCATCGACGCCGAACCAACCGATATCGCGACCCTCGCGTGCAGCGTTACCGCTGAGACCTTGCGCCATCAACGGCGCGTCGTCCTGCAACGGCTGCGGCAATTGGGCGTCAACGTGATCGAAGCGCCGTGGCAGCGCATCGGCTACGATCTGATCGACCGTTACTTCGCGATCAAAAACGCTGAGGCGATCGGATGAAGGCGCCCACACTGGCTCGGTCCATCACCGGCATATTCTCCCGCTCCACGCTCGATGCGCCCGCCGATATCGAAAGCGCCGCCTTGCGCTCCGACCGCTTCCGTTTGGAGCGCGAAGGCGATTGGCGACGCTTGGAAGCGATTGTGGCGCGCATGGAGAAAGGCGGTTTGCGCGGGGTCGACGATGCGGATCTTCTTGCGCTGCCCACACTGTATCGCACAGCGGTCTCCAGCCTTTCGCTCGCGCGCGAAACCTCGCTCGACAGGGCGACACTCACCTATCTGGAAAGCCTGGTCCAGCGCGCGTGGTTTCAGGTCTATGGCCCGCGCAAGGGCATGTTCGCCTGGACGCGCGAGTTCCTATTGGGGGGGTGGAGCCGCGCAGTGCGCGCTATCTGGCTCGATATCTGTATCGCGCTGTTCGTGATGGTCGCGGGCGCAATTGTTGGCTGGCTGTTGGTCGAGCAGGATCAGGAATGGTTCTACCGCCTCGTATCGGAAGGCATGGCCGGGGGCCGTGTACCGGGAGCAACGCGAGAATATCTGGCCGAAACGCTGGCGGTTGAGGAAAGCGCCGGGGGTCTATCCGCCTTTGCCGCGCAATTGTTCAGCAACAACGCCGGCGTTTGCATCCTCGCCTTTGCGCTTGGCTTTGCGTTTGGCATCCCTTCGCTGCTGCTTCTCGTGCACAATATGGCGTTGATGGGCGCGTTTCTGTGGGTTTTCGCCAGCGTGGGTCTCGCCTACGAATTTGGCGGCTGGTTGTTCGTTCACGGGACGACCGAGATATTCGGCATCCTGCTATCGGGCGCAGCGGGTTTGCATATCGGGCGCAGTATGGCGTTCCCCGGAAACAAGGGAGTGCTCGAAGCGGCCTCAACCGCGGGAAAACGCGCTGCGGTCGTGATGCTTGGCGTGGTGATCATGATGATTGTCGCGGCGTTGCTCGAAGCGTTTCCACGTCAACTCGTCGAGGGGGCGACGAACCGCTATCTTATCGGAGCGTTCTTCCTTGTGTTTTGGCTGAGCTATTTCTTCCTGTTTCGCGCGGGCGAACCCCTTCGCGGGAATAGCGCAGGGGAACCGGCATGAAGTGGCGCGTAAAGAAGATGGCGCCGGCCACCCGCGCATCGGATCAAAGCAACCGGTCGCGCGCGCTCATTACACCCGAAGGCTTGGCTCTTCCGGTCAGGGTCGCCGCCAAAGGCGCGCGATTGGGGGCGTTGATGATAGACATGATCATTCTTTTGATCGGCCTATACATCGTCAATCTGTTGTTGGATCAACTGTCAGGCGGGACGCTCACCGCGCTTGATCAGGAAACAGGCGGGGCGGTCTCTTCGGCGCGCGAGTTTCTTTACATCATCTCCGTCATCTTCGGGTTTTTCGCGTGGTATGGATACTTCCTCGTGCAGGAACTGAGCCCGCGCGGCGCCACCTTCGGTAAGCGTATCCTTGGCGTCCGCGTCGCCGCCCATGGCGGCGGACGGTTGACGCCCGAGGCGGTCATCGCGCGCAATCTGTTGCGCGATATCGAGATATTCTATCCCATCCTGTTCGTGATCGTATCGCTGGTGCTGAGCATTGCTGGCGAGATGGACAGTGGCTTTGTCTGGGCCGCGCTCGCATGGTTTTTGCTTTTCGCGCTGTTCCCCTTCTTCAACAAAGACGCGCTTCGCGCCGGCGATATCGTCGCGGGCACTTGGGTGCTCGAAGCGCCCAAGGCCAAGCTTGCCGCCGCCATCTCCGCGGAAGGTTCAGCGGCAAAAGAGGGCTCAAGCGAGGTCACCGGCGCGCGCTACGATTTTGGCGAAGCGGAGCTGTCGGTATACGGAGAGAAGGAACTTCAGACTCTCGAACGGCTGCTGCGTGAAGGGAACGAGGACGCCCTGGAGGCGGTGCACGCGACGATTTGCCGCAAGATTGGCTGGGAACCGGGCGCTGGCGATGAGCGCGCCTTTCTTGAGGCGTTCTATGCGCAGCTGCGCGCGCGGCTGGAAAACGACATGCGGTTTGGCAAGCGCAAAGCGGACAAGCACTCTTGAACAGTTTTACAATCACGCCCGATCCTTTGGAAAGCGCCGAGGTGCTCGACCTGTTGCGACTGCATCTGGACGAAATGCACGCCGCGTCCCCCGCCTGCAGAGTGCACGCCATGCCGCCTGAACGCCTGCGCGAGGATGACGTGACGTTCTATGTGGTGCGCGAAGACGGGGTGCTTGCCGCAGTGGGCGCGTTAAAGGCGTTGAGCGACAGTAGAGGGGAACTCAAAAGCATGCGCGCAAGCCCCGATTTTCGCGGGCGCGGGGCGGGGCGCGCGCTGCTCGAACACCTGATCGCCGAGGCGCGAAGCCGCGGCTACAACTGGCTGGGTTTGGAAACCGGACGAACGGTCGAATTCGCCGACGCGCGGAGGCTTTACGAACGATACGGCTTTCGCGAAAGCGAGGCCTTTGGCGATTACACTTCCGACGATTTCAGCCTGTGCATGGAGCGAGACCTGTGACGATCAACCGACGAGACTTTGTCAGCGGAGCGCTGGCCACCGGAGCCGCGATCAGCGCGGCCTCCTGCGTGCCGCCCGATCAAAGCCCGGCGGGGCGTCTTGTCGCGCAGCTGCGCCTTATCGAAGCGGCGGCCGATGGCACGCTGGGGGTGGAGTTGTACGACACCGCGACGCGCCTTTCGGTGGGACTCAATCAGGATCGCCGATTTGGGCATTGCTCCTCGTTCAAAATGTCGCTCGCGGCCAAAGTGCTCGCCGAAGACTCGCGCGGGCTGATCGACGCGGACAAGCGGGTCACGTGGAGCAAGGACGATCTGATGTTCGTCTCGCCCTTTACGACCAAGCGGCTTGAAGAAGGAGCCACCCTTCGCGAACTCGCCGAATTTACACAAAAATACTCCGACAACGCCGCCGCCAATGTGCTCCTGCGCGAACTAGGCGGCCCCGCCGCGCTGACAGGGTTTTGGCGAACGATCGGCGATGAGACGAGCCGTCTAGACCGGATTGAACCCGCTCTCAACAATGTGCCGGTGACCGAAGTGCGCGATACCACCACCCCCGCCGCCATGGCCCGCACAGTAGCAACCTTGCTATATGGCGACGCGATGCCTGAGGCTGAGCGCGCGACGCTCAAGCAATGGATGATCGAAACGACCACCGGCAAACGCCGCGTGCGCGGCGGTCTTCGCGAAGAATGGGTCGCGGGCGACAAGACCGGCACCTCAATCTGGCCAGGCATGGGCAGCCTTTACGTCGATATCGGCTTTGTCGAACCACCCGAACACGCGCCGATCACCTTTGCGACTTACTTCCGCACGCGCAAGGCAAAGGACGGCATGGACCCCGCAGCCGAGGCCGCTCTTGCCCGCGTTGGCGAGGTTTTGGAAACGATGGGTGAGAAGCACGATTGGATCCCGTTCTGATAAATCTTTTATCGCTGATAAACTTTTATCGTTGATTAAAGTATTAACTCGTCGTAATCCTCCTGAAGAGGGAGGACCACGTGTCCACAAAACGCGAACAAGCTATTTCCGATCGAAAACGTCGCATCTTTGACGCGGCGCGCGCAATTATCGCGCAAAGCGGACTGGAAGGCCTGACCACACGCGCATTGGCACGGACCGCCGGCCTGACTGTCCCGACACTGTACAACCTTGTCGGCGGCAAGGACGAGATCCTGACTCAGATGCTGTCGCATGATGTCGAGGCGATTTGGGACCGGCTGGAGTTCGATCGGCGCGCTAGCCCGCTCGAAATGGCGGACGCAATCATCACGGAAGCTTACGAAGTTGTGCAGGTGGAAAAAGCCCTGCACCGCGCTTTTCTGCCTCTGATGATCGATCTCAAAATCGTGCTCGCCGCCAACCCGG
The DNA here is from genome assembly GCA_039814925.1 of Pseudomonadota bacterium. Lineage (GTDB taxonomy): Bacteria > Pseudomonadota > Alphaproteobacteria > Sphingomonadales > Sphingomonadaceae > Erythrobacter. The sequence goes on from JBCCAH010000002.1 coordinate 417,493, forward strand.
ACCGCGACGACCCCGGTGCCCGCGCCGCCAATCGCTGCGTTGAGATGGCGCAATTCGCCTGTCAGGCCGCAATCCAAAGCGGGGAACTGCGCGGGACCGTTTCGGCGGCCGAACTCGGGCAACAAATGTTCATCACCTACCGCGGACCGATGCGGGATTGGTTGGAAGGGGTGATCGACGCGAACGAAATGATCCGGCGCCAACGCCGCGGGTTCTACCTCGTCATGGCAGCGGACGCGTCGGATCCGTTTCGCGCCACTCTGCTGGACCGCGTTACGTCCCTGAGTGAGAATCCGAAAATGGAGGATGCCGCGTAATGGAAACCGCAATCAAGGCGGTGGCTTGGAGCCTGCCGATCATCTTTGCCTTCGCCTTTTTAGCGCCGGTCATCGACCATGGCATGCAGACGCTTGGTGTAACTGCCCCGCTCGGCCTTTCGACACTGACCTTCGCGCTGATCGTCGGCGGGGCCTGGGGCCTTATCGCACAAGTCACGGGGAGGTGGCTGTGAACGCCCATTCGAAAATTCGGGCCGACGATCTGTCGCAGATGACCGACGCACAGCTTAGAAAGCTAGAGCTCAAGATCGCGCGCAAGTATTCGGGCAAAGTGCCATGGATCGCGGTGTTCTGGGCGTTCGGCAATCTGGCCGTTTGGCTTGGCCTGTGGCCGCTGGTCTTCTTGGACATCCTCCCGCTCTGGGCCGCCTTTCCGATTGCGACGGTCAATATGGCCTTGGTCTATCTGCCCACGCACGAAGCCCAGCATGACATCATCGCCCGCCCTGGCACCAAGTTGCGCTGGCTCAACGAATTGGTGGGTCACGCAACCAGTTGGATGCTGATTTACCCCTTTCAAGTTCTACGAATCACGCACCTTGATCACCATCGCCACACTAACGATCCTGAGCTGGACGTGGATATCGGCACCAAAGCGCCGGGGCCTTGGCATGCAATTTGGAACGCGATCCAAGGGCGCCAGCCGGGCAATAGACGCAATCACGACTACGCTGGCGCTCTCATCCGCGCCGACCGGCCCGGATTGCTGCTGCTGGCGCTTGCCTACCGCATCGGTTTTATCGCGATACTCAGCGCGCTGGCGTGGAATGGCTACGCACTGGAGGCGCTGTTCCTTTGGTGGCTGCCCTATCATCTGGCGATCACCTATATCGTCTTCTTCCTGAGCTGGGCGCCGCACCATCCGGGCGCGGAGACCGGCCGGTATCGCAACACGCGCTCGTGGAAGTCGAAGATCGGCAATATTGGCTCGATGGGGATGCAGTTCCACATCGTGCACCACCTTCACCCCTATATCCCGCTGCATCTGACGCCCGCGGCCTATTGGGAGATGAGGCCAATTCTGGAGGCGCGAGGGGCGCGCGTGGAGGGACTGTAGCCCCGAAGGCGGGGCACTTCCTCGCTCATTCGTACTTCGACAAGCTCAGCACGAGCGGTGTGCCTTCGGAGAACTATCAATGATCGGGCGTTTCTCCGGCCCCGGTGTCCTCGCCCCCAAAGATCGCGACTTCATTCAGTCCTTCGCTGGTCGCGCGCCCGCGATACATGCCGCTCGTGTTGAAGCTGAACAAAGCCTCGCCTTCGGGCGTAACGAGAATGATGCCTCCGTCACCGCCTAACTTCTTGACCTCGTCCATCACATCATCTGCAATCGTCTGAGGATTGATAGTCGTCTCGCTGTGATCGTTCGGAGCAAGGCCAAGCGCTCTGAAGCCGTCGCGGAACTGATTGGTCAGTCGCAGTTCCGTGCAAATCTCCTGCGCCACGCCCACGCGGATAAAGTATTCCCCCCACCCGGTAGCCGACACAGCGCATGAGCGATTATCCGCATAGGTCCCCGCTCCAATCACCGGCGCATCACCAATCCGTCCCCAGCGCTTACCGGTCATGCCGCCCGTCGACGTACCGGCCGCCAGATTGCCGTCCTGATCCAGCGCCACCGCGCCCACAGTGCCAAACTTCAAATCCACGTCGAGCGCCGACAATTCCTCGGCCTTCATCCGCTCCAGCGATTTCTTGCGGCTCTCGGTCGCAAACCATTCGGGGCCGGCGGTCTCGAGCCCGTTCTCGCCCGCGAATTGTTCCGCGCCCTCACCCATCAGGAAGACGTGCGGGCTGCCCGTGCGCACCTTGTCGGCCAGTAAGATTGGGTTCTTGATCGTTGTCACACCTGTCACCGCGCCCGCGCTGCGATCGCGTCCGTCCATGATTGAAGCGTCGAGTTCGTTCTTGCCCTCCCATGTGAACACCGCGCCGCGCCCGGCGTTAAACAGCGACGAATCTTCCATCGGAATGATAGCGGCCTGAATGGCGTCCATCGCGCTGCCGCCTTCGGCGAGGATCTTTGCGCCCGCGTCTAAGGCGTTTTGCAAGGCCGCTTCGTATTCGGCCTCTTTCTCCGGCGTCATGTTGGCCCGCGCGATCGTGCCCGCACCGCCGTGAATGGCGATCGACCATTTGGGCGCTTCGGATGTGTCGCCGTCGGTGTGGCCATCAGCCAAAGCGGGTTGCGCGATCAGAGCGAATGTCGCGGCAAAGGCCGCGCTGAGAAGTGCGTTTTTCATGGGGGTGAGGGGTAACCTATCGCGTGACATCGCGCCAGCGCGCGATTAGCGGGGCGGCAAAGGAGTGATTGATGAGTGAATTTGGCTGGAATTCCACCGCGGATGAGGTTCTGTCAGACGTCGATCTGACCGGCAAGACGGTGTTCGTGACCGGGGCCAATTCGGGCCTTGGCTTTGAAACCGCGCGGGCGATGGCAGCTATGGGCGCGCGCATCGTTCTGGCCGGGCGCGATCCGATAAAGCTCGACGCCGCGTTCGGCGAAATCGCCGGCCTAGTGCCCAGCGCCAAGCTTGAGACGATCCTGTGCGATCTGAGCTCGCTCGCATCGGTGCGCGAAGCCGCAGCGCAAGCGAACGAGCGGTTGGATCGGATCGACATTCTCATCAACAACGCAGGTGTAATGGCTTGCCCGTTTTCTCGCACGGCGGACGGGTTTGAGATGCAGTTTGGCACCAACCACCTCGGCCATTTTGCGCTGACGAGGGGGCTAATGCCGTTGATCCTGAAAGGCACCGGCAAGGCGGGTTCAGGCCGGATCGTCAACCTGTCGAGCCGGGGACACTTTATCACGCCGGTCAACCTGGAAGACCCTAACTTCCACGCGCGCGAGTACGACGAATGGCTCAGCTATGGCCACGCGAAGACGGCCAATGTGCTTTTCTCAGTCGGGCTGGAGCGGCGCTTTGCAGACAAGGGCGTCCACGCCTACGCGGTGCATCCAGGCGGCATTCAGACCAATCTGGGCCGTCATATGACAGAGGAGGCAGAACAGGATCTGGAGGACCGCGTAAAGGCGTCCGATCCCAGCTTTGAATACAAGACCATCCCGCAAGGCGCGGCCACACAGGTCTGGGCGGCAACCGCGCCCGAGCTTGAAGGGCGCGGCGGGCTCTATTGCGAAGACTGCCATGTGGCCGAGGTCGATGACACCGGCTCAAATGGCGGCGTTCGCTCTTACGCGGTCGATCCGGTAGCGTCGGACGCCCTATGGATGCTGAGCGAGGAACTAACAGGCGAGGATTTCGCCGCCTAAGGCTGCGCCAAAAACTCATCCAAAAGCCCAAACACATCCTTCGCCTCGCGCGTGGGTGTGATCGCCATGAAGACATGCGGCGCGGCTTCGTATTCGTAGAGCCTTGCGTCCACGCCTGCGCCACGCAGCTTCCCCACAAAGGTCCGTGAGTCGATGATGAACAGGTCGTGCCGCCCGGTCCAGATGCGCGTGGATGGTAGCAGCGCGAGCTCTTCCGTTGACGTATAAAGCGGGCTGCACTCGGATGAACTGGGGTCGCGGTCTCCCGCCCAGATTTCACCGCAGGCGCGCAAACTATCGACCCGCAGCATAATATCGTGCGGCTCCACCGCGCGCATGGCCTCGTCCGCGCCGGTCACATCAAGCCAAGGGGCGAACAGCGCTAGCTTACCGGGCTGCGGCCCGCCTGCTTTGGCCAAGCGCAAGGCAAGGCTGAGCGCCATATGGCCGCCAGCGCTGTCGCCGTTGAGGATGATATTCGCCGGATCGTGCTTCGCCGAAAGCGTCGCAAAAGCCGCATCCGCCTGTGCGTCGGCGGCGCTGTACGAATGCTCGGGCACCACCGGGTAGAGCGGGAGCGAGATCGAGCAACCGAGCCGATCCACCATCGCGGCGGCCAGCGGCCAATGCTCTTTGAACATCGGCAGGACAAAGCCACCGCCGTGGAAATAGAGCATGTGCCATTCGCCGGGACCCGATTTCGGGTGAAGCGTAACCACCGGCTCGCCCGCGGCTTCCCAACGCTCGACCTGGTACTTCTTTTCAAAGCCCGCTGGCATGGGCGCGTCGACCGGCGGCTTGCGATTGGCAAAGGTCTCGCGAACGCCTTCGGGATTGTCCGGGAAGACCGGTGTGCGCTTGCTCATCAACCATGTGACGGCGCGCATGGTGAAGCTCGCCTTGGCGCTGCGCAGTTCAATCGAAGTGTCGGTCAGCATATCTCTCTCCTTGGAAGGGAGAGTGCCGCCCACGCACGGCAAGTCAAGCGCTGAAGCCGGTTACGATGCCTTCTTGCAGCCAAAGCCCCAGCATCGCGCCCGCACGCTGAGCGGCTTCCCCAATCGCGGTTTCATCGGCGTCTTGCCCGGCGAGCAATTCGATCAGATCACCATATCGCGCACCCTTTTGCACCGCGTCAAAGGCGCGCGCGCTGTCCGCTTCGACCATGAGGAAGGTTGGCCGTTCGCCTTCGCGCCAGACAAGGCACCCTTGCTCGGTTTCATAGCCGCGCAGGTCACGAACCGCCTCAGGATCACTCAGCGATTTCCAAAGCGCGGTAAGGTCATGGGTGACCAGCCGTGATGTCGCGCGCGATTGGAAAGTGAGCCCAAGTCCCAACCACTCCGCGTCGCCGAACCCGGCGCTGGCGGCGGCGAAGTCCTGCGGTGTCACCGGCGTTTCGTCAGGCGCGCCCACCAGGTCCAGCATGGCCCATTCGAGCCACGCCAACTCTTCCACTTCGGCGTTGTTGGGAAACAGCTTCGCGCAGGTTTCGTCAAATCCTGCGCCCACCGCGTCGATCGTCCAATGCGAAGGCGGGTTAGCGACAGCGTGGTTGATGCGCGCGGTGCGAAAGGGCTCTTCACCAAGATAGCGACCCGTGCGCTCAAACGTCTCTTCAAGCGCGGCCATCAATGCGTTGCGGTAATTGCCTCGATAGACGGAAAGACCCAGCGCGTGGCTGTTGCCCCACCCTTCGGGCAGCGGCGCGCCCTGATCAAGGATCGCGCGCATAAATTCGGCCTGCTTGTCCGCGAGCGTGGATTTGGAGGGGCTCATGCCAGCTCCAAAGCTCCTGCGGCGTCGCGCGCGCGGTCCAGTTCGGTAAGCAATTCGCTGAGCGGCGGGATGCTCTCATCGCGTTCGATCATCGTCGCGACCGGTTGCTCAATTATGGCCATCGCCTGCGCATAAAGGTCCCAAACCGGATCTGACACTGCTCGATCATGCGTATCGATAATAACGGGGCGTTCCTCAGTCGCCGGATCGTGCCCTGCAAGGTGGATCTGCCGCACCCGGTCGAGCGGAAGGCCTTTGAGATAGTCCCGCGCCGAAAACCCGTGGTTCTGGCTGGCGACATAGATATTGTTCACATCCAGCAGCAGATAGCAGCCTGTGTGATCCGCCATTGCGCTCAGAAACTCCCATTCGCTCATCTCGTCTTCGGGAAAGGTCAGATAGCTTGATGGGTTCTCAAACAGCATCGCGCGACCCAGTGTCTCTTGCGCTCGATCAATATTATCGCACACCGCGCCCAGCGCTTGCTTGGTCAAAGGAAGCGGCAAAAGATCGTGGCTGTTATGCGCGCTGGTCCGGGTCCAGCACAGGTGATCGGACACCCAGAGCGGCTCAATCCGATCCGCCAGCGCCTTCAAACGCGCCAAATGATCCGCATCGAGGCCACCCGCCGATCCAATCGACATAGACACACCGTGCAAGATAACCGGGTGCCTTTCGCGCACCTGTTCCAGGATGCGCAGCGGGCGCCCGCCTTCGATCATGTAGTTTTCGCTGATAACCTCAACGAAATCGACCGGGACGCGATTCTCGCCTAAGAAATTGTCGTAGTGCACGGCGCGAAGGCCGAGGCCAAAGCCGCCAAACGTAGAAATAGTGGAGTGCTCAATAGCCATTGCGCGCAAACCTTATCGTGAAACGCATCAAAAGGGCAGGCCTCGTTTGATGCGGGCCTGACACAGGCCATTTCGCACTTTGCCGTCAATGCGTTACAAGGCCTTCCGCGGCTGCTCTGGGGAGGGCGCTGAAAAAGGGTGAGGGCAGCAATGCGCGGGTCAAATCCGTCGATATCTCAAAAATTGTGTAACCATTCGCATTATGGCGGCGAAACCCCTGTCAGCAACGGCGCACAGCCGAGTGCGACAGAAACAAAATACGAAATTTTGGAGATACGCCATGAAAAAGACTTCGATTGTTGGCCTTGGTGCCATCGCCCTAACCGCCGCCGTCACCGCCGGCCTTGCCACCACTCCCGTCGCTGCCGCTGGCGCGAAAGAGAAGTGTTACGGCGTCAGCCTTGCTGGCAAGAACGACTGCGCCGCCGGTCCGGGCACAAGCTGCGCCGGCACCTCGACCCGCGACTACCAGGGCAACGCCTGGAAGTATGTCGACAAAGGTTCGTGCGTGAAGATCAAGACGCCCAAAGGCAATGGCTCACTCAAAGCGATCAAACGCTGAGCAGAATAAGAGCCTCTCGGGGAAGCGCAGGCAAAAAGCTTCCCCGAGGTCAAGGCTCACCAGGAGGATAACATGAACACGATCACCGCTCTCTATCACCGATTGACCGGGCTTTTATCCGGGACATTCATCGAAAGCCTCGCACTGCTTTTTACGCGCGTCGCGCTCGCCGGGATATTCTGGCGCTCGTACCAAACCAAAGTGGAAGAAGGCACATGGCTGACGATCAGCGACGTGCAGTATTTCATCTTTGAAAACGAGTTTGCCGGACTGCCTCTGGATCCGCAAATCGCGGTTCCGATGGCGACCTACGCCGAGTTTCTCTTCCCGATCCTGTTGGTGATCGGTTTGGCTTCGCGCTTTTCCGCGCTGGCGCTGATGATCATGGGACTGGTGATCCAACTCTTCGTCTTCCCGACAGCGGATCACTTCTTTGGCTGGGCCATCACGGTCATTGCGCTCGCCGCGTTTGTGATCAGCCGTGGACCGGGGCTGTTTTCGCTTGATGCGATTATCGCCCGTTTCACTGGACCCAAGGCGGCGTAGATGGTCGCTGACGAGCCCACCTTCGCTCGCCTCATGACAGCGGCACAAGACGGCGACAAAGCCGCCGGTAATGTGCTGCTGACCGAGGTGGGGGTTTGGCTTGAACGGTATTTCCGCCGAAGGGTGCCTCCGCACCAGATCGACGATCTGGTTCAGGAGGTGCTCATCGCGTTTTACACAAAGCGCGCAACGTGGGATTCGTCCCGTCCGTTTCTGCCGTGGCTGGCCGCGATTGCGCGGTATCGCTGGGTCGATCACCTGCGCAAAGTGTACAAGCACGATGCAAAGGAACTGATGGAAGACGACGCTGTAGAAGACAGCGACGAAGAGGTTGTGATGGCGCGCGTCAGCCTGGATCGCTTGCTAAGCGGTCTGCCGGAGAAGCAGGCGAGCGTTATAAAGATGGTCAAGATAACCGGATTATCCATCCGGGAAGCGGCCGAAAAAACCGGGCAAAGCGAAAGCCTGGTCAAAGTAAACATCCACCGTGGCCTTAAAAAGCTCTCCACGATGGTTGAGGAAGTAGAATGACGATGGAAAAGCAACAATCACGCGAAGATCTGATCGCGGCCCTGACAGAGGAATTGACCCCGGTTCAACGGGTGAACCCGGCACAAGGCGTCTGGCTTATCGCGTTCGCCGCGATTGTCGCGAGCGTGTGCTGTATCGTCATTTTCGAGTTCTGGAACGGTATGTTCACTGGCGAAGCCTCGGCTTTCTACTGGATAACCAACGCGCTCCTGCTCGTACTTGGGGCAGCTAGCACGTCCGGCTTGGTCGCCAGTGCGCTTCCGCGCGTCGGCGCTCGGGGCAACGCGCCTTTTTGGAGCGCCGCGATGCTGGGCATGGCGCCCCTAACAGCAGTCATTACCGTCTTCTCGCTCGAGATGAACCACGATCACGCGTCGGGATTGCCCAGCGTGCTGGCTGACCCACTGAACTGGTATTGGGAATGCGGTCTTTATGGCACAATTGCTGGATTTGTGGTCGCTTTGGCCTCGGTTCTGTATTTGCGTCGCGGAGCCCCTGTCTCGCTCGAACGTTCGGGCTGGCTGACGGGTCTCGCATCGGGATCGCTGGGCGCGCTGGCTTACAACCTTACCTGCCCGCTCGACACGGTCGCGCATGTCGGGATCTGGCACACCGTGCCGGTGCTGGCCTGGGCCGTGATTGGTCGCCTGGCTGTGCCGCACCTGATCCGCTGGTAAATCCTTACACTCTCTTTGGAAGGGGCGATGACGAGACACTGCGTCATTGCCCCTTCACATTGCTGAGAGTATAGGCGCGCCATGGCTTCTGTAAGACCCTGGCGCGATATTGAGCGGCGCGAATGCCGCCAGATTATGGTTGGTGATGTTCCGGTGGGCGGCGACGCCCCAATCACCGTTCAGACCATGACAAACACCCCCACCGAAGACGCAGTGGCGACGCTCGATCAGATCCGGCGCTGCGAAGAGGTCGGCTGCGACATCATCCGCGTTTCCTGCCCGACTGAGGAGGCCACCGCCGCCTTTGGCAAAATCACCAAGGCCGCGCGCATTCCAATCGTCGCGGACATCCACTTTCACTACAAACGCGCGCTCGAAGCCGCTGATGGCGGCGCCGCGTGCCTGCGCATCAACCCCGGCAATATTGGATCGTCAAAGAAAGTCGCCGAAGTGGTCCGCGCCGCGAAAGCCAATGGCTGCGCAATCCGTATCGGCGTCAACGCGGGCAGCCTCGAAAAAGACCTGCTGGAAAAATATGGCGAGCCCTGCCCCGAAGCTCTGATCGAAAGCGCGCTGGATCATATCAAGCTGTTGCAGGATCACGACTTCCATGAATTCAAGGTGGCGGTCAAAGCCTCAGACGTGTTCCTTGCGGTCGCGGCCTATCACGGGCTAGCCGACGCGGTGGACTGCCCGCTGCACCTCGGCATCACCGAAGCCGGTGGCCTGATCGGCGGGACGGTCAAATCCTCCATCGGCATGGGCTCGCTCTTGTGGGCGGGTATTGGCGACACGATCCGCGTCTCGCTCTCGGCGGAGCCCGAGGAAGAGGTGAAAGTCGGCTACGAGATGCTCAAAGCGCTGGGCCTTCGCACCAGAGGCGTGCGCGTTGTGTCCTGCCCGTCTTGCTCGCGTCAGGGCTTTGACGTGATCCGCACCGTGGAAACGCTCGAAAAGCGGCTCGAACATATCAAAACCCCGATGAGCCTCAGTGTGCTGGGCTGCGTCGTTAACGGTCCGGGCGAAGCGCGCGAGACCGATATCGGCCTCACCGGCGGCGGCAACGGCAAACACATGGTCTACCTTTCCGGCGTTAAGGGGCACACGATCGAAGACGAAGACATGCTCGATCACATTGTGAAGCTGGTCGAAGATAAGGCTGCGAAGATCGAAGCGGGCGAAGCCGTGGCGTTTGACCCGCACGCCCAAGTGCCGGCGACGCCCGCCGAAGCGGCAGAGTAACAACGCGGACAGATGTCAGGGCAGAGTATGGTGCACTTACGACAGGTCCTTTCCTTGGCGGTGGCCGGGACTCTCATGACAGGATGCGCGGCGGGCACCGCACCACAAGATGATCCCACAACAACCCAAGCGAGCGAAGCGAGTTCACCTGCGAATGAGGGCAGCGCACTTATCGAACGCGTCAGCGCCCACAGCTTTGAAGACACCGTTTCAAAGCTACGAGATGGCATTGCGGAGCGCCCGCTGACGCTCTTTGCCGAAATTAACCACGCGCAAGGCGCCGCTAAGGCGGAACTGGAGCTGGCTCCCTCAACGCTGTTCATCTTTGGCAACCCAAAGGGCGGAACACCGCTCATGACGCGCGAACCGCGCATGGGCATCGCCCTGCCGCTGAAGATGCTTGTTTTCGAAGCCGACGGTCAGGTGATCGTTGCGCATCAGGATATGGCAGCGCTGGCGCGCCAATATGGCCTTGATCCTGAGGAGCAACCAATCCCGAATATCTCGCAAATGCTGAAAGGGCTCACAAAGGCGACGACGCAATGATCAAACCGCTTATTGCCGGATTGCTCGCGGCGGTGCTGCTGACCGGCTGCGCGACCCTTTATCGCAGCGTGAGCGCCGGCGGCCACGACTACCCCGAAGAGACCGCCTATGACGTCTCGGAAGACGCGATGGGTGACGTCGACGCGGCTCTGGCGAAAGCGGGCGAAAACGGAACGCGTGCTTTGCTCGTGATGGGCGCAAACTGGTGCCACGACAGCCGCGCGCTGGCGGGATGGCTGGAGACAGACCGGTTCCAAGAGTTGATCGAGCGCGAGTACGAGCTCGTCTATGTGAATGTCGGCATGCCTCAACGCGGCGATGGCCATAATATCGGCATCGCAAAACGCTTTGGCCTGGAGGACCTGCCCGGGACGCCAAACCTTCTTGTGGTGACGGCTAAGGGCGATCTTGTGAACGGCGACACCGCAACCACGTGGCGCGACGCAGCAAGCCGCGAAGAGGATGCGATTTTTGCGGAGCTGGAACGGCTGGCCAAATCTCCCGTTTAATCGGGCAAGGCCACCGTTTCTGTATGCTCCACGTCGTCCATCACGCCGATTATATGGCGCCGCGCCCCGAGCGCGGGACGTTCAAGTTCGACAAATACTACCTCGTGATGGAGGAACTGCGAGCGCACGCGTCGAGCAGACGCGGCTTGGTAACGGAACACGCGCCTGACCCCATGCCGCGCGAATGGCTTGAGGCGGTGCACGATCCCGCTTACGTCGATGAAGTCTTCCGCGCCGAAGTGCCTCGCGCCAAGGAACGACGGATTGGCTTTCCCGTCACGACGCGCATTCGCGACCGTGTGCGGCACACCAATGGCGGCACCTGGCTCGCCGCGCAGCTTGCAATGGAGCACGGCTACGCCGCGAACAGCGCGGCAGGCAGCCACCACGCGCTGGCAGATACAGGCGCGGGATACTGCGTGTTCAACGATCTCGCGGTCGCGTCGAACCGGCTGATCGCGCAAGGCGACGCACGGCGCATTTTGATTATCGATCTGGATGTGCATCAGGGAGATGGCACCGCCAGCCTCACCGCCGGACGCGAGGATATCGTCACCTTGTCCGTGCACGCTGAGAAGAACTTCCCCGTGCGAAAGGCGCGTTCCAATGTCGATATTGGCCTGCCCGATGCGACCAATGATGCGGGCTACATGGCGATCCTCGAAAACCATATCGCCAAGATGATGGACGGGTTCAAACCCGACTTCGTGTTTTACCAAGCCGGCGTCGATCCGCATGTGAACGACAAGCTTGGGCGGCTGTCGCTCACCGATGAAGGCCTCGCCGCGCGCGATCGCTTTGTGGTCGAAACCGCCCGAGCGCGCGGCTTGCCAATAGCCTCGGCCCTAGGTGGAGGGTATGGCGATGACCAACGCGAAGTCGCCGCGCGCCACGCCCGATCCATGCTGGTGATGGCTGATGCCAACGCTGAATTCGAGCCGCCTCACTCGGCGACTCCCGTTCGCTGATCAAGGCTGCTACAGCGCTACCACACAACCCCCGGAGATCTTTGCGATATGGCCACCTACGAAACCGATTATCTGATCATTGGCGCCGGCGCCGTCGGCCTGGCCTTCGCGGATACGCTTCTCGACGAAAACCCCGATTGCCATATCACCATCATCGATAAACACGCCAAACCGGGTGGCCACTGGAACGACGCGTATCCCTTCGTGGCGCTGCACCAGCCCAGCGCCACTTATGGCGTCAACTCGATGGAACTGTGCCCTGATCGGCGCGATACGCGCGGGCACAACGCAGGCATGTTCCCGCTGGCTCCGCACGCTGAAATCCTGGCCTATTACAGCAAGCTCGTAAGCGAACGCCTAATTCCCAGTGGCCGGTTCGAGTATCTGCCGATGACGGAGTATGGCGGTGGCGAGGCCGGATCGCATAGCGCCAAAGGCATCCTTTCCGGCGAAGAGCATACGATAAAGGTGCGCCGTAAACTGGTGGATGGAACCTGGTTCCAGACCTCGGTTCCTGCGACCCACAAACCCGCTTTTGAAATCGCCGAAGGCACACGTTTCGCCATTCCGGGCGAACTGCCCGCGCTATGGAAAGACACATCCAACCTGCCCGATCACTACGTCATCATTGGTGGCGGAAAAACCGCGATGGACACCGGCGTGTGGCTGCTCGAGGCAGGCGTTCCGGCGGACAAGATCGGGTGGGTGCGCCCGCGCGACAGTTGGATGATCAACCGCAAGCTGGTTCAGCCGGCCTATCATGAGATCGAAGGGCTCGTGCAGTTTCAGACCGATCTCGTGGAAGCCGCCAACGCCTCTGAAACCGGCGATGAAATGTTCGAAGAACTCGGCAAGCGCGGCACCATGCTGCGCCTTGATGAAAGCGTCACGCCCAAGATGTTTCACTACGCAGTGATTTCTGAAGGCGAGGTCAAGCTGCTCAATCAGATCAAGAACGTCTACCGCCAAGGCCATGTTTCACGCGTGGAGCCGGGCAAAATGCACTTTGCATCCGAAACGGTCGAGCTTCCCGAAAACACGCTGTTCATCAATTGCACCGCCACAGCCGTGCCGTTTAGCGTGCGCGAAAATGTGGGGCCCTTCTTTAAGGATGACACGATCACGTTGCAGCTCGCACAGACACCGTTCGTGCCATACAGCGCGGCGCTTGCCGCCTTTATCGAAGCCAACTTCGACACCGATGAAGAGAAGAACAATCTGGTGCCGCCGGCGCCTCTGACTGACAGCACGGCCACCTACCCTTATGCGGTGATGGCCAATTTGATGAGCACTGCGATCCTGGCCGGTAACGAGAAGGTTAACGCCTGGAACGCCAAGAGCCGCCTGCACCCAACCGGACCAGCGATTGCCCGGATGATGAAGGAAGGCGACCCGCGCCTCGCCAAACTGGCGACGATCGGGGATAAGATCAAAGCCAATATGCCCGGCGTCATCAAACTCGGCATGACCGCCAAGGCTGTCCATGAGAGCACCGAACCGGGCTGGAAAGCGACCTAAAGTCGCCACAAGGGATCTTTGTGTTCACTTGAACGCTAATTATTCGAGTGTAGTATTATGGCTGTGAACAGACGCGATCTTTTGAAAACCACCGTGGCCGCCGGCGCCGCTTTGGCTCTGCCAGCGCGATTGGCCGCTCAGCCCGCCAAGGGTTCCGCGCGCGATCGCGCCTTGTTCAAGATCGCGCGCGATGAGCTGGCGCGCGCGGGCGACGCGATCTGGAAACGCGACATTGTCGGCATCGCCGATTACGGTCTGCATTCCGCGCAGCGGCGATTTCATTTCGTCAATCTGGAACGCTCGGAAGTGAAAAGCTTTCATGTCAGCCACGGATCGGGCTCTGATCCCGAACACGATGGCTGGCTGAACAGCTATTCCAACGTCGAGGGATCGCATGCGAGTTCGCGTGGGGCCTATGTCACTTGGGAATGGTATCAAGGCCGCTATGGCACGTCGGTACGCCTTGGCGGGCTCGACCCGACCAACGAAGCCGCCTTGCGTCGCTACATTGTGATGCACCGCGCCAAGTACGCCGAGCCTGACCACCTTGCGCGCTGGGGCCGGATGGGCCGGTCAAACGGCTGCTTTGCCATGGGCGAAGCGGACTTTCGGGAGGCTTTGTTGAGCCTTTCAGGCGGCCGCCTCTTGTTTTGCGACAGCATCGGATTGCAAGCAAACGGCAGTATCGCCATGCGTGGCGACTTAAAGACCCTTACGCCTAATCGTCCAACCCTTACACAGAGATACGTCCCAGGGGCGTTTTGACGCTTGAGCGACGAGCCGGCCTCCTATCAATCGGGCTCGGCGGCCTTTGAGCTTCATTTTGGTTCGGCTTTGAAAGCCATATTGCCCGGTGCGTTTCAAGGCGCGGTGATCGGGACACTGATCGTGGCGGGTTATTCGATGTTCGCATCGCTTGGCGAAATCTTGGGATTTGGCGCGTCCGAGATCGTCGGAACCGTGATGATGTTTTGCTTCATCATGATGATCGGGACCATGGCGGGGATGATCGTCTGCGCGATTTACATCGCGGTGATCGGCCTCCCGATCGCTCTGCTGATGCGGCGGCGGATTGCGACGCCCGCCATGCTGATCCTTACAGTGATTGTATCAACGCTAGTCGGGCTGGCCGCTGGATGGGGGATCATCGCCCCGATCTGGGGAGTGACCGACGATCGATGGCTGATGATCGGAATGGCGCTGTGCTACGCGATACCCGCCGGTGAGGCCTATCGCCGCGCTATTATTACCGAACGGATGCTCAGTTTCTGGTCAAGCAAAACCGACTAGGGCAGCGGGCTCAGCCGCCCGCTAACGGGTTGTTCTCGATCACAATCACTTCATCATCGCTTACCATGGCGCGGTTGGCTTGGCGCGGCTTGTCCAGGCTTGCAAGCACCGGGGCATCCCTGTCATAGATGTCCTTGAACGTGGTCAGCTCACCCTCGGTGTTCGTGCCCATGGTGAAATAGGTGATGTAGGCGGGAATACGCTTCTCTTCGGGCAACATAACCTTGGTGTATTTGCCCGAGGTTGCGATTTCGATGACCTCCTCCTTTGAGGCGCCTTTGCCCAGAATCGCCACCGTCATCGCCACTTGCAGCGCCTTTTCGGTGCGGATGCAACCATGGCTGAGCGCACGCATATCCTTGCCGAACATCCAGCGCGTGGGCGTATCGTGGAAGAAAATCGCATGTGGGTTGGGCATTTCCAGCTTCATGCGGCCCAGTGAATTGGTGGGACCGGGCTGTTGCACCACGGTAATCCAGCCGTTTTGGCCCTTGGTCGCCTTGTAACCCTTCTGCTTGGCCCAAGCCGGGTTGTTGAGCACGCGTTCGCCCAGCCCTTCGCCCTTCACGATGGATTGCGGCACGGTCCAAGTCGGGTTGAACACAACGCCCGACACTTCCTCGGCCAGTTGCGGGGTCGCGGTGCGCCCCGGTTTGCCGACGATCGTCTTGTAAAGGAACGTCTTGGCCCCAGCGCGCAAACGCAGCTGGTATTCAGGCACGTTAGTGATCAGGTGGATCGTCCCCAGATCGCGCGCCAGCCAACGCCACCGATCCATATTCGCGCGGATCAGCTTGCGACGCTCAATGTTGTCTTCCGGGGTCGCCGCCAGCTCTTCTCGCAGCGCGGCGTAGTCGGCGTGAACCGGCATGATATCGCCAAGGACGTCGGCCACATCACCCGTCTCGCTTACCTTGGCAAGCAGATCGTGCGTGCGGTAGCGGTCGCGGTCAGGATCAACGACGAACCACTGCTCGCGCGCCTCCATTGGCGTGCGCCCATCGCGGATATCCTCGACCAACCAGACGAAGTTCTTGGACGCCAGCGCATCCAGTTCTTCGCTCATCCCGTTCTGCGCGGCCAACCTCAAAGCGTCGAGGTCGTAGTCCGCTGGATCAAGGCCTTCGGTACCAACGCCTTCGATAAAGGCGATCAGGTTTTGCACCGCGCCGATTGTCCACGGTTCCTGTGGCGGGCCGGCTGGGGCGAGCTCGCCTTCACCCTGAACAACAGGGTTGGAGACCATCTGGGGGAAGGCCTCATCGAAATTCTCAGGAGCATCTTGGCTCGCGCCGTCATCCGCGCTCTCAAGCGGTGGAGCCACCGTGGGCTCTTCTAAAGACGGCTGCGTATCTTCGTCCTGCGCGAATGAGGGCGCGGCCAAAGATGCAGTCAAACCTAACCCCAGGGTCGCTATCCAGACACGCCCGTTCGCTTTGTTCATTCTCAACGCAGTCCCTTGATACAGCACTCAGTAGGTTTCCCATTGGAGATTTCGACTAATATACCGCTCGATACGTATTTCTATCAAGCAGCCCCGCTTTCACTGGGATGAACTCACTCATACGTGCGACCAAATTCCCGGACCGGCCCCCTTTCGGAACATGGGTGACCTATGGCGCCCTTCCGCTTATGGCGAGCGCCAATGACCACGCAGGCACGCCTCGACACCCAGGGACTTCAACGCTTTGCCCCTTTTGCAGCGGCGGCGGCGGGCGTCGGCTTTCTTGCCTTGATGGATGCGTTCATGAAGGAGGCCGCGCTGGCGGCGGGCGCGTACAGCGTAACCGTTCTGCGTTCGCTGATCGGGGCAGCAATCGTTGCACCGTTTTGGTTGGTGCGCAAAACGGGCTGGCCCGACCGCGCGACATTCAAGCTTCATATCGAACGCGGCATCATCTCGGCCTTTATGGCGCTCAGCTTTTTCTTCGCGATCACAACCATGCCGCTCGCCGAGGCCATAGCGATCAGTTTTGTCGCGCCCATCCTCGCCCTTTATTTCGCGCGCGTCTTCTTGGGCGAAGAAATCCGGCGAGAAGCCATCGCGGCCAGCGTGCTGGGCTTTATCGGGACCATTGTGATTATCGCCGGTCAGATCGGAATCGGACAAGAGCAAACGAGGCCGGTCTCGGACGATTATCTCTACGGCCTAGCCGCGATGGGCTTTTCCGCGCTGCTTTACGCCTACAACTTCATCGTTATTCGCAAGCAAAGCCAGCGCGCCGGGCCAGTTGAGATCGCCACCTTTCATAGTGGGGTCGGTGGCGTCGTGCTGTTGCTCTTCGCGCCGTTTTTCTGGACCAATCCGGGCACAGACGCTCTGATTTCGGTCTCTGCCGCCGGGGCGTTGACGGTCGCGGGCGCCATGGCGATCGCCTGGGCCTATGCGCGAGCCGAAACGCAATCGCTGGTGCCGATTGAATATACGGGCTTTTTATGGGCGAGCCTGTTTGGTTGGCTGTTCTTTCGGGAAGCGGTGACGGTGCCAACTCTCATTGGGGCGACGCTGATCGTCGCCGGGTGCTGGATAGCGACCCGCAAGGCGGCTTGACCAATGCGAGGGCGGCTATCACTTTGTCGATGAAGCCATTTTCATTCTGAACTGGGATAAACCGATGACAGCCACCGGCAAAGACACGCTCAACACCCGCTCAACCCTGACTGTCGGCGGCACCGATTACGCCTATTACTCGCTCGACAAGGCGGCGGCGCAATTGGGCGATGTGTCGCGATTGCCGATCTCGATGAAGGTGCTGCTCGAAAACCTGCTGCGCTTTGAAGACGAAGGTTTCACCATTGGACGCGACGATCTTAAAGCGGTGGTCGATTGGCAAAACAACCCCGTCACCGGCAGCGAGGTGCAATACCGCCCCGCGCGCGTGCTGCTTCAGGATTTTACGGGCGTCCCCTGCGTCGTCGACCTCGCGGCCATGCGCGACGCGATCAAGGCGCTGGGCGGCGACACGCAGAAGATCAATCCCCAGGTGCCCGTTGACCTTGTCATCGATCACTCGGTCATGGTCGACGAATTCGGCCACCCCAAAGCAATGGAAGCCAACATGGCGCTCGAATACGAACGCAACGCCGAACGGTATGACTTCCTCAAATGGGGCTCGAAGTCTTTTGAGAACTTCTCCGCCGTCCCACCGGGCACCGGCATCTGCCACCAGGTGAACCTGGAACACATCGCGCAAAGCATCTGGTCAAGCCCGGACGAAAGCGGCGCGTTGGTCGCTTACCCTGACACATGCGTCGGCACCGACAGCCACACCACCATGATCAATGGCTTGGGCGTTCTGGGCTGGGGTGTTGGCGGGATCGAGGCGGAAGCCGCAATGCTGGGTCAGCCGATTTCAATGCTGATCCCCGAGGTTGTCGGCTTCAAGCTGACCGGCTCCATGGCCGAAGGTGTGACCGCGACCGACCTTGTGCTAACCTGCGTACAGATGCTGCGCGAAGTCGGCGTGGTGGGCCGGTTTGTCGAGTTTTATGGACCGGGCGTCGCCAACCTCACCCTCGCCGACCGCGCGACCATCGCCAATATGGCGCCCGAATACGGCGCGACCTGCGGCTTCTTCGGCATTGATGACAAGACCATCGACTATATGCGCCTGACCGGTCGCAGCGAAGATACGCTCGCGTTGGTTGAAGCCTACGCCAAAGAGCAGGGGATGTGGTTCGATCCGGCGGCCGAGCCCGTTTTCTCCAAAACGCTCGAACTCGACATGACCAGTGTCGTGCCGAGCCTTGCCGGGCCCAAGCGCCCGCAGGATCGCGTGACCCTTCCGCAGGTGGACGAGCTGTTCAACGATGACCTCGCCAAAGTCTACAAGAAGACCGAACCCGCGCGTGTCGATGTCGCGAACACGGATCACGATATCGGCGATGGCGATGTGGTGATCGCGGCGATCACCAGTTGCACCAACACGTCAAATCCCGATGTGATGATCGCCGCTGGGCTGGTTGCAAAGAAGGCGGTGGAGAAGGGGTTGAAGCCCAAACCGTGGGTGAAAACCAGTCTCGCGCCTGGCAGTCAGGTGGTGACCGATTACCTCGTCAAATCCGGCCTTCAGGACGATCTCGATGCGATTGGCTTTGACCTTGTCGGCTATGGCTGCACGACCTGCATCGGCAACAGCGGCCCTCTCGCCCCACCCATCAGCGAAGCGGTGAACGCCAACGACATCGTCGCGGCCAGCGTCCTTTCGGGCAACCGCAACTTCGAAGGCCGCGTCAGCCAGGATGTGCGCGCCAACTTCCTCGCCTCACCCCCGCTCGTGGTAGCCTACGCGCTCAAGGGCACGGTGACTGAGGACATCACCACGACGCCGTTGGGTCAGGATCGGGATGGCAAGGATGTCATGCTCGCCGATCTGTGGCCCTCCAACGCCGAGATCGCCAAACACCGCGCGGCTAATATCGATCGCTCGATGTTCGAGTCTCGCTACGCCAACGTCCACGATGGTGATGAACACTGGCAGGCGATCACGGTTGAACCGTCCGATACCTATCAATGGCGCGCCGGTTCCACCTACATCGCGAACCCGCCTTACTTCGAAGGCATGGAGATGACGCCCGCGCCCGTGACCGACATTATCGAGGCCAAACCGCTCGCGATCATGGGCGACAGCGTTACCACCGATCACATCTCTCCCGCCGGCGCGATCAAGGAAGACAGCCCGGCCGGCAGCTACCTCAAAAGCAATCAGGTCGCGAAGAAGGACTTCAACTCCTACGGATCGCGCCGCGGCAATCACGACGTGATGATGCGCGGCACCTTCGCCAATATTCGCATCCGCAACGAAATGGTCCCCGGCGTCGAGGGTGGCTACACCACCTATGCGGGCCAACAAATGCCGATCTACGACGCCGCGATGAAGCACAAAGAGGACGGCACCCCGCTGATTGTGG
Organism: Pseudomonadota bacterium; assembly: GCA_039814925.1. Lineage (GTDB taxonomy): Bacteria > Pseudomonadota > Alphaproteobacteria > Sphingomonadales > Sphingomonadaceae > Erythrobacter. The sequence goes on from JBCCAH010000002.1 coordinate 437,041, forward strand.
TCGGCGGAAAGGAATACGGCACCGGCTCCTCGCGCGATTGGGCGGCCAAAGGCACGATCCTTTTGGGCGTGCGCGCGGTGCTGGTTGAAAGCTTTGAGCGCATTCACCGTTCAAACCTGGTGGGGATGGGTGTGCTGCCACTGCAATTTGAAGACGGCAACTCGCGCGAAACACTCGAAATCGACGCGGACTGCACCTTCTCGATCAAAGGGCTCGCCGACCTGACGCCGGGCCAGACGGTCGAAGTGGAAGCAACGCGCGGCGATGGATCAACCTTCACCTTCGACGCGCTGTGCCGGATCGATACCGCCAACGAAATGGAATATTATCGCAACGGTGGAATCTTGCACTACGTGCTCAGAAAGCTGGCCGCCTAAAAGACCAGTATTGGCTCAATTGATTCTGAATAGTCCGTCCAAGACTATCGACTAATCGATCAGCGTCGAACCGCGTCGTGGCCAAATTGGCCGCTTTGCTGTATACGACATGCACTTAACGCCCGGGCCTCTCTTGCCGGGCGGCTAAGCAGGAGGATTCGTCATGCTCATTTCTACCCCGTTCCTGGCGGCCATCGCGCTCGCCTTCCAAGCCGCGCCTGAACCCGCTGAGCAATCGGCCACCCCCGA
>JBCCAH010000025.1:0-38245 GCA_039814925.1 Pseudomonadota bacterium
CAGGCACGCGCAAAGAGCCGCCCGCCAAGGGCAGGCGCGCCTTAGAAGGGGGCAAAACTCAAGTCAACAGCGGCCGACATGCAGTTTGTGCGTCTTTAGTTGTAGAGTGGACAATCAGGGGCAGCGAGGGTCGCGAACGGGCGCCCCTTCGGTGCGCGTTTTCCACGATCCATCGGGCGCCTGATACTTCTCACCCGGGCTGGTTCGCATGATCGCCTGACAACCCGCCGTGAATGCAAATTGCTCAACCGTCGCGTTGTTTTCCTGCGCTTTTCTTGCGTAAACCGCGCGGCGCTTGATGTTGATATCGTCCACCAGGCGCTGAAGCTCAGCGGTCGCCTGACCAACAATTCCAAGATAGCCGTCGGGCTGTTCGCCCACTTGTCCGGCCGCGCGAGCCGCCGCGTAAGCGGGATCGCGCTGAGCGGAAAGCGGCGAGGCTATCATCAAGCCCAAAGCCAGCGCGCTGGCAGCTGCAACCACAGTTTTGCGCAGATTCGTCATGTTCTTCCCTCACGGTCCGCACCAGTCTGGCGGACATGGCGGCGCATCAGAAGATGTCCGCGTTTTCCTCAATCGCATCGTCGGCGGTTTCCGCCAGCCGATAGACCACTTCCTGTCGGATATTGATGTTGAGCTCGATTACGATCGGCTCATCAGGGGCGGCGACATTGATGCACCCACCAAGTCCCCCTGTCCCCATCATCAACGCTCCGGCCATCATTCGCCTGTTTGACCGCATCGTGCGCCCGCTCCCCTGTGAATACGACAGGAAACTGGCAGCCCAGTGCGGCCTGGTCAATTTCACGTGTCTCATGGCATGATCTCGCTTTCTGAAGGTTGAACGCCCGGTTCATTGGGCCGAATGGCATCCGATTGGGGTTCCGGTCTTTTTGGAGACGGAGGCTGGAAAGGCGGTCGCTCGGTCGGCGTTATCGAGCGCAAAGTGCCATCGCCGTTGAGCACGCCGCTTTCGACAGGATCGCCCAGATATTCCGGATCCCAAAAAGTGCGCACCATTGTGGCCAGTTCGTAGAAATTTTCAGAGCGGACGCTTATCTTAAACCGGATCGGCAGTTTGGCGAGGCGCCGCGTGATGAAGTCCTGGTTCGCGTCGGCCCCTTGGCGCACCCCATCGAAGGTAAAGCGGGTGATGATTTCGCCCGCCAAATCGCCTTCGAGCCCGACAAGCATCCGCCGATAATCAAGACTGCGCAGCGATTGAAACGCGTAATTGCTGATCGCGCCCATATCCTCGTACGTCAGTTCGCCGATATACGAGACGTTTCCACCAGGTGAGCGGCTGATCAACTCGCCCTGGTCGATCGTGCCGTTGCCGCGATTGTCGAAGGTGATGCCAACCGTGCCGTCGAACGTCCCGGTCGCGCCGATATTGCTCAACTCCATCTGAGTGACGAAGGTGGCCGCATCAAGGGCGGTAATATCAAAGACGTAGCTTTGACCCGCGTCTCCTCCATATATCAGTGTGGTGGGCCGCATGACCAGCTGCCCGCCCATGAACGGCCAGCGCGCATCGCCCACATCGATCCGCTCGCCATTGGTCAGCGAAAAGCGCACGCGTCCATCCAGAGCCTCAATCCCCGGGTTGATTGAACCGATCTCGATAACCTGATCCGGCGCGGTGGTGAGGTTGATCAGGTCAGTGAACTGGATTTCTCCCCTAAGCCCATCAACCGGACCAAAGGCGGCGGCCAGATCAAGGTCATCGGTGCGAAACACGCCCGAGCTGGTCACATCATCGCTGGTCCAGGCGATGCGCCCTTCGCCAGTGACCGTGCCTTGCGTGTAGGCGATTACACCTCTGGCCAGCTGCGATAGGTCCTGAACGGTCAGGGGGCTGCCGAACCGCAGGCTGGGCACCGCAAGCCGCGCCGATCCTTCTCCGCTCGATAGGTCATGCGCGATCCGCACCGTTGTAACGGGAACACCCGTCTCCTTGTGATCGAGCGCCGTGGATGCGGTGATGGAATTGCCATCAAGCGTCAGCGATGCACCGACGCTGTTGAGGGGGTTGAAGCGTGGCGTTAGCCCCTCTTGCACTCTGTCGGTCAGCGTGAAGCGCGCCTGTGTCACGTTCAGAACGCTGTCCGTGTAGGTCCAGCTTCCCGCCAACTCGGTAAGGTTGAGCGGCACCACCTCCATTCGCGCCGTAGCGCCGACAAACTCACCCGATATCGCATCACCGAACACGCCCGAAAGGCCGGCGCTCGTAAAGCGCACCGCGCTGTCGCCCTCTCCCAGCGCGGCAGCGACATCAGTCAGAGCGAATCCGCCCGGATAGGAGAGCCGTACGCCGCTGGTGGCAAAATCAATTGGCGAGCCATCGAAGTCGCCGGTGAACGCCAAACCTTCCGATACGATATCGAGCGAAAGCTCCTCGTCGTACGCCACCATGGCGCCGCTTGCGCCGGGGCACAGTCGTATGGATTGCGCCTCAAACGCTAGATCGTAAGCCGACAGCGAATCAAACCGGGTCATCTCACACGACGCGCCCAGACGCACATCGCCGCGCGGACCGATCCGGCCATTGACGGGGACCTGCAGCGCGCTGATCGAACCGCCTGGAATGGCGCCGCTCGCCTTCACCATGCCCGCAAAAGCAAAGGCGCCACCTTGTACGCCGCGCAAACTTAGGTTGGGAATCGCCAGACGATTCGCACCCTCGATGAACGGCGCAACGCTCAACCGAGCGGACAGAGGTGCGTTGCCAGCCTGGTCGAATCGACCCGTGATCTGAGGAATATCCGCGCCGCCGGTCAGGAAGTTGCCCGCCAAACGCGCTTGAGAATCGCCTTCTGGACGACTCCAGCTAAGCCGCGACAGGGCGAGGACCGTTTCGCCCGAGGCGCTTTGCAACCGGGCTTCGGGAAGAACCACGCTCAGCGAATCGCCGTTCTGGCGCGCGGTCACGTTGCCTCTGAGACTGGCGCCGGATATCGAGGCAGCGAGGCCTCTATTAAGCTTCGCCAAAAGTGGCGCAACGAACGTGCCCTCGCTCGCTGTGATGGCGTCTTGCAAGGATCCGCTGCTAACCCCGGACAAGGCGATGTTTTCCCCCTCTAACACCGCATCCCAAGAGGTTTCGGTAAAGCCTCGCCCGCTGCGCACCGCTCCATCAGCGCGCAGGCTCGCGAGCGTGGTGTAGGGGCTGGTCAGGCGATCCAGCGTGATATCGTGATCTGAGATCAGAGCGTCCGGCGACAAGGAGAGCGATGCTCGCCCCCGCGCGCCATCAGCAGCCACCTCGGCAAAACTGATCGCGCCGGCGGCGAGATCGAATGCGCCATCAACCTTTGCAAAATCAGCGTTGGTGGTCAGATCCGCGCCGATGTCGAGCGACGCCAACTCCATCCCTGCGCAGGCAATCGAGCGCGAACGGATCGGCCCAAAGAACCGGGGCGCACCATTTCGCGTTGTCAGGTCGCCGAAAGCGGTCGTCCGCCCCGCCCCGCAGCCGTCGATGTCCACCTTAGGAGCTAAAACGGCCAGCTTCCCCACAAAGCCATCATCGAGTGGGCCACCCCCCTCGAGAAAAGCGCCGAACTCTCCGTAATCGGACTGCAATCGCGCGCCGCCATTGCGGACCGTCACATCTAACGAAGGCAATCCAGTCGAATCCGTGTCGCTATCTCCAAACAACAATGGGTCGAGCTCGCCAAAAGTGAGTTCACCGTCGAGATACGAACCGTAGAGCCGGGGGCGATCCAAAGTCACCGCGCCGATAGTGGCGGTCGCCAAGCCATATTGCACGTCCACGCTTACCCGGTCGATGGTCAGGTCGGGCGCCTGTGGATCGCCGATAAACACGTTGGCGATGATCTGCCGCTGCGGCCCGATAGAGACGATATCATAGCTCGCCTCCAGCCCCGCATCGGTCAGGTATCCGTCGATCAGATCGCCCGCGATACGCTCCCTCGAGAACCACAAATAGGCCGTAGCCGCTATAAAAAGCAGTAGCAGGCCGAGCCCGACGCGCGCCAGGAGGCCGCTGCCGCCATTGGCTTCGCTGCCTTCCAAATTGTCCGCCTCAACCGATCCCATCGTGTCGCCACACTTGCGCGCATCGTCCGCCAAAGGCAATGAAGCAAAAGGCAAAACCGCTTAGAGCTTCGACGGGAGGCGATGGTGAGCGCCAGTGACGACAGCTTTGATTTCGGAGACGGTGCCGCGCATGCTCAGCCGCCGAAACGCACGCCCTCTTCCGATGCGGGCTCCCTAGCGGGAAAAGGCCACCGAGCGCGCCTGCGTGAAAGGCTCTTGAAAGGCGGTGATGAGGCGCTCGCAGACTACGAGGTGCTTGAGTATCTGCTGTTCGCCGGAATGCGGCAGGGTGATACCAAACCGGTGGCCAAAGCGCTGATTGCGCGCTTTGGCTCGCTAGCCGGTGTCCTCAACGCCGATCCAAGCGCTCTGCAACAAGTCAAAGGCGTCGGCGAAACCAGCGCGGCGGCTTTGAAAAGCGTCTCGATAGCCGCGCGCCGCATGGCCCGCAGCGAGGTTATCGATAAACCGATCCTTTCCAGCTGGCAGGCGCTGCTAGACTACCTCGCCACCGACATGGCTCATCTGACGAAAGAACGCGTGCGTGTGCTCTATCTCGACGCCAAAAACCGCCTGATCGACGATCACCACCACGCCGAGGGCTCAATCGACGAGGCGGCGATTCATCCGCGCGAAGTGATCCGCCGCGCCATGGATGTGGGCGCCAGCGCGCTTATCCTGGTGCACAACCACCCCAGCGGCAGTCCTGAACCCAGCCGCGCGGACATTCAGATCACCCGCCAGATCGCCGAAGCCGGCGAGCACTTGCGCGTGACGTTGCATGACCACGTGATCGTTGGGCGCGAAGGAACCGTCAGCCTTCGCTCGCGAGGCCTGATCTAGGCCGTAAACTCGTCAGTCGCGCCCGGTGATAAGCCGGATGCCCGAATGCTGGGCGAAGAAGTTCCAGCCCCAATTGATCACGACTGTCACCCGGTTCCTCGCCCCGGTCAGGAAGCCGACATGGACCAAGCCCCAAAGCCACCAGGCGAGCGCTCCGGAGAGTTTAATCGCGCCAAAATCCGCCACCGCCGACTTGCGGCCAATTGTCGCAAGGCTGCCTTGGTGCTTGTAGACGAAAGGTCCGGGGCAAGGCGCGTCGAGCAATTCGGCCTCCACTACGTCGCTGACATAGGCGCCAGCCTGCTTGGCGGCCGGAGCCAGGCCCGGAACAGGCTTGCCATCCCAAGCGGTGCTGCCCGCTGTGTCACCGATGGCGAAGATGTGGTCGAGCGGTTCGCCATCGGCGTCGACCACGCGCATATGCCCATTAACCTCAACTCGACCCGAGCGATCCGCCTTCGCGCCGAGCCATTTCGCCGCCGGGGACGCCGCCACGCCCGCCGCCCAAAGGACGGTCTCGGTTGCGATGGTTTCGTCCTCGCCAATGCGCACCTCGGTTGCGCCAATGTGGGTTACGCGGCCACCGGTGCGAATTTCGACGCCAAGCTTTTCAAGCGAAGCCTGCGCTTGCGCCGACAGTTCCTCGGGAAAGGCAGGAAGGATGCGCTGCCCGGACTGGACAAGAATCACCCGCGCGCTCGCCGGATCCACAGTTCGAAATTCTCGCTCGACGCTAAGCTTTGCGAGTTCGGCGATGGCTCCGGCCAGCTCGACACCGGTCGGGCCAGCACCAACGATCACAAAGGTGAGCAAGCGCTTGATCCGCTCGGGATCTTCGCTCGCTTCGGCCTGTTCGAAAGCGTTGAGGATTGTGCCGCGCACCGCAACGCCGTCTTCCACCGTCTTAAGGCCGGGAGCGTAGGCGCCCCATTCATCTTTGCCGAAATAGGAGTGCGTCGCCCCGGTCGCCAGCACCAGTTTGTCGAACGCCACCTCTTGCCCGTCTGCGAGCGACAAAGTCTTGGCCGCGCTGTTGATGGCGGTCACTTCGCCCTTCAACACGCGCACGTTGCCATCGGCCTTGAACAGCGATCGGATCGGGGTCGCGATGTCCGCCGGGTTCAGCGTCGCAGTGGCGATTTGGTAAAGCAGCGGTTGGAACAGGTGGTAATTGCGCTTGTCGATCAGCGTGATCCGCACTGGCAAACGTTTCAAGCGCGCGACGGCGGCCAGACCGCCAAAGCCCGCTCCAACAACGACAACGTGCGGCCAACTGTCCGGGATCTCGTGATACTCGCGGTCGAACAGGATGTTCTTCTCCAGCCAAGCCAATATGGCCCGGTCGGCAGAGAACACCCCCGCCCCGCGCGCTTCATACATGGCGAGGAACAGGAACGGGAACAGCGTCACATTGGGGTGCGCTTCGGCGATCATGAACACGGCGATCAGGAAGAACAGCGCGTAAGAGACGATCACCGCACCGAAGCCGGTGAAGAAAAACACCGCCGCAATGATCGCGATCCAGCTGGGCATTCCGGCAACGATCATGGTCGGTAGCCACGTCTGCACAGCGATAGGCGGCTCAAACACGCCCGCGTAGACCAGCATCGTCACGCCTAGCCAGACGCGGATAACCGCCATCACGATAGGACCAAGGTTTGCCCGCGACCATTCCGCCGCGCGGATCATCGGCGTCGCGAGCGGCAAAGCGCTCGCTTTGAAGCCGCTGGCCAACACCCGATCGAGACTTAGCGCCCCCGGCCCGGCCACCGCGTACCAGGCCAGCATGGCGATCACGAGCAGGTTGCTGGTGGTAGGAACATAGACCGCTTGGGACACCAGCGTTAGCGCCGCCATCGCAATCGCGGCAGGGCGCGTCATGAATCCGGCGATAAGCAGGATCGGACCGACCAATTCGATGGTCACACCGGTCAAAGCCGCGTTAGCCGGGCTCATCCAGCTGACGGGATATTCGGTAGTGGCGAGCAGCAGGGCGGTGTCCCAGTCCGCCGCCTTGACCAGACCCGAACGCAAGAACCACATCCCGATAAAGAAACGGATCACCAGATCGCTTATCGGCCAGAACGTCTCTGTCCCATCGAGATACCACTTAACCCAACGCCTCACGGTCACGCGCATAAAGGGCGAGTACTTCTCTTCGGCGAGTCTTTCTGGCGCGCGGATGTCCGGCGCAGATGCGGCGCTGTTCATGTTGAATGGTCCTCCTGCCACGCTGTTCGGGCGGCCCCCTCCACAAGTTACACTGTGAAGGTCGCGCGCGGTCTTGCCAAGAGCAGTTCACGCGCATAGCCGGTGCGCCAACAAACCCACCACGCCACAGGAAGCACCGCCATGGTCCCCCGTTACGCACGCCCCGACATGTCCGCCTTGTGGGAGCCCGAAGCCAAATTCCGCATCTGGTTCGAGATCGAAGCCCACGCGACACAGAAGCTGGCGGATTTGGGCGTCGTGCCCGAATCGGCGGCTAAGGCGCTGTGGGACTGGTGGGCGACCGAACCCGCAATCGACGTGCCCGCGATCGACGCGATTGAAGCGGTGACAAAGCACGATGTCATCGCTTTCCTCACTTGGGTGGCCGAGCAAGTGGGCGAAGAAGCGCGCTTTATGCACCAGGGGATGACCTCTTCGGATGTGCTGGACACCACTCTGAGTGTGCAGCTGGCGCGCGCTTCGGACATTCTTCTCGCTGACCTTGACGCGCTGCTGGCCGCGATCAAAACCCGAGCCGAGGATCACAAATACACGCCCACCATCGGGCGCAGCCACGGTATTCACGCGGAACCCGTCACCTTTGGCCTCAAGCTGGCGCAGGCCTACGCCGAATTTGACCGCTGCCGCGAACGCCTGATCGCGGCGCGCGCCGAAATCGCGACCTGCGCGGTGTCGGGCGCAGTGGGGACCTTTGCCAACATCGATCCACGCGTCGAAGAATATGTCGCCGAACAACTTGGCCTGACGCCCGAGCCGATCAGCACGCAGGTGATCCCACGCGATCGCCACGCGATGTATTTTGCCACGCTGGCGGTGATTGCGGGCTCGATTGAGCGACTCGCGGTCGAGATTCGTCACCTTCAGCGCACCGAAGTGCTTGAGGCGGAGGAGTACTTCTCTCCGGGGCAGAAGGGTTCGTCGGCGATGCCGCACAAGCGCAACCCGATCCTGACCGAGAACCTGACCGGGCAGGCGCGCATGATCCGCGCCTACGCTCTTCCCGCTCTGGAAAACGTGGCGCTCTGGCACGAGCGCGATATCTCACACTCTTCGGTCGAGCGCTTTATCGGCCCCGACGCGACCATCACGCTCGATTTCAGCCTCGCGCGGCTCACCGGCGTGGTCGAAAAGCTGCTGGTCTACCCAGAGCGTATGCAAGCCAACCTTGATGCGATGGGCGGCCTTGTCCATTCGCAGCGCGTGCTGCTGGCGCTGACCCAAGCAGGCGTGACAAGAGAAGACGCGTACAAGCTGGTCCAGCGCAACGCGATGAAGGTGTGGGAGAGCAACGGAACGCTGCAACTGCTCGATCTGCTGAAGGCCGACGCGGATGTGACCTCAGCGCTGTCCGTCGAGGCGCTCGAAGAGAAATTCGACCTCGGCTATCACTACAAGCATGTCGATACGATCTTTGACCGCGTGTTCGGGTAACGATCTCGCCCCATCTCATTTGGCCACAGCCGCCAAATGGCCTAAGACCCTTATGGGGACCGACATTTACGGATAGGGGGAACACCACCCATGCAGATCGTGCGGACTATTATCTGGGTGCTCATCTTGGTTGGGCTGCTCGCGTTTTCGTTCTTCAACTGGGACCCGGTTGAAGTCACACTGTGGGAAAATGTGGTTCTCGAAACCAAGGTGCCCGCGCTGGTTATCGTGTCGTTCCTGCTCGGTCTGCTTCCGATGTGGGGCTACCACCGCAGCGTCAAATGGAGCCTCAATCGCCGGATTCGTAGCCTGGAAAACGCCGCGCGTTCCAACGCCCTGCAAAAAAGGCACGAACCGGGCAAAAACGACGAGAGCGCCGCCGCTATTCCCGCGCCAGCACCGACGCCAGCGCCAGCGCCCGCACCAACACCAGACGCCAAGCCGGGCGATACTTTGACACCGTCCACCGACGCTTAAGACAGCAACAGGAATTTCGATGAGCAACCCCGTCTACCTCGCGCTGGATGTGCCGCAGATTGAGCCGGCCAAGGCGCTGCTGCAAAAGGTGAAAGCGCATATTGGCGGGGTGAAGCTGGGTCTGGAATTCTTCTGCGCGCACGGACCGCATGGCGTGCACGAAATCGCCCATATGGGCCTGCCGATTTTTCTCGATCTCAAATTCCACGACATCCCAAATACGGTCGCGGGCGCGATGCAGGCGATCCATGTCTATGAGCCCGCAATCGTCACCGTCCACGCCAGCGGCGGTCGCTCCATGATGGAAGACGCCAAGGCGGCCGCAGCGGAGGGCTGCAAAGTCGTGGGCGTCACCACGCTCACCAGTATGGATTCAAACGACCTCACCGCCACCGGCGTTTACGGCAGCGCTGAAACGCAGGTGATGCGGTTGGCGGAACTCGCTCACAAAGCCGGGCTCGATGGCATCGTGTGTTCGGGTCAGGAAGTGGGCAAGGTCCACAAGGAATGGAAGGACGGCTATTTCGTGGTTCCCGGCCTTCGCCCGCAAGGCGTGGGCACCGGCGACCAGAAACGCGTCGTCACCCCGCGTTCGGCGCGCGACAACGGCGCCAGCGTTCTGGTGATCGGTCGCCCGATAAGCCGCGCCGACGATCCGGTCGCCGCCGCGCGCGCTATTGAAGCGACGCTCTAGGCCAATTTCCCGACTGAGAAAGCTTATGACCGATCTCGCCACACCCAACCTGCCCGCGCGCGATTTCGACGCGACGGAGGCGTTTTACGGCAAGCTGGGGTTTGAGACGACCTATCGTGACAACGGCTGGATGATCCTGAAACGCGGTTCGATAGTGCTCGAATTCTTCCCCTATCCCGATCTCGATCCGCTCACCAGTTCGTTCAGCTGTTGCTTGCGTCTGGACGATCTTGATGGCTTTATCGAAGCGGTGCAGACGGCGGATATTCCGGTTGGGCATATTGGCTATCCCCGCGTGCATCTGCCGAAAGTGGAGCCGAGCGGCCTTACCATTGGATATCTCAACGACCTTGACGGCAGCCTTGTCCGCTTGATCCAGAACGATTGATGCTCACTTGAGCTTGTGATGACGCGCCAAATCAAAATTTGCGGCCTTTCGCGGCCTGAGGAGATCGACGCCGCGGCGGCGGCGGGCGCGACGCATGTCGGGCTGGTCCACTTTCCCAAGAGCCCGCGCCATCTTGAGCTTGAGGCCGCCCGCAAATTGCGCCTTACGGTGCCCATCGGCGTCAAGACTGTCGTGCTGGTGGTCAATCCGGATGGAAAACTGCTCGCCAATATCAAAGAGGTGCTCGCGCCCGACGTGATCCAATTTCACGGAGACGAGCCAGCGGAGGCGCTGCAAGCCGTCAAACAAATGTTCGAGGTCGAGGTCTGGAAGGCGCTGCCCGTGCGCGGGATCGCATCGCTCGATCAAAGCGCCGACTATGACGGGTTTGCAGATCGCCTGTTGTTCGACGCGCCCCCGCCCGAGGGATCAAACCTGCCCGGCGGCAATGGTGAGGCCTTTGGCTGGAGCGTGCTTAAGGACTATCCCCACCGCACTCCTTGGGCGCTGGCGGGCGGGCTCACCCCCGACAACGTGGCGCAGGCCATCCACGATACCGGCGCGGATTTTGTGGATGTATCCAGCGGCGTCGAGAGCGCGCACCCCGGTGAAAGGGGCGTCAAGGACGTGGACAAGATCGCCGCCTTCTGCAAAGCGGCTCTAAGCACCTAAATCCCCTCACCGTTCGCCTCGAGCGCAGTCGAGAGGCGCTTCCACAAGATGTGTCTCGACTTCGCTCGACACGAACGGCATTGAAAAGATCATGAACGACACCCCTCCCAATTCCTTCCGCACGCAGCCTGATGATCGTGGGCATTTTGGCCCCTATGGCGGGCGCTATGTCGCTGAAACGCTGATGCCGCTGATCTTGGATCTGGAGCGCGAATACCGCGCTGCGCAGGAAGACCCGGCTTTTCAGGAACAGTTCGACGACCTGATGGAGCATTATGTGGGACGCCCCTCCCCGCTCTATTTCGCGGAGCGGCTGACCGACCATGTCCGCGAAGGCGCGGCTGAGGGGAAAGGCGCGCAAATCTGGTTCAAACGCGATGAGCTGAACCACACCGGCGCGCACAAGATCAACAATTGCATCGGGCAGATCCTGCTCGCGATCCGCATGGGCAAGACGCGGATTATCGCGGAAACCGGCGCGGGCCAGCACGGCGTGGCGACCGCCACCGTGTGCGCGCGGTTCGGCCTGCCATGCGTGATCTATATGGGCGCCGAAGATGTCGCGCGCCAATCGCCCAACGTGTTTCGTATGAAGCTGCTGGGCGCCGAAGTCGTCCCCGTCACCAGCGGCGGCGCGACGTTGAAAGACGCGATGAATGAAGGGCTGCGCGATTGGGTCGCGAATGTGCACGACACGTTCTACATCATCGGCACAGCCGCCGGCCCGCACCCCTACCCCGAATTGGTGCGCAATTTCCAAAGCGTGATCGGTTCCGAAGCGCGCGCGCAAATGCTCAGCCGCACGGGCAAGCTGCCCGACCTGCTGGTCGCCTGCATTGGCGGCGGATCGAACGCGCTGGGCCTGTTCCACCCCTTCCTGGACGACACCGACGTCGCGATGCTGGGCGTCGAAGCCGGCGGCCACGGGCTTGATGGCGATGAACACGCCGCCAGCCTTCTTGGCGGCGCTCCGGGCGTGCTCCACGGCAACAAGACCTATCTGCTCCAAGACGCAGACGGCCAGATCACCGAAGGCCACTCAATTTCCGCCGGGCTCGACTACCCAGGAATCGGCCCCGAACACGCCTGGCTGAAAGAGAGTGGCCGCGTCGAATACACCGCCGTCACCGACGATCAGGCGCTCGAAGGCTTCCAACTGCTGTGCCGCACCGAGGGCATCATCCCCGCGCTCGAACCCAGCCACGCGCTCCACGCCGTGGTCGAACGCGCGCGGGAGATGGATCAGGACAGAATCGTGCTGATGAACCTGTGCGGGCGCGGCGATAAGGACATTTTCACCGTGGCGGAAAAGCTTGGGGTGGAGATGTGAGTATTTCGGTGCAGTTGGCGATTGCATCAACGCTTCAATTGTCTGCGATGCTATTCGCGGGTCTATGGTATCGCGCCGCTGTCACCCGGCCGATCGAACAGGTCTTCCCTTCAAGCTACGAAGCCTTCTGTTTCTTTGCGACAGTGGCCTCATCGTTCTTCGCTCTGGCTATGACGTTGTGGGCATTTAAGAATTCAAGAACACAATGACCCGCACCCATTCCGCCACTTTCTTACACTTTCCCGTCATGCTGAACTTGTTTCAGCATCCATCGCCCGGACTAAGCCTTTGATGCCGAGCGGGGGATGGACCCTGAAACAAGTTCAGGGTGACGAATTGGTATTGAACCGCTCAACGGTCTACACATGGACCACTGTCCTTCAGACGCCAAGGCGTGCCATAAGCCAAGCATGACACCCGCTCAGGACACCCCAATTCTCCGCAGAAACGACCACCAGCGACCCCTAAGAATTTCGTCCTCTGGACCGTGTAACATGTGGTCCATGTCTCAGCTCTCAACACTCGAAGATGAACACAATGACCCGCCTCCAATCCGCTTTTTCCAAACCCCACGCCGCTTTCGTCGCCTTCATCACCGCAGGCGATGGCGACACCTCTGCGAACCTCGATGCTCTCGTCGAAGGGGGCGCGGATGTGATTGAGCTGGGCATGCCCTTCACCGATCCGATGGCCGACGGTCCTGCGATCCAAGCGGCGAACCTGCGCAGCCTCGCCAAGGGCACGACCACCGCCGATGTGCTGCACATCGCCTATGAATTCCGCGAAAGGCACCCCGAGGTGCCGCTGGTCCTGATGGGCTACGCCAATCCGATGATCCGTCGGGGGCCGGAATGGTTCGCCAAGGCTGCTATTGGCGCAGGAATCGATGGCGTTATCTGCGTCGATATCCCGCCAGAGGAAGACGGCGAGCTTGGTCCGGCTCTGCGCGAGGCTGGGATTGCGCCCATTCGCCTCGCCACCCCCACGACCGACGCGGCACGCTTGCCGCAAGTGCTCGATGGCTCGGGCGGGTTTCTCTATTACGTATCGGTCGCCGGGATTACGGGGCTGCAACAGGCCGCGCAAAGTTCGATCGAACAAGCCGTTGGTGCCCTCAAATCCGCCACCGATCTGCCCGTCGCCGTGGGCTTTGGCGTGCGCACGCCAAGCCAAGCCGAAGCCATCGCCCGCGTCGCGGACGGCGTTGTTGTAGGGTCCGCGCTGGTGGATCTTGTCGGCGAGTATGGCGTTGATGCCCCAGCCAAGCTAAAAGACTACACCGCCAGTCTGGTCGCCGCGATCAAAGCGGCTGGCAACAAGGGATAACAAACATGAGCTGGTTGAACCGGGTCCGCAACTCGCTGGGTTTTGGCGAGGAAAAGAAAAGCACCGAGAAAGATCTCTGGATCAAGTGCTCCAACTGCCACGAAATGCTGTTTGTCGCGGAATACGACGATAACGGCAAAGTCTGCCCGCGTTGCGGCCACCACGGGCGGATCGGCGCGGATGAACGGCTCAATTTGCTGCTCGATGAAGGCTATGAGCTGCTCCCGCAGCCGCAAGTCACCGAAGACCCGCTGAAGTTTAAAGACTCCAAGAAATACACTGATCGCCTAAAAGCCGCGCGCGCCAAGAACCCGCATGATGACGCCTTCGTCACCGGCTCGGGCACGATTGACGGGCACCCGGCGGTGGTCGGCGTGCAGGATTTTGGCTTCATGGGCGGTTCCATGGGCATGGCCGTGGGCATGGCGTTCTGCGCCGCCGCTGAACGCGCGCTCACCCGCAAATGCGCCTTCGTCGTCGTGACCGCTGCGGGCGGCGCGCGCATGCAGGAAGGCATTTTGAGCCTTATGCAAATGCCGCGCGCCACCGTGATGACGCGGCGTCTGAAAAGCGCTGGTCTGCCCTACATCGTCGTGCTGACCGATCCGACCACAGGCGGTGTTACGGCGAGTTACGCCATGCTGGGCGATGTCCATATTGCCGAGCCTGGCTCGCTCATCGGCTTTGCCGGACAGCGCGTGATCCAGGACACGATCCGTGAACAGCTACCCGAAGGTTTCCAGCGCGCCGAGTATCTGCACAAGCATGGCATGGTCGACATGGTCGTCCACCGCCACGAGCTGAAGTCGACGCTCGCCAATGTGCTGGACTATATGCAGCCCGCGACAACAACAAACGCGGCCGCTTAGCGCCTAGTCATGGTTGATTTTGGTCGTTCCGACGACCCCGGGGTTCAGGCGCAGCTTGATCGGTTAAGCCAGTTAAGCGTGCCCCAAGGCCGCTTTGGCTTGCAAACGATCACCGCGCTGATGAACCGGCTGGGGAACCCGCACCGCAAGCTGCCGCCGGTGTTTCACGTCGCGGGCACCAACGGCAAGGGATCGACCTGCGCCTTCCTGCGCGCGATCCTGGAGGCCGATGGCAAAAGCGTCCACGTGACGACCAGTCCCCATCTGGTGCGCTACAACGAACGCATCCGGATCGCTGGCGAGTTGATCTGCGACAATGAACTGGCCGACCTGCTCGGAGAAGTGCTCGACGTCAGCAGCGATCTTGGGCCGAGCTTTTTCGAAGTCACCATCGCCGCGGCCTTCCTCGCCTTTTCTCGGCATGAAGCCGATGCGTGTGTTGTCGAGGTGGGTCTGGGTGGCCGGTTTGATGCCACCAACGTTCTCGAACCCGCCGCGGTAGCGGTCAGCGGAATCGCGGCTTTGGGCCTGGATCACGAACGCTTCCTGCTCGCTCCCGAGGATGGCACGCCCGACATTCCTATGGCGCGGATCGCGTTTGAAAAAGCCGGCATCGCCAAGAAATCGGTTCCACTGGTCGCGCTGGATCAAGTGCCGGAAGCAACTCGTCAGCTGATTGTCAGGGCAGAGAGTGTAAGCGCTCCCTTGGCTCTTCGTGGCGACGGCTGGTCGAGCAAGCTTGTCCTCAAGGACGAAGGAGAGCCGCACTGGCTCTATCATGACAACGAGGGCGAGTTGCGCTTGCCGATCCCCAATCTCAACGGGCCGCATCAATTGCGCAACGCCGCGTTAGCCGTCGCAATGCTGCGCCACCAGGACGAGGTGCTGGTGGATGAGGATGCCTATGCGGCGGGGCTGACGAGCGCCATCTGGCCCGGCCGGTTCCAAAGACTCGCGCATGGCCCCTTGTCCCAAGATCGCGAAATCTGGATCGATGGCGGCCACAACCCGAGCGCGGGTGCGGCGATGGCGGAGTTTTGGAAGGACGAGAAGATCCACCTCATCCTAGGCATGCTGGCCAACAAGGACCCCGATGCGATCGTTGAGCCACTGCGAGCATCCTGCTCCACTCTTACGATTGTACCAGTACCGGGGCACGATTGGCATCCCGTTCAGGCCTTCGGAGGAGGTGCCCGATTTGCGCCCGACTTGCCCAGCGCGATGGCTGGACTTCCTGATGAGGGACGCCCGGTCTTTATCGCCGGCTCTCTTTACCTGATGGGCGAAGCGCTGCGACTGAATGGCGAGACGCCCACTTAGGGCTCTATTCCGCCGGCTGCACCTGCGGCGTCACAACGCCTGAACTGGCGCCCGCGCGGCCTTGACGCACCCATTCCGCTGCGCACAGGATCACCGCGCCAAAGCCGATCAAGGTCGTCAGCACGAAGACGTCGAAATATCCGCGATCCTCGATCATTTCGCCCAGCGCGCCGCGCCCCAGATTGCCGATTAGCATGGTGAGCGAAGACAACAGCGCGTATTGCACCGCGCTGAAACGCTTGTTCACGATCGAAGAGAGATAGGCGACGAACGCGGCGCCCGCGATACCAATAGCCAGGTTTTCAAACATCACGGCCATGGTCAGCTTGGCAAGGCTGGGTGAACCGATCACCGGCACTTGGCTGATGATCCAGCTAAAGCCAACGGCATCGCTGAACGCCTGCATGTAAGTTCCGCCCAAGGCGAGATCGGCGTAGAGCAGGTTGGTGAGCGCCGCGAGCAGCGCGCCCAGTACCAGCGTCAGCATCCGGCCAAGCGTCGAAAGCATAATGCCCCCAACCCCAAGTCCCGCGATGATCGCAAACACGCCGAAGAATTTCGAGGCGAACGCCACTTCGTCATTCGAATAGCCCAATTCTCCGAGATAAAACGGATAGGCAAAGGCGCCCCAGATGGAATCGCAAATCCGATAGGTCAGAACCAGTGTCAGGATCAGGACAAGGCTCCACCCCATGCGCCCGACAAACTCAACCAGCGGAAGGACCAGCGCGCGATAAAGGTGGTCCATCACAAAACCGCCCGCACGGCCCGGATCGGCGTCTTCAGTGAGAACCCCCACCCCTTCGCGTTGCTGCTTGCCGAGCCAACCCGCGATCAGCGCGGGGATGATCACGGTCGCAATGATGATCAGCGGGCCCCAGGTGACCGTAAACACGGTCGGGTTTGGACGGTCTTCGGGCGCGTAGGTCATCGACATATACATGAAGGTGATCACCACGCCGATGGCGGCGGCCCACAATAGGCCAACAACGGTGAGCGCCCGGGCGCGTACCTCGGGGCTTAGTTCACCCGCTTTGCGCAGCGCCACCAGGTCAGGGTCCGGCTCGCCGGTGCCCTCGGTCTTGCTGGCCTTTTCATCCGGCGCGAACAGTCCCAAAAACCCGATGGCCAAAAGGATCGCGCCCATCAGCGCGTAGGTTTGCGGCCAGCCGATGCGCGCCGCGATAATCAGGCCGAACGCGCCGCCGACCAGCGCGGCCAGACGATAGCCCATCTGATACACAGCCGAGAGAATATCGAGCGTCGCTTTCTCATCCGCATTATCGATGCGCCAGGCGTTGATCGCGATGTCCTGGGTCGAGGACGCAAAAGCTCCGATCCCCGCAAGCAGCGAAAACATCCCCAGCTGGCTCTTGGGCTCCAGCAAACTCAGCGTCACAAGGATCGCGCCCAGCAGCAACTGCATTGGCACCATCCACTGCTTGCGCCGCCCAAGCTGGCGGAACAGCGGCAGGTTGATCTTGTCGATCGCGGGCGACCACAGGAACTGGAAACCGTAGGCAAGCCCAATGAGCGAGAAGACGCCCATCGTCTCCAGATCCACCTCAGCCTCGCTCAACCACGCGTAGAGCGTGCCGAGAAACAGCGCGAAAGGCAGGCCGCTCGCAAAGCCAAAAATGGCCATGTAGCCGGTCTTCACCTGACCCATCGACCGCAGCACCTGCATTATGCCGGGCTTTTGGCCAGAATCCTGGGCGGTCGCCTCGCTCATCCGTAACGTCCTTTGTAACGCGCTTGTTTCGTGGCACACTAGGCGCGGATGAGAGGAATAGGAACGCCGCTATGAACGCGTCCACAACACAATTAGACAGACCTTCGGCCCCGCTTCGGGCTACACCGGGGCAGGTGGCTCTGGCGGAGTTGGTTCGCGATGACGTGGATCGCCGCCGCGCAGGCGGGTCAACGGTTCCCGCAAGCCACTACACCGACCCCGCGCATTTTAAGCGCGAAAAGGCCGCGTTGTTTGATCGCTTGCCGCAAGTGCTGGTGCCGAGCGCCTTGTTGCCTGAGCCCGGAATGGCGTTGCCGCACGACGACACAGGTCGCCCCTTGCTGATAACGCGCGACAAGTCAGGAGAGGCACACGTTTTCCTCAACGTGTGCAAGCACCGCGGCACGCGTCTGGTCGAAGGCAACGAGGTGCAATGCGCGGCGCGCATGGTGTGCCCGTACCACGCCTGGACCTATGGTCTGGATGGCAAACTGCTCGCCCTTCCCCGCCCGGAGACCTTCCCTGACCTCGACAAGAGCACACACGGCCTCGTCAAATTGCCGAGCCTCGAAGCGGGCGGTCTGATCTGGTTTGCCCCAGAGGAGGCCGCCGATTTCAGCGACGCGCAAGCGATCAGCGAGGATTTCGACGCCTTTGGGATGCGCGATCTTTTCCTTTTCCGCCGCAAGACCCACCGGGTCAAAGGCAATTGGAAGCTGATCATGGACGCGTTCCTTGAAAGCTATCATGTCACCCGCCTGCACGCGAACACGATTGGGCCGTTCTTTAAGGATGGCGTGACCGCTGGCGATGAGGTTGGGCCGCATATGCGCTCCGCCGTGGGCCGTGCGGAGGAAATGGACGGCGTCGACCTTTCCGACATGGCCGCTTTGCGCCGATTGGTTACGTTCGCCTACCAGTTGCTGCCCGCTACGGTGATCGTGCCCAGCCCCGATTATGTCAACGTGATGGTTCTGATGCCTCAGGCCCATGATCTGACGCTGGTTGAGGATTTTATGCTTATCCCCGAAGCGCCCGCGACTGATAAGGCGCGCGACCACTGGGAACGCAGTTGGGCGTTGCTCGATGGAGGCGTTTTCGCCTCCGAAGACTTCCGCGCGGCGGAACTCGGCCAACAGGGTCTCGAAAGCGGCGCGATCAGCGAACTGACGCTGGGGACGCTCGAAGGCGGCATCGCCCGGTTCAACGCAATTGTTGCGGAGGCGATGGAAGGCGCGTAGGCGCGCGCCCCATGCCTACAAACCCCGACAAATCGGCTGACCGGCCCGAAGGCGATCGTATTGCCAAGCTGCTCGCACGCGCTGGCGTAGCCAGCCGCCGCGAAATCGAACGGATGATCGCCGACAAGCGTATCACGCTGCACGGAAAGCCGGTGGAGACGCCCGCAACCTTCCTCACCGATCTCAAAGGCGTGAGCGTCGATGGCAAACCTGTTGGACCCGCCGAGGCCACTATGCTGGTCGCTTTCAACAAGCCCACCGGACTCATCACCGCCGAACGGGATCCGGCGGGCCGCGCTACGATTTACTCCGCGCTGCGAAACGCTCTGCCCAAAGGAACACCGCGCCTGATGCCGATCGGGCGGTTGGATTTGAACACCGAAGGGCTGTTGCTGCTGACCAACGATGGCGGCCTCAAACGCCAGATGGAACTGCCCAAAACCGGCATCCCGCGCATGTACCGCGCTCGCGCCTTTGGCGATGTTTCGCAGGAACAGCTCGAAGACCTGATCGAAGGGGTTGAGATCGACGGCGTACGCTACGGCTCGATTGACGCAAACCTTGAACAGGGCAGCAGCGGCAAGAACAACTGGATCGAAATGACGATCACCGAAGGCAAAAACCGCGAGGTGCGCCGCGTGCTCGAATATCTTGGCCTGAAGGTGAACCGCCTGATCCGCACCGCTTATGGCCCGTTTATGCTGGGCGATCTGCCGCGCGGCCAGGCTGCCATCATCAAAAAGGGTGATCTGTCGCGGTTTCAAAGCCAGTTGAAGCGAGGCTTTACGTCTTGAGGATCATCTCGGGCGATTGGCGCGGGCGCAAGCTGGTTGCGCCCAAAGGCGAGGCCACGCGTCCGACCGCCGACCGCACGCGCGAAACCTTGTTTAGTATGCTGACAAGCCGCCTCGGCTCTTTCGAAGGGCTTGAGGTGGCTGATCTGTTTGCAGGCAGCGGCGCGCTAGGGTTAGAATCTCTCTCAAGAGGTGCCTCTAACTGCCTGTTTGTAGAGGAAGAGCGCGACGCGCTTAACGCGATACGGGCAAACATAGTCAACTTAGACGCCCGCTCCCGAACTCGGGTCGAATCCATGTCCGTCATGCACCTGCGCGCCCGAACTGAACCAACCGACCTTATCCTATTGGATCCACCCTATCACACAGGCGCAGGCGAAGTGGCGCTGGACCGGTTGCTGCGACTGGGATGGATTGGCGAGGGCACGTGGATGGCGCTGGAAACCGCGGCCAAAGAAGACCCGCAGATCGCCGGGCTAGAAATCGAAACCAGCCGTAAAGTCGGCAAGGCGCGCCTTACCTTGCTGCGGCGTTCCCACTAAGACCGATTAAAGGCACGGCGCTGTTATCCTCTGGCGGCAAAAAGTGGTGCCCGCGCGCTCCCACGTTGGGGGCAATGGCAGACGCGCGAGCACCTCTGAGGAAGAAGCGCCGCCTTAGGCGACAGCGGCGCTCCTTAGTCGCTTATGTACGGCCTTCTATCCGCGCCCAGGCTTTCTCCTGGTCTTGCGCGCTCATGCCGCTCAGCGCCACTTTGTCCGAATCTGCCAGACCCCAGAACAATTTCTGGCGCTCTTTGGACAAGGTCCAGTAGTAGGCTTGGGTCTCGGCCGGCCACGAATTGTAGGCGTCCTGCTTTTCCGCAGGCCAGGTAGCAACCTCGGCTTCAGGCGAGTTTTGGGATTGAGACACCTTGGTCATCTCGCCTTCGGGCGACGCGGCGTTAGCGACGGCTACGGGAGCTCCGCTCACTGCGACCACGGCCAACGAGGCAACCATTTTCAGAAACTTATCTTTACGCATTGGATTCTCCATTATCGGGGTTCCAAGCGTGAACGAACGCGATCCGACCCGGCCACTGCTTCCCCTCGACCGGATGTCCATGACTATGTGAAGAGCGGGCAGAGTTGGCTAGTGGAGCGTCGAATTCCGAACGCGCGGCCAGCACATATGGGCGAGAGCTGTGGCGAAAGCGGGGTGGCGCGATTGAGCTTTCGCCTGGCGCATGCAACACGAGTGGCCTGAACGCGCCCTTCCTTGCGCGATTGGCCTTCGTTCTATACTTGTTCTGCGACTCTTATGCCCCCCTCTGCCCCCCTTCCCTCTCCCGATGGAGCGCCCGTTCAAGAAACGGTGCCAGCCTACGCCGCGCGCCTGAACCCGCCGCAGCGTGAGGCGGTGCTGACAACCGAAGGGCCGGTTCTGATGCTGGCAGGCGCGGGCACGGGCAAGACGGCGGCGCTCACATCGCGACTGGCGCATCTCGTGGCCACGCGGCGCGCTTATCCCAGTCAGATCCTTTGCGTCACATTCACCAACAAGGCCGCGCGCGAGATGCGCGAGAGGGTTTCGGGTCATCTGGGGCCGCACAGCGAAGGCATTCCGTGGCTAGGCACCTTCCACTCAATCTGCGCCAAGATGCTGCGTCGCCATGCCGAGCTGGTGGGGCTGGAGAGCAACTACACGATCATCGACACCGACGATCAACTGCGCCTTCTGAAGCAGCTCATCACCGACAGCGATATCGATGAAAAGCGATGGCCGGCACGCCAGCTCGCCGGCTTTATCGACGCCTGGAAGAATCGCGGCCTAAATCCCAGCGATCTCGATGCGATGGAGAACGAGGTTTACGCCAACGGTCGGGGCAGGGAGTTCTATCAGGCCTATCAGGATCGTTTGAAGGCGCTCAACGCCTGCGACTTCGGCGATCTGATGCTCCACATCCTCAACATCTTCCGCAAGCACACCGATGTGCTGGAGGATTACCAGCGGCGCTACAAATACATCCTGGTCGACGAGTACCAGGACACCAACGCCGTCCAGTATCTGTGGCTGAGGCTGCTCGCGCAGGCGCACAAGAACATCTGTGTGGTGGGCGACGACGATCAGTCGATCTATTCCTGGCGCGGCGCGGAAGTCGCCAACATCCTGCGCTTTGAAAAGGACTTCCCCGGCTCCGCGGTGATTCGATTGGAGCAAAATTACCGCTCAACCCCGCATATTCTGGGCGCAGCCTCGGGCCTGATCCGCGCCAACTCGCAACGGCACGAAAAGACGTTGTGGACCGAGGTCAATGGCGGCGACAAGGTCAAGGTCATCGGCGTGTGGGACGCGCCCGAGGAGGCGCGCCGCGTGGGCGAAGAGATTGAGCGTCTTGAGGGCCAGGGTGCCCCGCTCAATCAAGTCGCGATCCTCGTGCGCGCGCAATACCAGACGCGCGAATTCGAAGATCGGTTTATCCAGATCGGCGTCAATTACCGGATTATCGGCGGTTTCCGCTTCTACGAACGCGCCGAAATCCGCGACGCTCTCGCATATTTACGCGTGATCGCGCAGCCGCAGGATGATCTGGCGTTTGAGCGCATCTACAATCAGCCCAAACGTGGGCTTGGTGCAAAAACGCTGGAGAAAATGCACCAGCACGCACGACGGGTTGGTCTTCCCCTTGCCGCCGCTTCACTTGAGCTGGCCGATAGCGACGAGCTGCCCAAGCGTGCGGCGAACACGATTGCCGGGCTGCTGCGCCAGTTTCTCGCGTGGCGCGAGGCAACTGAAACGCTGACCCCGGCTGATCTGCTGCGCCTCGTCCTTGATGAGAGCGGGTACAACGACATGCTCGCCAACGATCGTTCGGCGGAAAGCGCGGGCCGCGCGGAAAACCTCTCCGAACTCGCGCGCGCAATGGAAGAGTACGAGACGCTGGGCGACTTTCTCGAACACGTCTCTCTCGTGATGGACAACGATCGCGGCGACGAAGAGGAAACCGTCACCATCATGACGATCCACGCCGCCAAGGGTCTGGAATTCGACAACGTCTTTTGCGTGGGTTGGGAAGAAGGTGTTTTCCCGTCACAACGCGCCATCGATGAAGGCGGGCTGGCCAGTCTCGAAGAGGAACGCCGCCTCGCTTACGTCGCGATCACACGC
Organism: Pseudomonadota bacterium; assembly: GCA_039814925.1. GTDB lineage: Bacteria > Pseudomonadota > Alphaproteobacteria > Sphingomonadales > Sphingomonadaceae > Erythrobacter. Next base: position 22,559 of record JBCCAH010000025.1, read on the forward strand.
GCGCGAAGGCAGTGCACGATCCTGCACGCAGCGAACCGGCGCATTTATGGCCAATGGACCAGCTCGATCCCCTCGCGCTTTATCGAAGAACTTCCCGAAGAGCATATCGATCAGGAAACGACCATGACGGGCGGCGCGTCGCTATGGCGCGCCAATTGGTCCGAAAACGAAGACCCCTTCGCCCACGTCGCGCGCGCCAACCCTTCACGCGCTCAAACGCGCGGCCCTGGGTGGCAACGCGCCATCGAAAGCGGCTACGAAACCAAGCAAAGCCGGGTCGCCGAAAGCGGCCGCAGCGCGGCCAGCTTTGCCGCCGCCCCGCGATCCGACATCCGCATTGGCGCGATGGTCAGCCACGCGAAATTCGGCACGGGCTGTGTCGTCGATCAGGAAGGCAACAAGCTGGAAATCGAGTTCGAAGACCACGGCACCAAGCGCGTGATCGATAGCTTTGTTACAGTGGTTGGGTAGACTCTCAGGCCGTCACCGCGACCCAAACCGAAACGAAGAAAGACGTTCCCCCCAGCGTCCCCCACGAATGCCATATGGGATAACGATATCGCATGCCCTTCTTGCTATAGAACGCGGTGCCGATTGTGTAGAACACCGCCCCAGCCGCCACCGCATAAGTGGTGAGTGGGGGCAGATACGCCCAGAAATCAGGCAGCGCCACAAAGGCAAAGGCACCAAGCCCTAGATAGGAAACCAACGACCAACGCGAATCACCGTTATCGCCTGATAGTTTGAACAGAACGCCCATAATTGCGAGCACCCATATCGCCGTGAGGATCGCGTGAGCGCTCGCGGTCCCCGCCTTGATCAAAAGCGGCGTGAAAGTGCCCGCAATCGACGTATAGATCGCGGCGTGGTCCCAACGGCGTAGAGACGCGCGCCACTCATGACGCGGGTACAAATGATAGGCGAAGGATACGAGGATCGAAGCAAGAGCCAAGACCGCATAAATTATAGTCGCCGCGAAAACGGCACTGTCGTCTTGCTGGCTGAGACCACGAAGCAGCCATAAGCAAGCCGCGCCAAAACCGAACAAACTCACCGCGTGGATCAAGAAATCTGCGCGGCGCTCAGGCTCAGTCAAGCTGGGGAAGTATGAAGTGGACATCAAAAGGTCAAACGGCGCGCAGAACGTTGCTGATCAAAGGACTACGTCAATTAGGCGGTCGACTTGGGCGCGCGCTGCGCAGCTTTGGTGATGGCTTTGCGAATATCCTGAACAAAGCGCGTATGCCGAACCCCCCACAGGAATAGGCTCTGGATCGTGTTGCCTTTCCACCGGCACGGACGCTTGATCTGGATCAGCAGGATGTAGCGATCCTCGTCGGTCTCGTTCCAGACCTCGTGGTTAAACATGTCGTCAAACAGGAAGCTTTCGCCGTCTTTCCAGGTGAGGACATGCAGGTCCTCGCCCTCTTCGACATGCATGCGGCACTTCTCAGCCTCTTTCGGCGACTGAAGCGCCAAGTGATAAGTAAGCATCCCCTTGGTCATGCCCCAGTGGCGCGGGATATGCCCGCCCGCTTCAAGCACGGAGAAGTTGGCGGTGACGAGATCCGGCACCTGCTCAATGAGTTGGGCCGTGATCGGAGCGCGCGCGGCGTTTTCCTCCATCACATAGCCGTAGCCTTTGAGGAAGAACGCGCGCCAGCGGCGGTCCTTGCCTATGCGCCCGTGGTCGAACGAAATTTCGCCGAGCGAGGGAATGTCCTCAGCGCGGATGCTAACCGCTTCGTCGCGAATGTCTTCCCAGCGCTCTTCGAGCTTGGACATCCACGGGAAATAGGCCTTATCCTGGATAGCCGCGTCGGGAATTTTGGAACTGTCCATGATGATCTGATCGATCTTGGGACGCAGCTCTTTACCGATCTGAAACAGCGACTTGCCCACAAACGGCACCTTCCAGCCGCGCGAGTTCAAAGTGTCTTGCCAAGCCAAAAGGGATCTCCGCTTTAGGGGAAATGGAGGGTGATCAGCCTTTATGCGATTGAGTTGGTTTAGCCAAACCCTACGTCGAGGAAACCCGGCTTAGGGCCGTTCCATTCGCCGGCGGGCACCGGCTCGTTGTCTTCCTCACGATCGCGGTGTGAACGACCACGGCGCGGCTTTTCAGAGCGCTCTTCCTTGGTGTCCTTGGCGCGCTTTTCACGGCGCGGCTTTTTGGGACGTTCTTCTTCGACCGTCTCTTCACGCTTGGACTCCTCGCCGACCGGGGCGAGTTCGACTCGCACGTCTTCCTTGCCAAAGACCTTGATTTTGGCGCCGGTCAATTTCTCGACATTGGCTATCGCCTCCGCGTCTTCGTCCGCGACAAAAGTAAACGCGCGGCCCTTTGCCCCCGCCCGGCCCGTTCGACCAATGCGATGGACGTAATCGTCGGGGTGCCAAGGGGTGTCGAAATTGAAGACGTGGGAGACGCCTTTGATGTCGAGCCCTCGCGCGGCAACGTCACTCGCAACAAGGATGTTCACATCGCCTGACTTGAACCGCTCGAGTTCTTTAAGGCGCGAATTCTGGTCGATATCGCCGTGGATCTCGCCACTGGCAAAGCCGCGCTTTTGCAGATGCTTGTTCAATTCACGCACAGTGGTTTTGCGGTTGGCAAACACTATCGCGGTCTCGACCTGATCGTTCGCCAGGAGCCATTCCAGTGTTTCGCGCTTTTGGCGCGATTTCACCGGTACCTTAAAGGCGGTGATATCCTTGTTTGTCGTCGCCGCGCGCGTCGTTTCGATGCGTTGCGGGTTCGACAGGAATTTCTTGGCCAGCTTTTCAATCGGTGGCGGCATCGTCGCGGAGAACAGCATCGTCTGGCGCGGTTCGGGAAGCTTGGAGCAAATGAACTCGATATCGGGGATAAAGCCCATATCCAGCATACGGTCCGCTTCGTCGATCACTAGCAACTCGCAACCGTTGAGCAGGATTTTGCCACGCTCAAACAGGTCCATCAAACGGCCCGGCGTGGCGATCAGAACGTCGACGCCATCATTGAGCGTTTTCAACTGGTCGCCCATCTGAACACCGCCGATCAGCAGCGCCATTTTGAGATCGTGGTTTTTGCCATATTTCTCGAAGTTCTCCGCCACCTGCGCCGCAAGTTCGCGCGTCGGTTCGAGAATGAGCGAGCGCGGCATGAGCGCACGACGACGGCCAGCGGCCATGACATCGATCATCGGCAGCACAAAACTGGCGGTCTTTCCCGTGCCCGTCTGCGCGATCCCAATGATGTCGCGCATCATCAGCACCGAAGGAATAGCCTGCGCCTGGATGGCGGTCGGCTCGGTGTAGCCCGCGTCTTCGACGGCGGCGAGCAACTCAGGAGAAAGGCCGAGATCGGCAAAAGTCATGCGTACAGAATGTGTCCGGATAGGGCGCGGACGCGAGGCCCGCGCTTGATTTGCCCGCCGCAAGAAGACTCAAGCGACAAACGTGCAAAAGCTCGCAGCGACGCCGCAAGCGCCGCCCCTTTGTGCAAAACACCCAAAAAAGTCAAGATTTCGCCGTATTTGGATCAGGAATTGATGACCGAAGCGATCAGATGGTGTCCCAAAACCTAGTTTGGGTGCTTATTCCTCGACCGCCTTAAGCTGCATCATCCGCGCAATGTCACAGCGCGCACCGTTGCGAGATTGAAGCGTGTCGCGCTGCACGCACAGCTTTCCGTCCTTGTTCCGTTCAACATAGAATCCCGAATAAAAGTCGCGCGCACGGCACGCCTTCTCGAGGTTTACACTCAGGATTTCGGCGTCGCGAAGGAACAGCAAGAGCCGATTGCCGCTGCCGGTCTCAACGCCGGCGATTTGCTCAACCGCAACGCATTTCTCAGCTTTCTGCTCTTTGTAACGCCGCAGCGAGGACTGCACCGGCAATTGCGCCAGCATGTTGCGGCGCGCGGCGACCGATCGCGGGGCAATGCGAACATATACGCGGCGTTCGATGCGGATCTGACTCTGATTGTACGTGACTTTCAGCGAGGCAATCGGCGCGGGCTGACCCGAAACAGGGTACTGTACCGCTTCAGGAAGCTTGGGTGACTCGCCCGCCTTCGCTGCTTCAACCGCTTGGGAAACCTCCGCTGACGCGGGCGCGTCGGCGCTCACTCCGGCGAGCGGAAGCAAGAGCGTCAAAGCGCCAAATGTCTCTGCAAGGCTGATCATTGCAGTCAGCAAGCCTCCCAGCGGTCTGCGTCAATCCCGGACGGCGACCTACCAAAAACGATTGAACGGTGGCTTAATGCACACACTATGAGGCGCAAGATCGAACACGCGCGCTGGCGTTTCGCGCGCCATTTGTGGCATAGGTGCAACAATGACGACCGCAACTCTTTCACCAACCAATGAACGCAATCAGCTCTTTGTCGAGGCCGCTGACGAAGTCCTGGGTTCGAAGGGATTTACGCAGGACCCTGATCTCGTCGAACCGTGGCTCACCGATTGGCGTGGGCGCTACACTGGCCGAGCTTTGGGTTTGGCTTCGCCAGCGAACACGCAAGAAGTGGCAGAGCTAATGCGCCTTTGCGCACAGCACCGCGTGCCCATCGTCCCGCAAGGCGGCAACAGCGGCATGGCCGGCGGCGCCACCCCGGATGACAGCGGCGATGGCGTGATCCTGTCTTTGCGCCGGATGAACACGATACGATCCTTGGACGCGGGCGCTGGGCAAGTCGTTTGCGAAGCCGGTGTTATCCTTCAAACCTTGCACGAAGCGGCTGGCGAGCACGCCCTGCGGTTCCCGCTCACACTGGGGGGCAAGGGGTCTGCGACTATCGGCGGGCTTGTCTCCACCAACGCGGGCGGCACGCAAGTGCTTCGATATGGCACCATGCGCGCGCAGGTGCTCGGCATTGAAGCGGTGCTGGCCGATGGCCAAGTTTTTGACTCGCTGACCGTTCTCAAGAAGGACAATCGCGGCTTCGATCTCAAACAATTGCTGATCGGATCAGAAGGCACCCTCGGTATCGTGACCGCCGCAACCCTGCGCCTTCTTCCAGCTCCGCGTGCGCGCGTCACCGCATGGGTAGGTCTTTCCAGCGTGATCGACGCACGGACCCTTTTGCGGAATGCGGACGGTGCGATGGGCGACGCGCTCGAAGGGTTTGAGATCGCTCCGGCGCATTGCCTTGAGAGCGTGCTTGCCCATCTGCCCGATGCGCGATCCCCACTGGATCAAGCCCACGCGTGGAACGCTCTGATCGAATGCACCTCGCCCAGTGATGATACCGCCGCTTTGCAAGACCGGCTTGCAGAAGTGCTGGCAGAAGCGCTGGAAAGAGGTCTGATCGCTGATGCGGTTATCGCGGCCAATGACACGCAGGCCGAGCAATTCTGGGCGTTACGCGATTCCATTTCGCCAGCCGAACGCGCGCTGGGACCGGCTATGCAGCATGATATCTCTGTGCCCGTTGAAAAGATGCCTGAGTTCGTCCTCGCCGCGATCCCCGCCATCGAAAGCGAGTTCTCGGGCGTGACGGGCACCGCCTTTGGCCATTTAGGCGACGGCAACGTCCACTTCCACGTCATCGCTCCCAATGGCGCGGTGCCGGGCGAGTGGGAAGAGGCGCAAGGCAAACAGGTAAGCGCGCGCGTCCACGATCTTGTTACCCAATGGGGCGGTTCTATCAGCGCGGAACACGGCATCGGCCAAATGAAGGTCGATGAGTTGGGACGTCTGGGCGATCCGGTGTCACTTTCCATAATGCGCGCGGTTAAAGCGGCTCTGGACCCGCATGGACTGCTCAACCCCGGAAAACTTGTCCCCCAAGCCTGATTTGAGCGAGAATTGGCCGCGGTTCGACGCGGTTGGCATTCCCTTTATCCGGCCCTTCCCCCGCCCTTGGTGACGCGTCGCTTGCGCCGCCGCGCGAACCCGCCTAAAGCCCGTGGCCGTTCGGTCGGACACGGGGGTCAGATCAGAGCGGCGCTTTGCCCTGCTCCTTGCTTCGCACCGGCCTATTTCGAGATTCACTTTTCCAAACATCTGGAGACTACCCATGGCCACCGCGCCGCAGCCGCAACTTCCGCTGTTCTACAAAGACCTGCTTCCGCTCAATTCAAACGAGCACAAGGATTGGAAAGTCGGCACGTTCGACGACGCCAGCTTCCTCGCCGAAACACACGCTATTCCGCTGACGGTTGACGAGTTCGTCGACGCGCAGCGCGATTTTCCGATTGTGTTCACCGCCGGCGACAACCCGCTGCCGATCGCTCTGTTCGGTCTGAACGAAGGCGTGAACACTTTCATGGACGACGAGAACAAACTGGTCCCGGATGTGTACGTCCCGGCCTATATCCGTCGCTTTCCCTTCATTCTTGCGAAGCTGCAGCCCGACGCCACCGACATGTCGCTGTGCTTCGATCCCAGCTACGACGTGATCGGCAAACGTGACGAAGGCCAGGAGCTGTTCGACAAGGACGGCAAGCCGACCGAATACACCAATGGCGTTCTGGAATTCTGCCGCAAGTTCGAAGAATCGGGCCAGCGCACGCGTCAATTCGTCGAGCAGCTCAACGCGCTCGACATCATGATGGACGGTGAAATTGCGATCACCCGCAACGACATGCCGGAGAAGCCGTTTGTATACCGCGGTTTCCGCATGGTTGACGAAAACAAACTGCGCGAATTGCCGGCAACGAAGCTTCAAGAACTGAGCAAGAACGGCATGATCATGCTGATCCACGCACACCTTTTCTCGATGAACTTGATGCGTAAACTATTCGAGCGTCAGAACATGCAGGGCAAAATGCCTGAGCAGGCCGCCAACGGCGCTGCTAACTAAGCGTCTCGCCTCACAGAGTGCCTCCTGCCAGACGGCACCTCTAGAGAGAATTACGGAGCCCGGGGTGCCTGAAGCGCTTCGGGCTCTTCCTATTTCAATAGAGTGGGCGATTCCCCTAACTGCCGTTCCACCCCGCCGATGAAGTGAGGCGGCGGATCTCCCTGAACGTTGGCCACCTCGCGCAAGACTTGTGCGGGGTGGTTTTTCTTAGCGTGAAGTTGGGGCGGTCTTGCAGAAACGGTTCACTCAGCCGCCTCGCACTGGCGTTCTTGATCCGCGAGTCGCGCGGTCGCGGCGCCCAATTCGCGGGCCAGACCGGCGAGCATATCGGCCAGAGGCTCAAGACCCTGGGTCGTTTCGGACATTCGATCATCGAGATAAGCCGAACGGCACACCTCGACCTGAATAGCGTGAATGCCCCTTTGCGGCTTGGCGTGTCTATCCAACACGTAACCGCCTGAGTAAGGCCGATTGTGCGCCGATGCGCAGCTCGAACGCTCCAGATACCGGAACGCACGAGCCAATAAACCTCCATCACAAGATGCGCCAAATCTATCGCCCAGAACAATGCGCGGTGCGGTTTGCTGCCCGGCTTGCGGACGAAGCGGAGGCATGGAGTGCAAATCAATCAGTAGCGCCGCACCCCACTCATCGCGGATACGTTCAAGCTCCGTTTGCAGGAAAGCGTGATAGGGACGGTGGATGTGATCTATCCGGGCATCGAGCTCATCGCGTGTCAGAGGGCGACGCCAGATCTCGCCGAAACCCGGCAAACGCCGCGGCACGAGCCCCAAACCGCTGCGCGCCCTGCGATTCGCTGAGCCTGTGGCCTTTCCAACGATGGTCTGGACCGGCCTGGCGAGCTTGCGAGCGCCGGAAACCATATCCCAATCGATATCGTCGTGCGCCCGGTTCAAATCGAGCATGGCGCGCGGCGCGTGCGCGATCAAAAGCCCAGTTCCCGATGCTTTGGCCACTTCCACGCCAATCTGATCGACATGGCGATCCTCAAGCCGCAACTGGCACAGCTCTTCGTCACGAAAATCAGACAGGATGTGCGAGGGGTAAACGCGTCCGGCATGAGGGACCGCCACCAATACAGGCAATGGCATGGAGCGCGGCGCAATATGGGTGAACGCTGGCCCAAAATCGTCCGCCGGATTGGCGCCGGGCACGCGTCCTCCCGACACACGCAAAAGCGCCCCATTTGAGGGCGAAGCGACGTCGTTTGCGTGATAGGCAGAAGAGGGACTGCGAACCGATTTCACGGGCCAAGTGGTGCCCGTTTTATTGAGCTAAGTCAAAAACCCAAAGCGCTGGTGGCTTTACGATGTTCAACGCGCGGATGACGCGTGATCCAGGGATCCTCTTCAGACGCACCCATTTCGGCCACGTCTTGTGGTGAATGGATATGATTTCTTAAGCGACGGCTGCTAACTCGGTGGTTATGACAGAGACACAAGCCCCGCGAATCCTGCTTGCCGAGGATGAGGAAGCGATGCGCGCCTATCTTGCGCGTGCGCTGAACAACGCCGGTTACCGCGTCGAAACCGTTGATCGCGGCACCGATGCGATTCCCTTGCTGGAAAGCCAGGACTTTGACCTGCTCTTGTCCGATATCGTTATGCCAGAGATGGACGGAATCGAATTGGCGCAAAAGTGTGCAGAGATTTCTCCGCGCACCAAAGTGATGTTCATAACCGGTTTTGCCGCGGTCAGCCTGCGAGCGAGCCGCGAGCAGCCTCAAGCCAAGGTGCTTTCCAAGCCCTTCCACTTGCGCGATTTGGTTTTGGAAGTGGAGCGTGTTTTCGAAGAACAGCGCGAGGCCAGCGGACAAGTCTGACGCGTAAACCCGCTTTGTGGCCAGCGAGTGACGCGAATCGCTTGCACACCACACAAAGCCGCGTTAATGGGCCGCTCCGCTTGGCGACAAAGCGAGCGGATTGACGATGGTGCGGGCGTATAGCTCAGGGGTAGAGCACTATGTTGACATCGTAGGGGTCCCAAGTTCAAATCTTGGTACGCCCACCATCGTTTCCCAGCCTTATTGGACCAGAAACCCGCCCTTCGGCGGGTTTTTTGTTGCGAAATGCAGGTCTACGCTTCCCCACTTTGCAAACGCCTCGCACGATCAATCATTCAGCCAAAGGGCTGACTTGCGCGACGCCGCGCCTCTGCTAAAGCCGCGCGCAGGGATTTTATCACCATAGTAGAGGATGCGCGGGATCGGCCCCCGAAGTCGCCCGCGCTCAAACGCGCAAAAAGCGCACAAAGGAAGGCGGGACACTTCTCATGCAGAAAATTCAGGTCAAGAACCCGGTCGTCGAGCTCGACGGCGATGAGATGACTAAAATCATCTGGCAGTGGATCCGCGAACGGTTGATCCTGCCCTATCTCGATGTCGACCTGAAGTATTATGACCTTTCGATCGAAAAGCGCGACGAAACCGATGACCAGATCACGGTCGACGCGGCCAACGCGATCAAGGAATTCGGCGTCGGCGTGAAATGCGCCACGATCACCCCGGACGAAGCGCGCGTTGAAGAATTCGACCTCAAGAAAATGTGGCGTTCGCCCAACGGCACGATCCGTAACATCCTTGGCGGCGTGGTTTTCCGTGAGCCGATCGTCATCGACAACGTGCCGCGTCTGGTCCCGGGCTGGACCGATCCGATCGTGGTTGGCCGTCACGCCTTTGGCGACCAATACCGCGCCACCGACACGCTGATCCCGGGGCCGGGCAAGCTACGCCTCGTTTACGAAGGCGATGATGGCGCGATCCTCGATCTCGACGTCTACCGTTTCGAAAGCTCCGGCGTCGCGATGGCGATGTACAACCTCGACGATTCGATCCGCGCCTTCGCGCGCGCGTCGATGAACTATGGCCTTGATCGCGGCTGGCCGGTTTACCTATCGACCAAGAACACGATCATGAAAGCCTATGATGGCCGCTTCAAAGATCTCTTCCAGGAAGTCTACGAAGCCGAATTCGAAGAGCGCTTCAAAGAAGCCGGCATCCTCTACGAACACCGTCTGATCGACGACATGGTTGCCTCCGCCCTGAAATGGTCTGGCAAGTTTGTGTGGGCGTGTAAGAACTACGATGGCGACGTGCAGTCGGACACGGTCGCGCAAGGGTTCGGTTCGCTGGGCCTCATGACCTCGGTTCTGATGACGCCGGACGGCAAGACCATCGAAGCCGAAGCCGCGCACGGCACGGTGACCCGGCACTATCGCCAGCACCAGGAAGGCAAGGCGACCTCAACCAACCCCATAGCGTCGATCTTTGCATGGACGCGCGGCCTGATGTATCGCGGCAAGTTCGACGACACGCCCGACGTAGTGAAGTTCGCCGAAACGCTTGAGCGCGTCTGCATTGAAACAGTCGAAAAAGGCTCGATGACCAAGGACTTGGCGCTGCTCATCGGACCCGGCCAGAACTGGCAGACGACCGAGCAATTCTTCGAGTCCATCGTTGAAAATCTTGAAAAGGAAATGGCGAGCTGGGCCTAATCGGCACCGCAAGCCAACCTTAGAGACACCAAAGGCGGTCCGCTCAACCAGCGGACCGCCTTTCTCTTTTGTGCGGTGCACGCAAAAAGATGACACACCCCTAGCGCCGCGCTACCTCACAAGTATGGCAGGCGAACTCACCATCACCCCGGAAATCAAAGACGCGCTGGTTATCCTCGGCGCGGCTGGGATTGTGATCCCGGTGTTCGCCCGTTTCCGCGTGACGCCGATCATCGGATTCATCCTGATCGGTCTGTTGGTTGGGCCCTTTGGCCTTGGCACGTGGGCGGGCCAGTCGCCTTTTATTGACGCAGTGACGATATCCGATCCGGAAAGGCTGATACCCTTTGCCGATTTCGGGATAATCCTTCTGCTGTTCGCAATTGGACTGGAACTCAGCTTTAACCGCCTGTGGCAGCTTAGAAAATTGGTCTTCGGCCTTGGCTCGCTTGAAATTCTGATCATCGGCAGCTGCGGAGCGGCGTTTCTCTATTTCGTCAGCGGGATGAGCCAAACGGGAGCGCTTGCTTTGGGCTTTGCCCTGGCCTTCTCGTCAACCGCAATCGTGTTGCCGATATCAGGCACACGCTCACCCGTCGGACGCGCGGCGTTGTCCATGCTGCTGTTCGAAGACATCATGATCGTACCGATCATATTCATCCTCGGTGCTCTCGCTCCCAACGCACAGGCTGAAGGGATGAGCGGCATGATCACAACCCTGTGGCAAGGCGGCTTGGTGATCGCTCTGCTCCTTGTGCTCGGCCGTATCGCCCTACCCCGGCTGTTCAGTCAGGCTGCCCGGACAAAGAGCCCCGAACTCTTCCTTGCCGCGACCTTGCTGGTCGTGATCGGCGCAAGCCTCGCCACTGGAGCCACTGGGCTCTCGCCCATAGTCGGCGCGTTGATTGCGGGACTCCTTATCGCAGAGACCGAATATCACGGCGAGATCGAGAGCATTATTGAGCCGTTCAAGGGCCTTGCGCTCGGAATATTCCTCATCACCATCGGCATGAGCATGGATCTACGCGTCATTTGGCAGGACGCGGGCGCTTACATCGTCGCCGTCGTTGGCGTGCTGTTGTTCAAGGCGTTAGTCACGGGCGTTTTGCTGCGTTTGATGGGCGCGCGCAAAAGCACTGCAGCCGAAACCGGCGTTCTGATGGCGAGTCCCTCTGAAACAACTCTCATCGTCTTGGCGGCGGCCACCTCGGCGCTGGTGGTGGATACCCAGACCGCGCAGTTTTGGCAGGTGGTTACCGCCATCGGGCTCACCGTGACTCCGCTGCTCGCCAAGTTGGGCCGGGTCATCGCGAGGCGCGTCGAAGCCACCCCCGAACTGGCTGAAGATGACCAAGACACGCCGCGCACGATCATCATTGGGGGCGGGCGAGTAGGCTTGTTGATCGCGGATATGCTCGAAAAGCACGATAAAGCGAACGTCATCCTCGATTCCGATCCGGACACGATCACTTCGATCAGCCGCAAAGGGTATCGCGCGCTGTTCGGAGACGCTGCGCGCGGCGACGCCTTATCTCGCCTTGGCGTGGAGCGCTCCCCCGCGGTGGTCCTGACTATGGACGAACCCGTTCTGGCTCAGCGTCTGGTCGCCAAATTGCGCGATGCGCACCCCAACCTGTTGATCGTTGCCCGCGCCCGCGACAGCGATCACGCAGCCGCTCTATACCGCGCTGGGGCGAGCCACGCTGTGCCCGAAAACCTCGAAAGCTCGTTGCAATTATCCGAGGCCGTGCTGGTCGATATCGGGGTCGCCATGGGTCCCGTCATCGCCTCGATCCATGAAAAGCGTGACGAGTTTCGCGAAAAGCTCGAGATTGATGGCGGCCTTAAGGAAAAGCCAAAATTGCGCGCAAGCACGGTTACCGCGGACATTTAGCCGGCCAGGACCTCGCGCACGGCTGCTAAGGCTTCAGCCCCTCTCGATCCATCCGGACCACCGCCTTGAGCCATGTCGGGACGGCCGCCGCCACCTTTTCCGCCCAGCGCCGCAACACCGGCTCGCACGAGATCGACCGCGCTGAAACGATCGGTCAGATCATCGGTCACCGCCGCCGCAATAGCCGCCTTGCCGTCGTTCACCGCAACAATGGTCGCCACGCCCGATCCGAGGCGCGTTTTGGCTTCGTCAAGCAGTGGTCGCAGGTCCTTGGGGCTTAGCCCTTCGATCACCTGGCCGCTGAATGTGACGCCGTTTACCTCTTCATCCGTTGGTCCAGCGCCGCCCGAACTACCGGCGACTCCACCCCCGCTCAACGCCAGAGCTTTCTTCGCTTCGGCTAGTTCTTTTTCAAGACGTTTGCGGTCATCGAGCAGCGCCGACACACGCTCGGGCAGCTCCTCAGGGGTTGAACGCACCGCGCTCGCCGCGACTTTGAGAGCCTCTTCGCGGTTGACGAGCCATTCGCGCGCGGCCTCACCAGTCAGCGCTTCGATACGGCGCACACCCGAAGACACCGCGCTTTCGCTCACGATCCGGAATACACCGATATCGCCGGTCGCGTTGACATGCGTACCACCGCACAATTCGACCGAATAGTTGCGACCGCCATCACCTGTGCGGCCCAGGGAGAGCACGCGGACCTCGTCGCCATATTTCTCCCCAAAAAGCGCCAACGCGCCTGCCTCCACCGCATCGTCAGGGCTCATCAGGCGGGTTAAAACCGGCTCGTTGGCGCGTATTTCCGCGTTCACCTCGGCTTCGATCGCGGCGATGTCTTCCGGCGTCAGCGCACTGGGCTGTGAGAAGTCGAAACGCAAGCGATCCTCGGCTACCAGCGATCCCTTCTGTGTCACATGATCACCGAGGCGGTTGCGCAAGGCCGCGTGCACCAAATGCGTGGCCGAGTGGTTAGCTCGGATCGCGGTTCGGCGTTCTTCATCGACGGTCAATTGCACCGTGTCGCCCACGGCAATCTGGCCCGCTTCGACTTCCACCTGATGCGTGTGAAGACGGCCAAGGGGCTTGCCCGTATCGGCAACCTTGGCGCTCAATCCGTCGATGGAGGTGATCACGCCGGTGTCACCGGTCTGGCCGCCGCTCGTGCCGTAGAACGGGGTTTGGTTGGTGAGGATCGTGGCGCTCTCGCCCGCTTTCGCGGTGGTGACTTCAGTTCCGTCCTTGACGATCGCAACCACCGTGCCCTCACCCGAGGTGGAACTGTAGCCGGTGAATTCAGTCGCGCCTTCGCGGTCGGCGATGTCGAACCACACCTCTTCCGAAGCGGCCTCGCCCGAACCCTTCCACGCGGCGCGCGCGGCCTCTTTCTGCCGCTCCATCGCGGCGTCAAAGCCCGCGCGGTCCACGCCAAGGCCCCGGCTGCGCAGCGCGTCTTCGGTCAGATCATAAGGAAAGCCATAAGTATCGTAGAGTTTGAACGCGGTCTCACCATCGAGCTCGCCGCCCTGGCCCATGTCGCCGGTCGCTTCGTCGAGGAGCTTCAGGCCCTTGTCGAGCGTTCTGCGAAACTGCGTTTCCTCGCGAAGCAGCACTTCTTCGATCAGCGCCTGCCCGCGTGAGAGTTCCGGGAAGGCCTGGCCCATTTCAGTGACGAGGCTTGGAACGAGTCGATGCATCAACGGATCGCTCGCCCCCAGAAGATGCGCGTGGCGCATGGCGCGGCGCATGATCCGACGCAGAACATAGCCGCGCCCTTCATTCGACGGGAGAACGCCATCGGCCATCAGGAAGCTGACTGAGCGAAGGTGGTCGGCGATGACACGGTGGCTAGCCAGGCTGTCGCCTTCCGCCGCGACGCCCGTAAAGTGCTCTGATGCGCCAATCAGCGCCTTGAACGTGTCGATATCGTAATTGTTGTGAACGCCCTGCATGACCGCCGCGATGCGTTCGAGGCCGCTACCGGTGTCGATCGAGGGCTTGGGCAAATCAAGCCGTGTGCCGTCCGCCTGTTGGTCGAACTGCATGAAAACGAGGTTCCAGATCTCGACAAAGCGATCGCCGTCTTCCTCAGGGCTGCCTGGAGGACCACCCCAGATGTGATCGCCGTGATCGTAGAAGATCTCAGAACATGGGCCACATGGCCCTGTCTCACCCATCGACCAGAAATTATCGTTCGTATCGATGCGGATGATACGATCTTCGGGCAGGCCCGCAATCTTGCGCCACAGGTCAAAGGCCTCATCATCCGTGTGATAGACCGTGGTTATAAGACGCTCGGGGCTCAAGCCCCATTCCTTGGTCAGCAACGTCCAGGCGTGCTCAATCGCCTGTTCCTTGAAGTAGTCGCCAAACGAGAAATTGCCGAGCATCTCGAAAAAGGTGTGGTGGCGCGCGGTGTAGCCAACATTGTCGAGATCGTTGTGTTTTCCCCCGGCGCGCACGCATTTCTGCGAAGAGGTCGCGCGCGGCGCGGGCGGCGTTTCCAGACCGGTAAACACATTCTTGAACGGGACCATGCCAGCGTTCACGAACATGAGCGTGGGGTCGTTGTACGGCACCAGCGGCGCGCTGGGCATTTCGGCATGCTCGGCCCCTTTGAAAAAGTCGAGGAAGGAGCGCCGGATATCGTTGGTCGAAGTCATGAAGGGCAGTTAGGCAATAGCGCTGCAGCCGACAAGCCGAAGCGTAGCCTCGGAGCGATAGAATGCGACGATGTTTCGCGATCACCACATATCGGGAATTCGATCAACGCGGCGAGCAACCCCCAACCCAAACGAAAAACCGGCGCCAAACGGGCATCCTCGGGGAAGGAACGCGCGTCTGACGCCGGTATTCCGGTTATCCGGGCACCATCTGCCGACCGTTGGCCAGCGAGCGCCCGCTTGAGGATCAGCTGTCGGAGTCCGCGTCCGGCCCCGTCATCATTTCCTCGGCGACCTCATCGGTTTTACCGCGAATAGCAGCTTCCAGACGGTCGCAAGTCTCTGGATTCTCTTTCAAATAGGTCTTGGCGTTTTCACGGCCCTGGCCGATGCGCACGCTGTCATACGAATACCAGCTGCCCGATTTTTCAACGATACCAGCCTTAACGCCCAGGTCGAGAATTTCGCCGATCTTGGAGATTCCCTCGCCATACATGATGTCAAATTCGACCTGTTTGAACGGCGGAGCGACCTTGTTCTTGACCACTTTGACGCGGGTCGAGTTGCCGATCACTTCGTCGCGGTCCTTGATCTGGCCGGTGCGGCGAATGTCCAGGCGGACCGAAGCGTAGAATTTCAGCGCGTTGCCGCCGGTCGTGGTTTCCGGGTTGCCGTACATCACGCCGATTTTCATGCGCAGCTGGTTGATGAAGATCACCATGCACTTGGAACGGTTGATCGACCCGGTCAGCTTGCGCAGCGATTGGGACATAAGCCGCGCTTGAAGGCCGACATGGCTATCGCCCATCTCGCCTTCGATTTCGGCGCGG
>JBCCAH010000027.1:0-6084 GCA_039814925.1 Pseudomonadota bacterium
CCGCCGGCGAGCTTGGCAAGGCGCTCTTGAAGCTTTTCCTTGTCGTAATCGCTGGTGGTGTTTTCCATCTGCGTTTTGATTTCGGCGACACGCGCTTTGATGTCGTCCTGGCTGCCCGAACCGTCGACGATGGTCGTGTTGTCCTTGTCGATGGTGACGCGCTTGGCTTCGCCCAGCATGCCCAGCGTGACGTTCTCAAGCTTGATGCCGAGATCTTCGCTGATCATTTCGCCGGTCGTCAGGATCGCGATGTCCTGAAGCATGGCTTTGCGACGATCGCCGAAGCCCGGAGCCTTGACGGCCGCGACTTTCAGGCCACCGCGAAGTTTGTTCACGACGAGCGTGGCCAAGGCCTCGCCTTCGATGTCTTCCGCGATGATGAGCAGCGGACGGCCCGACTGCATCGCCGCTTCGAGGACCGGCAGCATGGCTTGCAGGTTCGAAAGCTTCTTTTCGTGGATCAGGATGTACGGGTTTTCGAGCTCAACCGTCATCTTGTCCGGGTTGGTGATGAAGTAGGGCGACAGATAGCCGCGGTCGAACTGCATGCCTTCGACGACGTCGAGTTCAAATTCGAGGCCTTTGGCTTCTTCGACGGTGATAACGCCTTCTTTGCCGACCTTTTCCATGGCTTCAGCGATCTTTTCGCCGACTTCCTTGTCACCGTTCGCGGAGATCACGCCAACCTGGGCGACTTCGCCCGAACCGGCGACTTCCTTGGAGCGACTGACGAGGTCCGCGACGATCTTGGTCACGGCGGTGTCGATGCCGCGCTTAAGATCCATCGGGTTCATGCCAGCGGCGACGGCGGTCATGCCTTCGCGGATGATGGCCTGGCCCAGAACGGTGGCGGTGGTGGTGCCGTCGCCAGCGAGATCGTTGGTCTTCGAGGCCACTTCCTTGAGCATTTGCGCGCCCATGTTCTCGAACTTGTCAGCCAGTTCGATTTCCTTGGCGACGGTGACGCCGTCCTTGGTGATGCGCGGTGCGCCGAAGCTTTTGTCGATGACAACGTTGCGGCCTTTGGGGCCGAGCGTCACTTTGACGGCGTTGGCGAGCGTGTCGACGCCCTTGAGGATGCCTTCGCGGGCATCGCGGCCGAATTTCACGTCCTTAGCAGACATTGGATATTCTCCATTTTCGTCATCCCAGCGAAAGCCGGGATCGGGTTGTTTTTGGTAAAAAGCCGCCGGTCATATCGGCCAGCGGCCCCAGCTTTCGCTGGGGTGACGACACAGCCGATCAGCCGAGGATCCCCATGATGTCGCTTTCTTTCATGATCAGCAGGTCTTCGCCGTCGATCTTGACTTCGGTGCCACCCCATTTGCCGAACAGAACGCGGTCGCCGACTTTCACGTCGAGCGCAATGCGATCGCCGTCGTCGTCACGGATGCCTTCGCCAGCGGCGACAATTTCGCCTTCGCTGGGCTTTTCCTGAGCGCTATCAGGGATGATGATACCACCGGCGGTCTTGGTGTCGGCTTCGATGCGACGGACCAGAACGCGGTCGTGCAGTGGACGAAATGCCATGGTTTATGACCTCTCTTGAAAATTTGAGTTTGTGTCTGTTGGCACTCTCAAAGGCAGAGTGCCAGCGCGGCGCATTTGGTTGCGCGGGCGCATAGAGTCAACAGGTGGGCTCCAATATTTTTGCGCCAAAGTGGTGGCGGCTCGGGGTGCGCTATTGAACAGGTATCGTCACGCCGCGCGTCGTGAGGCCCAAGCGATCTCGTCGCGCCCACCGCCAGGTCAGCAATATGGCTGCGAACAGCAGACCCGTGGCCAATCCGATCCAAACGCCGGTCCCTTCCAGCGGAGTGAAGAATCCAAGGCCCACCGCTAGGCCAAAGCCGGGCACCCAGTAACTGAACACCGCAATCCACATCGGCACGCGCGTGTCTTGCAGCCCTCGCAGCGACCCCAGCGAAACCGCCTGCAAACCGTCCACAATTTGAAAGGCGGCGGCCCATACGAGGTATTTGAGCGCAAACCCGACCAAGGCTGCGTTCTTCGCCGCGTAGGGGTCCACATAGACTGACAAGAGCAGGTAGGGGGCAAAGATCATCGCGCTCGCAGTCAGAAACATAAAGCCCGTTCCCAGCGCGATCGACACCCACCCGGCTTGCGCCATGCCTTGCCGGTCCTGGGCTCCGTAAAAATAGCCCACGCGAATAGTCGCCGCTTGTCCAACGCCGAACGGCACCTGAAAGGCGAACGCCGCGATATTGAGCGCCAAGGTGTGCCCGGCAAGCTCAGAGGCGCCGAACCTACCCATTAGGAAGGCGGCGGCGCCGAAAATGCCCGCTTCGGCGATGACGGTGTGCGCGATGGGGGTGCCGATCCGGACGATCTCGCGAAAACGCGCCCAATCAGGACGCCACCATCGTCCGAAGATCCGGTAGCGATGGAGCTTGCGATCGAACCGGATGACCGCGGCGTAAGCCAGCATCGTGAAAGTGGTCGTGATGATCGTAGCGATCCCGGCGCCGATAAGCTCCAGCCGGGGGGCGCCGAAATTGCCGAAGATCAAGACGTAGTTCCCCGCCGCGTTCACCCCGATACCAAGCGCGGTGATGACGGTTGCGAAGATCGGACGGCCCAGCGTCGAGACATAAGTGCGCAAAACGTTTCCGACGACCATCGGAATGAGCGACCAGACCACCGCGACTAGATACGGGATAGCCACAAGGATAACCTCGATGGGCTGACCGGTTGCGTACATGACCGGAATGGTGGCCATCGCGAGCGCCATCCCGAGCGCTCCGGAGATCACTGCCAGCCACATGGCCATCCGCATCGCGCGGCGCACCGGCCGCACGGCGTTGGGCCGCGCTCCCAATTCCGCCGCAATCAGCGGTGCTACCGCTGCGGTCAGCGAGTTAAGCGCCCACACAATCAACCCAAAGATCGCCATGACGAGAGAGGAGGCCGCCAGCTCGTTCTCACCCAACCGCGCGATAAAGATCACATCGATCGCGTAGGTCAGCATCTGGAGCATATTGGCGAGCGCCAGCGGCGCGGCCAGCATCAGCGTGGCGCGCAATTCACCGGTCCAGCTCGGCGTGGTCAGTGTGCGACCGTCAAGGGGCGTAGCCTGTTGCATGCAGCCGGCCCGAATAGGCGTGTGGACTGAGTCGGGAAAGCGCAAGTTTGGCACGGGGTGCGTTAGGCCTGCGTATGAGGCATGCGGGCCACAAAATTGGCACTAGTGCGCCGAACTATGCACGAAGATTTGCGGGGCAGGTTTTGGGGTGGAAGCGGACGCTTCGTTGGAACCACATGCGCCTCGTGATATGATGTTGTTTCCAGTCAATTGCCAACAAGGGTGCGGGTGAATTTCCTTGCCTACCTAATTTTTGTACCGCTGCAGCTTGTCTGGCTTCCGTTGAGTGTGGTCGGCGCGATGATGGTCGGATACCGCCAGATTGTTGTCAGTAAGAAGCTAGGTGTTTCGCAAACGGCTGTTGAAGTGATCAATGGGCGTTGGGCCATGGATGTCTTCGGCTTGCGAGAGGACAGCGCAGCACGAAAACTCGCAGCGAGCATCCCTAACAATTCTGTCCCAGGGCTTTGGCTCACGCTCTTTCCTTTGTGGCTCGTCCACAAGGCAGTGGGCGTTCATTTCCTCTATCCGACGCTGCCCAATCCAGAGAAAGCCGGTATCGCGAATCTGGTGCCGTCAAGGACAGTGGTGTTTGATGAGCTAATCGAAGCGAATCTTCCGGAAGCCGCTCAGCTCGTCGTGCTTGGAGCGGGATTGGATACGCGCGCCTATGGCCCTCTCATCCAAAGTGATGTCGTCATCTATGAACTCGATCAGACCGCTGATCAGTCCCACAAACGCAAGCATCTGGCGTCCGCAAAGATTGATTCTTCGCAGGTCCGTTTCGTTGAAGTCGACTTTGCTGATCCCAAATGGATCAATGCACTTCTCGCGACCGACTATGATCCAGCCAAGAAGACCATCTTTCTTTGGGAAGGTGTCACGCTTTACTTGTCCGAGCGGGCCGTGCAGGCGACTTTGGCAGCAGCAATGCAGAACGCGGTACTTGCCAGCGTGGTTATTGCTGACATCTACGCCGAACGTTTCGTAAGTCTGGCGAAGAACAAAGCCATTAGCTGGTCGCTTGAGCTGACGGAAGAAGAGATTGTGTTTGGACTCGATTGCTCAATTGATGCTGAGGAGCGGCTACGAAAGTTCATTGAATCGCAGAGCCTCACAATGGGCTCTCACCAATTCTTGGGCGGCGCTCACAAGAAGGGACCGTTTGCGGTAATTGTGGAAATGGTAATCTAAGCCAAACTCGCCTTACACGCAGAATGTCGCAACTTGGGTCGTAAGCGGGCTCTCGGCAAGAGAAAGGCGGCGCCATCGCTGGATCCCTCGAGCGACAGCGCGAGGAAAAGCGTGTCGGAATTGGAAGCCCTAACGCTTTAGGGTCGCACCCTCGCAACTCGAATCGAAAATTCAACGCATTGAAGAGAGCCAACTAGGCTGAATTGATGCAATTTAACGGACCTCGTGGTAGGCTACATTTCCGGTCGTTGGTTTGAATTTGAGAGGGCGCCGAAATGGAAATTCAACGAGGGAGATGCTCATGTGGCCATGTGCGTTACGATATTAGCGTCCCGCCGCTGGCATTGTACCTTTGCCACTGCACAAATTGCCAGCGGCGCACGGGTTCTGCGTTTGGTATGACTATGCATATACCCTCGTCCGGATATTCGGTTACCCAAGGAGAGGTGGTCAATATCGGGAATGACAAGCTGGGAACATTCGTCTGCAGCCAGTGCAGCTCTTGGGTTTACAACGAAAGCAGCAAGTCTGGCGTTATCAGTTTTCCGCCTGGAACACTTGACGACACATCTCGTTTGAAGCCGCAAGCGAACGTTTGGACTCGCAGCGCCCAACCGTGGGTCGTTATGGATCCTGCGCTAGACAATTATGAGGAACAGCCACGTCCGTGGACCGAGCTGTATCCCGCAGATTGGGCAGAGCGATGTGAAATGGAAGCGAGTTAATCGTCCACGCGCCCTGATGGAAAAAGGGCGGCGCCATCGCTGGCACCGCCCCTCTTTGTGTCAGTAAGAACTGAACGAAGCTTACTTGAGCTCGACGGTACCGCCGGCAGCTTCGATCTTGCCTTTAATCTCTTCGGCTTCGGCTTTGTTGACGCCTTCCTTAAGCGGCTTGGGCGCGCCTTCGACGAGACCCTTGGCTTCGGTGAGGCCCAGGCCAGTGATGGCGCGGACTTCTTTGATGACCTGGATCTTCTTGCCGCCGTCACCGGTGAGGATGACGTCGAATTCGTCTTTTTCTTCGACAGCAGCGGCTTCGCCGCCACCACCCGGTGCAGCCACAGCCACAGCAGCCGCGGCGCTCACGCCCCATGCTTCTTCAAGCGCGGTGGCCAGTTCAGCCGCCTCAAGGACGGTCAGCTTCGAAAGTTCTTCAACAAGTTTGGCGATATCAGCCATGATGGTTCACTCCAAAAATTTGGCGGGGTCTTTCGTAAGAACCCCAAATGTTTCGTATCTCTTGCGAGAATTCGTCTCGTTTTTCGGCCTCCACTTAAGGAGGCGCTTGCTCCAAGCCTCCACTTGAGAAGGCGTTACGCAGCGTCCTTGGCGGCGTACGCGCCAAAAACACGGGCCAGTTTGTTGGCGGGTGCCGTCGCAACCTGGGCGATTTTCGTCGCCGGGGCGTTGACGAGGCCAACAATCGTGCCGCGCAGTTCGTCGAGGCTCGGCATCGAGGCAAGCGCCTTGATCCCGGCTTCGTCGAGCACCTGCGTGCCCATCGATCCACCAACGATTTCCAGCTTGTCGTTCGACTTGGCGAAGTCGACAGCGGCCTTGGCAGCCGCGACGGGGTCTTCAGACCACGCCAGCGCGGTCGGGCCGGTGAGATACTCATCGATGCCGACGTAATCGGTGTCTTTTAGGGCGAGCTTGGCGAGACGGTTCTTCGCAACCTTGTAGGAAGCGCCGGCTTCACGCATCTTTCCGCGCAGTTCGGTGGACTGATCCACCGTCAGGCCGAGGTTACGGGTCACAACGACCACGCCAACCTCTTTGAAGACG
>JBCCAH010000011.1:0-94743 GCA_039814925.1 Pseudomonadota bacterium
CACGACGAGCTCGTCTTCGAGGCCGAGACCGAGGAGGTCGAGGCGACGATCGCGGTGGCCAAGCGGGTGATGGAGGGCGCGGCCGGGCCGGCGCTGGAGCTGGCCGTGCCGCTGGTCGTCGATGCGAACGATGCGGCCAATTGGCAGGAGGCGCATTAGCGCTCGACCACGCTTGCCGCGCTTCGCGCATGCGATTCAATCAGACGGTTGGGCTCAAGAACAATCCGGTTAATCATCTGCCCACGCCCCAGCATCACCGTCAGCGCGGTCTTGGGCAAAGCGGTCAAAACGATCCTTGTATCAGGTTTGGCAACAACACTCTGCAAGCGCGGGGTTTCGGGGCTCAGGGTAGGATAGACCTGCGCCGACACTGGAAGCGCCAAGAGCGAGGACAGACTGATAAGAAGTGCGTTTCTCACTCGCTTCCTCGCGACTGCGGCGGTAACTCGACGCCGTTGACAATGCCCTCTTCGGCAAGAGTTTCGGGATCCCGTCTATAGAAAGTCACCTGGAAGCCGAGAGGATTGATGTAGCGGTCACTCTCGCTCATCCCAGCGGACGAAAAAGTGTAGCCCACGATTGCAACCCAATGCTGTGGTTCTTGTCTTCGTCCGCGCGGATCGACCACTGATGTGGCGAACCGGATCATGGACCGATCGTCACCAATCGCTGAGACGCTCTTCACTTCTGTGCGAATAGAGCTGCCTCGCTGAAGATAAGACAGAGGGCTCTGAGAGTTCGAGGCGGCCATCCGGTTTTGGTAGCGCTGCGCTACGGTTTGATCCGACCACAACGAGACTTTGCGGTAGTCGTCTTGCAGGGTTTCGCTGCTGAAGCTCTCGCGGGCAGTCACATACTGCACAAGGAATGAGCGTGTAAGGGCAGTATCTGGGGCCACCACTTGAGCATCGAGTGGAGCCAGCGTTTCGACATTTCCAGTCTGCCGATCAACCAATAAAGTGTAGGGCTCGACAGTCTTTAGCGGAATAAGGAAAACCAAGGCCAGCGCTTCAAGAAGCGCCACCAACGCCGCTATGATTGCGACGATCCAAGCGCGACGATTTGAGCGCTTAAGGTCATCGGTGACACTCGTGGCCCAGCTCGCCGCAATAGGAGGGTCGATGAGATCAAAGTCGGGGGGCTGGTTCATGATGAACGATCGCGGTTCTGCGCAGCGCGCGAGGGACGGTTGCTGGGACGTCGATAGGAACTGCCAAGTCTTGGCGGCCCGCCATACGAGGCAGGAGCTTGACCCGAACTGGTAGCAGGCGAGCCTGAGCGTGCTCCTTCGATAAGACGCTCATTTGTCCGCACCGTTTGACGTGAGACCGAACGCTCGATCGTATTGCGAAGCCGCTCGGCTCGCAGGAACTGCACCCGCATCGCGGTTTCCGGTGATGTGAAAATCGGGGCAGGCTCGCGCTGAGGATCATCGAAGCGAGGGAAGTCCGGAAGCGAAATCCAACCCCTGTAGAAAGTGACTTTGGCAAGCAACCAAAGCATTAGGAGGAGCGCAACTGTAAAGGCTAAAGTGAGAGCAAACAGCTCGGTCGGAGCCGAAGGCGTAGCATAGCCCAGCCCGCGAACGCGCAGTGCGTCGGTGAGCCATGGCTGTAGAATGGCCAACTCAACGCTCAGAACTATGGTCGCTCCGATCGATCCGGCAAAGGTGAACACAAGGCCTTTTAGCCATCCCGCAAAGATCCCTCGCGACTGGGCGAAGAAATAGAGCCCGGCCACCACAGGAGTCAAAGCCAGCAAAAGGCCCGCCGCTATTCGCAAGAGCGCGAGCGTTCCAATTACACCCGAAAGGAAGAGGAGCCGCGCTGAACCATAGGCGCTGTCATCTTGCAAAGCGGCCGACCCAAAACTGCCTCCAGGCGAGTCCGCATCGATCAACGCGCCTGTGTTTCGCCCGGCTCCTAGTCTGGTAAGCTCAGCGATAGCGTTGTCCGTCTGTTGCAGGCGTTCGGCAAAGCCGGTGCCACTGCCCTGTCCAGAGCTTGACTGAATAACACTCACCAATTCCGCTGGGCCTTTGAGCGTGACATCGTAAACCACGGTTCGAAAGGCAGGCCAAGAAAAGGCCAAGGTAAGTACTATGCCGACCTTGATGACATCAAAGACGACATCGCGAGAGGCTAGGGGCGGTCCGAACATCAACCGGATACCAAAGAACGCGATGACAAGCGTCAGCAAGCCAAGGACGAGCGTGGACGCGGGCGACCCTGACTGTCCGAGCGCTTGATACCCGTAGCTGCCGATCAACTGCGCTTGGCAATCGATGTGAGAGAGCGTCCGGACCAAGAATTCGTCGCCGGTAATAATCGGAGGACACGCCATCAGGCCGCTTTCTCAAGAAGAAGGTGGAGCCAATTGGCCGGATCGGGGCCCGTCTTCTCGACCAACTCATCAAAGATACGCACAGCGCTTTCGCGACCAGATAGCACTGTGAGTATCTCTGACTCGCCCGAGAGGTCTAATCGCGCGACAACGCTTTCGCGTCCATGCTTGATCAGGAAACATCGAGACGTATCAGGCAAGGTGCGAACCAGATCAAACTCGTGACGGCTGAGACCAAAGCCGTTGATGTAGTCCTCAGCCCGTGCCTTGGGATTGACCATAAAGATCTGTGTCGCGGCCTGCTCAATAATCGCGCTCGCGATTTTGCTTTCGAGCGCATCCTGCGCGCTCTGGGTCGCAAATCCAACCACGCCGTTGCGCTTTCGGATGGTCTTCTGCCAATCCTTAATGCGGAAGACGAACACCTCATCGTCGAGCGCCTTCCAGCCTTCATCAATCACGACGATTGAAGGCGTGCCGTCAAGGCGCTCTTCGACCCGGTGAAAGAAATAGAGCATCGCCGGAGTACGGGCCTTGGGGCTATCGAGGATCGCGGTCATATCGAATCCGACCGTCTTCACCGACAGATCGGTCAGATCGAGTTCATTATCGAACAACCAGGCGTGCTCACCATCGCCCCACCAGGCTTTCAAACGCGCGTAAAGGTCGTCAGGCTCGGGACGCGCGCCACCGCGAAACAGGTCGACCAAATAGCGCAATCGGCGTCGTCGCACCGGCTGTTGGAAATTGGTGTCGATCGCGTCACGGATCTGATCCGCTTCGGCGCTGTTCACACCGCCCGCGAGCTGAGACAGCCATTCGAGAAGGAATTGCCGATTGCCGGGGGTATTCGGAAGCTGAAGTGGGTTGAGCCCAGAAGCCATACCCGGTTGCAGCCGATCATATCGCCCGCCAACCGCGCGGATAAACAGCTCAGCCCCCCGATCCTTGTCGAAAAAGATCGTTCGGGGTCTAAAGCGCTGCGCCTGTGCCAACAGGAAGTTGAGAACCACCGTCTTGCCCGAGCCCGACGGGCCGATCACCGTAAAGTTGCCGAGGTCCTGTTGGTGGAAGTTGAAGAAATACGGCCCAGCCGCCGTCGTCTCCAAAAGCGTAACCGCTTCGCCCCAATGATTGCTCGTCGCGCGACCCACAGGGAAGTTGTGCAGGCTGGCCAGACCGGCAAAGTTCGTGGTCGAGACCAGCCCGCGCCGGCCGATATAGCGGAAGTTACCCGGGAACTGCGCCCAATAGGTCGGCTCAAGTGCGATATCTTCGCGCACCGCATTGATGCCGAGATCGGCCAGCAGCGCGATCACCTCCGCCACGTGATCCGACAGCACGTCCAGATCGTCCGCGTGGATGGCGATGGTGGAATGGTGTTCTCCGAACCCCGCTCGGCTCGCCGCCACCTCATCCTTGGCGACGGTTAGCTCTTCGCGCAGCGACAGCGCTTCGTCCTCGGTTGACTGCATCCGCCGCAGGGCGAGGTTCATTTGCCCGAGCGCCTGAGTGCGTTCCACCATGGCGAAGCTTTGCGTAACGTGCAGCTCAAATGGCAGGCGGCAAAGCTCATCAAACATGCCGGGGAAGGTCGCGCTCGGGTAATCCTTGATCGAGACCAACGCCACAAATCGTCTGGGTAATTCGCCGGTTGGCGCGAGTTCCACCGTGTCCGGCCCAAAGCTAATGCGGCGAGCCGGAATAAAGTGACCAAGATCGCCATAGGGCAGCGCCACCGGGCGCAGGTCGGCGTTGAACAGGCAGGAGAGGAACTCCAGCGGTTCGGAGCGCGGGCCGTCTTCGGAGGCGTAGACGCTGAGCAATTGCGGATCGTAGGCGCTGAGCGAGGCCATGACCGCCTCGCGCGCGCGATCTAGGGCGTGCTTCTCCGCCGCCATCAGGCCTTCGTTGCGCTTGGCGCTGCGAGCGAACCATCCGCGCAGGCGATCCGCGATGCCGATACGGCCCTGCAAAGGACGGCGCACGATGGTCAGGAACAGCTCATTTACAAACAGCTTTCTGTCCGAAAGCTTGGCGCGCCAGCGGTCGTCGAGCTTCGCGGAGAAGTCATCCGCATTGACTTGGCCGAGCGAAGCAGGAGCGGGTCGCCTTACGACGTGCTGGTAGACCGCAAAGCGCGAACTTCCCAGCGTCCGCAGCATCGCATCGCGCAAGCCGGCGCGGTAGTTCAGTTCGTCCGTATCCGCCGTCTCAAACAACAGACCGCCAAGGCGGATGGTTTGCATCAACAACCCATCGCGAGTCTCGATCGTCACATCGTCAATGTGCCGTGCGTAGGGCAAATGCTCGCCCGCCGACGTCTCATTGATGATAGTTTTGGGATCGCGTGTCAGGGCTGGTAGGAATTGCATTTCCACAACGTGTAATTCTTGATCCGCGGGCAATTGCGTACCCGCGCGATCCACAAATCAAAGATGCGCGGCTCATGCAGGCAAGCCAGCATCCCAAGGCCGTGAACCGCAACCGCTACGAGCAAAACCCACCAAGCCTGAAAGATCAAAAACAGTTCAACCGCAATAATGCCGTTGATAACGAAGAACGTGTAAGTGACACCCGCGAACATTTGCGGGCGCGTCAAAGCGACAAATAAAGTCTCGCGTTGCAGTTCGTTGTCCATTGAGTCCCAAGTGTAAGACGAGTCTCTCCTTATTGAATCATCCTGTCGAGTTGCGCGAATAATGCAATGCTAGAATATGAAAAACACGCCTGATTCTGAGCATAGCCCACAATTGATGGGATTGGATGAGGCTGGTTTTTGCAAAGATACGGCGTTTGAAAAAGCGTATCTGATTGCTGCCGTTCGAATGCGGCCGGATCGGATCATCCTTGGTGAGCTGCGAGGGGTGGAGGCGTTCACGTTTCTGCGCGCTGTGAACACCGGGCATCCGGGCTCTATGACCACCATTCACGCGGACACGCCGCAGCGCGCGATTGAGCAATTCTCGCTGCTGGTGCTGCAAGGCTGGGTCAAGGCTCTCGCGCGATGATGTGCGGCATTATGCGCGCGAGAGTGTCGATGTGTTTGTCCAGTTGGAGAGGCGTGTGGGAAAACGGGGAATTGGCTCCGTTCTCAATACCCTCGAAGGAGCGCAAATTTCGACCACGAGATAAGTGGGGGGAAGCCAGGTGCTTCTTCTGGCGGAAGTTTGATGCAGAATCCCTTTTTACAACATCGAGGCCGAGACCATATCAGTCAGGAACACTCTTGGGTTGAAAGGGATTGCATCGCCATTACGCGTAATTCTTGATCCGCGGACAGTTGCGAACGCGGGTGATCCAGAGGTCCAAAATGCGCGGTTCGTGAAGGCAAGCGAGGATTCCAAGGCCGTGGATTATCACCGCGATCAGCAAGACCCACCAGGCTTGGAAGATGAGGAACAGCTCGACCGCGACAATGCCGTTGGTCACGAAGAACGTGCATATATAGCCCCTGAACATTTGTGAGCGCGTAAGGCCTACGAAAAGGGTTTCTCTCAGACCTTTTGGTTCTAAAACTGAAGTAAAAATTCAGGAATGGGTTTGAGCGATCAAATGAGTATCTGAAACATCCCTAAGGTACTTCATTCATGCTCTTACCAAACGAAGCCCCAAACTGCGTTTCGGCGTCTTGAACAGAAACATCGTTGGACGCCGATGCTACGCCCCGTGCGTGAAAATCATAAGGCACGAATTTTGATGTTGGGGCGGTGATATCCCCCGAGACACTTATCGCAATTGCGCGAAATTCGTTCCCGAGCGCGGATGCTTCCCAAGCTTCCTTCACCTCTTTATGGAATGCGTAGTCCCCGGAAACAAGCAAGCTGCAATTATCGTCCAGCGCGAAAGAAACATGGCCATCGCTTAAGGCAATAGCTGGACCGACATACTCACCAGAGAGATCGTCAATTCGCACCTCACACTCATCCCGGCTTGCTTCGCAAGCACAAATTGCCAGAGGAGAAAAAACAACTAAACGTGAAAACATATATCACCTTTTGCACGATGATGTGAATTCATTATACCTCTCCCGATTACTACCATACCTTTTCTTCGCAGAGGCGAAGCAACTAATCCTTGCCCTTCTTTGCAAATTTGGAGACCCAAACAGCCCTGGGCGACCGACCAAGTCAAAGAAATTGCTTTGCACATCATATGCTTCAATTTCGTATGCAAAGATACTCTTCGCCTCGTCAGCGACTGACAATGCTCCGAGTGGTTTTTGCAAGGTGTGGATGACCTCATGCACCAAAACTCCAGCAAGCTTAAGGGTTGCAGCTGCCTCTCCGCTCGATGCCCTATTTGCTTTGACCTCACCCCAATTGATTTGAACAGAGTCTCCGCCAATTTCTGCCGAGCCACCTGCGGCACCTTTTTCGTCGAAGCTAACAGTGAGTTCTTTATCTCCAGTGGCGTCGAGTCTTGCAGCGACCTCCTTTAGTCGTGGGTCTCTTCGGGTAATTCTTGAGCCCTTTGTTGATTGCCTAGATTTTGAAGCGACCCTAATTTTGGTGGCAGCTTGATCAAGGCTGGCGCATTGATCAGTGCTTCCATCGCAAGCATAAAGCCCCGTCGGATCCACCCCATTAATCGGATCATTTCCGACGTAGGCGTAGAGGTTGTACTGGTCTTCGTATCCGATGGGGTCGGTTTGGAGGAAGCGGCCTAGCGTCGGCGAGTAGATGCGGGCTTTGTAGTAGTACATCCCGATCTCGGGGATCCACGCTTGCCCCGTATACCGAAACCGCCCCTTGGTCGCGAGATCGTTCCCGCTCGCCGTGTCCGGAATACCGTATTCGTCGTATGTGTTGATAGCGGTATTGGTACGGGCCCTGTTCGACACATAGACGATCGACCCGCGCGGGTCAGCGTACAAATGCCGCACATTGTTCGACGACATGTCCGTTCCGTTGTAAGTTAGCAGCGGATCGTCGGCGTCGACGTTAGAGCCATGAACATGGCGACGAGCCTGAGTTGTGTTCTCATACTCGATCGCCAAAGCGTTGCCGTCATTGATGAAATTCGTTTGGCCGAGCTGATTATCCCACACCCGATAAAGGCGTCCGAGCGGATCATAATAGAGATCTGTTACGCGCGTTCCCTCAGTCGCTTGGACCAGTCGGTTTTTTGTATCGTATTTGTAGGTCTTGGTTCCGTCCGAAGTCAGATTACCGTTGGCATCGTAAGTGAAGTTTGCTCCACCCGCGTTCGTGTACTGGTTGAGGCCATCCGTTGTGTAGGCGCGGTTTACGTTTACGTGACCGTTCCAGCTGTAGCCGTCGTTGGATTGTGTTTCGGATGCGATTTGAGAGGCTGGATTGCGTGTGTAGCCCCAGCTTACGCTTTGAGAGCCAGCGTTAGACCAACCCATTGATGCTACTCGTCCTGCGGCGTCATAGGAGTAGGTTTGGTCGGGTGTGTCAGACCAGCGGTTCGTATTACTAGGAAGACCACGATTGTTGTACGTCATGTCAATCAGCAGTGTGTTCCACTGATTTTTGATCTGATCGAGACGATTGAGGCCATCGTAGGAGTAATTGAAATAGCGACCGTCCGGATGCGTAATCCGTGTCCGATTGCCGTTCTTGTCGTATTGCGAGAGGATCGAACGGTTGATGCCGCGATCAACATTTTGCCGTTCTTCGACAAGCCGTCCGAAGCCATCGTAGGTGTGGAAGACACCTCGCCCAGTGGCGCTACCGAAGCGTACCTCGGTCTGCAGACCTCGTAAATCATACTTGTAAAAGACGTCATTCGAATGGACTGCAAGAATGTCCGATCGGGCCGGCAGGTCCTTCTTGATCACCCGATTGAGTGCGTCGTACTGATAGTTAATGACTCGACCATCGCGCTTGCGCAGCGTTAGGCGGTTGCCGTTGTTGTCGTAGGTGTAGCTTTCGTAGTCTGCCCAAGTCGGCGTCGTAACACCGGTAAAAAGCACATTGGGATTAAAGTTGGTGGATTGAGTTTTGTTAGGGAAATTCCACTTCCTTAGCCGATCGTACCCGTCGTAGTCATACTTGGCGCGGTTGCCGTTGCCGTCGACGACATTCGCGAGCGTCCCGTTTTCATAGTAGGTGTATTGGACCTCGGATACCTGAACCGACGTTCCGTAGCCTTGCCACACTTGGCGCACTTGCCCGGCGGCGTCGTAGACCGTTTTCGTAACACGATCGGGACCATCGCTGCCCTGGGTGCCCAAGGCGCAGGCGGAGGACGGAAGCGAGTTCCAAGCGGCTGGGTTCATGCGAACGGCGGTGCATTCGAGCCGACCGACGGAGTCGTAGCTGTATTGGGTGAGGCTGACCGTGATGCCGTTTGAGCCTTTGATACGATCCGTCAGCTTGCGATTGGCGGCGTCGTAAGTTGACTCCGCTGTGGTCTGAACGGAGAAGGCTGATCCCCATTGCGTATGCGGATCACGAGTCTCGTCCTGCCAACCCGACAGCTCGCCGGTTTCGACTTTGGTGACATTCCCACGGATGTCGTAGGTCGTACGGGTGGCCGCGAACTTGAGGCCTCCGCCACCATCGGGATCGGGGAGGATCGTGCCGACCACACGGCCCATATCGTCGTATCGCGTGGCCGCTGTGTAAGCCGATGCCGTGCTGGTTTGCGCGGACACCGAAGTGGTCGTCGCAACAAGCAACAGGGTTAGCAGGGCGCAGGCGAGTTTAAGGAGGCGGTTCATCACAAGTCTCCTCAGTACGCGCAGGTGGAAAGGTTGGCTTTGGGCTGCGTTTCGGAGATGGGCCTGCCCAGCTCATCAAGCCGGTAACACGTTCGAAGCGTCTCCCCCTCTGACGTCACAGCCATTCCAATCCGGAAGACATTGCTGCCTTTTGAGGAGCTGCCCGCCTGATATTCGTAAGTGGTCACAACCTCATCGGAGGACCCGCCCGCGCAGCCGCTGCCCGAGGCCGCAGTGGTCCGGCAAAACTCCTGAGAGGCCATGACCCAGACCGGCGTGGCCGCCCGCGTGAAGCCGCCCGAGCTGTTCTTCGTCCAGGCGTATTTCTGCACCCATGTGTAGCGTGTTTGCGGACGGATGCCGTCGGCTCCGGCTGGAAGGGTCTGCTTCAAAATCCCGCAATGCGTTGAACTGTATTCAATGTCGGTGCGATTGCCGTTGGCGTCGATCTGAGCCGTGGGCTGATTACACACGCTGGCGCCGCCATAGATGGTTTGCCACACCTGCTGGCCAGAGCCGGATTTGGGCTTGATGGTCGTCTTGGTGACCTGCCCGATACCGTTATATTCGTAGTTCCAGTTGTTGTTTTCCGGCGCGGTGACTTTCGTGATGATCACCGGTCGGCCAGCGAAGTTCTGGATGCCATGGACCATATTGGTCTGGCGCCCCAAAGCGTCCGTAATCTTTAGAGGAATGCCATCATAGGCGGCGCGCACGGTGCGGGTCGAACCGTCCGAAAGCGTCATGGTGCGATCGTACCAAGGGAGGCTTTGATACGCCCCCGTACCCGAGCCGGGCGGGTCCAAGGGACAGAACTGCGACAGTGGAAAATTGTAGGTGATCTGCTCACCAGTGATGATGTCCTGCCGGTAGACCTTCTGCTCGGAGTTCATCGAGTAGTTGGACGGGCGACCGGGGATGGGATTGCAATTGGTGTAGTAGTTTTTGATCGCGCATGAGGACTGCCCAGGCATCTTGATGCAGTCGAGCTGATGCTCGGATGTGTACTGGTACGTTGTCGTGTTCCCAAGCCGGTCTGTGACGCTGTTCAAGCGACGCTGGCCGTTGGTAAGCGGGCCGTGCGAATACGTGACCTTGGGAACGCCGCTCGGACAATTGGAGGTTGGCGTGACGTAGTGCTCGGTGAGATTGACCGCGCACGCTTTTGTCCAACTAATGCCATCGCTGTCGAACTCGAACAGAATAGCGACACCGCGATTGCTGAAGACAGAGTCTGTCCCTCGATTTCCATGAAAGAGGAGCTCGGTCCCGTCGGGCGCTTCGAGTTTGGTGCGGAAGGTTGGCGTGTTATCCAAAAAGGTCTGACGTGACCCGCCTTCGAAGATGTGACGCGTGCCGTTCACATCGGTAAAAATGAGATCCTGGCCAACACGCTGAAGCGTGCCGGTTCTGGTGTTGTCCCAATTTCCAAACGGTCCCTGGTAGTTTGGTCCAATGATGGGATCGCTGATGGGGTCTTGTTCGACAAAAGATGACACTGATCCCGTTCCGACGGCGATCCCATAGCGCCACGGAAAACGGTTGTTGGTCGGGTTTGGTTCATCGGGCGGGAAGTCGCCGCCACCCAGTTCTCCCACCGTGATGTACATCGACAGGTTGGTTGACCATCCCCAGCCGCGCCATCCGTCCATGAGGCCGTGAGTGTAGTTGAGATTGCTCGAGTACTGGCGTTCCAGCACCAACGCTTGAGGGAACTCTCCCTCACCAATCTGGAGATCCACCGCGCTGGTCGAATATCCGCCTGTTACAAGACTGACGCCTGTTGGCGATGTCGTGTCTTGCTCAGGCGGCGGGGGCGCGTCTTGAGCCATGGCACCTGAAGCGGACATGCAAAGCGCTATGGCGCTAGCCGAAAGCAATGCTTTGGGCGTGCGGCTCATACGAGGGGAGTTTTTCATGCGCTGTCCCATCATCCGATTTCCTGCGCGTATGTGCACAGGGTCTCAGGCCGGATGGCGTATGCGGATGCGAACCCGGCTTTGACCGCCTCGGAAGCGGTCTGCGCCAAGCCGCAAATCTGGCTTCGATATTTAGCAACATCCGGAGCGCTGCCGCACGAGACAGTTGCAAACCCTTGCGCCGCAAGACCGTCCGCACGCGATTGCGGAACGATGATCGTGATCGGGTAGGCTGATCCGGTGCTTACTAGGCAGACGGGCTCCGATGACGATTCCTGCGCTTTGGCTTGATACTCTAACGAAGGTGGCAAGATAAGCGCCAGCGCTGCACCAGCCAGAATGCAAATTGTGCCCTTTACGATCGCGCGGTTTCGTGACTTAGACGGAGTGGATGTCCATAAGTTCATATTGATGGGTCCCCGGCGTATTAGCCGACTTGGAAGAAAAGGATGATTTGAAGCGAAGAAGAAAAGCCTTTCGTCTCGCTCAGACGCCTAAGCCACCGCATGAGGCCATGGCGGTAAAGCTGGCCGTGTCGGTCGCGCCCGATGGACCTTCAACTGTGTAGGTGTAGTCGCCCGTTCCAAAGTTTGTGCTTGGGAAGATAACCGACACGGTGCTGGCGTTGGCGATCGTCGCCGAGCCCGACCCGCTGATCTTAACAATCGAAACCAGAGTGAGCGGGGGACTGCCGTCATCGTTGTTTGTCAGATTGACGAACTGATTGGCGCTGCATGCTGCGGTAGCGATGTCGTCCTCCGCATCAGGAGGATCGTTGGGCGGCGGTGGAGGGGGAGGTGGCGGCGGAGGCGCGCTTCCGCAGATCGTCGAACCATTACTTGTGTTCGCAAGCACCTGTGTCCGGTTATCCGCGTCATCGTAACAATACGACCGGGTATCCGCGTGGTTTTGACCATCTGTGGTGACAACTTTTACGAGCCGTCCCAGCGCGTCATAGGTGTACGTCTCGGTACTCGACTGAGCGTAGGTGACTCCAGTGAAGCAAAAGGCGGCAAGCGAAGCGCTCGCCAACCATAATGACTGCTGCATTCGTTATTTCCCTTGTTGTAGCAAAGAAAAACATCAGACTCCATTTAGGAGTCAAATGACAAAATTGTCATAGAAGCACGAAACAGTCGGAATGACTTCTGGTCGGTGAAGCAGTTCGCCTCGAAGAACAGTCTAGATTGGCAAAGCGCGGCCTGTGGAAAAGTATTCTTTAAAGGATCAGTCTAAACTCAGCGAAGCGCCCGCATAGGGATCGTTGTCCGCTGGCTCCAGCTCTTGCCGAGGGCTTGGTGGAGTCGCTTGAGATGCAGCTTGGGCGACAGCCACTCCTTGATTGGAAGACGCTATCGAGAACAGACCCGCCGCAAGAACCGGCGCGCCAAGCAGCACAAAGCAGCCCAGAACAACGCGGAAACCTTCGCGAACCTGAAAACGACCCGACAGCATGGCAAATCCCAAAAACGCCACCGTCAGCACGCAAAGCGGCGTCACCACCTCGGCTAATGTTGAGCCAGACACAGCATCAATAGACGCTGAAAGGGGCGGCGGACTAGACGGGTTAAACAGGCTGTTTTGCGACATAGAGCAGCACCATGGTGAACTTAAACCCCAAGAGCTAGACGTTGAGCAATGACTGAGACGAGCCAGAGTGAGGAGTCTAACGGCTCTTCTAAGCTAGCAAGCTGGAAATTGCCCTATCAAAGCCGACAATCAGCTCCATCGAATGGAAGCCTTCATATATCAAGCTCCCGTTCAAAGTGCTTGAGCGACTTGTAACCAAGAGCTTTGACTAGCGGACCAAAGATGCGGTTCGCATCGCGGTATTGCTCTTTGGTGCGCGGCGTGTCCGGCGCTCTCGCCCTAAGCCAAGCCCGCTCCTGCTCAGCTAACTGCCGTAGGCGCGATTGACGCATTGAGGCCAACGGATCCATCGCGGGACCAAGATCGTGAGTTATCTGCCAACGTTTCTGCAAACTCAGGTCTTCATTTGCCATCGAAACAAGCCATAGCCTTTCAGCGATCTGCTTTTCGTCATTTGTGATTGCCAGAACCAGCTCGATTAGGAACAGGTCGCGTATTCGCCGTAAGTCTTCCCACGCCGGAACAGTCTCGGCATTGATTGGGCCGCGAATCCAAAACTCATCACCAGCTTCGTTCAGAATGATGTCTTCGGGATGAGGCCAAGGCTGCGTCGGCTCCTCCAGACCGGCTTCTTGAGCTTCCTTCCATTTTTCCGACTGCCTGCCCTTTAGGTCGCGAAGGTAATTGAACATCTGCTGGCGTTCTTATTCTTCTTTCTCAGACCTCTCGGCCTCCGCCTGCTTGTCAGCTGCTACTCGTTTTGCCACGTTCTCTTCAACCGTTCTTGCGAGCCTAAGAGCTTCGCGCTGAGCGTGGTGATTGCCCTTGACCGCATCGGCCACCAGCCTCTTGGCAATCGCTGCCTTCATCTTGATCTCTTTGGTGTGGCCGTCTTCTTTGATAGTGACCTTTTGATCGAAGACTTCTTTCAGCAACTCATCGAGTTCTGAGGAAGCAGGCGGCGTTGCCTCCTTCCTTTTCTCACGCGGCCTGCCCTTCGGATTCCCGGACTTACCCTTCTGGAACTGACCCCACTTGGGCGGGCGGCCGTAGCCCACGCGATCCTCATCCCGATCAGACATCGGCGGCCTCCTGTAGTGCTTCGTAAGGCCGATCGCTGGTATGGTGAACGGCCGACTTCCCAGTATACGCCTCCCAACGGCTAATGATGGTGTCGCAATAGATGGGATCGTATTCGATCAGTCGTGCGCGTCGCCCCGTCTTTTCAGCCGCGACCAAAGCCACGGGTTTGACGGTTGGGTGCATCGCGAGCTCCTCGGCTCGCTCCGGGCCAATCGAAGAGATCCCAGCATAACCCCACACATTGGTTCGATAGCGACCGGTCTCACCCAGGCCGAAGCTGTTGGTGTGCTCAGATGTGCCATGTTTGAAGGCGAAGATCAGCTCATGCTTTGAGCGATAGAATGTCCCCATTCCGCCATTGGTTTTGTTCCAAACAATGAGATTTTTGAGGTCGGTGAACACGCGGCCGCCCGCGCTCAGCAGTTCGCCAATATGGCGCCAGTCCATACAGACAAACGCGATTGAGCCATCGCGCATCACTTGCGCTGTGTTTCCCGACGTCAGCGCTAAAAAATTTGTGAACTCAGACTGGGACATTTCTCCGCTAGCGAAGGCAGACTCTCGGTGCTTCACCTCACCCTTGCCGCAGACATTGCCGTCGATCTTCACATTGTAGGGAGGATCCGTGAACACGAGGTCCGCCGTGTCCGCGGCCATAAGAGTGGCAAAGTCATCCGATGACCGGGCGTCACCGCACAGTAACCAATGGTTTCCGAGTGACCAGAGATCGCCCCGCTTGCTGATGGGATTCCCGAGTAATCCTGGGAGTTCATCCTCGGGAGCATCCAGCCCATCCGCGTCTGCCTCTCTCGCCCCATCAAGCGTGTAGTCAATCTCGGCGAGCGAGAAGCCGGTGAGCTCAACCTCGAAGTCGAAATCGACCAGTTCTTGTAGCTCCAGCGCCAGTAAACCTGGTCCCACCCCGCGTTCAGCGCGATCTTGTTGTCCGCCAGCATGTAGGCTTTGCGCTCGGCCTCGGACAAATCGCCCAAGCACAAAGTGGGCACCTCTTTCATGCCTAGAGTCTTTGCGGCCGCGACCCGCCCGTGGCTCGCGAGAATACCGTTATTCTCATCTACCAGGACAGGATTGGTGAACCCGAACCGCTCAATACTCTGAGCGATCTGCTTGAGCTGCTTCTTGGAATGCGTGCGGGCGTTTCGTGGTGAGGGTTTGAGCGCCTCAGGGTTCTGGAGGACTACAACTCTAGAAGTTTTGAAGCGCGCGTCTTCAACGTCCTGCCCGCAGGCATCCGAAAGCGCGTTCTTACTGCCCGAATACGGGTCGTTCTTTTCTTGGGACATAACCGGTTTCCTTCAAGCGTGTGCAAAGGTCGCACCGGTGTATGATGGTCAGTATTCCAGTTTCTCTCGCCCCTGAAGCCACAACCTGGTTTTCTCCACAATTAGGTCGAAGGACAATCGTAAGAGGCCGACACAATCGGCGAACAAGGTCGAAGACTATGTCACTTATTGAAGCCCAAATTCGAGAGTAAAATGCCTGTTCCGCGAGTACGATTTCCTGTTTTCGCTGGCGGAATTCCCTGTTGTTTCTTTGTGCCTCAGCGATCGCGCAAGCAAAGTTCTTTCGTGAGTTCAGTCGCCTACTGGGAAAATCCCGCTGAACAGTAGCAATTCGCTCGTAGGATTCCCAGGCAAACAGGGAAATTGCAGGAGAGCACGGTTCGCTCGAAACTGCGTCGCGCACCAAACAGTCTTCAAGAGAACCTGATAACGCTCGCCACGCGTGAGCCGCGCGGAAAATGGCGCAGTTCTTCGGGGTTTCCAAGACGCTGACCCTACGACTTGGGCGCGAGACGCTTGGTTCAGACCGATCTCGGCGCCCGTTTCGGCCAATATCTCTGATTGGATTTTCCTCGCCTCAACTTGTGCTGCGGGCGATGGACTTGGAGATGGCTCTCAACCCTTGAAGCAGAGAGATTTCTTTTGTTCATCCCAGTCAAGTGGCGGCTCTGTTTCAAGCAATCGTCTTCGGCTGAGTCGTGATGGCGTCCTGCCATCGACGATGGCATCAACGACCTTCGGGCCAAGCCAAATCGGCCGAACAAGCTTAGCGAGTTGCTTCCGACAGCGTCGTTCGCGCTTGGCGATTGTTCAAGGCTTTCTTGGACAGCCTTCCAAAGCTTCTCATTGACGATCACCTCGTGCTCGCCTTCGTAGACCTCACCCGTGCGAACGATTTTGCCGCAATAGATAGGGTTCTTGAAAAGATGGAACAGGCTCCCTCGCCGAAACGGGATACCACCTCGATGCGGGCCACCGGTTCGCTTTCGCACTTTGGTCCGGATGCCCTAGTCGGCAAATGGACCGGAATCGGGCAGTCCGGTTTTGATCTGCCGATAAAGGAAAATCCACCGTCGGCTCACGACCGGTTTTAGCCATAGTCTATGGTAAAATGCTGGTACTGCTCTCGACCACGTCCCTATGAACGGGGTGGTCGGCGAGGCCGGCTGACACCCGTTAGATCCGCGCTGATACAAACCAAGACGGGGCAAGACGTTGCGCTTTCCAAGCAAGCCTTGCATCCTCTCACCGGTAAGGGATGAGGGGCAAGGTGTGATCAAAAAGCTCATGTTGGGCGTTGCCATGTTGGCGCTCGTGCTGGTCGGGGTGGGGTGGCTTTACCGCGCCGAGATCCTGACCCAGCTCGCTTTGCGCCAAGCGGAGGCGAACAAACGCGACGTCGGCCCTGAACAAGCGATCACATGGCAGCGCGGGCCCGCTGAACCGGCGCGGGCGCTGGCTGACCGCCCGCCCAATATCGTGTTCATTCTGCTCGATGATCTGGGCTATAACGACATCACCACCTTTGGTGGTGGACTGGCGGATGGCGCGGTGCCGACTCCCAATATCGACCGGCTGGCGCGTGAAGGCGCGGTGTTTCGACAGGCTTATTCGGGCACCGGCACCTGCGCCCCTTCACGCGCCATGTTGATGACAGGCCGCTATCCCACACACACCGGCTTTGAATACACGCCCACACCCGATGGGATGAATCGCGTGATCCCCCCCATCATCAATGCACGCGAACGGGGGCACTTCCCGCAGGTTGTGACCAATCCTGAAAAGACTGGCGAGGCTTTCCCGTTTGAGGATCAGGGCCTGCCGACCTCTGAGATCACCGTCGCCGAAGTGCTCAAAGGCAAGGGCTATCACAACGTCCATATCGGCAAATGGCATCTCGGTCGGCGCGAAGACTTCCTGCCCAACGCGCAAGGATTCGATGAAAGCTTGATGATGGATAGTGGACTGTTCCTTGCCGAGGACGATCCGAATGTCGTCAACGCCAAACACTCGATTGATCCGATCGATCAGTTTCTATGGGCGGCGATGCAGTATTCGGCCACCTTCAATGGCAGCGCCCCCTTTAAACCTGGAGGCTATCTCACCGATTGGTGGACCAATGAAAGCCTTAGGGTGATCGAGGCGAATAGAAACCGACCCTTCTTCCTCTATCTCGCGCACTGGGCTCCGCACACGCCGCTGCAAGCGACGCGCGAGGATTTCGAAGCGGTCGGCGATATCAGGCCGCACCGCAAACGTGTTTACGCGGCGATGATCCGCGCTGTGGATCGCAGCGTGGGCCGGGTCTTGGACAAGCTGGAAGCTGAAGGTCTGGCGGACAACACCATCGTCGTGCTCAGTTCCGATAATGGCGGGGCGGGCTATATCGATCTGCCCAAGATCAACGCGCCGTTTCGCGGCTGGAAGATCACGCTTTTCGAAGGCGGAATTCGTGTGCCGATGTTTGTGAAATGGCCCGCGCGCGTCGCGCCCGGT
Source organism: Pseudomonadota bacterium (assembly GCA_039814925.1). GTDB lineage: Bacteria > Pseudomonadota > Alphaproteobacteria > Sphingomonadales > Sphingomonadaceae > Erythrobacter. Next base: position 17,427 of record JBCCAH010000011.1, read on the forward strand.
ACCGCAATCGACACGCCGGTCGCACATATCGACCTAATGCCCACACTGGCCGAAGCGGCGGGAGTGGCATTGCCCGACGACCGCATTATCAATGGTCGCAGCCTGCTCGGCGCGGCCACCGGTGCCGGCGTTGTCGAGCGCGAAGATGACGCGCTGTTCTGGAAATCGGGGGCATACAACGTGGTGCGCAGTGGCGACTGGAAGCTCCACCTTGACGCGCGGCAGGACAAGACGTGGCTGTTTGACCTTGCCAAGGACCCTGCCGAGCGGACCAATTTGGCCGACAATAGGCCCGAGAAAGTCGCCGAGCTCAGCGCGCTGATCGAAGCTCACCTGGCGCGGCGGACCACCGGCCCGCTCTATCCGCATGGGCTCGTCAGCCCCATCCCAGTCGACAAGACACAAGGTGCCGATCCCGAACCGGGCGATGAGTATGTGATGTGGTTCAATTGAAGGAGAGGTGGACATGGCGTTAGCCGTCAAATTGATAGCCGCAGTTGTTGTGATCGCGGCGCTGGCCGTTGGCGGCGTTTGGATGCTTGGCTCGCAGCAACCCTCGCAAGCCATCCACGCCCATGATCGCGCGATCGTCGTCGCGCTTCGGGCCAAGGATCCGCAAGGTGAGATTGGGGATCTGGGATTTGGCGAGGCGATCCTTTGGCGCGGGCGCGCGGCGTTTTCGCTTGTCGGTGAAAACCCGGCTCAATGGTCTCACTTCTTGATTGTGCGTCCCGACGCTGTGGGCGTGTCGCAATTGGCCTCGAACCCCGAGCTGGCCGATGCCTATGCGGCCGAGGTGAAACTAACTCAGGTCCCCGTTTTCGCACTTGGCCTGCTGCGCGCACAGCACCTTTTGGGGATCACCAAGCGCGAGGAGGTCTCGCCGACCGGGGCGCTCGACGAAATGAGCGGTCGCCGCGAAATCCTGCCGACGAAGGCATCGGTTGACGCTGCGCTGGCGATGGACACCGAGGCCTCGATCACGATGATGAACTTCCTCGCGTATTTCCCCGATGAAGCAGGCGACAAGGCTAAAGGCCGCGCCAATTATCGCCGCTATGGGGCCGAAGCAATAAAGGCCGTGCACGCGGTGGGCGGTCAGTTGCTATTCGCCGGAACTATCACCCGTGTGCTTGTTGAGCCGAAGCACGCGCCGCATGATGGCGCGGTGTCGCATGAGTGGGACGATCTCGCTGCGATGATCTATCCGGATCCGCTCGCTATCTTTGCGATGGAGCAAAACCCCGACTACGTCGCCGCGCTCGACTATCGCGACCGATCGCTGGAACGCACCGAAGTGATTGCAAGCGTGGGTCGTTAATGGAAGGCCTCTGCCCGGTTTCGGACTGAATCCAAGCCGTTTGCCCGCCTCAACCTTCCATTACCAACCGCAGACAGGCTCTCAAAGCCACCCTGATTGCGATCTGGCCCGAAGCCAAGACTACCGCTCAAAAGCGGCTGGCCAGCAATCGGCCCGGCTGCGGCCAGTTCGCTAGACCCACCAGCTAACTCAAACTCGGGAGGTGAAAGTGTCTGTGCAGGTGTCGGATCTTGAATGGAGTTAGCGCTCAGACACTGCTCATCCTGTGTTCTCGCTTCTGGCGCGGAGGATTATTTCCCGCTAAGCCGATCATGGATTTCAAGGGGTGACGAGCGGTGGATGACCACTCGATTGATGCAGAATCGCAGGGCGCGCCTTCGGGGCATATTTTCCTAAGCTACTCCCGAGAAGACCAAGCGCATGCGTTGAAGACCATTGCGCTGCTCGAAGGGGCGGGGTTGAGAGTGTGGTGGGATGGGCTGCTCGAGGGGGGAGAAAACTACCTTCCAACGACCGAGACCGCGCTTGAAAACGCCACGTGCGTTTTGGTACTTTGGTCGAAGATTTCGGTCGATTCTCATTGGGTGCGCGATGAGGCGCAAAGCGGGCGCGAACGCCGGTGCTTGGTCCCTGTATCGATTGACGGCTCTCAACCGCCACTGGGTTTTCGCCAATTCCAGACCATCAATGCCGACAATTGGTCGGGCAAGCCGAACACCAGCCAATCCGATCAGATCTTGGCGGCGGTGCTGGCTCAGTTCGGCAGCACTCATGAACGCCGCATTCTACCTTCCGAAAGCGCCGCCGGATTCCCATTAAGTCGGCGTCAACTCGCCACTGGAGCGGTTGCTGTTACCGGGGTGGCTGCGCTCGCCGCGATCGGTTTAAGCATCACCGGCGGAGCCGAAACATCGTCGACCTCTCTCGCGGTTATTCCCTTTGAAAATCTCTCTGGCGATCCCGAACAGGTCTGGATTTCAGGGGGCTTGTCGAACGATTTGCGCGCCGCCCTTGCCCGTAATCCCTTCCTTCGTGTGTCGGCACCGACGTCCTCAGGCGCAGGCGAAGCGGATGGCAATGACGAATTCGCCCTTGCCCGCCAGCTTGGGGTTGAGAATCTGCTGCGTGGCAGCGTTCAAATGGCGGGCGGTGTCGTGCGCATTTCAGCGGAATTGGTCCAGGTCACCGATGGCCTTATTCGTTGGGCCGATAGCTTTGACCGCCAATTCGAGGATGTGCTCGCCATCCAGTCCGAAATCGCCTCCACCGTCGCTGTTTCCTTGGTTGCAGAGATTGTTGGTGCAGCGGAACTTGAGAAATCCCTCGCTGAACAAGCTGAGATTGGAGGCACGAAGAACGTAGCCGCCTATGAGGCGTTTCTTCGCGGCAAGGCGTTTGTCGATATCTCATCGGGATTAGTGAGCGACCGAGCAGCCTTAGCGCAATTTGAGGCTGCCATCGCAGCCGATCCCGACTTCGCGCAGGCCCATGCCATGCGTGCAAACCAATTTTCGGCTATTGCCAACGCGACCTCCGAGGCTGGCGAAATTGGGCGGTTGTACGATAACGCAATTGCCTCAGCGCAGACGGCGATTGATCTCGCGCCTGACCTTGCCATCGCGCACCTAGCCAAGGGCTTTGTTCTCAACAATGGTCGCCTTGATCGGTCGGCCGCACGACCACATTACGAGCGCGCCAGGGTGCTCGCTCCCGGCGACGCGGACGTGCAACGATCCGTTGCCACTTTCCTGGCCTATGGCGATCAAAAACGCGAAGCTTTGGAGACCGTGGCGAATGTCCTCGGACTTGATCCGCTCAATGCGCGCGCTTTCAGAACGGCTGGCTTTATAGCTCTGCTTGCGCGCGATTACCCGGGCACGGTTTCCTATATTGATCGAGCTTTGGACCTTAATCCCAGTCTTGCCAGCGCTCCCTACGCCAAAGCGAGCGCGCAATATCTGCTCGGATCGACTGCGGACGCTTTGGAAAGCTTTAGGAACGAGCCTGTGGCGTTGTTCGCCTTGACGGGCCAAGCGATAGCGCACCACAAATTGGGTGATGAGGCCGCAGCGCAGGCTTCTTATCAGGAATTGGTCGCGACCTACGGCGATGCGGGCCTGTATCAGCAGGCGCAGGTGAAAGCGCAGTGGGGAGACGTCGACGAGGCCATCGAAGTGTTAAAAAGCGCGTTTGCGATTAAAGATCCGGGGCTCTTGTTCCTTCCCAACGACCCCATGCTTGATCCATTGCGCAGCGCGCCGGAGTTTTCGCGTTTGCAAATGCAGCTCACCGCATGATAGCACCACGCTGTTCAATAGGGGGAATGACTATGAAAAAGACTGTCGCGCTTTTCGGAGCCGCTAGCGCCTTGGCGCTCACCGCATGCGCCGGGGCGGAAGCGGATGAAGCAGAGGCCGAAGCCGCTGCGCCCGCCGAAGTCGAAGCAGCAATGGCAAGCACGGAAGAAGCTGGCGCGGTTGAGGGTGAGGAGTCATCCGCTTCTGAAGATGGCGCCGAAACCGCCAGTTCCGAAGAAGATCTGGACCCGACTGGCAACCCAATCGGGCCACAATAAACAAGCGTCATAGCTTTAGAGTTCGAACGGCGTGCCTGACCCTTACCAGTTAGGCGCGCCGTTTTATTGAATGGCGCTCACATATTGAGCGATCCAGCTCTTTGCTTTTGCGACGCGAGTGTACTGGCTGGGGCGACCAGTCGCGCCGCATTTTTTGCCTGCGCTGACAACTCCGATCAAGGTTGGCCGCCGACCTTCATCGCCATAGAAAACCAGCGGCCCACCGCTGTCGCCGTAGCAAGTTTGCTGAAAATTCTGGCCGCCCGCGCACAAAGCGGCATGACGAAGAACTCCACGAAATTTCGTGAGCCGCGTGCACGCGCCCTCGCTGCGAAGCCGCATTTTTACGCCTTGCAGATAGTCGGTTGATCGGCTGTTTTCAGCTTGCGTCCAACCCCACCCATAGGAATAGACATTCATGCCGTTCGCGATGCGGCGCTTGCCCACCTCCAGAGGGTCGAGGCGGATCGCGGCGATGCTGTTGGTTTCTTGGCCAACCGCGCCCGCGCGATGATCATATTGAACAAGCGCGATGTCGAACACGTATTTGTTGTTCTTGTCATAGCTAGGATGTTTGATCGTGCGCAGGATCGGGAAGCTGACCCCCTCGCTCTTTTGCGGATTGTAAACGCCTAGCCTGACGCGATGCCCGGCGGTCCGGACGTCCGATCCGTTGTCCGTCAGACAATGGGCCGCAGTGAGTATCCAGCCTTTCGCGATCACCGATCCTCCGCACAGGACGCGCTGGTTCTCAGACAGTTGATTGCCTGCCAGACGTTTCGGGCGCCAGAGCAGCGCCTGCCATGGGGCCTGTCCGGGGCGCAGGCGATAGCTGTTCACCGCGCTTTCGACGGGCGGACAGTTCTTCTGCGTATAGGTTTTGCCGCGAAAACGCTCTCGTTGGATGACGCAGTAGTCTTTCGGCGCTTCTGGAAAAACATAGATCTCTTGTGGAACGGTGGTCGGCTTATCGGCATCGACAGGTGGGAGATAGTCTTCGTTGGCGACGGCCATCCGGGCTTCGGCTACAACGCCAGAAAACTGTTGCTCGCTTTTACAAGCGGTCACATTTCCTTCGTCGCATAACATGTTGAGCAGGGTCGCCGCGCGAACAGGATTGGGCTGTGCCCAGCCGCCATCGGTGTACGCCCGCGCGAGCGTGTTGCAGGCGTTGAGATCTTCGTTTTCGCAGGCGCGTTCGGCGACGGTGACAAAGCGCGGCGACCAATCGGGATCTCCCTGAGCGCGGTGCCTGGCAATGGTTTCAGACGCATCGCTGCAGGCTTCCAGTAGCCCAGAGAGACAGCTCTGTTCCAGCAGGGCAACGGCCTCTTCAAAATTGAACTCAGGAGAGGCTGGCACAGCCAGCGCAAGGCCCAGCTCGGCGCAGGCTTGCATGTCTTCCGGACCGCAAGCCTGGCGCTTCTGGGGTATGGCGCGCAGCGCTGCAGGCGTCTCACAAAAGGCTGTCCCCAATTCGCACGCCTTGTCGTAATACGACAGAGCAAGCCCACGGTTGGGCGCTATTCCAACGCCGTCATAGGCCCGCGTCCCCATAGCATCGCATGCGAAGGCTCGACCCAGGTGACAGGCCTGATGCTGATACTTTCCGATCCGCCACTCATCGCGGTAAGGTTGCTTTTTCAAATGCCTTACTATGCGTTCGCACGCTTTAAGGATGGATGTGTTGCACTCGGCGTCGAGCAGGTCGATCGCCCTTTCGTGTTCATCCGGCCAGGCGTCATTAGCTAGAACAAGGTCGGCTAAGTAGACGCAAACCGCGCTACTGCCGTCACGGCAGGCCCGCTCAATGATCGCGTTCGAGCGCTCATAATCCGGTGGTCCCAAAAGATCCGTGCGCAGGAGACTGGCGAATCTCTGACATCCATCCAGATCGCCTAGATCGCAGGCCCTTTCATAGAAAAATCCGGCCTTTCGCATATCCGTGGGCTGGCCGCCCGAGCCCGCGTGAAACGTACCGAGCGCGCGGCATCCCGCCGCCAGGTCTGCATCGCACGCCTCATTGAAGAGAATTTCGGCAATGTTACCAATGACCCCGACACCAACCCCTTCTTGATAGGCCTTTCCTGCGGCCAGGCAGGCCTCAGCGTCACCGCGTCGACAGGCCTTGCGGTTGTTCTTCAGAGTGCGCTTGGCCATCCGCAGCTCCTCTTTGTCCAGGTATCGCATGTTCAAAACGCCCGTGCGCGGCTGGCTCTGGACCTCCGGCTGGGTCTCAGGCGTGTCAGCGTTCGCAATTTGCGCGGCGTTCAACACAAGGAGAAGGATGAATGCTTTCAAGACGCGAAAAGGCGTCCGAACCGACAATGCCATCGCCTGTCTCCTAAAGCGGCCGACCCAGACCGAGCTACCTCAACCCATTAATTGAGTGCAGCAGTTTCAGAGGATGGCGTCAAGGAGAGCCAAGAGCGATCACGAGGACGCACACACCCAGCCGATTGCTCACCGGCGAGACCGTGCTAAAGCGCCGCGATGGACGTTGAAAGCGCACTCAATCTTGGGTTCGATCCCCCCAAGCGAACGCTCACTGTTGGCGTCACCGGGCACCGCGAAGGAAATCCCGTATTCAGCGCGAACCGCGATGCGATTGAACGCGAAGTTGCCGGGCTGCTTGCCTCAATTCAGCAACGCGTTGCATCGGTTTCCCCCGCCGGATGCGCCCGACTGGCAACCAACCTCGCCAATGGTTGTGACCTATCCGCCGCAAGGATAGCGACGGAGCTAAAGATTGAGGTGCTGGCGCCACTGCCATTCGGCGCCGACCTAAACCTGGCGCTCAACACGCTGAACGCTGATTGGCCCGAGGTCGAGCGGATTGCATTGGGCCACCAACCGCAAGAGGCCGACGAGCGTCGCAATTGGGCGTCTTTAAAAGAGGCGATCGCAAAAGCGAAGTGCTTTGAGTTGGCGGACCAGGATGCGGCGCTGAAGGAATACCTTACACGGCTCGCTGCTTCCAACGCCTCTCGAAAACTCCAGCTTGAATTCGAAAGCCTGATCGGCAAACGAACAAAGCTCGCCAGCCGCATTACTGTTGAGCAATCGGATGTCCTTCTGGCCATTTGGGATGGCTCATCGCCCAGCGCTGTGGGCGGCACTCGCGATACTATGGCCGAAGCGTTGGCTGCGGATGTACCGGTCCTATGGCTTGATGCTCGCGCTCCAGAACGCTTGAAGTGGCTCGATGATATCGGTGACTTGGCTGTCGCCGGTGAGCGCAATGAATGCGCAGACAGCGCTGCGATGGCGGATATGGTGTGCGCGCATATCGAAGCCGATTGGAAAGAGGTTGCACGCGCAGACGAACAACTGAACGCGGCCGCCTGGCAGCCTAACTCGCAACGTCGCTTTCACGCCTATCGCCGGGTCGAAAGGTTGTTTGATGGCGAAGGAAAGCCTTTCACATCGGTGAAACAGACATACGAGACACCAAAAGCCGCCGCTGCCGGCGAAGAGCCGACGATGATTGGCAAGATCCGCGGTCTATTAGAGCCAGACCCGGCGAGCGCCAATGCATTGGCCAACCAAGTGGTCGCCCGATTTGCCGCCGCCGATGGAATTTCAACGCGGCTCTCCGATGCCTATCGCGGCGGGATGGTCGCCAATTTCCTTTTGTCGGCGGCCGCCATTATCGGAGGGGTCGCGTATTTGCCGCTGTTCGGCCCCGACGGCAAATGGCCCTTTGCGGCGCTCGAATTGACATTGCTGCTGGCCATTGTCGCGATCACTCTCGCAGGGATCCGGGGGCAGTGGCACCAACGCTGGTTCCAGACCCGGCGAGCAGCCGAGTACTTGCGGCATGCGCCGATCATGGCGGCGATTGGTTGCGCGCGCCCCCGCGGCGACTGGCCGTCATCGCCCGACATCCGCTGGCCAGAGCTCTACGCCCGCGAAGTCATCAAGGGCGTCGGTATACCGGAGTTGAAAGTCACTCAGAGTTATCTCAAGCGGCATTTGGAAGAGACATTGCGTCCCTTCTTTATGAGTCAAAGAAACTATCATAAGAGCAAAGCCAAAAGGCTGGCACGGGTTCACGCCAATCTTGATCGCGTGTCACAGGCGCTGTTCGTTCTCGCGATAATCTCGGTAAGCGCTTATTTGCTGACTAAGTTGGCGGCGACGTTTGGTGTGCTGGATGCGAGTATTCTTGACGCCATGAGCAAGCCGACCACGTTTCTCGGCGTTGCTTTTCCCACCCTGGGAGCCGCGATCGCAGGGATCCGATACTTTGGCGACTTTGAACGGTTCGCTGGAATTTCAGAAGTCACCGCGTCTAAGCTCGAACGTCTTATCCGACGATCAGATCTGCTGTTGCAGAGCCAAGAGAAAGACGTGAGCTATCAGGATTTTGTCGACCTCGTCCGAAAAATGGATGACTTTGTGATCGATGAAATTGCGAGTTGGCAGTCCATCTTTGGCACCAAAAAGATATCCATCCCCGTTTAGGGAGCGACGGGTGGAACGAATGCCGCTCCACGAGCAGTTCCTTGACGGTTCAAGATCGCAGATCAGCAACTTGGACCTCTCTTACAGTCCGCTCCCGAACCAATTCCAGACACGGATGGTCACGCTACCGATCGAATAACAGGTCTTTCCGGCATTTGCCGATGCGCGACCTTGCGCACACCGAGTGTGCACCGATGCGCATTGTTAGGCGGAACCTTTGTGCTCAATATCGTCATCACGCTTCCAACGGCTTGATTTAGGCGCCTAGACTTCGCTGCGGTTGATGCCGTTGGTGGCGGATGTTTGGGGACACTTTTGTATCCAAGCCGAGAGGACAAGATCAATATGAGAACAGCCGTAATAACCGGTTCAACTGGAGGAATCGGCGCGGCAGTTTGCGAAAGGCTTGCGGAGGCAGGTTGGGCGCTTGTTCTCGTGAACCGATCGCAAGCGAAAGCCGAAAAGCAGCGAGATGAGCTTCTCCAGAGCTATCCTGAGCTAAAGGTTGACCTGGTCCAAACTGATCTCATGGATCTCGCGCAAATCGAGGAATCGTGCCGTGAGGTGTTCAACCTGGTTGGCGATATCCATGCGCTCTATTGCATAGCGGGCGTCCTAACCGACCAACGAAAACTCAGCGCGCAGGGGCATGAATCGCATTACGCGGTGAACGTGCTGGCGAACTACGCTTTGATCCGAAGCCTGCTACCCTTGATGAGCGATGCACAGAGTGTCGGTGATCGTATGATTGTCACCATGTCGTCGAGCGCGATCAAGATGGTGGAGCTCGATGCGAAAAGCCTGAGTGATCCGGCGAAGATTGGCGGGCTGATGGGAGCGTACGCTCAGTCCAAACTAGCGATGACGGCGATGTGCGCCCACATGGCCCCGGATCTGTTGAGCGCCGGGGTATACATTCGGGCGATTGATCCTGGACCAACAAAGACGTCCATGACCTCAAGCGGAGACGGAATGCCGTTTTTCCTGAGATGGCTCGCCCCAATCCTTTTCTCTGATCCTCAGAAGCAGGCGACCAAGATTGTGGCGGCGGCTGATCCCATAGCTTGCGCCGGCGAGACAGGCATTCTAGTGAGCTCTTGGGAGAAGAAGCCGCTGCCAAAGTCGATCCAAGATCCCTTGGTACGAGCGGAATTGATGGATCAGATTCAAACAGACTGTTCAGTTTTAGCGCGTTGAACTGCCCTTCGATGGGGCAGCGACAGACCCATCCTCAAAGGCTCCTTTCGCCGAAAGCAATCCGGGCAGCAGCGACCAACCGACCAGCAGCGCGTAATAGGCCTGCGGTGTTATGGCTCCCCAAACTCCAGACGCCATCAGGCCCAACCCCATAATCACATGGCCTAAAATGGCCCAGACGATACTGGCAACGACGCGGCCTCTTTGCGCCCCAATCCAAATGTACGCCGCGATCGAAAGTGGCAGAAAGACTACGATCGAAGTGACCAAGCCGGGGTTGTAGGCCGAGAACGCTAGAGCTCCTGCGATGTGGACCAAGCCGTTCACAAGAACGATCCCCGCCATGCAAAGCGTTGGGAACACTCGGTTCGGTGCGGTTGCAATCGCGATGAACCCGACAAGCCAAACCAGCGATGTGTTGATGACAAAGATTCCCTCCGCCGTCAGCGGGCGGGTTGGGTCAGCTGGCCCATTTGTAAGCGTCGCAATGATCGCGTTCACACTGGCTTGAAAGGCGTAAACATTGCCAAACACATCGATCCAGTGCTCTTCGAACTGGTGGATCAGATAGGCGCACAGCAAGGCTAGCGCGATGAATTTGGAGCTCTTGATAACGGCTGGACCCAGCTGTGAACCGAATGACAACGCCGCAAAAATCAGGAATGGCATCATAAACGTGCCAAGTTTCATCCAGTGTTCGTACAGAAAGCCGTGCTGGCCCAATGGCACCCACAAGAATGCAAAGCCGATGGACAACGCTGCTGCAGATAGCCCGTTCGATAGCGGCTGGCTTTCATCCTCTTGCAGGGGCATCGTCAGCGAACTCGGGTCCATATCTGTGTCTTACAGATCAAACCACCGACGATGCAGCCTTTCACTTCCATCGTGTTGTAGTCGACTGGCTGGACCGTGCCGGTAAACTCCTTGCCCAAGTCCGCCACGAACGCCTTACCCTTCCACAGATCGTCCTTCTTCTCGCGGAATTTGCGCAGCAGCTGCGTTCCAACAAGGTTTTCCGTTCCGCCTGTAGCCGCGTCTTGTTTCGCTTTGTCGTTGGCCCACACCACGACGCCGCACCGAGTGTTCTCGCCGCACGGCTTGATCTGGACATGCACGCTGTCGGATTTGTTCCTCCAAGTGCCCAAATCCTCGAGAGACAATTCCTTGGCGGATAGTGGTGAGAGAGGGATCAACACGCACGACAGGAAAAGGGTCTTTTTCATCGGAGAGCCTCCATTTTAGAAATCAAACCGGCCAAGAACTTCGATCCTCACGCCGGAGCCTTCTGAGCCGTCGAGAGTCTCGATGGTGTTGTAGATACCTTCAACGCCGAAGGTCGCTCCATCAATCGGGGTGTAGAAGAGGTTGGCGCTGAAACGTTCGCCGCCCGCATAGGAAAGGCTGTCTGCCCCGTCGGGTGAATCCAGTTCGAAGAAACTGGCCGTGATCGTCGAGCGCCAGCGATCGGTCCAAAAATGCTGATAACCGCCAAACGCGCCAAGGATCTCTGTCGCATCGACCGTTCCATCCTCCGCGATGACGCCATCCAGGCCGCCCACGAACGATGAGAAGTAATGCGTGAACCCAGCTCCATACTGCGTAGCGAACGAGAGGTTGTTGAGCGTTGACCCGGTGAACGGCGTGTAAATGCGGCCGGAGAGATGCGCTCCACCGGCGAACTCGGAATCGGTATCGGATTCAAGCTGCAATCCGATCCCGGCCAGCCTAAGGTAACCCCAGTCCCGCTGAAGTTTCGCAAACGCGACCAGATTGGGCAGAGATTCCGACGCGATCAGATCAGTCTCTCCACCAAGGTCACCGGCGGGGTTTTCGATCCCGATGCCCCAGTTTGAGCCATCTCGATCGCCTTCGACGTAATAGATACCAGGATTTCTAAGGACTGGCGCCGACAGCGGCCCACCGGGATCGACCGTCTCAGGAAAAGAGAAAACGTCGACGAAGCCGGACCAGAATTGGCCAACTTTAAGATTGCCAAGCTCGACAGCGGCATGACGAAGCCGAAGATCATAGTCGTTGGTGAATTCGTCACCGTCACCGAAGAAGTCAAACTCGATGAAAGTGCGTAAATCGCCCAAGGCCGTTGGCGCGCGATAATCAAAATTCACCCGGCTGTGTCGCACGTGGATGGCGAATTGGTCTCTCCCATCCTCAACATCTCCATCGATGGGGATCGTTGGCTGCGTTCCGATCTGCTGGAAACCAAGGCTGTCAGGGTCGAAATTCGCGTTGACCTGAACCAGCCCGCCGATGCGGAAGGATCCCGGAGTGCCGGGAATGGAGATCGACCGTTCAAAATCCCCTGAGGTGACAAAGGCATCGTCGGGGAAACGACCAATGGGCTGCCGCGACGAAAGAACGCGTGCTAGCCGTTGCTGCTCGCTTTCAGCGCTCGGTTCAGATGGAGAAGGTGCACTATCGCGCTGAACTTCCCCTAGTTGAACGAGAGACTGAGAAGTCGGAGCTGTGTCCTCAGGGACAATTGGCCTTTGCGATTGTTCTGATCGTTTGGCTGCCAAGAGTTCGGAAACAAGGGCACGCAGCTCCGCAACCTCTCGGCGAAGTTCCGTGATTTCGTCCTGTGACGCTTCATCAGGCTTCGCGGTGTCTGTTTGTGCATGGGCTGGCGGTGGGCATAGGCAAAGATACGCCGATCCCAGAAGCATGAGGCGTAGGCCGCTTTCTTTCCGCAGAGCTATCCGCATCGCCTTCTCCGATCTCCCAATGCGCTGACGACCTCTGCGGGGAGGAGCCGGAATGGACTGCTCTATGCGACTAGCCGATCGGATCCGCCGGTCGTCGTGCGCGATTGACGCGTTATCGCCCTTGGAAGCCAATCGCCTCAACGCGCAGGCACGCGCATCACGTGTGCGCCAGCGCACGTTTTCAAACCGGGCGATCTTGGCGATCTTTTTTAAGGAGGATCGGGAAGCGTGAGTCGCAAACACTGCAGGCATCCCGGTGATGTGGAAGCGCTGAAACAGTGCGAGGGCGGGTTATGAAGATGCTAGTCGATTCTTGGTTGCCTATTTTTCTTTCGGGGGCGCTCTTGCTCCCATCTGGTGACGCCAATTTGGACGCCAGTTCAAGCGAGCAAGCCGCTGCCACGCCATCGGATGGCTCAGACGTAAGCGACAAATCCCAAAAGGACGAAGACCCATTCGCTCGGCCCACGAAGTCACAAGATCAACAGATGGATCGCCGAAACACCGTTCCTAAGGGTTATAAAACGCACATCATCCTTGGAAGCGAAGCGGATCGTTCTCGCGCGGAGTTCCTGATCGATCTGTATGAGGTCTTTGAGAAGAACCCGACCGGCGAAACTCTAACGCCATACCTATCGGACCGATACATTCAGCATAGCACTGGCGTTCCCAATGGTCGCAATCCGATTGCTATGCTGTTTGCATCGTCTGTTGCCCAATATGATGTGAAGATCGACATCCACAAAGTGATGGTCGTGGGCGACTGGGCGATGGCTCACGTCAATTTCCGCAACGTTGACAACGCCGAGCCCGACGACCTTGGAACCGCGGCGGTCGATATGTACTTTTTTGGGCCTGATGGCCGGGTCGAAGAGCATTGGGATGTCCTGCAACAGGTGCCTACCCACTCAGCCAACGCCAACGGCATGTTCGTGAAAATTTTTGAGGAGAGCGGTCAATGAGGCGGCTCTCGACACTCCTTCTGTCAGGCTTGTTTTGTCAGACAGCGCTGGGCTCCCCCGCACATGCCAACACCCCTCCATCACCCCCTAAAAGCGACGCTGAGATGCGGTACTATGATCGCCAAAAAATCGATGTGAGCAACATCAGGGACTTCTACGAAAACCTTCTGATTGCCGACACCATGATCCACAGCGATGCGATGTTCGCTGCGAAAACAAAGTGGAAGCTGACCCTGTATCAAATGATCCGGGCGGGCAGTAACCACCACCAGGCCCGCAGCGCTTACCAGCTCTCGCAGCTTGGGGTGTCGATTGATGAAATTGTTGCGATATGGTCGCCGGATTACGCGACGACGATCGGCGACGAGAGGCTCCGCGCGGCGTTTCTGTATCTCGACGTAGCCGCCACACTGCCAACCCGGGTGACGGCCGACACACACGCCGCCTTGCGGCGGCACTACGTGGATCGTCAGATTGTCGAACTCTTCGAACTGACCGGGATCAACGCCGCAATGGCGACTCATGACGCGATACTGCCCATTGCCACCGATCAAGAGACACTGGATTGGGCCAACGCCAATCTCGCGTCTGTTGGATGGGTGGCCGGCCACAACGTCAGTAGCCCAGAAGAACAACGCAGCAGCCCGTTTGTAGGAGCCATGGTCGACGCCTTGCACGATGAGTTCGTCGCGAGCTGGGTTCCTGAAGATCTCACTGCGCGCGCTCCTAGATTGCGCACGGACTTCCTCAATCAAATCACGGGCTATGACGTGTCGCCGCTTACATTTGATGGTGATCAGGATGGAGTGGCGGAACCGTTCGATTTTTATCCGACCGATTATCTGCGGTGGGAAGATCCAGCCGCCAACGCCAAAAATTTACCTCCTGCAGGATCCCCGCCATTTGACGTTGCCGCGTATGATTACGACTTTTTCACCCCGGCGACCGTTCCTGATGCCGCGACCCCGTTCAGTGATCGTCACAAGCTTGACAACTCCTGGAGCCGAAAAAGCGGGCTCGGCACGCTCGGGATGGACGCGTATTTGCTGCAGAAAGACCGATTCATCACGTTACGAACCAAGTGGTCGCTGTTCTTCGTGTACCAGTTGGCAAGCGGCTGCGTTCATTGTCAGGCGCACGGTGCCTATGGCGTTTTCCAAGAGATCGAAGACGACTATCTCTACGATAAGGTGCCGCCTGCCGAGCTCCCCCGGGTAGCCGAAGATATCCGAGCGTTGATGGACTTTGAACGTTTCGACCAATTCTCAGACGCTCAGAAAGCGGCCTTTCGATTGGCGCGGGATGCTGGCACGCTTCCGACCCGAACCACAGCGGCGCATATCGAAGAATTGCGGCGCCACTATTCCGATGAAGTGATCCAAGAGATCATTGCAACGTTGATCCTGACTGCCTGGCTTTCAACCGTTATGCAGTCGCAAGGCACGGTGACCGATCAGCAGAGCATGGCCTGGAGCTTGCGACATCTGGGGCCAGCGGGATGGAACGCTGGTATTCACTCGGGATTGCCAAACGAACAGCGGCCTTATCACATGAGCCGGTTCAACGCTTTCATGGCTGGAGAGCTGTTTGCAGGTGACGTTGCGGATGGGATCAGTGAGTGGATCGGAGTCGATGTCCCACTTGCCGTTGATTCTGATGGTGATGGTGTTGAGAATGCTTTCGACGGATTCCCTGACGATCGAACACGATGGGCCGACACGGACGGTGACGGCGTTGAAGACCACTCTGACAATGACATCGATGGGGACGGGCTGACCAACGCCGAGGAACTGGCAAGAGGGACATTTCCGTACAAAGCAGATTCTGATGGGGACGGCGTAGACGACCCCTCCGAGCTGAAAAAGGGGTCAAACCCTATCGATCCACGCAGCCTTTAGCTTTGTCATGAATTGAGGAGATGGAGCTGGATATGTGGTTACAACGCATGAAGTCTGCGATGATCTCACTCATCGCGCTACAGCTTGTGTTTTTCGGCCCAACGATCGCGAGTGCAAGCGATAGCGAGCCTTCTGTTCAGCATTCATGGTCTCCCGGCTCCTACGAACCCTACCCGTTTCCACATTTCGTCGTCGACAATCCACGATATCGCACGGCGACGCCGCCTGAAGGAACGGAACGGTCAATCGGAATGGCGAACTTGAGTATCTCGGCAACGGGGTCTTTGGCTCGCACTGGTTTGTGGAGGTTGGAGGCGCGACGTGGCACTTCGTTGCCGCTGGCGACCAGCAAGAAGATGTCGTGCTGCTGATCCATGGGCATCCAGACACCTGGTACGCCTTTCGCAATGTCATGGCTGACCTCGCAAAAGACCATTATGTCATTGCAGTCGATACGCTGGGCTACGGCCAGTCGGACAAACGTCCAGAGCTCGATGTGAGCTATTCAGCGGTGGCCGCTAGCCTCGTCAAACTGCTGGACAAAATCCGAGTTGAGCGCTTCAACCTGATCACCCATGATCGTGGCAGCGTGATCAGCGATCACCTCATTGCAACGGATGGGATGTCAGATCGTATTCTGGCTTTCCTTCGGACCCAGCAATCGTTTGACCAACCCCATGGACTGCCCAGGCCTGACCACGCCGCGATGATGACGGCCGAATTCCACAAAGCCGAGAACTTCATTCGCAGCTTATACGCTGGCAATTACGTTTCGGTTCAGGTGCCCGAAGAGGAACTCGTTAGGCTCGAATGGGAATGGGGCTTTGCTGGCACACCAGAGGCATCGGCGCGCACATTTCAGGGCACCAGTTTTGACGTTGAACGCGAATTTCGCATGGCCAATACCGTGCCCAAGATGACTATGCCTGTCGTCATTATGCAGGGCACACGCGATCCCGCTCAGAAACCAGAAGAGTACTATCGATCGGCCGAGTTGTTGCCTAATGGGCGGGTCGTGTTCGTGGATACAAACCACTTTATCCATACCGAAGCCCCCGGCGCGTTTGCACGCGTTGCGCGTCGCCTGTTCCAGTTCAAAAATTCGGACCGTCCTGACCAAATTTCGTATGAGGATGCCGAGTTCATCTATCCCGAAAAGTAAGCCGGACTTGCAATTGCGTTAGGCGCAGTGCCGGACAACGCATCTATAAAAGCGTTACGCCCTAGCTAAAGCGCGAGTGGATCAGGAAATTCGCCGCTAGGCCTTAAGAAACCCAGCGACCGCAGCGAGGCCAAGAACGCCTGAACTTTGTTGGTGCGGTGGAGATCAACATGGGTCACAAGCCAAAAATCCACATCCCAATCCGGATTATGCGGATGGACCATGACAAGGTCTTTGCGTGAGTTTGCCTCGTAGATCGGCATAAATCCAATTCCGAGCCCGGATTGAATGGCGGTGAACTTTGTATTCGTATCGCTGCTTGTCACAGCAATATTTTCTTCAGAGATATACTTTTTGAGCCAGAAAAAGGGCGCAAATTTCGGGTTGGAAAACTCTCTTGAAACGAAGCGATGATCTTTGAATTCATCGACAGATGACGGGCGACCATATCGGTCCACGTAGCTTTGGTGAGCAAACATAGCCGATCGAACCGTAGAAAAGGGAAGAACAACATTGTCGGCGCCCCGCTCAAAATCGCCAGTGCGGATGGCAATATGGGCTTCGCCATATTCTAATCGCGGCAGATCTTGAGTAGTCAGCAACTCTAAACGAACATCGGGATGCTCGTCTTGAAATGGTCGTGCTGCGTGCATTAAGGTTGGCAGGAACATCCCAGTGGATGTGATGATCAGTTCGCCCGAAAGCGTCGCCAACTGGCCTTTCGTTCGGCCAAGCAATTCGTCAAATTTCTCGTTTGATGCGTCGGCGACGTTGAAAAGTTCATGACCGATCTCCGTCGGCGTGTACCCCTTTGAGTGGCGCTGAAACAGCTTTGTGCCAAACGCCGCTTCGAGTGCATCAACGTGGCGCATGACGGTGGCTCGGTGAATACCCAGCTCATTGGCGGCTCCGCTGACGGTGCCTGCCTTTGCCACGTGATAGGCCGACCGTATTTCCATCCATCTGTCCAAAGAAGCGTTCCCTCACGTGGGATCGGCAAACGATTTGCTCCGTCTTCTGAACCCGATCCCGAATTGTCAGGATTGCACACTTTGCACGCATTCGCGTTGATGTGAGTTAAGTTTCTCCGGATTTTGTCAATCCATCGCGCAACACGCGCTTAGCGAGCCGAGTGATTCCTGAGAAAACGACTGAACCCCTCGGGCGTGATCCCACAGAATTGGGCGATCATAGCCTGTGGCACCCGCTCTAAGACAGTGGGATGGCGCTCCCTCAGGAAATTGTATGAAACCTCCGTGCGGTTCACGGTTTTTACGTTCAGAATGTCAATTTCAAACAGGTGCTGCTTGTACATTTTCCGGCGGGCGTAAGGGCCAAACACTTGTCCATCTAAGTGCTCGGACTTCCAGAATTCCTTGGGTATGATCACCCCCTCGACCGGAGTGACAGCGACAATCGAATTCTCGATCGGCAAACCCATATGCGTAAACTCAACCACAGCACAAAGATCTCGCGCCTCAAAGAACCGCGAGATGACCATTTGCCCGTTTGGCAAGGCGAATTGTGCGGCGCAAATTCCATGAGTTACAAAGAGCAAGCCCTCATGCCTCGTGCCGTTGGCAAAGACTTCTTTTCGTTTCTCGATGGTTACCTCGTACCATTGCTCTGATAGGGCTTTCCAATCGGCCTCTGAAAATTCGGTTCCATGCGCCGAAACATCCCGACGCAACACATCGAACGGCGCCGTTCTACTCGGCTCCTGCAATCCCGCTTCTCCTGTCTTTGGTAGCATCCACTAAGAGATCATATCAGCGCAGGGGCGGGTGTAGAAATCCGATTAGGCAATCAGGGTGATCGATTGTGGCAATCGACCGATTGCGTGAATGGCGTTATCCGAGAGCCCTCGATTGAGTTCGGTCCCCTTCCACCCCCACATGCGGTCACCTTGAATGCAACAGCACGGATTCAAAGGCCGTCGTTTGCCCACGGCTGATTTTGGAGATCACTTTCAGTATAACCGGTCCCATTTGTGTCATGAACTGGCGCGAGGCACTTGATCCAGCCAGGTTCAGCGCCTGTTTCGGCAGAAATCTCAATTTGGATGTTCCTCGCCTCAACTCTGAGCGAAAAATCAGGGTACAATCCTGTTGGTCGGCTAGATGTGGGGTCAATAGGGATCCAACGATGGCGAGTGAAATCGGCGCGAGGGACTGGCGACGTGAATGCTGTTTTATCCGTCGCGATCGTTGTGTCCCTTTTGACCTCGTTTGTGGTTCTCTTCCGGTTTGGCCATGTTCGCCTGGAAGGTGAAGACGCACAGCCCTTGTTGGCTTTTATGGCGATCCTCTTCACGTCTGGGCTTGATGTTGGGCTGATCATGTTCCCGCTAACCGAGTTTCCAACTTACGAAAGTGAAGTCGCCTACGCCTTCACAAACCCACTCGCGATCGAGTTCGGGTTTTGGGGTTTTCTCATTTGGTTGTTCTACTTCATCACGACCTTCTACTTTTGCGCGGTTGAACCCAGATTAAAGCTGTTTGAGATCACCTGGGTTCGCGCGATAAACAACATCGTAATCATCGCGACATGCGCGTTCACCGGGTTTTTGTTTCTCAGCTATCTGCCCTCCTACATCGACGGCATCAGCGACATCCAACGGTATGGTCTGGTGGCGATTGTGGTCTTGTTCGCTGTCCTTTCCAGCACTCAGATACGCTACCTGAAATGGCTGAGCCTCACCTCATCCGTGCTGTTTTTTGGACTGATCGCCTTGCTCTGGTGGTCAAGCGGCCAAGGCGTCGTAGGACTGGCGTCCAGTCTTGGCCAAATCTCTGGCTATTTTGCCAATCTGCCGCGGTTCATCCTGCCCGTTTCCGATTACCACGCATTCTATCTGTTCTGGTGGTTCGCCTGGAGCATTATGATCGGTCAATTCGTAGCGCGATTTGTTGGCGGGCTCAGTGTGCGCCAATTGCTGATCGCTCTACTGGTCATCCCATCTATCCCGATCGCCCTTTGGTTTTCTGTGCTTTATCTGTTTCATTCTCAGAACATCGCGATGGCGCCAGGGCTGCGCGCCTGCATGGTGATCGTTGGCGTCATCTTTGTCGTGAATTCCCTTGATTCTCTGACGCGGCTCTATTCCGAGAATCTGAAACTGACCGTCGAACGGTACGGTTTAGCAGCCTATGTTGGGCTGCACTGGACGCTGCTTTTTGGCCTTATTCTACTGTACCAATTCACGCCTTTGAAGATTGAATGGATCGGGCTGGTTGAGATCGGTTTGTACGCCTGTATCTACACCCTGATTTACCTTCGAAGAGCGGACCTGTTCGTTCATCCAACGCACGAGACATTTGGCAAATGAACACTGAGTTCGACTACATCATCGTGGGCGCTGGATCCGCGGGCTGTGTGTTGGCCAGCCGTCTTTCAGAGGACAGCAAGCATTCGGTCCTGCTTCTCGAAGCCGGTGGAAGCGATCAGAACATATTGATCCAGATGCCCACGGCCTTGTCCTATCCCATGGCCTCGCCGACTTACAATTGGGGCTACCATTCCGATCCCGAGCCTTTTGTGAACAATCGCCGCATCACCTGCCCGAGAGGCAAGGGATTAGGAGGCACGTCCTCGATCAACGGCATGGTCTATGTCCGCGGGCATTCCTGCGATTTTGACGAGTGGGTGGATGCAGGCGCAACCGGCTGGAGCTACGCCGAATGTCTGCCCTACTTCAAACGCGCTGAAACCTGGCAAGGCGGCGAGGACACCTATCGCGGGGGTAATGGCCCCTTGGGCGTGTCGGGCGGCAACAACATGACGCTCAACCCGCTTTACGAAGCCTTTATCGATGCCGGTGTTGAAGCTGGGTATCCCCATACCGACGACTACAACGGCTATCGTCAGGAGGGCTTCGGACAAATGCACATGACGGTGCAGGGCGGTGTTCGGTCGTCGACGTCGCGGGCCTATCTAAAGCCAGTGCTCAAACGACCCAATCTGACTGTTGTGAAAGATATCTTGGTCGACAGGATTGTCTTTGAAGGCAAGCGGGCGACGGGGCTTCTCGCCACTCGAAATGGCCAACAAGTAACTTTGTCCGCCGCCAAGGAGGTGATCCTGTCCGCCGGTGCCATTTCGTCCCCTATGCTTTTGCAGCGATCAGGAATTGGGCCATCCGATGTGCTCAGAGAAGCGGATGTTGAAGAGCGCTTGGTGCTTCCAAGTGTAGGGAAAAATCTGCAGGATCATTTGGAAGTCTATTTTCAGTTCGAGTGCAAACAGCCAGTCACGCTTAACTCCAAATTGAGCCTTCTCAGCAAGTTTTTTATCGGCGCACGCTGGTTCTTCTTCAAGTCCGGGCTTGGCGCGACCAACCACTTTGAATCCTGTGCGTTTATCCGCTCCAAATCGGGGCGCAAATCGCCCGATATTCAATACCATTTCCTGCCCGCTGCCATCCGGTATGACGGCACGCCCTCGATCAAAGGGCATGGCTTTCAAGTGCATGTGGGCCCCAACAAACCCAAGAGCCGTGGGCGCGTCGCCATCAAATCAAGCGATCCCAGCGCCGATCCCAGCGTTCGATTTAACTATCTGGAACACGAGGACGATGTCGCTGCTTGGCGCGATTGTATCCGTCTTACGCGCGAAATCATGGGGCAAGAGGCGATGGATATGTATCGAGGAGATGAGATCCAGCCCGGCCTTGAAGTTTCCTCGGACCAGGAGATCGATCGCTGGGTGCGCGATAATGTCGAAAGCGCTTACCACCCTTGCGGTACATGCCGAATGGGGTCTGAAGACGACCCAGAGGCGGTTCTCGATTCCGAGTGCCGGGTCAAAGGGATCGATGGACTGCGCGTTGTCGACGCTTCCGTTTTTCCGACCGTGCCTTATGGCAACATAAACGCGCCAACCATCATGGTCGCCGAAAAGATGGCCGACATGATTCTTGGCAAACCCGCTCTGCCAACAATGCCTGTGGATGTGTGGATCGCGCCATCATGGGAAAGCCAACAACGAGAACGGGCTCCGCTGCGAAGCGTGGACCTCTGACACCGTGGTCGCAGAGGGTATGCAGGCTGCGAGCCCGGCCGGGTGCCTTTTAGTGATTTAGCCGGAGGTCGAAGCCTTCGTTGGCAAAATCTCGACCATTTATGCGCAGTCGCAGCGCGTGCTCACCTGCGTAGTACCTTCTGGTCGTGATGGGTTTCATCGGGTGGGAGCGAGTGAGCGAATGGCTTGCACCTGGTTGAAGCTCAAGTGTTGTCCATTTGAACACTTTGGGTGAACGCGTCCCGTTGGCCTTCACGTGATCAACAACGTAGTCCACGATCAGCCGCTGGCCGCGCGTGCAATTCGACGAAAGCTCAACCTCGAAATCGAGGGTTCCGCCAAGCGTCACACTGGGTGTCAGAATCCTCAGGCTTGGGGTTGCGACCCGTGGTTCCTCATACCCGAAGGCCTCCAGGGTCTTGGGATGACCTTGCTTTATGAGCGTTCGACAGGCGTGGCGAATGAGTTTTTTCCGGTCAGGCGAGGCGTCTTTGAGCCAGACTTTGGCCGTCTCTGCTACCAAATTCGGGTGATCTTTGGCGATGTCATTGAGATGGTTGGCGACTGATCGACGAACGTAATCCGAAGGGTCATCGCGCAATCGTTTCAGGATCGGCAGCATGGGACTTGGATCGCGGACGAGGACATCCAGCCTAATACTCCAAGGAAGACGAGGACGCGTGCCTTCACTGACCAGTCTCCTCACATGAAGGTTCTCGTCATCAGCCCAAGAAGAGATGATGTTGAGAGCTTTGTCCGGGTCGGCCACGATGAATGGGCGCACATCGAATTCCGAGGTGCCTCTTTTCGTCATTTCACGAAGCAAGGAGAGCGACCCCTCCAAATCGCCCAACCCGGAACAGCCCACCAAATGGGTAAGCGGCCAAATGCCCCAGCCGCGCAGCCCTTCCTGAGTGCTTTCGGAATTCGAACCACCCTCAACGTCGGGGTGGAGCATGCTCAAAAGAATGGATCCGCGTGTTGACCAATCCTTCGGCAAGGCCTGATCCAAGGCATCAGCGACACGTGCAACGCGAGCTTTGAGCTCCAGGGATTCCAAGTCGTTCACGACATTGTGACAAAACCGATCTGCGTCGAAGCCATCGACGTGTCGACTAATCAATTGTCCGACTAGACTGACCAGCTCTGGCGAGATTGCATTCTTGAAGGGTTCCACAGCGCTCTTCTTCAGCCTCTCTATGTGGCGCGCTCTAGCCTCAGCGCTACTTCCGTACTTTGGGCGATGACCGAATGTTTGCTGATTGGTCGATGGGCGCCAATTCAGACACCGGGCAACGGTCCAGTTCAGGCCAGCCTTAGATCACGCGATCACGCATGGCCTTTGCGCCAGCCCGGCTGGTCTGGATCGCTTCGCCGTTTTCCATGTGCAGTATCATACGTCCATCACCGGCTGGCTCCGCGCGATCGATCTTATGAACGTTGACTATACGCGAGCGGTGAACGCGCAGGAACTGTTCGGGATCGAGCGAGGTCTCGAATTTGGCCAGCGTTGCCCGAACGAGATGCTGACCTTCTGGCGTCGTGACTTCAGCGTAGTCATCCGCGCCTACGATGCTGATGATCTGTGAAGTGTCGATGGGTTGGATTTCCTCACCGCGCCGGATAAAATAGCGCTTGAGCGAAGGCTCGGTCTCTGTTCGAGGCCACTCCTCCTCGCCAGTCTCAAGAAAACGCGGCAATTCGGGCTGCGCACGCTGATAGGTAAATGAGGCCACGAGAGCGTATAGCGTCGCTCCTTGCAGTAACTGCCATGCAAGCGCGGGCTCGGGAAAGAACGCGCTCACGGTAAAATCGGTTAGCGAACCTCCTATGCGCATGCCGAACAGGATCAAAATCAACCAGTGCCAACCAACACTGAAAACCACCGCCAGAACGACATGCCCAAAAGCTTGTCGCAAAATAGGGGCGCCTATCAGCCAGCGGCGAATAACCGCGCGCACCGCGAGTGTCAGTGGCACCAGCGGAGCTAGATTGTTGAGCGAACTCAGAACCAATTCTGCGGCGGTGGTTTGACGGCGCACGATCGCAAACACGACGAGATAAGCGACGAAGACAAGGGCAAGCATGAGCGCGTCAAACGCGCGATCACTCAGCCTTTGGGCCTTCTGGAGGTCATCACTCATCTGCATGGCTAATCCTATGCGCGTTGCCCATTGAGTCGGCAATGCGCGTTTGTTCGCGCGCCGGCCGTTAGACTCGCCCGCCTGTGTGTTCGCGGCCAAGCGATGTCGTTTCACCGATCCGAACGCCCGCTCACCGAATTTTATCGGGAGGCGGGCGCCAAAGGTCTATTGGATTATCGGGATCATAAGTCTGCGGCTAGAGCGCAAATTAGGAGCGATCCCTTGACCACAAACCGTATTGTTACCAGAGCTTTGGCTTTCATGATCGCGCTCGCTTGCGCCACGGCTGCAGCAGCGCAACGCTTCGAAATCGGGAGCGGGGAGGTTATCACCGTTGGCGATCCGATCGAGGTTAGCGTGCTGGACCTGCCGCCTGACACTAAGGTCGAGCTGCGCGCCGAGCGGGTGCTGAAACACTACTATCAACGCGGGTTTCCGATCAGGCGATACGAGGCTTCAGCCCTTTTTCGCAGCGATAAGAATGGTCGGGTTAACTTGGCGACTTCACCTGCATTGGGGGGATCATACGAGGGTGCCGATCCAAGCGGGCTGTTCCGCACCATGGATGTGGCGAGCGAAGAGAGCGTCGAGGCTGACAACGAAGTCACGCTAACCGCGCTTATTGATGGGCGAGTGGTCGCCACTGCGTCGTTTGAGATGCAAACCGCAGCCCCAACAATCCTGGTAGAAGAAGTCCCCGAATTACCTGGCTCCTACTTCGCCGCACCTTCGGGACCCGGCAAACATCCCGTGATTATTCTGGTGGATGGCGCTGACGACAATCGGCAGAGCCGCGAAGTGCTGATGCCGCAATTGGTCGCCAAGGGCTATTCGGTGTTCCATTTTGCGACTTTCGCGCTCGTCTATGGTCTAGGCAAACCGTCGGTCGAGGGCCTACCCACGCGATACGTCGATATCCCGATCGACCGACTGCAACTGGTGCGCGACTGGTTGATAAAGCGCGAGAAGGTCGATGCGGATCGCATGGGCCTCTACGGCTATTCGCGTAATGGCGCCTATGTGCTGTTGGCGGCGACTAGGTTTGATTGGGTCAAGGCCGTTGCCGGGATCTCGCCCTCCGACGTGGTTTGGGAAGGTTGGGGTGACCGCGTAAAGCAGGGGACCACTTCGTCCTATTCGTGGAAAGGGCAACCGCTCGACTATGTGCCTTATGGCGCCAGCTGGTTGCGCGAGACCGGCAAGTTCGGGCGCGGGGAACAAGGACGCTTGCGTATCCCTATGGATGAAGGCCGTTGGGAGAACCCGGATCGGGTCCAGGCCGCCCGTATTCCGATAGAAACCTACAAGGGCGCATTGCTCGTCGTCGGGGGCGAACAGGATTCGATGTGGTCGGCAGGGCACATGGTTCAAAACGTCGCCGAACGACGGGCCGAAGTCGGCCTTGCAACTTCGCTGTTGGTTCTGCCTGACGCTGGCCACAACATCACGAGCACAGGATACAATCCCACATTGCTGTTCGAGCAAGGCGAGGCACGTCGGATCGAGGCGCTCGCTCAAGCGCGCACATGGGCGGCGACACTCAAGTTTTTTAGGGAGGCTCTTAAGCCACAACCACACTCGCGCAGAGGGCCGGGCACTCGAGCCGAATAGACGGCAATAGGGCGCGGACTCTCAGTCAGTGTTCGACACCTTTCAAACTTCGGCTGGCTCGCGGTCATTTTGTCCAGCTATATGGCTCGCCTTGCGGTTAGACAGAACATCGTGATTGATGGCGGGCAGCACGCGTCGCTTTTCTGATCGTCTTGGCGAGGATTGACTATGAAGGTCTATGGATCACGCATTTCGTACTACACCGGCAAGCTTGAGTGCTATCTGCGCTACAAGGGTATCGCGTACGAATCCTTGCCGACCCCCTACGACAAGGCGGAGATGCTCAAAGAGAAGGTCGGCGCTGTGCAGATGCCTATCGTCGATAACGACGGCGCCTGGATGTCGGACACGACACCCATACTGGAGCATCTTGAAACGGCGCACACTCAAAACCCGATCATTCCCGATGACTCAGTCGTGGCTTTCATTGCCTTCCTGATTGAAGATTATGGCGATGAATGGTTGTGGCGGCCGGCGATGTATTACCGTTGGTGGTATCTCGAAGATCGTCACCTCGCTTCGAGCGTTCTGACCGATGAGTTGACCGGCCACATGAAAGCGCCGCGATGGATGCGGCGCCGCATGATCGTGCGCCGTCAGGTGACACATTATGTGGATCGTGACGGCGTTACCGACGCGACTCGCCCGCATGTCGAACAAAGCTATGCGAACGCGTTGGCAGCGCTCGGCGCGATGCTCGAAACACGGCCCTATCTTCTGGGAGAGGCGCCTTCCTTCGCCGATTTCGGGATGATCGGACCGATGTTCCGCCATTTCGGACAGGACCCCACGCCGCAGGAAATCATGCGCCAGAAAGCGCCGGCGGTTTTCGAATGGGTCGCGCGTATGTGGGCTGCCAAACAGGTCCCATCGAACGGTTTCCTGACAAGCGTCCCGGCGGACTCCAGCGCTCTTTTGCGAGAAGTGTGCGAGTGTCATCTGGGGCAGCTCGCGGCGAACGCAAAGGCTTACGCCGCGAAGCAGCCTCGCTTTGATATGGTAATCCAGGGCACGCCCTATCGCAGCATCGCGACTTCACAATATCGGGTCTGGTGCCTCGAGGAATTGCGGCGAAGGTATGGAGAGCTTGACGGCGTTAGTCAGGAAAAGGTCAAGACGGTTTTGCCGTTCGAACACGCCGACTTGCTCTGGACCGATACGATTCCCGCCGCATCCGGCTTCAACGTCGATCGCCATCTTCCTTTCGGCCAGGCGCTCAATGTCTTTGAGGGCGGCCTGCCGTAGCGAACTGAACTGTTTGGTATAGGTCCCTGAGGCAGCTTACTTCCAGGTTTCGATCAGTTGGTCATAGGCAATCGTAACCGGCTCAGGATCTTCGTTCGCCAGCTTCGGCTTGGGCGCGCCAGGTTGGCTGAGCCAGTAGTCCGCGCCGCGCTCTTCGTTGAGCTTGGGGCCAAGATCGCCTTGCAGGCCTGCGCGTTCGAGCCGTTCCAGAACTCGCTCCTGCTGTTGGCACAGCGCATCAAGCGCCGCTTGCGAGCTTTTGGTGCCCGACGAGGCGTCACCGATATTCTGCCACCACAGCTGCGCAAGGCGCGGATAGTCAGGCACGTTGGTGCCGGTGGGCGACCAGCGCTTGCGAGCGGGCGAACGGTAGAATTCGACCAGCCCGCCCAGCTTGGGCGCGCGCTCGGTGAAAGAATCGTGCTGGATCGTAGATTCGCGGATGAAGGTAAGGCCAGCGTGCGCTTTCTTCACATCGACGGTCTTGGACGTCACGAACTGGGCGTAAAGCCACGCGGCCTTCGCGCGGTCGGTCGGGGTGGATTTCATCAGTGTCCATGACCCTGCGTCCTGATAGCCCACTTTCATGCCTTCTTCCCAATAGGCGCCGTGCGGGCTGGGCGCCATGCGCCAGCGCGGCGAGCCATCTTCGTTGAGGACAGCCGTCGCTTCTTCGCCGACCATGTTGGCGGTGAAGGTGGTGTACCAGAAGATCTGCTGCGCGATGGCCCCTTGCGCGGGCACCGGACCGGCTTCGGAAAAGGTCATGCCAGCGGCGGATGGCGGGGAATATTCGTTGAGCCACTTGGAGTATTTGTCGAGCGCGTAGACCGCTGCGGGGGAGTTCGTTGCACCTCCGCGCGCTACGCACGATCCAACCGGTTGCGAGGCGTCGTTGACGCGGATGCCCCATTCATCGACCGGCAGACCGTTGGGCTCTCCAATCGAACCCATGCCCGCCATCGACATCCACGCGTCAGTGAAGCGCCAGCCAAGCGAGGGGTCCTTTTTGCCGTAATCCATGCTGCCATAGACGGTGACACCGTCGATCTCGCGCCCAGTGAAAAACTCCGCGATGTCTTCGTACGCCGCCCAGTTCACCGGTACGCCCAATTCATAGCCGTATTGGGCGCGGAAATCGGCCTTGATCGCCGGATCGGTGAACCAGTCGTAGCGGAACCAATAGAGGTTCGCGAATTGTTGATCGGGCAGCTGGTACAGCTTGCCATCCGGCCCGGTTGTGAAATCGGTGCCGATGAAATCGTCGAGATCAAGCGTCGGGCTGGTCACATCCGCCCCATCGCTCGCCATCCAGTCGGTCAGGTTGCGCACCTGCTGATAACGCCAGTGGGTTCCAATCAGATCGCTGTCGTTGACATAAGCGTCGTAGATATTCTCGTCCGACTGCATCTGCGTTTGCAGCTTTTCGACGACGTCGCCTTCACCGATCAGATCGTGCGTAACCTTGATCCCGGTGATCGCTGTGAAAGCGGGGGCGAGCACGCGCGCTTCGTATTCGTGCGTTGCGATTGTTTCGGATACGACGGTGATCGCCATGCCCTGAAAGGGTTCGGCCGCCTGCATAAACCAGGCGATTTCGGCGTCCTGTTCTTCGCGCGTGAGGGTGGATTGATCGCCAATCTCACCGTCCAGAAAGGCTTTGGCGGAGGCTTGGCGTTCGGCTTCGGTGGGGACAACAAAGTCGCTCTCGGCGCTTTGCGAACACGCCATCAGGGTCAGGCATGCGCCTGCAATTATTACGCTTCTCATCAGGTCTCTCTCACCCATGTCTTTTGTGTGGCCTGTCATACCCAGCGGAAAACGACAATGGCAAACACCGCGCACACGATCAGCGCGCCGTATTGCGAGGCGTCCGTCAGGCCGATCCACGCCAGATTGATAAAGGCCGAGCCGAGCAACGTGATAAACACGCGGTCGCCCCTCGCGGTTTCGATCCCCAGAACGCCGGTGCGCGGGACACTGGGCCGCCAGATGGCAAGCGCGCTCATGACGCACAGCATCGCGGCAATCGCGCCGAAGAATAGCGCGGTGGGAAGGGTCCAGGCCATCCAGTCCATCGTCGTCTCTCCCGTCCTACACCCGGCCCAGCGCGAAGCCTTTGGCGATGTATCCGCGCACAAAATAGATCACGATGGCGCCCGGAATGATCGTCAGCACGCCCGCCGCTGCGAGCACGCCCCAGTCGAGGCCCGAGGCCGAGACCGTGCGGGTCATAATCGCGGTGATGGGTTTGGCGTCCACACTGGTCAGCGTGCGGCTCAGCAGCAATTCGATCCAGCTGAACATAAAGCAGAAGAATGCCGCCACCCCGATCCCCGGCGCGATCATCGGCACAAAGATGCGGGTGAAGAAACGCGGGAAGCTGTAGCCATCGATAAAGGCGGTTTCATCAATTTCACGCGGGACGCCGCGCATGAAGCCTTCCAAGATCCACACCGCGAGCGGCACGTTGAACAGGCAATGCGCGAGCGCGACGGCGATATGCGTGTCGAACAGATTGACGCTGGAATACAGCTGAAAGAACGGCAGCGCGAACACGGCGGGCGGGGCCATCCGATTGGTCAGCAGCCAGAAGAACAGATGGTTGTCGCCCATAAACCGATACCGGCTGAAAGCATACGCGGCGGGCAGCGCGACCAGCAGGGCAATCACGGTGTTGAGCGACACGTAAATGAAGCTGTTCACATAGCCCATATACCAGGACGGGTCGGTCAGGATCGCGGTGTAATTCGCAAAGGTCAGATCTAGCGGGAAGAGCGTGAACGCGCCGAGGATCTCCGAATTCGACTTCAGGCTCATGATGACGAGCCAATAGATCGGCAGCAGCACAAACAGCAGATAGGCGGCCATAATGACGCCGGGCAAACGCAGCTTGCTCACGATCCGGCCTCCTCTTTGTCTGCGCTCATCATGACGGTGTAGAACACCCAGGAGACGAGCAGGATGACGAGGAAATACATCAAGGAGAACGCCGCCGCCGGGCCAAGGTCAAACTGGCCCAACGCCATTTTCACAAGGTCGATCGACAGGAATGTCGTCGCGTTACCCGGCCCTCCGCCGGTCAGGACGAAGGGTTCGGTGTAGATCATAAAGCTGTCCATAAAGCGCAGCAGCACCGCGATGATCAGAACGCCGCGCATTTTGGGAAGCTCGATAAATCGGAACACGTTCCAGCGGCTCGCCTGATCGATCTTGGCAGCCTGGTAATAGACGTCCGGTATGGATCGCAGGCCTGCGTAAGCGAGCAGCGCCACCAGCGATGTCCAGTGCCAGACATCCATCATGACCACGATCACCCAGGCATCGACGGCGTTCTGCGCGTAGTTAAACTCGATCCCCAATTGCGCCAGCGTGTGTCCCAACAGGCCGATATCCGAGCGCCCGAACACCTGCCAGATCGTCCCCACGACATTGTACGGGATCAGCAGGGGCAGCGCGATCAGGACAAGGCAGGCCGACGCGAGCCAGCCTTTTTTGGGCATGGAAAGCGCGACTAGAATGCCAAGCGGGATCTCGATCAAAAGGATGATGCCCGAAAACAGCAACTGTCGGCTCAGCGCGTCCCACAGCCGTTCCGACCGCAGGATCTCGCGGTACCATTCAAGGCCCACCCAGAAAAATTCATTGCCTCCAAAGCTGTCCTGAAACGAATAATTCACCACGGTCATCATCGGGATGATCGAAGAAAAGGCGACGAGCACGAGGACCGGCAAAACCAGAAACCACGCGCGCTGATTGGTGGTCTTTTGGGTCACGACGCGCCTCCTTCATGCGCGGCCGCGCGGGCCCCTTCGATGCGCCAGTCGTTGGCAAAGATACCGATCTTGTCCGTATCAAAGGTGACCCTCGTCATGTCCGCTTCAACGCTGGTTTGCGCGTCGAGAACAAGGTTGATGTCGGTGCCCATCACGCTGCCGTTTACGAAAGTGCGGCGGCCAACATCGCGCACGCTGTTGATCTGGATTGGCAAGCCTTCGTCTCTGGAGAGCGAGGCGAATTCGGGCCGTATACCCAAGGTCATCTCGCCTTCGGGCAAACCGTAATCAGCGGATAGAGCAATCGGTTCGCCACCGAGGATCGCTTGGCGCCCCTCCACCGACACTGGCAACAGGTTCATTCCCGGCGAGCCAACAAAATGGCCTACAAAGGTGTGCGCGGGCCGCTCGAACAGCTCTTGAGGGGTGCCGATCTGCACGATCCGTCCCTCGTGCATCACCACCACTTTTTCCGCGAAGGTCAGCGCTTCGGTCTGATCGTGCGTCACATAGATCATCGTGTGCCCGAATTCGCGGTGGAGGCTTTTGAGCTGGGTGCGCAACTCCCATTTAAGGTGCGGGTCAATGACCGTGAGTGGCTCGTCAAACAGGATCGCGTTGACATCATCGCGCACCACACCGCGGCCAAGCGACACCTTCTGCTTAAGGTCTGCGCTCAGCCCGCGCGCTTTCTTTGCGAGGTGTTCCTCGAGCCCGATCATGCGCGCCACTGTGGCCACGCGCTGCGACACGTAGCTTGCGTCCTTGCCCCGGTTGCGCAGCGGGAAGGCGAGATTATCGCCCACGCTCATCGTGTCGTAGACCACCGGAAACTGGAACACTTGCGCGATATTGCGCTGCGCGGTCGAAGCCGCCGTGACATCGCGATCATCGAACAAGATTCGCCCGCGCGTCGGCGTGAGCAGCCCCGACATGATGTTGAGCAAAGTCGTCTTTCCGCATCCGCTCGGGCCAAGCAGCGCGTAGGCGTGTCCGTCCTCCCAGGTGTGATCGACCTGTTTGAGCGCGAAGTCCTCTTCCGATTGCGGGTGCGGAGCGTAAGAGTGCGCGAGGTTTTGAAGAGTGATCGAGGCCACGTTTACGCCCTCGCCATGAGTGCGTCGATTGGTTTGGCCGCGATGCTCTTCCCATCGCTGTCAAAGACGAAAAAGTCGGATGGCCGCGCGCCCAGTTGCAGCGATTGGCCCACCTCAAACTCGCGAAAGCCAGAGACCAGCGCGATCCAGCGTTCGCCCATGGTCTCGCAGTGAATGAAGGTCTCCGAACCGGTGAGCTCGGTCACGATGACCTTGGCGTCAAACGTGATGTCGCCCGGCTCGATTTCGTCGACTTTCAGATGATGCGCACGAACGCCCGCGCGATAGGTGCCGTTGGGCGAGGGCTGAGAAACACCGCCGAGCGCGACCCATTGCCCGTTCGGGAACGCGATGTTTGACCCGTCGGCTTGAACCGGCGCGAAGTTCATCGGCGGGTCCGAATAGACCTTGGCTGTGATTTCGTCAGCGGGCGCGCGATAGACTTCGCTGGATGGTCCAAATTGCGTGATCCGGCCTTCCCACATAGTTGCGGTGTTTCCACCGAGCAATAGCGCTTCTTCGGGCTCGGTTGTGGCGTAGACAAAGATCGCGCCCGAGGCGGCGAGCAGGCGTGGCAGCTCAACCCGCAATTCCTCGCGCAGCTTATAGTCGAGATTGGCGAGCGGTTCGTCCATCAGAACCAGCCCCACATCCTTCACCAGCGCGCGCGCCATCGCGCAGCGTTGTTGCTGCCCGCCCGAAAGCTCCCCCGGTTTGCGTTCGAGCAAAGGTGTCAGTTTCAGCAGGTCGGCCATCTCGCGCACTTTGCTCTCGATCTCTTGCGAAGATCGTTTTTGCAGCCGCAGCGGAGAGGCGATGTTTTCATACACGCTCATCGAAGGGTAGTTGATGAACTGCTGGTAGATCATCGCGACTTCGCGGTCCTGCACGCGCCGCCCTGTGACGTCCTCGCCGTCCCAATAGATCGCGCCGGTGTCGGGCACCTCCAAGCCCGCCATGATCCGCATCAGGGTTGTCTTCCCCGCCAAGGTCGGCCCGAGAAGCACGTTCATCGTGCCCCTCTCAAGCTCGAGGTCGGTCGGGTGGATATGGACCGCCCCGTCCACTGACTTTGTCGCACCCGCAAGGCGAAGGCTCATGGTTTGGATCCCAAAATGGAAAAGGCCTCTGACGCTTTGATGGATGGGTCGGAAACAAACAAAAGCATTGAGGCGCGGCGATGGCAATCGCGAGCCTGTGACAAAGTCGGATTGATGCCCGATTTTTCGCCCCTTCAACGCGCCGTATCATGTGGCTCTTGCTACTTTTTCGACCGCCTGAAACAACCCGCTCAGATGGCCGCCAAAGGGAGAAAGATATGCCGTTTCGTATGACAGAAAAGGTGGGGTGCGAATTCCCGCTGTTTGCCTTTTCGCACTGCCGCGACGTGGTCGCCGCGGTCAGTCGCGCAGGGGGCTTCGGCGTTCTGGGCGCGGTGAGCTTTACGCCCGAACAGCTGGAGACCGAGTTGCAATGGATCGACGATCACGTCGATGGCAAACCTTACGGTGTCGATGTTCTGATCCCCGAAGTGCAGGCGGTGGATCACGCGGTGACGGCGGATGAGATCGTCGCCGCGATCCCCGCGCAGTACCGCGATATGACGGTAAAGATCCTCGAAGAAGCGGGCGTGAGCACCGACGGCACCGGCCCTATTAGCGGATCGCAGCGGCCCAACACCTCGCTGGGTCAGGAACTTCTCGAAGTCAGCTTCAACCACCCCGTTCGCCTGATCGCCAACGCGCTGGGCACCGCGCCGCCTTCGATGATCGAAGCGGGTAAGAAGCACGGCATTCCGGTCGCCGCGCTTGTGGGCGCAAAAGAGCATGCGATGAAGCAGATCGAGGCGGGCGTGGACCTGATCATCGCCCAAGGCGGCGAGGGCGGGGGGCACTGCGGAGAGGTCTCCACCATCGTGCTGGTCCCCGAAGTGCTCGCCGCGATTGAGCAATCGGGCGCGGATATCCCGGTGCTGGCGGCGGGCGGCATCATGAACGGCAAACAGATGGCGGGCATGATGGCCATGGGCGCGGCGGGCGCGTGGTGCGGCAGCGTCTGGCTGGCGACGGCGGAGGCCGAAACGCACGAAATCTTCCGGGAGAAAATGGTCTCCGCCACCAGCCGCGACACGATCCGTTCCAAACACCGCACCGGCAAATACAGCCGCCAGCTGCGCTCCGGCTGGCATTCGCAATGGGAAGAGGCCGGAATGCCCGCGCTGCCCATGCCGCTGATGATGTTGCTATCCGAACCCGTCCTGCGCGCGATCGATAAAGCGGCGGTGGGCGGCAACGAAAAGGCGCAGGATCTGTGCTCCTACTTCGTCGGGCAAGGCGTGGGCCTCGTCACCGAAGTGCGCAGCGCCGGGGGCGTCGTGCAGGATTTTAAGCGGGAGTTTGCGGAAGGGTTTGAAGGGCTGGCAGCTGCGTTTGAGTAGCCGCGTTATTGCAAAATGGTGCGCGCGGCGTCGGCAACGCACTGCATAGCGATGGCGCGCATATGCGCTTCGCGTTCAGCGTCGAGGCCCCAGCCGCCCATACTCTTGACACCCGAAGCCGCGACATAGGCTTGCCACCAGGCGAGCCGGACCGGATCAACGTGGCGATGGCGCGTATACGCGTCCAGGAAGTGGTTCGCCCCCTCAAGCCCAAAGGCGTAGCGCATTTCCAGCATCGCGCAGGCCACGTCGGAAACGGGGTCGCCGAGGGCCGCGTCCTCCCAATCGATGACGGCGGCGATGGTGCTTCCCTGCCAAATGACGTTTAGAGGCCAATAGTCGCCGTGCAGGACGCACGTTGCGCCGCGAAAAGGTTGAGGCCCAACGCGTTGCACCCATTGCCGCAACTCGGTCCAACCGGGCTCGGCGGCTAGAAAATCGAGCAATTCCGGCTGTGGGTCGGTCCTTAAGGGCAGATCGGGAAACGTGCCGGTCGATGCGGCGTGAAACGCGGCCAGTTGGTCGGCCATCGTGGCGATACGGGTCTGCGTTTCGGCCTTGGGAATGTGAGTAGTGCCCTCGACATAGTCGATCAGGACAAAAGGAAGGCCCGGCCCACCTTCGCCAAAGCTGCGCGGCCGTGGCACCGGCAAGCCCAAAGCGTGCAGGGCTTTGAGCGTCTCGAACTCAAGCTGGGCTGGATTCCCGCCATGCCTCTCGCCCTGTTCACGCAAGACACATTTGCGCCGCGTACCATCGGCGAACGCGAGTTCGAGCATCGTCACATCGGCGGAGACGCCCCCTTCGAGCGGCTTGTGTAGGACCAGCTCAGCGTCAGGCAGCGCTGCCGCGATGATGGCCCTCAGTCTTGCCTCGCTTGGCACCGCGATCCCTCCCAGATTGGCGGTGGGCCTGACCTTATTGCGTGATTGGTTTCCCAGCCTCACTCCACCCGTTCAGACCCGCATCCAAATGCGCAACATTCTGGAATTCCGCATCCTTCATCGCCGCAACAGCCTTGGCGCTGCGGCGGCCGGATCGGCAGTGGACGAGATAGGCGGCGTCCTTGTCGAGCTTAGCCAGGTCTTCGATGAACGTCTCACTCATGGCGTTCAGGTTCACCGCGCCTTCGATATGGCCTTGGGCAAATTCCTCCGGTGTGCGCACGTCGAGCACGACCAGGCTGCGATTGTCCGCCATCATCGCGCTCGCATCCTCGACGCTGACATTGCGGAAGGCGGCGGTTTCGCTGGCCACGCGGCTGGGCGCGCGCTCGGCGGCGGCCAGTGTGGGCATGCCGGGAAGGACCGACGGATCGCTGTCTTTCTGGGTCTCACCCGAGCAGGCGCTGACAGTGATGGCGAGCGGGACAAGCAGGGCGATGGAGCGGGCAATCGGCGTCATGGCGGATCCTTTGTGGCGCGTCGGGGAACGCATCGCGCGCATCTTACGCAAAGAGCGTGGGGTGTCCAAGCCCCCTGAGCTGCCTGCCATCCCTTGGCGCGAAGCCGTCGTCTGTTCGTTTTCCTACTCAGGCGCGATGCGGCATGGTGTGGGGATGGTCTCTGGCACCCTCTTTTTAAATTCCAACACCGCGCTCGCGCGAAAGGTGACACTTTTGGCGGCGGGAGGGCGCGCAAAGCCCCGACCTGCGCGGGTTTGCGGGCCGAGCGCACTTTTGCAAGAGCGGGGGGTGCGTGTAACACGGCTCTTGAGAAGGGCGACCAAATCACCGCGCTTTCAGCCCCGTGCAAAAGGCACAATAGACAAGCGCGGGCGGACAGGCTTTACTGCCCGTCAATCAGAGACAGTCAGGCTTGGGAGAGAGACGCCATGACACATCGTAAAGCCCCGCGGGGCAAAGCCCTTTGGGCCGTCCCCCTCTTGGCGCTCGGCGCGCTTGGGCTATCGGCCTGCGCGGGCGAAGGGATCACCGGGGACGCCTTGGTCGCCGCCGATGCGGATGATGCGAACTGGATCACCCATGGGCGCACCTATTCCGAACAGCGCTTCTCCCCGCTGACCAAGATCAACGCGCAGAGCGTCGGCGAACTGGGGCTGGCCTGGTACGCCGATATGGACACCGCGCGCGGTCAGGAAGCGACGCCGCTGGTGATCGATGGCAAGCTGTACCTCACCACCGCGTGGTCAAAGGTGAAGGCGTTCGACGCCGCAACAGGTGAGGCCTTGTGGGACTACGACCCCAACGTGCCGGGCGAGACTGGCGTCAAAGTGTGCTGCGATGTGGTCAACCGGGGCGTGGCGGCGTGGGGCGATGCGCTGTTCCTTGGCACGCTGGACGGGCGGCTGGTGAAGCTCAACCGGGAAACCGGCGCGGTGGAATGGGAGGTCGTCACCGTCAATCAGGACATGGCCTATTCCATCACCGGCGCGCCGCGCGTGATTGATGGCAAGGTCATCATCGGCAATGGCGGCGCGGAGTTTGGCGTGCGCGGCTATATCGCGGCCTATGACGCGGATACGGGCAAGGAGCTGTGGCGCTTCTACACCGTGCCCGATGGCACTGAGGGCGAGGACGCACCCGCGCACCTGAAAGCGGCGGCCGAAACGTGGAACATGGAAGCGCTCGCCGGGTCCGACGCGATCGGCGGCGGCGGTACGGTGTGGGATTCGATGGCTTATGACCCCGATCTCGACCTGCTCTACTTCGGTGTGGGCAATGGCAGCCCTTGGAACCGCGCCTATCGTTCTCCGGGCGAAGATGGCACGGGTGAGGGCGACAACCTCTACCTCTCCTCCATCGTCGCGGTGCGGCCTGATACGGGCGAATATGTCTGGCACTATCAGACGACGCCGGGCGAGACGTGGGACTACACCGCCACGCAGCACATCATCCTTGCGGACATGGAGATCGACGGCGAGGCGCGAAAGGTGCTGATGCAGGCGCCCAAGAACGGGTTCTTCTACGTCCTCGACCGCGAGACGGGCGAGTTCATCTCAGCTGAGGAGTACATCCCGCAGAACTGGGCCGAGGGGATCGACGAAAACGGTCGTCCGATCTTCAACGCCGAAACCCGCGTCGACAAGACGGGCAAACCCGCTCTGGTGATGCCGGGGCCGCTGGGCGGTCACAACTGGCACCCGATGGCGTATCATCCGGGCGAAAACCTCGTCTACATCCCCGCCTTTGAAGCCGCGACCGTTTACGCGCCTGACGCCGATTGGAAGCCCGACCGCGCGCGCGGGTTCAACGTTGGCTTTGATCTGGGCGCGGGCGATCTACCGCCCGATCTTGGCATTCGTCGTCAGATCTATGGCACGGTGAAGGGCAAGCTGACC
Source organism: Pseudomonadota bacterium (assembly GCA_039814925.1). Taxonomy (GTDB): domain Bacteria; phylum Pseudomonadota; class Alphaproteobacteria; order Sphingomonadales; family Sphingomonadaceae; genus Erythrobacter. Next base: position 54,361 of record JBCCAH010000011.1, read on the forward strand.
GCGTGGGATCCGGTGAAGCAAGAGGCGCGCTGGACCGTCGAGCACCCCGGCCCTTGGAACGGCGGCATTCTGGCGACCGGTGGCGATCTGGTGTTCCAGGGCAATTCGTCGAGCGAGTTTGCGGCCTACAAGGCGGATACAGGTGAGAAAGTCTGGAGCTTCGCCGCGCAGACCGGCGTGGTGGCGCCGCCGATGACCTACACGGTCGATGGCGAGCAATATATCGCGGTGCTGGCCGGGTGGGGCGGCGCATACGCGATCACCGCCGATGGCCATCTGATCAACGATCAGGGGCCGGTGCGCAACGTCTCACGCCTGTTGGTATTCAAGCTGGGCGGCGGCGCTGAACTTCCGCCGGAAATGGAGCTTGCCAGTCTCCCGCTTGATCCGCCGCCAAGCCGCGCGAGCGCTCAGACCATAGCCCTTGGTAAGGCCAAATACGCGCGATACTGCGCGGTGTGCCACGCGCCGGCTGCGGTGGGTTCGACCGAGCTGCCCGACCTTCGCCGTTCCGGCGCGCTGGGCAACGCGCAGGCGTGGAAGGCGGTCGTCCATGAAGGCATCCTCAAAGACAACGGCATGGTGAGCTTTGCCCCGTCGCTGTCGGTCGAGGAGGTCGAAGCGATCCGCGCATACGTGATCCAACGCGCCAACGAGGACAAAGCGCTGGAGGCCGCAACAGCTGAGCAGGTTGCGGCGCAGAAGGCGGCGTCCGACCAAGGCTGACCGCTAGCCCTCAAGGCATAAGAAAACCGGCCTCCCGCATTTGGCGAGAGGCCGGTTTTAGATCGTCCTCAGGGCGTTGGGCCTAAAGCCCTATTTGCCGACCTCAGTTGGATAGGGCGGAGCCGGTTTGACGGGCGTTTCGAAGGTCTTCAGATCCTCCAGCACCTTGGCAATCGCCGCATCGAGCTGCGTGTCGATCCCGCGGTCAAGCGCCACTTGGTCCAACGCCACATCGATATCAGGCGCGGTTCCTTCATTTTCGATCGTGTAGTTCCCGTCCGCATCAAAGAAGCGGAAGAAGGGCACGGTCAGCGTGCCGCCATCGATCAGGCCCGGATTGGTGCTGATCCCGATCAGGCCGCCCCAGCTGCGCTTGCCGATCAGCGTGCCGATACCGGCCTCACGGAAGGCATAAGGCATCCAGTCGCCGCCAGAGCCAGCGTCCTGGTCGATCAGCATGACCTTGGGACCGTAGATCCCACCACCAGGCGTCGCCCAGTTGAGGCCGTGCCGGTCCTTCCAACCCGACAGCCATTGGCGGCTGAGAATGTCGATGATGTAGTTCGCCGCCTGACCGCCGCCATTGGAGCGTTCATCAAGGATCAGGGCTTCCTTGTCGGTTTGCGAGAAGTACATGCGGTTGAACAGGGTAAAGCCCGCGCCAGCGGTGTTGGGCATATAGACATAAGCAACGCGGCCATTGGTCTTTTCATCGACATAGCGGCGGTTGTCTTCGATCCAGGACCACAACCGCAGCAGGCCTTCGCCGCCGACCGGTTCAACCGTCGAGGTGCGGCGGGCGCCATCGGGTGTCGAAGCCACAGTCAGCTCGATCTGAGTGCCCGCCGAACCCGACAACGCCTTGTAGATGTTGTCACTGGCAGACACCGATACGCCGTTCACCGCGATGATGTAGTCGCCTTCGTTGACATCCACACCCGGTTTGGCGAGCGGCGCGTTGAGATCTGGGTTCCACTCCTCACCGTCAAAGATCCGCTTGATACGATAGCGGCCGTCTTCGCGCGCGATATCCGCGCCCAGAAGGCCGGGCGAAGTGGTGGTGGACCGGAATTGATCACCGCCTGCGACGTAGTTGTGACCCACGCCCATCTCACCGGTCATCTCGACCAGCAGTTCGTTGAGGTCTTCGCGCCGCCCGACATGAGCCAGCAGCGGTTCGAACTTGGCGCGAACACCCGCCCAGTCGAGGCCGTGCATGTTCGGATCGTAGAAGTATTCCTTCTCCATGCGCCACACATCGCTGAAGATTTGCTCCCATTCCTCAGCCGGATCGACGTAGAGCTTTACGCCCGACATGTTGATCGGCTTCAGATCAAGCTTGGCCCCGGCGGGCGACGTCAGAAGCATACCTTTGGTGTTGGCGATGAGCAGCTTGTCGCCGTCCTTATCGGTTGCGACATAGGCGATGCCGCGCCCGACGCTCTTCGCTTCGCGTTCCTTGAAGTCGAAGCGAACCAGCTGAGAGCGCTCGAAGCCGGCGCCCGGCCCATTCGCGGCTCCAGGCTGGGGCTGTTCCACCGCGTACAGCGCGCCATCCTTCGCCGTGGCGAGCGCGCCATAGGCGGATTCGGCCATCGGAAGCGCGACGATGCGACGGCTGATGCCTTGCGGCGCGACGTTGACGCCCTCCGGCGTCTTCTCCGCTTCGCCCTCTTTGCCTTCTTCAGCGTCGTCGTTTGGCTTATCCTTGGATGGGTCTTCTTCGTTGGCGAGGATCGGAGCGAGCGGGCTTTCGCCGTCGGCTTCGAGCACGGCGGCGTAGACCGCCGCGCGATACGGCCGATCCTGCGTCGTCATGTCGAGCCCGCCATAGACCGAACCGGCGTTGGTCGAAGCGGTGAAGAACAGCAGCTTCCCGTCCTTCGAGAACATCGGCGAGCCCACATTCGCGTAGCCGCGCGTGACCGTGTAGGCCTTACGCGTATCGAGGTCATACAGGCTTAGCATTGCGTTGACGTTTTCGCCGCGAGTGGTGAAGGCCATCCAGCGGCCTTGCGGTGACATGACCGCGTCGAAATTGCCATTGCGACGCGCGCTGTTGGCGATCTCAAAGCTGCGACCGGTGGCAACATCCATGCCCATCAGCTTCAGATCGCTGGTGGAATAGACAATCGTGTTGCCCTTATTGCCCCATTCGATGAGGTTGTAGAACCGTTCGCCAAGGGCGATCGTACGTACGGGCTTGGTACCGGTTTGGTCTTCGATTTTGAGGACCTGACCTGCGCCATCGTCGGTGATGTAGGCGAGCTTTGTCCCTTCGTCCGACCACACCCCGTTATAGTCGCGCACATCGCTGCTTTGCGAAATGTTGCGCACGCTGCCTTTGTCAGTCGGCACAGTGAAGACCTCGCCGCGCGCGGTCACCGCCACGCGCGCGCCCGATGGTGAAAGCGACGCGCTGGTCATGTTGCCGGCAACGCTTTTCCATTCCGCACGGCGCGCGGGCAGATCGGCCACCAGTGAGATTGGCAGGCGGGTGGTGGCGCCGCTCGCCACGTCGTAGGAGTGGAACACACCGCCCGCTTCGTAGACGATGCGCCCGTTCTTGGCGGTGATGTTGCGAATGTCCCAATCGCTGACCTGGGTCAGCTGCGAGACGGTGCGCGTGCTCGGGTCATAGCGAAAGATGTTCGAACGCGTATTCCAACGGTCGGACAGGAAATAGAGCTGGCCGTCCATCCACACGGGATCAAATTCGGTCGTGCGCTCACCCGGAATGGTTTCCTGCGTGCCCGCTTCGAAATCCAGCAGTTCGAGCGAGGGGGTCAGACCGCCGCGATAGCCGCGCCAGCCATTGACGCCGCCCGTCAGGTTGGCGTTGCCCGAGCGCCAAGGGACATTGGTGAAGACTGTGCCGGTCTCATTGTACGCGCCGCTTGTGACGACCGCCTCAGACACTTTCTCCGGCAAAGCCCCATTAAGGCCGACATGAAACAGTTGGCCCGACCGGCCCGAATTGCGTTCCCGCGTGCTGACGAGGGCAACGGTTTTTCCATCGGGCAGCCAGTCGATCGCGATATCGCTGCCGGGATGCCAGGTGAGGCGCTGCGGTTCGCCGCCCGTTACATCGATAACGAACGCGTCGCTGTTGCCGTCGTAATTCGCGGTGTAAGCGATTTTGGTGCCATCGGGTGAGAAGACCGGATCGCGTTCGCTCGCCTCATGCGACGTGAGGCGAACCGGGTTCGAACCATCCGCGTTGGCGACCCAGATATCGCCCGCATAGGCAAAGGCCAGCTTGTCTTCCGACAGCGCGGGATCGCGCAGCAGCTTGGTCTCGTTTTCCTGAGCCACCGCCATAGGCGTGGCAAACGCGCTCGAGGCCAGCAGGGCGGCCGCAAACCATTTCAGCTTCATAAAAATTCTCTCCAGCAAGACGCCACGTAAGCCTCCTTCCCCGAATGTTGCGGGGCGAACGCGGTCAAAAACGCTGGAGCGAGTGAAAGAGCATCCGCGTGGGCGACGCAACCGCTTTCTCGCATTGGGAGGGCGGTTCATCGCTCCGCTATCGATCAAGAGGCGATCAAGCGGGACCGGCGTCGAGCGGGCAACCTCTAATCGAAAACGAGGAAATAGACCGCGTTCTCGTCCCCTTCGTTGGTGAGCTCAATCTCGTAGCGCTGCGTGAACATCGGTGTGAACCGGCAGGCGGGAGATTTCATCCGGCGCTCGGCGCACACTTTGCGCGCCTTGGCGTCGCTCACTGTCATGCGCACCGGGCCAAGGCCCTTGTGCGAAACCGAAAGCGTGCTGGCCTCGCCCGATTTGAAGGTTTGCGCGCTGCGCCATACTTCGCCGGGAGCCAGTTCTCCGCGGGCATAAGCCGGGCCAAGGAGGCGTCCGCGAAAAGGCGGTAGCTGTGCGCCAGAGGCGCCCTGCCACATGGCCAACGTGTCTGTCTGACTTGCGTCGAGCGGTCTGATCCGGCTCGCGGATAGCGCTGTAACGATATCCGCCAGCGTGTCTTGGTCGCCGACCTCATAAGCCTGTTCCCCCTTCGCCAGGCGCGTCGCAATTGTCGTGGCGCGGCTTGCTTTTTCCGAGGCCACGGCAACGCTCGTGGCAGGAGCGCCGGCCCCCGTCGAAACGCACGCTGTTGCGAGCGCTGCACTGGCGCAGAGTGTTGCAATCGGGGCTGTGTTTCGCGTCTTCATGTCGGTGCACAATCTACGCCTCGTACAAGCGCCAGACTTGCACGTTCTCGACAGTGACATTCGTACGATTGAGGTCAGGTGCCTCATGACGGTGGCCCCAATCGGAAGTGCGCGCCGACTTCGCTGTCTTCAACGCTGAGCTGGAGACCGTGCCGTTCGGCAATCGCGTGGGCGAGCGCAAGGCCAAGGCCGCTGCCATGAACCTCCCCATCCGCCGAACCGCTGCGATAGAAACGCTCAAAGATGCGCGTCCGGTCCGCTTCGGGAACGCCGGGGCCGTCATCGCGCACGGTCAGCACCGGGCCGTTTGCCTGTTGCGAAAGGCCCACCTCCACATGGCCACCGGTCGGCACGTATTTGAACGCGTTGTCGAGCAGGTTCGTGAGGACCCGGCTCAATTGCCATTCCTCGCCTTGGAATTGGATACCTTCGGCGACGTTCCAGTCGAAGTGATGGCCGGTTTCTTCAGCGGACCCATCGTACAGCTCGCAAATGCGCAGGACCATGGCGGACAGATCAAACTCTTTCAGTCCCGCCATTTCGCCCTTGCGCGCTTTGCTTGAGGCTATGTCGAGCAGCGATTCCAGTGTTTGCACCAATCGCCGGATCTCCTCGCGCGCTTCGATCAGCTTTTGCGCAACCTCGCCTTTTGGATTGACGCTGAGCGCTTTGACCAACCGGTTGTCGAGGTGTTGCAGGGGTGTGCGGATCTCGTGCGCCAGTTGATCGGAGGTGTCACGATAAGCCTCCATCAAATTGCGCACCCGCGCCAAAGCCGCGCCGCTATGCGCGGTGAGTTCATCTATCTCATCGCCTTCGTCCGGTCGGGCGAGGGCGGACAGCGCTTCTTCGTGCGGGCCGCGAAAGGCGGCGTTGATCTGTTCAATCCGCCGCCCAAGCCGCGCGGCGGCGAGCCGACCCAGCAACACAACGAGAGCGACAAGCACCGCGCCTCCGAACAAGAAGACCAAGCCAATACGTTGCAACAACGGCTCGCTGTCCGCCATTCCGCGCGCAACAACGAGGCGTAGGTTTTCGTCCAATTGCACCGCGCGGGCAAAACCCTGGCTGTTCTCGCCGATGGAAATAAGGCCGCTTTCCGATACGTAGGGATCAAGCTCGGGCCAGCGAGCCAGGTCGCCAGCCAAACGCGTGCCCGTGTCATCGGCGAGATAATAGTGCGGGGTGTTCCCCTCCATCGGGATCACGGCAACGCGGTCCGCAATTCGCTGCGCCAGCTCTGCGCGCCCATTGGTGGCGTAGATGTCGACCAGCCCTGCAATATCGATATCGACCTGCGTTTGCGCGCCTTCTTCCAGGGTGGCCTTCACAGTCTGATGCGTCGTCCACCACAGCCCGACCAGCAGGATGACCGAGAGTATTCCGGCGCCCCAAACGAGGCGCGTGAAGATCGATTTCGTAGGCTGCGACACCGTTGGCTCTCGCTATCGCCCGTCGAGGATGCGGTAACCCGAACCCCAGATCGTCTCGAGCGCGGGGCTTTCAAAGCCCTCTTCCAACTTGCGCCGCAGTCGCCCGATATTGACGTCAACCACATTGGTCTGTGGGTCGAAATCCATTTTCCACACATCGCGCAGCAGCATTTCGCGCGTCACGATCTCGCCCGCGTTTTCCATGAAGTATCGGAACAGCTCGAATTCCTTTGGGCTGAGCGCGATATGCTGGTTCAGGCGAAAGGCGGTGCGCGCCTTCACGTGGCATTCGAACTCGCCATAGAGGATCACCGCGCTGTGTTCGCGCCCCGAGGACCGGCGATAGAGCGCGCGCAGGCGAGCGATCAGTTCCTCAGGTTCGAACGGTTTGGCGAGGTAATCGTCCGCGCCCGCATCCAGGCCCTCGGCCCGGTCGCTGGTGCGGCCCAATGCGGATAGGATCAGGATCGGCGTCCCGATCCCGCTTTCGCGCAAACGGCGCGTGATGGTCAGCCCGTCGATATCGCCCAGCATCCGGTCGAGGATGATGACGTCGAACGCCTCCATACCGGCGCGCAGCAGGGCGGCGCTGCCGCTCGATTCCCACACCAGCGTGTCGCCCGCTTGTGCGGAGACTTCGGTCACGGCTTGCGCGGAACGCTGATCGTCCTCGACATAGAGAATTTTGAGCGGATCCATACCCAGTCCTGCGTCCGGCGCGGCTCCCCGGGCCATCACGACGCTCTCCCCCTGTTGTTGTGGACTTTGCTGCCACGCGCTCGTCCGTCGCGCAAGCGGGCCGAGCCGACCAGCAACAGGGCCCAGAAAACAGGCGCGAAGACGGGAGGAGCCATAAAGACTCCCCCCGCCCCCTCGGGTCGCCTCGTGGGTGAAGCGGCACACATGGGGTCAGTTGAGGGTTTCAACTGAAACCCACCCGGTCGTGCCAAAATTGTCCTTAACCTCGATGAACAGGCCGTCACGATTTCCCGTAGGTGTTAGCGTCGTGCCCACCCGCAGATCGCGCACTTTGGCGGCTTGTTGGCTAGGCTTGTCCATCATCGCGGTGGCCGCGGCGACGGTGGCGGCGGGCGTGGTTTGGGCGAGGGCCGGAGTAACCGTTGCGACAGAGGCGATGGTCTGCTCCTGCGAGACGACCTGGTTAAAGGCGAGGACAAACGCCTCGGTCAGCATCTTGCCCTTTTTGCTATCGCCATAACCGGCCGCCTGAGCGCCGACATTCCAAGCGCCGCTTCCGCGAAAATCGAGCGTGCTTTTCTTGACCACGCCTTGCCCGGTGACGATGGTCTGGCCATTCATCGGGCTCAGCAGCTTGATGCCAGCGGCCACGCGCTTCTTCTTGCCACCAAAGCCGCCGAACATGCCCATCAACGCGCCCGCGCCCGGAACTCGGCCCAACACCTGGCCCGCTGCGCCCGAACGCACGAGTCCGTCCATGGCGAGGCCCTTGGCCGATTCGATCGACTGGTCGACTTCTTCGCTGGTGCCTGCGACGATATTCATCAGGAAGTCGGCGGGCGTGCCCGCTGCCATGTTGTGCGGCGTGAAGCATCCGCTTTCGGTGGCCAGCGCGTTAACGAGCGAACGTGGCGAACCAAGGCCGAACTCCGACCAGCCCTGCGTGTCGCCATCGACGACGGCGATAGTGCCGAGGCTGGTTTCGCATTGCGTGAGTTGGACGGGCTCTTTCTTTTTCTTCTTCGCCATGGCGGGCGTATTCGCGCCCATGGCGCTGGCGGCAATGGCGATCATCGTGAGGCTGGCAATTGGCTTTTTCATGTCTGTATTCCCCAAAGTGTTGCGATGGGCAGACTGTGTTCGAAGCCCGGGATTCGTCCCACACACAGTCCTGTTTAGAGAGGTTACAAACCCCGTTAGGTCGCCTTCTGGGGCCTTTGGGGGGCGATGTGACAGCGGAGACTCCCGCGATCATATCGAAGAATTCATCGTTTTGAGCGCGGGCTTGCGCGCCAAGCTGACGCGGCCCCAGAAAGCTGAAGAGCGGGATGACGATGCCGTCCCACGTCATGGCCGAATTGGTGTTGTCATCATAGCCGACCGAGGCGTCGACAAAGCCGCTGGAGAGCGATGATCGCCTCGCCATATTGGCCCGCATCAAGAGCCGCGATACCGAGTTGGTAGTCGAAGGCCGGGTTGCCCGCTTGCGAGGATGCCTGCGTCTTGAGCGCTTGGTAGGCCTTCTCTTTGTCAGCTTGCGAAGCGATCGGCTGGTTCGTTTGCGCGCTCGCCGAACCGGCGCTGAGCGCGGCGGTTAGCGCCCGCCCGAAGGCAGCGGCGTGGGTAAGGGCCCTTAGACGGCGCTTCATCGTCAACATGCCCCTGATCGTGGTGAGATCCGGGGATGTTCGTTGCCGCAAGGCGCGCGCGATTACCGCTGACAAGCCGCGTTGCGGATATGACAATTTCCCTTAGGCAGAGCCTAGGGCTATGTATTCAGGCCGCGATCAGCCCTTCATGCGCGTGTCGAGCCAGTTGGCCGCTCGCACGCCGAACGTGATGAGAAAGGGCACCAAGACGATACTGAGCGTGACCTTGGCCAACACTTGGCCGATCAAAAGGTTGGTGATGTCAAACTGGCCATAAAAGGCGAGCGTGACGAAGATTACTGAATCGAGCGCTTGGCTCAGCGCAGAGGCGACGGCGCCCCGGATCATCAGCCCCACCGTGCTCGCCTTGCCACTGCCGCGCAGGCGGTCAAAAATCCAAATATTGAGCAAAAGTGAGGTAATGTAGGCCGCTGGTCCCGCCATCAGGATGCGCGGTGTTTGGCCCAGAACGCGTTCGAAGGCGGCCAGGTCTTCACCACGAAATTCAACCATCTCGGGCGATGCGGGAAGGCTCAGAACCAGATAGATACCCGCCGCAGTCAGAGCCAAAGGCACAAAGCCCCACCAAACCAGTCGCGTGGCGATATCATTGCCGTAGCGTTGTGAAATCGTGCTCGAAATCACTACCAGAAGCAGGAAGGGAAAGATGCCCGCTTCCACCGCAAGGGCGGTCGGCCATAATTGCACTTGCTTAAAGGCGACAACGCCCGCCAACACGGTCATCCCGCCATAGACGATCAGGAACACGAACAAGCCGAGAGGCATGGAAATGGCGTTGGTCTTTTCGGGAGCGCTTTCAGCTGCGGTCGTCTCTGTCATGGCAAGGGGCGTAAAGCGGCCCTGACCAAAAGGGAAGTCAGCGGCCGCTCGAAATCCCTAGCTCATCGCGCCTTGGCGGTTGCGCCGCGCGTTTGAGGGTGCCAACACCCGCGCGCACATTACGGGGCATTCCTGGGATCAATTTTCACTGTGAACGATACTTTTGCAACTGTTGGGTCCAGTCTGCTGGGCATTTGCGCCATTCTTGGCATCGCGTTTCTACTGTCTTCGGGTAAGCGGCTGATTAATCTGCGCGTCGTGGGCGCAGCGTTTGGATTGCAGGCTTTGATGGCCTTGCTTGTTTTGCGCACCGATATCGGCGTCGAGATAATTCAACGCCTGTCCAACGGTGTTATTGCGCTTCTCGACTACTCAAAGGTGGGTATCGTTGCGATTTTCGGTCCGATGGAAAGCAATCCGTTTGCGAACACGTTCTTGATCGCGGCGTTGCCGGTGATTGTCTTCTTCGCAGCGATCGTTTCGATCCTTTATCACCTTGGTATCATGCAGAAATTGGTGCGCTGGGTCGGTGGGGCAATCGGCTGGATTACCGGCATCAGCCAGGTCGAGGCCTTGGGCGCGGCGGCGAACATCTTCGTCGGTCAATCCGAAAGCCCGCTGGTCGTGCGTCCTTATCTGGAGGCGCTCACGCCATCGCGTCTCTTCACGCTGATGAGCGTTGGCATGGCGGGCGTGGCCGGCACCATCTTGGCCGCCTACGCCAGCTTCATTGGCGAAGCGACGGTGCCCTATCTGCTGGCTGCGGCCTTTATGTCGGCGCCCGGCGGCATTCTGATGGCAAAGATCATAATGCCCGACGATCCCAGTGTGGAGAACGCGATGACCCCGGTTGCGGCATCGTCGACGGAGACGCGAGCCGACGACACTACGCGGGTGATGATGACCGACCGTAACGGCGAAGAGGTCGAGCTGCCACAAGCGCGGATCAGCGCGGGCGGCCCCGCAGCAATTGTCGAGGGCGGTAAGGCCGAAGAGGTTGAGATCGCGGAAACCTTTGAGGAAGGCCATCGCCCCGCCAATATCATCGAAGCGGCTGCGCAAGGCACGCAGACCGGCGTGAAGCTGGCAGCGGCAGTGGGCGCAATGGTGATGGTTTTCGTCGCCCTTGTGGCTCTGGCTAATGGACTGCTTGGGGGTGTCGGGGCGGAGATTGCATACAGGGCGGATCAGCTTGGGATGCCATTCGCCCCCGCCACGGCGGAATGGTTGAGCACGATCAGCCTGCAGAAACTACTCGGCTATATCTTTGCGCCGGTCATGTTCCTGATCGGAATTCCCGATTGGAGCCAGGCGCAGATCGCGGGTGGACTGTTTGGCACGAAGATTGTTCTCAATGAATTTGTGGCCTTCATCGACCTTGGCCAGATGAACAGCGGCGAGTTGACCGAACGCAGCCGCGCAATCGTGACCTTCGCGCTGTGCGGTTTTGCCAACGTTTCATCGATTGCGATCCAGATGGCGGTGACGGGCGGGCTGGCTCCGAACCAGCGACCGGTTATCGCGAGACTTGGTTTCAAGGCCTTGGCAGCGGGAAGCCTCGCTAACTTGATGAGCGCCGCATTGGCGAGCGTGTTCCTACCGATCTGACTGATAGACGCTTGATCCGCATCAAAGCGTCCTATCTGTGAAGGGCTCAACTGGCTTGTGACTTGGCACAAGCATGGGCGAACCCTAATGAACATCCATATCAATATGACCGACACACTGACGAAGAGCGCATCCGTGACACAAGACACCGTCAACATCGCAAGCGTTTCGCTTGCCAAGCCCCTGGAAGAGATCGCGGGCGAACTGGGCCGCAGTTTTGCCGAGAACGGCTTCGCGGTTATCCGCGATCATGGCATTCCGCAGGAATTGATCGACCGGGCGGACGAGCTGTCAAAAGCGTTCTTTGCGCTGCCTGAAGAGATTAAGAAAGCCTACCACCTTCCCGGCAAAGGCGGATCGCGCGGCTATACGCCCTTCGGGACGGAGAAGGCCAAGGACGCCGATATCTTTGATCTCAAAGAGTTTTGGCATGTCGGACGCACTCTCCCTGAGGGTCATGAACTCGCCGATTACATGGGCCCAAACCAATGGCCGGCTGAGGTCGACGGTTTCAAAGAGACTTTCAGCGAGCTCTTTACCGCGTTCGAAACCGCCGGTGGGCGCGTGCTCGAGGCGATTGCGCTTCATCTGGGTCTTGATCGCGGGTTCTTTGGCCCGACCGTGGCCGATGGCAATTCGGTGATGCGTTTGCTGCATTATCCGCCGCTTGGCCCCGACGCTCCTGAGGGTGCGATCCGCGCGGCGGCGCATGGCGACATCAACACGATCACCCTCTTGCTCGGCGCAGAAGAAGCCGGGCTTGAGCTGCTCACCAAGGACGGCGCATGGCACGCTGTTCCGGCGACCGAAGGCGCCTTGGTCATCAATGTGGGCGACATGCTGGAGCGGCTAACAGCGGGCAAATTGGTTTCCACCACGCACCGGGTTGTGAACCCGTCAGGCCCCGCTGCGCTTCGCTCGCGCTATTCCATGCCGTTCTTCCTGCATTTCCGCCCAGACTACATGATCGATCCGCTCGATTCGTGCGTGGCGGAGATGGGCGAAGGCTCCGCAGAATCACCCATCAGCGCGCACGACTTCCTGATGCAGCGGCTGCGCGAGATCAACTTGGCCTGAGCGTTTCCAAGATCGCTCAAATAGCGATTTCCTTTGAAACTATCGCTTCGTTGCAATGCAGCAACACAAGCCTGCGAATCCCAGTGTTTTCGCGGGTTTGAGCCTGTGGATAACGAGGAGGTTTGGAGGGCGTAAAGAGACCGTCATGAGGTTTCACAAAGATGTAATAAAAGTGTCTCTTTTCCGACTTCGTCGAGGCCTAGGGGCGAGGTCGCTTACGAGCTTTACACCACAAGTATCCATTGTGATCAGGGGCCTCTCCAAATGAAGATTAAGTATCTCCTTGCAGCCAGCGTTGTTTCGCTCAGCGCCGCTGCAACCTTTACCGCACCCGTCCACGCGCAAACGATTACCTCATCGATCGAGGGCAGCGTCACTGACGCGGACGGCAACCCTCTTCCGGGCGCGACCGCGACCATCATCGACACCCGTACGAACCGCGAAGAAGTCGCAGTCGCCGGTGCTGACGGTAACTTCCGCGTTTCGTCTCTTCAGCCGGGCGGCCCGTACATGGTGACCGTCACCGCGCCGGGTTTCGAAGGCCAGACGATTGAAAACGTTTTCACCAACGTTGGTCAGGGCACCACGTTTACTTTCGCGCTGACCCCGACGGCTTCTGGCGCCGCTGACCAGACCATCGTTGTGACCGGCGCGCGCGCTCGCGTCACTCAGGTCGCTGTTGGTCCGGGCACCGCGTTCGGCACCGAAACGCTTGAATCGTTCCCGTCGCTCACCCGCGACATTCGCGACATCATCCGTATCGACCCGCGTGTCAGCCTCGAAGCGAACAACGACGTTGATCGTATTTCGTGCTTGGGCGGCAACGACCGTAGCAACACCTTCACCGTTGACGGTATCGTCCAGGCGGACGTGTTCGGCCTCAACGGCACGCCGTTCGCCGCGCGTAACTCTTTGCCCCTTCCGTTCGATGCGATTGAGCAGGTCTCGGTTGAATTCGCGCCGTTCGACGTCGAATATTCCGAGTTTACCGGCTGTCTCGTCAACGCCGTTACCAAGGCCGGTTCGAACCGTTTCAGCGGCTCGGCCTTCATCACCTACTTTGATGGTGGTCTGTTTGCCGACAACATCGACGGTTTGAACCTCAACGCCAGTGAAGAAAAGCGCTGGGGCGCCACTCTGTCGGGTCCGATCATCAAAGATCGTCTGTTCTTCTCGTTCGGTTATGAAGAAACCGATCTGGCGCAGGGGAACAACTTTGGCCCGTTCGGCGGCGGCTTCACCAACGAAGCTCTGTTCGCAACGCAGGCTCAATTCGACGAGTTCGCGCAGATTGCGAATGACGTCTACGGTCAGGACGTCGGCGGATACCCGACCAACCTTGCCGAAGGTAACGTACGTTATTTCGGTCGTCTCGACGCCGTGATCAGCGACGATCACCGTCTCGAAGCGACGTATCAGCGTCTCGAAGAAACCAACATCGAATCCGACTTTGGTGGTCAGGAAATCGGTGGCTTCAACTCGTTCGAAGACGAAGGCACGATTTCGGACTACTACTCGGTCCGTCTCTACTCCGACTGGAGCGACACGATCTCGACCGAACTGCGCGTCAGCCGCGCCGAAGTCGGCGACGTTCAGGGCCCGGTTGGTTTTGGCGAAGCGCAATCCGAAAACCCGACCCCGCGTCTGGTCGTCGGCATTGCCAACGAAACGCTCGGCGCGATCCCCGGCGGAATCAACGGTCGTTTCGCGACCGGCCCGGGCATCTTCCGTTCGGCTAACCAGCTCGATACGCAGATCGACCAGGCTCGCTTCTTGCTAAAATACGACGCGGGCGGCGGTCACTTCCTGAAGTTCGGTGCTGAAATCAACGATCTGGAAGTCTTCAACCTGTTCGCGATCAACGCAACTGGTTCGCTGTTCTTCCAGAACTTCGACGACTTCCGCGAAGGTCTTCTGGCTGTTGGCGATGGTTCGCCGAGCGTCTTCTCGGACTCTGACGATCTCGTCAACGGCGACAATGGCGGTGCAACGATTGCGGTGGCACAAGGCGCCGACATCAACAACGCCGCTGCGCGTTTCAGCCGTCAGATCTACTCGGTCTTCGCTCAGGATGAGTGGGACGCCACCGATCAGCTCACCATCAACGCTGGTGTTCGCGTTCAGCTTTATGATGGCGATGCCCCGCAGGCGAACCCGAACTTCCTCGATCGTTATGGCTTCACCAACCGTGTCAGCTTTGCCCAGATCGATCCGGTGATCCTGCCGCGTGTCTCGGCGAACTACAACTTCGATGATGAAGGCTTCTTCTCGAACAGCAGCATCCTTGCAGGTGTCGGCATCTTCTCGGGTGGTGACCCGGTGGTGTACTATTCGAACGCCTTCTCGAACAACGGCTTCTCGTCCGCGAACGGTGACACCAACGACTGTGACGTGTCCGAGCTTCCGATCGATCCGGCTACTGGCCAGATCGACGTGGTCACCGGCGGCACCTTCACCGGTATCCCGGCTTGCGCCATCGCGGCGGGTCAGGCTTCGGCCGAAGCGGGTCTGGCCGACGTTCAGTCGACCGATCCCGATCTCGACGTGCCGACGGTGGTTCGCGCCAACCTATCGTTCTCGTCGACGATTGGTGCAGAAACCGGCTTCTTCAGCAACTGGAACATGAACCTCGATTACATCTATTCGCGCTTCATCGATCCGCTGAACTTTGTCGATCTCAGCCAGGCTCCAGACGTTCGCACCGGCGTGAACGGCTTCACCACCGATGGTCGTCCGATCCTCGCAGCGGTGGACGCCACGCAGACGGGTTGTAACGCGGTGCTGCAGAACAACGGTGGCACGCCGCCGGTGTACACTGGTCTGACTGCGGACTGCTTCGGCACCCGTCGTGATGACAACATCCAGCTGACCAACGGCCGCAGCTCGTCGAGCCACGTTTTCTCGGTTGCCTTCAACAAGCGTTTCTCGAGCGGCATCTTCACCTCGGGTGGCGCAACGCAGGTCAATCTGGGCTACGCTTACACCGACTCGCAGAACGCTCGTAACAACCAGTCCTCGACCGCGACCTCGTCGTTTGACGTGACCGCCGCGTTCGATCGTCAGGACCCGGCTGTTTCGCGCGCCACCACGGAAACCCGCCACAACATCACCGCGGCGGTCAACTTCCGTGAGGAGTTCTTCGATGGTTACGACACCAGCCTCGGCATCTTCTTCCGTGCGCGTTCGGGCCGTCCGTTCAGCCTTACCTTCGATGGTGGCGGTGTCTTCGCGGACAGCGCGTCGGGCTCGGATAACGCCCTGCTCTACATCCCGACGGGTGTGAGCGATCCGAACGTCTCGCCGCTGTCCGATCCGGAAGCGGTGCAGGAAGTGCTCAACTACGTTGGCGGTACCACCTGTGATTTCGATCCGGGTGAGACGATCGAGCGGAACAGCTGCTTTAACGACTGGCACTTCGACATGGATCTGCGCATCGCTCAGGAGCTGCCCTTCATCGGCAGCGCCACGGGCCTCGTGGAAGACCGTGTCGAAATCTTCGCCGACTTCGCGAACATCCTGAATATGTTCGACAGCAGCTGGAACATCCTGCGTTCGCGCGGTGGCTTTAACGGCCTCGTCGACGTGATCGACGGCGAACTCGACGATCAGGGTCGTTACGTGTTCCGTTCGAGCGGCTTCCGCCCGGACGACCAGAACCAGATCGCGATCAACGCTTCGGCGTGGCGCATCCAGATCGGTGCCCGTTACGAGTTCTAAGCTCGAACCGGATAGCTATCCGAACAGAAAAGCGGCGGGACCTTCGGGTTCCGCCGTTTTCGTTTGGAGCGACAGTGAATGCGCTGTGGCGTGCGCCAATCCTTGCTTTGCGCGGCGAGAGGAGGCTCAGAATTGGCTCAAGGATTCTGACGGCGAGGGCTCATCGGCCAACGCCAGCAGCTGAAACGCTAGGGCTTCGCACGTCTCGCTTGGCTCTTTGTTTGCTAAGGCGTGCTGCAATTCGGCGGCTTTGCGGCCCAGTTCGGGCTCGCCAAAAGATCCCGCGGTTCCGGCGAGCTTATGGATCAGACGGACCAGTGCCTCTCGATCGGCTTTGTCGTTCGCTCGGCGTTTGTTTGTGAAGCCGATAAGACCATCACCGAGGCCTCGCCGTACCTCTTCCACGACTTCGGTGCGTCGCTTGAGCCATTGGCGTTGCAGATCGCCCTTCGAGGACGTGCTTTCGTCCTCGGATCGGTCCTTAGACGTATTTTTGGCCACGTCGCGATCCATGGGAGCTTCGACGATCCGTGTTGGCAGCCAGCGCTGCAAAACATCCGCAAGCTGGGCAAACTCAATCGGTTTGGCCAGATGCGCTTGCATGCCCGCTTCGTGCGCAGCCGTCACATCGTCCGGAAAGGCGTTAGCGGTTAGCGCAATAATCGGGAGCGCGTCGGCAGTTATTCCTTCCTCGCGGATCGCTTGGGTCGCCTGGTATCCATCGCAATCGGGCATCTGAACATCCATCAGAATCAAGTCATAGGGCCGGGTGCGCATTAGGCTGTCCATGACCATCGAAATCGCTTCGTTGCCGTCTTGGGCAATATCGACACTCTGACCGCATCGCTCAAGCATCTCGGTCACCAGCACCCGGTTCACTTCGTGGTCCTCAACCAGCAGAATCCGCGCCGATTGCGGCATGTCCTTTGACGGCACAGGCGTCTTTTCGTCGGGGGCAAAAGAGGCCGATTCAACCCTCGGTGCCGGGAGCGTCAGCGTAAACACAGATCCAACACCGGGCGTGCTTTCCACCGCGATGCCGCCTCCCAGCAATTGCGCGAGTTGGTGGCTGATTGAAAGCCCAAGTCCCGTGCCACCATAGCGTCGCGCGATGTCGCTATTTCCTTGTGTGAATGGGAGGAAGATCGTCTTCAACCGGTCGTGATTGATCCCGATCCCGGTGTCTTGCACTCGCACGCACAAGTCATCGCCGCGTGCGCAATAACTGACGCGAACTTCCCCGACTTGCGTGAATTTGACCGCGTTTCCGATCAAGTTGAGCGCGATTTGCCGCAGGCGTTGTCCGTCCGTATTGACCGTAAGGTTCGGCAATCCATTGGCGATGTTACTCTGACCTTCGCGATCGCTGGCGCTATCGGATGGTTCGAACTCGGCATCAATCTTGAGCGACACCCCTTTCTTTGACGCGGCCTGTTGATGGAGAGCGACGCATTCTTCAAGGGCCGCCGGCACATCGACTGTACCGGTGTCGATCACGATCTGACCGGCTTCGATCTTCGACAGATCAAGGATGTCGTTGAGAAGCACCATCATCGACCGACCGGATTCGACAATCATCTCTGCATGCCGCCGTTGCTTGGGCGCAAGTTCCCCTTGAAGCATGAGTTCGGTGAATCCGAGAACGCCGTTCATTGGGGTACGGATTTCGTGACTCATGTTTGCGAGAAAATCGGACTTAGCGCTCGCGGCCTTTTCGGCGTGTCGGCGTGCGCGGGTTAGGAGGAGCTCCAATTCCACTCGCTCCGTCACATCGCGTGCGGAAATAATCACGCCTTCCTTCGTGCCCGTTTTGGGGTCGCAAACAATCGCGCAATCCGCTTCGATGAAGACCGCCGCGCCAGTCTCTCCGTCCAAGCGCCGGCGATAGGTAACACGTTCTTTTTCGCTGCGACCATCGAGCAGGCGGGTAATAACTTCGACGATCCGCTGGTGTGCGTCTTCTTGCACCAGATTATTGATTGGACGGCCCAGTAAGGCGTCAGGATGTTCGCCCAAAACCTCTCGCACAGCGGGAGAAGCGTAGGTGCACACCGCGTTCCGATCGAGTTTAAGCACGGCGTCGGTCATATTGTTGGCCAGCAGCCACAGGTCTTGGTGTCCTTGGACTACCGCCTCAGCCCTTTGGTCGCGTCCAGCCAGAATTGCGGCGATGGGCAAGCCGATTAGGAAATTGGCCGCGATAAAGCCTTGAACGAGCCGCTGTTGCACGATTGGAGAGGTGTTCATTTGATCAATTGGGCCATGTCCAGCCCAGGTCGCGATGGTTGATACGAGGACTATTAGCCAAAGATGCAAGACAACGCCTACACTCCCCAGCCGCACCGCGTGCAACACGGTCATAGGGGCGACTATAAATAGCACCCAATAGGCGTCCTGCCCAAAAACAAGCGCGAGGCAAAGCGCGCTGCACGCGAGCAAGGCACCTCCTTCAGCCCAGGTGTGTGCATCCGGCCGGAGACGCCTTTCCACGGCGTCGTCGATCAAAAGGGCGGCCGGCACGATTAGGAGCAGTCCAAGTGTTTCGGCCAAAAACCTGTCCCAAACGCTCTCCAACCCCACTGTTTCTAAGGTGGCAAACATCGCAGCCATGACGCTGAAAAGCGTGGCAGCAAGAGGCCCGATCACCGCGCCTGACAATGCAAAGCGAACAAGCGTCCCAACGTTTTGCATATCAGGTCGAGGTCCAACGATGCGCCGCGTGAGACCGGTTGCGACGGCGATACAGATCATATTCGCAATCGAGACTAGGGATGACTCTCCAAACGGGGCGCCCTTCAGACCGCTGGCCAGAACGCCAACCGTGAAAATTGCCGCGTAAAATCCCAGCTCGTTTGCCAGTCGCATGCGCAAGAGGAACGCAACAGCGGCGCCTGAAGGTAGCCACACTGAGACCAGACGGCCGTCAATATCAGCCAGAGCCAGGCTTAAAATGAGGAGCGCGAAATAGGCCGCCGCGCCGACCAAGCCGCCGACAACACTGCGCCTGTCCGGAGGCTCGGTGGCTATGGTGCGCTGAGCTGATGGGGCTGGTGCTCCATCCTCAGACAGAGATTCTCTTCCTTCGGGTTTGGAGCCAAATCGCCCGGAATTCAGCACCGAAGCAGGGGGTGCAGGCAAGGTCTCATACCGTCCATCCCGGCCCGCCTTTTCGTCCGCGATTGCCCTATCCGCAGTCTTGATTGTGCGCTCCATCGCAAAACCCTTCGGACACGCTATAGTGGCGCGGGCTACTGAGTGGGGGGCAATCGCCTCCGATATGGACTGAATTGAAAGAAGACGATCCCACCAACACGGGGCTGAAAGCCAAGCCCGTTTCAAAGCGATACGCGAAGCGGCGCAAGCCGCTGAGCTGGCCGCTGTTGTTGGGAATTGCCCTGTTGCACATTGCGGTGCTCTACGGATTGGCGCGCGCCTTGGTGCCGGATATCGTCACGTCGGTCGAACGCGAAGTCGTCGCCGCTTTCGACGTGAGCGAAACGCCGTCTCCGCCGCCGCCAGAGAACATTCCCGAACCTGACGAAGGCGCGCAAGGCGACACCGGCGAGAAGGCCGTCGCAGCGCCTGTCAGCGCGCCGCCGAGCAAGCTGCCGATACCCGCAACCATCCCATTGCCGCCGGCCGCTTCGACAGGCGATAAAGCCGATTCCGGCGCGGGCCAGAGCGGCGACGGGACCGGCGCGGCTGGTGTCGGTGTCGGCACGGGATCTGGTAACCAAGGGTCTGGCGCTGGCGGCGTAGCGGTGACGCGGCCAGAGCATATTTCGGGTTCGATCAGCAACGCGCGCGATTATCCTACTCCGCCTGGTGGCCGTGAGGCGCGGCGTGGAACCGAGGTAATCGTGCGCGTCATCGTTGGGACCAACGGGCGCGCGCGAAACTGCTCGATCTATCGCGCCAGTCCGGACGTGGAAGCGGATCGGATTACCTGCCAATTGGTGGTGGAACGGTTGGGCTTCCGCCCCGCGCAAGACGCGAACGGAAACCCGGTGGATGCGCCCTTCTACTGGCGCCAGCGCTGGTTTTAGGCGCGGACGAAGCGCTGTGAAACTTACGAATGTCGGGGTCGACGGGAGCCGCCAAAATGGCTCCACAACGCGCTTTTCTCGCAAAGACGCTCTGCTATACCGGTCGACGACATGACACACAGCGCGCCGATCTATCCCGTCATCCTGTGCGGCGGCAGTGGCACACGCCTGTGGCCGATGAGCCGAAAGGATCGGCCCAAACCTTTCCTCCCCTTGCTTGGTCAGCGCACATTGTTTGAAAGCGCGGTCGCGCGCGTATCGGACCGTGAGACATTCGCCGCTCCGCTTATCGTCGCGGGAGAGGCGCATCGCGATCTGATCGAAGAACAGATGGCGGAAGCCGGGGACTACACGCTGATCGTGGAGCCTTGTGCGAAGAACACCGCACCAGCCATCGCACTGGCCGCGGCGCGATTGCCGTCTGATGCGATTATTCTGGTTTGCCCGAGCGATCACCACATTGCCGACGAAGACGCCTTTCGCGCAGCGGCCATGGCCGCGGCGGAGTTGGCCGCGCAAGACTGGCTGGTCTCTTTTGGGATCGCGCCGGAAAGGCCCGAAACCGGCTATGGATATCTGCATCGCGGAGAGGCGCTGTCCGGTGGCTACAAGATCGCTCAATTTGTTGAGAAGCCGGACTTGGAGACAGCGCAAGGCTACCTCGAAACGGGTGAGTACAGTTGGAACGGGGGGATCTTCGCGTTCCGTGCTGGGGCTCTCTTGGCCGAAATCGACGCCCATCGACCAGCCATGGCGCAAGCTGTGGCCGTGTCGGTCGCTGCCGGGCGGAAGGATGGTTCGCGATTTCATCCGCAGGCGCAGGCGTTTGAGGAGATTTCAGGCGAGTCGATTGACTACGCCGTGATGGAGAACACGCAGCGCGCGGCCATGGTGCCGGTTGAAATGGGCTGGTCCGATATTGGCAGTTGGACCGCTCTGCACGAAGCGCTTGCGCACGAGGCTGACCCCAGCGGCAACACCACACGCGGGCGAGTTGATCTGGATGAAAGCTGCCAAAACGTCCTCGCTCTCTCGGACGGCCCCCGTGTTTCGGCGGTGGGGCTTGAGGATATTTGCATCGTTGTCTCAGGTGATGAGGTTTTGGTGACGACGCGGGAGGGCGCTCAGAGAGTCGGGCGGTTGCCGGGAGCCGCCGAGCAATGAATTCGAGCGCGCCACTCATCGGAATAACCCGTCAGCTTCCCACCCGTATGGTGGAGAAGGTGTGGGGCCGGGCCAATCTACCGCGCCCTTTTTCCGCGCCGAGAAACACGCGGATTGGCGAGATCTGGTTTGATCCACCGCCCGAGATGCCCGACCTTCTGGTGAAATACCTTTTCACCAGTGAAAAGCTTTCGGTGCAGGTCCACCCGTCGGTCCACAACGCGCGCGCTGATGAGGCGGGCAAAGAAGAGTGCTGGTTGGTGCTGGATGCCAAGCCGGGGGCAAAGCTGGCTATTGGTTTTGACGAAGATCATTCATCTGAGCGCATCGAGAAAGCGGCTAAAGATGGATCAATTGAAGACCTTCTGACGTGGCACGATGCCAAAGCGGGCGACGTCTTTTATCTGCCCGCTGGAACGGTTCATGCGATCGGTCCAGGGCTTGCGCTTGTTGAAGTGCAGCAGAACTCAGACACCACATTCCGGCTTTACGATTACGGACGCCCACGCGCTTTACACTTGGATCGCGCCTTGGCGGTCGCGCAGCGCGGCCCTTACGAAGCGTGCCACAAAAGCGTGGTAAGAGAAGGCCAATCGAGCCTGATCGACGGACCCTTTTTCCGGCTCGATAGAGTTGAGGGCGCGCCCGACGAGGCCCTTTCTCTTGAATATTCTGAGGGAGCGCTTGCCCTGCCGCTCGAAGGTGAAGTGCGTCTCAAGAAGACCGGCGAGGCTATCCATTCGGGTGGGTGCCTCTACGCGCCATCACTCAGCGTGTTGGACTTCAGCGATGCGGGCGTCACCCTACTAACCCGATCCAAGCGATGACGCCGACGACCCCGATTCTTGGCTTGAACGATTGGTCTTGAAGGCGGCGAGCACGGCCTCAATCTCTGAGGCACCATAGGGCTTTTGAAGAAGGCCCGCGGCTCCCATTTCTTCCATCTTCACGCCCAACTCGGAATAGCCGGTGGCAAGGTAGAAGAAGGCGCCTCGGCGTCGCAGCTCTTCAATCACAGGGAGGCTCGATTCGCTGCCAAGGTTGAAATCGACGATGGCCAATTCGGGCGGGTGCGCTTTGATTGCGGAAAGCCCGCCGGTAACATTGCTGGCGACATCGATTGAGCTGATGCCAGCGCGGCGCAAGCTTTCTTCGGTGTCGAGTGCAATGATCATACTGTCTTCGACGATCAGAGCGTGGCTCGGCAATCCATCCCGGGCTGACTTGTTCGACAGCAGATCCGCAGCGTTATCGTTGCCTGCATCGTCTCGATGCGACGTCATGAGAGCGTTTTGGGCTGTCGGTATATCCTGAATGAAGCGCTTCGGGATGACGAAATCGGCTTCAAGACCCGTGAGTTGGAAGCGCAGTGTCGCTTCGCCTTTGAGCTCATACGGAATGGAGCGTTCGATAATGGTCGATCCAAATCCCCGCCGCGATGGGGTTTGGACCGGCGGTCCTCCACGCTCTCGCCAGGCGATGGTGAGGTCGCCGCGCGGGTCTCGCCCAATATGGACTGAGACACTGCCGCTTTGATCGCACAAGCTGCCATACTTGACCGAATTGGTCATCAATTCGTGCACGACCAAAGCCAGCACGGTGTACGCTTCGGGCGTCACCAGAACCGCTTCGCCGCTGAAGGAGAAGCGATCACTCTTATTGGTCAAATACGCTTCGATTTCGCTTTCGAACAGAGCCGCAAGCGGGGCCGGTGCCCAGTTTTCTTGCGTGATGTTGTTGTGCGCCGAAGCCAGCGCCGCGATCCGCCCACCGATTATCGAGGCGAAGCTTTCAACATCCGGGGCTTCATATTGGGACTGCGATACGAGGCTGCGAATTAGGTTCAGGATATTGCGCACGCGATGGTTGAGCTCGGCGATCAAAAGCCCCTGCTGCTCCTGAGCGCGGCTGCGTTCGCGCGCGACTTCTTCCGACATGCGCAAGATCACTTCGAGCAGAGTGGCCCGCAACCCTTCGGCGATGTGCATATCGTCGGGCGTCCAGTCCTCGCTATGGCCATCGACTGTCTCGATCCATTCCGCGAAACTCTCGCGTGGCTGAAGGCGCTCACCCGGGGCGATTTTTTTGGCTTTGATTGGATCGCCGGCCCATTTCACCTTCTGCGCAATCGGTTTGCGCCAAAGGATCAGGTAGTCGTAGGGTTCGCGAGAGATCGGTATCAGAAGCGCCCCGGTGGCTCGATCGGAGAACCCCCGCGCGGAAGGGAAAAAGCTGGAGAGGTTTGTGGTCCCATAAGCTTCCGTCAGCGGTGTTGCCCCAAGGTCGGGAGCTATCGCTTGGAATTCCTCTTTCGTGGGTGCTTCCCCATGGACAGTGAACTCGCCACCGATATTCACCGATAGGCCATCGTGCGCGATCAGGCCCTTGAGCATTTCGGCGATGTTGGAGAGATTGTTTCCCAAAGTCTCTCCATTGCTCATTTTCGCCATCAATTGGGCGTGCAGATCACGGCCGCGTGATCGCAGTCGCTCGGACCGATCGATCAGCATCCGGTCAAGCACGAGCGAGAACATTTGCGAAAAACTCTCCGCCACGGTGCGCAAGGAGAACGAGGGCAGGCGCGGCGTCATATGATGGCACGCAATCAGCCCCCACAGCCTGCCCTGGCGCACAATCGCCAGTGTCATTGTGGCGGCGACACCCATATTGCGCAGATATCTCAGATGGATCGGCGAGGATGTGCGCAGCGCGCTCTTCGTCATGTCGAGTGGGCGATTGCCGAAGGCGTGAAGGGGCTCAATGGCAGCGGTTTGGCCATCGACATCGGCGATGATCCGCACCCGGTTTTTCTGGAAAAGCGCGCGCGCTTGTTTCGGAATATCGGTGTGAGGGTAACGCAAGCCCAGATAGGGCTCCAGATCATCGCGCGCGCTTTCCGCGATCACCTCGCCGCTTTCATCTGAATGAAAACGGTAGACCATGACCCGGTCATAGCCGAGCATATCGCGCACGACATCGGCGGTCGTCGAACACAGTTGGGTGAGATCGGTGATCTTCTCGATCTTCGAGATGGCGGGGGTGATCAAGGCAATGTGGTTGACGACATCGCCTGCGTCGTGCGGTTCAAACTCGACCACGATCCGCCCGCCCACCGTGTGCACGGCGCAATCGAACAGAGCGGATGTATCCGTCAAATTTTGGCCAAAAAGACGATCAACATCCTGCGTCTCACGACAGCGAGCCACAGCGTTTTGGAGCGCCTCGACCGCAGATGGTTCCAGAATATCGCTGAGTTGCGTCCCTGGTTTTGGCAGAGACGTCAGCCCGAGCATATCGGCGCAGTTCACCGAGCGATGGGCTATTGTCCAATCGCTGTTGAGTTTGACGAACCCACCAAAGCCCTGCACCGAACCAATCTGATGGATTGGCTCGCGGTCGCATTCGTTGAGTTCACTCTGGGTGGTGACGAAGTTCATGGGTTTCCCATCTATGGCTTCGGTCATTCCCAGGGATCCCTCCCGAGACAGACTTTAATGTGCTGTGTGTGCGCTCTCTGCGTGGGTGATAAAGTGTTCGAATACCAGATCAGCGGATTGGATAGCCATCAAGACCGTGTCCACGTCCGCTGCGTTTTCGATCCGGCTTCTCAGGCGCTTCCAGAAATCGAGCATGTTTGGATCACCAAGAAATCGTGACGGCCATGCAGGCCATCCCTCACGCTTGGCAAGGCGTGTGATTTCGCCAAGGATAGCGCGATTGCCAAGTGAGGAGCCCGCCAAAACCCACGCTGAACCCAACGTCGCCGAATGGCGGCCTTGCGGTTCATGGTCATTGAAAAAGGGTGGATCAAATGTGAGTTCGTTGGTTGGCAATTCGCATTGCAAATCGGCCAGATCCCGTTTGATCAGGGGCGATTGAGCTGGGGGGCGCAGATCGGCTGGCGCGTGCGCCTCTAGCCATTGCTCGACCGGTTTGCGAGCCGCGTATTGGAGTGCGAGAAAGCGGGTGTAGTCGTCGATGGTCGACCAGCCAGCCACGACGCGCATGGTGCCATCAAGGCGATCATGCGCATCGGCGGTCGCCTTGCGCAATGTCTGCCTCAAATTCTCCGATGGCTCTGAATAGCTCAAATCGGGCACCTCGACCGTCGCGGGATTGTCAGCTTCTATAACACTCCAGAGTGTCTAGGTAAACTTACATACGAGTGCTGACCTTGCAACTGATCAACGCAGAAACAAGTCCGTGGGTTCGCTTAGCCAAGTGCGCCGCGGGCTAAGGTCGCGGGCGCTAAGTGGGTTTTAGGTGAGCAGGCGCGTGCCTTCTTTGCGGACCGAGTCTTCGATCTTGCCGTTGAGAAAACTGAGAATGAGCGGAAGCTTTACATCGATAACGACGTGGCTGTCTTCGATATCGACGGCACCCTGAATGCGCTGCCCCGCGATGGCCACAACAAAGTCCAGATGGTCTTCGCCTTTCCAACGGCTCTCAAGATCGGCCATGCCCTCAGGAAAATAGTCGACGATCTCGCTTTTGCGCTCGTCGAGACGGCGGCGGATTTCGGCTTTCTCGAGCTGGTGAGGCAATCGGACTTTCATTCATATTACCCCTTAGGTTCTTCGCTCAATGCCTCAATCCCGCCAAAGCGGTATTCAAGATAGCGGTCCTTGATCGCAAGATCGTCCATCGCGCCTTCGGCCAGCTGACGAGTGACGCGGTCGATTTCGCTCGACACCTTGGTCAGGCTGTCGGTCAAGCGTTCATCGGCGCTTTTGCCGGTGTGTTTTTCGGTGCGCAGATGCTCCGGGATTTTTCTGTAATTGTCGATGGTCTCAGGGATATACTCGCCTACCAGCTCGCGCACATCGTTCATCGCAGGGTGCGCGGCGTCGATGGTTTCAAGCTGAACGGCGAGCGCGTCGAGCTGAGTACCCAATTGGTCAACCACTTGCACAGCCGGTGCTGGCAAAGCCGGGAGCTGTTGTTCCAGCCAACGCTCGGTGTTGGCGACCATCTGCTTGGGGCTGCCTTCTTTGAGCTCGGTCCGCTTGACGGTCTTTTGCTTTGGGTAGTTGGAAAACACATAGGCCGCCGCCATCACGGCGAGCGCTGTCATCATGACGCCGGTGAAACCGATCCCTTCCAATATGATGCCCGCAACGCTGGCTGACACCAAGATAGCAACCAAAGCGCCGACGAAGTACTTCGCTCGGCTTTTCCAGACCTGAATTTTCTCCTTGGCCGAACCCTGCCCAATTGATCGGGAACGCCGATGGCGACCGCCGTTTTGGTTGTCGACGAGCACTCGGCGGGCCTCCGCCAGTTCGCGATTGGTATCTTGGCTTAGACTCACAGCGCTTTAGCTCTCCAACGCCAGCAAAGACGGTTCGCTCGCGACCTTGGCTTGGGCCTGAGCCTGCCCTTCGGCGCGCGCGATATAGCCCTTGGACTTCTCGACTTCGCTGGACAGCGTGTTGACCGTTTGCTTCATCGAATCGAGCGCACGAACCTTGAAGTCGTCCACTTCGTCCATCGTGTCGTAAATGTTCTGGAAAGCGCGCTGCAGCGTCTCCAGCGGAATGGTCGAGGCCGCGGCCTGTTCGTGAATCTTGCCGGTCTGATCACGCAGCAGCGTGCTGGTGCTGTCGATGATGTTGGCGGTCGTGGTGTTGAGCGACGTAATCTGTTCCAGAACCAGTTTCTGGTTGGTCATAGCCTGCGCCACCGTCACCGCCGTGCGCAATGCACCCACGGTCGTGGTGCTGGCGCGGTCGACGCCTTTGACCAGTTCAACATTGTTCTTTTTCACCAGATCAAGCGCCAAATAGCCCTGCACACTCACCGCCATTTGCGTCAGCAGGTCTTGTGTGCGCTGGCGGACATAAAACAGCGCGCTTTCGCGCAACGCTTTGGCCTTTTCAGGATCGCTGGCTTCGAGCTCGTTGGCTTTCTGCTCCAAGCGTTCGTCCAGAGTTTTGGCGATGTGGATCATCTGTTCCAGCTCGCCCATTGCCTCCCACAGCTTGGCGCGTTCCTGATCGATGGCGGCGTTGTCGAGCACGAGCTCTTTCTTGCCGCCTTCGAGGCTTTCAAGGATTTGTTGAATGTGCCCCTGAGAGGACGTGTAGCTGTCGAAATAGTTCTGCAGCTTCGAGCCAAACGGAATGATCCCAAAGATCTTGCGCGGCTCCAGCAACTTGCCTTTGCGGCCCGGGTCCAGCTCTTCGACTGTGCGGCGCAGTTCGGCCAAATCCTTGCCCACGCTGTTATCGCTGTCCATCGCGCGCACGGGGCGATCGAGGAAGCGGTTGGAATGGCCGGCGGCGGCGCGGATCTGTTCCTGACCCATGCGCGTAATCTGGTCGACTTTCTCACCAAAGGCCGGGGAGTTTGCATCCACCGACACAAGATCGGCGACAAAGCCATCGACCTTCACGTCCAGTTTAGACTTTTGCTCGGTGCTGACCGGGACGAGCCCAGCGGCTTGTTCCGGCGCGACGTCGGGCACGGGCGTGGGCGGCGTGAGTTCGAAAGTGGCGGCTTCCTTGGTCGCGGTGGCGATGTTGGTAGCGGCTTCGTTTTCAGTGCTCATAATGGCTTTCCGGTCTCCCTGAGGCAACGCGCCAAACGTAGCGCGCGCGCAGTCGGTTCATACTTAACTGTATTAGGTGTCTAAAACACAAAATTCAAGAATGCCCGATTGAGCCCCCGCCGTCCACGATTATGCGTTCATCGATCAATTGGTTTTGATTAAAGTGCGCGTCTCTGATCCTTTCGAACCACCTTTTGTTTGCAAAGGTTTGGTTCTAATATGGTTCATAAGAGGGGCTCTTCGAAGACGACGTGACACAATCTGATCAAAACTCGCCTCCCGCTCAGCGCGAAATGCCGACTGTCCATGGCAAGGTCGACAACGCGGGTGAAGCTGTCGCCGCCGCGACCAAGAGTACCTTTGGGGCGAAGCGTGTGCTCGCTACATTTCGCGGGTGGTGGCGCGACGATGTTATTGGGGCGGTTGATCACGCCGATGTGATCGCGAAGCGGCGCGATGATTGCGCGATGTCTGAACACTATCTGTTTATGACCGCGATGAGCGCCGGGATTGCCGTGATTGGTCTGCTCCAATCCTCCACCGCGGTGGTGATTGGTGCGATGTTGCTCTCGCCCCTCATGGGACCGATTATTGGCCTCGGCTTTGCGATCGCAATCACTGACTATCAGTGGCTCAAGCAAGCCGGGCTCTCGCTTTTGTGGGGGACGTTGATGGCGGTGGCGCTGTGCGCTTTGCTCGTCTTCTTCTCACCGATTACCACGATTACGCCCGAGATCGCCGCGCGCACGCAGCCCAACCTGTTTGACCTCTTGATCGCGCTGTTTTCCGGTCTCGCGGGCGCCTACGCGACAATCCGAGGGCGAGCCGGCGCGATCGTCGGTGTTGCGATCGCTACCGCTCTGATGCCGCCTCTGGCTGTGGTGGGTTTTGGCCTTGCCACGTTGAATTGGCCGGTCTTCTCAGGCGCTCTGCTGCTTTATGTGACGAACCTTGTGACGATTGCGCTTACCGCCTGGGCGATCGCCAAGCTCTACGGCTTTCGCGGTTCGCTCAGCGCGCGTCAGTCGCAGGCCCAAAACACTGTCATCATCCTTGTGTTCTTCGCGTTGGCCTTGCCGCTTGGGCTGTCGCTTCGCACCATCGCGTGGGAGGCTAACGCGCAGCGGATTGTGCGTGACACGATCACGCGCGAGTTCGAAGAAACAGGCCAGCTCGACAACCTCGAAATCGCCTTTGGTGAAGAGCAAATCGGCGTCTCGGCGACCATGTTCAGTTCGAAGGTTCATATCGAGGCGCAGGGCAACATTGAGCAATCGCTTAGCAAGCGTCTCGAACGGCCCGTTTCGGTGACCCTTCGGCAGGTCCAAACCGGATCAGGCGCCGGCGATGCGGAAGCCGCGCAGCTTGCCGCGGCGCGCGCTCAGGAGGAGCAGGTGGCTCAAGGACGAGCGCAAGATCTAGCCCAGCGGCTGGCTCTGGTGGCCGGCGTGCCGGACGAAGATGTAACAATTGACCGCACGCGCCGACGCGCCATGGTCCGCGCCCAGCGTCTCGATGGCGCAAGCCTCGCGGCCTACAAAGCGCTTGAAGCGCGCATTGCGGACACCGAACCGGAGTGGACGATCGAACTCCTCCCGCCCTTAAGCGAATTGCCCAGCGCGATCGCCTTTGAGGATATCGAAGTGGGCGAGGGCACAGCCACTCGCCGGGCGCCAACCAGCGAGGGGAGCGCCGCGCTTGGCGTGATCGAATGGGCCGCTTCGCGCTTTGATGTGGCTATGAGGTTGGTGGGCCCAGAAGCGGATGCGCAAATCGCGCAGGAAATGCTCGCAGCTCGAGGTGTGAATGTTTCCGTGCAGTCGGGGCCTGCGCCATTGCGAGCGCAATGGGGCGGGGCTGGCAACGAGTAACCCGAAGCCAGTGCGCTGTTAGGCCGCCAGTTCCAGCGGCACGATTTCGCCCGACAGATACAGCTTCTTCGCCTTGGCGCGGCTCAGTTTGCCCGAGCTGGTGCGCGGCAAAGTGCGCGGCGGAACCAATTCGACGACGCAGCTCATGCCGGTGACCGAACGCACCTTGTCACTGATCTGTTCGCGCAACTTGATGCGTTCCACCGGGTCGGAGACGCGGCAATGGACCAGCACGGCGGGCGCTTCTTCTCCGCCTTCAGTTTCCACCGCAAAGGCGGCGATGTCGCCATGGTTAAAGCCCGGCAATTGTTCGACCGCCCACTCGATATCCTGCGGCCAGTGGTTCTTGCCATTGATTATGATCATGTCTTTGGCGCGGCCGACGATGAACAGATAACCATTGGCAAGATAGCCCATGTCGCCGGTGTCGAGCCAGCCATCCATTAGGCAATCATCGGTCGCCTCTTGATTGCGGAAATAGGAGTGCATGACACTGGGGCCGTTGCACCAGACCTTGCCGATCTGATGATCGCCGCGCGCATCGCCCATCTCTCCACGAATTTCGACTTGCATGTCGGGCAGAGCTTTGCCGCAATTGACGATCGCGCGGTAGCGGGCGGGGCGCGAGATATCGCGCGGCGTGCCGGACAGGCGCTCTTCCTCGACGAGTTCGACGCGGATGCCTTCGCCCGGTGGCATGACGGTGACAGCCAGCACCGCTTCGGCGAGGCCGTAGGACGGCGTGAAAGCCGAAGCCTTGAAACCCGCATCGCTGAACGCGTTGACGAAGCTTTGCATAACGTCTGGGCGGATCATGTCCGCTCCGTTCCCAGCAATGCGCCAGCGCGACAGATCAAACCGCTCCGCCACGTTGGTCTGGCTGGAAATACGGCGGGCACAAATGTCGTAGCCAAAAGTCGGCGAATAAGAACACGTATTACCAGGATTGCGGCTGATCATATCCAGCCAAGCCAGCGGGCGACGCGCAAAAGCGTCTGGCTTTAGGAGGTCGGCTGAAAACTGGTTGGCGACCAGCGACAGGAAACAGCCGACCAGCCCCATGTCGTGATACCACGGCAGCCAACTGATGCAGCGATCGCCGGTGTTGAGATCCATGCTGACCGCGTGGCCGTACAAATTGTGAAGCAGGCTCTCATGCGTGACCGCTACGCCTTGCGGGAAGCGGGTCGAGCCGGAGGAATATTGCAGATAGCAAATGTCATGCGGACCGGCTTCGGGCAATTCGCACTCCGGTGCTTCACGCTCCGCGAATTCCTGCCAGCTTGTCCCAGCGCAGCCCTGACGCTGCGCTGCGGCGGCGGCCATTTCACCGATCATTTCCGGATAGATAAGCATCGCCGGGTCCGAGCTTTTCAGTTGAACCGCAAGTTGGTCGATATAGCTTTCCTTGCCGCCGAAACTGGTCGGCAACGGAAGCGGCACCGGCCACGCACCGGCGTAAACGCACGCACAAAAAAGCGCGGCAAATTCAGGCGCGGTTTCTGCGATCAGCGCGACACGGTCGTTCTTCTGGATACCCGCCGCAATCAGGCGACGGGCCATCACAAGAGCGTCTTCGCGCATCTCGCGATAAGGGTACACGCGTTCGAGTTGTCCACGCATATCGTGGAAATTTAGGCCCTTTTCGCTCTTCGCGGCGTAATCGATGGCGTCGTTAAAGGTGGCAAATTGCGCACGAATCCGTGGCAAATCGCAATCGTTCGGCGTCGGCGTCAATGCGGCGTCGGTCATATTATATAGCGAAACCCGTAGCTTAAGCGCGGCTTACAGCCTGTGCTATTGTCTCCCATGCGCTCTGACGGTTACCATCAAAGCGGCCCAGCTTTTCCCATTTGATAACGAGTGTGGCACGAATAAGGCGAAATGGTTTCAGACGAAAGCGAAACGTCACGTGATGGTAGCACGTCAGGCACAGTTCAGCCCAAGCGATCGGCTGCGCGCAAACCGCGCAAAAAGCGGCCCTTGGACGAAACGGCCTTGCGTGATCTGGCGCTTGCCTATGTCGCGCGCTTTTCGACCACTGCGGCCAAACTGGAAGGGTATCTCGCACGCAAGATCCGCGAGCGCGGTGTTGCTGAGGACGAAGATGGCCGCGTACAGGAAATCGACGTGGTCGGAATAGTCACGCGGTTTATCGAACTCGGCTATATTGACGATGACGCTTTCGCCCGCAGTCGATCGCGCGATCTGACGGCGCGTGGGTTCGGCTCTCGCCGCGTGGAGCAGGCTTTGTGGGCCGCCGGGGTCGAAGAGCAAACGCGCGCTGACAATAAACCTTCAGAAGCGGCGAGCCGCCGAGCGGCCATGTTGCTGGCGCGCAAGCGTCGATTTGGTCCCTACAGCCGCGACACAGGCGATACAGAACAGGACGGAACCGCCCTTCACAAGCGCCGAGAGAAGCAGATCGCGGCCATGTTAAGAGCCGGGCACCTTTACGAACACGTGCAGTTCATCTTGGAGGCGTCAGACCAAGAGGCGATCGAAGAATGGGTGGTCGAAGCCGAAGATGACGAAAGCAAACGCGATGCTTGGTGATACGAAGACGCTTTGGCTTCCCGTCGCAACGCTGGGCATCGCACTGGCGGCGTGTTCACCGGCGACGACCACACAAGACGCGCCGGCTTTGGCCGAACCTACACAGGCCACTGCAAGCAACGCGCGCCATCCGGTCTCAAGGCTCGATATCATCGAAGTCGCCGTGATGAGTGGTGACTCGCGCCAAGTTTTCAAAACGGAGTTGGCCTCAACCCGCGAGGAACAAGCGCGCGGCCTTATGTTTCGTGAAGCGCTCGGCGACGATGAGGCGATGCTGTTCCCCAACGATCCGCCACAGACGCGCAGCTTCTGGATGAAGAACACGCCGATTAGCTTGGACATCATCTTCATTGGCCCGGATCGTCGCATCACCAATATCGAGACTGCGGTGCCGTATTCGCTCGAATCGGTGGCGTCTGATGGCGCAGTTGTTGCAGTCTTCGAAATCCGTGGCGGGCTTGCGAAAGAACTCGGCATCAAACCGGGCGATTTGGTTGAGTGGGAGGCAACAGGGTAGACGGCAAAGGCTCTTGGCGGGCCATGCCGCTTAAGCTAAGCGCGCAGGCATGGGAATCTTCGGAAAAATCTTCACCTGGTGGGACGGCGCGACGCTCGGCACGCATCTGTGGGCCAGCCGTCAAAGCGGTGAGCATGTCGGCACCGATCACGCGGGCAACAAATACTATCGCAAGGCTCGCAAGGACGATGGCCAGTCGACCGGATCCTACACTCAGCGCGAAAAGCGCTGGGTGATTTACGAAGGCGCTAACGACGCCAGTAAGGTGCCTGCTGAATGGCATGGCTGGTTGCACGGCGCGTTCGACGATGTTCCCGAAAGCCACCTGCCCCCGGCCAAGATTTGGGAAGCGGACTATACGCCCAACGCCACCGGGACCGCGCAGGCCTATCTCCCCCAAGGATCGCTCGACCGGGGCGGCAAACGCGCCAAAGCCGTTGGCGATTACGAAGCCTGGTCGCCGGAAGGCTAAAGAGCCGTCGGGATGCGCGTCGTTTCTGTCAGCCTGCTTGTCGCCACTGCGCTTGGTTTAAGCGCGTGCGCGAAAGAAGAGGCGCCTGTTGAAGATGAAGCGACGGTTGAGATCGCAGATGACGCGGGTGCGAGCGATGGAGTCTCT
Organism: Pseudomonadota bacterium; assembly: GCA_039814925.1. Taxonomy (GTDB): domain Bacteria; phylum Pseudomonadota; class Alphaproteobacteria; order Sphingomonadales; family Sphingomonadaceae; genus Erythrobacter. The sequence goes on from JBCCAH010000011.1 coordinate 87,608, forward strand.
GCGCAGGGCGATTTCGAAGGAGTCACGCCGCTTGAGGAGCGAGTGGCTACTATTGGCCTCCTTAACAAGCGCAACAACCTGAGCCAGGACATCGAAATGCGCCCCGGCGAAGTGCGCGAAGAGGGGCCGGTAATTCTGACGCTTGCTTCTTGTGAGCGTACGGCACCTTGGGAAATGCCGCAGGAAACCGGTGCCTTTGTGCAGGTTGACGTGCTTGAGCGTGGTGAGAGCGAACACACGCGCGTCTTTTCGGGCTGGCTGTTCAAGGAGTCGCCCAGCCTCAACGTGGTGGAACACCCGATTTACGACGTCTGGGTCAAAGATTGCGCAATGCGCTTTCCCGGAGAGGCTCCGCTTGAGCCCGCACCAGAAGGCTGATCTTTCGCTTCCTGAGTGAACGCGCGGTAGGCGTCCATCAACGTCATCCGCGTACGGCCCTTGGCCCGCTCCAGCGCGCGCATATACATTGCCTGCGGCATCTCAATCGCGCCCAGCGAAGCGAGATGGTCAGTCATGAACTGACAATCGAGCACTCGATATTGAGCCCGGCGCATCAGCGCTACGAGCCAGGCCAGCGCGACCTTGCTGGCGTTGTCCGCGCGGGCAAACATGCTTTCACCGCAAAACACGCGCTCAAAACTCACACCGTAAAGGCCGCCCACCAATTGATTCGGCGCGCCCTTTTCCTGGGCGGGCTGCCAACACTCAATTGAATGGGCGTGGCCAGCCCTATGCAGGGCGACATAGCTGCGCACGATCCGCTCGCTAATCCAGGTTTCGGGATGGCCGGGGCGCGGCTGCGCGCAGGCTTCGACGACATCCTGAAACGCGGCGTCCATCGTCACGACGTAACGGTCGGAACGCACCACTTTGCGCAGGCTCTTGGACATATGGAAGTGTTCAAGCGGCAGTATCGCCCGTTCGCGCGGTTCAACCCAGAAGATGTCCTGATCTTCGCGCTTGTCCGCCATCGGAAAAATGCCGCTGCGATAGGCGAGCAGCAACGTCTCGACGGGAATCGTAGTGCGAAGAGGAGAATGCATGGCTGGCAGGATACCATCGTGCGGCGCAGGCGAAAGTAAGAAGACGACAAAGCGCCTACTCGGTCACGCTTAGTGTTGCCACCCGCCCACGCTTTGTCTAAGGGCAGCCGTCCAAAGTGCAGGGGCGTAGCTCAGTTGGTAGAGCATCGGTCTCCAAAACCGAGGGCCACGGGTTCGAATCCTGTCGCCCCTGCCATTTTCTCCAATTATGCGATCAGACTAGTCTTACGCGGCTTGGCGCTCGCGCTGGCGTCCCATCCATTCGCGTGGCGACAGACCAGTGTGGCGTTTGAAAGCCCGATTGAAGGTGGCCTTTGAGCCAAATCCGCAATCCAGCGCGAGATCAAGCAGGTTCGGATTTGCTCCCGCTTCAACGCGCCGCAATTGATCGCACATCGCATCAACTCTCAGACCGTTTATGAAAGAGGTGAAGTTGACCTCTTCGCGCGCGTTAAGCGCGGCGGACAGCGTCGATGAATTGGTGCCCAGTCGCCGGGCCAGTTCGCCCAGGGTCAGGTCCTGATCGAAATGCCAACCGCCCTCGCGCACTCTGGCCTCCACCGCCGCAAGCGCCAGCCGCGCTGGCACGGAGGGTTTTTGGGCTTCGCTCGGGTCGGCCTTTGAGGAGATATCGGTCGATTGCGCGTCTGGCTTGGGAAAGCGGCGGTCGCTGCGGGCCAGAAACTGCAGGGCCAACCACAGCACAACAACGCCGCTGACCGCGTAGAACCAGAAGTTCGTCATGTACGACAAAGGCCCGATGATCGTCGCCAGAACATCGCTGGAAAGCCAGATCAGCGCGAGCCCAATGATAGCCGCGCCCGCATGGCTGAGCCAGGCAAGATCCACGCGATCGGCGTTGGAGTGTTCGCGCCCGATCCATTCGCGATAACGTCCGATGCGCCGCCAGCTCTCCCACCCCGCATAGGCGATTAGCCCAAGGCCGAAGGCGGTTTCGATGGGCACGATATAGGGTTCGTGAAACGCATCGTTGAACGCGAACTTCAGGTCTGCGGCGCCTTCGCCTGTTCCCCATTCAGGACCGATCAATAGAAAACAGCCGGTGTAATACAGCGTCTGCACCGCGCCGGGCACCAGCCACAGCCACCAACGATTCGGTAGCTTTTCGCTCGTCAAGGCGCGCACGGTGAGCAGCCATAACGGGCCGATGTAAAGCTCGGTGTTGAACGGCGCGAAGGTAAGCCAGGGGTAGGCCTGATACGCGCCGGAAAAGCCGATTACATAGGGCGTGCTGAACAGGACCCATGCGAGGATTACGGCCAAGAAAAACCGTGCCGCGACCACTTCGCGGGCGTTCGCCCAAATCATCATGGCGGCCATGATCGCCGGCAATCCGGTCACGAGAAGGACGGTGGTGCGCCAACTCAATTCCATAGGACAAGGCTTCTTTCTTCAAACAAATCAACGACGCCGCCTGCTTGCCCTAGGCGCGAAACGCGATCGTCTCAATTCTTCGAAAAGCGCACCTTTGGCTTTTTTGAGGCGAAGTATGTCGGCGTTGAAGTCAGTGGATCGCTCACCAGCCCGGCGTTTGAGGCTTGCCAACAGGCCGACGAGCGGGCGCTTAACGAAAGGATCCAAAGCATGTCTTCCCCGTCCTCCATCCGCAGCCGCGTCTTCCCGACTTGCGTACCGATTACTGCCATTTGCGTTGCCATTGCCGCGCTGGCCTCGCTTACGCCCGTTTCGGCGGCAGCGCACCCTTCAGCGAAAACGCCCTCTTATGTGAACACGCAATTTGTCGAGGATGATGCCGCGCAAGAGAGCGGAAGGCTGGTGATCAAGAACACCTCGATTTTGCCGCGCACGGTCTACGCAAGGTTTCAGATGCCGGAGGACCCGGACAATCGGAACTATGGCTTCTTCCAGACGATTCTGCCGCTGTCTAAGGTCGCCTTCGACCTCCCCCTTGGCGTTCGTGTGTTCGCTTGTGATGGAAAGTACTGGGACAGCTATCGCCCAGACGAAGCGCTCGCCGTGACGATTGTGGAGGCGGGCACCTATCGCTTCACCCACAGCGAGTTCAAGCCCTCGGCCCTGCGCCGTGAGAAGGGAGAGTGAAAGCCATGAAGACCCTTTCCTGCACGCTCGCCCTTGCCGCTGCCCTGGCCTTTGATCCCGCGCCCTGTGTCGCGCAAAATGAGGCACCAGTGGGAGAGTCTGGCATTTCGTCGCCAGCGTCCCCACGCGATCAGCTTCTGACCGCCGAGCAGGTGCGCGAAGATTTGGCGATCACGCGGCAGACCTTGGAGCAAATCCACCCCGGCTACACCCGCTACACGTCGCATGCCGAGCTCGACGCCTTGTGGCAGGACGCATCGACGAAGGCGCTTGCGAACCCGACGCGGGGCAATCTCTACCTTCAGATCAGCCGGGTGCTCGCCGCGATCCGATGCGATCACACCAAGGCGGAACTCCCGGCGGATTTTGAGAAGGCGCGACAGGAAGAACCGCTCTACTTGCCTTTCCGCTATGCGATTTTTGACGACCGCCTGTTCGTGACCGACCCGGGCGAGACCGATCTTGTCGCCGGCGCGGAAATCCTCGCGATCGATGGCACGCCTGCCAGCGAGGTGATCGCGAAGGTGTTTGAACTCTTCCCGGTCGATGGCGACACCGATTACATCAAAGGCGAAAGCGTGGTGGCGCAGGGCGAGTTTATGGGGCCGGCCTTCGATCACTTCTATCTCTTTCTCTTTGACACACGTCCGGAGGTGACGCTCAGCGTCGCAGGCATGGACGATGTGACGGTTAAGCGCTGGAGCTATGCCCAGTTCGAGGAGCAAACCGGCACCCGCCGTTTTGCCAGCAATTTCGACAGCTCGGTCACCTTCAAACTGCTCGACGATCGCGCCGCCTATCTCAGCGTTGACACCTTCGTGAATTACCGCCGCCCGGTCGACCCGGACACGATCTATGGCCCCGTGTTTGAGCGTATGGCGAAGTCGGGCCGCGAGACGCTGATCCTTGATCTGCGCCGCAATGGGGGCGGGTCGAACGACGCGCAAATAGGTCTGGTCCAGTGGTTGATGCCATCACCGTTCCGTCAGGCCGACGCCATGCTGGTCAAAAGCGACCGGATCGACCCGGCGATCAAGCCCTATCTCAGCACATGGGAGCAGGCCGCGCTCAATCCCGACCCCGCGTGGTTCGAAAAGCGCGAGGATGGCCTGTTTGAGATCATCAATCCGTTTGTCGGCAAGCCCGCCGAAAGTATCCCCGCCAAGCCTGGCGCGTTCAAAGGCAAAGTGATCGTCCTCACCAGCACCGATAACGCCTCTGGCGTGACCCATCTGCTCAGCGTGCTGCGCACGCAGCGGCAGGATACGGTTTTCATCGGTGAGAAGACGGGTGGGGCGTCGACCGGCGCGACGGCGGGTATCCTGTTCTATCTCAACCTGCCCCACAGCGGGGCCAAAGTCCGAGTGCCCTTGCAACGCACAATTATCACACAAGCGGACAAGCTGGACCCGCGCGGCGGCATCACGCCCGATATCCTTGCCAAGGACACGTTGCTCTCCACCCTTGCGGGCACCGATCCGGCCATGGAGGCGGCTGTGGCCTACCTCTCCAAGACCGATCAGTAGCAAGCCGGGCCGGGGAAAGGGCGCGTCGATAGGGGGTCGCCCGTATTGGCGCGTCATCTTTCCTTCGAACAAAAGGGGGCAAGCGTTGCCTCTCATCGCAACGGCTCCTTTTGCTTTGGAGGATACATGCCCCGCAACGTGTCTCGCGCTTCGTCGTTAGGCCTTTCGGCACCGACCCCCGGCCTTTCGAGCACAGATCCTGCGGTCGACGCCACGCAGCGACGCCTAAAGCATGGCCCGATCCGCCCAATGCGAGAGCCAAAGCTCTGGGAGCGTTTGCTGGGGCGGCGCTGAACCGCCCCAACTCAGGATATTGGGATCAATATTCCTCGGGCTCTTCGGGTGTGTCGGTTTGGAAGTCCTTGCCCGCGTTCTTCTGACCTTGGGCCAGTTTGAACACCACACCGGATAGCAGGAGCAGCGCGATCAGGTTCGGCAGGGCCATTGCGGCGTTCGAGATATCGCCCAGACGCCACACCAGCTCAGACGGCTGCGCGGCCGCCAGCCAAATCACGACGCACCATACAACGCGCCAGATAATGTGGAGAATTTTCTCACCGCCACGGGTCGAACCCGGAATGCGGTCATACAGGAAGGTGATCGCCCGCTCGCCATAGTATGACCATGTGAGCAGCGTGGTGAACACGAACAGGATCAGCACAATACTAGTCACCAGCGTGCCGATCGGGACACCCGCGATCAAGGTCGGGAACGCCGCCGCAAACGCGCCGCTGGTCATTTCAAAGCCGACGCGGTCCGATTGCCAGGCGTAGGCGACCGCTTCGGTGCCGGCCATGAAATCACCCCGGACGGACAGGATTACCAGCGCGGTCATGGTGCAGATCACAATCGTGTCGATGAAGGTGCCCAGCATCGCCATGCGCCCTTGCGATTCCGGATCGTTGGTTTGCGCCACCGCGTGCGCAATTGCCGTCGAACCCTGGCCCGCCTCGTTTGAGAACAGTCCGCGAGCCACACCGGCGCGCAGGGCGATGATCATCGCCGCGCCGACAAAGCCGCCAGCGGCCGCCTGAGGGTTAAACGCGCCGTAGACGATCAAGTAAAGCGTGCCCGGTATCTCCGATGCGTTGAGCGCCAGAGCGATCGCCGCGACCAGAATATAGGCGCCCGCCATAAACGGGATAACCTTCTCCGCCACGCTACCGATGGATTTGATCCCGCCGATAATGACGACAAAAACCAGAACGGCGACAACCGCGCCGCCAATGGCTTCTTCGATGCCGAACAGTTCCTTCAATCCGTCTGCCACGGCGTTCGCCTGAATCGAGTTGCCCGTTACCAGCGCGGAGAACAGCGTACCAAGGCAGAACACCACCGCCAGCCACGTCCATTTCGGGCCAAGGCCCATCATGATGTAGGACATTGGTCCGCCGCGCTTTGTGCCATCGCTGGTGGTTTCACGGTAACGGATTGAAAGCGATCCTTCCGCAAAGGCCAAAGCCATTCCGAACAGCGCGGTGATCCACATCCAGAAGATCGCGCCGGGACCGCCGAGCGCAATCGCGGTCGCGACCCCGGCCAGGTTGCCGGTTCCCACCTGGCCCGAGAGCGCGGTGGAAAGCGCTGCGAACGGGCTGATCTCGCCATCGCCTTGTTCTTTGCGGCCTGCGAAGAGGCCTTTGAACGCGCTGCCCAATTTCACGATGGGATAAAACTTGAGGCCGACCATGATCCATAGGCCGATTCCCAGCAGGATAATCGTCATCGGCGGAAAGGCGATCACCTCTTCTCCGTTCCAGGTGCCGCCCCAGATAAAGTCCGAGACGTTGGTGATGGGCGCGATCCACGCTTCGGCGCCGCTCAATTCTGCTGCCATGTGAGAGAAAATTCCTGTTTGCTATCCCCGAAAGCGGGCACGCTAGAGTTGCTGGCCGAAAAACGAAAGCCCCTAACCGCGCGGCGCCGCACGCTTTGGCTTGCAATCGGGAGCGCGGGGGCATAATGGCAACACGTCTTCTGACATCGCCGATTCTACCGCTCCGGAGGAAACCTTGTTCCTCAGAGCGATGAGACCTACCTGTTAGCGAGACACCGCAAGCCATTATTAGAGAGCGCCGCATCATGGCCGAAGAAACCAAAGCCCAGCCCGCGAAAGCGAAAAAGCCGAGCATTCCTGAGTTCGTTAACCAGGTGCGCTCGGAAACCTCAAAGGTTGTCTGGCCGACCCGCGACGAAACGATCCGCACCGCGATCTTCGTTTTCATCATGATGGTGGTGCTTGCGCTGTTCTTCCTTGGCGTAGACACGGTGTTCAGCGCTCTCGTCAAATTCCTCCTGACGCTGGCATAGCCCGGCCTGATCAGAGCCAATCGCTTACTACTTCTAAGGATTTCCCATGGCCCGTTGGTACATCATCCACGCCTATTCCGGTTTCGAAAACAAGGTGAAGGAAGCGATCCTCGCCGAAGCCGAGCGTCTCGGCCTTGAAGAGGGCGTCGAGGAAATCGAAGTGCCCACCGAAACC
>JBCCAH010000023.1:0-44153 GCA_039814925.1 Pseudomonadota bacterium
CGCGGGCTTCTCGGTTGAGCTGGCGTCGGCTGAGACCGGCGGCAGCGCGTTTGACATCGTCAACGCGGGCACGATCCAAGGGCGCGGCAACGCTTCGGCGGGCGCCACGACAGCGGGCGACGGTCTGCGTTTTGAGCGCACCCGTGTGGACGGCGCGCTTGAAGGCAGCACCGATGGCCTGTTCGTGGGCAACATCACCAACAGCGGCACCATCGCTTCGGAAGCGGCCAACGGCACGGCGGGCGGTGTCCGCTTCGTCAACGGCGTGAGCTTCCAAGGTGTGCTGGACAACTCGGGCACGATCACGGGCGTTCAAAACGGCCTGTATTTCGGCAACCCGACGCCCGCTGGCGGTGGCGACTTTAGCCAAGCCATCGTCAATAACTCGGGCACGATCAGCTCGGGCAGCCGCGCGCTCAACATCGACGGCATTGGCCTCACGGTGAACAACCTTGCGGGTGGTCAGATCCTCGGAACCGGCAACCAGCGCAACGGCACCGTCTACGCCGACGGCACCGCCGACGCCTTCACCTTCACCAACGCCGGCACGGTCGACGCGGGCGCGGGCAATCAGGGTTCGGGCTTTGGTGCGGAAATCGGCGGAGCCGCCGATGGCGCCAACACCTTTTCGCTGACCAACAGCGGCACTATTCAGGGCCGTGGTCAGGCGGGGCCTATGGATAGCCAAGCGGGCGACGGTGTGCGCATCGGCAACGCGGGAAACACCGGCACGTTTGACGGCGTGATCACCAACTCCGGCCTGATCAACTCCGAAAGCACGCAAGGACCAGTCGCTGGCCTGCGCGTTGTTAACGGCGTCGATTTCACCGGCGAACTGACCAACTCGGGCACGATCTCGGGCGGTAATCAGGGTCTTTACCTTGGGGCTGGCGATCACTCGGACGCGGTCATCACCAACTCCGGCACGCTGGCAGGCGGTGTGAACGCTTTCTTCGCGGGCAATGCGACGGCTGGTGTGAATGTCACCAACGATGGCGGCACGCTGATCGGCAACTTCGTGGGTTCCGCCTTCGAGGACACGCTGGCGATCACCGGCACAGGTAACGTGATCCAGGGCGATATCCTCAATGGCGTCGCGGTCACGACCGCAGCGGGCAGCTCCACCACTTTTGTGGGCGCGCGCAGCCTCAACGGAGACTTCACCCATAACGGCACGCTCGAAGTCGATCTGGGTACCGATAGCCTTGCTGTGGCCGGCAACACCGTTCTGGGCGCGGGCAGCGTATTCAACATCGCCACCGACGACATCCGTCAGCCCGAAATCGGCACGACCTTTGACGTGCTGACCGAAACCGGCGCTTTCACCAACAACGGTACGGTGGTGAACGTCGCGGATAGTGACTTCCTGATCGACTATGTGGTGGACTTCGGATCGGTTCAGGTGACGGCGGTTGCGGCGGATCTTGGCAATGTGTCCGCGGATGCGAACATCAGCAGCTTTGGCGCGGCGCTCGCCTCGGCCGCGGCGAACAACCGTCTCCCGGCGGAGGTCTTCACTCCGCTGAACGATCTCACCTCAGCAGCGGATTTCGAAGCGGCGGCTTTGACGCTGCTGCCAGCGATCAACGATGGTGTGTATCGTGAAATCTACGAAGGTCAGCGTTTGGCCAGCGCCAACATCCAAGGTCGTGTGCGCAGCAACAAAGTGGGCGTTTGGGGCGCGGTCCAAGGCCGCGATTCGAGCGCAGATGGCTCGAGCGCAAGCTCGCTCGGATACGACGCAAGCTCAGCCGAGTTCACGCTGGGTGTCGACACCAAGGTTGGCGAAACGACCACTCTGGGCGTTCTGTTTAACTGGTCGGACATCGACGCCAACGCTGACGGTCCCGCAACCACGCAAAGCGACATCGAAGCCTTCCAGATCGGCGCCTACGCCGGGTTTGATCTGGACGACCTCTATGTCACGGCAGAGCTGGGCTACACCACCGGTTCGGTCGACGCGAGCCGCGAAGCGTTCCGCTTCAACGGTCCGCGCATCACCAGCGACAGCGATGTCGATGGCGTCTACGCCGCGGTGAATGTCGGCAAAGACTTCGAAGCGGGTTCACTGATCGTCTCACCCAGCGCGGGTCTACGCTACGCCGACCTGTCGCGTGACACGTTCACCGAAACGGGCGCTCTGGGTCTCACGATCGACACCGACAGCGCGGAGTTCATCGAAGCGCGCATCGGAGCCCGCGTGGCCAAAGCCGGTGAGGAAGGCCTCCTTCCCTTTGTCAGCGTCGATTACGCCTACGACTTCGCGGCCGATCCGATCGCGATTGCCGGGTCTTTCAACGGCGGCGCGGATGCGTTCCGTGTGGTCGCGGACCAGGCTTCGGCGTCGCGCTTTGATGTCTCGGCCGGGTTCGATTTCGTGACCGAGGGCGCGACGTCCATCGGCGCGGAATATCGCGGGCGCTTCGCCTCGGACTACCAATCCCACTCAGGGGGCGTGCGTATCCGTTTCGCTTTCTGAGGCGTTGCCCAGCACGCGCGCTCGCAACGAGCCACGTGCCCGAAGCCCCGGAAGCGAAAAGCTTCCGGGGCGGAGGCCCCGAGAGAGGAGCCACAGCACGAATGAAACACAAGCTTGAGCGTGAGGCTCAAGGGAAAGCCGGCCGGTGTCCTCCTCACCGGTTGGCTTTTTCTTGGGTCATTTTTGTAGGGTCAATTGCTCAGCGACAGCCGCCGGCCAGGCGACAGCGGAACCGGAGCAAGATAGGTCAGCGATTTGCAAGGAAGGTGGCGGAGACGAAGGTGGCAATAGAGATTTGACAAGCCTTTGATGACATTCTCGTATTGTCTCAGCCTGGGCGGCTGTTCCCACAATTGTGCGCACACGCACGTGGGCGGCGTATTGCGCCACCTTTGATCTAGCGACCTCCAGGCCAATCGGAATGCTCGGCGCTCAACCAACAAAGCCGTACCCTCGCATGGTTCCTTGGATCTGCGTCCGGTTTGTCAATCCTAGCTTACAAAAGCAGAACTTCGCCTCACGACCAAAAAGCGGTCCATGACTGAGTTCTAGTCATGGACCGTCCATCGTATTCAGGCGCCATCACCCCACATTACCCAAACGAAAGACAATGGCTCCTCGTCTGACGCATTCCAAAAGGTGACGGGAATGTTGGGCGGTGAGAGGATCATCTCACCTTTCCTCATCACAAAGCTGTCTTCACCCATGACACCTTCTGCGGACCCACCAATTACAAGAATCATTCGCTTGAATGGCACGGTCAGTGTGGGTGCCTGATCGCGGCCCAATCCTGGTGGGACATGGTAAACCGCGCTTCGGAAATCCTTGTCGTAATAGGTGGCCACTCCGGGAGCGCCATGCACGACCCTTGAGTTCTGGACGGAAAACGGGATGATCTCGGGTGTCCCTCGGGTCCAGAAGTGGAAGATAAGAGGGCGAATGGTCGCGTCGTAATCTGCACCGCGCTCATATCCGTCTGTGGTAAGGATATCGAGCGGGGTCACATCTCTCGAAGTGGCCGCGCCCATTGCCGTAAGGCCTGCCCAGACTCCTTGGTCCAACAGGTTGAGCGTTTCGCGACTTGCCGTGAAATAGAAAAATGGTTGATCTGCGAAACCTTCTTTCAGTTCTACATTCCGTCCTTCGACTCCGCTATGTGACACAACATGCCAGCGCATCCCGTCGATCTCGATGCCGAATATGATGTCTTGAGCGAGAGGATCATCCCGGTAATCCTCGACAAAGCGTTCAAGTATCGGTTCTATCACAGACTTGAGGGTGGGTTCGCGATTCTGCGCTTCAAGTGGCTGGGCAGTGATCGCAAGGCAGGCAGCAAAACCAATGCCCATCGAACTGCTCACTAGGCAAGCGAGTTTAGAAGTAAGGCTCTGATGGCTTATCGATGTTGTCATGTGTCTTCTCCATTACCATTGGATTTGACAACAAATGAGCAAGCGCTCACCTCGCTCAATGCGTTATGAATGAACAACACTCAATTTTGCGCAAAGAGCAGGACTTGGTCGTTCACGATGCACGAATGACTAGGCGACAGGCGAGGCCTATCGCTTCCTGGGCGATCACCATGGGGCTCGGCGGGCTTGTACTCGGTTTTGTGGGCGCTACGGATTCCTATGAATTACCACTAGCATTGAGGCTCGGTCTATGGCTGGGAATGTGTGCTGTCGCCGGGATTATCGCGATTACGGTCGAACGCGCTGCAACCGGATCGGGGCTGCACTTGCGAAATCAGATTGCCTGGTGGGCGTTTCTGACCACCTGCCTTGCTGTTGCGATGGTGCCCGTCATCTTTTTGGTCAATTCGACAGGAAACTACTCGCAGTTCACCAACCTTCCGACTTACACGCTGAATTCCTTCGCGATCAGCGCGACGCTCGTTGCATTTCGCTTGCTCATTGGGACCCTTCTGGCCCGGTCAGCGCCTGATACTTCGACGGAGTATCGGTTGCCTGTCGATGGTCATAATGAAGAGTGCGAAAAGCAAGAGAAAACGTCTTCGGAACCCAGCTTGCTTGGACGGCTTTCGCCAGCACTGCAATCGGCTCAACTGCTTGGGCTTAAGTCTGAAGGGCATTACGTCAAAGTCTTCACCGATAAAGGCTCAGAACTCATTTTGATCCGGCTCAAGGACGCAATTGATGAGACCAGTCCAATCGACGGAATGCAGGTCCATCGCAGCTGGTGGTTAGCACGGCGCGCCGGAATTGAGAGGCGCAACAAGGATGGTCGAATAGAGCTCAAGCTTGATGATGAGACATGGGTTCCCGTCAGTCGCACCCACAGATCAGCTTGGCTGAAGCAGGATTGGTAAGCCCAAAGCACTCAGTTTCCCGTTCGAAACCCGCGAGTGGAACGTCGGCCTTGCGCGCCTAGTCGCTCAGAACTAGACCTTCCGCTTCCACCTACCACACTCAGTCGTTGAGCAGCGGCTCAATCTGGGCCGGTTGCAGTCCGTCTGCTTTTTGCTCTCCAGAGATGAAAAGCTGACCTGCAGCTCACGACCAGATTTTTAACCTAAAGAAGTATTGCTCGTCCGCCGCGCGCATTGAGAGCATGGCCCTTAGCTAGACACCCGACAAAACTGCATTTAGCTCTATGGCAATGCGGATTGTGGCTAACCTGCCGAACAAATTGCCCGGCGAGGATGACCACCGTACGTGCTTGGTTCGATCCGAATTAGGCCGAGTTGAGCTAAAGCTGCGTTCCCGATTATATTCTTACAAATCCGTAGTCGAGGGACATGAAAGCTATTGGCTTGGGGGCAATGCCATCAAGTTACGCAAGGGAGAGGCCTTTCTTGCACCGGCGCGTGAGGATATCGAGGTCCGCGTTGAGGACGGAGCCATCGGAGATTGCCTGTATTTTCAAGGCCGGGACCTTGCGACGCATCTCGGCGGCGCATCGCATGGCGAGCTTTCGGAAACGCTCGGCGGCGTAAGCGACTTGTGCGGATTTCGTATCCCCAGTGTGGCTGGGGTTCCCAAGGCCGTGGAAGGAGCACTTGATCATAGCGATCTGGAAGTCTTCTTGAGTAATCTGGCCGAACGGCTTGCGCGGGCATCGGGAGTGTATCGCAAACTCGATCTGGATCGCGGGGCATCGGCCAGAGAACTGGTTGTGCGATTGGAAACTGCCCGTGACTTCATCCTCGACAACTTGGGCGTTGGCCTCACCTTGGATCAAATTGCGAAGGAAGCGTGCCTTTCCCGGTTCCATCTGTCGCGTCATTTCGCGGCGGCATACGGAGCACCGCCCATGCGGTTCCATCAGGCGCATCGCCTTAAAATAGCCCGTGACAGGTTGCGCGCCGGCGAGAGCGTGACGTCTATCGCGAACGGGCTAGGTTTCTCGGAGATTGCGTCTTTCTCGCGCGCCTACAAAAGGGTCTTCGGCGCAGCACCGTCTCTCGAAAAAAGCAATTTCGGTCAATCTCACTAATGTAGCAATTGGGCAAAGTGGCTCTTCATCTTGACGCAAGAGGCCACTAATTACTTATATTGCTCCCAATCGCATGATCACTTCTGCTTCGCCGATCTGGCGCACGCGCTTTGCATTGGTTTGGCGGTTTCATGAAGCTTGGAGTGCGGTGTGAGAAGGCATCTCAGGCTCGAGGCTATCGCCGTGGTGACGACACTCGCCGGTTGCGCTTCTGAAGCCGCGTCCCAGCCTTCGAGTCGACACAACTGGCAAGCAGACGCCCTGCAGGATCTAGTCGACATGCGTTCCGTAGTCGCTGAGAACCACCCAGCTATGGTCCCTGCGCTGGGCGATGACGCGTTTCTTGCTCGGGAGGAAGCCAGCTTCCAGCGGGCCATGACCTTAGCACACACTGTCGATTCAGAAGCGGGGTATCGGTTCGCCCTTCGCGCCTATGCCAGCGCTCTTGGCGACGATCATCTTCGCGTACGTTTCACCAAAAGCACCGAGATGGTTTCTTGGCCCGGTGTCCTCGTCCAATGGACCAATGGTCAATTCAAGGTCGAGACATCCGAGCGGGCAGAAATCCCTGCCGGGGCCACCTTGTCCGGCTGCGATGGCGAACCCGCCGCAGAATTTGCGAGGAAAGCAATCGGTGGCTTTTGGACGGATTGGTCCAGCGAAGCGCGAAGGGTTCAGCATGGGTTCCGGCTGCTGATTGACTATGAAAACCCCTTTGTCAGCCGACCAAGATCCTGCGAGTTTTTCTATCAAAATACAGTGAGGACCGTCGATCTGGAATGGCGTGAGATTGAGAGGCGATCACTCTCTGACAAGATGCAAGCGAAGAGGCCCAAAGGTCGCAGGCCTTTTGGTGTCGAACCATTTGGCGATGGAGGGCTCTGGATATCTCTTCCATGGATGGGCGGCGCAGCCCGCGAAATGATCACCCGTCTCGCGCGCGATCAGGACGCTGTTGATCGGGCAAAGGTCATCGTCGTCGATGTACGAGGCAATAATGGGGGCAATTCTGCGCTTGGGGACGATTTGGCCGAGGCGCTTGGCCTGCAATTAGTGGAATGGGAGGCTGTTGAAGGGGCGTTTTCCATTCACTGGCGTGCGAGCCGAGGCAACGCTCGCGCGCTGCGGGCATACGCCGAGCGCGATACGGGCTTGTCACAGGATGCCGTTCTGGAAGCCATGAACACCGCCGAGCGGATTGCCAGCGCCGCCAAGGAAGGGGCAGATTTCCATCCTCGTTTACCCGAAGTCCGCGCGAGACTAGCGCCTCGCAACGCGCAGCCCGGTGACATTCAATCATCGCGGATATGGCTCCTAACCGATCACTGGTGCTTTAGTTCATGCCTTTTGATGGTGGAGGCGTGGCGAGCGGCTGGCGTAGCGCATATTGGGACTACAACGGACACCGATACCCGTTATCTTGAAGCCAGCGCCCGAATGTTGCCTTCGGGCAGAGCCACAATGACGACAATGCAAAAGGTTGTGATCCCTTCACTCCCCAAGTTTGGGCCATTTGCCCCAACCACGCAGTTCACCGGCGATATTCAGGATGACAGAGCGGTGAAGGAATGGGTGACAAAGCTTGCTCAAACCAACGATCCTGAAAAACCAACTGTGAGGCGTCTCCAATGAGATCACTTTCGCGCCGCCTGTCATTAGCGCCAACCCAATCATTCAGCCCTTGAAGGACACTCTCATGTCGCTCCAGTTCCGTTTGACGGGCATCGCCACTCTGGCCCTCATTGCGTGGGTCTTGGCACCGACGATCGCCTTGGCTTCCCCGTCGCAGCAATCTCCCGATGACCTGGCAAGATACTACAGCGCAATGGAGCATCTGGCTTCGGATGACGTGAAGCAATCCGCGGCTACGATGCTTCAGCTTGATGCACGCAGTCTGGAGGTCTTGACGGATAAACAGCTCTATAACGGTGCCTTCGTCTTTGCCCTTGATGGCAGACCAGAGCTCGCATTCAGTTGGCTGGAAGAACTTATGGCCGCTCGCAAATTTGACGATGTCGAACGGTTAAGATCCGATCCTGACTTTACCTCCCTGCATCAAGATCCGCGTTGGGAAAGGGCCGTTTCCTTGGCGCAGCGTAACAAAGACACACGCCAAGAGTGGTTGCCAGACTGGATAGAGGCGCGCCTCATGGCGGCAGAGGTGCAGATGGCAAATGCGAAAAACCTTTGGGGCACCACCTTCTGGGACGACCGAATTCTGGTGCTTGATGGCCGCGCGCGGGCTTTTACGCCTATCGCGGTTGAGGGGGCTTACAAAGTGGCAGATCGACTATTCGCGGTCGATCTAGAAAAAGATGAGGTTGCGCCAACGAATTCCGTTCAGGGTTTTCGTGGGCAAAGGTTTGTCACCATCAAGCGGCAAGATTTGGACCCATATGGCGAATTGCTGCTCCATGAGCTTTTCCACCTGCTGCAGGAAAGAACGCTTCAATTGAAAGGCGATCCCGTCCCCTATTTGGAGGAGAAGGAAGCGCGGGTCTTGTTGCGAGCGGAATACGTCGCCCTGCGCCAAGGTCTGGAGGCGCTGCGCAATGGCAACCTTTCCCGCGCAGCGACGGGCCTGGAGGATGCGATGCTTTTCCGTGACAGGCGTCACACGCTGTTTGCGGAGGGGCGCCAGGATAGCGTCGATATGGAAACACTCGAAGGCTTGGCCAATTATACGGGGCTTGTGCTTTCAACCTATCCAGACAAACATCTGGTGGCGATCCAATGGACGAAGAACTGGGAGAACTCGCGTTCTTACACACGTAATTTTCCTTATGCGACAGGGCCCGCCTTCGGGCTGTTGATGGATGCCATGACGGACGAATGGAGACGGTCGTTTGATGCGCTCCACGATTTCAGCAAAATCTACGCTGCAAAGTTTGGCCCGCTGGACACATCTGGTTTTCCCGCAGCAAAGCGAAGAGTTGGTTTTGAAAAAATCGACGCAGATGAACAGTCGCGATTGGATAAGTTTTCGGCCGTTTCGGACAATCTGAAACAGATGTTCTTCGAAGGGCCGGTCATCGTCGCGGAAACCGAAGACCGCGGCTATTCCGTGACATTCGACATGAACGGAACAGTGAACTTGTCCGACACCCAGATCGTTTATGGGTACGTCAAAGCGGCCAATACTGGAGGCGATCAATTTGGCGATTTCGAGACAACGCCCGGACAAGTGGATGGCGCGTTTGGCGTTCTTCAAGAGAGCTTCGACGGCGGGTTTCGGTATGTGTTTCCTGGCCCCGTTCAGCAAGTCGGGAAAACACTGAGGCATCCGGGATATACGATCACATTGAATGACGGTTGGGAATTGGTTGCGACCGATGACGCGCGCGTGCAAAAAATCGTCGCGACCGCCGCGACGCAAGCGGTCCAGTCAGGTGACGGGAAGGCGCTCAACCACGCTCCCACTCACGAAGAGCGCTCAGACGCTGTTCTGGCTAGGCGCGCCTATCTTGGCCTGGCTGGAGAAGAGAATGGAGCTGTTGATGGGCTCAGACTTACATTCGTTGACGACAAAGCAACAGCAGGTTTGGCGGGCCTCCAGGTGGGCGACATACTTCACCGCGTCGATGGCGAAACCATTTCATCAATGCAGAAGCTGATTGAAATCGTGCAAACAAAGCGTGCGGGAGGGCGTGTGCGCTTCTCAATAAGCAGGTCAGGTCAGCCACTGTCCCTGCATGCGACACTACAACCCCGTGCTCAGGAATCCGCTGACGGTTTGATCGTCTCCTATGACAGCGTGGCCATAGAGGGCGGCCTGTCTCGGATCATTACCTATCGCCCCCGCACGCAGGATGCTCTCCCAGCTCTGTTCTACCTGCCAGGGTTCAGTTGCGCCTCGATCGATTTCGGAGGCGTCGGCGATAACCCAATCCGGCGCTTTGTAGAGGATATCGCACGTCGCGGCTTCGTCGTCGTGCGCCAAGAAAAGCCAGGCCTTGGTGACAGCCTATCCACAAAGCGGTGCGAGGACCTGTCCTTCGATGAAGAGGTCGCCTCTTTTTCGAAGGGGGTCGACTGGATTAAAGGCCAGGATTTCGTCGATCCAGACAAGGTCTTCTTCTTCGGCCATTCACTTGGTGGGGTAACGGCGCCAGCGTTGGCCGCCCAGCATTCGCCAAGGGGCATCATCACCTATGGAGCTCCTTCGCGCCGTTGGTTTGAATACAAGCTTGATGTATTTAATGAGCAACCCATCCTGCTCGGCCGCGACCCGCAAGCGGCAGCACAACGAGCTGCGATCGGCATTCCGTTCTTCCGCGATGTGATGACAACGCGCATGCCATGGCCGGAAATCGTCAAAGCGCATCCGGAAGCCATTGGGCAGGAGATCTTCTTGACGAAGGGGCAATCAATCCTTGGCCGCGACTTTACGTTTCTGCGAACCTTGAACGCCTTCGACATCGAGGGCGCGTGGAGGGCATACCAAGGCGATGTTCTGGCACTCTACGGGACTTTTGACATCCACGTGATATCCGACAAAGACGCTAGAAACCTCGTCAAACTGGTGAACGAGGATGGCGGCGAGCGAGCAAAGCTGCGTGTCATAAAAGGCGCCGAACACGGGTTTTCGAACCCAAACGGAACGCTTGATGACTACATCCGCGCCATGCGGTTTGGTCAATGGACCGCTGAAATGGCCCTTGAACGATACGATCCAAGGCTTGCTGAAGAAAGCGTACGATGGATGGAGAGGGTCTTGGACCGATGAATTTCTGAGCCAGTCCACAGCGCATTGATGCCAAAGACGGGCCTTCCGAATTTGGCGAAAACAGCGCAGGGGTCATCGACTGATCCAGGACCGGCCTCCACTCCCAATGTCGGTCATAGCGTGCTGACGGAAGCTGGGCCGATACTGGACTGTCCGGTGCTAAGATGAAACAGAACGAAAGCTGCCACCCGGAAATGAACGAAACGGCAATCTTGCGAGTTTCGAGCCAGTCGCAGCCCTTTGCCACGTGGGACCCGCCAAACCGTTACGGCCCAAGTGTCTTAGCTTTTTGCTTCGCGAGGGAGGTTGGCTTCTTGCTAAGCTGATAGGGAGGGCTCGCTAGCGACCGACCGAGCAAAGCGTTCGGTGAACTCGCGCACTTTAGCGGGTAGGAACGCAGAGGCTGGCCACAGAAGATGGAGCGGGAAAGCGGCGCCTTTCCATTTTGGAAGGACTACGTGCATTCGCCCCGCTTCGATCTCATCCTCGAATGCCCAAAGCGGTCCTTGGTGCAAGCCGGCGTCGCCTAAAACGAGTTGCCTGATCGCAGTCACGCTATTGGCGGCCACCCGTCCTGTGGCCTCGACTTGAGCGCTTTGCGTCCCGTACGAAAGATCGAGTGACAAACGTCGCTGACCACCGCGATAGAACACGAAGGGGTGGCGCGCGAGTTCGTCAGGCGATTGAGGTAGGCCGTGCTTTTTCGCATAGCCGGCTGAGGCTACTATTACGCGCGGCACAGTGGCCACTTTCTTCGCAATCAGACTCGAATCCGACAATCGCCCGATCCGCACGACCGCGTCGAGACCCGCCTCGCTAAGGTTATCGAATCCGCTCCCCAACACCAGCTCGACATCAAGATCGGGCGCATCCTGCATGAGTCCTGCGATGACGGGAGCCACGAACCGCGCGCCGAAATCGACGGGCGCACCTATGCGCAGCCGCCCTCGTGGCTCATCCACTAGGCCGGCCACATCGGCCTCAAGTGCGGCTCTTTCATCCAGCAATCGGCGTATACCGTCGTAATAAAGCTGCCCGGCTTCGGTCGGTTCTGAGCGCTTGGTCGATCGGCGTAGGAGCCTTGCCTGGAGGCGCTGTTCGAGCGCATTAATCTTTCGACTGACCGACGAGGGATCGACGCCGAGCTCCAATGCAACCGCGCGGAGGCTGCCCGCTTCGACCACCCGGACAAATATCTGATCAATAGTGTCAGCTTCTTGCATGTCTTGCATTTATATAATGCAGTCCATGTGTCTAGTGTCAATAAGTGGCCATCGCCATTGTTGTCTCATCGCCGGTGTTATCGGCATATCACGAAGGAGACACACGATGACGAAGAAGACACAGACCGCTCTCATCACTGGCGCAAGCCGCGGCCTTGGCCGGGCGATGACCCTCGCCCTCGCAAAGCAGGGCTGGAATGTGATCGGCACCTATCGCAGCAGCGCGGACGAAGCCGAAACCGTGAGCCAACAAGCCGCCGATGCAGGTGGCCGCGCGGTCATGCTGCCATTCGGCAGCGAACGCACCGATCCGGCAGCCTTTGCCAAGGACGTGAAGCACGCGCTCGACGACCTGGGTAACGATGGCCTGGATGCGCTCGTCAACAATGCCGGCGCTGCGTATCACGCGCCGATTGCGGAGACCGAGCTTTCCGCGTTGGATGAACTGTATCGCCTGCATGTTCGAGCGCCATTGGCGCTCACGCAACAGCTGCTCCCACTGATGAGCGAAGGAGCCCGGGTGCTATTCGTATCGACCGGCCTCGCTCGGTTCGCTCTTCCCGGATACGGCGCCTACGCGGCGATGAAAGGCGCGATCGAAGTAATGGCGCGTTATGCCGCCAAGGAATTGGGTGAACGCGGCATTCGCGTTAACACAATTGCGCCAGGAGCGATCGAAACCGACTTTGGCGGCGGTGCGGTGCGTGACAATCCCGAGATCAATGCGCATGTGTCGGCGATGACGGCGCTGGGACGGCCTGGTCTACCGCAGGAAATCGGTGATGCCGTCGCAGCCATCCTGTCGAACGATCTACGCTGGATGTCCGGCGAGCGGATCGAGGTGTCGGGTGGCCAGCGCATCTAAGGTTAACGCTCGCGGGAGGAGTTTGCAAACTCGCGGTGGCCTCCAACCGCCCCTCTTCAGCCGTCATTGTCTCGACAGCCCAGCGACATCTCAACACGGTTTCTCCCGGTTCCGCCCTTTCGAACGGTGACGGTCACTTTTGATAAGCAGCCGTTCGATGGGCATCACACTGCGCAGCCTGAAGTTCGGCAGAAATTGCTCGCTTTGGCGCTTGCGTCAATTTCTTGACACGTAGAGGCGCTCTATTCGCCTATCGCAGCTGAAAGAGTGCGCAATAGCGCATGCTATGGGATTCGGCTGTCAAGCCCACCGTTTAAGCGCTTCCAAGGTATCGTAGGGAAGCGAGTTGAAGGCGAACTTTGCATTAGGCGCGGCTCGATGCGCAGTGTTCAGGATGGTCTCGAACAGATGCAGGTGGTCTGGATCCGTGCGGACGCCGGCGCCAACGAGGACGATGTCCGGCTCGAAACGCGCGAGTGCGGCCGATACGTCGTCAACCGCGCTTGCGTCGGTGCCGACAAGACACCATTCACTGACATACCCTGCGTCCGTTACTTCTTTGAGAACCTGAACGAATGCGGCCTCCAGTTTTTCGGGGCTTAGTTGCGGCCACTTCTCAAAGTCGACCGCAGAGCTTTTGAGGCCGATCATCAGCACGCGTTTGCTTGGTTGGCTCATCAATAGTCTCGCTTCAACTCAATCGACATTCCCCGGGTGGCCTGCCGTCTGATGTCAAGATTGCCTGCGGCAGCCCGCTAGACAAGCGTTTTTCGTCTCGAACGCCGCCGGCGGTCTCGCAGACCGCTGAAACTGGGTGGATCGGACCACGAAGCCGCAGCTTCCTAGCCCTGTCAAAGTGATGGCGTGGTACGCTGCCAGGAAACTCGGCGTGCGCGGCATTCGGGTCAATACGATTGCGCCGGGAGTCATCGAAACCGACTTTGGCGGCGGTGCGGTTCGTGACAATCCCGAGATCAACGCGCATGTGTCGGCGATGACGGCGCTGGGACGGCCTGATCTGCCGCCGGAAGTCGGTGATGCCGTCGCAGCCATCCTGTCGAACGATCTACGCTGGATGTCTGGCGAGCGGATCGAGGTGTCGGGTGGCCAAAGTCTGTAGTTAGGCCGCTTCACCGACCATTAGTTATCATGAGTTTGCGTGTGGGGGCACCAGGTCTGTTGGGCCTCCATCCGCTTTTTGTTAACTAGACCACCGCCATCGCGATATTGTGGGCTCAAGTAGTCTTCTCGGCTCCAGTAGCGCTCCACGATAGCATAGTTGATTGGGTGGGTCGAAACGCACCGGAAAGGGTCGGTCCGGTTTTGTGATCTAGAGGCGCAAAGCAGACCTCTCTTTCCGGCTGAGGTAGTTTCATCTTAGCTCAAGATGATGATATCTCCGTCGCTCGGTATCATGAACCGCTCGCCAATGGATTGATCCAGACTGTCGACTGCTAGTCGAAGGTCTGGTCGCGTCGAGAAGCAGTGATCGAGCGCTTCCATATGGATCGCGATGATCTGAACATCGGGGTTGTATCGGTTGGCCATCTTAGCGAATTCGACGCCCTCGGCGGCGTCCATCAACAGGATCTCAGGCGATAGCGCTTCGATCAGTGGACCGCCCGTATGCGCAATGACGACATCTGGCTTATAGGTCGCGAGGATGGGTTCGAACTCGTCGGCATTAAAGATCGTGTCACCTGCCCAGTAAATGGTTGGCATGCCGGGCGCGCTTAGAATGATGCCGTTCACACCGCCCATCAGATCACCAACGTGACCTCGCCCGTGAAGGGCCCAAACCTGCGTCATCGTTACGCCTTCGAACGTGATGCTGCCCTCTCCATCGGCGTCCATCTCGCGCACATCGGTAAAGCCGTAATCGACAAGGCGCTGCTTGTGGCTGATTTTCACAGATGGATCGCTGATCGTGACGGGCGCCTCGTTACGCGGCGAGATGAGCGGGATATCTTTGTCGAGGATCGCGGCGGCTGCATCGTCGAAATGATCTTCGTGCAGGTGGCTGACAATCACCGCATCTATGCCCTCAATGATCTGATCAGTCGCGACAGGCAATTCGACCGTCGGGTTTGGTTCGATACCGGCGAAAGAGGGGAGCTCGCCCTTCTTCGAAAGCATCGGGTCGAGCAAAAGCGTCAAGCCAGCATAAGTCAGCTTGGCTGTCGCGTTGCGGTAGAATCTATAGGTGACCTCTTTCCCAGTTTCCGCGGTGTGAGCGCCTGCCTCGCTTCGTGAAGAAGTCATTATCGCGGTCGTGGCCACCAGTGCGGCGGTGTTCTTGGCGAAAGAGCGACGGGATTGTGGTCCAGAGAAGTTCATGATGATACCTTTCGGTTGGTGGTGTTTACCGTCTATGCGGACTATCTGAGGGGGGCGTCAGTCGATGTCGCGCGCGGCGAAGAACGCTTGCACTTTCGCGGCGATTAACTCGGCGTCTTCCTCAAGTGCGAAGTGCCCAGTGTAGAGCAGATTGAAATCGAGGTCTTCAACATCGCGCTTGAACGCCTCGGCGCCCGGCGCCGGGAAGAACGCGTCCTTCTCACCCCAGACCACCAAAACCGGCGGCTGTTCTTTGCGCAGATAGGCCTGCCATTCGGGGTACTTCGCAACATTGGTGCGGTAGTCGTAGAACAGATCTAGCTGCACCTCGTGCTGTCCGGGCCGCGACAGGCGCTGATGATCAAGAATCCAGTTGTCGGGCAGGATTGCGTCGGGATTGCGTGTCCCGTGCGTGTACTGCCAGCGCAGGCCATCGATGCTGAAGACGTTCTTGGCGATGGTCGCTTCAAGTTCGGGATCACGCCCGTCTTTCCAAAGCTTCATAATGGGAGCCCAGGCCGCCTCGTTTAGCCCCTCTTCGTAGACATTGCCGTTCTGCGTGATGATCGCCTGAACCCGCTCGGGATGCTCGGTCGCGATCCGCAGGCCGACCGGCGCGCCATAGTCCTGAATGAACAGCGAGTATTGATCGACGCCTTTCTGCTCGAGGAAGGTGTCGACCGTGTCGGCGATGTTATCAAAGGTGTAGGTGTATTCATCGCGCGACGGAAAATCGCTGGCGCCAAAGCCCGGATAATCAGGGGCAATCAGATAGAAGTCTTCGGCCAGCAGCGGGATCAGGTCGCGATATTGGTGCGAGGAATGCGGAAAGCCGTGGAGCAAGACGATGGCGGGATTGGAGGGGTCGCCCGCTTCACGGAAGAAGATCTTGGTGCCTTCGACCGTTTCGTAGCCATAGGTGGCGTTTGGCGATGTCTGTTCGGTTGAGGAAGTCGGGGCTGCCAGTAAGGCAGTGCCACCGGCCAGAGTAACGCCAGTGGCCGCGACCGCAGCGAACAGAGCGAGAGAGTTGATCGTGGTTTTCATGAGAGGTTCCTTTGCCTGAATGGGAATGTCTGAGTTTCTTGATCGGTGGCGCAGAAGTAGCCTCACTCATTCGTGGCGATAATCCGTCAATTCTAAAACAAGTTGTTCCGTATTACGGAATGATCTAGCGTTGTCGCATGGATCAATTGCGCGCCTTGAAAGCGTTCATCGCGGTCGCCGATGTCGGCACGCTAACGGGAGCCGCCCGATCGCTGTCGCTCAGTCCACCGTCGATCACGCGTCTTGTCGGTGATCTTGAAGCCCATGTCGGGACCGAGCTGTTTCATCGCACCACGCGCTCGGTGACGTTGACCGAAGCAGGCGCAACCTATCTGATTGACGCTCGCAATATCGTCGCGGCCATGCAGGCGGCCGACGATGCAGCGCGCGGAGCCCATGAGCGACCGCAGGGCACGCTCAGGGTTACGGCCTCGGTCCTGTTTGGGCAGCATTATGTTCTGCCCATCATCAACGAGTATCTGGATGCCTATTCGGACGTCTCGGTTGATGCTCTTTTCGTCGACCGGGTCGTCAACATCATCGATGAGGGGATCGATATCGCCGTGCGGATCGGACCGCTTGCGGATTCGGCTTTGATCGCAGCCAAAGTCGGCCAGGTGCGTTGGACCATCTGCGCTTCTGCCGAATATCTTGAAAGGCAAGGCGTTCCACAAAGCCCTGATGATCTGAAAGACCACGCGATCATCGGCTATGGCGCTCAATCGTCGCGCAAGTGGCGTTTTAAAAATGATCAGGACGTCAGCGTTGCCCCGCGACTGATCCTCTCCACTGTATCCGGTACAATCGAGGCGGCGAAGCGCGGCATGGGGCTGACACGGGTGCTGTCCTATCAGATCGGGCCCGAACTTGGGTCGGGTGGCCTGCAAACGGTGCTTGCAGACTACGAAACCGCTCCTGTGCCAATCCACCTTGTTCACGCCGAGGGTCCATTGGGCTCTGCCAAGG
Source organism: Pseudomonadota bacterium (assembly GCA_039814925.1). Lineage (GTDB taxonomy): Bacteria > Pseudomonadota > Alphaproteobacteria > Sphingomonadales > Sphingomonadaceae > Erythrobacter. The sequence continues at coordinate 17,100 of JBCCAH010000023.1, forward strand.
TGCGAACGTTCAAGGATCTTGCGGCCAAGCGTCTTCGCGCCGATACGTTTCTTTCGTAACATCTTGAGCCGAGAGCGACTTCGCCGCAGACGAATTAAGAACCTCACGGAGAAGCCCGCGCCTTTCATTTCGTGGCACGGTATGGGCGGGCGCAGATAAGCTGCCCCTTGACCTTCCATAGGAGCCTGCGGATTAAATCGGACCATTGTGTTGATCGCCGACTTTGCCCTTTCGCCGGTATTCCGCGATTGCCAATATCCAGAGCCGCGCCGGACGGCTCGTATCGCATGTCGATCGTTTTGCGTGTATTGCCAACAATGCGAATTCGATCGCTTTCTCCCGCTCAGAGCAGACCAACATCCCTTTGTAATGGTCGTCCAGATATTCCGCTGCACCGGCAAGGAATCGCGCATAAGATGCTTGATCGCCCGCGTGGGCGGCCGCCATTAGATGTCGAAGTCTCCCCGACGGAACTGACGGAGGTTTGCAGCGTCCTGCGTGCGGACCAACCGCATCATCAGGAATGATATGCGCGTCAAAACTAAGTGCGAGTGACACGAGTATTCCTCCTATGTGTTGCGGATCGTTTTGTGATCGCAGAAGACTTGGACGTCTTTCACATAAGGGCGGATTCGTAGCGGGATCGAGCGCGTCAAGTTTATGGCAGTGACCGGCGCAACGCACCGGGCGTGGTGCCCAGAACTTTGTTGAAGACATCAGTCATATGGCTTTGAGAACCAAAACCGCAGTCCAGAGCAATCTCTACAATGGGGTCGTCTGAGAAGCTCAATCGTCGCTTGGCATGAGCCAATCGCCGCTCGACAACATATTGGTGCGGGCTACGCCCTGTCGCCTGCCGGAACATTCGGGCGAAGTGATAAGTGCTCGTTCCCGCTATTGCTGCCAATTCAGCCAAACTGTGTGGAGCGCTCAGATCTGACTCGATATGGTCAAGCACTTGCTGAATTCGTTTCGATACCGAGGACGAGCGCGGCGGATGGGGGTCTCCGTACACCACATGGTGCGCAGCGCGCATCATCAACAAAATCGCCACTGCATCCACCTGCTCTTCGTTTGGCAGCGGCAGATCGGAACGCCACAGCCCCGAAACTTGCTGTGCCAGACTAACCATTGAATCGTCCTCGGCGTGACAGATTGCGCGTAAGCCGAGTTGCGTTTCATCGCTTGGTTCGGTCGCGAGTTTTGGCACTGTATTGGTGTCGAGCAAGTGGGTGTCGAAAGCCAATTGAACACTCCAGCCCGAGCGAGTTGCTTTGATTTCGCGCTCTCCGTTTGCCGGCAAGAACACAAAGGTCCCAGGCGGGGCAACATCGCCAAGCGCTTCCAATCCCGAGATTTCGTAGACCGCGTCCGACTTGCCTAGATTGACGTCGAGGAAATGGCGTTCAGCCGGCACCGTAATGCGGCACGCGCCTGGTGAACGAACAACCATCGTATGGTTGTCGCATTCTCGGTAAAGGCCATCGCCCGATACGTGATCGCGCCGGAACATATCTAACGGGATGAATCGTTCTTCATCCCTTCACTCTTCCGAAGGCGAAACCAGCGGTCTTTCATCTAGGAGGGTTTTCCAAAATCTTGCGCAATCGCGCCGATTGCAAGCCGGCGATGGATAGGTGCGATTCAGCAAGACTTCGAAAGACCACGAGTGGTCGAAACTCTCATAGTTTGCCTCAGCGGTTGAATGCGTTCGCTTTCACCACTCTGACCCCTGAGGCGAAATGCAGGAGGAGATTATGCGCCAGATCCTACTCAGGCACCGGGACACTGCCCGCAATCGTCTCGACCGTCCGGCGCGCGCCAGTCTCTCAGGCTCAAGCTTGGCGCGCGCCAACACCTCCAAGCGGACACCTCCCATTCCGTTCATCTCCCTGCCCATGACCCGGCGGAGCCAATCGCTTGGCTTGGCTGCGATGTCTTGTCCCTCGGGCAGGCTCGAGGCAGGCGACCGCGTCGCCTGCCTCTTTTTTCTCTTTGAGCTGACAGCAGTGTTTTGGGCATCTGTGCGCCTCAAAAAGTGTCGCAGACACGCTCCAGTCCAATCCAGCGAGGTCTCATATGAAAAATGCTCTTAGCAATGGGCGTGAAGTCGCCCATGACGTCAATGGATTAACAGCTAGTCTCATTCTGAGCTCACACCGTCTGGAAATGCATGATGATCATGCGGTTGTCGCAGAAGCGCGCCGACTGAAGGAAGTGACCGGTCGCATACTCGAAATTTGCCAAGCCGAACTTCGTAGCGAGTTAATCCCAGAGCCGCACAGTTTAGATTGTCTCACAAGAATCCTGTCGGACATCGATTTGGCCCTCGCTCCGTCCAGGTCTGCAGCTGGTGTGCCGTATTCCATTCACTTGCAAACCGAAGGGCTCATCTCCTTTGACTGCAGCGCGCCGATGCTTTTCAGGGTGCTTTACAATCTGATATCAAACGCTGCGCATGCGATACGCGACACTGTGGAGCCGCGCATTGACGTATTCGCAACCCAACATGCCGGTCGATTGTACGTCCAGGTCGCTGACAATGGGCCGGGCATCTCTCCGATGGTCCGCGAGTGGTTTTTTGCGGGTGCGAACCGAGCCGCGCGAAACGATGACTTGGTTGGCACCGGACTTCTCAGCGTTGACAAATTGTTGAGCCGCAGCGGAGGCACCCTCAAGCTTATCTATTCAGGGGACGAGGGAAGCCGGATCGGTTTTTGCCTGCCTGTTGTCCCCGATGCTAGAATTAGAACTGTTCAAACCGCGTTCTCGGTCCAGCAGGTACAACCAGGTGAGAGGTAACACATCCCTTTGCGAGGCGCTTTGCCATGTGCTGGGCAACACATGCCGCATATTGCGTACGGCAAAAAGCTACGAGTGGAACGCGTCGGGACGCGGAGCGATCTTGGCTCAGCAGTGTTTCAAAGAGCAGGCAGAAGAATTGGACGCGGCGATTGATCCGATTGCTTACCACATTCTTGGCCTGGGCGGTTCGGCGATCCTGGATTATTCCGATTCAGTTGTCGCAGTGAATCCGCCAGCCTCCCATGTCATCCCGGCGTTGGCTGACATGATAAGCAACCTTGTGGAGGGGCATGTCCAAGCGAACCATTCTGTCGGAGCCGCGATTGATATCGCGCGAGAAATCGATGAGGTGCCGACCGTGCAAATTCTGGCCATTCGCGTCGATGCCCATCGGGCTTTCCGCCAGCGCCTGCTCTTGGTTTCGGACCAACTCTAGAATCAGCGCTGCAAGAATTTGAAATACTAACGCGGCAAAGCATGTCATGATCCAAGCTAAGAATGAGAAAAATTCGATCTCTCAAGATGCATGACGCGCATATCGATTGGATTTAGGCCGTTGCTGGTGAAAGCGATAGAATGATCAGAAGGCAAGATCGCCCCGGCGAAATTTGGCCGACCCCATACGGGCGCTGGACGCTCGCGGGAGCGAGGCGATGCGCTTGTCCGGCAACGCTATCATGACACGCTTAGCATCAACCGAGGGGGCTGATCGTTCAGATCAGAGCCAGCCTATCTTATTGGAGAATGCGCTGGATGCCGCCAATCACTTCTCACATGGCAACATAATTCGACCTAAAGCCATGCCGTTAAGCGCCGCACGGTTCACCACAGGTACCCATAGATCCGAGATAGCGCCCGCATCGGCGCACACACTAATCTGTTCGACAAGGGCGAAGGGGCATCTGCACGGGTCTATCGACGCCCAAAAGGTGTGTGATCCTGTAAGGTCGGGCGTCATCACCTTCGCGCCGGCGCAAACAAGCCAGAACTATGAATTTGAGGGGCGAACGATCAATACGGTTCTACTGATTGAACCATCGCTGATTCAACGAGCGGTCGAAGCTGATCCACAACTCGGCGGCGCAGGATGTCTGGAGCCGCTGGGGTGTGTTGTGCGACCGGGACTGCAAAGGCTCATTGATGAGCAATACGAGATTTTCGCCAACGGCAACGTGGGTTGGCGCGTCTTGTCAGAGTCGATTGCGCTGCGCATCGCCTATGAATTGCTCACGACTTTCAGCGGTTCCAAAGCGAAAACGTCAGGAGCGACCCCGCTCTCACAGATCGAACTCATGCAACTTGTAGACTACATCGAAGCGGAGATGGAGGCGAACTTTGGCCTAAGCGATCTGGCGGAGGTTCTGGATCGCGATACATTTGGTTTTTCTCGCGCTTTCAAGGCTGCCACCGGGGAAAGCCCGCATCAATTCGTTATCCAAAGACGCCTCTCAAAGGCGCAGGAACTGCTGCAAAACACGGCACTCTCCCTTGCAGATATTGCTTACGCGACCGGTTTTTCAAGCCAGTCCCATATGACGGCAACGTTTAGCAAGCACATTGGCCATCCGCCGGGACAGTATCGCCGGATTGCAAATTCGTAGCTCGACAATGAGCACGAATATCAGGTCAATCACCTCAAGCTATCATCGGCCATGTATGTTCAAGAAAATCTCCGACGCATTGGATGCTATCGAAAGTCGACTTACTGCTCGCGAATTGTCTTGTTGGGCGGCTAACAACATTTCTCTGCCTACGGGCGTTCTCACGGTTTCGGACGAAGCGCAGGCCTCATGCTTTTTCTGGATGAACACCGCGTTCGAGCGCATGACCGGTTACACAAAACCTGAACTAATTGGACACTCCCCTCTCCTGCTCGAAGGCGAGGAGACCGACAAGGAGGCGGTTCGCCAGTTTTGGGAAGACATGGACCGCGAAGGGAAGGCGCTAACGACCGTGGTCAACTATCGGAAAGATAGAAGCGCTATCGAAACCTTCATTCTGGGCGCGCGTCTTGCCATCGATGATGGCAGCGGCGAACCAGCCCATATGTATTTTTGCAACTACTACCCGGTCGAAGAAGTTACGGTTCTACCTCGCGCGGTGAGCAAGAAATCTAAAACCACCTCCCTGCATTAGTTCAACGATAGCTCGAACAGAGAACAGCAAAGCTCGAAGTCGGAATAACACTTGAGCTCGATGAGACATATCTGACCCAACGACGCTCAGTCTCGAAGGAGAAGCTCATGTCTAGCATGGCGACCCCACCCACAATTAGGGATACACCAAGAGCCTTTCAGCCTAAGTGGTGGATCGTCGAAAATTGACTTTGTCAACGAAGCGCTTGGAACCGAGGTCGACTTCCCCGTTGCGATATCGCTTTAAGCCGCTTGATCGCCCATCGCCCCAATGGGCGATCCGGGCGCCTGCGTGAACCAGCCCCCCCCCCCCCCCCATTGCTCGCAGGCGCCCCTATCCGTTGCCGCGTTGAAAACCCGCGTCAAATAGGCCTCGCTGTATCAACAGCGGGGCCTTTTGCTCTTGGAACATCCCTCGAAGCAGTAGTCTTATCGGATAAAGGCCTGTCGCACCGCTTCGAAGACGAGGTCGGGTTGATCCTCGATCAGAAAGCTTCCTGCATCCTTAACCACTGTCGGGTCAGGCAGGTTGAAACGCTGGGCTGACAATTGCGCAAACTCGGGCGGCGTGTTGGAATCCTCATCTCCGACTAGCAATTCAAATGGAACTCTCAAGTCTTCCAGGAACTGCCCCCACTGGGCTGACCAATTGATCATCGTATCGCCGGGACCCATTTTGCCCCGTGGCAGAACATAGTTGGCGGCCTTGCGGAAATTACGCACGACTTCTGGACGTTGAACCACCTCGGATTCGCGCGAACAATTATCATAATAGTCCTCAACGAACCTGTGGAACTCACCGGTTCCCATGCTTGCAAGCATGGCGCGCAAATAGACCCGGGCGAAAGCGGGGGCGACACGAGCGATCCGGAAGTGGGTGCGCTGACGGGTCTGAAGAAAACGGTAATCGCCGCCCTCTACGATCGGTAGAAACGGGCCGATAGCCAACGCCTTGTGCAGCCGGCGTGGATGACGCTGCGCAAAAGCGGCCAAGAAAGGGGTTCCGGCCTGCGCTCCGATGGCGACGACTTTGTCGATTGAGAGGTGATCGAGGAACGCGATTAGGCGGTCTGCGAACAGAATCGGCGATTTCGGCCCCTGTTCTTCTCCGCTCGTGTCCCCATAGAATGGCCGCCAAGGCGCGATGATACGGAGTCCGGCCTTGCGCGCCGCCTCGTTCGCTTGCGGGGTGAAAAGCGGGCCTTCGAGCGCGTGAAAGAATAGGACCGGCAAACCTTTTGGGTCACCATGTTCCTCCCACGCAATTATCCGTCCCCGTTCGTCGCAGTACAAATTACCGCATTCGTGTTCGAACTCCTCGTCCTCCTCGAGTGGGGGATTGAGCGAGTGGATAAAGCCTGCATACAGGAGCAAGAGCTGCTCCTTGGAATTGAGCGAAAGCTTGCGCTGCAACGCTTTGAGCTGGTTGCGCGCGGTGCCGACGCTGCGGTTGCGGATTTCGGCGAATTCGCGTGTGGATCCACCTCTTACCAAGTGTTTCGTCAGGGCTACTTCGGTCTCGGTGAGAGCAAAAGCTTTCTGGAAGGCTTCGGCGCTGCGTTCGTCCCAGCGCAGGCGCACCGCTTGCAGCGCGATTACGTGCACGCCGCTAAAGGGTACCCGATAGGCGGAAAACCAACGGCCCGCTTCGTCGTTTTCATCGGTAAAGAGGCGCAGAAAGACGCGCTCATCGCCAACGGCCGCCTTGCGCAATCGGGCCTGTTCAACGCGCTTCTGGGCTGGATCAAACAGCCATTCGGGTGCGAAGCCCTGTACCTCAAGGCCGCCTTTCTCAAACACGCGCGGATTGACCGTGAGAACGCGAAATTGATTGTCGAGAGCGAGGTCCGCTTCAAGCGTCGTTTCCAAGTGCGTGACCATTGAGGAATAGTCCGCTTCGTCTAGCGGATAGACCTTGTCGAAAATCGCTTCGGCGTTGGCGAAATGCATATCTGCGGCATTGCCTATGCCGCCCATCAGCTGGTCGGCTTCGATCAATTCGTTGAGCAGAGGCACAAAGCTCTGCGGTTCTGCGATCGCGGCGTAGGCCTTCGCGACCACCGCTTCGAGACTGGCACCCTCTGTGTTGGCTTCGTTCATGGGAGTAGCGCTTGGCATCGAAGGCGTGAATTTTCCATTCTGCGACATGGTTCTCAAGATTCCGGTACTATGGCGAGTGTTAAGAGCAAACACCTGAAATGTGAAGAAAAGGCCGAGCGCGAAGCCCGACCTTTTCGTTAGATTTCGACTGCGGTGTCGCGGTGGAGGGGCCGGGTGCACACAGAGAATCCCGACCCCTCCTTTGCGCTGCACAGCACAATTCTCATTTTATGCAGTACTTGCCCGAGGCCTTGAGCCCGCTGGGGCACGATCCGTCCTTGGCGACGACCGGTCCGCTCTCCTGTGCGAAGACCGGGCTGATGGCATAAGAAGCGGTGCCAAGCGCCAGAGCGGCGCTGAGAACGGCGATACGAATACGCATAGATCTAACCTTTCAAAATCAATGTGGGGGCACGGCATTCGCGGGTCGCAAGCGAGCCGCACCCCCCTCGCGCTGGCGGGGGTTTTACGAACCAACCGGGCCGCGGCGGTACGTGAGCGCCAGCGCGCTCTTGCCAGAAGCCTTGTTGAACCACTGGCAATAGAAATCCGTGCCCTTCTTATCGGTGTGAAGGGGCTGGAAGTTGAAGGTTAGGAAGGTGCGGCCGCGCTTGGCCATGTACTTGTCATAGGCCGCGCCGCGATCCGAGTTGCTGCCGCTGGCGGTCGGTTCGTATCCGGTCGAGTTTCCGGTGTGCAGCGCCAAGTGCTGGCCGGTGTAGTTGCCGTTGCGCGGACCGAAGGTGTTATCCTGCTGTTCGGATCCATCGTAAGACACGCATTGGATTTTGTAGTCGTACTTTTTGTACTTCTTCGGGTCGAACTCGACATAGAGAACATCGCCCACACCCAGGCCTTCGAAGACGCAGCCGCTGACTGGCGTAACGGGGCGACGATCCAGCAGGCCGGTGCGCTCTTCGGTCGCGATGCCTTGTTGGAAGGTGTAGTCGCCGGCGCGGGCGATAAAGGCGTTTCCAAGACCGACATTGGCGCACCTTGTCGCGTTGGCGTATTTCGCCGGGGTCGGGCCGGCGCCGCCGACATGGCCCGGAGCCTTTGCCGTGCAGGGCGAATTTGAGTTGCTGCCGCGATTGGCGTTGCATTTGGAACCGTTGGCCGAAGCGCCGACGCCGCTGCGGGGGCTTACGCGGCCTGCGCGACCGGTGACGCCAGCGTCAACGGTATCAGCCGCTTCGGCTGCGTCATTCGCGGCCTTCTTCGCTTTCTTCTTGAGCTTGTCGAACGGGCCAGCGGCTTCAGCTTCGGCAGCGCCAAGCGCGCCGGTGGTGATGACGCCCGTCGCGAGCGCGGTGCAGGCGAGGGCAGTAAGTAGAGATTTCATGGTCTTGCGATCCTCTTAAATGTGGCGAGCGCGACCCCATGTCGCGTCCGCCGTGGATGAGGGGCTCGCTAAACGCCGTGTGGATTCGCCTGAATGTCCCATGTGGTACAAAGCGCGCGCAGAGCGCGATTATTTGCACCGAAACGGTGTCGAATAGGGCGATTTGATAAGAATGTGGTCTCGAAATTTAGGGAGTGTTCGCGCGCAAACGCTCGATCTCTTTGAGGAACGGCGCTTGCTGTTCGGCGGGCAGGAAGGATCCGGTGAATCCATTCGAGGCGAGCTGCGCCAACTGATTTATCGAAAGATCCAGCGCGTCGGCCACCGCTTCGAAATTGTCGCCGATATAGCCGCCGAAATAGGACGGGTCGTCGGAGTTGATTGTTGCGCGAAGTCCGTTTTCCAGCATGGTGCGGACGGGACTTTGGCGGATATCGTCGATCACGCAGAGCTTTAGGTTGGAGAGCGGGCATACAGTCAGTGTAAGGCCATCCTTCGCGATACGCTCGATTAATGCGCTGTCCTCCAGAGCGCGATTGCCATGGTCGATGCGGTCTATCTTGAGCGTGTCGAGCGCCTGCCAGACATATTCTGGCGGGCCTTCTTCACCAGCGTGCGCGACCAGTTTGAGACCCAGCGACCGGCACTCTTCAAACACTCGCGCAAATTTCTCTGGCGGATGACCAACCTCGGATGAGTCCAATCCAACGCCGTCGATACGGTCTAGCCAGGGTGTCGCCTGCTCCAATGTGGTGAAGGCATCTTCCTCTGACAAATGACGCAGGAAGCACATGATTAGCCTGTAACTGATGCCAAGCCGTTCCTGCCCTTCGTCAAGCGCGCGCAGGATGCCAGTGATTACCGTATCGAAAGCAATTCCGCGCTCGGTATGGCCTTGCGGATCAAAGAATATCTCGACATGGCGGACATTGTCGCGGTGAACCCGTTCGAGATAGGCGAGGGTGAGCTCATAAAAGTCCACCTCTTCTACCAAAGCCTGCATCCCGAGATAATAGAGGTCGAGGAACTCCTGAAGGTTGGAAAACTGATACGCCTGCGCGACCTCATCAACGCTGGCGTAGGGCAGAGTGACGCCGTTGCGCTTGGCCAGCGCGAACATCATCTCCGGCTCCAGTGAACCCTCAATATGCAGATGCAGTTCGGCCTTGGGCAGGGCGGCGATAAACGCGTCGCGTTGGTCCTTTGTGGTTGCGGGCATCACCGCTTTCCTTTCAATTTTAGGATCTCTTGCGCGCTCGGCTTGTTCGCGGCGATCTCTTCGTCGGTCAGACCGTTAAGTTCGTGCGGGAAGACCAGCCAGTCCTCGGTCTTGTGAACGTAGTAATCGGGCGTCAGCGCGGTCTGGTTCTTGAGCGGTTTGTAGAACACAGTCGCGATCTTGATCGTCTCTGGCGTGTTGCGCCTGCAGCGCGCGCGCAATTCGCGGATGAAGGCTTCGACCGATTTCCCGGTGTCGAACACGTCATCGACGATGAGAAGCGAGTCTTCCGCGTTCAGCGTGTCGATCAAATAGCCCAGCGCGTAGACTTTGACCTGGCGCGCTTGTTTCCCAATGCCGATATAGGATGAAGTCCGGATCGCGATGTGATCGCAGTCGATGCCCCGCGCTTCGAGCAATTCCTGCACAGCGATCCCTATGGGCGCCCCCCCGCGCCAGATCCCAACCATATGTGTAGGGACGAAACCGGAATCGATGATTTGATTGGCCAGCGCGAAAGACATCTCCAAAAGCTCATTCGCGTCCAGATATCGTTTTTCCTCCAACGCGCGCCTCCTGATCACCGCATGGTCAACGCGACCTATGCGGCAAGGCGCGGCGCTTTCAAAACGATCTTTGTGTTCGATTTAGCTGTTGCGGACCTTGTCGAGGAAGGCCTGCATCTGTCCCTTCAAGGTGGAGGCCTGTTGGTCGAGTTCGTTTGCGCTGGTCAGCACCTGACCGGCGGCGGCACCGGTCGACAGGGACAGTTCACGCACATCGTCGATATGTTCGGCGACCTTTTGCGTGCCGTTGGCGGCCAGATCGATACTGCGCGCCAAATCCTGACCCGCGACCGATTGTTGATCGACGGCGCAGGCGATCGAGACAGCGGTGCTTTCGAGTTCCTTCACCTGATCCGCGATAGAACGAAGAGCCGAGACACTGGCGCCGGTTGTGTCCTGCATGGTGCGAATCTGTTCAGCGACCTTTTCCGTGGCGCGGCTGGTCTGCATGGCCAGTTCCTTGACCTCGCTGGCGACCACCGCAAATCCGCGTCCCGCTTCGCCGCCGCGAGCGGCTTCAATAGAGGCGTTAAGCGCGAGAAGATTGGTGCGCTGCGCGATGGTCTGGATCAACTCGACCACCTGACCCACTTCATCGGCCGACGCCGAAAGCGCCGAGATCGTAGTGTCGGCTTCGCTGGTCGCATCGGTAGCAAGCCGCGCCAACTCGCTCGACGAGGACGCCTGACGGCTGATTTCACCGATGGACAGTGCAAATTCGTCACTGGCCGCGGCAGCCGATGTCGCGCCGGCGTTGGCCTCTGACATACTGTCGGTGAGTTCGCCTGTGCGCCCCGCCGCAGTCTCAGCGGTTTCTGCCATGCGCGTGGCCGTCGTGTGCAACTCGCTCGAAGCGGCAGCGACTTTGCCGACCACTTCGCCAACGGTGCGTTCAAAACTGCTGGCCACGTTGGCGATCAGCGCCACCCGGCGTTCTTCGGCTTCTTCGCGTTCGCGTTGTTCGTGAATCTCTTTCTCCGCTTGCTCGGAGCGTTCGCGTGCCCAAGTTTCCAACTGTTGGTTGGCGCGCTTGAACATCGCCAGTGCGCGGATCATTTCGCCGATTTCATCTTTGCGAGAGCGTCCGTTGATCTCAAAACTACCATCGCCATTCGCTAATCGCGTCATGCCGTTGGTGATTTCGCCGATCTTGCTCACCAGATCACGAGACAAGACTCCAAAACCAGAGAAGAGCACGATACCCGTAAGACCAGCTAGCACCGCGACGGTGGTTAGTATCAACAAGAAGTCATCAATGCCTTCAGCACGGATAATATCGGTGTGCGCCTCGACGTCGCTTTCCAGTCTTATGGCTCCCGCCAACAAAGCGTCACCTTCTACGGCGATTTGATCAACAAGATCGTCAGCACGCGCTGTGCGACCATTGGCCTCCAACTCATCCACAGACCGCTCGAAAGCTGTCACATAGCCAGCAAGGCCTTGTTTCAGTTGGTCCACTTGCGGAGCGAATTGCGGTGCTTCGGAATCAAGCGCGGTGTAGATGCTGTCGAGATGCGACTCAGCCTCCTGCACCAGCGTTGCTCGCTTGTTCAGTGCGGCGGGTTGGCGCTCAATTAGAAAAAGAGCGCTATGATAGCGTGTTTCCCCGAAGGCGGCACGGAATTCGGCGGTTTCTGCCATCGCGCGATCAATCGCCTCGGTGCTGTGATAGCGGTTCCAAATGTCATACATGCCAACGCCAAGCACGAGCAGCATCGCGGTGCCGAACACCGTGAACGTGGCGAAAATGGTGTTAACCTTGGAAGCCAGACGCTGATTGCGAAACCAAGCGAGGCCTCCCTCCAGCTTTGAAAAGTCTGTGGACGGGGCTGGGTGCTTTTGAGTTGATCCGTCAAGAGACTCGAAACTCTGTTCCGTCGTCGCGGCGGGAACGGAGTGTTCCTCGCGTTCCGACTGCACTTTCGTCATATCCATGCTTGCGCCCCCAAACCCTCAAAGTTGGAGGCCAAGGTGTGAAGGAAATTCGTTAACAACGCCTTTCGCGTTCACCCCTATTGTGCCCTTGGAGGCAATCGATCAGGACTGGCGCACCTTCGCGAGGAAGGCGTTCACTTGTTCGCTCAGAACCGCAGACTGCCCCTCGAGATTGGTCGCGCTGGACAAGACCTGACTGGCGGCGGACCCCGTGTTGAGTGACAGATCGCGCACATCGGCGATGTGGCTGCTGACCTGTTCCGTGCCGCGCGCGGCCAGATCGATACTACGCGCCAGATCCTGACCCGCGACCGATTGTTGATCGACCGCGCTGGCAATGGAAACCGCCGTGCTCTCCAGTTCCTGGATCTGATCCGCGATTGAGCGCAGCGCGTTGACGCTGGCGCCGGTGGTGTCCTGCATTGCGCGGATCTGTTCGGCGACTTGCTCCGTGGCCCGGCTCGTTTGCATGGCAAGTTCTTTGACTTCGCTGGCGACAACCGCAAAACCGCGACCGGCTTCTCCGCCCCGTGCGGCTTCAATAGACGCGTTGAGAGCCAGAAGGTTCGTGCGCTGGGCGATAGTCTGGATCAGCTCGACAATCTGACCGACTTGCTGCGCGCTGTCCGAAAGGGCTGATATGGTGGAGTCCGCATCGTGGGCCGAATCGGTCGCTTTGCGCGCCAGTTCAGCGGACGAGGCCGCCTGACGGCTTATCTCATTGATCGACATTGCGAATTCATCGCTCGCGGCCGCCGCTGCTGTGGCGCCAGAATTGGCATCTGTCATCGACGCGCTGACAACGTTGACGCGTTGGCTCGATTCTTCAGCGGTCTGCGCCATCATGCGCGACGTCGTTTGAAGCTGCGAGGAGGCTTCGGCCACACCGGTGACCACTTCGCCAACTGTGCGTTCAAATTGGTCGGCGACATCGCGCAGAGCGCGTTTGCGTTCAAAGCGCAGTTCTTCTTGTTCTTTTTGCAGTTGGGCCTGGGCTTCAAGTTCGGCCTTAGCCTTGGCCGCTCGTTCGCGAGACATCGCTTCCAGTCGCTTGCCAGCGCGGTGAAAGACACCCATCGCACGCGCCATGTCGCCGATTTCATCTTTGCGTTGCCGGCCAGAGATTGTGAAATCGCTGTTGCCTGAAGCCAGCATCTTCATCTCGCTAGTCATGGCCTTGATGGAGCCGCCGACATGGCGATCAAAGTAACGCTGCGCGAAAAGGGTGACGCAGGTCAGGACACCCACCACCAAAACGAAAATGATAGGAAGAGAGTCGATTTGCGCTTGCCCGCTTTCGGTCAAGGCCGTGGCCTTAGCAGAGAGGCGCTGAGCCAGATCTTTGGCGGCTTCGAGAACCAGTTCCCCAGTCGCCTGCATTTCGGTAGCCTGATCTTCACGCCGCGCGGCGCTTATCCTATCTGCGTCCAATGCGCGTATCTGGCGCCTGAAATCCTCTACACCGGCTTCGATCAAAGAAAGGCGGTCGAACGACGCAAGATCGCTACTCAAGCCTGAGGCGCGAAGCTCGGCGAGCTTTTCATCTGCTATTTGTAGCTGCTCAATCGCATCTGCGGACCGAGCGCCGCCCCCCCTCGCGACATACATTTCCGAATTGCGATGGGCCTCGCTTATGACAGCTACCAACCGTTCGGCGTTCATTGCATGGTCATGCTGGACTGCGATATCTCGGGCTCGGTCTCCCAACTGGAAATACGCGACCAGAACGACAAGTCCCCCCACAATGGCTAGGGCCAGATTCAAGAAATAGAACACCTTGATCTTGCGCCCGATTGATAGCGCGCCAAACCACTCGAAAAAGGCAGAGAAGACTGACTTACGTGCATCGATCTGGTGGGGATGCTCGTCTTCTGACACTCGCTCAGCCTCCAAATCAACCGCGATTTCCTGCAAGGCGCTCATGCCGCCTGTTCTCCTGTTTGACCCGCTTCACCGGCAGTGTGTGTTGTATGCGCGGATCGTTCGCCCGCTTCGTTGTGATCGCCTCTGGCCGCGATCTGGTTCTTGTAGAGTTCGTCGATGTCCGTGTGCGGCAACGCCTTGTAGTAGAGCCAGCCTTGCAGTTGGTCCGCGCCGGCGACGCGGACCATGTCTGCCTGTTCAGGCGTCTCAACCCCTTCGGCGGTCACGCTCATCTTCAAAGCCTGCGCCATCGCAATACTGGAGAGCATCATCGCGCGGCTGCCATCGTCTTCGCCCGCTTGGACGACCAGACTGCGATCCAGCTTCAGTTTCTCAAATCGGAATTGGCGAAGGAACCCAATCGACGCGTAGCCGGTACCAAAATCGTCGAGCGAAATGTTCACCCCAAAGCTTCGGATCACATCAAGGCTGCGTTCGGCGACCACAGGATCCAGAACAAGGCAGGTCTCGGTGATTTCGAGCTCCAGCCGTTCGGGCGCAAAGCCTGTTTCTTCGAGCAGCTCGCCCAGCTTGATCGGAAACTCTGGGTTGCGCAACTGCGCGGCGGAGATGTTCACGGAAAGGGTGATGTCCCCCCAATCGGCGGCGTCGCAGATCGCGCGGCGCAACACCCACAGACCGATGGGATTTATGAGGCCGGATTCCTCGGCAACCGGGACGAACACCGCAGGGCTGATGGCTTCACCGCTGGGGCGTTTCCAACGCAGCAGAGCTTCAACCGCGACAATATCGCTGCTCTTGGCATCCACTAGCGGCTGGTACGCTAGATCGAACTCGCGGTTCACGATCGCGGCGCGCAGTTCATCTTCGATCTCGCGGACAGCTTCGCGGCGTTGGTCAAAGGAGTCGCTGAACCATGTGCAGCGCATCTTGCCGCCACGCTTTGACATATACATCGCCACATCGCTGCGACGAAGCATTTCGGAAGAAGGCAAGCGGTTGGTCGCGTCGCATCGTGCGAGCCCAACGCTCGCTCCGACCTGGATTGGCCGTTCACCGACGTGGATTGGGTTCGCCAGTCGTGCCAGCAAACCGCGGCAGATTCCTTCCAAGATGGTCCCCGCAACCGGCCCGCCTTTGACGACGGCGAATTCGTCGCCGCCCAGACGATAGCAGGTGGCCTCGTCGGCGCAGGCTTCTTGCAGCATTGTCGCGCAAGACTGGATCAACCGATCGCCGATGATGTGACCGTAGCGATCGTTGACCTGCTTAAAGCTGTCGAGGTCTATCAACGCGATCGCCACTTCGTGCGGACCGTGGGATAGTTCTTCGATATCGGCGTGCAAGGAGCGGCGGTTGGGGAGCTGGCTTAGCTGATCCGTCGTGCTGTAGGATTCCAGTTCGCGGACATTGGCAAAGCCGCTTTTGGCGAGGAAAAACAAGGTAGCAGCGTAGATCAACACGCTTGAGACCAGCAGCGGTGCGGGGGAGACGACTTCGATCTGATCGCTGGCGATGACCACCATGCTGATCAGAGCGACAACAAACGTGACAATGACAAGCGGTACGCCGATCATTCCGACCGGCGTTAGACGCATTGGTTTGCCAACTTCACTCACTTCGTGGATCCCCAATTCGTCGTTCTACGTCTTGGTCGCGTCCCCCGACGCGATACCCAGTTTGCTAAAGAAGATTGGCTAATGAAGAGTAAAACCAAGCCATAAAACGCACGAAACTAGCGGGTTCAATTCGAAGACTATCCGAATGGCCTAACGCGCAAGAACGCGAGGCCTTGCACCGCGGGTTTCATCGGTTTCCGGCAATTGATAGAGGCTTACCCGATCAGGGCAGGGCGAGAACGCGTTGGTTTGCCCGACCACCGTCTCGCCCGCGCCAAGCATGAGAAAACCGCCCGGGTTCATGGCGCTCGCCAATCGGGTGAACGCTTTCTCGCGCGTGGCCGGGTCAAAATATAGAAGTACGTTGCGGCACAGGATCAGATCGAAGCGCGTGCGCGCTGGCGGATCAAGAAGGACGTTATGTCGTTCAAAACGGACAGTGTTGCGGGTCTGATTTTTAATTCGCCAACCCTCTGGGGTTTCATCGAAATGGCGAAGCATCTCAATGACGCCCAAGCCGCGCTGGACTTCGAATTGACTGTACAATCCCGTTCGCGCCGCCTTTATCACGCGTTCGGAGATATCGGTGCCAAGAATGTCGATCGACCATCCATGCCAGCGTTCGGCGTTGTCGGCGAACAGCATCGCAATGCTGTGCACCTCTTGCCCCGTCGAACACCCCGCGCACCATATCGACAGTCGCCGACCGTCAGCGCGTTTTCTGGCTAGATCCGGCAAGACGGTTTCGGGCAGTTGGTCAAATGTGGGCTTGTCGCGGAAGAAATAGGTTTCGTTGTTTAGAAGCGCTTCCACGACTTGCTGCGTCAAAGCGCGCCGGTCAGAGCGAGATTTTTGTCCTTCCAACAGGCAGACCAATTGATCGACATTGCTGATCCCGCGTTCGCGAAAGACCCCAGCCAGGGCCGTACTGACTCGCCAGCGCCGGCTTTCTGTCAGGTGCTGGCCTGTGTGTTCGGCAAGGAGATCGGCGATTATCTGATGGGAGGCGTAGTGCGCGTCCATAGTCTATGTTCGTCTCAGTGCCGCTCGGATGCCGTTGGCTTCACGACGGCCGACATGAGACAGTCGCCAATGCCTTCGGGGGAGGCGACCAGACTTGTCAGGCCCGCTTTTGCAACCGCACCGGGCATGCCCCAGACCGCGCTCGTTTCCGCGTCCTGTGCGATGAGGGTCCCGCCCGCTTCGACCAGCGCCTTCGCGCCCTCAAGACCGTCGCGTCCCATTCCGGACAAGACAATACCTAGTGCCCGGTCTTCGCACGCTTCGGCGAGGCTGGCGAACATTGGATCGACGGATGGGAGGCATCCGCTTTGGGCCGGTTCCGCGGAGGTGCGGGTGACCAAACGATCACCGCGGCGTCTGATGGTCATGTGACCTTGGCCAGTGGCAATGGCGACTTCGCCCCGGCGAATTTCGGTGCCGTCATCGGCGATTACGGCGGGCCGGGCGCAGGCCATCTCCACCTGCCGTGCAAAGACCGGTATGAACGATGACGGAAGGTGCTGAGTGATGAGGATCGGAAGATCGAAATCAGGCGTCAGGCGCCGCAGCATAATGTTCAGCGCGTGAATTCCGCCGGTTGACGCACCGATAGCGATCACTTCCGGCATCTTTGCCAGTTTCAGCACACCAGGCGTTGCGGCTTTCACCGATGCACTGCTGCGGTGCCCGGACTTTGGCTCGATCGCATCGCTGCCATCTTCAGCGCTTTTTTGTCCTTCGCCCAGCGCGCGGATCTTGCCGAGCAATTGCGAGCGATAGTCTTCGTTGAAGCCACCTGGTCGCGGCTTCAGCATCGTGTCAGCAGCTCCCATCGAGAGCGCCGAAACCGTATGTTCAGCGCCATCCTGGGTTAGCGAGGATACGACCAGAACCTGGCCACCCGCTGCGCCTTCGAGCAGTTTGGGCAAAGCTTCGAGCCCACCCATCCCGGGCATTTCCAAGTCCAAAAGAATGACGTCAACGCCAGATGTCTCAAGCTGCGCGATCGCACGTTCGGCGCTGCTCGCGGTCGCGATCACCTCCATTGCCGTGTCGCTTTCGACCATGCGTTTGAAGATGGTGCGAACCGTGAGCGAATCGTCCACGATCATCACGCGCACCTTGGCGTCTTGATCGCGGGTTTCCTGCGTCGCGCGGTCTCTTATGACCGGCTTGGCGGCCGACAAAGGAAGAGGCGCGCTCACGCAAAGCCCACCAATTGCAGTTTGATCTGAAGGGTTTCGTGATCGAAAGGCTTCATCACATATTCGTCCGCCCCAGCGGAAATCGCTTCGCGGATATGCGCCACGTCGTTTTCGGTCGTGCAGAATACCACTTTGGGTTTGTCGCCGCCGGGCCTTTTGCGCAGTTGGATGATGAATTCGATTCCAGTCATGACTGGCATGTTCCAGTCGAGCAGCACCACATCCGGCATCGCCGCCTCGCAGGCCTCAAGGCCTTTCTGACCGTTCTCGGCTTCCTCGACGGAGAAGCCTAGCGTTTCGAGAATGTGCCGAGAGACTTTGCGGATCACGCGCGAGTCATCAACAATGAGACAGGTTTTCATGAAACACCCTTTTTCGTGACCGCCAAAGTCTAAGGGGAAGCGGTAACTATTGGATTAAGCCGCCGCGCCCAGATCGAAGGGACCAGCAATTAAGGAGGGAAGGTCAATCAGCAGTGCCGGACCAATGGCGGTTTCGACCATCCCGGTCGCCACTCGGCTCCATTCCGGACCAAAGCCGCCGGGAATACTGTCTGGCGTTGATTGGCCCGTGGCGATGTCTTCAATCGCATCGACCATCAAAGCGTAAGAATGCCCGCTGACTTTGATGACAGCGGCGCGGTGATCCGTTGCCCAGGCGATTTCCTTGAACCCAATGGCGATGCGGCAATCGATGACCGTAAGCGCCTGGCTGCGCAAAGCGGTTATACCGGCGATAAAATCGGGGCTGCGCGGCACGGGAGTGATGGCACCCAATTCGATCACCGACTTAACATCGCCCGCGCGCAGCGCGCAACGGCGACCAGCAATCTGAGCCATTACCAGAAGGTCGTTCACGCCGCTTCTTCCTTGTTTTCGGTGTTTTTGCTCTGGCCTACCGAAGGGGCTCCGACACGGGCCTCGTGAAGGGCTGTCATTAGCGCTTCACGATCGTAGCGATAAATAGTGTTGGCGTCTTTCGCCGCATCGGGCTGATCGCGCAGGCGTATAACCGGTCCTGAGATATCCCAGTCCAGCGCTTTGGCCGATTCAAACTCGTCCTCGAACCAGATCGAAACGACCGCGTCGTCAGTTTCACTTGCGCTCGCCGCGATATCGTATCCGGCGGCGGTTACAAGTGGAGCCAGGATTGTTCGAGCCCAGTCGCCTTCGGGCAAGCGACACTGCGGTCGCGCGATCGATTTTGGCGCCTCGCCGTGACGCGCGAATATCTCGTGCCCATCAATCAGAGCGACGGTCTTGTCTCCGGCAAGCGTAACCGCCTCTATCATCGGATCATCCGCAACCGGTTTGAGTTCGCCAGTGAGCGCGACCGCGTCGTCCACCTCCCGGACTGCATAGAGCAATTCGCTGTTGCCATCGGTGAGGCGCAATAGGCGAATTTTGGGCGCGGGAGGTGGGCCTTTCGGCAGGCCAATTAACGGAAGGATCAAGCCGTCAATTACAACGCGAGGCATTGTTCCCGTGGTGTCAACGGCGTCGGCGGGAGTGGTCTCGATCCGTTGCACCAGTTCCAGGCGGACCGCGCGGCGGCTTCCTTCGAAGTCGGTGAACAGCATAGCGCGCTGAAGATCCTGCGCTTCGCGCTCTTCGCTCTCCAGCGCCTCGGCCAGAACGCGAGCTCTTGCGTCCGACATGAGATCGTAGCTTGCCGCGATGTTGGTCACGTCCAAAAGCAGCACTGGCTGACCATCGTCCAGCAAGGTTGAACCGGCGTAGAGGCCGCTTTTCATAACCGCTGGCGCGAGCGGCTTTACGACGATGTCGCCATGGCTGTGAATGTTGTCGACCGCGAGCGCGAACAGATCGCCGCTTGCCAGACGCAACATCACCATCGAACGATTGCCAGCCTCACCCTCTCCATCAGGAAGGTCCAGGACATCCGCCAGAGTTAGGCATGGCACACGCTGGCCACGGAATGTCACGAGCGCGGTTTCGCCCATCTGCGTGAAATCGAGCGCCTTGGCCGACGCGTGAATGATCTCCTCGACGTAGCTTTGCGGGATTGAAAAGCGTTGCGGACCGACTTCAACCGTAAGGCCTGCGATGATGCTGAGCGTGAGCGGGATCTGCAGGGTGAACAGGGTGCCGACCCCTGTCGTGCTCGATACCTTGATGCTGCCGCCGACCTTCTCCAGATTTTCGCGCACCACATCGAGGCCCACGCCGCGTCCCGAAACGCTGCTGACCTGATCAGCGGTCGAGAAACCGGGTTCAAATATCAGCTGAAGGATCTTTTCGCGGTCCATCGCGCTGTGATCGGCCGGCGTAATCAACCCGGTTGAAAGCGCTTTTGTTGCGATTTTCTGTTCGTCGATGCCGCGACCATCGTCACTGACCACGATAGAGATCGTATTGCCCGATTGGCGCGCGGCGATCGTCAGGAAGGCGGTTTCTCGTTTGCCAACGCTGAGGCGTTCAGATGGCGGTTCGATCCCATGATCTATCGCGTTGCGAATGATGTGCGTCAGCGGATCACGCACCATCTCGATCATTTCACGGTCGAGTTCGACGTCGCCGCCTTCGAGGTCCACAAGCACTTGCTTGCCCAATTCAGCAGACAGGTCGCGCACGAGGCGCGGGACCGCTCCAAACAGCGTCTCGATCCGCTGCATGCGCATCCGCGTGATCGCGTCGCGCACATCGGTGAGAATGCTGGTGAGGCGTTCAAACGGACCATCGATGGTTGGCTGGTTTCCGGCTTGGCGCAGCCTGTGCGCCAGATCGTTGCGGGCCAGAACCATGTCCGAAACGCCGCTCATCACCCGGTCGAGAAGGTCAACTGGAAGGCGGATGGTGCGCTGAGCCTGGAGCGGAACGGAAGGGGCAGGGGCATCGTCCGGTTCCGCATTTTCGGAGGTGTCTGATGGAGTTGGTGCGGTCGGAACATCGCCCGTTATGGCACCGTCTTCAAGCGACGCGATCAGGTCGCTGTCATCGCCTTCGGGGCACTCGCCGGTGCTCTCGATGGCGTTGACCAGTTCAACAATCCGGTCGATAACGCCGAGTACAGCTGTGACCAAAGCGGCGTCGGGATCACGGCGCCCCGCGCGAACATCGGCGAGTGTGTCTTCCGCAGCGTGGCTTAGATTGGCGAGGCGGGGAAAATCGAAGAAGCCGCAATTGCCTTTGACCGTGTGGACAAAGCGGAAGATCGCGTCAATGCGCGTGCCATCGACCGGGTTGGCTTCCCAGGCGATAATCTCGCCTTCACTAGCCTCCAGCATTTCGCGTGTCTCGGCGACGAAATCCGCCAGCAGATCGTCCATGGTGCGCTCACGTCCCCCAAATTCTCTATTCGAGAAGGTTAGGGCGCGTGTATGCCGCGTGATGGTTAATGAAGACCTACCGACCGGCTGGAGATCGGCTCAGGGAGCTTGTGCTGGGGAAGGCTTCTTCGCTCGGTTCAAGACCCACCAGACGAGGATCACTCCGGTTAGACCGCCAAACATATTGGCGGCCAGCTCAGCGGCGTAAATAGCGGAAGAGCCCCATTCCTGATCGAGCAGCAGCGCGAAGGGCAGCATCACCAGAAACACGCGCAAGATCGATTGGGTCAAAGCAAAGGACGCTTTGTCGACCGCATTCATGATTCCATTGGCAACAATCAAGAGGCCAAAGCCTGCGTATCCCCAGGCCGCGATCCGCATGTAGAGTGCGAACTCTTTGATCACCGCCGGGTCGTCCGTGAACAGCGTAGCGAACCATTCTCCCGCGGCGAACAACAATATCGCCATACCAAAGCCCCAGACAAGGCAAAAGCCACCGGCCCACATGGCCGCCTCGCGCGCACGGCCATACTCGCGCGCGCCCCAATTCTGACCGACGATAGCGCCGATCGAACCCGACAAGGCGAGGAGTGGAACGGTGGCAAAACTCTGCAAACGCCCCGCCGCGCCAAAGCCAGCGACGGCGTCCTGCCCTTGTGTGGCAATTATCGCGGTAAGGACCGAGAGGCCCAGCGGGTTAATCGTGTTGGAGAAAGCGGCCGGACCGCCCACTCGCAGGATTGAGACGGCAGGGTCCACTAGGCTCCCTTTGCGCAGCAAGCTGAAATCAAGCGGAATGCTCGCCTGCCGAACCATAGCGACACCGAAGAGAAGACCCACAGCCCAACCGATCGCTGTCGCGTAAGCCGCACCGGAAATCCCGTAGCCTTCGAAGCCGAATGCGCCGGTAATCAGAATTGGATCAAGGATCCAATTGGCCACAGCGTAGGCGATATTAATATAGCTGGACCGCCGCGCTTCGCCTTGAGCGCGAAGAACACCGCTCAGTCCCATGATCCCGATCTGAAGCGGAAAGCCCAGTGCGAAGGGCGCCATATAGAGCTCGATGAGTGGCAGCACATCATCCGGCGCATTCATCAATTCGAATATCGGACCGATGAGCGCGTACAAAGCAAAGCCAATCGCAAGTCCGGCAACAATTGCGAAGACTATGCCGAAATTGGCGCGCCGCGCGGCCTTGTCCGTGTCGCCTTCACCTAGCGCGCGGCTGACCATTGAATTGATGCCCACCATGACGCCGACGCCCAGAGATGCCAGCGCGATGGTGATCGGGAATATGAAAGAAATCGCCGCCAGCGCGTCCCCGCCAAGCTTTCCAATAAAGTAAGCATCGATCAGACCGATCGACATAATCGCGGCAACTCCCACGATACCTGGAATCGTCTGGCTGATAAGATGGCCCGTGATCGGCCCTGTTGTGAGACGCGCGACCTGTGACGCGGGTTTATCCGATGGGGCGGTGCTCTCGGCGTCGTTTGAGGGGGACTTCGCGGTCATGAGGCGGCGCGCCTAGCTGCGTATGGGGTCGGGCGCAAAACAAATAACCTTGGCAAGAGAACAGCGCTGGTTTCCCAACATTTGCAGGAATGGTGAAGCAACGCATCGCAATCCGCACCTGTTTCAGCGCAACGGGGCCACAGAATATCTTGCCGCTCGGCCGCCTCTCATGCGATAGAATGCCCAAAGAGCAGCATGAAAGAGGATCGTCACCATGGCCACGCAACTCAAACCTAGCATCGAATGCAGCCCCGAAGAATGGCAGGCCCGTCTGGACCTTGCCGCCTGCTATCGCATCTTCGATCATCTGGGTTGGTCGGAATCGATCTATAACCACATTTCACTGAAGGTGCCGGGTGAGGAAGATACGTTTCTCATCAACCCGTTCGGGCTGCTCTATGACGAAGTAACCGCGTCGAACCTCGTCAAGATCGATGTCGAAGGCAACAATGTCGGCCCGTCACAATATATGGTGAACAAGGCGGGCTTCACACAGCACGCCTATTTCCACAAGCACCTTGGCGAGCGCGCGGACGCCATCTGTCACGTTCACACAACCGCGACCATGGCGGTGTGCAGCCATGAAGACGGCCTGATGCCGACCAATTTCTACGCCTGCAATTTCCAAGGGCAAATCGGCTATCACGACTTTGAAGGCGTGACGGTGCGCCAGGAAGAGGGTGAGCGTCTGGTTGAGAACCTTGGCGATCACACCATCCTGATGCTGCGCAATCACGGCCCGGTTGTGATGGACAAGAGCATTCAGGGCATGTTCGTCAAAATGTGGGCGTTGCAGCGGGCGTGCGAGATCCAGGTCGCGACCGTCGGCATGGGCAAGCCCAATGTGGTTCCGCAGGAAGTGGTCGATGTGCACCAGCGCGATATCGCGGTCATGTCTAGCCAGGGTGGCGCGGGCGTGTTCGATTTCGAAGCGTGGAAGCGCCGCGTGTCGAAGATCGACGACAGCTGGCGGACCTAACCCTTAACTGTTGAGGCGACGGCGATGTCGCGCATGACCATCAACGGCAACCCGGTCGAATTCGATCTCGATCCACGTATGCCCTTGCTTTACGCGCTGCGCGAGGCGGCGAACTTGACCGGTACCAAAAGTGGCGGCGGGCAGGAGAACTGCGTGTGCGGCGTATGTATGGTGTTGATCGATGGGGTCGCACTGCGGTCGTGCCGGATTACTTTGGCCGAGGCCGAGGGGCGTGTGATCACTACAATTGAAGGCGTGTCGGGCGACCGCTCGCATCCCATGCAGCAGGCCATGGTGGCGGAACAAGCGATCCAGAGCGGCTATTCCACCCCGGCGCAGGTGATCTGCGGCGCGGCCTTGCTAGAACGCAACGCCAACCCCACCGATGAGGAAATCGTGGAGGCGTTGGGCGCGGTTTATTGTCGCGATGGGACCTATCCACGCATCGCCCGCGCAGTAAAGCGGGCCAGCCGCATTATGCGACGTCAGGAAAGCGCAAGCGCTGCGCCCGCTCCGGGCGTTAGCGCCGCCGATGCGGCGGCGGCTGTGCCTGCGCTCAGAGCGCCGGAAGAAACAAGGCCAGACGAGGACGCATCCTCGCCCGAGCCCTAGCTGCGATTAGAAGCGCCCCGTCAGCGCCAGACGCGCGTTGAACGGCTGACCCACGGTCGCCTGATGCGTCGCGTGGCTGTTTGGGAAATAGGTCGTATCGGTCAGGTTCTCGAGGTTCAGCTGCACCCGGAAATTGTCCGATACATCCCACCACGCGGCCGCGTCGAAACGGGTGTAGTCGGGCAGGATCGCGGTGTTGCCGTTGTTGATGAAACTGGAGCCCTGATGGGTAAAGCCGATGCCAAGGCCCACCGTGTCGGTCGCCTGGAAGCTGTTCCACAGGCTGACCATGTTCTCCGGCAGCTCGCGCAGGCTCAGACCTGTGCCGTTGCCAAAGGCGTCGACCTGTTCGCCATCGAGGTAGGAATAGCCCGCCTGAATGGTCCAGAAATAGGTGATCGAACCGTTCAATTGGACTTCAAATCCGCGGATCGTGCTGTCGATAATATCGAGCGTCGCGGGATCGTTATCGTTGGGTTGGGGCGAGCTTTGCTCAATCTCGAACACCGCCGCCGTGAGGCTGAGGCCGGTGTCGAAATCGACCTTCACGCCCGCTTCGAGGTTGGTGAAGGTGTTGGGATCAAGCGCGTTGTTGTTGCCGTTGATGTTGGCAAACTGCTCACCCGAACGCGGCAGGAAGCTTTCCGAATAGCTGCCATAGATCGAGATATTCTGAGCCGGCTTGAAAATCAGGCCAGCGCGCGGGCTAATCTCTTCGTCCTTGCGGCTGCGCAGATCGTTGGCGGGCACGTTGAAGACCTCGATGTCGAAGCTGTCAAACCGCGCGCCGAGCACCACGTTGAGCCAATTGGTAAGCTTGATTTCGTCCTGAATATAGGCCGAGATCACATCGATGGTGACGCGCGTGTCGTCGTTCAAATCGACGGTGAAATCGTTGGTCGTCGGCTGGCCAGCCGCGTTCACGCCGACATTGTTGCTCAGCTGGATCGGGCGCACCGCGAAGAAGGTTTCGCGGTCGTCTTGCGAGCCGGAGAAGAATGAATTGAAGCGGGACTGATCGGACGAGGTGTTGATATACTCGCCGCCGAAGATGATCGTGTGGCCAACGCTGCCGGTCTCAAATTCGCCGATCAGGTTGCCCGACAAGATCAGGTTCTGACGCTGGGTGTCGTCGATGTATCCGTCAAGCTCGACGATGTTGGTCGCCTCGTCATAACCAGTGTTGAAAAAGTTCGAGTAGACCTTGTCATAATCGCCATAGAACGCGGCGAAGTTGCCTTTGAGACCCTCGCTAAACTCGTGGCTCACATTGGCGCGCAGAAGATGCGCTTCCAATTCGGTGAAATTGACGAACTCATCGCCAAAGGTGATCTCGATCAGCGCTTCGACCGGGCGACCGTCTGCGCCGGTCGGAATGCCTCGATCTACGAAGCGTTCGTGGTTGGCGTATTCATAAGACAGGTCGAGCGTTGTCTTCTCGCCGAGGTCAAAGCGCACGGTTGGGTTGAAACCGACGCGGTCGCCATCGAAGAAGTCGCGGTGGTTGTTCAGGCCTTCGTACATCGCGTTGAGGCGCACCGCAACGTTCTCGCCCGCTTGCACATTGATGTCGCCCTGAACGATGACTTCGCCATAGGTGTCGATCGCTAGCTGGCCGCCGCCGAAGGTTTCGCCGATCACGCCCTTTTTGGTCACGCGGTTGAGAATGCCGCCAGTGCCGCCGCGCCCGAACAACAGCGCGTTGGGGCCGCGCAGAATTTCGACTTGCTCCAGATTGTAGAGGCTGCGGTAATACTGCACGTCGTCGCGCACACCATCGATGAAGAAATCGGCGGTGGAGCGCACGCCGCGAAAGACGATGGCGTCGCGGTGGCCTTCGCCCTGCGAGGTGTTCACGCCCGGCGTGTAGTCGACGATCTGACCAATGCTGGTCCAGCCGCGTTCCTGGATCTCATCCTGCGTGGTGATCGTCAGGCTTTGTGGGACGTCGATGATTTCGGTCGGCGTTTTGAGCGCAGCTATCTGGTTTGAATAAAGCACATCGCCGGATACGATGATGCGGCCATCGGCGTCGCGTTCGCGCGGGGCTTCAGCGGAATCTTCAGCCAAAGCGGGTGCAGCGATGAGCGCGCCAGAAATCATAAGCGCGGCGCGAATCGAGGTATAAGCCATTCAAAATCCTTCTATGTCCAGACCGGGCGCGGGCGCTCCGGTGCCTCCTGAACTTGCGCTATTGCAACTTACTCGCAGCCGCAAGGATTCGTGCGAATTATTCTCAATTGCTATTCGGTTGTGGCAAATATGTCTCTTGGACGTTATGCGCGATCCGAAATCCTGATCCGGAGAGAACCCATGAAAGCGACCATCTGGCACAACCCGAAATGCGGCACATCGCGCAAAACCTTGGCGATCTTGGAAGAGGCGGATGTCGATTTGACCGTGGTCGAGTATTTGAAAGAGCCACCCGCCCGCGAAAAGCTCGCTCAACTCTACACCGACGCTGGTCTGACCCCGCAAGAAGGCCTGCGTATTCGCGGCACCGACGCCAAAGATCGGGGGCTACCCGATGCGGATGCGGACACCGTGCTCGAGGCGATGGCGGCGGAACCTATTTTGATAGAGCGCCCGCTGGTCGAAACCGATAAAGGCGTGCGCTTGTGTCGTCCCCAGGACAAGGTGCACGAAATCCTTTGAACGGATGAGATTCTAGCGGTCGCGGGTCAGCTCGCTGTCGAGAGCCAGTCCGCGCCAGCCAAAGATCACCACAGCCGCGCAAAACAACGCGATAAGGCCAAACGATGTCGGCGCGTGGACGTTGTAGAGCCACACGCCAACCGCCGGAGCGTAGATAAAGCTCGCGCCCGCGACGCTGGCGACAATGCC
>JBCCAH010000020.1:0-63743 GCA_039814925.1 Pseudomonadota bacterium
CTCAGGCGCAAGGACGGCGAACTGCTGCTGCTAACGTGATTGCACCGGCGATGCCCAAGGCGCGCATCCCGAACGATTGCATAGCCTTGATTTGGCTGTAGTCTGACTTGGGGGGAGGGTGTTCGTTGCACCAGACGCGGCTCAAAGCGCTGAATTCAATCAAAGCGACTTTATTCGGTGAGTTCCGGATTGAAGCGCCCAATGGGGACACCATTGCGCTGACCAATCGCCGTGCGGGCCTGTTGCTCGCGATACTCTGCATTGAACCCGGGCATTCGATGGACCGGGAAGCGCTGGCGCGGCTGCTCTGGGCTGACCGCTTCGTTCCGCAAGCGAAGGCCAGCCTTCGCCAATGCCTGCTGAAGCTCCAGCGCACGCTCATGGAGCACGGTGTTGATGCGCTGGCTGTTTCGCGCTCCGAAGTCGCGTTAAAACCGGATAGCGTGCGCAGTGACTTGAGCGCGATCGAGGCCACACTTGCCGCAGAAGAAACCGATCGCGTGGTCGATCACTTGCTGTCCATCGGCAATCGTCACTTGCTACAAGGGGTGTCGCTCAATCCTGCTTTCGATGAGTGGCTTGCGGAGCGCCGCATTCATTTCGACACCCGCCTGCGCGCGGGACTTTCCGAAGCTATCCGTTCAGCCGCTCAACCGAGTGCTGAAAGATTGATCGAAGCGGCGCGTGCGCGGTTTCCGGCCTACCGGGCTTTCAACCGGCTTACGCATCAGGCCACACTAGCGCTTTTGCCGTTTGCGCAAGTCGACGCCGTCGGTGGCAATTTCTTTCTCGCGGACGGGATCGTCGATGAGCTTTCGACGCAACTGGCCGCAATCCAGGGCATCGGACTGACTGGCCGGACTTCGGTTAACGCGGTCGCCGCACAAGGAGGCACGCTGACCGAGATAGCTGGCGAGCTTGGGGTCTCGCACCTGATCGAAGGCGAAGTGCGCCGCAGCGAGCAGGGCATCGAGGTTCGTATCGCGCTGATCAACGGCCAAACCGGCACCGAAGTCTGGTCTGACCTGCTCAGCGGTTCGATCGAGCATTTCTTTGACGGGCGCAAAATCATCGGCACCAATGTCATCGCTGCGATCTGCCGCGCGCTGGGCCTGACCGCATCACCCGCCCCGTCACGCAAAATGACCCGCGACCGCGAGGCCTATGCGTTTTATCTCCAAGGACGCTCCATGATCCAGCGGTTCGGCGGGGCCGACGTCATGGCGAGGGGCAAGGATTTCTACGAACGGGCGTTGGAGATCGACCCCGACTTTGCCGAATGCTGGACCGCGCTGGCTGACGCGCACATCATGACGGCTGCGATCACTCCTAGTCTTGAGCGGCTCGAACAGTCCGCCAAGGCTGCGCAATGCGCGAAACGCGCGCTCACGCTCGACCCGGGTCAGGGCCACGCTTTTTCGATCCTCGGGATTCATGAATGGACGCGGTTCAAGCCAGCGACTGCTCTCGAGATGGCGTTTGAAGCGTATGCGCGCGATCCGAACGACGCTGATGTATGTTCGCGGCTTGGCTCCTGCCTCCTGTATCTTGGCAAAGCCAAAGAAGCGCTCCCCTACATCGAGGCTGCGGTGGATCGCGATCCGGTCTACGCGCGCAACTACGCCATGCTGGCCTCGGCATGGCTAGCTCTGGGCGAATACGACAAAGCGATCATCGCGGGCCAACGCATGGCCGACCTCGGCGGCCCTGCGCTGTGGCTCCCTTTGGCGCAGATGGCGAATGGCGATTTCGAAGGGGCGGTTAAATCGCATTACGAAATTCGTTTCCATCTTGGCACGGTGATCATGCGGCCTCCGGGCATGCCGCCCATGGATGATGCAGCGCGCGATGCGTATTTCAAGATGGCGGCGAACGGATTGTACAGCGGGAGGGAAGATCCCCGCGCCATCTACTGTCAGGTCATCGATGGCCTCCACGTCGCAATGCCAGACCCCTACGACAGTTCAATTGCGTTTCCAGCAATCTGGATGGGGCATAGCGACCTGATAATGAAGCTGTATTCTGAATGCATTCACCCGGCCAACATGTTTGGCCTGATGAACCTGTGGATCGACATTGATCCGATCAATCGCACCATCCGCCACCCGGAGTTCATGAACTTTGCGCAGCGCATCGGAATGGTCGAGGCGTGGGACCGCTTTGGCTGGCCCGATTTGATCCCGGTTGACCCGCGAACCGCCTGATCGCCCGCTTGCTCAGGTGCTTTTAACGCTTTTTTGACGGTCGCCCCCATTGCCGCAACCTTCTGTTGCAGGCATCAACTGCGCCAGAATTTCGCACGATAATTCAACAGGTCATCACCCTCCGGTTTGCTAGACGCCCTGCGTTTGTGCGCCCTGGCGAAGCTTTGCCTGTCGGAAAGATCGTGGGTCGGATCTTCGCAACCAAATTTGGGGGAAACTGAAATGAAACTACTCAAATCCACTTTGGCAGCGGCCACCATCGCGCTCGCAGTATCGGCATCGGCGCCCGCCTTCGCGCAAGAATTTCCGCTCAAGCCCGGTGAATATGTCGAAATGGCCGGGATCGACGTTGAGGATGGCGAAGGCACGCTCAAATACGCCGAATGGCTGGCAGGAGAATGGACCCGCTTTCAGGAATATTCGAAATCGCAAGGCTGGATCAACGACTATGCGATTTACGCCAATGTCAATGCGCGCGCCGGGGAGCCGGACCTTTATCTTGTAACTACATTTGCAGACTTGCCCGACGCGGCGGAACAGGAACGCCGCGACAAGGCGTTTGATGAATGGTCTCGCACGACGATCGAGCAACAAGTCGCCGCCAGCGGAAATCGCGCGGAGTATCGCACCGTCATCAGTTCCATGATGCTGCAGCGATACACCAAGCGCTAAACGCGTGGTGTTTGCTCCGGCGGGTGACTTTGCGACCCGATCACCCGCCGGGGCATCGCATTCCTCAACTCAGGGGTAGCACAAAAAGTCCCGGCTTTTCCGTGCTTTGCGAGCGACCGCTCGGCAATCAAGAGGAGAGTTGTGCGTGACGTCAAGACGTCGGTCGCATCGCCTCTGATCGGCTGACGCCGCACACCGACAAACTTTGTCACAACCATACGAAGTCTTGAGGGGGAGACACTGATGCTTATCCGCGAGCCAGAGAAGGTTATTCGAACCTGGCAAACTGACAGCCGCATCTGGGAGAGCTTCGAGCTGCGCGCTGGCGACATCATCGTTTGCACACCCCCTAAAACGGGGACGACGTGGACTCAGCGGATCATAGGCATGCTGCTCGCTCGCTCAGCGCAGCCACAGCAAATCATGGACGAGCAACCCTGGCTCGACGCGCGCTTTATCCCGCAACAAGAAGTCGCGGCGGCGATGACGGCCAAGCAAGGTCGGCGCGGGTTCAAGACCCATTCGCCTCTCACCGCTCTGCCGCTGCATGATGACGTCCTGTACATTCATGTCGCGCGCGATCCGCGTGACGCTGTGATGTCGTTCCACAATCACTCGACCAACTACGCAGAAGACCTGTTGGCTGGCTTTGACCAGAACGGGCTGGATGATCCGCTGATCGCTGCGCCGTTTCCGCGCGCGCCAGAGGACCCACGCGCGTTTTTCCGGCGTTGGCTGCGAGATCCAGATTACGCGCCATTTGACGATTTTACGATCGCTGAGTTCATGGAGATTGAGAACAGCTTCTGGGAAGCGCGTGAACGACCCAACGTGCTGTTGGTCCATTACAATGATCTCAAAGCGGATCGCGAAGGCGAGATGCGCAGGATTGCGCAATTTTGTGGGATCGCGACGCCCGAGCCGCTGTTCGCTGAGATGGTCGAGGCGGCGGGGTTCGACAGCATGAAGCGCGATGGCGCGCGGATGCTTGGGCTTGCCGCACAAGCCTTCAAAGGCGGTGCTGACACCTTCCTTCATAAAGGCACGAATGAACGCTGGCGCACCGTCCTGACCGAAAAGGACCTCACCGATTACCGCGCTGCCCTTGCCGCACGGGTCCCTGCCGATCTGGCGAACTGGCTCGAAAACGGACGACGGGCGCTTGTCGATCCAAGCGCCGCATCAGCACTCACCTAAGCGACACTGAGGTTTAAGGCATGACACACGCAATCGCGCCAGTCGCACCATCACACGCGGCGACACTTCCGGCGCTTTCACAGAACAAAATCGCGCGCTTTGCTGCGATGATCATTCTGTATTTTATGCAAGGCGTGCCCATCGGTTTGGGCCTAATTGCGATTCCAGCTTGGCTCGCGGCCAATGGGGCCACCCCTGTGCAAGTTGGAGCGTTTGTTGGCACGATCATGTTGCCTTGGTCGCTGAAGCTGGCGAACGGGCTGATCATGGACCGTTTTGCCTTCAAGCCGATGGGGCGTCGGCGTGGTTGGATCCTGGCAGCTCAGGCTTTTATGACTTTGACCTTGATCGTGCTCGCGATGGTCGCGCCCGGTCCGCAGGACATTCTTGTGCTGACGGTGTGCTTGGCCATCCTGAGTATCTGCGCCACTTTCAACGATGTCGCTGTCGACGGAATGGTGGTGGATATTTCGCCAGAGGCCGAGCGGCCCTTGCTCAACAGTTTGATGTTCGCGGGGCAATCCCTTGGGTTCGCCACGACGGGCTTTATCGCTGGTATCTTGCTCGCCGAGGGATCGATTGCAATCGTCGCCTTAGCATTCGGCGGTTTCGTTGCGATCGCTTCGGCCTTTGTTGCTCTGTTCAGAGAACGCCCCGGAGAGCGGCTCCTGCCATGGACGAGCGGCGAAGCGTCGATCGAATGCATCGAGAGGCAGCAAGGGGCGCTCTGGCCGATTATCAAAGGTGTCTTAGCCTCGACGTTTAAGCCCCTCACATTGTTGTTCTTGGTCGCATTGGCGCTTGCGATGGGTTCGGGCGCGTACATTGATTCCGTCGCTTCAACGCTTTCCGTTCAGCAATTGGGATGGGCAAGCGACGAATACAGCGGATTTGTCAGCGCGGTTAGCTTGGCGGCAGCTGTCGTTTGCATTGTTCTGGGCGCGCCCACGGTCAAGGCTTTCGGCCTTCGCAACGCGCTGAACATGGTCTTTTGCCTTCATATCGCTTCGGCTTCTTTTGCCGCAATGACCCTCTCGGGCTGGGGAGGCAACAGTCTGTTCGCTATAACTTTTGTCGTTCAATTTATGACGCACATGCTGACGATGATTTTTGGTTGCGTCTGGCTCATGCATCTGTGCGATCCGAAGATCGCCGCTAGCCAGTTTGCCCTGTTCAACGCTGTGCCAGCGCTCATCCGGTCGTTTTATTCGGGCAATTCCGGCTTCCTTATCGAGTGGGGTGGGTATCAGGCCATCTTTGTGGCGATTGCGGCGCTTGCTTCTGTGGGACTGGTGGTTCTGATCTTTGCACTCGTTGGTGATGCAAACGAACTGCCAAGCGCAGCGGCGGCGCAGGCGTGACCCAAGGGTAGCTAGCATGACCTCAAACACACACGCCGACGGTCTTGGGACGCGCATGGAATTGTCGGAAAAGCAAAGCCAAAGCCGCAGTAAAGGCAAGCTGCAATGGTGCTCTCGGGCAGGGTTCTTGATGGCCGCCATTGGCTCTGCCGTTGGCCTAGGCAACCTATGGCGCTTTCCCTTTCAGGCGGGCGAGAATGGCGGCGGCGCGTTCGTCCTGATCTACATCGTGTGCGTGATCGTGATCGGGTTTCCGGTGTTGATCGCCGAGCTTGCCATTGGCCGCAACCAAGGCCTCTCACCGATCGGCTCGACCCGAGAAATTGCTGTTAAAGCAGGCAGTTCCCCAAACTGGCAAATCGCAGGCTGGATCGGGCTCGTCGGCGGTGTGATCGTGTTGCCCAACTACACAATGCTATCGGGTCAGATCATGGCCTATTCGGCGATGGGCTTTATGGGAGATTTGAGCGATCCGAATGCGACGCCACTTTACGGGGGTCCTGTCTCCTCCCTGTTGTGGTTCACCGCGTTCCTGACGATCACAACCGGAATTGTCTTGCGCGGATTGAAGCGCGGTATCGAAGCCGCCTCCGTCTTCTTGATGCCCGCGTTCTTCCTCATTCTCGCAGGCCTTGCCGCCTTCGCTCTTTACAGCGGCGCGGCGGGCGATGCGCTCACCTATTTGTTCTCGCCGCGCTTTGACCAACTGACCCCGGCGATAGTCTTGGCAGCTCTTGGTCAGGCGTTGTTTTCGCTTGGGGTGGGCGCAGGTCTGATGATCACCTTCGGATCGTTCCTGTCCAAAGACGAGAATATAGGTTCGAACTCCACAGTCATTGCAGGGGCAGACACCCTGGTCGCGCTTGTCGCAGGGTTGATGATCTTTCCTGTCGTGTTCGCCTTCGGGATGAATCCGGCGGCAGGGATGGGACTTATCTTCGGGACGCTGCCAAGCTTCTTTGCGCAAATGTCATTTGGCAATCTGGTTAGTGGGTTGTTCTTCTTTTTGGCGTTTATCGCGGCTTTGACGTCGTCGATTGCCATCCTGATGGTGGCGCGCACCATCGGCATCGAGCAGTTCGGCCTTAGCGAGCGAAACGCAACGCTGCTCTTCGCGCTGACTACTTGGTTCGGCGGTGTTGGGATCGTGTTTATCGAAGGCTTCGGAAGCTGGCTTGATTGGTTGTTGGGCAGTGTAACAATGCCGCTGGGCGCTCTGATCCTTGCGCTGATCGCCGGTTGGGTGGCTCCGCGTTCGGTAATGCGAGCGGAGCTGGCCCAAACAAACGACGCCTTCTTTGCCTTCTGGCGAGGATCGATCCGCTACGCTGTACCCCTGGCCATCATCGCCATTCTCTTCGCGGGCCTCTTCGGATGAGCTTAAGGTTTGTCAGAGCCGACCTTGAAAAGCATCAGGGGGTCCTAACACGGTTTAACATTCAATATCTCGATTGGGCCGCCGCTGCGGTGCAAGATCATTTCGGGCTCGCGCTTCCAGAACTTCTGGGAATGCCGATACCGGATTACGTCGATAGCGCTTTAGAAAAACTGTGTGAGGGAACGCCTCCAGACAGCGTCTTCTATGTGGTTTTCGATGGGGAAGGCGCGATGGGAATGGGCGGTCTGCGCCGGGTCGCAGAGGAGGTTGGCGAGATCAAGCGCATCTATGTCGCCCCAACGAGCCGAGGCGGAGGAACAGGTGCAAAGATCCTGGATCGGCTTGTCAGTGATGCGCGCTCCTTCGGCTATCGAGAGCTGTTGCTCGAAACCGGCCCCTTCATGACTTCAGCGCATCGTATCTACGAGGCAGCGGGCTTCGAGGACGTTCCCCCCTATTCCGGGGCTGAGGTGCCCAAAGACCTACGCCATGACTGGCGCTTCATGAGCTGTCGGCTGAGCTGATGGATCGGCGCATTGGACAACAGGAGACCTAATGTGACAGACCAGCATATTGCCTCGTACTTTTCGGCGACCTATTTCGAAGCGCGCCGCAAATTCCTGGACGCCTGCGCCGCCCGGTCTTTGAGCGTTGACAGCCGCCTCAATCCCAACGCCAAAGGGCCCGGCGGCGAAGACCTTTTCACCGACGTGGTCCGCATCGGTCCCGCCAATCCGCAAAAAGCTCTGCTGCTCATCAGTGGCACTCATGGGGTGGAAGGGTATTGCGGTTCTGGCCCGCAGATCGGCTTGCTTGAGACCGGTGCCTTTGACGCGCTGCCGCCGGAAACAGGCGTCGTCATGATCCACGCGATCAACCCCTATGGCTTTGCCCATGATCGGCGCGTCAACGAAGACAACATCGATCTCAACCGCAACTTCATCGATTGGGACGCCGTCTCGCAGACGCCCACCAGCGACTACGACGCGATCCGCGATTATGTGCTGCCTGCGGATTGGCATGGACCGACCAAAGAAGCCGCCGACGCTGCAATCGCGGACTATATCGCCGCTCATGGAATGCCAGCCTACCAGGCTGCTTTATCTAGCGGGCAGTACGATTATCCCGATGGTGTGTGTTACGGTGGCAAAGGCCCCGCCTGGTCGAATACAACCTTGCGCGCGGTCCTTACAGAATACCTGAAGGAGACAAAGGCGCTCGCGGTGATCGACTTTCACACTGGCCTTGGTCCTTATGGCTACGCAGAGCTGATCTCCGCCGGGCCGCCCACGCACAAGGCGTTGGCCAAGAAATGGTATGGCGAACCTGTAACTGATCCCGAGACCGGAACTTCCGCGTCGGCTGCACTCAACGGGATCAACGCCAACGGGATTGCCCGCACGCTGCCCGATACGAAAATCGCGTTCATCGCGGCTGAGTTCGGCACGCGC
This sequence comes from Pseudomonadota bacterium, assembly GCA_039814925.1. Classification (GTDB taxonomy): domain Bacteria; phylum Pseudomonadota; class Alphaproteobacteria; order Sphingomonadales; family Sphingomonadaceae; genus Erythrobacter. The sequence goes on from JBCCAH010000020.1 coordinate 8,264, forward strand.
GGTCTCGATACAGTCTTGAACGCGGCGCGCGCCGACAATTGGCTCTATCAGAAAGGCGAGGTCGCCAGCGATCAAGGCCGCGCGATCAAAGCGCAAATCCGGGACGCTTTCTATCCAGACTTTGACGACTGGAAACGGATGATCTGGGACCGGTCGCGCCATTTGGTCGATCAAGCCATGGCGGGACTAGCGAAGATCTAAGCGGATAACGCTTCCGCGATCGTGGAGGCACAGTTTTGGGGGACGGTGTGGAGCGCCCTTGCTCGTAAATGCGGACATGTCTTTGCCTGTGTGCGTGTTTCTAAGTCTTGGACCGGGTCGGAAAGCAGGCGCCCTATTTATGGAACTCTAGGCTGCCAAAGCAGCCCCAAATCACACAATGCCCCGATGCCCGGAAATTGATCCTAATTGGGAGGTCTGCTCTCCCTCACTGAACCGTTGAAAGCCGACGGTCTGCAATCGGCCCACTTCCAGCCAAGCAGCAGAATGCTCTCAAAGTCCGCTTTCACCCCAGTCCCAGTCATGGGCTCGCGGCTCGACCTGGGCCGTTTGCCGACCGACAGCTTTTGGAGATCTAGCGCAGCAAGGCAGACATAGTTCTGATGCCGCTTGCTCGGTCACTCGCGCAACTGCTCTACAGTCTCAAAACGTTACACGGGTACTGCCCGACAGGCAATTGTAGTGGGCATGGGAAGCTGGCAACATCGTTGTGAAAGCGCATCTCCACAAGCTGTCCAATCATTTGAGTCCGTTGATTCAACTAATTTGCGGAAACTCTATTTCCGACGCCTCACCGAAAGCACTCGCCATTGAGTTTCACAATTCGTGCTCCCGCTTCACGTGAATGCGTAGTCCTAAGCCATCAGCGCCTTCTCTGTGCCGATTATGACGGGTGGGAGGGCCGAAAGGCGCTGTGTGGTTTGGAGCCTCCTGACACTCTATAGGAGGACACAACGAGAATCATGACACGATTTGAGGTTGCGCCGCGTGACACAACAGAATTGCAAGCTCTGCTGAGTACCGCATTTCAGGCCGCTGCCGTTGCGCCGCACGGATCAACCGAACGCGCCAACGCGCTAGCATCCGTGCACAATTTCCAATGCGCACTCGCAGCGCGGATTGAAGGCTAGTAAATGCCCTTCTGCTCTAAGAATCGAGTTGAACAATCTTTGGCAAACTTGAATGACCTGGTGGAATTAGATCACGCAGCGTCGCCCGCTCCAATTGTTCGATCTGTTTCACGCTAAAATCAGAGATTGCGCGAACAAGCTCGGCATGTTCTCCCCTGATTTTATCTGCTTCGTTGTCGGCTTGCTTGCGAAGGGCTGCAATCGCATTGCGTTCCTGCCTTAGTCGGCGCTTCGGTTTTGCTTTTGATCGCCAATGCGGACCGAGCCTTTCTTCCAATCTCCTTTTGCGTACCCGCTTATAGAGGGGCTCCCACCATTGCCCTCTATAGTTCCTCTGTACGTAGCGCCTAACAACTTCTTTGCGCCAGCTTTGCTGTTTCTGTTCCAGCTCAGTTAGCCGATGGCCGATCGCATCGATCTGCTTGAAGGTACGCCAACCTTTCTCTTTTTCGTTGAAGTTGACGCCTGAGAATTCCCAGAACCTTCCAACACTCGCAATACTAGCTTCCATTGCAATGAGCGGCTCAACGAGCTTCCTCGGGTAGAAGCAGGTAGGCAGATTGAGGAGTTCTCTTGGTGCCTGCGATGTAAAACGATACATCGTCAAGGCAGCATTGCGTATGTCGCTCTGTAGGAGGTAGAAATAGACATTGCCGATCACTGCGAACCGTACTTGCACGAGTTGTTCTTCTCGCTCCCGTTGCTTCGAATATGTCTCTTTCAGTGTGTCTTTGGGCGGGGTAATTAGCTTTGTAGCAAGCAGCTCGGCGAAAATCGCGCGGCAGTGATGAAGCTCAGATTCTCTGATCTTCTCAACGTCGGTGTTGATGGCGGCCAAAAGGTGATCAAAGCCTTGCCGAAGAGCGCTTGCTTGCTTTGCTTCCTCAAGCCTCGCGATCTCGGCCCTGACAATCAGGGCATAGTCGTGCCTTGAGAGCGCAATGTTGCTCCGCGACGAGGTTTCAGCATCTGCTTCACCCTCAAGATAGTGATTTGCAACTCTGGTCACGAGCTCACTCAGAAACGAATCCATTATTGCCCTCAACGCTCTTATACTTAGCTCTGCAATGACATTGAATGTGAGTGGGATTAAATGGTCAAGAGGGAGATTTCACAGTTCTAAGTTTCCGTCGAAAGGCTTGTGATTAGGTCCATGCAAGGGATTTAATCCGAACAAACGAGACCGCTTGTAGGGTTCGGTTCACGAAAGCCTGACCTGAAAGGGGCGCCAAAGTTATCGACAATAGTAGTAAGACCCAGCTCGGAAACTATATGGAATCGTCAGCTTTTGGGGCAGAATAACTAGCCAATGATCTTTGAAGTAACACCCGATGAAATCGCGGCGCTAAACGATTCGGATCTGAGGTCTCTAATCGGAAAACTTGCCGAACAAGAAGCTGTGAAGCATGGCGGCTCTTCTGCTGGGGTTACGTATGGCGGGCACCAGAACGCAAAAGACGGAGGTATTGACGTTCGGGCGGACTTAGACGTTGCGAGTGAGAAGAGCTTCATCCCTCGTGCCGCAACAGGTTATCAAGTAAAAGCCGAAGACTTCGCGAAGACGAAGATCATCTCGGAAATGCGCCCCAATGGTAAGTTAAGAACCTCTATAAAAGAACTTGCTGAGCAAGATGGCGCATACATTATCGTAAGTTCAAAAGGCTCAGTGTCAGACACGGCACTGAAGAATCGCAGAAAGGCCATGAGAGAGGCGCTTAAGGGCTGCAAAAGCGCTTCGAAGTTGAAGACTGACTTTTTCGATCGTCAAAGGGTGGCGACCTGGGTCAATCAAATCCCTGGCATTATACCCTGGGTGAAGGAACGCGTCGGGCACCCCCTTTCTGGTTGGCAGGCCTTTGGAGATTGGTCGAGTTCACCATCTAAGACTGATGACGAATACTTGCTCGATGAACAGGTAAGGCTTAGCGGACCAGGTCTTGGAGAGGCAGGAACTCTCGATATTGAAAATGGGGTCAACAACCTTCGCGAAATCCTCAACGCGCCCAAAGGTGCGATACGCTTGGTCGGCCTTTCTGGTGTTGGCAAGACTAGGTTGGTTCAAGCACTCTTCGATGAACGCATCGGCGAAGATGCGCTTGAGACTAGCCTCGCAGTCTACACCGATCTCGCCGACACACCCGATCCAGTGCCTTCCGAATTGCTCGTCAGGCTTCAGAGTCTCGGTCAACGCTGCATCCTCATAGTCGATAACTGCGGCATTGAATTGCACAAGAAGCTGGTGGCCAGGCTGCAAAAATCTGATGCGCCGATAAGCGTTGTCACAGTTGAATATGACATTGCAGACGAAACACCAGAGCACACAGATGTATTCAAACTAGAGCCCGCTTCGAAGGAGATCATCGAGAAGGTTCTTGCTCACAGATATCCAGAACTAACCAATCCAGAAATCGGCACCATTGCCAATTTCTCAGACGGAAACTTCCGTATTGCCTTGGCACTAGCCGAGACCTCCAAGCGCGGTGAATCGCTCGCCAACCTTAACGATAGCGATCTGTTCAAGCGGCTCTTTAGGCAAAAGAATGACCACGATCCCGCCTTATTCCGAGCGGCGATGGTCTGCTCGTTGGTTTATTCATTCGATGGAGAGACAGTTGATGGCGACGATGCGGAACTTGCCGTCTTGGCGGGATTGGCGGGTCAAAGCATTGGGGAGTTCCACGCACATGTTGCAGAGCTAAGCAGAAGACAGATAATCCAAAAACGGTCAAAGTGGCGTGCTCTGTTACCGCACGCGATGGCGCATCGTTTAGCCAAGCAGGCTCTGGAAGACTTGCCACAGAAGGTGGTTGCCGAGACCATAGTACAAGCGAAAATGCCTGATCGGTTGCGGTTGTCCTTTTCCAGGCGTTTGGGATTCTTGCATGATTCAGTGGAAGCCAAGGGATTGGTCGGTGAATGGCTCGACCATGGCGGCTGGTTGGCTAATATGGGTCGACTGAATGACCTTGGCTGGACACTTCTCGATAACGTAGCACCCGTTGATCCCGATGGCGCTTTGGCTGGCCTGGAGGCTGCCGCTTCGCGGGACGAAAGCTTCTTCAACCAGTCAGATACGCGGAAGCATAGAATCGTTCGCCTGTTGCGTGCCATCGCATATGAGGCTGCGACTTTTGACCGAGCTATCAATCTGATCATCGGCTTCAGCAAGGATGGCGAGCGAACCAATAATTTGGGTGACGCAGTCAATGTCTTTTCGTCCCTATTTACGATCTTTCTATCGGGAACGCTGGCTCCGCCTGAAATGCGTGCTGCTACAATCACGAGGCTTGCGCGAACTGGGAATGAGAAAGAGACTAAGCTTGCAATGAGTGCGCTTAGATCAATGGTCCAGACGCACCATTTTTCATCGAGTTACGGGTTTGAGTTTGGTGCTCGAAAGCGAGACTACGGATTGCGTCCTCGAACTGGGGACGATTACCGAGCTTGGTTCGCAGCTGCCCTCGATGCGTGTCGAGAATTGGACAAATATCCCCATATCAGCGCAAAAGTTCGTCAATTGGTAGGCAGCAACTTCGGCCCGCTTGCAAGAATGACTGGCATGACAGAAGAACTTGTGGCCCTTGCAACCCATTTCAAGAACGAGGGCGGGTGGGCACAAGGGTGGACCGCGGCTCGGGCTGCTAAACGCCAGCTTAAGGATTCTGATCGGACACAGGAACTTGCGGCAATAGAAGCGCTTATTGATGCGCTGAAGCCCGAAAGCCTAGCCGACCGCATAAGCGCATACATCCTGCCTAAGGGTTGGTCGTCCCTCGATGTTGCAGACCTAGACTTTGCGGATGATGAGAAGCGAGAGAAGGCCGAAAAACGCGCCAATGAAATAGCGGAAGCGATTGGTTGCGAATTGGCGAGCGACATAGCTCTGCTCGAAAAGCACCTGCCAGACCTGGCTAAGGGCGAGAACTATCGTTTGCTGTCCGTCTTCAAGGCCATAGGCGATCATGTAGAAGACATTTTCGGAGCCTGGGAGATTGTGCAGTCTGTGACACTCTCCACGCTTGGACAAGGACAATATTTGCCCGCTTCGGCGGTAATCAGGGGTATCTCAGAGCGCGACAAGAATGCTGCTAGATCGATCTTAGATAGAGCATTAGCAAGCGAGGAGATGCACCCAATCTTCGTTTCTATGCAGGTGAATGCTGGCGTCAGCGACGATGGCATTGAGCGACTACTAAAAGCTGTAGAACTAGAGTCAGTACCTATCCATACGTTTCAACATTTGAGCTGGTGCAACGAATGGGTCGAAGGCAACCTGAACGACTTTGCGAGCCTAGTCAGTAAGATCGCAAATCGTGAGGGCGGTGAGTCTATCGCTTTCGAGATCATGCGTGGTCTTGGCTGGACAAGGCGGCGCGAAGAGCAATCGCTAACCGCTGGCGAAAAGGAGATCGGAAAACAACTGCTGAGAAGCGCAAGTTTTGCCAAGAGCGGCTACGGCAACCTTGGGAGCCATCGCTTTCAGGAACTGGCAGAAACATGCCTAGAAGAAGGTGTAGATGGAGAAGTAGCAGCAGCGATCTGCGAACGGATCGTTCAAGGGACAAACAACTACTCCATTTTCGCGCATGACTTAGTTGGACTGGTCGGTACCCTGTCAGAAAAGTTCCCGATTGAGGTCCTCAATGGACTGGTTGCTCGTGCGGCGGAAAACTCCGAAATTCCAGAGCTCTTTGATTGGCGGCTCGCAAAGCTCAAGCCAACATCAAAGATGGATCCAGACATTCTCTTGGCTTGGGTCGCTGAAGAGCCAGAGCTACGCTCGCTAGCCGCCGCTAAAGTGGTTCCAGTTTGGGAAAAGGTAGATGGAGAAGCCCAAAGTGTCGGCATCAACGATGACGACTCGGGCGCTGTGCGATGGTCAAAGGTAGGTCTTGGACTGTTAGATATCGCTCCAGACAAACCATCTGTGATGGAAATAATGGTTGATCGCTTTTCCCCCATGAGTTGGAGCGGCTCACGCGCGACAATTATGGAAGGTAGACTTCCATTGTTTGATGAGCTCGTTGGTCACGAGGATCCTGATCTGTCGAGAGCTGCAAAGCTTCGGTTTGCCAGATTCAAGGAAGCTGTAGAGGCGGAAAGAGCGCACGAAGCGAAGCAAGATCGAGAACGTGATGAACGATTCGAGTGGTAGTCCGTTCTTGCCATTATTGAACAGGCGTCATTTATGCCGACATCCATGACCTCGAGGTTTCGTTTTTCATATTTGCGTCCGCTATCGGGATCTCAGCAACAGTTTCGTAGCTTCCGATATTGGGGCGCAAAGCGGTCGTGTGCATCTAGTCAGTTTCCACTCGACTTCTTCTGCAAACGAAGCATTGCTGCACCTTGAGAATCGCGGCCATGGGCGGGCCGCGGCCCCGGCGCGTTGCGCGAGACGGGGCGCAGGGTGGTGGGAGCGGCGATAATCGCGGCTCCGAAAAAGGAGACCACCCATGCAAAGCACTACCGTGACACCAAGTGCGAACATCGGCCAAGCACTTGCTGCCGTATCGGCAAAGATAACGCGCAACCCACGTGCGACCGTTCCAGCACAATCAGACGACGCGCCTCGTGATCCAACTGGGAAAGCGATCCAATCGACTGGCAAGTCAGGCGAGCGATCTCGGGCTCAATCCAAGTCAAGAGGCCGGCGCAAGACCAAAGCTTCAATCGTTGAGGCGATGCTGAAGCGCAAATCCGGAGCAACGCTGGAGCAAATTGGCAAGGCAACTAACTGGCAGCCGCATACATGCCGAGCGTTCCTCTCAGGCCTTCGCAAGAAAGGGGCGAAGATCAACCGGCTGGAAAATAAGAATGGCAAGAGCGTCTATCGGATCGAGCCCTCAGACGCTCCGAGGGAAGTAAAGTAATGTCCCGAGTGGCTCGATTATCGATCGAGGCGCTCGATGCCCTCCACACTGCCGATCTTAAGCGGGAGTGGGCGCGTTGCTACGGAGCGCCTGCGCCAAAATTGTCAGCTGATCTCCTGCGACTTGGTCTGGCGTACCGGTTGCAGGAGAAGCGCCATGGTGCGATGACTCGCGAGACAAAACGAGTCCTTCGAGCCGCAGCAAAAGCTGCGAGCGTGGACGAAGTGGGCTCGACCTCGCCGCCACCACCCAAACTCACAGTGGGCACACGGCTCGTCCGCGACTGGCATGGGGCGGGTCACACCGTGACAGTACTGAACAAGGGCTTTGAGTACGATGGACAGCAATGGCGATCGCTTACTGCAATCGCCAAGGCCATCACCGGTACACACCGCAACGGCCCGCGCTTCTTCGGACTGACATGAAGAGCGAAGCGAGTACACGGCGCTGCGCGGTCTACACGCGCAAGTCGACCGAAGACGGCCTTGAACAGGAGTTCAACAGCCTCCACGCTCAGCGCGAAGCGTGTGAGGCCTACATCCTTAGCCAGAGGCACGAAGGCTGGACGTTGGTCGAGACCTACTACGATGATGGAGGCTTCTCTGGTGGCAATATGGAGCGACCTGGTCTTAAAGCCCTCTTAGACGACGTTGAGAACGGTCTTATTGATGTGATTTTAGTCTACAAAGTGGATCGCCTGACCCGCAGCCTCGCCGACTTTGCTAAGATCGTCGACCAGCTCGATGCGAAAGAAGCCAGCTTTGTATCGGTCACGCAGGCGTTCAACACCACCAACAGTATGGGGCGGCTTACTCTCAACGTGCTCCTCTCGTTTGCGCAGTTCGAACGCGAGGTCACTGGCGAGCGCATCCGGGATAAGATTGCGGCATCCAAGAAGAAGGGTCTCTGGATGGGCGGTCCGGTGCCGCTTGGCTATGAGGTGGTCGATCGAAAACTGATCCCGGTCGCTGAGGAAGCCGAACGCGTACGAACCATCATGAGGCGCTATATCGCCTCGCGATCTGCCAATGACCTGATCGAGCAACTCGAATCCGAAGGCATCAAGACCAAGGTGCAAAAGCGCACCAGCGGGCCGCATCGAGGCGGCATCCCATTCCGGCGTGGAAGCTTGTTCCATCTGCTGAAGAATGCGATTTATCGCGGCAAGATCGTGCATAAGGGTGAGGTCTACGAAGGCGAGCACGAGGCGATTGTTGATGAGGAGCTTTGGAAGGCTGTCCAGGAGCGTTTGAGGCGGAAAGCACCGCCGCGTCGGCGTACCGGGAATGATCCTCACAATGCTCTGCTGCGTGGCTTGCTCACCGATCCTAAGGGTCGGCCGATGGTCCCAACCTACACAACCAAGAGATCACGCCGCTACGCTTACTATGAAACTCGTAAGGATCTCGCTCTGAGCGATGCTCCGAAGTCAACGCGCATCGGGCAACGACAGCTTGAGAAGCACCTGATTGATCGTCTGATACAGCTGCTTGAGGATGAGCATGCATTGCGACGACTATCGGGAGAAAATGAGGGCGCTATTCTGCAGGGCATTTTTGCTCAGGCAAACGAAGCCGCTCGCGCCCTCGCTCACGATGCTTCTTATAAGGAGATCATTCTAAAGCTCATAGCTGAGGTGCAGATCCGAGAAGATCGGGTTCACCTAAGACTTGATGCCAACGCACTGAACAATCAAGCAGCCGGTCAGTGGAACTGGAGCATACCGCTTCCGACGAAGAGACCGTCCCGCGAAGCGAAGCTTCGGATTTCTGCGAGTTCCGGTGAGCGGCCTGTCGACCAGGGCTTAATCAAGCTTCTCGGAGAAGCTTTGCTCGCCAGAGAACTGGTTCTTGCCAGCCCAGAACTCAGCCTCAATCAGATCGCCAACCGTGAAAGACGCTGTCGGAAGCAACTCGCGAAGCTTGTTCGGCTGAGTTGGTTAAGCCCGAAGGTCGTTGATGTAATCGTCGATGGCGGTACGCTATCACGACTCACCCGAAAGCGGCTCCTTGAAACAGAGCTTCCTCTCGATTGGGCGGAACAAGAAAAGCTTCTGGGCATCAAGGACTAAACGGCCAGTTCCAAGTCCATGGCCCAAGGCCCTAGTTGAGGCGAGCAAAATCCAAACAGAGATATCGGCCGAGACAGGGCGCTGAGACCAGCTTGAACCGAGCGTCTCTGACCCACGCTACGCCACATGAGGCTCGGAAACCGCGCAAAAATGCGCCAGTTTCCGCGCGGCATACACGTGGCGACCGATATAGGGTTCTACCCAAGACTGTTTGGTGCGGTCGAGAAGACTCGAACTTCCACGGGCGTTAGCCCACAACGACCTCAACGTTGCGCGTCTACCAGTTCCGCCACGACCGCACTCAGGTAAGACCGGGGGGCCGCGCAGCAGCCTCCCCGAGGTAGGAGCGCGCCGATAGCAACGCGGCTTTGGCGGCGCAAGCCCTTAAAACGAGAGAGGTAACACCGTTCGACGGATGTTGCCTTCGGTAACCCCTCCCCGTTGACTGTTCCAGCGTGGGACCAGGTTACCGCTTTGCTTGCAAGAATGGTTAAAGCGTCGTCAACCCTTGGGCATGACACTTGCCATCTCGCTCTTCCTTCTGGCTCAAGCCGCTGCTGGCACCGTGGGGGCTTCAGCCGATCTGGCGAGGACTGGCTCCAACGTCACTCGCACCTCGTCTGGTGGCGCGGTGGCGAGCGCTACAGCTAGCGCACGAGTGCTTCGCCCCGTCAGCGTGCGAGTGATGAGCACTAACAACTCAGTGAAAATCGACACGCGAGCGGCCAACACTCCCCAGACAGAGCGGGACGCAAAGGGCACACTCTGGATCGAATTTAGCTGAGGGGCAGAACCCTAAGGGTTCAGTTTGGCGCCCAGCCCAATCGCGCCGAACGCGCGTTTTCGGGGTAGTCTGAGATCCCTTCAGTGACATTCAGGCTTTCGCCTGGCGCGAGCTCGCTTTTGGCCGGGACGATGAGTTTCGCAAAAATCTCTCGCCCCCGGTCATCCACGAAGACAACGACCAGGCGGGGTACCGAATTTGAAGCCGAGCCAGTGTTGGTGATTGTTCCACGGACGCTGAAGATCTCGACGCCCGATGCGAGCACCTCTTCGCGTTGCTGCACGGCGGGAAAGTCTAGAACGAGATCAGGCTTGCCGATCCCAAAGGTTGGCCCTTTGAAGGGCAGCCCCAGACCGGGGGGAAGGCCGTAAAAATTGATCGCCCCGATTGCGGCCGCTGCCATCAGTGCGAAGATGCCCGCCGCGATGCTCCACATTTTGAGAGGGTTGCGACGCGCGGTGAAAGGCGCGCGGTATTCGAAGTGCGAAACCTCTTCATCGTCGTCCTCTTCGGGCGCGTAATCACTTTCATAGTCGTCGTCGAAGGGCGTAGTTTCATTCTCGAAATCGTCCTCAGCCGTTTCAGGTTCAGCGAGCGGATCGGTGTAGCTATCAGCGGCCTCCTCTACTGGCGTGTCGTCAAAGTCGACATCGCTCGCGTCGAGGCCTTCCTCGCTTGGCTCATCTCCGCTCGGTTCATTGAGCGCATCCGCTACGCTGGCGAGAGCCGCGGCGGTCGCCGGATCTGTCGCTCTTGAGTTTTCGGGCTCAGGCTGTTCATAAGCCTCTTCTGACTGAGAGCGCTCGGTGGGGACGCGAGGAGGCGCGCTCGCCGCAGGCGAGACCTGCGCGGCGGCGGCCTTGGGTGCGGCTGGGTTTGTTGAGGGCGACAGTGTTTCGGTGGATGCGTTGGCTGGCACCGAAGCGGTCGTGGCCACTGGCTCGGCCGTCCTCACCACTACCGGTTCCTGAAACCAGCTGTGCTTACACTTGGCGCAGCGAACCGTGCGGCCCTCGTTTCCGATAGCCGTATCAGGCACCGCGTAGCGGGTTCCGCATTCAGGGCACGCAATAATCATCGTCATAAAGGCATTACTTGGCAGTCCCTTTCGCACAAGGGCATCGCCTCTCCGCCTGCGCTATTGTGCGCTTTTTTCCACATTGATAACCACGTTTGGCCTTCCAAGCCAAGGCAAAGGCCCCTTCAATGCGCTTGTGGGCTTTTCCACCCAAGGGTGCGCTGATAGGGCCAAGTGATGACCGAACGCGCGAGCGACATCGTGAAATTCGACAATGTCGGGCTGCGCTATGGCGCGGATCAGGAAGTCCTGAGCGACCTGTCCTTCACGCTTTTCCCAGGCCGTTTTTACTTTTTGACCGGCGCCAGCGGGGCGGGAAAGACCAGTCTGCTAAAACTGCTCTACCTTGCGCAGCGCCCCTCGCGCGGCGGCATTCGCATGTTCGGGCGCGACATGATCACGCTGCCGCGCGCGGATCTCCCGCACTTCCGTCGACGACTGGGTGTTGTTTTCCAGGACTTTCGATTGGTCGATCACTTGTCCGCATTTGACAATGTCGCCTTGCCTCTGCGGTTGGCAGGGACTGATGAGGAGCGCGTGCACAAATCGGTGAGCGACATGCTCGATTGGGTCAATTTAACGCACCGCGCCGACGCTTCTCCACAGACGCTCTCAGGCGGAGAGCAGCAACGTGTCGCGATCGCGCGCGCGGTGATCGCTCGCCCGCAATTGCTGATCGCGGATGAGCCGACAGGAAACGTTGATCCCGATATGGCGCTCAAATTGCTACGGCTGTTTGATGCGCTAAACAACCGGGTGGGGACGACGGTGGTGGTCGCAACCCACGATGTGCATCTGATCAAAAAAGTGCCTGATTCGCTGATCATGCGTTTGAACAAGGGCAGGTTATCAGACCCAACCGGCGCGTTACGGTATCCGCCCGCGCGCGAACGATCTTCCGTTTCAGGAGCGAAGTCTGCAATCCCGCCTGCGGTCTCGGATAAGTGAACGTGACGGACGAAACCGCATCCCTCAGCGCCAAGCACGCGGCGCGGCTTCTGCCGAAGACACGGTTTGGCGGCCCGATCCCTTGGGTCATCGCCATTCTGATTGGGCTGGTTGTTATAGCGGCGGCGGGCGGCCTCGCGCTCAACAACCTGGCCAATAACGCCCGCGCGGACCTCTCCGATGCTGTGACCGTGCAGATCATTGAGGCCGACCCGCAAACCCGGACGGAACGCGCGCAGGCCGCCGCGTCGGCGTTGGTCAGTCAACCTATCGTGACCAGTATGCGCATCGTGCCTGACGACGAACTGGCCGACCTTTTGGAACCATGGCTCGGCGCAACCTCCGGCAGTCAAGACGTGCCCATACCGGCGTTGATCGACGTGGAATTGAACGTGCAAGCCAGTGAAACGGAATTGGCTGGCCTTCAGGCGGCGTTGGACCGTGCAGTACCGGGCACCAAAGTGGACGCGCAAAGCACGTGGCTGAGGCCTGTCTACACCGCTCTCGGTGCGCTCCAATGGTTGGCGCTGGCGCTGATTGCTCTGGTCGCGGTGGCTACCGCGGGGGCTGTATGGTTGGCGGCGCGCAGCGCGTTTTCCAACCACGAGAACACGGTCGAGATCATTCACCTTTTGGGCGGAACCGACAGTCAGATCACACGCGTATTCCAGCGCACCGTCGCGATCGAGGCCGCTTTTGGAGCCGCGCTGGGCACCGCTATGGGCGTGGTAACCGTGTGGTTGTTAGGCCGCCAATTCGCCGCCCTCGATAGCGGAATGATCGGCGGCGCTACTTTAGGGCTTGATGATTGGTTGATTATTGCAGCGATACCACTGGCCGGAGTTCTTTTGGCGATTGTGACCGCGCGGATTACCATTTCGCTTGCGTTAAGGGCGATGCTGTGACTGTAGGCCTAAAGGCCGGAAACTCCCCAATGGTTCGCAAAACTTTCTCCGCTGTTTTCCTCATTTGGGCGCTTGGCTTCTTGTGGTTCACCGTGGACCTGCCTGAACCAGCCCAGAAGTTGAAGACCGACGCTGTCATCGTCGCCACAGGCGGCGCGGGGCGGATTGCGCGCGGCCTTGAAGTGCTGGATCAAGGTCTGGCGCCGCGCATGCTGGTGACCGGCGTCGGTTCGCAAGTGCTGCCCGGCGAATTCGCGGCTCAATTCAAAGTGCCCCAAGCGCAAATGGAATGTTGCGTCACGCTGGGCTTTATGGCCGAAGACACGCGCGGCAACGCTTTCGAAACCGCCGAATGGGTCAACCGCAACGAGATCACCTCGCTGCGACTGGTAACCACCGATTGGCATATGCGTCGGGCGGCGGGCGAGCTTGATCGGCAATTACCCGATAGCGTCGAGGTTGTCCGCGACGCGGTGCCATCGACCCCGAGCTTGCCAACTCTCTTTCTCGAATACCACAAGCTTATCGCCAGCCGGGTTGCCGGTTGGCTAAACCTGTGACGCGGTCGCATATGAACTCCTGATGGCGTTGCTTCGAAGCCTTGCTTTTTATCCTGTCTTTTATGGGGTCAGCGCCGTTTTGGTCGTGGCGTCACTGTTTGCGGTCCCTTTAGGCTCAGACAAGCTACGCGGGGTTGTGGCGACATGGGGCAACTGGCATCGCTGGTGCCTCAAAAGCATCCTCGGCATCGATATCGTCGTAGAAGGCAAACTGCCGGAAGAAGCGGTGCTCGTTGCGGTAAAGCACGAGAGTTATTTCGAAGCGATCGACATGCCGCGCTTGTTCCGCTTCCCCACGGTCTTTGCCAAGCGGGAACTTTTCCTTATTCCGGGCTGGGGCTATTCGGCGCGGGTTTATGGTCTGATCCCCGTCGCTCGCGACAAGGGCGCCAAGGCTCTGCGCGAGATGATCAGGACCGCGCGCGAAAGGGTAAGCGAAGGGCGGCCCTTGGTGATCTTCCCCGAAGGCACCCGCGTTGAACATGGGGCCAGCGTGCCGCTGCAATCCGGTTTTGCCGGCACTTACAAGCTTCTCGGCCTGCCGGTTGTTCCGATCGCGGTGAATAGCGGACCGATCTACCATCGCCTGATAAAGCGACCCGGAACCATCACTTATCGGGTGGGCGAGACGATCCCATCGGGGTTAAAGCGCGCGGAAATTGAGACCCGCGTCCACGCAGCCATCAACGCGCTCAACGCTTAATGCTCTCGCCCAAAATCAGGCTTTTCATCATCCTGCCCCTGATCGATCACTTCGCGGCGGATTGCGCGTGTTCGGTTGAAAAGGTCGTGCAGGGTCTCGCCATCGCCTGATCGGATCGCGCGTTGCAAAGCGGTCAGATCTTCGGTGAAGCGGCCCAGCATTTCCAGCACCGCGCTCTTGTTGTTGAGGAACACGTCGCGCCACATCACCGGGTCGCTCGCCGCGATGCGAGTGAAGTCGCGAAAGCCGCCGGCGGAGTACTTGATGACTTCGGAACGGGTGACGTCCTCCAGATCGCTTGCCGTTCCTACGATCGTGAAGGCGATGAGGTGCGGGATATGGCTGGTGACCGCTAGGACCAGATCGTGGTGATCGGGCTCCATCAACTCAACCCGCGCGCCAAGCTTGGCCCAGAAGTCTGAAAGCGCTGAAACCGCGCCCTCGTCGACGCCGTCCGGCGGTGTCAGAATGCACCAACGCCCGGCGAACAGGCTGGCAAAACCGGCTTCGGGGCCACTCTGCTCTGTTCCGGCCACGGGGTGCGCGGGAATGATGGTCTGGCCCGGCAAGGCCTTGCTCAGCGCGTCGAGAACGCTCTTCTTGGAAGAGCCAACATCCGAGATAATCGCGTCGATTGGGAGGTAAGGGGCAAGCTGCTCCGCCGCCACCTCCATTGCGCCAACGGGCACGCACAAGATCACCAGATCGGCCTGCGCCACCGCTTCGGCTCCGGTGTTGCACACAGCGCCGACTAGACTGCGTTCAGCCGCCGTCTGACGCACGGTCTCATCGCGGTCATAGCCAGTCGTCTCAATCTCCGGCGCGCGCTCTTTGATGGCGAGACCAATCGAGCCTCCGAGCAGACCAAGTCCGATGATCGCCACGCGTTCGATGCTCATGCGCTGTCCCCGGTGGCGCGTGCGAGTGTGGCTGCAACGATGTCCATATCCTGCGGCGTTCCAATGGTGATGCGCAAGTGGTTGGGCAGCCCTTGTCCCGGCAAATGCCGCACCGCGTAGCCCGCCTGCGACAGGGCCTCCATCGCCGCTTCGGCGGCCAGATCGCCCGCAAACTCGACGAGCACGAAATTGGCTTCGCTCGGCAAACACCGCAGGCCGCGATTGCCGAGCGCTTCGATCTGGCGCTCGAACGCGGCGCGCGTAGTGCGGTTGGTCTCTGCGGAGCGCTCTACAAACGCCTGATCCATCACCGCCGCCAGAGCGGCCTTTTGACCGCTTGCGCTCACATTGAACGCGCCGCGCAGACGGTTGAGATAGTCGATCAGGTGCGGCGCGCCATAAGCCCAGCCTATGCGTTCCGCGGCGAGCCCATAGGCTTTGGAAAAGGTGCGGGTGACGAGCACGTTTTCGTGGTTTTTGGCCATCTCAAAACCAAAGCTCTGATCGGCTTCGGGCAGATACTCCGCGTAAGCCTCATCAAGCACTAGCAGAATGTCATCGCGCAGCCCCGCGTGCAGGCGGCGGACCTCATCGGGCGCAATATAGGTTGCGGTGGGATTGTTCGGGTTGTCGAATAGGACAACGCGCGTCGCCGGTGTCACAGCCGCCAGCATCGCATCAACATCCGCCGCGTAGTCCGCATCCGCGCTCATCACCGGCGCCGCGCCAACCTTGTGCGCAATCAACGGGTAGAGCGAAAACGAATAGCGCGAAAACAGCGCTTCATCGCCGGGGCCTGCGAACGCTTGAACGGCGCAATGCAAGAGCTCACCCGATCCTGTTCCGCAGACGATCTGATCCGGGTCAAGCCCGTGCAGCTCGCCCAAAGCGGCGCGTAATTCGTGGCAAGCAGGATCCGCGTAAAGGGCAGCCTGCTCACGCGCCTCGGCAAGCGCGGCCATCGCCGCCGGGCTGGTGCCGAGCGGGTTTTCGTTGGCCGACAGCTTTATCAGAGCGCGGCCGTCAGCCGCGCTCGATTTGCCCGGCTTGTAGGCGTGGATCTGGTTGATCCAGGGTTTGGCGATCGGTTTCGTCATGACTGGCGCTCGCTTGGACAAAAAACGCCAAAGCTACAAGCCATCATCCCATGATCTTGTCATGCCTCGCTTGTGGTGTCGGGCGTTTTGCTCTTTAGGGCCACACCATGTCACCCGCGTTCTCTCCAACTCTCTACGCGCTCCCCGAAGACCTGCCGCTCGATTGCGGGCAGAGCCTTTCGGGCGCCGAAATTGCGTATGAGACCTATGGAGCGCTCAACTCTGACAAATCGAACGCGATCCTGATCTGTCACGCGTTGACCGGAGATCAGTATGTGGCGAGCGCGCATCCGATCACCGGCAAGCCAGGCTGGTGGGAGCGAATGGTTGGCCCTGGAAAGCCAATCGACACCGATCGCTATTTTGTAATCTGCGCCAACGTCATCGGATCATGCCTCGGGTCGACCGGGCCGAAAAGCCTCGCGCCCGATGGTCACCCCTACGGCATGCGCTTCCCCGTCATCACCATCCGCGACATGGTGCGCGGGACGCTGGCGCTTCTGGATGGCCTTGGGATTGAGACACCGCACGCGGTCGTGGGCGGATCGATGGGTGGGATGCAGGCGCTGAGCCTTGCCGCCAACTGGCCCGAACGCGCCGAGCGGGTTATGGTGATCGCGTCAACCGCGCGCCATTCGGCGCAGAATATCGCCTTTCATGAGGTTGGGCGCCAAGCCATCATGGCGGACCCCGCCTGGGCCGAGGGTGACTATTACGCGAATGAGGGCAACGGTCCCGAAGCGGGCCTGGCGGTGGCGCGTATGGCCGCGCATATCACTTACCTCTCCGAAGAGGGCCTGACCGAAAAGTTCGGCCGCCGCCTGCAGGACCGGGACGCCAAGAGCTTTGGCTTTGACGCCGACTTTCAGGTGGAAAGCTATCTGCGCTATCAGGGCAGCGGCTTCACGCAGCGATTTGACGCCAACAGCTATCTCTACATCACCCGAGCGATGGACTATTTCGACATCGCCGAAGAGCACGGCGGCAAGCTGGCGGACGCGTTTGCGGGAACGACCGCGCGCTTCTGCTTGGTCAGCTTCGACACCGACTGGCTCTATCCCACGAGCGAGAGCCGCCACGTGGTCCACGCCCTCAACTCCACCCGAGCCAAAGTCAGCTTCGTCGAATTGAGCGCGACCGCTGGTCATGACAGCTTCCTGTTGCCGCATCCGCAATTGGACCGCGTGGTCGAGGGGTTCCTCAATGGTTGACCTGCGCTTTGACCTTGCTGTGATCGCGCAGGAGATGCGCGGGAAGAGCGGGCAGACAGTTCTGGATGTCGGCTGCGGCGATGGTGCGTTGATGGCCGTCCTTCGCGACGAATGCGGGATCGACGCGCGCGGGATCGAGATCGATCCCGAACTGGTCGAAAAGTGCGTGTCGCGCGGGTTGTCCGTCGTGCAGGGCGACGCGAACCGCGATTTGGCGCAGTATCCGGACAACGCTTTTGACTACACGGTGCTAGGCCAAACCCTGCAAACGAGCGCACGACCCGACAAGACCCTAGAAGAATTGCTGCGCGTGGGGCGCACGGCCTTCATCAGTTTTCCGAACTTTGCGCACTGGCGCACGCGCTCGGCTCTGCTGTTGGGCGGGCGTATGCCGATCACCAAGGCTCTGCCTGTCAGCTGGTATGAGACGGCCAACATCCACCACGTGACCGTCGAAGACTTCCGCGGCCTTGTCAAAGAACAAGGCGCCCGGATCAAGCGCCGCTGGTTCTTTTCCGATGGGAAGGAAATCGGCACGCCAGGGGCAAACTGGCGCGCCGAGTTTGGGTTGTTTCAGGTCAGCCGCTGAGGCTTAACCCGGACGGTGAATGCCGCAGACCTTGTGGCCATCGGGGTCCGAGAAATAGCACAGATACATCGGTCCCATGCTGCCTTCACGAAGGCCCGGAGGATCTTCCATCGTGGTTCCGCCGTTGGCGACCGCGACATCGTGCAGTTCCTGAATCTGTTCGGGCGAATCGCACTTGAAGCCGATCGTGAAGCCATTCGCGCATTCGGCCGGCTCGCCGTTGATCGGTTCGCTGACCGAGAAGGTGCTGCCATCGTGCATGTAGAACAGGCGGGTTTGGCCGGTGTCGTTGACATGGGCCATCGGTTCGCCCGCGCCAAGCACGCCGAGCACCGCGTTGTAGAAGGTCTTGGACTTCTCGATATCGTTGGTCCCGAGCATCACGTGATTGAGCATTGCAGGGTATCTCCTCTCATTGACGCAAGACTCTCGTAGCCAAGCGTTCAGCAAAGCTCGTATAGCGCCTGTGCCATGATCGAAAGTCTCTTTTTGCCACTGATGCTCTCGCTTCCCGTCGAAGCGGCTGTTGCATCGCCGCCTGCGCGCCTCATCCGTGTGTCTCAGGCGAGCCAGCCTTTCAACGCCGAGGACCGCGCGGCGCTGCGCTGCGCGGCGGCCTTTGCCATCGTCACCGCACGCACGGGCAAAGGCGCGCCGGAGCCGGAACTGCGCGCGCGGGGGCAGGAATTCTTTATCGTGACGCTCGCCGGGTTGATGGATGAATACAATCTCGACCGGGCCCAGATCGAAAGCGCCGTTCGCGCCGAAGTGGCGGCTCTTCAGAAGAGCGATGAGACTGACACAATCATGCCCGCCTGCCTTCTGATGCTGCAAACCGCCGGGCTCTAGCATCGCGGCCTCCACACGCGCCTTCGCGCTTTCAACGCTCGCACGCTCACGCTAAGGGTTAGCCGCATTATGTGGTTCCTTTACCAATTTCCTTTGTGTCCTTTCAGCCGCAAGATCCGCTTGCTTATGGGCGAGAAGAACATCGCCTATCAGCCGGTGCGTGAGGATCCGTGGAACGCCTCGGACGCGTTCTTCAACCTCAACCCGGCTGGCCGCACGCCGGTCGCGGTGAGCGAGGATCGCTCGACCGTGCTGGCCGACAGCCGCGCGATTGCCGAATACCTGGAAGAAACCGTCGACCGATCGCCCATGATCAGCGGCAACGCCAAGGCGCGCGCCGAGATCCGGCGACTGACCGCCCTGTTCGATGAGAGCTTCTTTCGCGACGTGACCGAGCCGCTGCTCAATGAGCGGATGAAGAAGCGTCTGATCCTGCGCCAACCGCCCGACAGCACCGTTCTGTCCGAAGCGATGCGGATGGCGCACGGGCATTTGGACTATATGGATTGGCTGATCGACAACCGCCCGTGGCTGGCCGGCTCGACGATGAGCATGGCGGACCTGGCCGCCGCCGCGCAGATCTCGGTTGCCGATTACCTCGGCGGGATCGACTGGACCGATCACGAACAGACGCGCGGTTGGTACGCGGTGTTCAAGAGCCGCCCGAGCTTCCAACCGTTGTTGACGGAGCGCATGGACGGTATCCGTCCCCCGGCGCATTACGGAGATATTGACGGGTAGAGGGCCGCATCTCCAGCCTTGCGGGTTACACAGACCGGGGGTTCTTGCAAAAGGTCGCGCCCCGTCCACCAATCTGAAAACCTTGGCTTTTCCAAGGTTTTCAGGCGTAAGAGTGTCACCTTTCGATGGGCAAGCGTTCGGCATTACCGCCGGGCCTTTCCATCCGGTCGGCGCCTTTCGCCGCTCCGCACTATGATCGCCAGGAAACATCATGCCTTCTTGGTAGCCGCGCGCGCACGAGTAGGAAAACATCACGGCCCATGGCTCTGCTCCCAACACCCTTGATGATCGCCAATCGGTTTTTCGCCATGTGTCGGCGCCGATTGTGACCTTGCGCGTTTCACCTATATATGAGGCGCTGGAGAGAGACGCATGACCGAAGACCCCAAGACCCTGACCGAAGAACAATGGCGCGAGCGATTGACCGCGGAACAATTTCATATCCTGCGCGAAGCGGGCACTGAACGCGCCTTCACCGGCAAATACGATAAGTTATACGAGAACGGCGAATATATGTGCGCCGCGTGCGGCACGCGCCTGTTCATCAGCGCAGCGAAATACAATTCGGGTTGCGGCTGGCCCGCCTTCACCAAACCCGCCGAAGACGAAACGATCGAAGAGCGGCGTGATATCTCTTTCGGCATGATCCGCACCGAGGTGCTGTGCGGGAATTGCGGTGGCCATCTGGGCCACGTCTTCCCTGACGGCCCACCCGAAGAAGGGGGCCTTCGCTATTGCATCAATTCCGGCGCGCTAAGCTTCGTCCCAGAAGACTGAGGCGTTCGGACTGAGGCGTTCGGACTGAGGTGTTCGGATTGAGGCCAAGAGCAACACGCATTGGTCGGGGAGCACTCCTGTGGGCGGTGTTCACTCGGGGTTACAACTTGCCTATGCACATGCATTCTCATGACAAGTGGTGAACAGGTGGCCTTCGCCTAATGGCCAAACGCGGCAGACAGCTGACAAACAAGGACAAACGCGGAAGCCGCAGGGCGGCCAGCGAACGCGCGCGCGCGTCCAGCCAAAAGAAAAAAGTGTCACGCGGCGGGCCAAAGAAGCCTTCCTTCCTTTGGAAATGGACCAAGAGACTGGTTCTTACCGGCACAGCGGTCGCGTTTTTGGGGGCTTTGTTCCTCGCTTTCGCGGTCGGCTTTGCCGCGCGCGAGATACCCAGTTTCTATCAGCTTAAGTCCACTCAAAACGCGCAGACCATTTTGGTCCGTGCGCGCGACGGGAGTGAGATTGTTGAGTTGGGGCCAAGCTTTGGCGAATGGCTCGATCACAAAGACATTCCTGACACCATGAAAAACGCCATGGTGGCGGTGGAGGATAAGCGTTTCCACGATCACTACGGCATTGATCCGATCCGCCTGACCGGCGCGATGCTCGAAGGGGTGATGGGCACCCGTGCGCGCGTCGGCGGCACGTCGACCATCACGCAGCAATTGGCGCGCAACATCTTCCTCAACAACAACCGCTCGCTTGATCGCAAAGCGCGCGAGGCGGTGTTGGCGATGGCGCTGGAATGGAAGTTCTCGAAGGAGCAAATCCTCGAGCTGTACCTTAACAAGGTCTATTTCGGCGGCGGCGCCTATGGGATCGACAGCGCAAGCCGCAAGTTCTTCAGCCACCCGGCCAAGGATCTGAAAGTCGCCGAAGCCGCGATCATTGCGGGGCTGGTGAAAGCGCCCAGCCGGTATTCCCCAACCGCCGATGTCCAGGCGGCGGTGGACCGCGCGCGCGTGGTGCTGCGCCTGATGAAAGAGCAGGAATACATCACCGCCAGCGAAGCGAGCGTGGATGTCGGCGCGGTGAAGCTGAAGCAGCAGGCCGGCCAAAACTCGGTGCGCTATTTCACCGATTGGGCGCTGCCGCAGCTCGACCTGCTGCTGCCCGAAACCTACGCTCCTATCGAGGTGTGGACCACGCTGGATGTAGGCATGCAGCGCGCCGCCACGGCGGCGGTGAAAAGCAACGCGCCCGATGGTTCGCAAGGGGCGCTGGTCAGCCTCGACAGCGATGGCGCGATCCTCGCGTTGATTGGCGGGACGGATTACGTCGATAGCAACTTCAACCGGGCGACCACAGCGCTGCGCCAACCGGGATCGGCGTGGAAGCTGTTCGTTTTCCTCGCCGCGATGGAGTCGCGCTACAACCCCGAAAGCCGCGTGGTCGACGAACCCGTGCGGTTCGACGGATGGAGCCCGAGAAACTCCAACGGTCGCAACATTGGTGAGACCAATCTTCGCACCGCTTTCGCCCTGTCGATCAACACGGTCGCGGCGCAATTGGGCAATGAAGTGGGATTTGGAACCGTGGCCTCTATGGCGCGGCGGTTTGGGATTACGACCAATGTCTCAACCTTCCCCTCGATGGTGCTGGGCACATCGGAAGTGCGCCTGATCGATATGACCCGCGCTTTTGCCGCCGTATCCGCGCGCGGACAGGCGGTGGAGCCTTACGGCATCACCAAAGTCGTAACCGCGAATGGCGAACTGCTTTACGAGCGTAAAAAGCCGCGCGAGCGGGCGCTGATCCCGGACTATGTCGCGGCTGGCATGACCGATCTTTTGCAGGCGGCGGTGCAGACCGGAACGGGCCGAGCGGCGCAGATCGAAGGGCGCAGCGTCGCGGGCAAGACCGGCACAACCAGTTCGAACAAGGACGGCTATTTCGTGGGCTTTTCCTCGGGCATCACAACGGGTGTGTGGATGGGGCGCGACGACGCGAAACGCGTGCCAGGCCTGCAAGGCGGGCGGGCGCCAGCGCGCGCGTTCTCCGCCTATATGCGCTACGCCGTGAAAGACCGCGCGGATGTGCCGTTCGACACCGAAGTGAACCTGCCCGATTGGATGGTAGAGCAGGAAGAGGACTATCTGCTCGGCGATCCGGACGAGTATTATTACATCGACGAGCAGGGCAATCTGGTGGAACCGGGTCGGACCGAGTTTGAGGAAGCGTTTGAACTGCCGCCGGGCTCAACCACGGATCCGATTGAACCGGAGGAACCGCCTCCCGCCGCAAGCTTGGATTTCCTGGAACAGGCGACCGGACAGGAATTGCCCAGCGATGAGGAGCCTCCCCCTACACCGCGGCCTCCGCCGCCGGCGGGCCTCATGGAGGAGCGCGGCGATACCCCGCTACGAAGTCGGCGCTTGATGTAGACGCGGCCCACATTTCCTAAGACAGATACAAAAAAGCCCCCGAAGCGATTTGGCTTCGGGGGCTTTTTCAATCTGTGGCTTTTGCCTTTTACTCGCTGCGCAGGCGCACCGCGATAAAGCGGGCCGGGCCGCCGCGACGCTGTACCTTGAGCAGCATCGCACCGCGCTCTTCGGCCTGCGTGGCTTCGATCTGGGCGCGCAATTCTTCGACGTTCGAAACGGTCTGACGATTGGCTTCGAGGATGATGTCCGCACGACGCAGACCCTTACGGCCCGCGTCCGAATTCGGATCCACCGCGCCGATCACAAGTCCGACCGTGTCTTCTTCGACACCGATGCGACCAGCGATCTGAGGCGTTAGCGGAAGGACTTGCAGGCCAAGGCGATCCGCGACCACATCGTCCATCTCTTCCGGGTTCATCGGTTCCTCGGAGTCCGGATCGAAGGGTTCCGCCTGCTGGCGCAGCTCTTCTTCGGTCGGACGCTTGCCAAGTGTCGCGTTGAGGGAGACGGTTTCGCCGTTTCGCAACACCTCCACCGGCACGGTTTCGCCCGGCTGGAGGTTGGCGATGAGGAAAATGACGGTCTGTTCGCTGGTGACGTCCTGACCGTTGATCGCGGTGATGATGTCGCCGGCTTGAAGTCCAGCGGCCTGAGCCGCGCTGTCATCTTGCACATTCTGAACAATCTCGCCGCGATTAGCTTCAAGTCCAAGGGCATCGGCCAGGTCATCCGTCACCGGACCCAAGCTGACGCCAAGGAAGCCGCGCTCGATCTCCATGCCGTCTTTCAATTGGTTGACGATCGGTTCAGCGATCTCGGCAGGGATGGCAAAGCCGATACCGACGCTGCCGCCCGACGGGGAAAAGATCGCGTTGTTGATGCCGATCACGTTCCCGCGCATGTCGAACAGCGGACCACCCGAATTGCCGCGGTTGATGCTGGCGTCCGTCTGGATGAAGCGGTCATAGGCGCCGCCCTGGCCGGTGTTGCGGTAGACGGCGGAGATAATACCGCTGGTGACGGTGCCTTTGAGGCCAAACGGGTTGCCGATCGCGACGACCCAGTCGCCCGGGCGCGCTTCGCTCGAATCGCCGAATCTCACGAACGGGAAGGTCGCCTCGGACTTGATCTTAAGCACAGCGAGGTCCGATGCCGCGTCCGCGCCGACCAGCTCAGCTTCGTATTCGGTACCATCCGGCATCGTCACCGTGATTTCTTCAACGGTCGCGCGCTGGTTGGGTGCAACCACGTGATTATTGGTCACGACAAAGCCATTGGCCGAGATGATAAAGCCCGAACCCAGCGATTGCGCCTCACGCGTTTGCGGCTGCGCGCGGCCGCCGCGGCGACGGTTGAAAAGGTCTGCAAAGGGCGTGCCCGCAAACGGATTGCGATTCGCCACCTGCACGCGCTGGCGCGTGGCGATGTTCACAACGGCGGGCTGAAGCTGCTCAGTAAGGTCCGCAAAGCTCGCCGGCGCGCCGACGCGCGGGACGATCTGTTGCATCGCTTCGGTTTCGTTCTGAGCCACTTGAGCACCCAAGGGCGTGCCCGTCATCAACGAAACCGCCGCGCCACCAACCAGCAGCGCGCTGCCTAATCCATACACATACCGCACGTTGTTCACGTCCTTTTGTTCCTCTTCCTATCTTCCCGTGAAACACGGGACGCGCGCGATGGTTGCCATTGCATACGCTTGTTTCAGTTACGCCCCCACAATGCACCAAGACGCACTGAACGGTGTTTGAACACTCCCGCCGCTCGCCGGTCTGTATCAGCGGTTCGTCGGGCAAAGGCGGCGGGTTACGGCTGCCCTTGGAATTGGCGGAAGTATTCGTTGTCGTTGTCCAGCACGAGCGAACTGTCGCCCTGACCTTGAATGAAGGTCGTGCGATAGCTCTCCATGGCGCGAAAGAAATCGTAGAACTGGGCGTCCTGACCGAAGGCATCGGCGTAGGTCTTGGCGGCCTGCGCCTGCGCTTCAGCGCGGATAATCTGCGCGTTCTTGCGCCCTTGCGCGCGGATAGTGGCGGCTTCTTCCTGACGATCGGACTGCATGCGCGTGAAAGCGGCCTGCAGCGGCGTACCCTCTGGGAGGTCAGCGGCCTTGATCCGCACATCCAGAATCTGCACCCCGTATTCGCGAGCCTGCCGATCAAGCTTATCGCGGATATTCTCCATCGCGTTTCCCCTCTCGGCGGTCAACAGGCTGGCAAATGTTCGACGCCCAAGTTCCTGACGCAGCACGGAGGTGAGGATCGGCGAGAGCTGCGAATTGAGGCGCGTTTCATCGCCCGCACGCTCGACCATGGTCACCGGCTGAATGATCCGATAGCGGGCGTAGGCGTTGACCTGAAGGCGCTGCTGATCACTGGTAAGCACCTGTTGATTATCCATGTCGAGGTCGAGCACGCGGCGCTCCACCAACTGCACCCGATCGGCGATCGGGATGCGCCAGTAGAATCCGGCCCCTGTCTGCCCGAACGGCTCATCGGGCTTGTACATATTGACAATGGTTTGGGGCTGACCTGCACGGATGATCACCGCCTGTTTGGTTTCGGGAACCACGAACAGGGTCGACAGCAAGCCCACAATAAGCACGCCCACTGCGATAAGAGCGTAGCGGTAACGATTCCAGATCTGTTCCATCTTACTGCCCCCCTTGCGTGGCAGCCGGAGCGGCAGGCGCAGGCGCGGCGCGCGAACTGCGGCGCTGAATTTCGGACAGCGGCAGATACGGCGTCACGCCGTCCGCTTCGATCACCGTTTTATCGGTGTTGGCGAGCACGGCTTCCATTGTCTCGTAATACAGGCGACGACGCGTCACTTCGGGCGCGAGACGATATTGCCCGTAGATTTCGTTGAACTCGGCGGCTTCACCTTCAGCTTTGGCGAGCAATTGCTGCGCAAAACGGCGGGCCTGGTTCAATTCGCGCTCGGCGTCCTGTTGCGAAGCCAACACATCGTTAAACGCTTCGATGACCTGTTCAGGCGGATCCGCCTTGTCGATCTCGATACCCTGAACGTTGATCCCAGAACCATAGGCATCGAGGATCGCCTGCATCCGGGTCAGCACGTTTTGTTCAATATCCGCGCGACCTTCACCGGAAATCACTGAGTCCAAAGTTTTCTCCGCAACCGACGAGCGCATTGCGGTCTCAGCAGCTTCCAGAACGGTTTCGATCGGATCGGCCAATTGGAATTGGAATCTCGGTAGGTCTTTGATGTTCCAGCGGATGAGATAGGACAGGTCCACAAGGTTCTGGTCGCCTGTCAGGATAAGCTTCTTAGGCACGTCCACCGAGCGAATCTCGCTCACGTCGGTCGCAGTGACCTGACTGATCGGATAGGGCCACGAATAGTTGGTTCCGGGCTGGAACGTGTCGACATAGGCCCCGCCAAAGCGGGTGACGACCGCTTGTTCGCGCGGCTGCACGAAGTGTAGGCCGGTAAGCAAAAACCATGCGGCTATAGCGACCACGACAATAATCGGCGCCCAGCTTTTGCCACCGGGGCGTTCGGGAATGCGGAAGTTGATGCCGCCTCCACCGCCGCGACGCGGACCTTCTGGGCCGCGGTTCTTGAAGATGTCTTCGATGTTGGAAGGGCGTTTGCCCCCGCCATTGCCACCGCCGGGCAGCCATGGGTTGCGCGGCCCTTCCGAGCCGCCCGATTTATCACCCGAAGGCGCATCGCCCGACGATCCGCCACCCCAAGGGTTCTTTTTTCCAGCCATAGCCAGCCCGCCAAACGCGCCGGTGGCCCATGATTTCATTCCGTCCAACATTCGCATGTTTCTCTTATAGGAACGCAAAACTTGGAAAAACAGGGGGGCAATCGTGAATTTTGCTGGCGAGGCGGTGCGCAATTGATGTTAGGGACGTGGACCATGAGCGATAGCGATCCATCCAGGGGAGAGACGGCCCTCTCTCCCGCCGAAGCGGAAGCTCTGATCCGTTCCGGCCTCACCCCCGATATGGCGCACCGCCTGCGTTCCGCACGCCTGAAAGACGGGCGCGCTATTTTGGTGGCGGAGGCGGGCGATCTGTCGCCCGGTGCGCGGATTGATCTGGAAGCGAGCATGAAGCTCGCCGTGACCAAACTACCGGGCGTTTCCGAAGTGCATATTGCGCTGACGGCGGATCGCCGCCGGCGGCGTATCATCGCCGTTGGGTCGGGCAAAGGGGGCGTGGGCAAATCGACGCTGACCACCAATCTCGCGGTCGCGCTCGCAAAGATGGGCCGCAAGGTCGGCGTGATCGACGGCGATATTTACGGCCCTTCGCAGCCCAAATTGCTGGCAACCGAAGGCCAGCGACCGGCGGCGCAGGAAGACAAGCTGGTCGCGATAGACAGCCCGCATGGTGTCAAAGTCCTCTCGATGGGCCACGTGGTCGCTCCGGGCAAAGCGCTCGCGTGGCGCGGGCCGATGGCGGGCAAGGCGCTGGGCCAATTGGTTGAGGCGGAATGGGGCGACACCGATCTGCTGTTGATCGACCTGCCGCCGGGCACGGGCGATGTGCAATTGTCGATGATGGCCGACAGCAAGCCCGATGGCGCTATTCTGGTCTCCACGCCGCAGGATCTGGCGCTGCTTGACGCGGCGCGCGCCGGACAACTTTTCGAGCAAGGCGATGTGACGATCATCGGTCTTATCGAGAATATGTCGGGCTATGAATGCCCCAAATGCGGCCATGTCAGCGATCCGTTTGGCGCGGGCGGGGTCGAGAAATTCGCGAAAGCGCTCGAAATCCCGTTCATGGGCCGCATTCCGCTGACGATTGAGACGCGGCTGGCGGGCGATAAAGGCGCGCCTCCAGCGGCGGAGGACGGCAAGCTGGGCGAACCGTTCCGCGCGATCGCTGGGCTTCTGGCGCAGTGGCTCGACACCGGATCGCTCTGACGCCATGCAGGTTTCGCGCAGGGGCTTGGCGACGGGAGCGGCCATTGGCGGCGGTCTGTTGGTCGGTTGGTGGCTGTTGCCGCGCCGCTTTCCCAACCCGCTGACGCCCGCCGAGGGCGAACACGCCTTCGACGCGTGGCTTAAGATCGGCGAGGATGGCGTCGTGACCGTCGCGGTCCCGCAGCTTGAGATGGGACAGGGCATCACAACGCTGATCCCGCAGATTGTTGCTCAGGAACTGGGCGCGGATTGGCGCCAGATCGCGGTGGAACCCGCTCCGGTTTCGGCCATCTACGCCAACGCGCCACTCGCCCGGCGCTGGCTTCCCTTGTGGGACGCCACCTCCACAGGCCTTGCCGAAGGGCTGGATGAAGAGCTTGCGATGCGCTTTGCCGAGACCGAACGGTTGAGCGCGACCGCCGATGGCACCTCGCTCGCCGCCTACGAAGTGCCCGCAAGGATCGCCGCCGCGTCAGCGCGCGCAATGCTGGCAATGGAAGCGGCGGAGCGTTGGGGCGCGACCTGGGAGCAATGCGAGGTCGCCGATGGCTTCGTGCGGCTGGGCAACGAACGCGCAAGCTTTGGCGAATTGGCCTCCGGCGCGGCAGACCGAAGCCCGCCAAACCCCGCTCCCTTGCGCCCCGAAGCGCCTGGCGAACGCATCTTTTCAGGCGTTGCGTCGGATGATGAAGCCGAACTCATCGCGTTCCCGCGCCTTGATCTGCCGTCAAAAGTCGATGGCAGCCACCAATTTGCGAGCGATGTGCGCCTGCCCGGCATGGTCTACGCCTCGATCCGGCACGGTCCCAGCGATGGTTCGGAACTGACCGGCTTCACCGAAGATGGCGCCAAAAGCGTTCGCGGGATCAAGGGGATCATCAAATCCAAGCGCT
The DNA here is from genome assembly GCA_039814925.1 of Pseudomonadota bacterium. Taxonomy (GTDB): domain Bacteria; phylum Pseudomonadota; class Alphaproteobacteria; order Sphingomonadales; family Sphingomonadaceae; genus Erythrobacter. The sequence continues at coordinate 36,665 of JBCCAH010000020.1, forward strand.
GGCTGGCGGTGGCGGCGACGACATGGTGGTCCGCCGAAGAAGCGCTCAAAGCGATGCAGCCGCAATTCAAGACGGCCTTTCCAGTTGAAAGCAACGAAATCAGCGCGCGGCTCGATACGTTTTTGACCGGGGGCGAATCCTATCGGATCGCGCAAAGCGGGTTTGAGGAGGAGGGGCTGGGCCGAATCGATATGGCGCGCCGCTTCGATGTGGAACCCGCGCTCGCCGCGCCGCTGGAGACCGCGTGCGCCACCGCGCGCTTTCGCGACGGGCGGCTGGAGCTGTGGATCGCGTCGCAAGCGCCCGAACAGGCGCGCAAGGCGGCGGCCAAGGCGCTGGGCATCGCGACCGAGAATGTCATCCTCTATCCCATGCCCGCCGGTGGCAGCTTTGACGCGCGGCTGGAGCACGATCACGCTATCGAAATCGCGCTGATCGCGCGCGAAGTGGACGCGCCTGTGCAGCTGACTTGGCCCCGCCGTGATGAACTGATCCGCAGCCGCCCGCGTCCGCCCGCCGCCATGCTGATCGGAGCGCAACTGAACGAGCAAGCCGGGGGCGCCGCCGGGGCGATTGACGCCCTGCGCGTGCGGATCGCGTGCCCGCCATCCGCGCTCGAATTCGGCGCGCGGCTGTTCCGCAATCGCACCGCTTGGGCCGCGATCAACGAGACGACCGGCCAAAAAGACCCCCTCGCCTGCGAGGGCGCGGTGCCGCCTTACAAGCTCCCCAGCCTGACCGTCGATCACGTGCCGGTTGAAATCGGCCTTCCCACGGGCAGAGTTCGGGGTAACGCGCACAGCTACACCGCTTTCGCGATAGAGAGCTTTATCGACGAAGTGGCGCACGAAAACGGGCGCGAGCCGCTGTCCTACCGGATCGCGATGCTGGGCGAAGACATCCGCATGGCCGCCTGCCTGCAACGCGCCGCGCAGCTTGCCGAATGGAACGGTGGATCGGACCAAAGCGGGCAGGGTCTTGCCTGCCACCGGATCGGCGATGTCGAGACCGGCGCGCGGATCGCGTGCGTCGCCACGGCGCGGGCGGATGCGGGGGCAAGCGGCGGAGGCGTGCGCGTCGCCAAGCTTTCGGTTGCGGTCGATATCGGGCGGGTCATCAACCGCGATATCGCGCGCCAGCAGATCGAAGGCGGATTGATTTTCGGCATGGGAATAGCGCTCGGCGCGGCACCGCGATGGCGCACCGGTTTGCCCTCCGGCTTCAATTACGAGGATCTGGGCCTGCCCACCCTCGACGATTGCCCTGAAATTGAGGTCGCCTTCATCGCCAGCGAAGCCACGCCCGCCGATCCCGGCGAACTTGGCGCAGTTGTCGCGCCGCCCGCGATTGCCAACGCCCTGTTTTCCGCTACAGGCCTGCGCTTGCGTCGTTTGCCGCTCCTCTCGGATGGCTTGTGACGGGATCGACCTCACTTTTTCGCGGTCAGCTCTGATTTTCCATAGGATACCAACGCGCCTTTAGGCGTTGAATGCGCAATGACCTGGCAAGCACAGCATCTTCCGAACGATCACCCGCCCGTAAAGAGCGGGACCGTCGGCGTTCTTATGGTCAATCTGGGTACGCCCGACGCGCCTGATCCGGGATCGGTGAAGCGTTATCTAAAGCAGTTTTTGTCCGACAAACGTGTGATCGAACTGCCTTCGATCGCGTGGCAGCCGATCCTGCGCGGTATCATCCTGAACACTCGCCCGCAAAAAAGCGCCAAGGCTTACTCGAAAATCTGGACCGAACGCGGTTCGCCGCTGGCGGACATCACGGCGAGCCAGGCCGAAGCGATTGCGGCGGATCTGGGCGGGGACATCGTGGTCGATTACGCGATGCGCTATGGCTCGCCGTCGATTGAACAGCGCCTGATTGAACTGATGGCGAAAGGCTGCGACCGCATCCTGATCGCGCCGCTCTATCCGCAATATTCCGCCGCCACCACCGCAACCGTGTTCGACGAATTGGCGCGCGTGCTGGGCGAGATGCGGTGGCAACCCGCCTTGCGCTTCCTTCCGCCCTATCACGACGACCCGACCTATCTCGACGCGCTGGCGGACGATTTGACGCGGCAGATCGGCGCGCTCGATTTCAAACCCGAAGTGATGTTGCATTCCTTCCACGGCATGCCGCTGCGCACGTTGGAGCGGGGTGATCCGTATCACTGCCATTGCCACAAAAGCGCCCGCCTGTTGCGAGAGCGTTTGGAGCAGCGGCCCGAATTTGAAGGCGTGCGGTTTGAAACCACGTTCCAGTCGCGCTTTGGCCCGGCCAAATGGCTGGAGCCTGCCACCGATGACACTCTGATTGCAGAAGGTGAAAAGGGCACCAAACGCCTTGTGGTTGCCGCGCCCGGTTTCTCCGCCGATTGTGTCGAAACGCTAGAAGAACTCGCGCTCGAAGGGCGCGATGAATTCGTCGAGGCGGGCGGCGAGGATTATGCGGTGCTCAGCTGTCTTAATGTCAGCCAAAGCGGGGTCGCCATGTTGGAGGCGATGATCCGCCGCGAGCTTTCGGGCTGGATTTGAGGCTTAACTCAATTTACACTACTGTTAGTTGCATTTGCGAACCGAGTTGGTCGTAGACCAATTCGCAACGCCGCTTTGGAGAGAGCAAGCACGACCATGGCTACCTTGGCGCCTCAAGCCCCCGAATCGAAACCGACGCCGCTAACTCGATCACCCTTCCGCCATTGGAGCGACGGTGTTCCCGAAGACGACGCAATTGCGCATATTCCGGGCGAGGCGGGCTGGCCGTTGGTTGGCAACACCTTCAAACAACTCGCTGATCCGCACGGTTTCTCAGCCGAGATGATCAGGAAGTACGGTAAGGTTTACAAGAACCGCGCCTTTGGCGGGTTTGGCGTCCAACTGGTCGGCGCCGAGGCAAACGAGTTGGTCCTGTTCAACAAGGACAAGCTGTTTTCATCCGAACAAGGCTGGGGCCCCGTGCTCGACCAGCTGTTCCCGCGCGGGCTTATGCTGCTTGATTTCGATCACCACCGGATAGATCGCCGCGCGCTTTCGATCGCTTTCAAGCCGGGACCGATGCGCCACTATATGGGCGCACTCAACAGCGGGATTTCCAGCGAGGTCGCCAAATGGGCGGGCGCCATGGAGTTTCAGCCGGCGATCAAACAGCTGACGCTTGACCTCGCAGCGGACAGTTTCCTTGGCATCCCGTGGGGGCCGGAAGCCGACACAATCAACACCGCCTTTGTCGACATGGTGCAAGCCAGCGTTGCGCCGATCCGCCGACCGCTGCCCTTCACCAAGATGAAGAAAGGCGTCGATGGCCGCGCCTACATGGTCGAATATCTGACCAAGGAAACCCACCGCCGCCGCGCCGAAGGTGGCGGGCAGGACATGTTCAGTCAGTTTGCAACGGCGACGCGCGAAGATGGATCGCTCCTGCCGGTGGACGAAGTGGTCGACCACATGAGCTTCCTCATGATGGCCGCGCACGACACTATCACCTCTTCAGCGACATCTTTGCTCTATCACCTCGCGGTCCAGCCCGAGTGGCAGGAGAAAATGCGCGAGGAAATCATGGCGGTGACCGGTGGCCCCGATGGTGACGGCAACGCGCGTCCGCTGGCATACGACGATCTGGCCAAGCTTGAACTTACCGAAATGGTGTTCAAGGAAGTGCTGCGTCTGATCCCGCCGGTGCCGTCCATGCCGCGCCGCGCGCTGCGCGATTTTGAGTTCATGGGCTACCATATCCCGGCAGGCCAGATGGTGGGCATCAACATCCACTGGACGCACCATTCGGATGAATATTGGGACGACCCTTACGCCTTAGATCCGATGCGCTTCACGCCCGACAAGGTGAAAGCGCGCCACAAATACGCGTGGGTCCCCTTTGGTGGCGGCGCGCATATGTGCCTGGGGCTTCACTTCGCCTACATGCAGATCAAGGTGCTGATGGCGCAGTTGCTGCAACGCTATCGGATTGAGCCGACGAGTGGTGGGCTAGACTACAAGCCCGATTGGCAACCTTGGCCGATCCCACAGCCCAAGGATGGGCTGAAGGTGACGTTTAAAGAGCTTTGAAACGTGTCTCTCCTCCTTTTCAAAGGAGGGGATTAAGGGGTGGTTTCGCGGCTTCCAGCCGCGCTGACGCGCGGACCTCCACCCCACACCCCTCCTCCAGGGAGGAGGGGAAGTATTTTTTAAAAATCCCAGGCGATGCCTTCGCGCTCCCAATCGCCGTAGCGCGTGGGGGAAAGCTCGCGCGGTTCATCCTTCAGCGGGTCGACCGCCTTGGGTTTGGGCGCGGGATCGTTGGTCCAGTGCGCGGGTTTCTTGAAGTTCTTGGCCGCTTCGGATTTCTTTTTGGTCATAACCACTTAACGCGCACGCTGGCGCTTGGTTTCAAAAGACACTAGGCGCGAGAGTATTATGCCCCAGCCCACTGGAATTCACGCCCGCCGCGCAGGCCTTAAAATGCTCGACGCGGTGCTGCGCCGGGGGGAGACGCTGGAGCAGGCGACGCCGGGGGCGTTGCGCGATGTGCGCGACGCGAACGACAAAGCGCTGGCGCGCGCGATTGCGGGTGAAGCGCTGCGGTGGCTAACCGATCTTGACGCGCTGATTGACAGCGCGACCAAGAAACCGCTGCCGCAGGACGCCAAACCGCGCAGCGTGCTGCGCCTGATGCTGGCGCAAGCCTTGCGGTTGGAGACGCCGCCCCACGCGGTGATTGCGACAGGACTGCCGCTGCTTTCGGGCGGGCCAAGGCGGCTGGCGCATGGGGTTTTTTCGACCTTGATGAAGCGCGAAGTGACGCTCCCCGTCGCGCCGACCTTGCCCGACGGCGTGATTGCGCGATGGGGAGAAGAACGAGCCGCCACCATCGCGGCTGGACTTGTCGAACCGCCGGAAGTGGATCTCGCGATCAAAGACCCCAATGACACGGCTGTCTGGCAAGCCAAGCTTGGCGGTGTCAGCCTTGCGCCCGGCCATGTCCGCGTGCCGCGCGGGACCGCGATTGAAAAGCTGGAAGGCTACGCCGACGGCGCATGGTGGGTGCAGGATCTGGCGGCCACCATCCCGGCGGCGGTGATCGGCAAGGGCGCAGGCCACGCGCTCGACCTGTGCGCCGCGCCGGGGGGCAAGACCATGGCGCTGGCGGCGGCGGGCTGGAAAGTCACCGCGCTTGACGTGTCGAAGCGGCGGTTGGAAGCGCTCAAGGCCAACCTGAAACGCACCGCCCTAAAGGCCTCACCCGTGCGCGCTGACGCGCTGAAATGGGAGCCCAAGCACCAGTTTGACGCGATCCTGATCGACGCGCCGTGCACCGCGACCGGCACCTGTCGTCGACATCCCGACGTGCTCCACCGCATCCGTCCGCAAGAGATCGCCGAGATGATCGAAATCCAGCGCGCGTTAGCCGCGAAGGCCGCGCAGTGGCTTAAGCCCGGCGGGACATTGGTATACGCAGTGTGCTCGCTGGAGCGCGAAGAGGGCGAGGATCAGGCCGAGTGGATCAACGCGGAACTCGGGCTTCAGTCCGATCCCATCGCGGTTCAGGAATTGCCCGCTGGTTTGAAGCCTACGGTTGAAGGCTGGGTGCGAACCGATCCGGGGCAACTCGCCGAGCAAGGCGGGCTCGACGGGTTCTTTGTGGCGCGTTGGACGAAACCCTAACAACCTTATCCAAGTCACCGCTCGCGTGGCACACCTGAGCCTAAGGGAATTACACTCATGTGGCGCATCATTGGCCCGGCTTTGCTCTTTTCAGGCTCGGCTATCGGCACCTCGCACCTTATCCAATCAACAAGAGCGGGGGCGTTGTACGGGCTTGGACTGTTTGGCGTTATCATCCTGATCTGTATCCTGAAGTATCCCGCGTTTCGGTTTGGAGTAGACTACGGGCACGCGACCCGCCGGTCGATGCTGGCCGGCTATCGCGAGCTGGGCGTGTGGGCCCCGTTGGTCTTCGCCCTTTTTGCGATCCTGGTTTACCCGATTGTCTTTGCCGCGCTGGGGTCGGCGACCGCTGGCATCGCGATCACCGTGTTCGACTTTAGCGCGCCTGTGCCGATTCTAGCTCTGGGCGTCTTGGCCATGTGCGCGGTGCCGTTGTTTTTGGGGGGATATCAGTGGCTCGACCTCGTCAATCGGGTGTTGGTCGCGTTCCTGCTGATCTCCACGCTGGTCGTGACTGTGATGGTTCTCCCAAGGGTCGAATGGGGGACGCTTACCGATATGAGCTGGGCCACGGACCCGCGGGCGATCCTGTTCGTGGTGGCGCTCGCGGGCTTCATGCCCAATCCGCTAGAGGTCTCGGTCGCATCCTCCATGTGGGTGGCCGAGGCCGAAAAGGGCGAAATCGGCCCCTCGCCAACACTCGGTGAGGCCCGTCTGGCGTTTCTGTCCGGCTACGTGATGACCGCGTTCCTCGCTCTGTGTTTCTGCGTCATCGGTGCGGGCGTCATGCATGCGGGCCAGATCGCGCCAGAGACCAGCGCGCCCGGCTTCGCGCGGCAGATCGTCGCGCTCTACAGCGAAGCCTTGGGCGAAGGCGCCGCGCTGCTCGCCGCTATCGCTGCGTTGTCTGTGATGACGACGACTGTGTTGGCCGCGCTCGATATTGGCGCACGCAACGTCGCTTCGACGTGGCAACAGGTTGCGGATGTCCACACCGAGACAGTGTTCAAGCGCGTTTACCGGGTCACGATTCCGGTAATGATCGCGTTGACGGCGGCGGTGCTTTACCTCTTCACCAGCAATTTCACCGCCATGCTCGACCTGGCGACGAGCGCGGTGTTTCTAGGCGCGCCGGTTGTGGCGACGCTCAACCATCTGGTGGTCACGCGCGGCACCATGCCCGAAGAAGCGCGCCCCTCGCCTGCAATCCGTGGCTTGAGCCTGTTGGCTATCGCAGTGATGACCAGCCTGGCGGTTGCTTACTTTGTCCTGTGAGAACGCACCGGCCTACCAGCGCAGATCGATCACGGCGCATTCGCGGCCTAGTTGCTCCAAGGTGAAGGTAATCGCGCCCGCTTCGCGGCTCTCAAAACCGAGCGAAAAGGGCGTACCCAATTCAACATAGCGGTTGAGATGCAATTCGCCGCCCGTGATCTGAACCTTCGGATCACCGGTAATCAGGCATAGCGCCTGACGAGTGACTTCGCCGAAATGCGTGCTGTTCACATGGTCGCCCGATCCGCTGATCACACGGTTGCGGGGCGGCATGCCGTTATCGGGCGTAATCAGAGCTTCAATCCGATTGGCGCCCGCTTCCATCGGCGCGATGAAAGCGAACTCGCCTTCGCCGATCCCAAGGCTTTCGGGCGTCGCGTATTCAAAATCGAAGCTGGGCTTGGCCTCTTTGGCTTCGCTTTTTGATCCTTTGCGCCACTCTTCAAAATTGCGGTTTCGAAACACAACCCCGCGCCCGCGCATCGAGACGATCTCGCGATCCACGGCGTCGAACAGGGTCAGCGCGAAAGCGGGACCGCGTTCGTTTTCGATCCGGCTGTAGACACCGCGCACCGCATGCCCCGCCTCACCATCGCCAAGCGCGTAATCCATCCAGGTCAGCGCGGACCATTGGCCGTCTTCCATTCCCCCTTCGAAAAGGATCGCGCCAAAGCTGGTCCAGAATTGCTGGGTCTGGATCACAACCGGATGCTGCGGGGCGAGCGAGAGCCAGCCCCACGCCTCTTTGTCGATGGAGCAGCGAAAATGGAGCGTTCCATCCGGCTGCCGCTCAAAGTCAAACGCGTAAGGGTCTCCCATTCCTTGCGGCACGGTCTGGCGTCCTTACGCTTTGACGTACTTCTGAAAGCTCTTGCGCAGCTTCATGATCTTGGGTGGGATCGTCGCCTGGCAGTACGGATTGCGCTGGCCTTCGCCGTCCCAATATTCCTGGTGGTAATCCTCGGCGACGTACCAAGGCTTGGCTTGCTCGCCCTTGTCGAGGCCTTCGACTGTCGTCACCGCCGTGCCCGGATTTTCCGCGTTCCAGCGACCGATCGCGGCTTCGGCTTCTTCGCCTTGTTCGGCGGAAAGCGGAAAGATCGCCGAACGGTACTGCGTGCCGACATCGTTGCCCTGGCGGTTCAGCTGGGTCGGATCGTGCGTGCCCAGAAACACGTCGTAAATCTCTGCGACGCTGATGACGGCGGGGTCAAACGTGACCCGGATACCTTCGGCGTGGCCCGTCTGCCCCGAACACACTTCGCGATAGGTTGGGTTCGCGGTTTCGCCGCCGATATATCCGCTTTCGACCGCGCTAACTCCGATAACATCGTTGAATACCGCCTCGGTGCACCAAAAGCACCCGCCCGCAATAATAGCCTGTTCCATGAGAAAACTCCTTTGTCTGAGCAAATAGGGTGTTCGGCGGCAATCGCCAGAGGCGAAAGCAGGCAAGCCTTGTCATAGCGGTGTCCCTTTGTCAGGACATGCGCCAGCAACACCCGTTACCATGAGAGAGGTTCCCCGATGAAGAAATCCCTGTTTTTTGCCCCGCTGGCCGCGCTCGCTGCGAGCGCCGCTGTTGTCTCGCCCGCTTTTGCCGACGGTCACACCGAAGGCGCAGCGCCCAGCCTTGAAGAAGTTCTGGCCAGCGATAAGCGCGGCGACGACGGTGCGCGCGACCAATATCGCCGCCCCGCCGAAACGCTGGGCTTCTTTGGAGTCGAGCCAACGATGACTGTTGCGGAATATGGCCCCGGTGGCGGCTGGTACACCCGCGTTCTCGCGCCCTACATCATGCCTGCCGGCAAATACATCGCGTTCAACCAAGACAGCGATGGCCGCACCTATCGCACGCGCGCGCAGGAAGTGCGTTCCAAGGGCTGGACCGAACGCTTCAAATCCGGTGTCGCCGAAATGATGGGCGGAAAAGCCGACGATGTAACCGCGTTTGAGCTCGACGAAATGCCCGAAGACGTGGCTGGCACGGTTGACCGTGTGTTGATCTTCCGTTCGATGCACGGCCTCAACAACGGCAACAGCGCGGACACCGTCCTAAAAGGAGCGCGCATGATGCTGAAAGACGACGGCATGGTCGGCGTGGTGCAGCACCGTGCCCCCGACGGCGCGACCTACGACGATTACGGCGCCCGCCAGCGCGGATACATGCGCAAGCAGGACGTGGTCGCCATTTTCGAAGCCAACGGGTTTGAACTCGCTGCGGAAAGCGAAATCAACGCCAACCCGAAGGACCCCGCCAACTGGGAAGGCGGCGTCTGGACGCTGCCCCCGTCGCTGGGCTTTGGACGCCAAAGCGAAGAGGAAATGGCCAAGCACCGCGCCATCGGCGAAAGCGACCGCATGACACTGTTGTTCAAGAAAGCGAACTGAACGGTTCGCACAGGAGACAAGAGATGAAAAAGACAATCCTGCTTATGGCCAGCGCGCTTGCGCTCACCGCCTGCGATGCCAGCGTTTCGGTCGAATCCAGTGAAACCGAAACGGAAACCACCGCTGAAAACAGCAAGCTCACCGAAGTGCTCGCCTCGGACATTCGCGCCGAAGACAAAGCGCGCGATGAATTCCGCAATCCGGCCGAAACGCTCGCCTTCTTCCAGGTTGAGCCGACCCACACCGTGATCGAATACGCGCCCGGTGGCGGCTGGTACACGCGCATCCTCGCGCCTTATGTGTCCGACGAAGGCCAGTATGTCGGCGTGGGCTTTGGCCCCGAAGCCGCCGCCTCGCTTGGTGAAGAATTCGTCGAGCGGGTGAAAACGGGCGGGGAGACTTTCTCCGAACGTCAGGCCGAAGGCACCGGTATTGCCGCTGAGAAGCTGCCTTATTACTTCACCAGCGCCATCCCGGAAGAGATGGCGGGCACGGTCGACCGGGTGCTGATGATGCGCATGATGCACAATCTGAAGCGCTGGGGTGTGGCCGATGCGGAGATCGAAGGGCTCTTTGCCGCGCTTAAACCCGGCGGGATGCTGGGCGTGGTGCAGCACCGCGCGAAAGCCGACGCGCCCGACGATTACGTCGATGGCAATAGAGGCTATCTCAAACAGGCGGAGATGATCACCTTCTTCGAGGGCAAGGGTTTTGAACTCGTCGAGACAAGCGAAATCAACGCTAATCCCAAAGACACCGCTGATTACGAATTCGGCGTGTGGACCTTGCCTCCTAGCTTCGCAAAAGAGGATGAAGACCGTGAGAAATACGCGGCGATCGGCGAAAGCGATCGTATGACGCTCTTGTTCATGAAACCGGCCTAATGGCCGCTGGCCTGTTCAAGAGGCCAGCATAACGCTAACGGGCGGCGGCATGAGCACTCTCACCGTCGCCGCCCTTCAGCTTTCGCTTAGCAGCCCTGACGAAGGCGAGAACATCGCCGCTGTGGCCGCTTTGGTCGAAGAGGCAGCTGCCAAGGGCGCGAAACTGATCCTTCCACCTGAACTGTTCTCAGGCCCCTATTTCTGCCGCGAAGAAGACGAAGCTTTGTTCGCGCTCGCGCGCCCGACGGCTGAGCACCCCAGCGTCATCGCGATGCAGGAGTTGGCGGCGAAGCTGAAGGTGGCGATCTCCACCAGTTTCTTCGAACGCGACGGGCACCACTATTACAACACGCTCGCTATGATCGGCCCAGACGGTCAGATCATGGGGACCTATCGCAAGAGCCACATTCCCGACGGACCTGGCTACGAAGAGAAATTCTATTTCCGTCCGGGCAATGACGGTTTCAAAGTGTGGGACGTTCCCTCGGATGATGGCGCCAGCGTGTGCATCGGCGTCGGTATTTGCTGGGACCAATGGTATCCGGAGTGTGCCCGTGTGATGGCGCTTAAGGGCGCTGAGGTGCTTTTATACCCCACCGCAATTGGCTCTGAACCCTATGATGCAGACCTCGACACCAGCCGCATGTGGCGCCGCGCGATGATCGGGCACGCCGTTTCCAATTGCATGCCGGTGATCGCGGCCAATCGCATCGGGTCGGAAGGGCCCGTGGACGCCGCGCAGGCCTTTTACGGCCTCTCGTTCATTTGCGATGAGTGGGGCGATCTGGTTGAGGAATTCGGTGCGTCAGACAAGGGCGTGCTGATCGCCACGCTCGATCTCGCCCGCGCCAAAACGCACAGAGCGGGCATGGGCTTCTTCCGCGACCGCCGCCCGCAGCTCTACGGCCGGATCGCCGAGGACATTTGACACACACCTATCTGATCGCGCTCGGCTCAAACATGCGAGTGCCAGACATCGGCAACCCGCGCCGCGTGTTGGCAGCGGCGGTACGGGCCATGAATGAGGCGAGATTGTGCGTTTTGGCCGCGTCACCAATAGTGGAAAGCGCGCCGATTGGCCCTTCCCTGCGGCGATACGCCAACGCGGTGGCCGTGGTCGAGACGGGACTCGAGCCTCCTGAGCTACTGTTTGCGCTGCAAGGGCTTGAGAAGCAGTTTGGCCGCTCGCGCGCGCAACGCCGAGGACAACGTTGGAAAGCGCGAGCGCTTGATCTCGATATCATCTTGTGGAGCGGTGGTGTCTGGAGCAGTGACGCGCTCACTATTCCCCATCGCGAGATGCGCGGGCGCGATTTCGTGCTCTCGCCGGCGCTTGCCGTTGCCCGCAACTGGCGGGATCCGGTAACCGGCCTAACCTTTGCGCACCTTCACGCGCGATGGCACAAGTCAAAGAAAAAGGCGCTCAACCGGACCAGAGGTTGAGCGCCTTTTCGGGTAAGACTGAAAAGCGTCGAGGCTTAGGCAGCCGCGAACTTCGTGCGACGGCGACGACCAAAGCCGAGAGCCATCAGCGCCAGAGCGAACAAGCCCAGCATGCCCGGAGCCGGAACGTCGACCACGCGGAAGTTCTTGATCTTGCGCACATAGTCACCGGCTACGACTGGATCGCCCCACCAAGACCAAAGGTTGAGGCTCCGGTTCTTGTTTTGGCTTTTGAGCATGAACGGGTGCGTGCGGTTGCCGTTGCGGTTTGTCGGCGTGAAGGTCTGACCCCGAATTTCGCGCGTCCCCGTTAGGGTCGTCAGCGTGAACATAAAGCTGGGATTACGGCCGCCTGTAAAGCCACTGAAATCACCGGTGAACTCGGTGTCGATATCACTGCCAACCCACGAGCCCGTGCCATTCTCGGTGTTGATTGTGACGATATCGCCGTCCGTCATTTCGTACTCAAAAATCGTAGCCGACGCCGGGGCTGCCGCCACCGCGCCAGTTGCGGCGAGAGCCAACGCCGTCGCTTTGATCCAATTTGCCATCGTATATTCCCCCAATCACAAGGGCCCCTAAGCCCGATCCATAGGTAGCCGGACTAAAGTGACCGACCATGATGAACACCAACGGAGCAAAACACGTGCCATTATCGTTGAATCCCAGGGTTTCTGCGGCAGAAAAAGGTTAACGCGAGAGGGGGCAATTGGTTAATTGTAAAGAATCCTGACGAAATGCATCGGATGCCGCTGCGAAAAAGGCGTCGTTAAGCACTTTCAGCTAATACGCTCATCATGCGCACACACTATTTTACTGGTCCCCGTGTCCTCAAATCGGCCTTCGGCGTCGCTCTGGCTCTGAGCGTGGCTCTCGCCGGTTGCGAAAGCGCGCCCTCTGATCCGTATGCCGCCGCGCAGGAAGCGGTCGCGAATGGGGAGCCGCGCACGGCTCTTGAGTTGATCGACGCCGCATCCGCTCAGGATTCCAACAAACCGGAAATCGGCATGCTGGCTGGCGATATTGCGCTTGCGCTGGGCAACGCGGACCGGGCTGTGACCGAATTCAAGCGCGTGGCTGAGGGGCCCGCTAGCAGCAGTCTGGCCAAGGCCAAACTGGCCGAAGCGCAAGTCATGGCGAACTATATGGGCGCGGCGAAAGTCAGCGTTGCAAACCTGACTTTTGATGTGCCCGCCGCGTACACGGCCGCGATCGCTTACGCGCTGTCGCAAGGGGATGGTGATAACGCGGCCGCGAAGCTTGAAGAGGGCTTGGAGAAATTTCCCGACAACCCGCGTCTTGTCACAATCGATGCCGAACGTCTCTATTCGCAGGTGGAGCCAGAGGCGGCCAGAGAAAGGCTCCAACCGGTGCTTCGTCTCACCCCGCCCATGGCGCAAGCGCACATGCTGGCCGGGCGCATGGCCTTGGCGAACCGCGATCCGGACGCGGCTTCCACACACTTCCAGGCGGCGCTGAAATCACAGCCGAACAACCAAACCGCCATGCTCGCCATGGCAGCTGTCGCCAAGGATAAGGGTGATAAAAGCCAATCCGCCAACTGGATCGACAAGGCCAATCAGGCCGGCGACCCGCACCCCATTGGCCTGCTCTTCGCCGCGCAGATGGCGTACGAAGCGGGCAAACTGGACCGTGCCTTTGAACTGGTTGAACTGGTCCCGCCGGCCATGGCCGGTGAGCCGAATTTTGCCCGATTGCGCGGCTTTGTTGATGCGGCGCGTGGCCAATATGGCGCGGCGATCCTGCCGCTGAAGTCCTATCTCGACGAGGCGAGCGACGACTACGACGCGCGCCGAACCTTGGCGATGGCCTACGCCGAAGAGGGCGAGCTCACCAACGCCTGGGAAACCATCGAGCCCATTCTGCGTGATCCCCAAGCCGACGCAGGCGCGCTTACCTTGGCTCTAAAACTGTCCGAAGCGACCGGGCGCGGGGACAAGGCGGCAATCCAAACGGCCCTGGCGAACCGTCAGAACAGCGCTGATCTGTCGAAGCAACTGCGGGCCGCTGGCGTGGCCATTCGCGCGGGCGATTGGACAAAGGCCGACGGGATATACACCCCTCTTGTCGATGGCGCGGGTGCGAACGACGCGGTTCTTTTGAACAACGCGGCTGCGGTCAAATCGGAACTTGGCGATCACGCCGCCGCAATCGCTCTTGGACGGCGCGCGTTGGCTATCGCCCCCGAAAGCCCTCAGGTCCTCGATACGCTCGGCTGGGCGCTCTGGCGGGAGGGTAAGAGCGTTCAGGAAGCGCGAGACTTGCTGACGAAGGCGGCCAAATTCGCGCCGAGCAATCCCGAAATTGCAGAGCATTGGGCGATAGCGCACAAAGAGGCGTGAAAGGACGCTTGACCCGCGCGCCAACGCTTTCTATCGGGGCGCACCAACTTGACGTACACGCTTGCGTCGAAGCGCCCGTGGGGGTCCTTAGCTCAGTTGGTAGAGCAACTGACTTTTAATCAGTAGGTCGCTGGTTCGAACCCAGCAGGACTCACCACTTTTTCCAAACAACCTAGCGAATGCGTGGCTCCCCGCAGAGTGGCGAACTTGTGCCCGCAATTCCGGGGCTTTGCGCAGGCATGACTTCGCGTTGGCGGCGGCGGAGACGCTCTGACCTACCAAATCGCGCCCGAAACGCGCAAAATTCTCCGTGGTCGATTTAGTGACCCACTGCTTAGGAATCAGGAGTTTGGAAAGCCGAGCGCAGCGCGCTGATCGGCGAATCGAATTGGCAGATCACCCGTCCGCCAGAGGCTGCGCGCGCTTAGGCTCTTTGGCTGCGTTCCGGTCAAAATGCTTCGAATGATCGCTGGATCGAGATAGCTCAATCGATCGAGGCGCTGGAGATGGTGTAGCTTAGTGGCCCTGATTGACTGGACCACCTCTTCGTCCATTGCGAGCAGTTCTTTTCGAGCTGCAAACGCTCGGCCGAGCAACTCAACAAGGCGATCATTTCTTACCGCACGATTTGGCTCCGATGGTTGCAATCGCATCCGAGCCTCGTGACCATAGTTTTGTCGATCGAGCGCGATCCTGAACTTCGCTTCGAATAATGCTGTGGCTTCAGCAATAGCGAGGCCAAGCGCGGTAGCTGGCTTGAATGATCCATTGATCTCGTTTTCATTTACGGTGATCTGGAGGTTGATCTCCTTAAGAAGTTCGGCGGCAGTGCATACGGGCAAGCTCTCAATTCCAGCGGCCAATCGTTCCGCTCTTGCAAATGCCCTCTTTTTCTCATCGGCCGATTTCGACGTGGCCAGCGTCCGCATGTTGGCATTGGTTCGCAGCCATTTCGCAATTGCACCGCGGATCGATTGCTCGATCTCACTGGCCGGTAGCCTTAGCGCCGGTGTTTGGGCATCATCATTCATGTTGGACGCATAGTAAGTGTAGCGCCGCCCATGGTTCTTGGTGTGGGTAGGAGACATGGGACGACCGCGCTCATCGAAGATCATGCCGGCAAGCAAGGCCAGTCGCCGCTTTGGCCCGGCGGCTGATCCATGCGAAGCGCGATCCTTCAGCTTTGCCTGCACCGCATCGAAGATTTCGCGATCGACAATTGCATTATGTTGACCAGGATAGGTCTTATCCTTGTGCCGGATGTCCCCAACATAGATTGGATTAGAGAGCAGATGTTTGAGTGCTCCGCGTTTGATTGAAAGGCCGCCGCTGACTCTGCCTCTTTTGGAGATTTGGCGCTTGCCAACTATGCCGACGCGATCAAGCTCTTGAACCAACGCCTTGATTGAATCTGCCTCAAGATACCGCCGCATGATCTCTCGAACAGTTTCGGCTTCCTCCGGGATCACGACGAGCTTGCGATCGACGGCCTTGTATCCGAGCGGAAGGCTGCCACCCATCCACATGCCCTTGGCCTTTGATGCAGCGATCTTGTCCCGGATGCGTTCGGCTGGTGCTGTCAGTCTAACGCGAAATCGTCTCCACTTGGAAGAGCTTGCCCTACCCGACTTGCGTTTCAAGCCATGAGGCTTTGCCACTCAGCCAGGGCGGCTGAGCGATTTGCTTTGTAAGTCTGTCTGTCGATGAGGTGACGTTCTGAATTGAAGTGATTGTGGACGTTGGCATGTACTGAAGCGAACTTCTGTAGCGATTTCATCTGTCGAAACCTTAGCATCGCCCTCTCTCTTCGTCGGAATGGTAAGTGCGAGTTTTCCGCTCGATTGTTCTTCCATCGGCCCATCTCCTGGCGGTCAGTATTGCCGATTTCCCGCATTGCTGCTGGATATGATTTGAGACCATCGGTGACGATCACTTCGGCTCGACCGTGTCGCTTCAACGTCTTTTTGAAAAACCGCAAAGCCGCAGACTTGTCACGCTTCTTTGTGACATAGCTTTCCAGGATTTCGCCCTCGTGATCGACGGCGCGCCACAGGTAGTGTGTCTCTCCGTTGATCTTTACGAACACCTCATCAACGTGCCAGCGCCAGTGGGTGTAGACTTTCATTCGGCTGATCCGCTGGCGTTTGATGTCTGCTGCAAAGATAGGACCGAACCGGTTCCACCACAGCCGCACCGTTTCATGACATATGTCGATACCCCGCTCCGCCAGCAGATCCTCGACGTTCCGCAAGCTCAGCGGAAACCGCACATACATCATGACGACAAGCCTGATTACCTCAGGCGACGAATTGAAATAGCGGAACGGACTGGCAGGCTTCTTGGGTCGAGGCATAGGTTCGCCCTACCCTCACCGCCTCAATCGTCAATCAGGTGCATTTGCTCTGACAGTGCCCATTGAGGGCATGTCGCTCCATTGCTTTGAGGGGCAAGTTCCATTCACAGATGAGACCCTCGCAAAGATCAGCAAGCTCAAGGACGTATACGACCTCGACCTCACTGCGAAAGACAGCCACAAATTGGACGAGGTTGATCCCAATGACTGAGTTTGATCCCACGCTCACCGACAGGTTCGAGCGTTTCGAAATCGTGCCCACGGAGTTCTGGCATCTCGATCATGTGCAGGTCGCGTTCGAGATGTTTGAGAGGTACGACTTTATCGAAGCATGCTCCCGTTACGCCAGCACGATCAGGAAAATGGCCACCGACTCCGGTGCGCCTGCAAAGTACAACGCGACAATCACAATCGCATTTATGAGCTTGGTTGCCGAGCGCAAAGCGTGCTCTCCAGACGGCGATCTAACCGCATTCTTCAAAGACAATCCTGACATGCTCGACAAGAAGGTACTATGCACTTGGTACTCACCTAAGCGCATGACTTCATCAATCGCACGCCAGCAGTTTCTAATGCCCGACAAGATCAACGGAGTGGCATATGAACAAGCTACTGCGTAACCTCGTTATTGGAGCAATTGCGATTGGCGGAGTTGCTGGCGGCTTCGCCTATGCAAACCATCATACGTCGAGCGGCTTCAGCACCTCGGAGGCATACACCGTGGTGCAAACAGGTTCGTTTGCACTCGATATGACGCCTGATGAAGCATTGCCCTTATTCACAGGTCCCGGCGAACGGCTCTGGGCTCCGGGATGGAATCCTTCATTCTTGAATGGCGACGGCTACGAAGAAGGCACGGTCTTTGTCACGGGGGGGCACGGCGATACGACCTACTGGTATGTCAAAGCCTATGATACTTCAGAACATCGGGCGAGCTATGTGCGCGTTACCCCTGGAGCCGACTTGGGCTCGGTGGATGTTCAGCTCGTTTCAGATGGAAAGGACGGTTCGACCGTAATTGTTTCTTACAGACTGACCGGTTTGAGCGAGGCAGGCAATGAATCGCTTCGGTCTCACTATTCGGAAGAGAAGTACGCGGAGATGATGGAAGAGTGGCGCTCACTCATCAATGATAATCGAGCAGCAATTGATGCCCATTTCGCAGCTCGCTGACCTCGCTGCCGCCGTTTGGGCTAATTCAGCGGCATTAGAATCGTTGTGCTCTCGGTGTCCTCTTCTGGGTCGTCAGCTGAACGGCGGCTTTTGCGATTAGGCAGGCCGAAAGCGGAAGGTCCGTAGTCGCCCCATATCCGGACGCTTCATTTTACGGTAATGGAGCACATAAGGCATCTTTACCGAAGCTACCTCGTGGCTCCCATGGGCACGGCATCTTTGATCTTTGTTCGATCATCACTTGTGATGATTTGTGTCCAGTTTCGCAGACCGACAGTCTGGTCTCATCAGGAACGCAATAATTTGCAGACCCTGTCTTTGTGCGCCCGATTGTAATGCTTCGATAACATAGCCTCATTTCCATAATATAGCCCGCCTAACCCGCGCTCAGTGCATGGGGGCCTTATCGGAATTCGGCGTTCAACGCCCCCCTTTTGCCTAGCATTCAGGAGACACACGTTGAGTATTCGAACCCCCGACTTCACCACCACGTTTTCCAGCGTTACGGCCATAGCAACCGCGCTGATGGTTGCAGCGCCCGCGAACGCGCAACAAACGGTAAGTGATATTCAGTCAGACACCGTCGAGGTCGGTGAAGGCGAAACGCTCGAAGTGACAGCGGATGGTTCGATCGAACCGTCCGGCCCGCAAGAGAACGGGGTCGAAGCTGAGGATTCCACAACCATAATCAACGCGGGCTCGATCGCCGCGCTTGGCGAGCAATCGAGCGCAATTGTAGTCGGCGAGAACGCGGTGGTTACCAATTCGGGTCAGATCTTCGCAGGAAATCTGGCGGCAGCTGATCCGTTTGCCGGAGCCTCGATTTTACGCACCGATGAAGCGGGCGTCTTTGCCGACGATGGGCTCACGCTGACAAACGAGGCGGGCGCCACGATCATCGCTGAGGCGTCCAACGGGTTCACAGATGGCGCGGTGGTTCGCGCTGGCGACGAGGCCACAATTGTGAACGCGGGCGCCATTGAAACCGAATCGGGCGGTGTCGAGGCAATCTCGGTTGGCGACGACCTTGACCTTACGAATTCTGGCTCGATCCTTGCCGCTGAGGAACGCGCAATCGAAGCGGGAGATGACGCGGTCATCACCAACTCGGGCACCATCGAAGCCACCGACCGCGCGATCAATCTGGGCGACGGCGCTACAATCACCAACGAGATGGGCGGCCTCATCAACACGACCGGCGATGCCGATACGATCCAGACCGGCGACAATCTGACCATCGTCAACAACGGCACGATCAGCAACGAAGGATTCGACACCAAAATCATCGACGCGGGCGACAATCTGACGGTGACGAACAACGGCACGATCACTTCGGACTGGAAAGGCGTCGAAGGCGAAGCCAACTTCACGCTGACCAACAACGCCGGCGCGCTGATCTTCTCGACCAACGATGAAGCGGTGGAAGCCGATGACGCAGGCCTTGTGGTCGTCAACGACGGTGAGATCATCGCTCCCAAGGATGACGCGGTCGATGGCGGCGCGGATGTGACGATCATGAACACCGGCCTGATCCAGGGCGGCGAGAATGACGGGCTCGAACTCGACAGCGGTGTGATCACCAACTCGGGGATCATCGAGAGCCTCTCGAGCGATCCGAGCGGCGACTTTTCGGACGCTGGGCTCACCAATCGCGAACTCGACGCCGGGATCGACTTTGACGGTGTGGACGATCCCGACACTCTGGCGGGTCCTGAGTTCGACACGGTCACCAACCTTGAAGGCGGTATCATCCGCGGCGATATCGGCATCAACGCCAGCTCAGGCAATTTCGTAGCGGCTGACGAAGGCGGTGAGGACCTCGAAGGCGGCGAAGTCCTCTCGGTTCCCGGATCACCGGCCAACGTCCGCGATCAGGTGATCGTGAACTTTGGCACAATCACCGGCAACCTTGAGAACCCGGCGACGGGGCGCACCGACGCGGTGCTCTTGAGCTTTGGCGATGACACCTTCCAGCAATGGCAGACCGGCGTCACCAACGGCACCGTTGACGGGGAAGACGGCGACGACACGCTGATCTTCGGTAACGACAGCATGGAAGCGATCGACCGCTTGCTCGCCAATGTCTTTGACCCGGCGCAGTACACCGGCTTTGAGACCATCGGTTTCCTTGATGTGAACGGCGGCGGCATCAATCTGGTCGGCGACACCGATCAGACGCTTAACATCCTGGGCGGTGCGATCACCATTCAAGACGATGTCACAGAAACCGTCCAGGTTCTGGGCGAGGCCACCCTCACGATCGGAGCGGACGCTTCGGTCAATGTCGAAGACGATGACGGCATCGAAGTGAACGTTGATGGCGTGACGATCGTCAATAACAGCCTGATCCGTTCGAACGACGATGAAGCTATCGAAGCGGGCAATGTCAGCAACCTGACCATCATCAATAACGGCACGATCATCGCCGATGAAGATGGCGACAAGGGCATCGAATCCGAAGAAAACCTGACCGTGATCAACACGGGCCGGATTGAATCGGTCCGCGACGAGGCGGTCGAAGCGGAGGACGTGGGCCTGTTCGTTGACAACAGTGGTGAAATCATCTCGCCCTTTGATGATGCGGTGGACGGCGATGATCAGGTCACCCTGATCAACACCGGCCTGATCCAGGGCGGTGAGAACGATGGGATGGAGCTCAACAGCGGCACCATCACCAACTCGGGCATTATCGAAAGCCTGGGCAGCGATCCGGACGGCGACTTCTCGGACGCAGGCCTGACCAACCGCGAACTTGACGCCGGGATCGACTTTGATGGCGGCGGTGATGATGGCGACGGTCTGGTGACCAACCTCGCGGGCGGCATCATTCGCGGCGATATCGGCATCAACGCCAGCTCGGGCAACTTTGTTGAGGCCGGCGAAGGCGGTGAAGGCGGGGAACTCGGTTCGGTGCCTGGTTCTGAAGCTAACTTCGGCGATCAGACGGTGGTCAACTTCGGCACCATCACCGCCAACGCGGTAAACCCCGTATCGGGCCGTCTGGATGCGGTGCTGCTGAGCTTTGGCGACGACGAGTTCCAGCAATGGACTGGCGCCACCGTCAACGGCTGGGTCGATCTGGAAGGCGGCGATGACACCTTCATTCTTGAAGGCACAAGTTCTTCGGTCAACGGCGGTGTGTCGGGCGGCATGGGCGACGATATCGCGATCCTCGCGGGTGACCTCGATAGCGACAACATCGTCAATTTCGAGACGATTCAGCTCGGCTCAACGCTTGGCGGTACGCTCAACGATCTCGATATCACCGGCAACCGCACTATTGCGGGCGACGTGGTGCATGTGGGCGTGGTCAACGTTGAACTTGGCGTCGACTCGCTGACAACCTCGGGATCGATCACTTTGGAAGAAGGCGGCGTTCTGAACATCGGTACACCGCTGGATGCTGCTTTGATCGGTCAATCCGTGCTGGTCTTTGGCGATGGCACCGGATTCACCAATAACGGCGCGACCGTGAACATTCTCGATGACGATCTGCTGATCGACTACACTCCGGTCGTCGGATCGCTGCGGGTCAATGTTGGCGCTGCGAATGTTTTAGTAGGCAATCCAGACCCCAACCTCGCCGCGGCCAGCTTTGCCGTGGCGCGGGGCCTGACCGAGCAGACGCTTGGCGCGCCTGTTTTCGGCACGCTCAACGCCTTGCCGGACGCTGCGGCCTACGCCGATGCTTTGGCGCAGGCGTTGCCTTCGCTCAGCAACGGCGCGGCGCGCGAAATCTTCGAAACCGGTAATCTCGCCGGGCAAGCTCTGGACCGTCACCTCAAATCCGAAGGATCGGGCGTCTGGGGTCAGATCGCGGTTCGCGGGGTTGAGCGTGACGCCGTTTCGGCCACGATTGATGGGTACGAAAGCGACCAGTTGGTGTTCACGGCTGGCGGCGATGTCGCGCTGGGTGAAAACCTTCGCCTGGGCCTGCTTGCCAGCTACGCCGATATCGATATCGACGACGAAACCGCCACCACGGCGCGCCGCAGTCAGCAAGAGGTCGAAAGCATGCGCTTTGGCGCTTATGCGGCGGGTACGTTCGGCGACAGAGCCTTTGTGAACGCCGAGATTGCCTATCTCACGGGTGAAATTGAAAGCTCGCGCGGGGGACTGCTCGGCGCCGTTAGCTCGGAGTATGATTTTGATGGGTTCGCAGGTCGGTTTGTGGTCGGCTACGATCTCCTGCCGGATGAAAACATCGCCCTTACCCCGACGGTCGGCCTCAACGCCGCCCAGATCAACTTCGACGACGCCGTCGAGGCGGGGGGGCTTGGTTTCACGGTTGACCGCGACGATGCGAACTTCTTCGAAGGTCGTTTCGGCGTCGAAGCGAGCACGGTTCTCTCAGAGATGGTCAGCGGATTCATCCAAGGCACCGTGATCTACGACTTCCTCGATGATCCCCGGCTTTTGAACCTCAGCTCGGCGCAGGTTGGCAGCTTTGCCATCGCACCAGCGCTGCGCGAACAGAACCGCTTCGAACTCGCAGCGGGCGCAACGATCGATGTGAATGAGAACTTTGCGATCGACCTGGGCTATCTGGGTGATTTTGCGTCGGGATATGACGGCCATTCCGGGCGCGTGAGCGTTCGGATCGCCTTCTAAGGCTGCGCATCTTTTGGACAACGAAAGGGCCGATCACGCGCGTGGCCGGCCCTTTTTGTTGCGCGCTTCAGAAGCGATTGAATGGCCGTTGGCAGCCCCAGCCGAGTAGCGAAGGTTACTCATTCGATGTGGTCAGTCTGCACTCGAAAAATTCTCCCGAAGACGTGATCTAGACTATTGAAAAACCGTAGTTTTGGAGACCTTCCTTCCCGATCGGTAATCAAACCGCCTTTATCGTCGTGGGACTGACGCTGTTTCGCCCCGAAGCTATCATATGCAGTCGCTAGCCCTCCCGTTGTTGCAACGCACAACAGGGGTGATTTTCATGAGTTATCGAGCCAACAGCGTGCCACTGCGCGCGCTTCTTTTTGCAGGCGTTTGCATGTCAGCGACCGCACCGGCCATTGCGCAGGATGGTGATCAGTCTGACGAGGAGACGGCCAACGAAATCGTCGTCAGCGCCACTCCCATCCGCGACACAAACGAGGCCTCGCTCGAACTCAAACGCGAAGCGCTCAACGTCGTCGACTTTATCGCTTCCGATACGATCGGTCGTCTTCCCGACCAAAACCTCGCCGACACACTGGGGCGTATTCCGGGGCTCGCGATTGAGCGTGATCAGGGGCAGGCGCGCTTCATCAACTTTCGCGGCGCACCGTTTCGCTTCACCAGCATTGCCTTTAACGGCATCGACGTACCGGGCGCCGAGGATGGGCGGATCCCGCGCTTTGACTCCTTCCCCGCTTCCATCACCAGCGGCATCGCCGTCAACAAGGCGATCACCGCGGATATGCCGGGTGAAGCGGTTTCGGGCTTTATCAACGTCCAGACCGCTAGCCCGTTTGAACGCGATGGCTTCTTCTTCTCGGCTGAAGGCGGACTCGGCAATCAGGAACTAGGCGATCAGCGCACCGAGCGTTTGAACGGTCGCATTGGCTATTCGAACGATATGTTCGGCGTGCTTGCCTTTGGCTCGCGCAACTTGCGCGGACGGATCACGGACAACCGCGAGTATGAGCTAACGCAGGGGCCCAACGGCGAAATCTTTCCCGACAATCTCGACTTTCGTTCCTATCGCGGCGAACGCGAAGACCGCTCCTATGGCGGCGAGATCGGCATCCGTCCCCGCGATAATCTCAACATCTACGCGCGCACCATCTTCAGCGAGTTTATCGACCGCGAAGAGCGCAACCAGTTCGACTTCGACATTCGCGATGGATCCGAGATTACCGGTGCGCCATTTACCGCGACGACCGGGTATCAGCCGGTTGTGCTTGTAAGTCGCCTGCTGGAGGACGGCGTCTATAACAACTCGACCTGGGCGAGTACCGTGGGCGCAGACTACGAAAGCGATGATTGGACCATATCGGGCAGCGCCAGCTATATCGAGACCGAAAACGAGACCTTCCTGCCGATCCCATTTAGCGCCGGTGGAACCGCCGCTTTGTCCTACGATGTCACCGACATTCTCAACCCGCAGGTCAACCTGTTCGAAACGGGGACGATGAACCCGATCGCCGCTGACGACATCACATATGGCGTTGATTTCGGACTGATCTTTGCCAACGCTCTTGATACCGAAAACTACAAATTCAAACTCGATTTCGCGCGCCAGAATATCGATTTTCTCGGCGGCGATGCGACGTTCAAGTTCGGCGGGCAGGTCGATTTTCGCGACGCTTCAGGCGGCGATACCTTGAGCTTCGGCGGCTTTCCCAGCGATCAGGTGACGATTTCGGACTTCCTGACCGACAATTTGTGGTCGACCGGTTTCGACAACACGATTCAGGCGCGCGACTTTGACAACCAGGGCCTGATCGCAGCGTGGGAATCGGCTGTGGGCGGTTTTGACGTCGCGTTTGATGATGATTCCCTCATCAGCATCGATGAAAACATCTACGCCGCCTACGCGTCCGTCGAAACGCTGTTCGATGGCGGCAGCCTAGTCTTTGGCGCGCGGATCGAAGCGACCGATTTCACCACGTCCGGCTCACAGGTGGCCCCAGACGGAAGTCTCACGCCGCTTACCGTGGACAACAACTACGTCCATGTCCTGCCCAACGTTCACGTGAACATTGATTTTGCCGAGGATCTGAAATTCCGCGCGTCTTTCTCGACCGGGGTCAGCCGACCAACCTACAGCCAGTTGCGCGCTTCGATCACGGTTGATCCAACAGACACGCCGCCCACCGCCGGGGGCGGCAACCCCAATCTCGACGCCGAATTCAGCTATGGCGGCGATGTCAGCTTTGAATACTATTTCGCGCCGGGCATGATTGTCTCCGCCGGCGCGTTCATCCGCTTGATCGACAACGTCCTCTATTCCGCAGGCGCCACGGTGCCCGATGGCTCGGTCGTCGCTCCGGGGCTGATCGAACCCGGCACGCCGCTGGTCTATAACACGACCTTTAATGGCGATGATGGCGAGCTAATCGGAGCTGAGTTCAACTTCATCGGCCAGGCGACCTTCCTGCCATCTCCGCTCGACGGGTTTGGAGCGAGCGCCAACCTCACGCTGCTCAGCAGCCGTTTCACCGCACCAAGCTTGGCCAATCGCCAATTCGATTTGCCTGGCACGTCCGATACGATCTTCAACGCGTCCCTATTCTTCGAGAAGTACGGGATTTCAGCGCGCCTCAACTACCAGTATCGCGACGATTGGTTGTCCACGACCGAGAATGAAGCGTTGAACGAATTCTGGGCCGCAACCACGCGTGTCGACGCCTCGATCCGCTACGCGCTGCCGCAGTTCAGCAATGGCCTTGCGGTCACGCTGTTTGCGGACGCCAACAACATCACCGACGAACGCGACCTGCGTTACACCAACACCCAAGCCACCCCGAACCAGTTCGAAGGCTTTGGCGAGCGTTGGATGTTCGGCGTGCGCGTCGACTACTGATCGCAACCCAAAAAAGGAGACACATCATGCGTCTTATGCTCTCTTGCGCCGCGCTGGCACTCGTTTTGACCGCGTGCAGCGAACAGGCGACTGAAACGACCGGCACCATCGGCGCCGTTTCCGCTGAACACGGCGAGACCGCTAACGATTACACCATTACCTGGGACGGCGGTGCGCCTGTTACGATCGAGGTATCGACGAGCCCCGATTTCGCTGAAGAGACCGTGGCCTCCATCGGCTCTTTTGACGGCGGGTCTGCTTCGTGGAGCGCCGACGGCGACCCCGAACGACGCTATTTCCGTCTGACCGCCGAGGACGGCGCGAGCGAGGCCGTGGCCGTGCGGCTGCTGCCGCTCGAAGGGGGGCGCAATTTTCGCGACCTAGGCGGTTACAAGACCGAGGACGGCAAAACAGTCAAATGGGGCCGGGTCTACCGCTCCGGCGTCATGTCGGGTCTGACCGATGGCGACTATGACTACCTCTCCGATCTTGGCATCTCCACCGTCTGTGATTTCCGAGAGGCGGATGAACGCAAGAGCGAGCCAACCGATTGGCGTGCGGGCGAGATCGATTATCTGACCTTCGCACCGCCGCCCGAAGAGCGTGACGGAGCCAACAATCCGATGTTCGCAGTCTTAGGCAACCCGGAGGCCACACCCGACGATGTGCGCGCCGTCATGGCGGCGGGTTATCCGGGCATCGCCAAGAACGAAGACGAAGGATACACAGCGATGTTCGACCAGGTTGCCGCTGGCAACATCCCGCTCGCCTTCAACTGCTCAGCGGGCAAGGATCGCGCTGGAACCGCCGCCGCGATGCTGCTCACTGCTTTGGGCGTACCCCGCAAAACTGTGGTCGAGGATTACGCGCTGTCGGACGACTATGTCGACTACATGGCCGAATTCCTAGGCGACGAAGCGCGCGCCAAGGCCGCCGAAGAAGGCGATGACGCCCCTTACGCTTTCCTCATGAAGCTGCCACCCGAAATGGTCGCGCCGCTGATGGAATCGAACCCGACCTATATCGAGACTACGCTCAATGCGATGGAGAAGGAGCACGGCAGCGTGCTGGCCTACATCCAATCCGAGTATGACGTGACTGATGAAGAGCTGAGCGCCATTCGAAGCGCTCTGCTCAAATAGGCACCGGATCGAAGAAAGCGCCAGGCTAGACGTTCAGCGCTTCCCTAAGCCAGCAGATTTGAGCCGGCGTTATCACTGGGTTGCACCGAAGGTCTGCTTTCACCCCCAATCCCAGTCATCGCTGCAATGCGACACAGCGCCAAAAGCAGACTTTGTATCTGCTAACGATGCCGCGTTCTTCCAGTTCAAACGACAAAAGGCCCCGCTGGAAACAGCGGGGCCTTTTGTAATGGGTTTTCAATGTGATGCTGGTTGCGGGAGTTGGATTTGAACCAACGACCTTCAGGTTATGAGCCTGACGAGCTACCGGACTGCTCCATCCCGCGCTACCGAGCTTGGCGCGACTGGACTGAGCTCCAGAGACGCCAAAAGGGCCAGCCCGCGAGGCTAGCCCTTTGACAGTGAATGGGTTTTCCTTGCGCATCGCCAGCTACAATGCCTGGCGGCGACCTACTCTTCCGTGCCTTAAGACACAGTACCATCGGCGCTATCCGGTTTCACGGCCGAGTTCGAGATGGGATCGGGTGGGTCACAGACGCTATGACCACCAAGCAATGAAGCCAGCGATAGCAAGGGTTTAAATCGATGCACTCTCTACAAGAGAGTGGTTATAAAGGGCGTATCTGGCTGGAGAATTCCTCCGTCGCAGACGGACCTATTCAGGCCTGTCATTGACAGTGCAGACTCTCAAGCGCGATCAAAACATTAGTACCAGTTAGCTCCACACATTACTGCGCTTCCACACCTGGCCTATCAACGTCATGGTCTATGACGGTTCGAAGATACCTAATCTCAAGGGAGGCTTCCCGCTTAGATGCTTTCAGCGGTTATCCCGTCCGTACATAGCTACCCAGCGGCACGCCTGGCGGCATGACTGGTACACCAGAG